>NZ_JACAKB010000003.1:124162-265096 GCF_030326305.1 Myroides odoratimimus | reverse complement strand
TATAGCCCTGAACAAATAGTAGGAAGATGTAAAATAGAGAAGATAGAAATGGTTTCAGTAGAATGTATTTATCAGTTCGTTTGGAAGGATAAAAAGCAAGGAGGAAAGCTTTATAAGCATCTACGAAATAAAGGGAAAAAATATCGTAAAAGAGGAAGCAATAAAGATAGTAGAGGATTAATATCGAACAGATTAGATATAGATGAAAGACCTGGTATTGTTGACAAAAAAGAAAGAATAGGAGACTTAGAAATTGATTTGATAATAGGAAAAAATCATAATGGAGCCTTATTAACTATTAACGATAGAGCCACAGGGATTTTACTAATGGGGAAGGTTGAATCTAAACAAGCTCATGCGATAGAGGCTAAAACAATAGAGCTATTAAAGGATTACAAACCTCTTCTACATACAATCACTTCTGATAATGGAAAAGAGTTTGCAAACCATCAAAATATAGCTAATGCGTTACAGATTGCCTATTATTTTGCAAAACCTTATCACAGTTGGGAAAGAGGCGCTAATGAAAATTTAAATGGTTTAGTCAGACAATATTTCCCGAAAATGAGTAACTTCGATTTAATTACACAACAACAAATAGATAGAGTTGTAAATATTTTAAACAATAGACCAAGAAAGAGATTTGGTTTTAAATCGCCTAATGAAGTTTTTGCAGATAAATTAGACAAAATAGCAACTGTTGCATTTATAACTTGAATTCACGAAAACATATTCTTAAAGACAAATACTTATCATTTATCTAAGAAATATAGATAGAAAACTAACAGCAAAAGACACAAGTGTGAACAAGAAATAGGTTACCATTCCTTTAAATGCAGCATCGATTACTTGAGTATCTCTATTCTCTATCCCTTTTTTCACTTTCGAAGCAAAAGTAAACAGTCCTATAGTAGCTAGTATTTGAACGACCAAACTAGCTAAACTAACAATCCCAGTTAAAACACTTACTTTAAAACTAACGAAAAGACTTATCAACGAGAATGCAGCACTAATAAAACCAAGCAATGCAATAAACATTCCCCACCCTGCTATACTTTTAAGATAAGTCTGTGCATTTGTACTAAATGCTAATTTTTTATTTTCAAATTCCATGATCTTTAATTTTTTGCGTTTAATACTAATTACATTCTTCCAAAACTACTTACTAATGATAACAGTACACTTCCAAAAGAGATAAGTCCTACTATAAAGATAAATATCAGAGCAATAATTAGAATACCTGTCCCCATAAAGTATGTTTTGAGTTCTTTTAATCCTAATTCTAGCTCCTCATCACTTTCTTTCATAATACTTGATGCTGTCAACGTAGAAAACTTGTAGACTTTTAGCATTAAAAATATCATTGCACAAAATAGTAACAAGCAAAATAATCCAATAAATATAATTGCGGCTCCTCCTATTAATCCTAATACTCCTCCACCAGGTACAAAACTAGCTATGGATGTACCTCCAAAAATTAATGCTAAAGCAACAAGAGCGAAGAGACCAGAAATAATCATTCCTATTATACCAACAATCTTAGCATAAGAACTTGCTTTCTCCAAGTGAAACCTTGTCTCTACAGGAACGGTAATTAGTTCCTTTTGATCTAAACTATTATTAAACTCCATTTATTAAAACTTTTTAAGTTAATTTAAAATAAATGTAAATATTTATTTGTTAATAATACTACTTTTAATCAAAAAAACACTAAATATATTTCACATTAACTACGAACTAATCAATCTCTACTTAGGATATAGCACAATTAAAAAAGAGAAAATCAACTTCTCTATTGACCTTCTCTTTAATTCTATCAAATTAATTCTCCGCTAACCAGCTCTTAAATTCACTCACTCTTTCTCTACTCACAATCACCTCAGCTGTATAATTCTTCATTGTTAGTTTTAACCGAGAAGTAGATAATTGTATAATCTGCTCTATATAATCGATGTTCACTACTTGAGATCTATTCACCCTAAAGAACTTCTTCGGACTAACCGTTTTAATAACAGCCTCTAGAGACTCCTCATCTAACAGATGAGTCTTACCTTCCACTGTCGAGATGTACACCCCTCTATCCTCTCTATAAAAACATACTACCTCATCCACCAACACCATCTTTATCTGCATCCCCACTTTTATCATCAGCCGTTTTGCATAGTTACTCCCCCCTATACTGTGTCTGAGGCTCTCTACTGTCTGTGTTGTACTTCGTTGTTGTGCCTTGTATTTATTAATAGCACCCAACAACTCTATTGGCTCTATCGGTTTTAATAAATAATCAATGCTATTTAGCTTAAATGCCTTAATCGCATAATGATCAAAACTTGTGACAAAGATAATAGCGCTCCTAACCTCTACTTGCTCGAATATCTCTAAAGATAATCCATCTGCTAACTGTATATCAGCAAATATCAAATCTGGATGCTCATGTTGCATCAACCAAGGTATAGCCTCTCCTACAGAATACAATATCTGCTGTACCTCAAATCCTAGCTTCTCCAGTTCTCTTGTCAGCAGTCTCGCTGCAGGTTTCTCATCTTCTATAATTACTATTTTCATCAACTCTCTATTCTAACTAAAGGAATTCTAACACTAAAACTATCTTCCAAATCACTTATCTCAATATCTTGCTTCAACATCAACTTGTTGCGCTTAGACAAATTCTGTAATCCCAGTCCAGATGAATACACTTCTTTGGGCTTAGCATATTTTTCATTCCACAGTACTAACCCTCCTTCTTCTATGCGCAATTCTACTCTAATACTTCCCTCCGAAGGAATTACATTGTGCTTTACTACATTCTCAATCAATAGTTGCAAACTCAAGGTAGGCACTTCTACATCATCATACTTCATCACCTCTTCACTAATGCTAAATGCTATTGCATTGTCATATCTCACATTGAGTAGATAGACATAATCTCTTATAAAAGATACTTCGTCAGATAAGTTACACAAGGGATAGTCTAACTTCTCTAATACATATCTATATATCTTAGAGAACGAACGGGCAAACTGTTCTGCCTTTACTGGATCTTCTTGGATTGTACTGATGAGTACATTCATATTGTTAAACAAGAAATGGGGAGACAGTTGTTCTTTCATCCCTTCTATTTGACTTTTTTGTAGCTCTATCTCCATCTCTCTATTCTTTAATTCTAACAACCTAAGTTCATCGTGATAGGCAAACGTAAACACAATAAGCAAAATAAAAGTACTTAATAACAATGCTCCTAAAAAATTGCCAAAACTTAAATGTTGCCCAAGAAAGAAAGCTTTAAAAGACAAGCTATAAAATAAATTCAAAAGTAGCGCCAAGAATAAGTAATAAGAAACTATAGATGTCATAATGCCATTGACAAAAAAAACAGCGTTACGAGTAATCTTACTCATAGCTATTTCATTTTTAGCATCTCGTTTATCCATTACCTTACACACCCATGCACTCGTTAATACATTAGCTGCGTAAATCAACATCGACAATACAAAAGACAAAAACGTATTTTTCAAAAAACGATAATTTATCAATAGCTCACCCAAGCTTAACTCGCTATTACGAAAAGTAAAATACGAAATAACCAAACTGATCAGTACCGATATACTACAGGCCAATACAATATGTCTACGCCAATTAATATTCATTTCTACTTTTTTCATATACTAATTTACTACAAACTCATCTAATTTACTTCACTTTACACATTTCTTGTGTTTTTAATGCCCAATCTTTTCCCCATGATGGATAGAATGGCACATCACTCTTCTGTTTATCAAATAGCTCTATCGACTTCTCTAACATCTTACAATAATAAGGCATGTCTACTTTCATAAACTTAGCACTATTAATCTGAAAACTTGCCACAGAATACACTGCTCTCGGATTAGTAGGATCTAACTCTATCGCCTTATCATACGCTTTATTGATAATTGGAGTCTGTACCATCCCTTTATTCATCGGATCTGTAATCAACTCTAGTGTCTCATTCATTCCCTTCAGTACATACCACTCACTTCCTCCCTTTTCTAACCATTGGTCTATTAGTACGCGATTAGCTGCTACGATATCTTCTATATTATCAGCCTGTGGATTACTAAACCCTCCTGTGATACTGATAAATACCTTATAGTACACTGGTATCCAATTCTCTTTATCAGACATCGCTATGCGGTCTAGCATCGCCACTGCTTCTTTCGATTGCCCACTTTGCCATTGTTGCATCGCTTTTTGCATTCCTGCTTCGTATTTAGATTGTCCGAAACTCACTACACTAAATACACCGAATAATAAAATTAATAACTTTCTCATCTTTCTAATTATTTAATTACACAATAAATCTACACTGACGATTAAACCCTTAAAAAACGAACTGCGCGAACTGTTGTTTCTAATGTCTCTACTGTTTGTATTTTTGTTTTTACAAATTCTCTAATTGGTTCTTCTTTTTATCTACACTTATCGTCCACATAAACCCTACATATATAAATCGCTTCGCAGTAGCATTCGTGATATCAGGTTGTCCTCCACGTTGATTAAACTGATAAGCGTATACAGGATTTCTACCTAACAAATTATCTACTGATAAGTACACTATCTTTTGCCCACTGAATAGATAAGCCCAACTCATACTCACATTGTGTATCGGACTACTCTCATAAGTAGTTTTATTAGTAGTATTCATATCGTGGAAGTGACGTGGACTACTGTAGTTATACGTCATACTCACCTGAGATTTCCATTGATCTATCCAGTACTTCGTCACCACAGAGAAGTTGTGCTTTACTACATAAGACGGCTGTATCCATTCGTTCCAATACATCTCTTTGCGTTGAGAGTCTATATAAGTATAAGTTACCCAATAGCTAAAATTCTTAAACGTGATATTATCTTTCCAAAACAAGTCAAATCCCTTTGCATATCCCTCTCCTAACTGTGCATACTCACTTGGCTTACCTAATGGCGTTAAGAGCAACTTACTATAATCTTTATAGAACATCTCTGCTCTCAATAGACGCTTTCTAAACTCATAAGTATAGTTCAGTATATAATGGTTAGCCTGCATCCAGTCTTCTTGTTTCACTGCTAATGACTGCTCTAAGTTCACAGCCTGATTAAACACCCCATACGAAAAAGACATCTGATGCTTAGGTGTCATCTGATAAGTCAGCATCGCACGTGGCTCTACTGTCCAATCTGATATTTCTGAATACTTACTCGTTCTCAAACCTGCCCTCAATGACAAGTCTGACGTTATCTTCCAATTGTTCTCAAAAAACAGTGCCCATCTATTAGTATCTGTACCAAAGGCTTCTGCTCTACTCCCTTCACTTCTCGTCAAATCTAATTTAGAAGCCTGTACATCTACCCCTACAAAAGACTGAAACTGCCCATTCCACTGATAAGAAAACTTCACCTTCTGATTCACATCCCAACTAATCTTCTTTAAGCTCAGATCATTGCTATCTCCTGTATAATCCATATACCCTAACCCTGTACCGATATCTAATCTCATATAAGGAGTAAGCTTCTTAAAGAACACACTATTCATATACACATTACTCGACTTAAAACCTAGTGTATCTACTCGATTACTTGGCTGTATCTCTTGCTCATACTTGATAGTAGAGAAGTCTACAGCAGTATATAGTTTATATCCTCCATCTTTAATCTCGCGCTTATACATCATCTCTCCAGAAGCTGTAGAGAAAGGCTTTTTAGTATTATATCGCTGTTTTACCACTGTAGTATAGACTCCTAAGTTTAGATAGTTTAGACTATACGACAGTGAGTTCTTGCCCCACTGATGTGTCTGTGCGAAGCTCCCTCCTACAGTAGAGATAGAGTAGTCTCTACGCGATGGATCTATCTCATCTGATGTATCTAACTGTAATACTCCCGATAACGCATCTCCAAACTCTGCACTATACCCCCCTGCTGAGAAAGATATTCCCTTAAACAGAAACGGATTAAACTTAGAGCGCACAGGCACATTACCTACAGAAGAAGTATAAGGCTGAAACACCCTTACACCATTGACGAATATACCACTCTCCTCTGCTCTACCTCCACGTATCAGTAGTCTACCATCCTCTCCATTCGTCTGCGCCCCTGGCATGGTACTTAGGACTCCCATAATATTACCGGGACTCCCAGCAGTACTCACTACATCCATTGCATTTAGCCCTATACTCTCTGCACGTTCTCTTTTATTCTTGCTATTCGCGATGATAAGGATTTCTCCCATCACCTCATCTTGACTACTTAACACAAAATGTTCATTATAATTCTCCTTTGTATTGATTTCGACATCGAGATTGTCATACTGTGCATGCATTAACTTCAGCACGCCACTCACTACTGTATCTGTAACTATAAAACTGAAATACCCTTTCGCATCAGTCAATGCTCCCTCGAAGCTATCTTCAAGGTACACATTCACATTCTCGATTGGTTTATTCTTATCGTTTACCACTGTACCCGATAGCAGAATCTGTTGTGCCTGCACAGCACCTAGACATAAGGTTAATAACAAACATAGTAGTGTTCTCATCTTTCTTCTTGATTAATTCTATCACAAACGTAATCTGACAACACAACTTCTGAAAAAATGAGTGCGTGAATGGGAGTATTTACTGCGCGAACGGAGATTAGTTAACAGTTTTCGGTTAACGGTTCTCAGTTTTAGTGATGTGGATAAACTCTAGTACATTGAGGTGTTTATTTATTCTTGTTAACTATTTACAGATAAACTCTCTACCTTTACAATACTTCAATAAAAAGAACTATGGAATATAACAAAATTGCAGAATTACTATTAACACAAGAGCAATATCTTACCATAAAAGACACTGTCTTAGATTATGACAGTCTTTATGATCTATTAGTAGAAGAACAAGAATATCTACTCTTTTTAGATTGGACAGGTGAGTCTGATGAGAATCAATTGTATCATTTTCTTGTAGAACGTCTAGCTCTACTAGGGCAAACTATAAATCTTGACACAGCTTCTATATACAAAGTCATGTATAGTGAATTTGATAAAGGCAATTTAAAGCGTGGTGAGGCAGTTACTTATTTAGTCAATGCGTACAAACAATATTTACCACAAGATTATGTCATAATAGAAGTGAATACACAAAGTGACTTCTACCTTCTCGGAATTACCCATATCGATACTGCTACTGCCTTAGCAGAAATACATACAGACTTTGGTAATATTACACAGTTTAGTACAAGAAATGAGAATGAAGTACTCTACATCATCACTTGCAAGTGTGGTATGGATAACATCTGGCAACTACCTGCTAACGAAACTGCTCCTGATGAAGGGGAATGTGACTCTTGTGGTACAGAGTTATTTGATGATAAAAGAAAACCTTATTTTCCAATGATCATAGAGAATGTATAAATACAAAAAACGGTTAATAGCTTTTATACTATTAACCGTTTTTGTATTTCTTAGAAATCTAAATAATCTACTGTACCAGTCATTTCAGCCCATCGTGCTGATAAGAACTTAGCATATTGCTGTGCTGATAATCCATAGCTCCCTAAAGAGTGTCCTTCATTTACCTCAACTAATACAGTATCTTCTGTCTCAGTCACTCCAAAGTCTAAAGCATAGGCATTAGGTTGGTTGTCAAAATCAGCTATCGCCTGTCTCACTACCTCTACATCTATTACCTTATCCCAATCTCCTTTATATCGTCTGATATCAAGTATATCTATATAGCGAATAAAACATCTATACTCTGCCTTAAAATCTACCAATTCAGAACACAACACTACAGTTGGTTTACCTTCATCTATTAATCCTATAAAATCTAGTTCACTATTAAATACCTTACCTGCAAACTTCTTAGTCTCTACATCAGGTTTGACGAATATACCAAAGCGTTTTTGTTCCAATATCTCTTCCAATGTACTTGTCCAAATCTCCCTCTTTAGATATTTTCTTAACTCTTGTGGATAATCTATTCCTGTCAAGTCTAAATCAATCCCAATATTCTTTAATCATCTTCTTACATTGCCTATTCCTCCTACAACAATATCTTCTGGATTAGTATCTACTATATCCTCTACATCAACGTATTTTATGGTTTCATACCCAAAATGTTTAAACCCTTCATTGGCGATAAAGGCATTCACATTATAATAGTTTCCTTCTTTATCTGTCTGTATATATGTTCTCATTATTATTCAGCTTTTTTAAATATTTAGTCAAAAAGTATTGCCACCTTTACCGTGTTATTACATACAATACGCCTATATGATCATCGAAGTCAAAATCGTTCTCATAGACTAGTCCTATCTTCTCTAATACTTTAATCGATGCAATATTCTCTTTCATCGCTCTGCCGATGATACAGTGTAGTCCTAAGGTTGTAAACCCATAATCTAAACAAGCCTTTGCGCTCTCTGTAGCATACCCCCTATTCCAATATTCTTCAAAGAAGCGAAAGCCTATATCTGTCCTATCTATATCAGCATTGTACTTCAGTCCACACCACCCTAAAAACGCATTATCTTCTTTTCGAATGACTGCCCATCGTCCATATCCGTTTCTCTCATAATCGCTATAATTAGCTAAGAAAATATACGCATCATCCACACTCTCAAAAGTATCATCTCCTGTATAGCGCATCACATTAGGATTAAGGTTTAATTGATAAAAGTGTTCTGCATCTGCAGTAGTTAATTCTCTTAGTACTAATCGATCTGTTTCTAAAACGCTCTTCATACCTAGTCATATTTCTAATATGTTAATATTACGAATATTTAATGAAGTAACAATTCATAAACTCCTTATATACACCCTACTCATTGTATAGTTGACCTACTTTGGAGTAAATGATCTGATTTGGTTAAAATAGGTATTTATGAAAAAGCGATAATCCTTATCATCTCTTTATTGACAAGGCTTATAAGAAATCTGTTATGCCTTACTAAGCACTTTGTTCGGAAGCTGTTCGGAAAAACCTCGGTTTTTACTAGGATAAAGACCCCTTTTCCGAACGATACTAAATCTGTCTCCGAACCAAACTATATCCACAAAAACATATCATTACGAACATCCTATATTATACCGTGCCACCTCCACTACCATATATATGGTATATTCTGAAAATGACTAATAAAAAACAAGGTTTATAAATATCTTTGCTTTGAATAATTTAGTACTTTAATCAAAAATATAGGTATCAGAACATGAAGAAATTCTTTAGTAATACAATAGTAAAACTTTTACTAGGGGTGATAGTTGGTCTAGTCATAGGACCATATCTTACAGACAGCTTACTACAAATCATCTTATCTACGAGACATATACTAGGTCAGATCATTCTATTCTTAGTACCGCTGATCATTCTAGGATTCGTAGTATCGTCTATCGCTAAACTAGACAAGGGAAAGACTAGCATAATCGGCTTCTCTATTATTATTGCTTACTTATCTAGTATCGGAGCAGGGTTCTTTAGTAGTACACTAGGGTTTAACATTATCCCTCACTTACAGATAGAGAAAAATGTAGAGACTCTTAAGGAGCTTCCAGCAATGTTATTTAAGCTAGATATACCTCCTGTATTTGGAGTAATGACTTCTTTGACACTTGCCTTAATGATCGGTATCGGTATTCTATGGACAGAGTCTAAACCACTAGAGCGTGCCTTCGATTCGTTTAAAGATATCGTATTGTTATTAGTGAATAGAGTATTAGTACCTGTATTGCCATTCTATATCATGGCGAACTTTGCATTACTTAGTTATGAAGGGTCTATACAGTCACAGCTACCTGTGTTCTTAACTGTGATTCTTATCGTGATAGTGGCACACTTTATTTGGTTAGGTGTGTTGTATACGATAGCGGGTATATACTCTGGGAAGAACCCATGGGAAGTAATTAAACACTATCCTCCTGCTTATCTAACAGCAGTAGGTACGATGTCTTCAGCGGCTTCTCTAGGTGTAGCACTACAGTCTGCACACAAAAGTAAAGTACTGAAGCCTGAGATCACGAACTTCACTATACCGTTCTTCTCTAATATACACTTATGTGGATCAGTATTGACAGAAGTATTCTTCGTGATGACTGTATCTCAAGTATTATATGGCGGATTACCAACTATGGGGACAATGATCTTATTCGTACTACTACTAGGTATCTTCGCTATTGGAGCACCTGGTGTACCTGGAGGTACTGTAATGGCCTCGTTAGGTATCATTGCTTCAGTACTAGGTTTTGACGATGCTGGTATCGCACTGACCTTAACGATATTTGCATTACAAGATAGCTTCGGTACCGCATGTAATATTACAGGAGATGGAGCACTTAGCCTTATGGTAACAAAATACAGTGATAAATAAAGATAATGAGGGAAGGCCTGTGCTTTCCCTTTTTTATACCTCTATACTATGCTAAAGAAATTAGTAAACAATACTATCGTTAGACTACTATCAGGAGTAATTATCGGTCTATTAGTAGGGCCTTATCTAAATGATATTCTACTTCAAGTCATCTTATCTACGAAACATATTTTAGGACAACTAATCTTATTTTTAGTTCCTTTAATCATCTTAGGATTTATCGTATCGTCTATCGCTAAGCTAGATCAGAAGTCCTCTGTGATTATAGGGTTCTCCCTAGCTATAGCCTATATATCGAGTGTCGGAGCAGGGCTATTCAGTGGTTCATTAGGATACACTATATTACCTTGGCTAGACATACCCTCTACTGCTACTACGGGAAGAGCATTACCTGAGATGCTTTTTAAACTAGATATTCCGCCTATATTCGATGTGATGACTTCCTTAGTACTTGCACTCATGATAGGTTTAGGTATACTATGGACACAGTCTAAACCACTAGAAATAGCCTTCGATCATTTTAAAGAGATCGTGTTACTCTTAGTCAATAGAGTACTAGTTCCTTTATTACCCTTATACATTGCCTGTAATTTTGCTTTGCTTAGTTATGTAGGTAGCATACAGTCACAATTACCTATCTTCTTAATCGTGATTATCATCGTGATTTTAGCTCATATCGTATGGATCACCATCTTATACACGATCGCAGGTCTATACGCTAAAAAGAACCCATGGGAAGTACTCAAACATTATGGACCTACCTATCTAACTGCGCTAGGAACGATGTCTTCTGCGGCTAGCTTAGGTGTAGCACTACAATCAGCACATAAGAGCAAGGTACTAAAGCCAGAGATTACGAACTTCACTATTCCGTTCTTCTCGAATGTACATTTATGTGGTGCTATGGTTACAGAGACCTTCTTTGTGATGACCGTATCCTTAGTCCTTTATGGACATTTACCTGATGTTAGTACATTGATTCTCTTTGTGCTATTACTAGGTGTATTCGCTCTAGGAGCACCTGGTGTACCTGGGGGAGCGCTAATGGCATCCTTAGGATTAATAACCTCTATGCTAGGCTTCGATGATACTGGGATAGCATTAGTATTAACCATATTCGCACTACAAGACAGTTTTGGTACTGCGTGTAATATAGTGGGGGATGGCGCCTTAAGTCTTATGGCGACAGCCTTTCACGAACGACAACAAAAAAGGGAAGCTCAGTAGCTTCCCTTTCTTCTATATCATCTAATCTGATTAGTCTTTTAAAATATTACGAGAAATAACTAATTTTTGAATCTCTGTAGTTCCTTCTCCGATAGTACACAACTTCGAATCACGGAAGAACTTCTCTACTGGGAAGTCCTTAGTATATCCATATCCTCCGTGGATCTGGATCGCTTCTGTAGATACTTTCACACATACTTCAGACGCATACATCTTCGCCATAGCTCCGATCTTAGTCATCGGTTTGTTATTGTTTTTTAAGAAAGCTGCTTTGTGTAATAATAACTCAGAACATTCAATCTCTGTAGCCATATCCGCTAATTTAAAACCGATAGCTTGGAATTGGCTAATTGGTTTTCCGAATTGAACTCTCTCTTTTGAGTATTTTAATGCTGCTTCATAAGCTCCTTTAGCAATACCTAATGATAATGCACCAATAGAGATACGCCCTCCATCTAATACTTTCATCGCTTGGATAAACCCTTCTCCTACTTCTCCTAAGCGGTTAGCATCAGGTACGCGACAGTTATCAAAGATAAGTTCTGCAGTCTCAGATGCACGCATTCCTAATTTATTTTCTTTCTTACCACTAGAGAATCCTGGTGTACCTTTCTCTACTACGAAAGCTGTCATCCCGTGAGAATCACCTTTCTCTCCTGTACGAACGATAACAACTGCAACGTTACCAGAGATAGCGTGAGTGATAAAGTTCTTCGCTCCATTTAAGATCCAGTGATCACCATCTTTCACAGCTGTAGTACTCATACCTCCTGCATCAGATCCAGTGTTGTGCTCTGTCAATCCCCATGCACCGATCCACTCTGCTGTCGCTAGCTTAGGTAACCATCTTTTCTTTTGCTCTTCATTCGCAAATGATAAAATATGATTAGTACATAGTGAGTTATGTGCTGCTACTGATAAACCAATAGACGAGTCTACTTTAGAAATTTCTTCTACGATAGTGATATATTCGTGGTAGCCTAGTCCAGATCCTCCGTACTCTTCAGGAACTAAAACTCCCATATATCCCATCTCTCCTAGTTTTTTAAATAAATCTACAGGAAAGATTTGAGCTTCGTCCCATTCCATAATATGTGGACGAATATGTTGTTCTGCAAAGTCTCTTATAGATTGAGCAATCATTGCTTGAGTTTCATTGTATTCAAAATTCATGGTTGATAGTTTTAATTCGTAAATCTCAAATATAAACTAATTATATCAATTTTGTCAATAGGGAATTTCTCAATTTGTAGTAATCCTTCTTTATTAACAAAATCTCCATTCATACTCCTATGCTTAACTACTTCTCTTGCGATATAGTAATTCATATAGGGTAATTCTTTCAATTGATTTATAGATGCTTCATTGATATTTAATGTTGTGACAGTTGGTGCATTCATCACTTTAAAATGCCTATATAATTCATTTACAACTTCTTCTGAAAGTCCATACACAAACTTCAACTGCTGTATAGACACAAAACCACCGTACTTCTCCCTTTCTTTCATAATCTTATCGGCATAATACGGCCCTATTCCTCTGACTTTCTGTAAGTCATCTAAAGTTGCACTATTTATACATATTGCTACTATAGGGACTTCTACTTTAGGCTTGCTATAATCAACATATTCTCGCTTCACCTTAGGAGTATTCACCCAATCTGGAAACTTAAAATAAGTACTATAGGTCTTTAGCCATTCGTCAGATACTTGAGTAACTTGTTGAAATTCTTTAGCAGAATTGACATACTTATTCTCCTTTCGAAATGACAATAACCGATCTATCTCTGCTGTAGACATACCTAAAACAAAGCCTCGATAATCTGTAATAAAGTTGGGGTTAAAAGGGTAAATCGTATCTCGCTTAGCTATGGCAATAGTATTAATACTATCTAATAAACTAATCTGCTTCTGATACTCATCGTTAAAAAGGGTGGAATACTGATCAACTATATGCTGATCTGATGACCTAGGGTAATAGATATACAACTGAATGGCAATCACAAAGAGTACTAAAAAGAAAAGGCCTCGCTTCTGTGACTTCGTGTAGTAGTAAAATCTTTTTTTGTAATTAGATAGCATCTCCTCTTTTTACAGGAAAATTACAAGATTACTAGCCAACTTACATACAGTATTCAAAGAGATTTATAGGTCGAATACTGATGTTCTCTTTGTATAGATTAAGTCTTTAATACGAGCTAAAAAAGCTAAAGTAAGGTATAAAGCAAAAGCTAATCCTAAGGTAAAGAATGATAAATAGATAAAAAATAGACGTACACTAGTAGCGCGCATCCCTAGTCTGTCCCCTAGACGGCTAGATACTCTGAATCCTCTTTTCTCAAAATAGTGTCTTAAACTAGTAACCATACTTATATCATATTAACTATACAAAGATAAACAATATCCATCACAGCAAAGTGAACTATGGTGTATGATTAGCTTTTTTTGAGAAATTCTTTCCCTATAGCACACTCTATACATCGATTACTATCACAGTATTTCTTCTTTAGATGAACTAGAGCTTGGCTATCTACAGCATTAATCGCTGTTACATTATAATTAGAGAATAAGCTTACGATACTGTTCTTCTCTGCTTTTACGCTTTCGGCTAGTGCTATAATATCACTAATATCAAAATCTTCATGTGATACGGACTTCTGATAAATAATCTGCATAGGTAAGATGACATTGATAATTACTAAATCAATAAAGTCTTTAGTCAGTTTCTTAGCTTGCTTCTTACTTACTTTATTAAATACATAATGCGTCTCCCAATACGAACTTACTTTTATGTCAAATAATTTATAGAAGTAAGTTAAATCTGTTGTTGTCAACATCTTTACAACAGGAATCTGCTGATGATATAACCAACTACTCAACTGTGCTAATCTAATAGTAGGGAAATTAGGTGGTCTAAGCTGAAAGAATCTTATAGATAATGTAGTTGATGCAACGATATTATACTTACTCTTTAAGAAAGCCCAATCTCTTTTTATCTCTTTTATATAATCATCCTCTAGTTCATATTCTTCTTCTAACAGACCAGTTACTCCAAATAATAGAGCTTCTATCTGCAACAAGGATTGGGATTGCTTATAAATAGATTGTATCGGTAAATGTCTTACTGCATCATAGAATGCTTCGCCATTCGCGTTTAAGCCAAAACTCTTAGCTAGAAAACAAAAGAGTACATGTTCCCAATGATTATTTGTTTCTAAAAGCAATTGTTCCATTGGTATGGTTTTTTCTATCAACCGCTCTAAAAACAACTTCTCTTTCCAAAATGTCCAGATACATGGATCAACTGTTCCTATGCTATCTTCACAGTTTAGGTGATTTTTACGCAAAAAGAGTTGAGTACATTTCTCTACTACTTGTTGATCTACATAGTTCTTCAAAACGAAAACAGTTATCTCACTACCATCCAATCTAAAAACTGGAATGTCATACTCCCATACCACATGTAATATCACACTGTCATAACGCTGATCTCGCTCATGATGATGTGCATACCAATCAGAAGCCTTAATATGTATCTCAATATTACCCGCCCATTCCTGATCTCCAATGCATATTCTTGCATTAAAAAAGTCAGGTCCATCTAGACCAGTAAAAGTTCCTATAGAAAGTATACTGAGAGATTCGTTAGATGTAGTATATAGGTCTTTAGAATTGAACAATTGATTTGCCCAAACATAATGTAGGAAAGCTTCTTTCATAAATATATTCGCATATTAGTTATATTCAATTCGTTTTCTCTATTTTTATAAAAACTATAATCACACCAACCAATCTTATGAGAATACTATTCTACATCATTAGCATTACTATGACCTTGTCTTCTAGTATTATATACGCACAAAAACCTAACCAAAATACACTTATAGAATACTATACTTACTCCAACAATAAAATAATCAATGTAGAAGACCCCATAATCCTAATAGCAAATGAGGATAATGCTTTTATCGCTAAGAAAAAACAACTCGACGTAGGGCTAGAGAAATATCCTTATGAACAGACTTATATCGACTATAAAAACAATATTCAATACAGTGTGGCTCATCTAACTAAGAAGAATAAAATAAAGATGGTGCTTCCAAATACCGACCAATCCTTCACACATCATAAAGAGACCAAAACAATACTAGGCTATAAGTGTAATAAAGCGACTATAACAATTAATTCTAATAAAATCACCTTATGGTATACTAATGAACTAAAGATTAAAGGAAGCCCTATGTCATTAGGTGCTAATCTCGGTCTAGTGTTAGAAATAGATCGCAATGGTACTTACAAAACAATAGCTAATAAAATAAACAAAGATTTAAAGCTGAATATAAAAGACTATATACAGCTAGAGGATAGTCATGAGGTAGATACTAAAACTTATAAAGCTGAACTATGGAAAAGCAGGTTTACTACAATTAAGCTATTCGAAGATGATTTGGTCAATTTCTCTGACTCTGTTATTAATAAACCAAATCTAATGCGCTTCGCTAAAGGAACAGTGATTGTTACGAAAGTAAAAATACCTGCTATAAAACCGACTGATCAGATATTTGTCAACTTAACAGAACAGTCTAATGGTGATGCATATGATAGAACAGGTAGTGTGTTCTTAATACCTCATTATCACGAAATTTCTTTTATGGATGCTTTAGAACAAGGTATAGAGGTACTCCCGATCTATCAAAATCAAGATTCTACAGAGAAATTTCAAGGTGTTATCGCTACACAAAACTATACTCCTCCTATAGAGTTAATGCGCTTCTTCACTCCATTTGGTGTCAAAGGCTTTAATCATATAGATGTACTTGATTATAAATGGCAAGAGAAGGTGTATTATAGACAAGAGATTTCTGAGTTTCAACCTCTACTAAGTAATAGTGAATGGTATGTAGGGGTATATATAGGCAATTATGATAAAGGTGGCCATAAGATAAGTGCTGATATTACTATCCATCCTGACGGGCTGAGCAATGCTAATAAAACGACAACGATGATGCCTATCTTTAACACTACTAATCTAATGGAAATGGCTGGTCAGAACTATCCGATTATGTTTGCATCTCCAACAGGTTTAAAAATAACCTTTACGACAACTACTGATATCAAAAATGCTAGATTAAGGTATATCACAACAGGTCATGGCGGATGGGAGAATGGAGATGAATTTAACCCTAAACTAAATACAATTACCTTAGATTCTACTAAAGTGTTAGACTACTTCCCATGGAGACAAGACTGTGGCTCTTATAGAGAATACAATCCAGCTTCTGGTAATTTTGAGACTGGATTATCTTCATCTGACCTCAGTCGTTCTAACTGGTGTCCGAGCACTGTCACACCACCTATTTGGGTTCCTTTAGGAGATATAAAGAAAGGTACACATACATTAGAAGTCAAAATACCGCAAGGAAGAAGAGAAGGTAATAGCTTTAGTTATTGGAATGTATCAGGTGTTCTCTTTGGAGAATAAAAAAAGCGCAGTTTTACAAAGAGTAAAACTGCGCTTTTTTTATTTATAAATTCTTATGTAAAGAAGTTCCAAGTTATCCCAAATCTCAAAGTAAAATCCTTATAAGGATTATTAGGTGCTGAATAATACTTGTATCCTGTCATACTAGAGTTAAAGTGCTCTAACATAATATATATTCTAGCTGTTCTAATCTTCATATTAATAAAGAAATCGAATACTGGATAATTCCCTATTTCTACTTTATCTTGTACAAAGAAGTCTCCTATCAATGGATTATAGTCATTTCCATAGTACTTCGTAAAATAACTCAAGGTGATACCTGTCTGAAACTTTAAAGCCTTATCAAAGAATGCATCTGTGAAATATAAAGTATTGCGTGTCACAAACTCTGGTACATTTAAGATATTATCTTTTTGATCAACCTTCTGATACAAGAATGTATTATCTAAGCCAAACTTACCAAATCTAAAGTCTTTCTCAGCTTGAATAGATAGATAGTTTATTGTACCTCCATATTGTTTAGGTGTAACTAATACTTGCTGTGGTATACCAAACTTATCAAACTCAGTAGCGTCGTTTGAAAAATATAATTTATCTTTTAATACTGAATATGTCCCTGACAGCTTTACCCATGGTGTAGTCACAGAAGCGTCGAATTGATTAATCTTTTCGTTCTTAAACTCATTATACCAATTGTAATTAACATAATCACTTTGATATAAATAATAGTTTAAATTCCCCATTCTATTTAGATTTTGATACCCTAACTGAAATGCAATGTCTTCTGAGTACTTATAATCTAAATTAGCTTCAAAATTCCTTGTTTCATCATTACCTAAAGATGTGCTCGCTAAAACATTTGCTTTCCAATTATCTTTATGATAAATATATCTACCACCTAACATTGTTATATTCTTCTCTAACTGATCAGGTATTAGACCACCGCCAATATGTGCTATGCTCTTATAATGGTATCTATATTTATAGAAATCAACAAATCCTTCAAAGCGTCCTGCCACATCTGATTGATACGCTGCTCCTACTCTATTAAATACATTGTAATATCTAGTTTTATTATTTATACTACTATTAAATGCTTCTCCAAAGTGTGTCTTATCAGTAAATTGATTATTAATATCAGCTTGTTGATACTCAAAAAACTTATCCTCATAGGTAAACTCATGAGTCAGTAGAATACCATTCTTAAAAGAATTATTTAATTGATATTGATGATTTAAGTATAAACGCTTTCCTTTCAACATCGTTTCAACATCACGATAATACACATTAAGACGTTCACGTTTATTATATGGTTTAACACTACTTTCGAAAAGATCTAAGTCACGTATCCCTCCATTTTCTTTGTTCATGATGTCTTGAGCTGTAAAGTGAGCTCTCATCAAATACTTTTTATTTTCTGATTGATAACTAGATCCTATTCTAAAATTTCCTGTTGAAGACAGTTGATTAATGTATTTCCCAAGAGAACGCAATCCTTTATATCCGACAAAGAAATTTAAGTTCTTACTTGTATTTAAGGTAATAAAAGCATCTAGATTTTGTCCTTGTTTCATTACAGATCTATAGTATAAATCAGTATAAGGTGTAGGTGCAGAATAATACTTAATATCTTCTACGTTTAAGTATGCAAATTGTTTTGCTTCGAAACCAAAACCTGGTAAAACATGATTTGCTTTATAATTATATTTTAATACATTATAAGTCTGGCCTTCATTAGCAAACTGTAGTAACCCAAAAGGATCCTTTCTTAAGTAATTAAACTCATAGTGCTTCTTTACAGATAGAGCTGTATCAACAGCTATCGTATCATTCTTAATCGAGATTATCTTATAGTCACTGATAGGTGCCACAGAGTCTTTCTTTACCTTCTGTCTAAGGCTTCCTATTTCTTTCTTCTCTTTTTTATCTTGGTCTCCATCAGGTCTATAACTTCCTTGCATATCTAAAGTTTGAAACTGTGCATGGATAGTCATACAACAAAAAAACAATAGAAAAACACCTAGGTACTTTCTCATAAAAATATAATTTGGACAAAGGTAAATTTATTTTTGAATTAAATAAAAAAAGCCATCCGAAGATGGCTTTCTATTTTATACTTAATAAGCTAATTATTTCTTAGCCCAGATAAGTTTTGTATCCATTTTGTCACCACCCATACGAGCAGCTGCAGCATCTTTATTTGCCTTATTTACAAGTTCCATATCAGAAGGATATGTAATTCTTTCAGGTAAATCTTTCAGATCTACTTTTGGCACAAATGTATACTGAGTTTCTCCATTTGGTCCAGGTGCAACAAGATCTCTTGTTTCACCAGGTAAAAGGAATGTTTTAGGGAATTTAGTTCTTCTGTATTCAGACCATGCTTCATAAGGCTGCATATAAAGAGCAATATACTTTTGTGTCATAACGTTCTCTTCATTTGCCGCTGGCACACTTTTCAGATACTTATCAATCTCTGTCTGATCGATTCCCCAACTAAGCATAGATGCTCTAATTCCATTTTTATAATTAGTATCATTCCATTTATTTACTTCTGATAGAATAAACTCTACTTCTGAATACTCCATTAGCACCTCTACCTTATCGGCTTTATAAATAGCACCACCAAATTGAGATACACTTCCTATCTGTGAGCCAGTAAAAGCACCTTCAATCCCTATAGGCAATCCAACATAAAATTCAACAGGGCGATCTATATAGTTCATTCCTTCAATACTAGGAATATCATCAGTTGCTCTAAAACGCACAGTAACCTCTTCCATTTTTACTGAACCATCATCTTGCTTCACAGGTAGATATTGTGTCTTAGGAGCCACCATTTTAAATAAACGCGGATCCACAATACCTTTAAAAGGATTCTTTTTACCTGTCATTTTTTCCTCTCCTTTTAATAGCTCCACAAACGTATTTGTAGGAGCGAAGTCATTACGATTATCTATAAAAGCTCCTCTATAAAAAGGTGCTGGATTAACTTTATCATTCTGAAATTTTAATCCAACTGTATCGTCATTAGACTGCATAACACCTCCCTTAACAGCATCATCAATATGTGCCTGAGCTTCAGGAATAACACTTTTAACACGATTTGCAATTTTCAATCTAAGTGAATTTGCAAATCTTTGCATCTTAAGAGGACTTTGAAAAAGAAAATCTCCAGCATTAAAAATCTTTGCATCCAATTCTATACTTTCTGCTGCTTCCTTCAATTCCTTCAACATATCTTTATAAATTTTCTCCTGAGGAGCAAATTTAGGTGTTGGTTTTGCATTTGCAGTACCCACAGTCATTGCTTCAAAATCAGGATCATCACTACCATATGAATAATAAGGTATATCACCATACGTCTCTAAAGCTTGTAACTGAGCATATACGATCATTATACGAGCCGCAGATAGCATATTTCCAGGATGTCCATAAGTTTGAACTTTTATCTGATTATTCTCATTAGTAACAATATCTATTATTTCTTTATAGTTTTTTGCTGCTAAAAAAATATCCGTGTATAAACTATTATTCACTCCTGTACGGAATAAATATAAATCCTCATCAGTATAATTTCTTTGAGCTGAATACTGAACCCAAGGTAACGACATACGCCCTGAAGGGAATACCCCTCGTGTATTAGTCATTAAATCTTTATTCGCTTTATTAAACAACCCTCCCGTTGGTACCTCCAAAGGTTTATTAGGGTTAACATTGATATCTTCTAAGTCTTTATCACAGCTCACAAAAGCTATAACGCAAGCTAAAAGAGATATCTTATACATATATTTTTTCATGTGAGTTTCTAGAATTTAAATTTAACATTCATACCATAAGTTCTTGTAGAAGGCAATGAAGCCCCTTCAATAGCTTGAATATTTCCACTTCCGTAAGAAGCCATTTCTGGATCCATTCCTTTCCAGTCTAAGTTCCATGTAAACAAGTTACGCCCATAAGCTGAGATAGTAATCCCTTTGAAAGGTCCTATCCATTTAGTAGGCAAATCATATCCTAAAGAAATCTCGCGTAATTTTATATAATCAGAGTTAAAAACGTTTTGTGCATCAACACCGCCATAGTGGCTTTGTGCCCACTTCTGCCCAGAAACTACTTTATCATTTTTAGTCCCATCTTCTTTAACTCCATCAAGAATAATTCCATTTTCACGTACACCATTTTCTGCAGACTTGTCTAACATACCAGTATACATACCAAACATATGTGAAGTAGAGAAGTATTTACCTCCTTTTTGCATATCGATTAACACGCCTAAGCTAAAGTTTTTATACTTAAAACTATTTCTAAGTCCCATATTATAGTCTGGTAAATAAGAACCTAATGCCTGAATACCTGTTTTTTGATACAGACCATCTGCACCTACAACTTTATTTCCATGATCATCATAGACAAAATCAGTTCCATAAATTTGACCATAAGTTTCTCCCACTTGTCCTTGTAATGAAACTTGGAATGGAGCACGTGTGATTTCTACAGATTTAACACCATCCGCTAAACGAGTCAACTCATTTTTATTCTTAGAGAAGTTCCAAGTAATATCCCATGAGAAGTCATCAGTACGTACAGGCGCTAAATTCACTGTAGCTTCAATACCTTTGTTTTTCATATCTCCAGCATTCTGCCATTGATAAGCAAATCCACTAGCTGCATCATACTGAACACGAGTAATCAAATCCTTTGTGTCAATTTGATAATATGAAACCTCAAACCCTACTCTATTATTTAAGAAACCAGCTTCTAATCCAATTTCTTTAGTAGTCATCATCTCTGGTTTTAAATCAGGATTATTTGCAGTTGCACTTAATGAATAAGTAGGACTTCCGTTAAATGGTCCATCTAAATTATAATAATCTGCTGTTCTATAAGCCTCTGTATCATTTCCAACTTGCGCCCATCCTAAACGAACTTTACCAAATGATAACCAGTCAACTTCTGGCAATAATTGTGAGAAAATAAATGTTCCTGTTACAGAAGGATACGTAACTGATTTTTTAACAGTTGAAAACCAATCCGTACGCATAGTTCCCTCTAAGAATAAAAATTCCTTATAATTCAAACTAACAGACCCAAAAATACTATTCGTTCTTGAATGAAATTTCTCATTACTTGCTTTCGCATCAGAAACACTATTACTTAAGTTATAAAGATTAGGTAAGTCTAACCCACCAACAGTAGTACCATAAACATAGTCTCTGCGCTTTTCACTTCTATTAACACCTACAAAAGCGTTAAGTCCAAAATCTCCAAAGTGATCATCATAATGCACACGCCCTTCGTAATTGTACTCTGACACATCACGTTTCATAATACTATACTTAGACGTAGCTTGGGATCCTTTAGCAACACGCTCCTCCACTGTAAAACTATAACGATCACCATATACAGTACCTACAGCATAAATTTTATCTGTAATATTATATGTTAACTTCACATTCCCATACATTCTATTACGAACATCTTGAGATGTATTTTCATTAACAACCCAATAAGGATTATCAGAATAAGCAGGAGTACCATCATCCCAAGCATTTCTATTCCAAGAACGTTGATCTCCATTAGCAAGTTTATAATCTTTTAATTTCTTAAAATCAACTTGACGTTGTCCCCATTGGAAGAACTTTTGTGCAACAGAATTATCACCATATCCTACCTCAGGGCGATTAAATCCTTTTGTATAAACGTAATTAAAGTTAGTCTCTGCCTTTAATTTATCTGTCAACTGCGTAGAAGCATTAACCGAAAAATTGTTACGTTGCAATTTAGAGTTTGGAACTACTCCTTCTGTAACATTGTTACTAAAAGACATCCTTACATTACTCTCTTTAAACGATTTTCCAACAGAAACAGATTGACTATGTGTAATTCCAGTATCGAAGAATGATTTAACGTCATTTTTGGCTTTTTGCCAAGGCACTTCTTTCATATAATCATCAGCAAACTCAGGATCGAACGCATACCATGGTAAATATGGTGTACCATCAAATTTAGGTCCCCAACTTTCATCTACTTTATACTCCGCAATGTTATACGTTTTACCACCTATAACAGCAGTAGGTAATTTACTAGCAGACCCCCCTCCATACAAGGTCTGAAGTTTCGGCATAATATTAATGCTCTCAAAACTCAATCCAGTATTAAACTCGATATCAGTACGTCCATTTTTAGCAGACTTAGTAGTATAGATAATTACACCATTACCTCCTCTATTACCATAAAGTGCAGAAGCAGGCCCTCCTTTTAATACTGTTACAGATTCAATATCATCTGGATTAATGTCAGCAGAAGTATCTCCGTAATCACGACCTCCAGCTCCACGTTGCATATTGCTATCAGCAAAGTTACTATTATCCAATGGCACTCCATCCACAACAATTAACGGTTGATTATTCCCCGTAACAGACTTCACTCCACGCAATACGATACGCGCAGAACCACCCATAGAAGAAGGTGATGTTACTTGAAGACCAGCAACATTTCCTGAAAGTGCATTAACAGCATTTGTCTGACCTGATCCAGATAAATTATCTCCCTTAACTTCTTGTGAAGAATAACCTAACTTTTTCTTGTCACGCTTAATACCTAAAGCTGTTACTACCACTTCGTCAAGCATTTCTTCATCGCTCGCCATAGTCACATTGTAAACAGCTTCACCACCTACAGTGTGTTTAATGTCTTTCATTCCTACAAAAGAGAAAATAATGACATCTCCCTTTTTAACTTTTAATGAATACTTTCCGTCAAGGTCAGTCTGAGTACCTTCTGAAGTACCAGAAATCGTAACGGAAACACCTGGAAGAGGAAGCCCACCTTCGCTTACAATCCCATTAAAAGTCTTTTCCTGAGCAAAACCTACTTGCACCAAAAAAGCAAGAGACCCTACTAAGATCCATTTAAACTTTGATTTCATTTTAATTATTGATTAGTTAGTATCACAAATCTAACAAAAGATTTTAAACATGTTAAGTTTTCTTTAATTATTTTTAAATAAAAAAATTACACCCTATATTATTAAATCATTCAAACTTATATTTTTTATCAAAAAAACACTCCAAATAATAAATAAAAATCAAAAATAAGAACGAAACTCATTAAATACCCTTACATTTTGTTAATAAAAAATGAGTAACAGTTTTCTGTTACTCATCTCTTATACATTTCTATTGTTTATTAGTCGTAATAAACAGTATTATTTAATAATTCCATCTGGGGAACCTTAAAAGTTAAACGTGGATCGTTGTATTCATAGATACTGTTAGGAAAATTTAAATGGTTAGATCCATAAGTAAACACTCTTTTATTTCTCTTTATAGCAGCATACGCCTTACCTTCTCCCCAAAGCTCTAATCTAGTTTGAAAAATTATCTCATCAAGCAACACTCTACCATTAAGAGCATCAATATATGAACTGTCTGGTATTCGAAGACTTAGTAATTGCTTTAACATATTCTTAGCTTGCCCTTCATTGCCAATGCGTGCATTTACTTCCGCATTTAATAAATACATTTCTTCAATTCTCATAAACACATAATCTGATTCCACTTGACGTGCTCCATCAACAACTTTTGGTCCTGCAGCATAAAACTTATTTACTGGTATAATAGCATAACTACCAAAATCATATCTATCTCCACGATCATCAACTACAACACCAACTACAAACTGTTCTTTTCTAATATCATTTGATGGTATTTTTGCATAAAACTCTGGGGTTAACCCTTTAGTATCTCCTGAAGAAGGATAACCATACGTGAAAACATCTACTTGTCCATACCAAGATGCTAAATTTAGCTTATTTTCTAAAGTAATCTGAGCATACCACATCCAATTAGGATTCTTTGCAGCTTTATTAAAACCACCTAATAGAACATCTTTTGTCGCTACTGGATACCCACCTTGAGTGATAATATCCTCTGTCAATTTCGCTGCTTCTGCTAATGCATCTTGAGTACCTTTAGCTGCATAAACATAAGACAAGAACCCTTTTGTTACAAAATAGTTAACATTAGCTCCTTTACCTATATTACCCGACTTCTCATAAAGCCCTATTGCCTCAGTTAAATCTGTAATCATTAATTCAAAAACTTCTTTAGTTTTCTTTGCAGGAGCATTCTTAGCAATAGGAGAGGTATAAATAGGTAAGATTTTCTCATCTGCATCATAACCTTGAGTATACATCATCATTAAATTATAATACATATATGCGCGCAAAGCCTTAGCCTCAGCCAATACCTTCATTTGTGAACCGTTTAGTTCTTTTCCTTCAAAACCAGATATTATACTATTAGCTCCTCTAATCATATAATAAAAGAAACGCCATCCTTTATAATTTTCTATTGATGTAAAATTCATAGTACCGTCATGGTTACTAATACTTCTATACCAGCCATACTTTAATTCATTTAAATTCATATCACCAGATAACATATCTGTATAAATATCGAATCCCTTTTGTCCAAAATCATCATGTCCTACACTACCGCCAGATCCCGCTTTCAAGTTATATGCATATAAACCATTCAATGTAGCCTCTCCTAGATGGGGCGTAATCTTAGAAATTTCATCAATATCCGACTTAGACAGAGAACTAGTTGGCTGTGTTTCTAAAAAATCATTTGAACAACCACAGAATATCAATCCTATTATTATAATAAATCCTTTTTTCATGTCAATATTTATTAAATTAAAACTTCACTTTTACGCCACCAGTAATAGTAGATAGAGGGGAATACTGGTAGGTTGATGATTGTCCAAACTCCGATCCTGTTGGGTTAAATCCTTTTCGTTTTGTAAACAATAACAAATTATCGCCAGATACATAAAAACTTAACTCTGCTAAACCTAGTTGTTTTACATAAGCTGACGGCAATCGATAACCTAAGCGCACATTATTAATACTCAAAAAATCACTTTTAGTCAAAAATCTAGTTGACACTCCATTAACATTAGTATCAGCATTACTTGACAACCTAGGCACATCAGTTAAATCTCCAGGTTTTTGCCAACGGTTTCCAATATCTTTATGCCAGTTATTACTACCTATTTTACTATTCCCCATAAGTCCTGCATAAGCGCTATCGTAAGCATATCCTCCAAGGCTATAAAGCATTTGAATACCTAATTCCCAACCTTTGTAACCAGCATTTAAATTAATACCTCCTCTTAACTTTGGAATAGCAGATTTGCCTACATAATTCAGAGTACCTTCTGCATAACTTGTTGTTGTTTCTTTTGTCAATTTTCCTCCCATCTCAGGATTTTTTGCTAAAAAATCTACTAATGACTCCACATGTCGCTTCTGGCCATCTTCCCCTATGTAAGTATAAGTATACCATTGAGCTTGACCAGTTTCCGAATTAACCCCAGCCCATTCCCTTATATAAAAATCTGCTAGAGAATGTCCTGAAGACCTACCATAAACTCCAGATACATCAATTGTCTTCTCTTCACCAGTAGAAGGGTCATTAGGCATTCTTTTCAACTTATTTCTAAGGTACTCTCCATTAATAGACAAATCTATATAAGCATCTTTTGATTTTAAGATATGCCCTACAAGATTAAACTCAAGTCCCTGATTTCTAAGTCTCCCATCATTAACAGTTATGGATTGAAACCCAACAGAAGGTCCTATTCCCCTATTAAAAATTAAATCGTCTGTATTCTTAATATAATAGTCTATACTAACATCTAAAAACTGTTTTAAACTAAATTCTGTACCGACTTGGAACATCTTAGCTTTTTCCCACGTCAACTCAGCATTACCAATCCTTCCTTCATATATAGCAAGATCCCCACCATAAGTTCCAATATCCCAATAGTTTTCACCTGCATAATATGTCCCTACACTCTGATCTCCCATTACACCATAACTAATCTTCCATTTTAAATTACTAAATAGCTTTTGATCATTCATGAAATTTTCACGCGACATAACCCAAGAGGCTCCCAATGAACTAAATGTTCCCCATTTTTCATTTTTAAACCTTGATGAACCATCTCTTCTAACAGACCCTGTTAAGAAATATTTATTAGCAAAATCATAATTTAATTGTCCAAAAAAACTTTCTATGGTATAAACATCTTTATAACCGCTAGTTGGTAATGTTACACTACCATTATTCATCTCTGTTCCATGTGGGTTTCCTAAATCTTTCTTACCCATTGAGTTCAAACGATATTCATAAGAACTATTTTCGTGCGCAACGAGCGCTTCAATACCATGCCCTCCAAAAGCTTTTTTATAGCGAAATAACTTAAGCCAATTATAAGTAAACACTTCACTTTTACTTTTGTAGATAGACCCTTTGCTTGGCACTGATGGTCCATAAAACATACTACCCAAAATATCTCTGGTATTATTATAATACTGTCCTCCTACAGTAGTTTCAAACGTTAATCCATCATATAACTTAACATTAAATGAAGCATTAGCATTTATTTCATCTCTCACTCCCTTATTTTTTCCATAAGTAGCGTCAGCTATAGCGTTAGTTTGAGAACCAAATCCTCTACCTCTACCGTAATCATACTCATAACCTCCATATACGTCTTTTAAAAAACCTCCATCTGCATCTCTTAAATAAAGAGGATAAATAGATGGGATATTCTGAGTAAACCAAAACAGACTGCCCGAATCACTACTCTGTCCACTATTATTACTTTCTGAATGTGAATAACCAATATTCATTTTCGCATCCAACCAATCTTTAGGTTTATGCTGTAGATTAAGTCTTGCTGTTAGACGTTCGAAATCAGATTTAATAGAATATCCCTCATCACTTAAGTAACCTATAGAAGAATAATAAGAAGACTTATCGCTAGATCCTCCCATATTGAGGTTCACCTCTGTACGTTTTCCACTTCTAAAAGCATAATCTTTCCAATTCTCAGGATTGTACTTTCTACTTACTCCTTCATAAACTTGACCAGTACTAGGGTCTATTAATTCAGTACCGTCTTTTACATTCCACATATTGTAATGAGAAGAAATACCATATTGTGGATTAAAAAGATTCTTACCTGCCCAAAGAAGCGCTTGCTCATCTGTAAACTTTCCTCTAATTTTTCCGAAATTTTTCAACGCTTCAAATGAATACTCCATATAAAGCTCTGGAGAAGTAATAATATCATATTCTGGTAAAGCTCGCCAGTTAACTCCCGTCTTAGCTTCTACTTCTATATAAGACTTTACACCTTTTCCATTCTTTGTATTGACAATAATAACTCCATTTGCACCACGAGATCCATAAATAGCTGTTGCTGTCGCATCTTTCAAAACAGTCAAAGAACCAATGTCAGCAGGGTTTATAGAGGAGAAATTTGAGTTATAAGGCACTCCATCTAGTATAATTAAAGGACTTCTATTACCATTAATCGAGCCAAATCCACGAATACGAATAGTAGGTTCCGAACCTGGTTGTCCAGTAGCATTTATAATTCGAACACCAGCTGCTTCACCTGACAGTGCTACAAGCGCATTAGAAACACTTTTACTTTCTATACTCTTTGCACTAATTTGCGATGCTGAACCAGAAAAAGATTCTTTAGTTGAAGTCCCATATCCTACAACAATAACTTCATCTAAAATATGTTCATCTGACAATAATTCTACATCATAAGTAGATGCTCCCCCTACCTTATAAGTAACATCCTTCATACCGATAAAACTGAACACAAGTACATCTCCTGCCTTAACATTTAAAGAATAATTACCATTTAAATCTGTTTGAGCCCCCTGACTTGTTCCTTTTATAGTAACCGAAACACCAGGAAGAGGCGTTCCTCCATCACTCACTTTCCCTGTAAGTGTCTTGTTTTGTGCGTGCCCTAAACTTACTGAAAGTAATAGTAAACTAGCATAAAACCAATTAAGTCTAAATTTCTTCATAAAAACATTGATTAGTTAGTATGACAAATCTAAACACAGTTGTTAACATTAAATTAACATAAACAAAGAACTATAAAGTATTTGTGATAGAATTCAAATAACCATACATAAAAAAAGCTACCCAATATTTGGGTAGCTTTTAATACTATACTAGTACATTAATATACTAAATATTTATTTTTACTTATTTGTAAGCTTGATTTTGTTCTATCTTACTTACGTTAATCTCTGCTTGAGGTATAGGAAATGCAGTTAACGCATCTCCAAACTCCACTTTATCTTTAGTAATATTTAAATTAGCTTTAATTCTAGGGTTCACCACTTCACCTTTCCAACGCATAACATCTTCGTAACCAAAACCTTCAAACATCAACTCACGTTGTCTTTCCATTTTATAAGCTTCAAAATCTAAAGAGTTATACTTTTTAGGTATAGGTGAACTATTCCCGTCTTGTAAAGTAACTCTCTGTACAACTATTTCATTAAGATAATCTAATGCTACATTTGTTTTTCCTTTTGAAGCACCTTTAATAGTAGCCTCAATATAGTTCAACATTACCTCTTCAATACGCATCATACGTATATTAGAAGTTCTCGTAGTGTATTTACCTAAATTACGAAGAGTTTTAGTTGGCATAGCATCTCTTCCAACAATATCACTACGAACATCAGCTACTACCTTACCTTCTTCATTTTCAGGAAAGAAAGACAATTTATCACCTCCATTCCAAACTAAATCACCATAACCTTCCGTAGGAGACTTAAAGTAAATATTATAGAGACTGTTAGTATATTGATTATCTGTTCCAAATTGTGTTAACTCAAATAATGAATTAGACATTATTCCATCTCCTTTATAAGCATCTAAGAATCCACTTCTACTCATGACAGTGATATTTCTCTCTTTTGCTTTTGCTATAGCTAACTCTGCACTTTCTAAAACCAAATCGTATTTACTACTATCAAAACCAGCAAAAAATAAAGCAATTCTAGATTTAATACCATAAGCACTAGCTAATGTTATACGAGCACGCTGAGTGGCTTGGTTCTTAACCTCTGATTCTGACTTTTTCATCATCTCTATTCCAAGATTCAAATCTGCGAATATAGAATCAAAATTCTCTTTTACTGTTTTACGTGTAATTTTCTCATCAATATCCTTAAATGATAATTTATAAGGGATACCTAAAGCCATCATTCCTGAATTTCCAACATACTGCTCACCATACAATCTTAATAAATCATAATGAGCTAAAGCTCTAATTACATATGCTTGTCCTTTATAATATTGAACATAAGCATCATCTGTAACATCCGCCTCGATTACACGGTTAGTATTTGAAATAACCTTGTATATTTGTTCCCAAGTTTCCTTTGCATATGCATGGCTAGGTGTAATTGTAAAGCCAGAAATATTTCCAAACCTACCACTTCGATTATCCGAATACATGTACGGAGATCTTGCTTCAGAGAAAATAATAATATCCCTACCGTAGTACAAAGCACTAGTCATACGTGCATAAGAACCGTTTAGCCCTGCCAACAAGTCATTAACATTTCTAATTGGTTCTTTTTCATTATCTTTATAATTTGACTGTTCAGGATCCAATGAACATGATGTTACTGACACACCTGTCATTCCTATCATTCCTGCTAACAGAAAAGTTTTTATTATATTCTTCATCTAACTTAAAATTTAACGTTCAACGTAAAAACAACAGATTTTAATGGTGGCGTTGCCATTTCAATATATCCTGTTGCATCAACTTCCGGATCCCACTTTAATCTACTATCTTTTACCCAAGTCAAAGGATTTCTAGCAGAAACAGAAAGATTTAAACCATCCAATCCCATTCTATTAACAATTTTCTTATTAAAATTATAACCAACTGTTAATTGTTTTAATCTTATATGATCTCCATCATACAACCATCTAGTACTTGGATCTGTATAACTAGCTCCCCCTTCTGTTGTTAACATAGGCACATCAGTAATATCCCCAGGCTTTTGCCATCTATCCATTAATTCTGTAGTTCCATTATAATAATATAAAGATGTATCATTTGGAGCATTTGTATAAGCAGACCAATAATCATATACACTATATCCTGCAGCAAAACTAAATAAAGCATCAACATAAAAACCTTTAAAATCAATATGTGTATTGATAGCTCCAGTTACTTTTGGTAAAGCACTAGTATTCTGAAATCTAAACTCCGCAGCATTATGATTAGTTGTTTTTGTTCCGTCTGCCATATACCATTGAGCTAATCCTGTTTGAGCATCAACCCCAGCATATTCTTTCAAACGCCATGTCTCTAAGGCTTTTCCCTCAACTGTTCCTTTAAAGCTGCTAAATACTTCTAATGGTTTTCCATCAACTATAGGCATACTAACCATTTCATTTTTTACTGTACCTAGATTTCCACCTATAGACCAATTAAAATCTTCTGAGCGAATTATATCATAGTTCAATTCAACCTCAATTCCACTATTTTTCAAATCACCTAAATTAACCCATTGAGAGCTAAATCCTGATGTCAACGATAATGGTCTTGCATACAACAAATCTTTACTTTTGCTTTGAAAATATGTGAAAGACCCAGTTAAGCGATTATCAAACAATCCAAACTCTACTCCGAAATCTAATTTTTGTTGTTTTTCCCATCCTAATAAACCTCCAAATTGAGTCGAAATCATAGCTGACTCTTCATTATAGGTACCTGCTCCCAATAATTGTGTAAAAGTATTAAGGCTTATTTCAGAATTACCAGTTGTACCATAAGATCCCCTTAAACGTAATAAATTCAAAAATTCAACATCATTCATAAATGACTCTGAATTAATGTTCCACGCTCCTCCAATCGCATAGAAAGTACCCCATCTTTTATCTTCGGAAAAACGAGAAGAACCTTCTCTTCTCAAAGTTAAATCTAGTAAATAACGATCATCGTAACTATAATTCAACAGCCCTAAATAACTTAAATTTGTCCAATCAGTATAAGATGCATTTGTTGTATAATTGGCAGCAGCAGTACCTAAACTGATCATACCTGGAGGGAGAACTTCTCCACGTCCCGACAATACGTTAGTTTTATTTTTTTGAAACTCCATAACACCTCTCACATCAAAACGGTGAGCTTCACCTACATAAAACTTATAGTTTAAGCTATTTTGCCAAACATAATTAAATCTTTTATTATCATCCTCGCTAGCAGACCCCTTATAAGCAGCACCATCACCATGAGTTGGGTTATAGTATGTAGAGTAATTCGCTAAAATATAATCCAGTGCTATAGTAGATTCAAATTTCAAATCATCTAATATTTTATATCCCAAACTATTATTTGACATTACACGAATAACATCATTTTGATATTTATTATTGCTCATTGTATACAATGAATTGTGCAGACCTGTCGGTATATTAAAGTTGTGGCTACCATCTTCATTATAAATTGGTATCCAAGGATTCATAAACATTCCTGATAAATTAGGATTAGAGAAAAAAGCTCCTCCTTCAGGTATTCCATTTTGAAGAATATTAGAGACATTTGCACCAATTTTTATATCCAATCTATCGTTTAAATTTCGAGTCATATTAAATGCACCAGAAACTTTTCTAAAATCAGTTCCAATAACAACTCCGTCAAATTTTTCGTGACCAATACTCGCATAATAAGTCCCTTTATCATCTCCTCCATTAACACTAAACGCTAATGTAGAAGTTAATGCATCTTTATTTTGAACAGCATCTCTCCAATTATTACTAGTTGAACCACTACGACCCCAAATTATTAAAGGATCATTTGGATTATAAGCATCTTGATACCATTCCCAAGCATTATCCATAGTAAACCCTTCATCCTTTCCATAAGTATTATAATTAGCTTCTAACCATAATTCTTTCTTTTGATCAGCATCAAGAAACTTAGGCCCTTTTCTAGCAAAATTTTGAAATCCTATAGACGCTTTTAAATTATAACTAGGAGCACCTCTTTTACCTTTTTTAGTTGTAATTACAATTACTCCATTACCACCTCTAGCTCCATATGCAGCAGTAGCAGCGGCATCTTTCAACACAGTCATAGATTCAACATCTTCACTACTTATACCTGAAATTGATGATAAGGTTGTTCCATCTGTATTACCTGATATATTACCACTTGTTAATGGTATTCCATCTACAACAAACAAAGGCTCATTATTAGCTGACATTGAATTTCTTCCTCGTATACGGATATTTTGTACAGCTCCAGGCGAACCAGATGTCGTTGACATTTGCAACCCAGCAACCCTACCCTGCAGAGCTTGATCAACAGAAACAGTAGGAGTCTTTGCTACAACATCACCTTGTACAGCAACAACATTCCCTGTAATTTCATTTTTACTTCTATTCTGACCATAAGCAAGAACAACTACTTCTTTCAATTGATTATCTTCAGATGATAAAGATGGACTATAAATACTTGCATCTCCAACTTTATAAGTAATATCCTTCATACCAATAAAACTAAAGACTAATACATCTCCTGGTTTTACATTCAAAGAATAATTACCATCCAAATCTGTTTGTGTTCCATGGTTAGTACCTTGGATTGTAACAGAAACCCCTGGAAGAGGAGTTCCTCCCTCGCTTACAACTCCCGTAAGCTTCTTGTCTTGTGCATAACCTGCGCTTACTGAAAGTAATAGCAAACTAGCATAAAACCAATTAAGTCTAGATTTCTTCATTAATAACATTGATTAGTTAGTGAAACAAATCTAACAAAATATTTGAATTATTTTATAATAATATTAAGAAATAAAAACAAAACACATTTGTAGTGAAAAAAAATTTATAATTAAAATGTGAAAAATAAAAACAAATCACATCTAATTAACAAAAAACACAAACTTATAAATATTTTAAACTTATAAATTCATTATAAAATACGAATAATCATATCTTAATTTTTTTCATAAAAAAACCTATAAGAAAATTCTTATAGGTTTTTTTATTTTAGATACTACATAGGATTATTTCTCTGGCTCTCTAATAATAACATAATCAAACTTAAACAATTTAGAAGTATCTTTTCCTTTAATTTCTATATTAGTAGGATACCCAAATTCATGAGAGGCAGTCGTTTTAAATGTATATACCTCTCCTGTCTTTTTATTAGTAGCTGTCTCTATATTGTTCTTAGAACTTTGAACAAAACGGATTAGATCACCACCGGGAAAATAGTCAAATGTCAAATTATACTCACTGTGTACAAATGGATTATATCCTGTACCATAAGTATAGTTAAATAATTCACCTATATCGTCCGATACTGAAGTCAGATTACCACGGTTATCATAGTCATAAGTATAAACTTTATCACTACTAGATGCCTTAACTACATTACCGCTTGAATATTCATACACAAAAGAACTCTTCTTACCTGTCAAATCATTCAAATAGTCAAATATACAGCCTATACTAACTAAATTATATTCTCTTTTATTCACAGATAGTAATAATAAATTATTTTACAACAAAAAAGGCTTTCGCATCTGCGAAAGCCTTTATATTAAACATTACTTAAAAACTAGTAACCTTTGTTTTGATCGATTTTACTATCATTGATCTCACTACGAGGTATAGGGAATGCTAACTTAGCATCACCATATTTAATTCCATCCTTAGATTGAGGCGTAGCACCTAAATTCTCTTTATTACGCATTTGATCGTCGAAACGGAATCCTTCAAATACTAATTCTTTACGTCTCTCTGCTAATACAGTTTCTAACGTTAAAGAAGTAAATTTAGACTTAGGGTTACCTTCATATCTTTCTTCAGCCACCTTATTAACTAATTCTAAAGCTCTTGTAACATTTGATTTTGTACGAACTGCAGCCTCGGCGTAGTTATAAATTAACTCCTCGTAACGCATAACCTTGATGTTAGAGCTAACAGCTGTATACTTACCAAAATTACGGTAGTACTCTTCTTTATAACGATTTTTCGGATCTACTTCAACAGTACCATCTAATTCCTCCTTAGTTAAAGGAATGTACTCTTTAGACACAAGTTTATATGCTCCTTTTTCATCTTTTACCATATTCATCCCCTGCATCTCTTCTGATGAACGGATATCTGTTTTGTCTGTAAAAAGAGCTTTTAAGTTCTCTTCTATACCTACAACATCTCCATATCCTAAATAAGAATAGATATATGATAATCCATTAATACCTTGGTTATTGATATTATCTTGTGCTAATTCTAATATAGAGTTACTTTGTGGCTCTTCAGCTCTAAATGAAGCAACATATGCACTTCTTTGAACAACAGCACCACCTAAACTCAATGCTTTCTCAGCACTTTCCATTGCAATGTTATAATCTGCACTATCAAATGCTCCAAAAAACAATGCCACTCTTGATTTCACACCATTAATTGATTGTGCATTGAAACGTGTTTTCTTAGTTGCATTCTTATCTACTAAAGTCAAAGCCTCATCTAAATCTCTATAAATAAGATCTCTAACTTCTCTAACAGAAAGTCTTTTGTAATTTTTAGCATCTAATTCACCAAACTGCGTAATATAAGGTACTCCTAATCCTGCTAATCCAGCATTGTCAACATTTTGTTGTCCAAATAAACGCAATAGATCAAAATGAGCTAATGCTCTTATTGCTAAAGCTTCAGCTTTTCCTTGATTAATATCAGTTTTATCACCTATCGTAATATTAGAACCTATAGCTAAGTTAGCAGAACTAATTACCTCATAAATCTTCTTCCATGTATCTGATGGAAAAGCATGAGTAGGAGTCAAAGTAAAACTAGATACATTTTGAAAACGGTTAGAAAAACCAGCCGCCGCATATGCATTATCTCCACGTACTTCACTGAAGATAACCATATCACGTCCGTAGTAATTATAATTTACCATTCTATAATATGCACCAGATACTGCCGCTCTTAAGTCAGTAGCAGATACTAGTGGCTTAGATTCGATATCTCGAGCACCTTCTAATGTAGCGTCTAATCTATCATCTGAACAACTAGTCATTCCAGCAGATAAAAGAACTACAGATAATATTGAAAATATAATTTTTTTCATAACTTTTTAAAACTTAACATTTACAGAGAATACTACTGATTTTACAGGCGGAGTAGCTACACTAACGTAACCTGAAGGGTCAACCTCTGGATCATATTTTAATCCTTTGTCTTTAACCCATGTCCATAAGTTCGTTCCAATAACTGAGAAACTTAAACCATCAACTTTCAAAGCTCTTGTAAATTCAGAATTGAAATTATATCCTAAAGTAACATTACGCAATCTAATATAATCTCCATCGTGTAAGAATCTAGTAGATGGACTTGTGAAATTCTTGTTACCTCCAGTAGCAGTGTACTCTACGATTGGCACGTTAGTAATATCACCTGGCTTTTGCCATCTATCTAACATCTCTACAGAAGCATTTGAAGAAACTAAAGCACTTGTAGTACCAGCTGTTTTAAATGCATACTGCTCATATACTTTATGTCCTCCAGCGAAAGTAAACATACCATCTAAGAAGAATCCTTTATAATCTACGTGTAAGTTAGCACCTCCAGTATATTTTGGTAAAGCACTCGCTCTTTGGAATCTATGTTCTGCTTTAGAATAATCAGAAGTAGCATTACCATCTTTATCAAACCACATAGGTTGTCCTGTAGCAGGATCAACTCCAGCCCATGTTGGCATATACCACTCACCTACTTCATGTCCAGCTACATCAGCATTATAAGATTTATAAACCTCCAACTCTTTTCCATCAACAACAGGCATCTCAGTAATTCTATTACGAACTGTACCAAAGTTAAAACCAACAGAAACATTAAAATCATCAGATCTAACAACTTCCCCATTGAACTCTACTTCAATACCACGGTTATTCATAGCTCCCATATTCATCATTTGGCTAGTGAAACCAGACATTTTAGAAAGAGATCTATTGTATAGTAAGTCACTTGTTTTACTGTCAAAATAAGCAGCTCCTAATGTAATACGCTCATTAAATAACCCTAAAGTAAAACCAAAGTCCATTTTTTGTTGTTTCTCCCATCCAATTGGTCCTCCAATCTGAGTTGGAATAAGCGCTGCCTCTCCATCATAAGATACGATATCAGCACGACGTACAAATTGATTAGGATTAATCTGAGAGTTACCATTCGTACCATAAGACCCTCTAAGACGTAATGTCGAAATAGTTTGTTGATTTTGCATCCACTCTTCCATATGCATATTCCATGCACCACCAACTGAATAGAAGTAACCTATTCTATCTGTAAATTTAGAAGAACCTTCACGTCTTCCTGTTACATCTACTAAGAATCTATTTTGATAGTTATAGTTTAAGATACCTACATATCCTAAGTTAGAATCATCTAAGAAATCATATCCAGCATCTCTATTAGCAGCCGCAGCAGCTAAAGAATTGAATCCATCTAAGATGATTTGTCCCGTTCCTTGTAAGAAGCTACGTTTAGATTTTTGATATTCTACTAATACTTTAGCATCGAACTTATGGTTCTCTCCTAAATAGAATCTATAGTCTAATCCGTTTTGAGCTACATAACTAAAGTTTCTTCTAACATATTTAGCAGCAGTACCATCATAAGTTCTACCATCACCATGAATAGGGTTTCTATACTCAGAATAATCTGCTAATGTATAATCAATACCCATAGAAGAAGTAAACTTCAAGTTATCAGTAATAGCATAACTAATAGAATTAGAATTAATTACACGAGTAACATCATTCAAATTTTGATTATGCTTTGTAGTATATACAACATTGTGATATCCTGATGGTGGTAGATAGTAACTACCATCTTCGTTATACAATGGGTTCCATGGATTCATAACTAACTTAATATAGTTAGGATTCGAGAAATATGATCCCCCTTCAGAAATACCATTTTGTTTAGTATTTGTAACTTTAATACTAGTATTAAATTCGATTTTATCACTTAATTTTTGCATAAAGCTTAAAGAAGCTCCGATACGTCTAAAATCAGATCCGATAACAGTACTCTCCATTTTGTCATGTGACATAGATGCGTAGAAATTGTTACGCTCACCACCACCTGTAGCAGAGAAGTTGATACTAGTTAAAGGTGCATCTGCATTCTTAACATATTCACCCCAATCATTATCAGGACGGCCTGCAGCAATCCAATTACTGTAACCACCTGCATTAGCATGTTTAGGTTGTGTTAATGCCCAAGCTCCAGCTTCTGCACGAGTGAACCCATTTGCAGCACCGAAAGTATTATATAACCCATCTAAATAAAGCTCTTCTTTCTGATTAGATGATAATAATTTAGGTCCTCTAACAGCGTTATTTTGGAATCCTACACGCGCACTTAAATTATATTTAGTAGCTCCTGATTTACCTCTTTTAGTAGTAATCAAGATTACCCCATTTGTACCACGAGCACCATATACTGCAGTCGCACCAGCATCTTTTAATACAGTCATAGACTCAATATCTGCTGGGTTAATTGTTGCTAATAATGATAATGATGTAGAAGGTGAGTCTGATCCTTGATTTCCTCCAGAGAAATCCCCATCATACATAGGCACACCATCGATAACGTATAACGGCTCATTAGTAGCAGTCATAGAGTTACGTCCACGAATACGAATATTTTGTTTAGCTCCAGGAGAACCAGATGAAGCAGACATTTGTAAACCTGCCACACGTCCTTGTAAAGCTTGGTCAGCAGAAGCCAATGGAGTGGCTGCAACAGCATCACCTTTAATAGCTACAGCATTACCTGTTACTTCATTCTTAGTTTTAACCTGCCCATAAGCTAACACTACTACTTCTTCTAACACAGAATCTTCCGATTCTAAAGAAACATTATAGTTATTCGCTGTAGACACTTTATATTCTTTATCGTTCATTCCGATGAAAGAATATACCAATACATCTCCAGGTTTTACCTTAAGAGAGTAGTTTCCATCTAGATCTGTTTGAGTACCCTCGTTAGTCCCCTTGATTACCACGCTTACACCTGGTAATGGAAGTCCTCCTTCTGATACTACTCCAGATAGAGTCTTTTCTTGTGCAAAAGAAGTTTGCACAGCTAGCCCTGCTACAAGAGCTAAAGTCCATCTTAACTTAGAAATCATTATTAAATTGAATTAGTTAGTTCACAAATCTAAAAAAGTAATTAGATAACCTAACTAGAATACCCATTATTAACAATACTAACCAATTGCATTCACAATACATTAATTAATATTTAAAATATTAACAATTAAAAAATACATACAATTAAATAAAATGACAATAACTAAACATCAAAACAATTGTTTTTTTAACTCAATGCTAAAAAAAACAAAATTGACTTATTTTTTTTAACACTTAAATCTTCCAATACCACTAAATACGCCTTATCACCAAAAAAAAATCACTAAAAAACTCATCGTTTTTTAACAAAACATTGAACTAAGAACTATAAAATTTATCATAAGATTCTCTCTAACTATCCAGCTAATATTATTTACATTTGCGGTAATTAAAAACGAGACTTTAGATGTTATTAAAAAATTTCTCCGAGTTTAGCTTAGAAGCTGGTACTGACGAAGCTGGTAGAGGATGTATCGCTGGTCCTGTAACGGCTGCAGCTGTAATACTCCCACTAGACTTTATCAATGAAGAAATAAACGATTCTAAAAAAATCACCTCTAAGATACGATACAAACTCCGAGATATCATAGAAGATCAGGCATTAACTTATAAAGTGACTCATCTTCACGAAGACGCAATCGAAGAACTAAACATCTTACACGCTTCTATTAAGGCTATGACTCTTTCTGTACTTGACTTAGACCCTAAACCAGAGTTTCTCATTATAGATGGAAATAAGTTCACTCCTATCCCAGATTTACCTCATCAGTGTATTGTCAAAGGAGATATGAAATATCTAAGCTTAGCAGCTGCCTCTATATTAGCAAAGACGTATCGAGATGATTATATGGATAAAATCCACGAGGAATTCCCAATGTACAATTGGAAGAAAAACAAAGGATACCCTACTAAAGAACACAGAGAAGCTATTGCAAAATATGGCCCTTGCAAGTACCATAGAATGTCTTTTAAACTTCTACCTGATCAATTAAAACTAGACTTATAATAGCCTAAACACTATAGATTACAAGCACACTTCGGTGTGCTTTTTTATTAACAACATCTCACTACAGTCTACACAATATCTCATTTAGTCCTCATAGACACCTATCATAACATAATGATAAGACACTTATCGCATAGTGATCGCATTAAAAACAGGCAAAAATATGCGACCACTATCCCATCACTATGCGACCACTATGCGATAACTCCCAAAATAGCAGATAAAAAAATAACCTATTCTAAGGAAAGAATAGGTTATTGATCTGTATTTTGAAATTGCAATAATTCGCTTAAGAGAAAATTTTATTTACTGCATTAATCGTGTAATCTAAATCTTCATAAGTCAATGCGTCAGTAATAAACCAAGTTTCATAAGATGATGGAGCGATATATACCCCTTCAGCTAATAATCCATGGAAGAATTTCTTAAACGTATCGTTATTACCATACCCTGCTGTTTCGAAATCAACTACTTCTCTTTCGTCAAAGAATACAGAGATCATAGATCCCACACGGTTAATCGTATAAGCTACTTTATTATCTGTTAATACCTTGCGCATTCCTTTTTCTAAATATGCTGTCTTTTCTTCAAGGCGCTTAAATAGATCAGCATCTTTATTAATTTCTTGTAACATCGTAAGACCAGCTGCCATCGCTAATGGATTACCAGATAGTGTTCCTGCTTGGTATACAGGTCCTACTGGTGCAAGGTAATTCATAATCTCGTTACGAGAAGCAAAAGCTCCTACTGGCAATCCTCCACCAATCACTTTACCAAAAGTAACGATGTCGGCATTCACACCAAATAATTCTTGTGCTCCACCTTTCGCTAGACGGAAGCCTGTCATCACCTCATCAAAGATTAATAACGTACCATGCTTATCACATAACGCTCTTAATCCCTCTAAGAATCCTTTTGCAGGAGGTACACATCCCATATTCCCCGCTACAGGCTCGATGATGATCGCAGCTACTTCTCCTTTGTTTGCTTCTAGGATAGACTCTACATTACTCAGATTATTATAATCTGCTAACAAAGTATCTTTTGCTGTACCTGCAGTTACACCAGGACTGTTAGGTGAACCAAAAGTAACAGCTCCACTTCCTGCAGAGATCAAGAATGAATCTGAGTGCCCGTGATAACAACCTTTAAATTTGATAATCTTCTCTCTATCTGTATACCCTCTAGCTAATCTAATAGCACTCATACAGGCTTCTGTACCAGAATTCACAAAGCGAATTTTATCAATATTAGGTACCATAGATACAGCTAGCTCAGCTATCTGTGTCTCTATCTCTGTAGGCATCCCAAAAGAAGTCCCTAGTTTTGCTTTTTCGACTACAGCATTAACTACTGGCTCATAAGCATGTCCTAAGATCATAGGTCCCCAAGAGTTAATATAATCTATAAGTTTATTACCATCCTCATCGTATAAATATGCTCCTTTAGCCTCTTTAACGAAGATAGGAGTTCCTCCGACAGATTTAAAAGCACGTACTGGAGAGTTAACTCCTCCTGGTATCACTTTCTCAGCTTCTGCAAAAAGCTTACTACTTCTTTGGTATAACATATTATTTTATTTTTAAAGTTTGACCTATTGAAAGGTTTGTTCCTGTTAATTTATTCATTTTCTGTACTTGTGCTACAGTGGTATTATATCTCTTAGAGATAGAGTATAATGTATCACCTTTTTTCACTACATGTACCGTCCCTTTACTTTTAGCACTAGACTGAGAAGACTTCGATGTAGATTTAGTTTCCGTTACTGCACTAGGTTTATCAGTCGTTGTAGCTATTGTTCTAGGTCTAGGCCCTGTCACAGTCTTATTTAGCACCTCAGCATCGTATTTATACAGTTCATATCGTTCGATAAGACTGATCAACTTCTCAGCATATCTAGGGTCAGTAGCATACCCAGCACTCTTTAGTCCTACTGCCCATCCTTCATAATCATCCTTTTCTAATAAAAACAGACTGCTATAACGCCCTCTATTCGTTAAGAACAGAGAGTGGTCTGTATAAGATTCGTTAGGATTGCTATATTTTCTAAAGCATTCGTCTGGTGCATCATCTGTATGGCGTACAGACTCACCGTCCCATCCTTGATGACACTTAATACCGAAGTGGTTATTCGCATTTCTACTCAGTGTCCCTTGTCCTGAGCCAGACTCTAACACCCCTTGAGCTAATTTAATACTAGCAGGGATCCCGTATGTCGTCATATTATCTTTTGCAACATCTTTATATGTAAGTATATAGTCGCGTATCATATCAGTCGTCACACTTAGTCTAGAGGTAGCTTCTAAGACCTCACTAGAGCTTCTCTTCTTCTCTTCTTTTTTTCTATCCACTTCATTTTTCTGAAGTTTATCTCTATACTCAGACTTAGACACGAGTTCTTTTTCTTTTACTTTTTTTCCAGTAGGAGCAGGATATCTCTTCGTAGTTAGAGCCTTACTCTTAGGCATTGGAGTTTTCTTGCTAGCACACCCAACAAGAAAAACCATACAAATAAAAAAAATGATTCTTCTATACATACATTACTATTGCTAAATATTTATCTTTTCATTCCAACCTTGCAAGCCACCAGTGTGTATTACAAGTATTTTACTATTATCCTTAAATCTTCCTTTCTTAATCTCTTCTAACACCCCGTATATCATCTTACCATTATAAATAGGATCAAACAAAACGCCTGTTTGTTTATAGAGCTCTCTTAAAAATGATAACAACTCCTCATTATACTTTGCATATCCTCCGAAGTGATAGTCTAAGACTAGGTCCCAATTATTGTTAGTAACAAACTTACGAATATCCTCATATAAAAAGCTTCCTTTAAGGGCAGGAAAGCCTAATATTGTTTGATTCTGATGAGAACTGTTAATAATACCTGCTATCGTCCCCCCTGTTCCTACAGCTGTACAGATATAATCAAAGGCCTCATCACCTTCTTTTAATATTTCTTCTGTTCCCTTTATTGCCTCTGCATTCGTTCCTCCTTCTGGTACTAAATAAAAATCTCCATACCTAGCTTTTAGTCTATCGATGATCTCTACCTCTCCTTTACTTCTATACTCTGTGCGCGTCATAAAACCAAGCGTCATTCCATCCTCTACTGCCTTCGTTAGTGTTGGATTGCCTGCGTAGTTATTTTCTAGCTCTTCACCTCTAATGATACCTATCGTCTCTACTCCACAGATACGTCCTGCCGCGGCAGTAGCGGCTATATGGTTAGAATATGCCCCACCGAATGTCAAAAGCTTACTATATCCTAACTCTTGCGCCTTTAAAATATTGTACTTTAATTTTCTAAACTTATTACCTGATACTTCTTCATGTAATAAATCTTCTCTCTTGACAAAAATAGTAATCCCTCTAGGCAATTCTACTTTCAATTGTTCATTATATACATTCTCGCTCTCAAACATTAGTATTATTTCTTAAGAATGAATAAAGTCTTCTCGTTTTTAAATAGTCAAGATTGTGTTCATATTGATACGCTTCTCTTTCAAACAGGTTCTTACGATATGCCTTTTTCACATCCTTAGTTTGAAAATAACGCCACACAAAATCTAAAACATACCAAAGATAAAATAACACAATCAACAGTTCTATTTGTTGCCTTAGATGGATGCGTTCATGATTTAGTAAATAACGATCTCCTTTAGATTCTGCTGATCTTAAAATAATAAAGGGAAACAATGTTATTCCCTGATATCCTTTAGGAACTAAATATTTACAAACAATTACCACTCTCTTTTTTTAGAACTTTTTAATAATCGAGATATTAATTTTATCCAAGTTTATTACTATCTTCCCATCAGTTTTACTACAGCTAGTGTAATAAAGCGTCAACGTAGCAAAAATAGTTAATGATTTGGCTAATTCACTAGTATTTAAATAAAAATTAATAACAAACAAAAAATTATAAAAATGACTTTTCAAGAACATATTTTACAAGGGATACCGACTGTGTTACCTCCTAAGAAAGAGTATGATTTATCTATCAACCACGCTCCTAAGAGAAAAGAAATCTTATCTGATGATGAGAAAGTATTAGCCCTTAAGAATGCGCTACGCTATTTCCCAAGTGAGAACCACAGCACACTTATCCCTGAGTTCAAAGAAGAACTTGAAAAGTACGGAAGAATCTATATGTACCGTCTACGCCCGGACTACAAGATGTATGCTAGACCGATAGATGAATATCCTGGACAATGTCTACAAGCGAAGGCAATCATGCTAATGATCCAAAACAACCTTGACTATGCTGTAGCTCAACATCCACATGAGTTAATTACTTACGGAGGTAATGGAGCTGTGTTCTCTAACTGGGCTCAATACTTACTGACGATGAAGTATTTAGGAGAGATGACTGACGAGCAGACATTAGTAATGTATTCTGGTCATCCTATGGGACTATTCCCTTCTCATAAAAACGCACCTCGTGTAGTAGTGACTAATGGTATGATGATCCCTAACTACTCGAAACCGGATGATTGGGAAAAGTTCAATGCGTTAGGTGTGACACAGTACGGTCAGATGACTGCAGGTAGCTATATGTATATAGGTCCTCAAGGTATCGTACATGGGACAACAATCACAGTGCTAAACGGCGGTAGAAAAATAGCTAAAAACGGAGAAGGATTAGCAGGTAAGCTGTTTGTGACTTCAGGATTAGGAGGAATGAGTGGTGCTCAACCAAAAGCTGGAAATATTGCAGGATGTATTACGGTATGTGCAGAGGTAAACCCTAAAGCAGTACATACTAGACATTCTCAAGGATGGGTAGATGAAGTAATAACTGATATCAACGCCCTAGTCGTTCGCGTTAAAAAAGCACAAGAGGATAAAGAAATCGTATCTATCGCATACCAAGGTAACGTAGTGGATATATGGGAAGAATTTGACAAACAAGATTTATACATAGACTTAGGTTCTGATCAGACCTCTCTTCACAACCCTTGGGCAGGTGGATACTACCCAGTAGGCGTTGCTTTTGAAGAAGCAAATGACTTAATGGCTAATAACCCAGCTAAGTTTAAAGAACTAGTACAAGAGTCTCTAAGACGACAAGCTGCCGCTATTAATAAACACACAGCTAAAGGAACTTATTTCTTTGACTATGGAAATGCTTTCTTATTAGAAGCTTCTAGAGCAGGAGCTGATGTTATGGCAGCTAATAATATCGACTTTAAATACCCTAGTTATGTACAGGATATTATGGGGCCAATGTGTTTTGACTACGGATTTGGACCATTTAGATGGGTATGTACATCCGGAAATCCAGAAGATCTAGCCAAAACAGATGAGATCGCTTGTGAGGTATTAGAAGAGATGATTAAAAACTCGCCTGTAGAAATACAACAACAGATGGCTGATAATATCCGTTGGATAAAAGGAGCTCAAGAGAATAAACTAGTAGTAGGGTCACAAGCTCGTATCTTATATGCAGATGCTGAAGGGCGTATTAATATCGCCAGAGCATTTAACGACGCTATTAAAGCAGGTAAGATAGGCCCTGTAGTATTAGGAAGAGATCACCATGATGTATCTGGTACAGACTCTCCATATAGAGAAACATCTAATATCTATGATGGTTCTAAATTCACAGCCGATATGGCTATCCATAACGTTATCGGAGACAGCTTCAGAGGAGCTACTTGGGTATCTATCCACAATGGTGGTGGTGTAGGATGGGGAGAAGTAATCAATGGTGGTTTTGGTATGTTACTTGATGGTACTATTGAAGCACAAAAAAGATTAGAATCAATGCTATTCTGGGATGTTAATAATGGAATCGCTAGAAGAAGCTGGGCTAGAAATGACGAAGCTATTTTTGCAATAAAAAGAGCGATGGAAGTAGAACCACTTCTAAAAGTAACTATTCCAAATATAGTAGATGAAAACTTATTGAAATAACAATTAAAACAATTTCACTCATGAAAGCTATTAAATTATTACCACTAGCTCTATTGATGTTATTTATAGCATCATGTAGTAGCGTTAAAGTAACAGCTGATTATGATAAAGCTGTAGACTTCGAACAATACAAAACGTATGCTTTCTTTAAAGAAGGTATTGATCAAGCAACGATTAATGACTTAGACAAGAAGAGAATTCTAACTGCTATTGATAGTAATCTTACAGCAAAAGGTTTTACAAAAGCTAGTAGCAATCCTGATTTTGTTATTAATATTTTCACTAAAGCGTCAAAACAAGTCAATGTGACTACCCATAACAACTTCTATTCTCCTTACGGATACTACGGTTGGGGATGGGGACCATATTGGGGACCTAATAATACGACAGTGTCTACTTCTATAGAGGGGACACTTTATATAGACGTTCTAGACACAAAGAAAAAAGCCTTAATCTGGCAAGGAATAGGAACAGGATACCTAGACAATGCACCTACTCCAGAGAAAAAAGAAGAGAGAATACATGAGTTTATCGAAAAGATATTAACTAAGTTCCCTCCTACACTAGAGAAGAAATAATTCTTCCTATAGATGATATACACAGAGGCTTTCCCTTACAGGAGAGCCTCTGTTCTTTTATACTTTTCTAAAGAATTCTCTTAATGATTCGATTAAAAACACAATAATAGGGTATTCTGAGTGCCTATCGTCCATTGTTTTTATTATATTTACGACAAACAATAACAAATTTCATTTATGAAAACACAAGAATATGAAAGTAACGACTTGATCGAAAGATTGCCACAGCATTTAAAACAATTTATCAAACCACAGAGTTATCAGGATTATACACCTATTAATCAAGCTGTGTGGCGATACGTTATGCGTAAAAATGTTGATTATCTATCTAAAGTTGCTCACGAATCATATCTTGACGGTCTAGCTAAAACAGGTATTTCTATAGAAAGTATCCCTAGTATGTATGGGATGAATAGAATATTAAAAGAAATTGGTTGGGCTGCTGTAGCAGTAGATGGCTTTATACCACCGAATGCCTTTATGGAGTTTCAGGCGTATAAAGTACTTGTTATTGCATCAGATATTAGACAATTAGAAAATATAGAATACACACCTGCACCAGACATTATACACGAAGGGGCAGGACATGCTCCTATTATCGCTAACCCTGAGTATGCTGAGTATCTGAGACGCTTCGGAGAGATAGGCTGTAAGGCTATTTCTTCTGGCAGAGACTATGAGATATATGAAGCTATCCGCTTACTGTCTATCTTAAAAGAGGCTGAGGGTGTAGACCCTGAAGAAATCAAAAAGGCAGAAGAGCAGGTAGATTATTTACAAGGTATAACAGAAGAACCTTCTGAGATGGCACTTATCCGTAATCTTCACTGGTGGACAGTAGAGTATGGATTAATCGGTACTACGGATAACCCTAAGATATACGGAGCAGGCTTACTATCTTCTATCGGAGAGAGTGCATGGTGTATGACTGATAATGTAAAAAAACTTCCTTACAGCATAGAAGCTGCATACCAAGGCTTTGATATCACTAAACCTCAACCTCAGTTATATGTAACTCCTGACTTTGCTTATCTAAGTGAAGTATTAGAAGAGTTTGCAAATAAGATGGCTTTAAGAAAAGGAGGCTTAATGGGAATAAACAAACTAATAGACTCTAAAGCCTTAGGTACGATAGAACTGAATACAGGTCTACAGATATCAGGTGTATTTAAACGTGTAATCGAACACGAAGGCAAACCTGCTTATGTGCAGACAACAGGCAAAACAGCTTTAGCCTATAGAGAGAAAGAATTAGTAGGACACGGCACAGAGACTCATCCACATGGTTTTGGTACTGCATTAGGTCGTTTAAAGGGAATCAACCTTGCTATAGAAGACATGAGTCCTAGAGATCTAAAAGCTTATAACTTATATGAAGGCAAGCCAGTAACTCTAGAGTTCGAAGGAGGGATCACTGTATCTGGAACTAATATCACGGGTATTCGCAATATACATGGTAAGATTATTCTGATTAGTTTTAGTGACTGTACAGTGAAGCACAATGATGAAGTACTATTCCAACCAGAATGGGGGACTTATGATATGGCTGTTGGTGCTCATGTGATTTCTGCTTTCTCAGGACCTGCTGACTACCACAGTTTTGATCTAATCAATCACGTTCCTTCTAGCCAAACAATAAAAGCAAAAAGAGACGAGAGTAAAATAAAGCTTGAAAACTTCTACCAAGAAGTTAGAGCCATGAGAGAAGAGAGTAAAACAACTGATTTAAACAACGTACTAGATGTTCTAATCAACGAATACCCTTCTGATTGGTTACTTACAGTAGAAATACTGGAATTAGCTAAAAAAGCTTCAAATACAGTATTAGCTGAAAAAGCAATGAGCCACCTTAAATCTGTTCAAACACACAGACCTGAAGTAGCTCATTTAATCAAAGACGGTATAGATATTATTCTAAAAAGCTTATAAAGCCATATCTAATACCAAGTCTTTATCACTTTGAATAACGTTACCTTGATACTCTAGTTTCCAACCTAGAGTATTGGTAACTATTAATATTTTAGAAAGTTCACTTATAAGTCGATTCTCCGCATTCGATTTTAAAGTGGACTTTTCTATTTTATCTTCTAAGTCTTTCTTCACTTTTGCATTAATCTTATTGTAGTCATCTCCTTTAAAAGGGTTGAAAGTACTCTGCTCTACATCTAGTATTTTATAGTCAGGATATATATTTACTTCTGCTTCTGGTATATATATTAATTGCACTACCTTATTCTTCTCATCGATCTGATATTGCAGTTGACTCAAATCATAAGACACTGTAGCCTTTGCATTAATAATAACCACAGCCTTTTTATCAAAAGAAAGCATATTTAAAAAGTATTTCTGCTGATCCTTATACGTCATTACTTGTGAAAAAGTAGCTTCTGTCACCACTAATTTACTCACATTTTTTAACTGCTCTTGGATTAGAGCTGTATTGTATTGCATATCATCTTTATCCCCCTTCACAAAGCTGTTATACAAAACAACTCCTGCAAACATAAAGAAGAGCACTATAAATATACCGAAGAGTACGCGCAATAACTTTCTCATAACTATCTAAAGTTCATAAATGGATATTTCTCTAATAAGTAATCTATCTTGGCTACCAATGTATCTAAGAAAGCTAAGTGTTGCTCTGCAGTAGGGTTAAAGGGTCTATGGTTCAGTCCTTTTTGCACCTCATCTACTTTATGCATAATCGGATACATATCAGGATGAACCCAAGTCGTCACAAAGCGCTCCCAGATATAATCTATCGCCAACTCATTTGGATGTAACATATCAGCTTTATAAAAGCGATAATCTCTTAACTCATCCATTACAATCTCATAAGAAGGGAAGTAACTAATTTTATCTCCACTTTGCTGATCTAACACATCGTGTAAGGCAGTAAATAATACTGACTTACTTCTCTGATTCTCTACGATACCATCTTTAAAATGTCTCACTGGAGACACTGTAAACACAATCTGTATATCCGGATTAATAGCTTGTACTAATGTAATAATTTTAGACAAGCTAACCTTCACTTCTTCAGTACTTAATAATCTCTTTTTGAAATTACTCTGTGCTACCTTATGACAATTGGCAACAACCATTCCACTCTCGATATGCTCATATACCCAAGCTGTTCCTAAAGTAATATACATAAACGAGCTCTCTTTTAAAGCTACCTGTAAGTCAAACAGCTTTACATTCAGCTTCGTCACGATATCTTCTTCTTCTAATTCATTCAAATCAGAATGTGCGATAAAGCTACTCCACACCTCGTTATGACAGAACACATCTGCACTTGTAAATTCATACCCTTTCACCGCATACTCTAATATGCGCTCTATCGCAATAGGGTGAAACAGAATACCGAATGGATTCACCACACTTTGGAACTGATACTCTTTTAGCTTATCACTTATATTCACAGCAAAACAAGATCCCATAGATAAGATCTTATGCTCGTATTTAATTCTATCCTTTGCTACCTTAGTAGGCACTACTGTACTAAACTTCATAACCTGATGAACTCTTGAACAAAAAAAAGATTCTCATATGAGAATCTTTTTTTATCTATTATTATTACAAATATAATACTATTTCAAATAATCTTTTGCGTGAGCGATAGCGTCTGCCATACCTGCTGGGTTCTTACCTCCTGCTGTAGCGAAGAACGCTTGTCCACCACCACCACCTTGGATGTGTTTACCTAACTCACGTACGATAGTACCTGCATTAAGACCTTTGCTCTCTACTATATCTTTAGATACATAACAAGTCAGCATTGGCTTATCATTCGCTACACTACCAAGCAGTACATATAGATTAGAGAACTCATTACCTAACTCATACGCAAGGTCCTTTGCTCCAGCAGCATCTAAGTCCACTTCTACAGCTAAGAAAGAGATACCGTTTACCTCTTGGATTTGACCTTTTAAGTCTCCTTTTAGGTTCTTTGCTTTCTCTTTTAATAATTGCTCTACTTGTTTTTTAAGTTTAGCATTCTCATCTTGAAGAGATACTACCGCTTTTAAGGTATCTTGTGGATTCTTTAATACTGCTTTAAGCTCTTTTAATGTATCTTCTTGTTCTGCGTAGAACTGACGAGCAGCTTTATTCGTAATCGCCTCAATACGACGAATACCTGCAGCTACAGCCCCTTCACTTACGATCTTGAACTGCCAGATATCACTTGTATTCCCTACGTGAGTACCTCCACATAGCTCCATACTCTCTCCGAACTTAATAGCACGTACCTCATCACCGTATTTTTCACCGAATAATGCCATAGCACCCTCAGCGATAGCCTGAGCCATCGGTATACTTCTGCGCTCTACTAATGGCAAGTGATCGTGAATTCTATCATTCACGAATGCCTCTACTTGTGCTAACTCTTCTTCTGTCACTTTAGAGAAGTGAGAGAAGTCAAAGCGCAAGTGCGTAGGAGCCACTAACGAACCTTTTTGTTCTACGTGAGTACCTAAGATAGTGCGCAATGCTTGGTGTAGTAAGTGAGTAGCAGAGTGGTTAGCCATAGATTGCTTACGAGCATCTACATCTACCTTCGCTACTAGAGTTCCTTCTACATTAGCAGGAAGCTCTCTTACGATATGTAATATTAAGTTATTCTCTTTTTTCGTGTCGATTACTTGGATAGTGTCATTAGCAGATACTAATACTCCAGTATCTCCTACCTGTCCTCCTCCTTCTGGATAGAATGGAGTAGAATCTAACACGATTTGGAATAACTTACCATCTTTTTTACTATCAATCTTTCTATAACGAGTGATCTTCACTTCATTCTCTAACTGATCATATCCTACGAACTGCTCTACATTTCCTGATACTAATACAGTCCAGTCATCAGTAGATACTTCTGAAGCCGCACGAGAACGTGTTTTTTGTTCTAACATTGCTGCGTCAAAACCAGCTTCGTCTAGTTCATACCCTTTCTCTCTAAGGATAAGCGCTGTCAAGTCAATAGGGAAACCAAAAGTATCGTATAGTTCAAAAGCCTTCACTCCTGATACTACTTTACCTTCTGTTTGTTTGATTACATTGTCTAATAAATGTAACCCTTGCTCTAACGTTCTTAAGAAAGAAGTTTCTTCTTCTTTAATCACGTTTTTCACTAATTCTTTTTGACTAGTGATTTCTGGGAAGAATGCTCCCATCTGTGTACTTAACACCTCTACTAACTCATAGATGAATGGTTCTTTCTTATCTAAGAATGTAAATGCATAGCGAATAGCACGACGTAAGATACGACGGATCACATACCCTGCTCCATTGTTAGAAGGCAACTGCCCATCTGCAATAGCAAAGGCAACTGCTCTTACGTGGTCAACGATAACGCGGATAGCGATATTAATCTTCTCTTCCTCATCATCTTTTGCTTTCATTGTGTATTTACCACCTGTTAGCTCAGATACTTTAGCGATAAGTGGAGAGAATACATCTGTGTCATAGTTAGACTGTACTCCTTGAAGCACCATACATAGACGCTCAAACCCCATACCTGTATCTACGTGCTGAGCAGGTAACTTCTCTAGCGAACCATCCGCTTTACGGTTAAACTCCATAAATACGTTATTCCAGATCTCTACTACCTGTGGATGATCTCCATTCACTAATTCTCTACCCGCTATCTTTGCCTTCTCCTCAGCACTACGGATATCTACGTGTATCTCAGTACATGGTCCACAAGGTCCTTGATCTCCCATTTCCCAGAAGTTATCTTTCTTATTCCCCATCAGGATACGATCCTTGCCGATTAGGGTACTCCAGATATCATAAGCTTCTTGGTCAAAAGGAACGTTCTCCTCTTCACTACCTTCAAATACAGTAACGTATAAAATATCTTTAGGGATGTTATAAACTTCAGTCAATAATTCCCAAGCCCAATTGATAGCTTCTTTCTTAAAGTAATCTCCGAAACTCCAGTTCCCTAGCATCTCGAACATCGTGTGGTGGTATGTATCGATACCTACCTCTTCTAAGTCATTGTGCTTACCAGACACGCGAAGACACTTCTGTGTATCAGTGATACGGTTACTTTTAGGCTTGGCGTTTCCTAAGAAATACTCTTTAAACTGGGCCATCCCAGAGTTATTAAACATTAAAGTTGGATCGTCTTTCAGAACGATCGGCGCAGAAGGTACAACCATGTGACCTCTTTCTTCAAAAAAGTTTAAAAACTTCTGACGAATTTCTTGTGATTTCATATCCTTTGGAAACTAATTTATTCTTTTATATTCTTATTATTAAGTTATTCGGTTAGTTGTTAAACATATTATAAATTAACGAATAACTAGCTTTTATTTTATTCTCTTTGGCACTTAAACTATCATTATAACGAAAACATTTTTTAAATTTGTTAGCTAACCAATGACAGCACTTCTTATAAGATACAAAAAAGATAGTGCAAAAATAGTGTTTTTTTAAAAATATGGCTAAGGTAAAATATTATTACGACCCTGAAAAATTAGCGTTCCTTAAAATACGCCCTAAAAAGTTTAGACAGATAGGTAATATACTCTTGTTTTTACTAACAGCAGCTATTTTTGGAGTGCTCGGATTAATCTTTTTAATTAATAGTGATATCCTACAAACTCCTAAAGAAAAGAAACAAGCTAGAGAAATAGCAGAATTCAAAACTAACTATACTCTTCTAAACAAGAAACTTGACCTGATCACAGAGGTACTAGACGAATTAGAGGTGCGAGATAACGATATCTATAGAGCTTACTTTAATACCGCGCCTATCCCTGATGAACAACGCAAGTCTGGCCTAGGAGGTATTAATAGATATAGATCATTCGTAGGGCTTAACAACGAAAAGCTGTTGACAGAAACGAATGTGAAGATGGATCAACTACTGAAACAAGTAGCCATACAGTCCCAATCCTTAGATGACATCATCGCACTAGCCAAGAAGAAAGAAGAATTCTTATCCTCTATCCCTGCGATACAGCCAGTGAAGAATGAAGATCTAAAGAGAATGGCATCTGGATACGGATATCGTAGTGACCCCTTTACTAAAATCAAGAAGTTCCACGCTGGTATGGACTTCTCTGCAGAGGTAGGCACTCCGATATACGCTACTGGAGACGGTAAAGTAATCCGTGCTAACAACGAACTATCTGGGTATGGTAACCTAATCGAAATAGATCACGGATACGGATACCTAACTAGGTACGCTCACTTAAGCAAGTATCAAGCACGCGCTGGACAGTCTGTTAAACGTGGAGATATCATAGGATATGTAGGTAGTACTGGGCGTAGCTCTGGTCCTCACTTACACTATGAGGTACACTACCAAGGGAATGTAGTCAATCCACTGAATTACTACTACGGAGAAATCTCTGCTAAAGAATTTGAACTTCTATCACAAGAAGCTAACCAAGAAAACCAATCACTTGACTAATGGAATTAAACTTACCTGATAAACGATACTATAGCATTGGCGAACTTGCCAAGGCATTTGATGTAAATGCTTCGTTATTGCGATTCTGGGAGAAAGAATTTGACATTATCAAACCTAGAAAGAATGCAAAGGGAAATCGAATGTTCACACCTCAGGATGTGCAAAATCTTCAGCTCATCTATCACTTAGTGAAAGAAAGAGGATTCACTCTAGACGGTGCTAAAGAACACATGAAGAAGAATGCAAAAGACATTATGGATAACTTCGAAATCATACAGAAACTCGAAGGAATCAAAACAGCGCTACTGAATATTAAAAATGAACTCTAAATAACAAAAAATCAAAATGAAAAAAGCTTTACCAATTATCATCGTACTTGTAGTATTAATCGGAGGATACTTTATGCTATCTATGAACTACAACAACTCGGCTCTAGTACACAAACAGGCTACAGATAAATCTTGGGCTGATGTGCAAGGGGCTTACCAACGTAGAAACGACCTTATCGGAAACTTAGTAAACACAGTAAAAGGGGCTGCTGACTTCGAAAAATCAACATTAGAAGCTGTAGTAAATGCGCGTGCAAAAGCAACTTCTGTAAACATAGATCCAAGTAATATGACTCCTGAAAAGTTTCAAGAGTTCCAACAAGCTCAATCTGGTGTATCTAGTGCATTAGGAAGATTATTAGTAACTGTAGAAAAATACCCTGATTTAAAAACAAATCAAAACTTCTTAAAACTACAAGATGAACTAGCTAGTACAGAGAACCAAATATTAACTCAACGTACTCGTTTTAATGACGCTGTAGCTGTATATAACAGTTATGTACTTAAGATGCCTAATAAGTTCTTCTTAAGCGATTATAAAGAAAGGCCTTTCTTCCAAGCAGAAGCTGGAGCAGAGAAAGCACCTGAAGTAAAATTCTAAAAAACTATAAAATGGATAGACTAAGAGAGTTTTTAACCAAAACGGATGAAGAAGAAATTGTTCTTGCTATAACTCAAGCAGAAAAGAATACTTCTGGAGAGATTAGAGTACATATCGAAACGACTTCTAAGAAAGATCCTTTTGAAAGAGCTCAGGAGGTCTTCTTTGAATTAGGCATAGATAAGACAGCTGCTAGAAATGGTGTACTGTTTTACATCTGTATTAACTCTAAAGCATTCGTGATACTGGGTGATCAGGGAATAGATCATAAAGTTAGATCAGATAACTTCTGGGAAGGAACCAAAGAACTAGTGATTAATCACTTCAGACAAGGTCTGTTCAAAGAAGGATTAGTCTATGGGATCCTAAAAGCAGGAAGTCAACTAAAAGTACACTTCCCTTCACTTGAAGAAAATAAAAACGAATTATCAAACGAAATTTCAAAAGCATAAATCAATGATCAAGCTATTACTAAAAGCATATCATTTCATAACCCTGATTATAATTCTATTATTATCACAGGTAACTTATGCTCAATTAGACGTCCCTAAGAAACCCTCTTTCCAAACTTCTGTATACGACTATGCTACCATATTAGAAGCGAATCAAATGAAGCAACTAGAGCGCAAACTCATTGCTTATAGTGATTCTACTTCTACTCAGATAGTACTAATTACCATTCCTTCTCTAAAAGGAGAAAACATTGGTATACTAGGACCTAAATGGGGACAAGAATGGGGCATCGGACAGAAAGGGAAAGACAATGGTATCGTAATCCTTATGGCGGCAAAAGAACGTCAGATCGGTATCTACCCTGGTTATGGAGTAGAACACCTTATCACAGCCGGACAAGGAGGAGAGATTATCCGTAATATCATTATCCCAGAGTTTAAGCGCAATGATTATTACGCAGGATTAGACAAAGGGACAGATGCCATCTTCCAGCTATTGACTGGTACATATAAGGCAGACAAGACCGTTAGAACAGATGGTGATAATAGCATCGGTGGTCTAGCGTGTTTAGGAATCATTATACTGATCATCGTACTGACTATCGTATTCGGTAAGAAAGATAACAATGGAAGAGGCGGGGGTAATCATCGCTCACGTGACTTTGGAAGTAGCTTACTAGACATCCTTGTATTAAGCAGTCTTGGCCGTGGAGGCGGAGGCGGCGGAAGCTTCGGTGGCGGTGGTGGCTTCGGAAGTGGAGGCGGTGGCGGAGGCTTCGGTGGAGGCTTTGGCGGCGGTGGGTTCTCCGGAGGAGGATCTAGCGGTAGCTGGTAGACATACGTCATTCTAAACATATAAGCAGGTAATATAGTTAGTGCTAGTCGCTTCTACATTGCCTGCTTTTTTTATGCACTCTCGCTCGCTGTCTTTACAACACAACTATTTTACACCTCCATACTGACTCCGTTATTTCTCTTGATACTACGGAGTCAGTACGGATACATAACGGACTCACTACGGACTCAAACCGCACAAGTCAAAAAGGCAAGTCGAGTATAACTCCTATTCTAGCTATACTCGACTTGCCTTTACTATATTTTCTTGTATTTTACTTAAGTCCTTTTTTTAATACCTCATCACACGCATCGGTCTTGAGACTCCTCCTCTTCCTCTATTCCCTCCTTTTTTAGTTCCTGCAAACTCATTAAGCTTATAAGTCAATGAGAACATCACATATCGCTTCAGTACTAAACTCTCAGAATCCACTATCTGCATTGGGTCTATGGTACGTGTACTACTAGTATTCTGATTTAATACATCGTATACCTTCACCTTAGCACTGAATTTGTCTTTATAGAAATCATACGCTAGACTTATATTCCACATATAGAAATCTTTCTTAAAGCCTTTAGCAATCTGTGAATTATAATTATAAGCAAAGTCGTTACCAAATGTAACCTTCTTTGGCCAATACGTTGTTGTCTGTATATTAAATCTATGTGTAAAGTTAGAAGCCTTATCTACAGAGAAATTAGTATAACTCGTTCTATTATAGTTATAATTATACGATGGCTTTATAGACACCCATTCTCCGTAATCATAGGTTAGATACACACGTGGTCCCATCGTATTCCCTCTAGCGGTATAAGTCTCTCCATCTATATATCCGTTATTAATCGTCTGATTATATCTAAACATAATACCGTATCTCAGCGCATGCTCTCCCCACTTACTATTCTTAAACCAGTCAGCTGTAACTCCCCATTGGTAGTTCCCTTGTATATTCTTATACGTAGAGATAGCCTTCTTATCCTCATCATAGATTACAGATCCTACTATACTATTATCAAATATTCCTGCATTAGCCGAAATACTATATCCAGCACGAGTCTGAAAGTCATACGAACGGTAGCTAAGATTAACGTTATGCTGCCCAGTAGGCTTTAGATCCGGGTTACCGATCGTAGTCGTTAATGGGTTAGAGATATCTGTGATATCTAGTAATTGGCTTGCACTTTGATAATTGACATTATATCGATAGATACCGAATAAACTCTTATCCTTCGTCAGTCTATAATTAATCATAGCATTAATATTCGGGTCGATGTAGTGTTTATCTAGGCTATACCACTTCGCATTATAAAGAGCAGTAGCTGTATTCTTAACGATCTGAGTCCTCGTCGAAATATTAATATTGTACTTATTCTTATTCAACGCAAAGTTTACATAAGGAGACACCTTATTCCCAATATCCGTATATCTATTTGTCTCTAGTACATTGACATCAGTATACCCCTGCTCTGTCTCATTATAGTTAAACACTTGCAGATCGTTAATGCTCTGATTTCTACTCCAGTCCACACCTATAGATACTCTTAATGAATCTGTAATCGGCTGTGTGAATTCTACAGATATACCATAACTATCCGTAGTCGTATAATTCTTTCTGTACTGTCTACGCCAATCGTCTTCTGTCTCTGATTGAAAAAACTGCGTCAGAGATTCGCTCAATGCATTATTCGTAGCGCTCCTATTACTATTATTAAAACCTATACTTAGATATTGTCCCTCTTTTTTAAACTTGCGCGTATACTGTGCAGATGAACTAAAACTATCTGAGTTTCCTCTAGATGATGAGTGAGCATTGCTACTATTCAGTTTTTCTCCATGCTCATCATAAGATACTTGATTGCTCTCACTAGTCGAATAGGTGTGATCTGTACTAAAATGAGGGCTAAAATAGAAAGCGTCTTTCTCTCCCATATAGTCTACAGATACATTCCCCCTATGCCCTTCATTCCCTCCTAGGGAAGAAGAATTAGAATCTGTGCTAAACTGCCCTGAAGGCAAAAACTTAGTACTAGACGACTTATTGGCTTGTTCTGTCTCTGCAAAATTATAATCGTAACTACCATTAACCTTCAGCTTATCAGATACATCTTCTACAAAGTTTAGCCCCAACATACGCGATTCTGTAAGCCCGCCTCTAGAGCGCCCCGTACGCATATTATCAAATACCTTATCCATAGAGAATCCGACAGCATTGATATTATTAGCAGATCCTATCAGACTAATCTTTCTACGCTTATTAAAGGTGTTTAAGAACATTCCTGCTTCATAGTGCTCATCAGTACCATATCCTCCTGATACTCGCCCAAAGTGCCCTTTATTCTTATCTTCGTCTATCGTTATATTGATACTCGCATCATCTGTTCTACTGCGTTCACCTGTGAATTTTTCTTTCTTAGTCTTTTTTTCAGTTACCTGTACTTTTTGGATAATCTCAGCAGGTAAGTTCTCTAGTGCTATTGCTCCATCTTCGTTAAAGAAAGGTTTGCCATTGACTAAGATTTCATTGACAGGCTTACCATTGACCGTGATCTTTTTATTCTCATCTAGCTGCACCCCTGGTAGATTCTTTAAAAGCTCTTCAAGATTAGCATCAGGTCTTACCTTAAACGAAGCAGCATTAAACTCTAAGGTATCTTTCTTCATACGAATAGGCGGAGCATCGGCTACAATCAATACTTCGTCTAGCTGATTGCCATATTCTTTAAGAATAAGTGTCTTAAGGTCAACATTCTCTTGTACCCCTTTTTCAAACTTCTTAGCATAATCTTGGTACCCTACCATAGAAAGCTTGAGCACTGAAGGCTCAGATAGCTTACTGAAGGCTAGCTTAAAGTTACCTTTGACATCCGTCATGGTGTACTCCACTAGTGTCGAATCTTTCTCTTTCGATAGATATACCGTCACCGCTTCTATCGGCTGTTTTAAACTATCTACTACAGTCCCAGTAATATTCACAGTACTCTGTGAATACATATTCACACAGGAGATTAATAGTAGTAACGTCAATAAGTTTCTCATAAAAAAAGCGGTCAATGTTATTACACAAAGACCGCTGTTATATATAGAATATATTACTTACTATTTCTGACGGAAATAAATATCGATAGGCACACCACTGAAGTTGTACATTTCTCTTAACTTATTCTCAATATATCGTTTGTAAGGGTCTTTGATATATTGTGGCAAGTTAGCAAAAAATACGAATTGAGGTGTAGCTGTAGGCAATTGCATACAGTATTTTATCTTGATATATTTTCCTTTAATTGCAGGAGGTGGTGTATTCTCTACGATAGGCAACATCGCTTCATTAAATTTAGAAGTCGAAATTCTCGCTTTTCTATTTTCATACACTTCCACAGCAGTCTCTAACGCTTTTAATAAACGCTGTTTAGTCACTGTAGATGTAAAGACAATAGGCACATCTGTAAATGGCGCGATCTCCTCACGGATTCTATCTTCAAACTGTTTAGTAGTCATAGTATCTTTCTCTACTAAATCCCATTTGTTTACAAGGATAACGATTCCTTTTCTATTCTTCTCTGCTAACCAGAATATATTCTGATCTTGTCCTTCGAACCCACGTGTAGCATCTACCATAAGGATACATACATCACTGTGCTCAATAGCTCTCACAGATCTCATCACTGAGTAAAACTCTAAATCTTCTTTTACTTTTGACTTTCTACGGATACCCGCAGTATCTACTAAGTTAAAGTCAAAGCCAAACTGTGTAAAGCGCGTATCAATAGCATCACGTGTAGTACCAGCAATATCTGTAACAATATAACGATCTTCACCAATAAGTGCATTGATAAAGCTAGACTTACCAGCATTAGGACGACCTACAACACAAAAACGTGGTAACTCTTCTTCTTCTGTCTCTCTTACTTCTTCTTCTGGCAATGCAGCTACTACAGCATCTAATAGATCTCCAGTACCACTTCCACTCATCCCCGCGATAGGATATATCTCCCCTAAACCAAGGTTATAGAACTCGAATGTGTCATCCATACGCTTAGCACTGTCCACTTTATTCACAGCGACAAAGACAGGTTTAGTTTCTTTGCGCAATAGACGAGCTACTTCAGCATCCATAGGTGTAATACCTTCTTCTACATCTACTACAAATATTACTACGTCACACTCTTCAATAGCTAAAGAAACTTGACGTCTAATCTCTCCTTCAAATACGTCGTCAGATCCTTTTATATATCCTCCAGTGTCAATCACTGAGAACTCTCTTCCATTCCACTCTGACTTGCCGTAGTTTCTATCACGTGTCACTCCACTAACCGAATCTACGATGGCATCTCTCCTTTGAATCAATCGATTAAAAAAAGTTGACTTTCCTACGTTTGGTCTACCAACTATGGCTACTATACTACTCATAAATATTTTAAATATGTCGCAAAGTTAGTATTTCAATGCGATATTTTAATGATTATTTTATTATTCCTTATTTCTTTTGATTATATCCGAAACGACGCAATTGATAGTCACTCGATCTCCAATCTTTATTCACCTTTACGAATAGTTCTAAGTGTACTTTCTTCATAAAGAATTGTTCCATTTCTTCTCTAGCAGTTATCCCTACTTTCTTTAAAGCAGCCCCTTTATGTCCGATGATAATCCCCTTCTGACTATCGCGCTCTACCATAATTACAGCCTTGATACGAATGATATTCTCTTCTTCTTTAAACTCCTCTGTCTCTACCTCTACAGCATAAGGCACTTCCTTATCATAGTTAAGCAAAATCTTCTCACGAATAATCTCGTTCACGAAGAAACGCTCTGACTTATCTGTTAGGGCATCTTTAGGGAAATACGGTGGAGATACTGGCAATAGCTCGATGATACGATCATATACAGCCTGGGTATTAAACTTCTCTAAAGCAGATATAGGGAATATCTCAGCATTAGGAACCTTCTCACTCCATAGGGTTACTTGTTCTTCTAATTGTTCTTGATTAGATTTGTCTATCTTATTAAGAAGCAACATTACAGGTACTTTAGAGTTGTTAATTCTAGCGAAAAATGCTTCGTCTTTTAATTCTCTCTCGCCTATCTCTACCATATAAATCAATACGTCCGCATCCTCAAAAGCAGATTTAACGAAGTCCATCATTGATTCTTGTAATTCGTATGCAGGCTTGATAATACCAGGGGTATCTGAGAAAACGATCTGATAATCATCTCCATTTACGATCCCTAATATTCTATGTCTAGTAGTCTGTGCCTTAGAAGTGATGATAGACAATCTCTCACCTACTAAAGCATTCATTAGTGTTGATTTACCTACATTTGGATTACCAATAATGTTAACGTAACCAGCTTTATGCGTCATATTATTTAATTTTTTCGGTAGCAAAGGTAGCTTATATCAATGACATAGGAAAAATTAAATAAAATTTATAACAACACTTTATATATATTTAGCTTTTGAAATATAGATAAACAATTAGCCTATCTGAGGTTATATACTTAAAATAGAAGAGAACAAATGATAGAAGAGAACAAAAAACATTGGTCTAAAGTAGAATACCTACACGAGACAGTAAAAAATCCTAACATACATATCAAGGGAACAACAAGTTATTACAGCAATGCCTGGACAGGTAGCTTTGAAGATAGTGTAGTACGTTACCTATATGGAGACGAATACAGTCTACAAACTTGGGAACCACTATGGCATATAGATCAATTATACATAGGATCCCATGTCTGTATAGCAGCGGAAGTCGTTATCTTAATGGGAGGGAATAATACGCATCGCACAGATTGGTTTAGTCTATACCCTTATCTAGATGTGATACAAGAAGCGTATCAAGCAAAAGGAGACACTACGATAGGTGATGGCGCATGGTTAGGTATGCGATCTATGATAATGCCAGGCATTACCATAGGAGAAGGGGCTATTATCGCTTCGGGTGCTGTCGTCATAAAGGATGTCGAACCGTATACTATCGTAGCTGGTAACCCTGCAAAGCCAATAAAACAGCGCTTCTCAGAAGAAATAATAAAAAAGTTACTGGAATTAAAAATTTATGATTGGTCAGAAGAAAAATTAAATCATCTGCTTAAACACCTATGCAACAATAACATTGAGGCTTTAGAATTAGCTCATTCTAAGTACACACAAGGCTTACAATCAAAATAAAAGTAAAATAGAGCGAATTATTTTAGGGACTCATTTGTGAGTTCCAAATATTCGTTCTATATTTGCACCACAATAACGCGGGATAGAGCAGTAGGCAGCTCGTCGGGCTCATAACCCGAAGGTCACAGGTTCGAGTCCTGTTCCCGCTACTAAGTAAAAGCCATTTCTAACGAAGTGGCTTTTTTATTTTATAATACTTTGTTGGTACTTATACATATTTATAGCAACACTTAGCAATCCAAGCAAACCAATACCTAATACAAGTAAACCAACTGCTATCTCTTCTAAAACACTAGAAACAGCAAAATAGTATCCTACTCCACCTCCAACAAAAGAAAGCACAGACATAAGCGTTATAATATACAAGGCTATTGCACCTTTCTTCTTGTCCTGCCATATACGTTTAGAGAAATTATTCTGTGTCTTGGTCGAATCCTGCAATGCCGAAAAGCTGACTCCAATTCCTATAAACATCAACGCACTATTCATACACGATAAATAAGTATCCATATTACCTAAAGCTATTTTATCATAGATCGGTTTAAAGCTATAGAATAAAGCTATTAATAGAAAAGGGTATTGTAGGTAGCTAATAATCTGAAATGTTTTCTCAATATTCTTCATTTAATAGGGAAGTATAAATTCATAATAAGTCTCAGAAACAGAATAAGTACTATTATTACCCTGACTAAGACGGTCAAAAATACTAAAATATTCATAAAATAAATAAACTGTCTCTTTTTTAATTAACAGTTACATACCTATCAAACAAGTTTCTTAAAAAGAATATAACCTTCTAGTAATATTACTTCTATAAAATATATTATCAACAATAATTAAGTAAAAAAGACTCCTAAGAGTAAAAAACATTTAACATTATAATAGATAAACACAGTATTACTCAATTGTCTGATTTTGTCAACCCAAATATTGGTCGTACATTTGTACCACAATAGCGCGGGATAGAGCAGTAGGCAGCTCGTCGGGCTCATAACCCGAAGGTCACAGGTTCGAGTCCTGTTCCCGCTACTAAGTAAAAGCCACTTCAATCACTTGAAGTGGTTTTTTCTTGAAATAATATAACTTTATTACGCCTATTTTATAAAAAAAGGGATTACTTAATGTAATCCCTTTTTTATTATCTATTGTAATTGTTCGTGGATTTCTTCCCACTCAATCATCAAATCATCAATCTTTTTCTTCTTCTTCTCATACTCACTAAAGAAATTTGCGTCAGCCATTAACTTCTCATAATCTACAGCTAATCGCTCATCATCCTTAGCGATCTTCTTCTCTAGCTCTGATATTTCGCTCTCGATTTTGCTCAATCTATTTTGTAAAGACTTCTGCTTCTTTTGCTCTTCATAAGACAACGCAGGTGCTTTCTTCTCTTCAACTACAGTTTTTTTAGTATCTTCTACAACTGTTTTCTTTTCGATTTCACGCATATTTTGCGCGTTTCTCTCCTCTAAGAAATAGTTGATATCCCCTAGGTATTCTTTTATCTTCTGATCTTTAAACTCATAAACGAACTGTGTTAGTCCTTGTAAGAAGTCACGGTCGTGAGACACTAATACTAAAGTTCCTTTAAAGTTCTCTAATGCCTTCTTCAGTACGTTCTTAGATTTAATATCTAAGTGGTTCGTCGGCTCATCCATCAGCAAGACATTAATAGGTAAAAGTAACATTTTACACAAAGCAAGTCTATTTCGCTCACCTCCTGACAGTACTTTTACTTTTTTCTCTACATCATCACCTCTAAATAAGAAAGACCCCAGCATATCACGTACTTTCACGCGATTACCATCTGTAGCAGCGTCTAACATCGTATCTAAGATAGTCTTCTCTCCGTCTAAATAATCTGCTTGGTTCTGTGCGAAATAACCGATTTGGACATTGTGTCCCAACTTAATATTACCTTCGTATTCAAACTCATTGATAATTGCTTTAATCAATGTAGATTTACCTTGACCATTTTGTCCAACGAAAGCTACCTTAGTTCCACGTTCAATTAAAAGATCAATATCTTTAAAGATCACTTTATCACCGAAACGCTTCGTTACTTTATCAATCTCTAAAACAACTTTACCAGGATCAATACTAACAGGAAAAGAGATATTCATTACAGCATTATCATCTTCATCTACTTCGATACGCTCCACTTTATCCAATTTCTTAATAAGCGATTGCGCCATAGAGGCCTTAGTCGCTTTATATCTAAACTTTTCGATAAGTTTCTCCGTCTCTTCTATCTTCTTCGCTTGGTTCTTCTGAGCAGCTAATTGCATCTCTCGAAGTTCTTCACGCAATACTAAGTATTGTGAATAAGGCTTATTAAAGTCATATATCTTTCCTAATGATATTTCTATCGTACGATTAGTCACGTTGTCTAAGAACATCTTATCGTGCGAAATAATCACTACAGCACCAGCATAAGACTTTAAGAATTGTTCTAACCAAATGATACTCTCAATATCCAAGTGGTTCGTAGGCTCATCCAGAAGAAGCACATCATTATCTTGTAATAACAACTTAGCTAATTCAATACGCATACGCCATCCTCCAGAGAAAGTGTCAGTCTGATTATTAAACTCCTCACGCTTAAAACCTAAACCTAATAATACACGCTCTGTATTACCAACATAGTTATACCCACCTATGATTTCAAAACGATGAGTTAAATCACTCAGTTTCTCAATCAGCTCACTATAACTTTCAGATTCATAATCTGTACGTTCTGTCAGCTCCTTATTTACTTTATCTAAATCAGCTTCTACTTTCTTAATTTCTTCAAAAGCTTGATAAGCCTCATCTAACACAGTACGACCAGGTATAAAATCAATATCCTGTCTCAAGAAACCAATTCGAAGATCTTTCTCCATAGCAAGGCTTCCTGTATCTGGTTCTAAATCACCAGATAATAACTTCAACATAGTCGATTTACCAGCTCCATTTTTTCCAACTAGACCTACGCGGTCTCCTGCACCTATACGAAACGTAACGTTCTCAAATAAATATTCACCCGAAAAAGAAACTGATAGATTGTGTATATTTAACATACTTAGATTCTACTAAAATTTAAACTTCTTATATCTATGAATAGAGATATTCTCCTCTAGCTCCATAGCATTTTCTATATTATTATATAATTTATCTGCCAAGAAAGGTCCTAATAACACCCCTCTAGTTCCCAATCCATTCAACACATGAATTCTCGCAGACTCTCTACTTCTTCCTAACAAGGGACGACGATCTTTTACAGTAGGTCGTACACCAGCATTATGAGCAACTACCTCAAAGTCTAAATCAACAACATCTCTTAATCCTTCTAATAACTCACTTAGTCCCTCTGCTGTAGTATTATCTGTTTTATCTTGCCAATCATAAGTAGCGCCTACTTTATATAAATCATTACCTACAGGGATTAAAAACACATTTGCTTTCAATATAACATCAACATTAAGATTAGGTATCCTTACTAAAAGAACCTCTCCTTTAGTACCGTCTAAAGGCAGATCTTTAAAGAAAGGGTTCTGTAACATCCCAAAGCCTTCTGCAAAAACAATATGCTTAGCCACTATATCCTTATAAGTGATTCGCTCATCTGTATAGCTCAAACTATCGTAATCAAAGTCCTCTTGTCTATAGCTATTAATTCCGTTCAAATAAGCTCTATAAGCTTTAATCAAGGTTTTAGTTTCAACATATCCTGTATAGTTCACCTCTCCAAAACCAAAAGGAGACTTCACTCCATTAATTTCATCACGAACTAACTTAGGTGATAGATACTTCTCTAAATTTGGTTTATCAGCCGCATGGAACCAATTATTCTGTTCTTCAACAGATAATAATCTTCTGTACAAAGGCATAGCAAAGATAAACTTCTCCCCTAATTTCTTTTCTAATTCAGTATAAAAAGGCAAAGCTATCTCTAATTGTTCTCCAACCTTCCATACATCAGTGAAACGCTTTAATACAACAGGGTTATACATACCTCCTGCCATTAGTGAAGAAGAGCGCTTCTCATTGTCTATCACTACAAAGGTCTTACCTTCCTTAGCTAGTTTTTCTGTAAAACAGATTCCTGCCAAACCAGTACCTACTACAATATAATCTACCATACTTAAAACCATTAAAAAAGCTCTTATCTATTCTAATAGATAAGAGCTTAATAAATTAGAAACTACAAAATTAGTAATTCCACATATCATCTTCAAGGTTTCGAATCAATTCTTTAATTCTTTCTGCCTCAAATAAACGTTTTAAATCATTACTCTTGATATAATCATCAATTTTACGATTACCATATTGGTTATCTGCTTTATAAATAGTAGCACTAAATCTTCTTGAATTTAACAAGTGATCGAAGTTGATCGGATTAAGTGGGTTCTTAGCATTGAATGCATAGTTTTGGAACAATGTATTACGAGCATCAGCAAAGAATATCCAGAATAACTCCACATAGTTTTCATTAGCTGACCCTTTAGTATACAAGTCCGCAACTACAGGAGCGATACCTAATAATCTATATTTTAACTGTCCTTCATTTCTATCGAAATACCACATACCCATGATGTGATATTCTTTAACATCAGAAGGTCTTAACTCTACTTTCTGAATATATTCCTCAGGAATAGCTTCTCCAGCATTGTAATACTCAATACCAGCATCTGTAGTATCTATTCTAACGAAAGAGTCTTGAATATCTTTTAAAGTACGTTGGTTTTTGAAATCACTATTATCATAAACTTCAGTAATCTCTCCAGATTTAATACCATCAATTAAAACTTGGAACAAAGGTTTTTTTCCTTCAGATGAATATTCATCAATAGGATATAGATACATCTCATTTGCTTTCTCAGCTAACGAAATATTCTCCCATACTTTAATACCAAATAAGATATCTTTCTCACGAACGTGTCCGTAAGGTATTGGTCCTTCTGCTTTGATTAGAATCTCCGAGATTGGCATAATACCAATATCAGCAGCAGATTTTGCATTCAATAGATTCGTCTGTGCGAATGATGCTATTGAAAACAGCGTAAACACTATATATAGTGAAAAATTCTTCCAGTTCATATTCTTCAAAATTTTCTTCTTATAAATTTAAGTGAAATTACATAATCTCAAACGTACATGGTGATGTTTTTTTCAAAGCATAGTCTCCTGCACCTTCTAAACGCACCTTAATATCCGAAATTACAACCACATCACCTAACTGAGCTCTACGGATAGCCGCTTTAGCTCTTTCATTCATTCTATTTCCAGGAACAACAATACTAGGTTGTCCAGGTATTTGCAATACAAAACTAGTAACTGTAAGATTTAAATCAAAGTCAAAGTCTTCTAATTTAGCACCGATAGTTACAATCTCTAAGTTAGACTTAGGTCCTTTAGCATTGAACTCCCCACGTACTGTCCCTCTTGGAGAAGGAATATCTTTAATACGGAAAACTTTTCTATCAGATACTTTTTGTCCATCAGGCAACGTTCCTGTTACATTGATAACTACTTCTCTTCCTGCTTGTGGTCTTAATGTATATTTACCACCTCCTTGACTTGTAAGTCCTGGAGCAGAAGCTTGTACTTTATCATTCGCAATACCAGCAAACGAAATTGTCATAGGGTTAGAAACACCACGATAAACTACGTTCATTTTATCAGCAGATATATTAGCTGAGTTTGGTTTAGGTACTACTACATAACTTCCCTTAATATCAATCTCTACTGGCTGACCGTCCTCTACGAAAGTAAACTTACCTCCGATTTGGTGTTCTCCTACGTTACCAACAGTAAAACCTAAGTTAACTTGTCCATCAACTAATGATTTAGACAAATCAATGTTTTGACCATTAACAACTACTTTAGTAGGAACAGTTGATTTGTCATAACGACCTAATACTACTCTACCTTTATAAGTTTCACCAGCAAAAAGAGTAGACTTGTCAGCTACTACGATAGCCTGATAGTTCTTCATAGATGCAGCTTTACTAAGTGTATTACCCATTAAGCTGTTATAAATCTCTGCTTCTACAATCTTCGCATCGTTTTGCATTGTTGACAACTTAGTCAAAGAAGCAATAGCTGGGAATCCATAGAAGTTATAATTTAAATAAGCTCTATCTTTTCCTTGGCTATCTTTCACATCGCTTAGATTAAATTTGTTATTTATATCTAATACGATTGGTTGGAACTTAGCATCTTTTTCTAAAATATCAAGAAGTGCTTTTTTGTACTTATTAATACCATCAATAAAAGCTTGTCCTTCTGCTGAATATTTATCACCTGTGAACCAAGCATCATTGATAATATCAGATTTATTCATACGCTCAGCAGGTAGTTTACCATTCTCTGTGCGTTCTCCTTCAAATTCACTAGTAATTAGAGTTTTATATTTACCCACAAAGTCATAAAACTCTTGCGTAATTTTCTCTACTTGCTTTGCTTTTTTTGCAGGGTCAGCGAATTGAGCTGGGTTCTCCTCAGCTTTCTTCTCTAAAGCCCCTAGCAAACCTTCATTATTTGCTTTTGCACCTTCATTAGCTGCCTCGAACTTCTCGTTCACTACACCAAAAGCTGATAGAACCTCTGTAGATACCTGAAGTGCCATCATCGCGATAAACACCAGGTACATCAGGTTAATCATCTTTTGTCTTGGGGTCAGTTTTTGTTTAGCCATTACCTTATAATAATTTTAAAATTATAAACTAATTAGCATTTCTTCCACCACCCATAGCAGAAAGCATTCCACCATAAACGTTGTTTAATGACGCTAAATTGTTTGTTAATGCTTGCATTTGCTCTTTTAACTGAGCATTGTTTTCAGCTACTGCTTTATTGATTTCAGCATTCGCTGTTGCGCTTTCTAATTGTACTTTATAAGCTTTATTTAGAGACTCTAACTGCTGAGCAGCTAATGTCATTTCTTGCGCATATTTTTGTGTTGAAGCAACAGAATTCACAGAAGGTCCCATCTCTCTAGAAGCAGCTTCGAAGTTGCGAATACTGTTTCCTAAGCTACTCATTAACTCTCCGTCAATCTTTGCGTCTTTCAACATTTGATCTAATTTTTTAGAAAGCATACCTTCTGTATCTTGAGGCTCTACAACAGCTTGCTTAGCCACTTTTACTTCTCTAGCTTTCCCATCTTTTAATTCTGGATATACCTTTGCCCAATCTAATTCCTCATCAACTGGCTCGAATGCAGAGATTGCAAAAATAAACGCCTCTACTAATAGACCAATAGTCAACATATTGTTACCATTCAAAGGTCCAAATTCCATGTGCGTAATTTTAAATAATGCACCGATGATTACTACTGAAGCTCCCATTCCATAACAGAAGTTCATCAATTTTTTAGATAATGCCATAGCCTTCTTCTTCTTTTATTTTTTTGTTTGATTATTAACGAGCCATTTTTGATTGGTTAACACGTGATAAAGAACCTGATACAGACTGTACTGTTCTAAATCCAATGTAACTTCTTGCTGAATCTGCGTACTCAGAATCACGAGTAGCAACTTGTAAGAAATATGCTGGGTCTCTCCAAGAACCACCTCTTACTACTTTTAGTGGGCTTTCGCTAGGTCTATTTCTAGGCTTTAAAGCTGACATGTGATCGTAACTTGATGCATCATAAGTAGAACTAGTCCACTCTGCTACGTTACCTGCCATATTGTATAAGTTATATCCATTAGGAGGGTAAGAACGAACATTAGCTGTATAAAGAGCTCCATCTGCTGCATAGTCAAAACGAGTTGGTTTAAAGTTTGCCATAAAGCATCCTTTCTCATCCGTTGCATAAGGTCCACCCCAAGGATACATAGCTCCTTCTAGACCACCTCTAGCAGCGTACTCCCACTCACTTTCCATTGGTAAACGGAATTCGTTGATCTCAAGAGTCATCTTATTATCTTTCAGATAAATGTTTTTATACATTGATCTCCATGCAGCGAATGCTTTAGCTTGGTGCCAGTTTACCCCTACTACAGGATAATCACCGAAAGCTTCGTGCCAGAAGTAATCGTTGTGCATTGGTTCGTTGTAAGAATATTGGAATTCTTTAATCCAACGTGTTGTATCAGGATAGATTAATAGTGTCTCCGTTTTTAAGTGTCTATTTCTCTTTCCTCTGTTCTCTGTTGATCTATCTCTAGTAGCTGCATCTACATCTACATAAGAATATTTAAACTTCAACTTAGAGTTATCGAAAGTAGTCATTCCATTATATGTCTCACTAGCTGGGATATATAATGAATCCATTACTTCCACGTAATTAGCATCTGGATACTTCTTAGTATCTTTTATTAAAGGAACTTTTTTATTTAAACGACGACCAGAGTAGATATCATCACTCACCTGAAGGCTGTAATAGTTCTCATACATATATCGTTGGTATGGAGTCATTCTTTCTAAATCCTCTTCAGCATCTACGAATGCATACGCACCGATACCTCCAGATTCTTTAGCCACACCCATTTCATCAGCTGCAATAGCTAATTTAGTTCGAACAACTGAATCCTTTACCCATTCTACGAATTTGCGGTATTGGTTATTCGAAATTTCAGTTTCATCCATATAAAATGAACCGATAGTAACTGTTTTTGTTGGCGCATCTTGGGCTCCTAAGAAATCCTCATTGGCTTGACCCATGGTAAAAGTACCTCCTGGGATAAGCGACATACCTTGTGGTTTCTCACTGCTCCATCTTTTCCCAGCCTCTCCATGCATCAATTCACCTCGATCTCCAGTTCCACAACTGGTCATCAAAGCTAAAACTGCTCCTAACGTAATGATCTTCTTCATATAATTTTAGGTTTTTATGTACTACTATAAATACTTACAAGTAATTTTTTTTCTTTTTATTTCACAAAACAAAGCTAAAAATTAATTTAACTTAATTATTTATTTTTGTTAAATTAATTTTCATACTACACTTTTTTTTATTGTTCGCCACCATCTTTCAGGTATAACTTGACTAATAGCCAACTCATAATCTTCATAACTACATGGCAACAATACTTTTCTCTCAGCATCCATCGTTTCTATAGAAGCCTCTATCCACCAGCGTTCAGATACATCACTCTTATAGAATATCAAATCGTCATATCCCTCTATCGGCACGATATACTTCATATAACTAGCCTTGCTAACAAAGGGGTATTCATTCGATCTGTAATTAACACCTTCCACAAAATACCAAAGCATTTGTGCTATTAATAACGTTTCATTTTTATTATTATTATAATTAAATATTCCAAAAGATGAAACTCTATCACTCAATCCACTATATCTAGCTAAGGCACATATCTCTCTTCCATCAAATCCATTCGGATTAAAGAAGTCAAAATTGCCCGAATCAGCAGATTTAACAGAAGTCATATCTACACTTACGATATCTGCGTCTCTAAGTACTGGCTCAGCTAATTTTATATTACCAGATATCTCTCCTACTCTATACGCCTCGAAATATAAACTAGCGATTAAGTCTATTTCTTCCTGAGCATTGAAGTAAGTCTGATATCCGATATTAGAAAAGTTAAACAGATTCGTAGGTTCTTCTAATATAATACGCGTCAGATAACTATTCGCTACATCACCCTCTGTCTTAGATAAGTCTAACTTAGCATCTATAGACACAAGATTCACTGACTGCTCTAATACATCATACGCTCTATACATCGCATAGGTCATATCCTGAGATCCCCCTACGAATACAGGAATTACTCCTTGCTTTACTAAGTCTGCTACTAGAGCCTTCACTAAATAGTATGTATCCTCTAGTCTCTCTCCAGCCACTACATCACCTAAGTCTATAATATTCACTCCCCAGTTACCTGGATATAACGAATACCAAGCCTTTCTTATTTTAGTGATATCTACTATACTTACACCTGCACCATTACCTCGATTATCTCCTATTCCGATAATAGCGATATTATACCGACCTTCATTCTCAAAAGAACCTCCAGAGAAGAACGTTACTTTCTTCCCTATACACTGACTCTGTAAACCATCTATATAAGTGATTAATTCGTTATTTATCGGTCTTAGCAGTTCGTAGATCATTCTTTCTTATTTTTTAGTCGTCTTCTTAGTTGCCGTTTTCTTAGCTGTAGTAGTTGCTTTTTTGGCTGTCGTTTTCTTAGCAGCTGTCTTTTTAGCAGGAGCCTTTGCTTCGATCATTGCCTTTACCTCATCTAGAGATAACGCTGCCGCATCCACATCCTTACTTAGCTCTATCTTCGTTTTTCCTTTTAAGATTACAGAACGACCCCATCTTGCTTTCTCTACTCGGATACCCTCTTCTGCCCAATCGTGAATTACTTTATCCTTCTCTTTCTGGATCTTATCTTCGATTAGTTCGTTGATATCCGCTTGAGATAGATTGTCGAAGTTATACTTCTTATTCACATTGATAAAAATGCCATTCCACTTTAAGTATGGTCCGAAGCGTCCCACCCCTTTCTGTACAGGCAATCCTTGGTATGTAGCGATAGGAGCATCTGCTTGCTCTTTCTCTTTGATTAATTCTAATGCTCTATCTAGCGTCACATCAGCAGGCTCTTCTCCTTTAGGCAGAGAGATAAATGTCTTACCTACTCTTACATAAGGACCAAATCTACCGTTGTTCACTTCTACTTCTTCTCCTTTATATTCTCCTAATACCTTTGGTAATAAGAATAATGCTAATGCTTCTTCTAATGTAATCGTACCGATGTTCTGCTCAGCAGTAAGGCTAGCATATTGCTTCTCTTCATCCTCAGGATTACCGATCTGCGCCACAGGGCCAAACTTAGCTAAACGAACTAATACTGTACGTCCACTCTTAGGATCAATACCTAATATACGCTCTCCAGACTCGCGCTCTGCATTCTCTTCTACATCTTTCACTGTTGGGTGGAAGTGATTGTAGAACTCTCTCATCATCTTAGCCCAATCCTCATTACCAGCTGCTATCTCATCGAAGTCCTCTTCTACCTTAGCAGTGAAGTTATAATCTAAGATTGTCTTAAAGTTCTTCACTAAGAAGTCATTCACGATCATACCGATATCTGTAGGTACTAGCTTCCCTTTATCAGATCCAGTCTTCTCTGTAAGTACCTTCTCTTTTAGCTCAGCACCTCTAAGCATCATCATCTTATAGTTGCGCTCTTTTCCTTCTGTCTCCCCTTTTTCCACATACGTTCTAGCGATAATAGTAGAGATAGTAGGTGCATAAGTAGACGGACGTCCGATACCTAGCTCCTCTAGTTTCTTCACTAATGACGCTTCTGTATATCTAGCAGCAGGCTTAGTAAAGCGTTGAGTAGCTACTAACGCATTTTGTTCTAATCCTTCTCCTATTCTCAATGCTGGTAAGATTCCTTCTACTTCTTCATCCTCATCATCATGCCCTTCTAAGTACACTTTTAAGAATCCTTCAAAAAGCAATACCTCACCCGTAGCCACAAATAACTCTTTAAACTTATTTGCTTCTATACGCACATTCGTTCTCTCTAACTGAGCATCACTCATCTGAGATGCCAAAGTACGCTTCCAGATCAGATCATATAGACGAGCCTGATCTCTATCTACAGGAGCACTGTGTAGCGCCATATTCGTCGGACGGATAGCCTCGTGCGCCTCTTGGGCTCCCTTGCTCTTAGTCGTATAAGTACGTGGTTTAGAATATTCTGCTCCGTAAGACTTCGTGATTTCAGCTGCTGCTGCACTCATCGCCTCTTTAGATAAGTTCACACTATCCGTTCTCATATACGTGATCAGTCCGCTCTCGTATAAGCGCTGTGCTAACATCATCGTCTGACCTACTGAGTAGTGAAGCTTTCTAGCCGCTTCCTGTTGTAGTGTAGAAGTGGTAAATGGAGCTGCAGGTGATTTCTTAGCAGGTTTAGTCTCTAAATCTGCTACTCTGTATGCCGCTCCGATATTAACTGCTAAAAAGTCTCTTGCTTCTTTCTCAGTTGCAAAGTTCTTAGGCAGTTTAGCTTTTAATGTTTTTCCTTCAGCAGTCTTAAACTCTGCTGATATATGGTAAGATGACTCTACCTTAAAGTCATTAATCTCTCTTTCTCTCTCTACGATAAGACGTACAGCCACAGACTGTACACGTCCAGCAGATAGTCCTCCTTTTACTTTTTTCCACAGTACAGGAGACAGCTCATACCCTACTAATCTATCTAGTACACGACGTGCCTGCTGTGCATTCACTAGATTATAGTCTATCTGACGTGGGTTGTCTATCGCTTTTAAAATAGCATTTTTTGTAATCTCGTGGAATACAATACGCTTTGTGTTTTCACTCTTTAAATTTAGTTCTTCCGCTAAGTGCCATGCAATAGCCTCTCCCTCGCGGTCCTCATCGGATGCTAACCAAACCATTTCAGCTTTCTTCGCAAGATCCTTTAACTTCTTAACTACCGCCTTCTTATCACTCGATACTTCATATTTAGGCTTAAAGTTATTCTCTACATCTACTCCTATTTCTTTAGAAGGCAGATCCGCTATATGTCCATAGCTAGACTCTACCTGATAATCCTGTCCTAAAAATTTTTCAATGGTTTTTGCCTTTGCAGGTGACTCAACAATCACTAAATTCTTTGCCATACTTCATTATTTTGTGAAGCAAAAATATATGATTTTTTTGAATATATCCGTGCCACTACTTATTAATGCTTCTTTTAACTAATATGCCAGCATATAAAAATTGTAATAATTACCTAGTTATTCGTAAAATAAACCAACATTCTAGTAATAAACCGATATATTGATTTTTTTTACAAACAAAATCAAGAAATTACACAATTTAATAACAATTCTCTAAATTTTTTAATTTTTACCTCTATCAATACTTTTACACCCCTTTTATTTCGCACAATGCTTAAAGTTTTCTAAACCTTTAGAAGTAAAAAAGTCAATAGTAAATGTTCTGTTTAACAACCAAACAAATTCCATTTTTTAAAAATCACTTTTTATTTATATGTTTTTGTTTAATGTTTATAGTTTTATATATGTGTCCCACTACTAGTCCAGGACTTGTCCCGAAAGTGGGACAAGTCCTGACCACCTATAGTGTCCCACTTTTGGGACAAGTAATGGACCCTATCACTAGTTCATTTATTGGACTAGTGTATCGCACTATTCACTACATCACTATCGTAATCTAGCTAATGGTTCATTTTATTTTGATAGTAGATGGTTCGGGTAGAGATAGGGTACGCTTTTAGAAAAGACCTCTCATCCCAAGTAAACACTGAATATCTCCGAACAACTTCCGAACGAAAATAAACCAAAACAACACTAAACACTGAATATCAAGAAAATAAATACGAAATAAAAGTGCAAACGAGGTCAAAAAGGGATTATAGAGCCATAAACGCCAAATCTGTTCATTAGTGTCCATTCTGTAATAATCAGCTCAACGGCTTAGGATTACAACTCAAAGATTATGAGCAAAAAAGATGTGCTATGGTACTAAATAAAATGGATTACAAAAAAACCTTAAAACTAACACTGTCATCTTGTCAGTTAGACAAAAAAAAGTATCTTTGTCCCTTAAAGTAAAACATCCTTAAAGTATCTTATGGAAAAGGTAATTGACGAAAATAAACAAGGTACAAGCTTACATTTAGAACAAAAACAAGACAACAAGAAGAAGCTATTCATCGAAAGCTACGGTTGTCAAATGAATTTCTCTGACAGTGAGATTGTAGCATCTATCCTATCTAACGAAGGGTATAATACAACAGACAACTTAGAAGAAGCAGACTTAGTGTTAGTAAACACTTGTTCGATCAGAGATAAAGCAGAACAAACTGTTCGCAAACGTTTAGACCAATACAACCAAGTAAAAAGAAAGAACCCTGGTATGAAGGTAGGTGTTCTAGGATGTATGGCTGAGCGTCTTAAAGCAAAATTCTTAGAAGAAGAAAAAATCGTGGACATGGTAGTAGGTCCTGATGCTTATAAAGATCTTCCTAACTTACTTAAAGACGTAGAAGAAGGTAGAGATGCAATCAACGTGATCTTATCTAAAGATGAGACTTATGGTGATATCTCTCCAGTGCGTCTACAGAGTAATGGGGTGACAGCATTCGTATCTATCACTAGAGGATGTGATAATATGTGTACATTCTGCGTGGTACCATTCACTAGAGGTCGTGAGCGTAGCCGTGATCCACAGAGTATCATAGAAGAAATCACAGACTTACAACAAAGAGGGTTTAAAGAAATCACGTTACTAGGTCAGAACGTAGATAGCTACCTATGGTATGGTGGAGGTCTTAAAAAAGACTTCGATAAAGCTAGCGATATGCAGAAAGCGACAGCTGTAGATTTCGCTCAGCTATTAGACCAGTGTGCTACTACATTCCCTAAGATGCGTTTCCGTTTCTCTACTTCTAACCCTCAAGATATGCATATCGAGGTGATAGAGGCTATCGCTAGACACGAGAATATCTGTAAGTATATCCACCTACCAGTACAGTCTGGAAGTACACGTATCTTACAGGAGATGAACCGTCAGCACACTAGAGAAGAATACATCGAGCTAGTAGATAAGATCTATGCACTGATACCTGATATCTCGTTATCACAAGATATGATCACAGGATTCCCTACAGAGACTGAAGAGGATCACCAGGATACATTATCACTAATGGAACACGTGAGATATGACTTCGGATTTATGTTCGCCTACTCTGAGAGACCAGGTACATTAGCTGCTCGTAAGTTAGAGGATGATGTACCAGAAGAGGTTAAAAAACGTCGTCTTACAGAGATCATCGCTGTACAAAATAAAATCAGCCTTGAGCGTACAAAACGCTTCGTAGGTCAAACGGTAGAAGTACTTATCGAGAAAACGTCTAAGCGTAATGAAGACGAGTGGTCTGGGCGTAACTCTCAGAACACTACAGTAGTATTCCCTAAGGAACACTATAACGTAGGAGACTTCGTGATGGTAGAGATCGCTGACTGTACTTCTGCTACATTAATCGGTAAGGCGGTAGGATACTCTCCTATGCAAGGATAATAAATAGCAATATTTAAAATATAAGAATGGAAAACCTTCAAGTCATAAAACAACGCTTCGAAATTATCGGTAACGATGTCAAACTAAACCGTGCATTGGAAAAAGCTATACAAGTAGCTCCTACTGATATCTCAGTCTTAGTCACTGGAGAGAGTGGTGTGGGTAAAGAAAGTATTCCTAAGATTATACATTCTATGTCTCATCGAAAGCACGGTAAGTTCATCGCGGTGAACTGTGGTGCTATCCCTGAAGGGACGATAGACAGTGAATTATTCGGACACGAAAAAGGGGCTTTTACGGGTGCTATAGGCACTCGTGAAGGTTACTTCGAAGAGGCAAATGGCGGTACAATCTTCTTAGATGAAGTGGGAGAACTACCTCTGACTACTCAGGTAAGACTATTGCGTGTGTTAGAGAATGGAGAATTTATAAAAGTAGGTTCTTCTAAAGTCCAAAAAACAGATATACGCATCATCGCAGCGACTAATGTCAATATGATGGATGCTATCCATAAAGGCAAGTTTAGAGAAGACCTATACTACAGACTGAGTACAGTAGAGATCACCTTACCTCCTCTACGCGAGAGAGGTGAAGATATCCACCTACTGTTCAGAAAGTTTGCTTCTGACTTCTCACATAAGTATAAGATGCCTCCGATAAAACTAGAGCCTGCTGCAGCTGCATACCTTATGCGCTATAGCTGGAATGGTAATATCCGTCAGTTAAGAAACGTAGCAGAGCAGATATCGGTATTAGAGACCAATAGAGATATTTCACTACCTGTACTTCAGGGTTATTTACCTAACCATGACAGACAGTTACCTTCTATCGTGAATGGCCCTAAGGCAGAGTCTGACTTCAGCAATGAACGAGAAATATTGTACAAGGTCTTATTCGACATGAAGAGTGACCTAACTGATCTAAAGAAGCTGACACTAGAGCTACTGCAACACGATAAAGGGACAGTATCCGAAACCAACAAATCTCTTATCCAAAAAATCTATGGTACCAAGAAGGCTGAGCTACCAGAACTGATGGCTCCTCCTAGTACTAATCTAGACATCATCGCTATGGATACTCCGGTATCTCCTAGTGCTAATCTAGGTTTTCACGAGACTGTAGATGACGATGAAGATACGTCTAACTACCTAGAAGCAGAGACCGTAGATGATGAACCTCTAAACTTAGCAAATCAAGAGATAAAGCTAATCAAACTGGCACTAGAGAGACATAATGGCAAGAGAAAGGCTGCTGCCAAAGAACTAAACATCTCGGAGAGAACATTGTATAGAAAAATAAAACAATACGACTTATAGACATGAGAATCAAACAATTATTTGCACTAATATTCATATCTTTATTTTTTACTAGCTGTAAATATTATAACTTTACGGGGACTGGTAAGATAGATGCTAGCTCATTTCAGGTAAACTCATTCCAGAACAATGCTCCTTTAGTAGAGCCTGGTATAGAGCGTACCTTCACAATGTCCTTACAAGATCTTATCCAGAACCAAACTAGCTTAAGTCTTACTAATGCTGATGCGGACTTAGTATATGAGGGAGAAATCGTAGAATATCGTATCAGCCCGATGACAGCTACAGCTGATCAGAGAGCAGCTCAGAACAGACTATATGTGTCTGTGAATGTGCGCTTCTTCAACAAGAAGAAACCTGATGACGACTTCGAAAAGAGATTCTCATTCTACTATGACTATGATGCAAACGTACAGCTAGCAGGAGCTAGTCTTAACACAGCTATCGAGACTATCTATGAGCGTATCACACAAGATGTGTTCAATGAATCATTAGCTAAGTGGTAATTATATAAAAATAAATATCTTGACTCTAAACGAATTAGACATATTGCTCCGTCAACCTCAGCAAATTCAAGAGAGTGACAGTCCTCAGTTAAAACAACTCATAGAGAAGTATCCATACTTTCAGTCTGTGAGAAGTCTTTATCTGAAGAGCTTATATGTACAAAACAGTACAGAGTATAACCTAGAGTTAAAGAGGACTGCAGCGCATACATTAGACAGGGATATTCTTTTTGATTTTATTGTTTCTCCAGAGTTCGTTACCTATACTCCTATCGTCATAGATATGACAGAGTCTACAGCTGCGGAGGAGACCGAAGTACCTACAGAAGAAGAAACAATACAAGAAGCTCCAGAGCCTAAGCTAACCTCTACCGCTATTAAAAGCCTATTACAGTCTATCACCTTCCATGAGATAGATGATAAGGACGAAGCACAAGACCCTGTAAAAGAAGCACCTACAGAAATCTCTACTGAGACTAAAGAGGCTATCACAGGGGATGCTATCGAAACTACACTAGAAGAAAAAGAGACTGTACAGCAAGAAATAGAAAAACTAGAAGAGAAATTAGAAATAGGAAAGCCATTAAACTTCTCAGAAAACGAGAAATTGTCTTTCCAAGAGTGGTTACAATTATCTAGAATAAAGCCGATAGACAGAGAAAATGATTCTATTTTAACAGATTTAGAACAAAAATCAGATATCGAAAAACAAAAAAAAATAGAATTAATAGATAAATTTATAGAAACCAATCCAAAGATAGTTCCTACTAAAAAACCTACCGTAACCCCTGCAAACATTGACACTTCAGTGCAAGAGAACAGTAGTTTAATGACAGAAACGTTGGCAAAAATATACTTAGAACAAAAGAAATATCAGAAAGCAATACAAGCTTATGAAATATTAATTTTGAAATATCCAGAAAAAAGTAGTTTCTTTGCAAACCAAATATTAGATATAAAAGCGTTACAACAACATAATAGTTAACACCATGAACACATTTACAATATTTTTAATCTTAATCGCAATTGTATGTTTTTTACTAATCGTAGTAATTATGGTACAGAATCCTAAAGGTGGAGGATTAGACTCATCTTTCGGTGGATCTACTGTAGCTGGAGGAGTGAAAAATACAAATGATTTCTTAGATAAAAGTACTTGGACATTAGGTGCAGCATTAATCATCTTAATCCTGTTATCATCTACTAGTTTCAGTGGTGGAGCTGCTGGAGATTCTAAATTATTAGACCCTAACGCAGTAGTACCTACTCAAAATCTGACACCAGAGGCTCCTGCTAAGCAAGAAGCTCCTGTGACAACAGAAGAGACTACTCCAACTCAAGAGACTCAAAATCAAGCTGAATAATTTTAGCTTCAAACAATACACAAGATGCCAGCTGTCAAGCTGGCATTTTTTTTTGCCTATAATGTCACTTTTTAGCTTTGGCACACTTTATGCCTTTTGATTATCTATAATAATTAAAAATAATAATTCAATTTCATAAACTATAAAACTATGGCAGTAAATATTAAACCACTTGCAGACAGAGTTCTTATCGAACCATTACCAGCTGAAACTAAAACTGCTTCAGGATTATTCATCCCTGATACAGCTAAAGAAAAACCACAAAGAGGTACTGTAGTAGCTGTAGGAAATGGGACTAAAGATCATGAAATGACAGTAAAAGTAGGAGATACTGTACTATACGGTAAATATGCTGGTACTGATCTAAAATTAGAAGGTACAGACTACCTAATCATGAGAGAAGACGACATCTTAGCAATCGTTTAAAATTGAATCATTAACAACTAAATCCAAAAGAATAAAATGGCAAAAGATATTAAATTCGACATCGAAGCACGCGAAGGTTTAAAACGTGGAGTGGACGCTTTAGCAAATGCAGTAAAAGTAACATTAGGACCAAAAGGAAGAAACGTAATCATCGGTAAATCATTTGGTGCACCTACAGTAACTAAAGATGGTGTGTCTGTAGCTAAAGAAGTTGAGTTAGAGAACACATTAGAGAACATGGGTGCTCAGATGGTGAAAGAGGTTGCTTCTAAAACGAATGACTTAGCTGGTGACGGTACAACTACTGCTACTGTATTAGCTCAAGCTATCGTAAAAGAAGGTCTTAAGAACGTAGCTGCTGGTGCAAACCCTATGGACTTAAAACGCGGTATAGATAAAGCGGTAGAAATCATCGTAGAAGACTTGAGAAAACAATCTCAAGAAGTAGGTGGTTCTATGGATAAGATCAAACAAGTAGCGTCTATCTCTGCTAATAACGATGACTTCATCGGTGAGTTAATCGCTCAAGCATTCGAAAAAGTAGGTAAAGAAGGTGTTATCACTGTAGAAGAAGCTAAAGGTACTGAGACTTATGTAGATGTAGTAGAAGGAATGCAGTTTGACAGAGGATACTTATCTCCATACTTCGTTACAAACTCAGAAAAAATGGAAGTAGATTTAGATACTCCATATATCTTATTATACGACAAGAAAGTATCTTCTCTTAAAGAACTTTTACCAATATTAGAACCAATCGCTCAATCAGGAAAACCTCTATTAATCATCGCTGAAGATGTAGATGGAGAAGCGTTATCTACATTAGTAGTAAACAAGTTAAGAGGAGCATTAAAAATCGCTGCTGTTAAAGCTCCTGGATTCGGAGATAGAAGAAAAGCTATGTTAGAAGATATCGCTATCTTAACAGGTGGTGTAGTTATCTCTGAAGAGCAAGGATATACATTAGAAAATACTACTTTAGAAATGTTAGGTACTTGTAAGAGAGTTAACATCGATAAAGACAATACTACTATCGTGAGTGGTGACGGTGAAGCTGATATGATCAAAAACAGAATCAACCAAATCAAAGCTCAAATGGAAACTACTACTTCTGACTATGACAGAGAGAAGTTACAAGAGCGCTTAGCTAAGTTAGCTGGTGGTGTAGCTGTATTATACGTAGGTGCTCCATCTGAAGTAGAGATGAAAGAGAAGAAAGATCGCGTAGATGACGCTCTTCACGCTACTAGAGCTGCTGTAGAAGAAGGTATCGTAGCTGGTGGAGGTGTTGCTTTACTAAGAGCTAAAAACACTCTTGTTAATATCAATGCTGAGAATGCTGACGAAGAAACAGGTATCGCTATCATTGCAAAAGCTGTAGAAGCTCCATTGAGAACTATTGTGGAGAATGCTGGATTAGAAGGTTCTGTAGTTGTTTCTAAAGTATTAGAAGGAAAAGAAAACTTCGGATACAATGCTAAAACAAACGAGTATGTAGATATGCTTAACGCTGGTGTAATCGATCCTAAGAAAGTAACTAGAGTAGCTTTAGAAAACGCTGCTTCTGTAGCTGGTATGATCTTAATCACTGAGTGTGCATTAGTAGATATTAAAGATGACAGCGCTGCTGCTATGCCTATGGGTGGTGGTATGCCAGGTATGATGTAATACCTTATCTTATTTCAATATTATATAAGAGGTTGTCCAAAAGACAGCCTCTTATTTTTTATCTTACCAATAATAACAAAAAAAAGGCTTAGTGTACTGAATACACTAAGCCTTTTTTTATCACTTATTTAAACTTCTTACTTAGAAGTAATTTCTTTTAAATCTGCAATAGTTGCAATAGGATCTGCAGCACTGAACACAAAGTTACCTGCTACTAATGCATCTACTCCAGCATCTACTAGAGCCTTTGCATTTTTATTGTTCACTCCTCCATCTATTTCTATCATTACAGTTGCTCCCTTAGCATCTATCATTGCCTTTAGTTTACGCACTTTCTCATACGTATTCTCTATAAAGCTCTGTCCTCCAAAGCCAGGATTAACACTCATGACAAGTACTAAATCTAAGTCTTGTATGATATCTTCTAATACACTTACTGGTGTATGTGGATTAAGAGCTACACCAGCTTTCATCCCTTCAGCTTTGATAGCTTGTACTGTGCGGTGTAGGTGTGTACATGCTTCATAATGCACAGTTAAAATATCTGCTCCTAGCTCCTTAAATGTCTTAATATAACGATCAGGGTCTACTATCATTAAGTGAACGTCCAATGTCTTCTTAGCATGCTTATTAATAGCAGCTAAAACTGGCATCCCAAAAGAGATATTTGGTACAAATACTCCATCCATAATATCTATGTGAAACCAATCTGCTTGACTGTTATTCACCATTTCAATATCTCTCTGAAGATTAGCAAAGTCTGCTGCTAATACTGAAGGTGCTATAATCGTATTTTTCATATAATTGTGTTGTTTGTACAAAGATAAAAAAAATCCCAACAGCGAAGGCTCTTGGGATGTATATTGCTTATTGTTTAATAATTTCTACTTCGAATAATTCTGAGAAATACTTGATGATTTTAGCTCTTACCTCATCTTCATCTACCTGCTCCACACCTAATTCAACATTCAGAGAAGTAACTCCCTTACCTCGAATACCACATGGAATAATATTGTCAAAATAACCTAAATCTGAATTAACATTTAAAGCGAAACCATGCATCGTCACCCAGCGAGAAGCTCTTACGCCCATCGCACATATCTTACGCGCGAAAGGTGTCCCTACTCCTAACCACACTCCTGTCTCGCCCTCACTTCTACTAGACTCTATACCATAATCTTTTAAAACTAAAATAATAGTCTCTTCTAATAGACGTAGATATTTATGAATATCGGTAAAAAAGTTCTCCAAGTCTAAGATAGGATATCCTACTACCTGACCAGGCCCGTGATAAGTAATATCTCCTCCTCTATTAATCTTATAGAATGTAGCTCCTTTTGCTTTTAACTGTTCATCGTTTAAAAGCATATTGTGTACATCACCACTTTTTCCTAATGTATAAACATGTGGATGCTCTACAAATAATAAATAATTATCAGTATCATCTGAACGTTCTTCTCTTCTATTTCTAATTTTGACATCTAAAATAGATTGAAATACTTCTTCTTGGTAATCCCACGTTTCTTTATAATCTTTCTCGCCTAAATCTATAAGCTTTACTTTTTTATTCATTGTGTTGTCTGTTATTTATTGTATTTAGGATTATTAAGTATGACTAATGCCGCAATAACTCCTGGTACCCAACCTGCAATAGTCAAAAGTGTTACAATCAAAATAGATCCACATCCTTTGTCTAAAACTGCTAAAGGTGGCAAAAAAATAGATAATAATACTCTTCCTAAACTCATGACTAAATAATTTTGTTTGATACAAATTTCGGCATTTTTTAGTCAACTCCCTCGTTAATGAAGTTAAAATGATGAGGCCTACTTTGTTTTATTACAAAGTATTGCAAATTAAGTCGTTTTATAGCGAATACTAATTGTCGCATTTTCAAAGATTAACTATATTTGCCTTTTAAATTAATTTACAGTTATTATGCAACTTTCAGAACAAGAAATCATCAGAAGAGAAAAGCTGAGCAAGTTACAAGAGCTTGGTGTGAATCCCTATCCTGCTAATCTATTTCCAGTAGACCATACATCTAAGGAAATAAAGAACGATTTTGAAGAAGGTAAGAAGGTTATCGTGGCTGGTAGATTAATGTCTTCAAGAATACAAGGAAAAGCTTCTTTTGCAACTATTCAAGATAGCGAAGGGAAGATTCAGTTATATATCAATCGTGATGAGTTATGCCCAGGAGAGGACAAAACTCTTTACAATGAGATTTACAAAAAACTTATTGACTTAGGTGACTTCATTGGTATCGAAGGAGAGTTATTCACTACACAAGTAGGAGAAAAAACAGTACGTGTACAAGGATTACAACTATTAAGTAAATCTTTACGCCCACTTCCATTACCAAAAACGGATGCAGAAGGAAATACGTTTGACGCTTTTACAGATCCAGAATTGCGTTATAGAATGCGTTATGTTGATTTAGTGGTAAACCCATTAAATAAAGATATCTTCATTAAACGTACGAAGTTATTCAACGCTATGCGTCAGTTCTTTAATGAAGCTGGTTATATGGAAGTAGAGACTCCTGTATTACAGTCTATCCCTGGTGGAGCTTCTGCTCGTCCATTCATCACTCACCACAATGCGTTAGACATTCCATTATACTTGAGAATTGCTAATGAATTGTACTTAAAACGTCTTATCGTTGGTGGTTTTGACGGAGTGTATGAGTTCTCTAAAAACTTCCGTAACGAAGGAATGGACAGAACACACAACCCAGAGTTTACAGCTATGGAAATCTATGTAGCTTATAAAGACTACAACTGGATGATGGAGTTTACAGAGCGCTTATTAGAGTTCTGTGCTATCGCTGTTAACGGAACGACTAAAGCTACTTTCGGAGAACACGAAATCGACTTTAAAGCTCCTTACAAACGTATCACGATGGCAGACTCTATTAAGGAGTTTACAGGATTTGATATCACTGGTAAATCAGAAGATGAGATACGTCAAGCTGCTTTAGGCATGGGTATCCCAGTAGATGAAACAATGGGTAAAGGAAAGCTTATCGACGAAATCTTTGGAGAGAAATGTGAAGGAAACTACATTCAACCAACATACATTACTGACTATCCAAAAGAAATGTCTCCATTGACAAAAGCACATAGAGATAATCCAGAATTGACAGAGCGTTTTGAGCTAATGGTTTGTGGTAAAGAGATTGCTAATGCTTACTCTGAGCTTAATGACCCTATCGACCAAAGAGAGCGCTTCGAAGCTCAAATGGCTTTAGCTGATCGTGGAGATGATGAAGCGATGTTTATCGACCAAGACTTCTTACGTGCTTTAGAATATGGTATGCCTCCTACATCAGGATTAGGTATCGGTATGGATCGTTTAATTATGTTCTTAACAAACAATCCATCTATTCAAGAAGTATTATTCTTCCCTCAAATGAGACCAGAAAAAACAACTCCTTCAGTAGAGTTATCAGATGAAGAGAAAATCATTATTCAGATATTAGAAAACAATGACAATAAAGTAGAATTAGGTTCTTTAAAAGAACAAGCTGCTTTAAGTGGTAAAAAATGGGATAAAGCAATGAAAGGACTTGCTTCTCACAATCTTACTAAAGTAGAAACTGAAGGTGATACAAAATATGTAGTGTACCAACACTAAGAAATAAAAAAAACGAGACTTAATAGTCTCGTTTTTTTTATACTTATATTTAAGAGTCAGTCGCTCTCCTTAAAATATATATCTATGTTCTCTAACTAGTCATTACATTTTATTCAAGAAAATGACTTGCGATAATGATCTGGTGTAATCCCTTCTTGTTTTTTAAAGAATGTAACAAAGTAAGATGTGCTATCAAAGCACAATTCTTGTGCAATCTCATTGACATTAAATGTGCTAAACTGTAACAGTCTCTTTGCCTCTACCACAATGCGCTGACGAACTAGTTGTCCTGCTGTTATGCCTCGTTCCTGTTTGCAAAGTTTATTGAGGTAATTAGGAGTCACACAGAGCTTCTCAGCGTAAAAAGAAGGCGTTTTAGCCTCTTTAAAGTGAACTTCGACTAAATCCATAAAAGCAAGAATACGATCGTTATAACTAGCCTTATTGTACTCTATCGCAAGATGCTGATCATCTTCATCCACACTCTGCAACTCACATAACAATATATTTAAATAAGAACGCAGAACCTTCATTCGATATACTCTATCAGTACCGTACTCTCCCAACATCATATCCACCAACAACACTACCTTAGCACGTACACTTTCGCTCACTATTTGCTGAGAAGCGCTATCCAATTGAAAGAAATCAAAATAACGCAATATGTTCTCATGATAGCGCTGAGAAAAGAAAGAATCTTCAAAACCTATGAATATACCAGTACACTCACCATTGAATTGCATCTGTACAATATCTCCTGGTTTTATAAAGTAAACGCTTGACTGATAATCAACATAATCAACTCCATTAATCTTAATAGAATAGTTCCCACTATACACAAAGACAATCATGTAAAAGTTAGCCCTAAAACTATCTTTTAATAAAGGATAAGCATTGCCTAAGGCACTTATTGATTTAATAAAAAATGAAGACTGATCCTGTGTAAAATAATTGATAGAAAAGGATTTTATAATCTTAGTTGACATAAGAATCTTTAATTAATATTATACATAAGCTCATTGACCACACTATTATAAATTAGTTGATCAAATAATTATATTATAAATAATAATTAAACGAGGGGAGGACGTAGATCCTGACGACTAAATAATGAGGAATATAAATTATTATATCTATCGTAAACCTTATGAACACCTTTTATATCAAAATTAGGTGTAGGTAGTTCAGATTTATAATCAACATACATCAAAACAAAAGCAATATTATATACCTGCTTAACAGCATCTTTCTTTTGTTCTTCCTTAGCGATTTTAGCTAATTCTTGCATTAGATAACACTGTCCATTACAATGCATCTCAGGCTTATCTTGATTCACACATAAAAAAGTAGCAATATAATCATAGTCTACCAGATAGTCTACCAAAGGCACTACTGGTCTAAATACTAATAAGGATATGATTATAAATAAAAACTTTCTCACAATACAAATATACACTAACCTAAGGTATAAAAAAAAGCGTTACCTAAATAGTAACGCTTCTAATCTATATTATCCTAAATAAGTTTTTAAGATTTTACTTCTAGACGTATGTTTTAATCTACGAATAGCTTTCTCTTTAATCTGTCTAACACGCTCTCTTGTAAGATCGAATGTTTCTCCTATTTCTTCTAATGTCATAGGATGTTGATCACCTAAACCGAAGTATAAACGTACAACGTCAGCTTCTCTAGGAGTCAAAGTTTCTAATGCTCTCTCGATTTCAGTTCTAAGAGACTCATGAATAAGCTCTCTATCTGGATTAGGAGACTCACCTGAACGCAATACATCGTATAAGTTAGAATCTTCTCCTTCTACTAACGGAGCATCCATTGATAAATGACGACCAGAGTTTTTCATACTCTCTTTTACATCATTTACAGTCATATCAAGTTCTACAGCGATTTCTTCTGCTGAAGGTGGACGTTCATTAGATTGCTCTAATAAAGCATACATCTTATTAATTTTATTAATAGAACCGATCTTGTTCAATGGTAAACGTACGATACGAGATTGTTCTGCTAAAGCTGATAAAATCGACTGACGAATCCACCATACTGCATAAGAAATGAATTTAAATCCTCGTGTCTCATCAAAACGCTGTGCAGCTTTGATCAGACCTAAGTTTCCTTCATTAATTAAATCGGGTAATGTCAATCCTTGATTTTGATATTGCTTTGCCACCGATACTACGAAACGTAAGTTTGCTTTCGTTAATTTCTCAAGTGCTCTTTGATCCCCTGCTTTGATTCGTTGCGCTAACTCTACTTCCTCATCCGCAGTAATTAAATCTACTTTACCAATTTCTTGCAAGTACTTATCTAGAGAAGCGGTCTCACGATTCGTTACCTGCTTGGTAATTTTAAGTTGTCTCATATTATTTCTATCCTTATTTTTGCTATGATGTGCTCTTCACACATTAGTTATACGTATACTTTTACTAAAAGGTTACAACATTTTTAAAAATATTTTTTAACCTCACTTTATCTACACAAAAAAAGCGCCACAAAATCAAAATCCTGTAGCGCTAACTCTATTTTATAAAAATTATAACTCTTTTATCTTAGTAGTAATTCTCTTTACTTAATTCTAACTCATCTACCTCTACCTCATCTAGATACCTTTCTAAGCTATCATCTAACTCCTTCATCCATGGTGTATGATGCTCTTCTGCTGTAACACCTGTCATCACAGAAGTATATACTTTATCTCTATAATTTAGAATATTAGTCTCTTTATCATTTAACCAACTTTTAAACATCTCCGCCACTCTATCTAGATCAAATGTAGGATAATCTGTCATTTCTATCAATTCTTTGATATAATCAGTCTGGAAGTCTACATGCTCTTCTCCTGTTACAGATTTTTTTTCACGCTCTACCCATTTAGCGATATCCTTATCCCTTGCTTCTTTGTTAGGTAAAGTAATACGTCCTAACATATAATCTCTAGCAAACCAAGCTTGCGTATCGAACATATTGAACGTATAATACTGATCTTGCATCCCTAAAAAGATTAGTCGCTCATTCTCATTGAACACCACTCCTTTATACAGATTATCTGGATACAAATTATTCTTTGTCTTTAACCTTAAATTATCTGGTAGAAACGGAAACTTATGTTGGTATCCAGTACACAGAATTACTGCGTCATATTCTTTCTTAGAACCATCTTTAAAGTGAGCCACATTATCCTCGAAATGTGTCACAATTGGTTTCTCCTCAATCCCCTTAGGCCATTTAGCTCCTATAGGATTGGTTCTATACGAAATAGTAACTGATCTACTACCGTGTTTAAAACACTGTACACCGATATCCTCAGCAGAATAACTACTTCCTATCAATAAAATATCTTTATCTATAAACTGATCTGCTCCTCTAAAATCGTGCGCATGCATCACTGTTCCAGGGAAGCTATCTATTCCTTTAAAATAAGGCATATTTGGTGTTGAGAAGTGTCCAGTTCCCACTACTAAGTAATCGAAATATTCCTCAAAGGTTTCATTCTTTACTAAGTCATCAAATATGACCCTAAACTGTTTCTTGTCTTCCAGGTAATCTACCCATCTAGCCACGGTATTAAACTTGATAAAATCTCTTGCATTACTCTGCTTAATACGCCCTTGGATATAATCGAATAACACCTCTCTCGGTGGGTATGAAGATATAGGTTGTTTAAAGTGCTCCATAAAAGTATAATCAGAGAACTCTAAACACTCTTTAGGTCCATTAGACCATAAGTATTTATACATACTCCCGTGTATTGGTTCTCCATATTTTCCTACACCTGTACGCCAAGTATAGTTCCACATTCCTCCCCAATTATCTTGCTTTTCATAACATTTAATCTCTGGAATAGGGTTACCTTTTTTTTGTTCTGACTCGAACGCACGTAACATGGCTAATCCACTCGGACCAGCACCAATAATTCCAACTTTTAAATTTAACATAACTACATAACGAATTTGTCCTCACTATAAAGTGAAGAAATTAATAAAATGATTATCACTGATTGCTCAGCCGAGATAGAATACCACATGTTCGTATTCTATAATAGATACACCTAATAAGCGATGTACATTAGGCAGCATAATTATATGCTGAAAATAAGGTCAAGTATATCAAACTTGAATTTGGATAGGAGTTGAATACACATGCTAGAAATATATAAGCATGCCATCCCCTATTAACGTTAATTGCTAATATAATACAAATTAATGACTTAACCAAAAAACACCATTATTAACCGAAAAAACACAACTATCACAATGACAATAATCAACAGTTTACAATGTAGATATGAAAAGAAGAAACAAGATATACTAACATATATCCAAAATACTCCCCCACAGACTAGCTATCTCATAAAAATGAACACAAAAAAAAGGACACCTATTACTAGATGTCCTTTATATAATAAAAAGAATTACTCTTATTTATTTTCTTGTTTTGGAGCCGCGTCTTTTTTCTCTTCTCTAGGAGGACGTGGCATTAAAGCTTTACGAGATACTTTAGCTTTTTTAGTTTTAGGGTCTATACCTAAATACTTAACATCTAATTCATCTCCCATTTTAAGAACATCAGATACATTCTCAATACGTTTCCAATCTAATTCAGATACGTGAAGTAAAGTTTCTTTACCTGGTACAAATTCTACTACTGCACCGAAGTCAAGCATCTTAACCACTTTCACATGGTAAGTCTCACCTTCTACTGGAGAGAAAGTAGTGTTGCTAATAGCAGCTAATGCTCTATCCATACCTGCTTGATCAGTACCTAATACTTCGATGATACCATAATCACCTTCTTCGTTAATAACGATAGTAGTACCAGTTTCTGCTTGAAGCGCTTGGATGTTTTTACCACCTGGTCCGATAACTGCACCGATAAAGTCTTTAGGAATTGTAACAGTAACAATCTTAGGAGCTTTAGGTTTAACAGTAGGATTAGGTACAGCGATAGTCTCTTGTAATAATCCTAAGATATGCATACGACCATCAAGAGCTTGTTTTAACGCTTGCTCCATGATATCATAAGCTAATCCTTCGATCTTAATATCCATTTGACATGCAGTGATACCATCTTTAGTACCAGTAACTTTAAAGTCCATATCTCCTAAGTGATCCTCATCACCTAAGATATCAGACAATACAGCCCAACGTCCAGTTTTTGCATCAGAGATAAGTCCCATTGCAATACCTGAAACTGGTTTTTCAATTTGAATACCTGCATCCATTAATGCTAGAGTACCAGCACATACAGTAGCCATAGAAGAAGAACCGTTAGACTCTAATACCTCAGATACTAAACGAATAGTATAAGGACAGTCTGCAGGGATCATGTTTTTCAAAGCACGTTGTGCTAAGTTACCATGACCTACCTCTCTACGAGAAGTACCTCTTAATGGTTTTGCCTCACCTGTAGAGAATGGAGGGAAGTTATAATGTAAGTAGAACTTCTCTTCACCTTGCTCACTTGGTAAGTCGATAATATTCGCATCTCTTGATGTACCTAGTGTTACAGTAGCTAACGCTTGCGTTTCACCACGTGTAAAGATAGAAGATCCATGCACTGAAGGTAAGTAATCTACTTCACTCCAGATAGGACGAATCTCAGTAGTCTTACGACCATCAAGACGAATGTTTTGATCTAAAATAAGGTTACGTACGGCCTCTTTTTGAGTTTTCTTAAAGTATGTACTGATTAGTTCAGCTTTCTCTTCTAAATCTTCCTCAGAGAATAAAGCTTTAACTTCTTCATACACCTCAGCGAATTTCTCTCCACGCTCAGCTTTAGCACTAGCGTGAGAAGCTATGTCATACAATTTAGCATACGCTGCATCATGTACGATTTTCTCCACCTCTGCATCAGTTGCTTCTGGTTCGTACTCACGGTAAGTAAGTCCTAATGCAGCACGCATTTTCTCTTGAGCTTCGATTTGAACTTTAATCGCTTCATGAGCAAACTTAATTGCATCAATCATCTCTTGTTCTGAGATTTCTTTCATCTCACCCTCCACCATACATACAGAGTCTTTAGATGCACCGATCATCATATCAAGATCAGATGCGTCTAGTTGTTCTCTAGATGGATTGATGATGAACTGCCCATCAACGCGAGCAACTCTTACCTCAGAAATAGAATTATAAAATGGAATATCTGACACTGCTAATGCTGCAGAAGCAGCTAATCCAGCTAATGCATCAGGCATTACATTTTCGTCATGAGACATTAATTGAATCATAACTTGTGTTTCTGCGTGATAGTCATCTGGGAACAATGGACGTAAACAACGGTCTACTAAACGCATTGTTAACACCTCTTGGTCACTCGGACGAGCCTCACGTTTAAAAAAGCCTCCTGGAAAACGTCCAGCAGCAGAAAATTTTTCTCTGTAATCTACAGTTAAAGGAAGGAAGTCTACACCAGGGTTAGCAGTTCTCGCTGATACAGCTGTAGCTAAAAGCATACAGTCTCCCATACGAACAACTACAGAACCATCTGCTTGTTTCGCTAATTTCCCAGTTTCGATCGAGATGCTACGGCCATCTCCTAAATCGATAATCTCTTTAGTTACCTTAGGAATCATAATAAATTAATACTTTAGGGTTTCTGTCTCTCCGAAGAGAGACATTAATAATTGTGTGTTGTGTTGTGTGTGTTGTTGTGTAGTTGTATGAAACCCAATGAAAAACCAGACTTTTTCTGCAAAAAGGCTAAAAAGAAAAAGAGGCGCACAAAGGCACCTCTTCTCTATATTGATTATTTTCTAATACCCAATACTTTGATAATCTCACGATATCTGTTAATTTCTGTATTCTTTAAGTAGTCAAGAAGTCTTCTTCTTTTACCTACTAAAAGAACTAATGAACGCTCTGTATTATAATCTTTACGATTTTTTTTCAAGTGCTCAGTTAAATGCGTGATTCTGTATGTGAACAAAGCGATTTGTCCTTCAGCAGATCCAGTGTTAGCTGCAGCTCCACCGTGTTGTGCGAAGATCTCAGCTTTTTTCTCTTTTGATAAATACATGCCAATATTATTTTTAATGATTTTTATGCATGAAATACGGTGTATCCATATTTACGTTTGCAAAGGTAATTTTATTTTTCAAAATACAACTATAAATAATACACTTTTTTTTAGGTTCTTATCTACCCTCTAGTGCATTGATTACCAAGACTTCAATTAATAACAGTATAATCCAAACAAAACGCAAGCTTTATCTACAATAGAAGCTAAATAAATAATTTAGCTATTTCTACATTCAGTAATTCTAAAAACGATTGATCCTCAGCTGTAAATGCATTAATCGTATTAGAATCAATATCTATCTGTCCGATATTAACTCCATCAACAAATAACGGAACTACGATCTCAGACTTAACAGTAATACTGCATGCAATATAATTATCTTGAGCAGTCACATCTTCTACTAAAAAAGTCTCATTACTAACAGCCACTTGCCCACAAATCCCTTTACCGAAAGGAATCACTGTATGGTCTGTCTCAGGCCCGCTGTAAGGACCTAAATGAAGTACTCTCTCTTCTGGCACTGCAAAGTAGAATCCCACCCAATCATAGTAAGCTATTTTCTCATTTAAAAGAACACATACTTGCTGTAGTTTCTCTGTTCTATCTAATACACTAGATTCTAATATTGCCTTAGCTGCCACTAAAAGCTCTTGATATAAATTATTCATCTTACTTATGGTTTTATAGAAAAACAAATATAACAATCACTTCATTCTATCAATAGAAGTATTACAAAAAAATCACAAATAGGTATAAAAGCAAAAAAGCATTAGAACTCACCTCTAATGCTTTTTTCAAACAACAATATGTAATTTCGTAGCCAAACTCACAAACTACAAAATATAATAATCTTTTTTATAGCAATTCTTTTTATATCTTATTCGTATTGCTTTATCAAATACTTAATCAAGTCAGTACTCGTAAGCATGCCTATTAATATATCTCCTTCCATAACAGGCAATGATCTAAATCCTCTTTCGATAATTATTTCGGCTGCTTCCTTTATACTACAGTCTGCCTGTATAGTCACAACGTCCTTAACCATTACTTGTTCTATAGAGAACATATTATATATAGTAGTATCGATAATATCATCATTATCCCCTACTGTCTCAGCCAAACTAATTCTTACTAAGTCAGTATAACTAAGAATCCCTACCAACTTTCCTCCAGATAACACAGGAAGATGTCTAATCTTGTTCTCCTTAAATAACTTTTCAGCCTTTGTCAATGAATCTGTTAGATTTAATTTGACTAGTTTTGAAGCCATAATACTAGAAATTGGTACATTCTGTCTCATATCATAACTTATTTTGTTAGGACAAATGTAACCCAACACTATATCTAAAAATATGATATTTATCAGATTCCATGTTTTTTCTTTTATTTTTTACGAAAACACATTTTTCTTATCCTTCTAACACAACACCAACTGCAACCTCTCATAGTATTTATAACTATTTTCCACTTTTAACAAAAGGAAAACATCTTGGTAGCATAACATCTACCTAACACAAAAAAGAATACTCACCTCCATTCAACAGACAGAAGTGTACAATTAAAAGCAGGATTATAATCAATAACTGTATCGCTATTTTAAGACAGAAACAGTTGTCATCGCATAGTGGTCGGATAGTGATCGCATAGTGATCGCATAAAAAAGGGGGAAAACTATGCGATCACTATACTATCAAACTACGGTCAATATCTGATAGCATAAATGCACTAAAGAGATAGTCAGAGTATAAAACATACTTCTCAGGAAACTTTTCTCTAACTAAGGGATAGTTTTCTACATAGGCCATCACAATAGAAAACAGTAAAGTATATAAAAACAAAAAACGCTATTATCTAATTATAGACAATAGCGTATATATTTTGCGTCCGCGGGAGGGTTCGAACCCCCAACCCTCAGAGCCGAAATCTGATATTCTATCCAGTTGAACTACACGGACATTAAATCTACTATTTAGACAATAGAGATTTTACTACAGATGAGATGGTCTTACCATCAGCTTTACCAGCTAATTCTTTAGTAGCGATTCCCATTACTTGTCCCATTGAAGACATGCCACTGAAACCACCATTAGTAATTATCTCACCTATTATTTTTTGAACTTCTTCTTCTGATAATTGCTCTGGCAAGAATTGTTCTATGATTGTAGCTTGTGCTATTTCTGGCTCAGCTAAATCATTTCTACCTTGCTCTGAAAAAATATTAGCACTGTCTTTTCTCTGCTTCACTAACTTTTGAAGAATTTTAATTTCTTCTTCCTCAGTAAGGTCTGCTTGTGCTCCTGATTGAGTTTGAGCTAATAATAACTCAGACTTTACTGCTCTTAATGCTTCTAAAGCTACTGTATCTTTCGCTTTCATCGCACTTTTTATAGCGTCCATTATCTTTGATTGTAAACTCATATCAAATATTTTTATTTTTTGCAAATATATAAAAAAGCCCGAAAAACAACGTTCTTCGGGCTCTATATCTTTAGTTAAATAATAACTTAGTCTACATTATCGTGTAAATATGAGTTATTAGATCTTAACTGTCCATCGTTATTACTATCTAATCCGAAAGTAATGCGTGACTTATTAGTTGTCTCATCAGACTCGTGTAAGTCTACTCCACTTCTTTTATAAGCTGGCTCACGCTCTAGTTCTGTTAACTGACTATTCGTATTATTAAACTTATAGTTAAACTCTTTCATCTTTTTTCTACGTTCAGCAGCACGACTCTTAAGAGTAAATTCCTCTATACTCATCTCTATAGGATTTACTTCATCTAGCTCTTCTTCTACGACAGTATTAGACGCTTCTACAGCAGGAGTTGATTCTTCAGACTTAATAGAGAACCTGAATTCATCCTCTATTGCATCTTGATGTTTATTAACCGGCTTAGCAGATGCTAACTCACTTTCTTTATCTGTGTAATCTTCTAAAGAGAACATGATGATTTCTTCTTTAGGAGCGGTCATATTTTGAACTGATTTAGCTTCATTACCATAAGCAATATTGCTTTTTGCTTCTACCACATCATCTTCTAAATGATACACTATAGGAGCATTTGCTTGTGGCTGTTGAGACACTTGTGTTTCTGGTCTTTTTGCTACATTTACAATAACAAACTCAGGATCAACAACATTTATATCTCTTATATCTTTTGTTTTTGCTAAATTTTGCTCTTCTGAAATATTAGTATTTTTTTTTACTTCCTCAGAAGGTGTTACGATTTCAAAAAAAACGTCTAATCCATTAGCATCACTAGCTTTTTCAGTAGCTTCTGCTGTCACTTGATTTACTTGAACGTCATCCTCATTAATTGCCTCTACAGAGATACCTTCATCAAGGTCTTCATCTTCAAAATCACCTAACTGATGTACAGTAATTTTTTCTGTTTCTTCTACTGCCTCTTCTGGAGAAGAAATAATAGTAGTAACCTTAGATAATGGCTCATCTGGAGAAGAATAACCGAAAGACTCTACAGATGAAGCTTGCATTAAATTATGCTCTAACTTTTGGTCACCTTCTAATACGTGAATAATCTTATTAGGTTCACCTGTTGTAACAATACTTTTTTGTTGTTCGATATTGAAACCTGTTGCAATAATTGTTACAGAAATAGCGTCTCCTAAAGACTCATCTTCACCAACCCCCATAATAATGTTAGCATTATGTCCAGCTTCTGTCTGGATGTGGTCGTTGATTTCACCTATCTCATCAATTGTAATCTCATTTGCACCAGACACAATTAATAACAATACATTCTTAGCACCGCTAATCTTATTATCATTTAATAGAGGAGAATCTAATGCATCTACAATAGCATCTTTAGCTCTAGTCTCACCAGAAGCTGTAGCAGATCCCATTATAGCAGTACCACTATCAGATAATACAGTCTTAGCATCCTTTAAGTCAATATTCTGAGTATAATGATGTGTAATAACCTCTGCGATACCACGAGCTGCAGTAGATAAGACTTCATCGGCTTTGGAGAAACCAGCTTTGAAACCTAAATTACCATATACCTCTCGTAACTTATTATTATTGATAACTACTAAAGAGTCAACTTGTTTACGTAGACGTTCAACCCCTTTTAAAGCTTGGTCTTGTCTTACCTTACCTTCAAATTGGAAAGGAATAGTAACAATACCTACTGTAAGGATATCGCGTTCTTTAGACAACTGAGCGATAACTGGAGCAGCACCTGTACCAGTACCACCACCCATACCAGCAGTGATAAATACCATCTTAGTGTTGGTATCTAGCATCTTCTCTATCTCTTCTATACTTTCTAAAGCAGACTGTTGGCCCACTTCTGGATTAGCTCCTGCTCCTAACCCCTCAGTAAGGTTAACTCCTAACTGAATCTTAGTTGGAACTGGACTATTTTCTAATGCTTGAGAGTCAGTATTACACACTATAAAATCTACACCTTTTATTCCTTGTTGGAACATGTGATTAATAGCATTACTTCCACCGCCTCCTACACCTATTACTTTGATAACGTTTGATTGGTTTTTCGGTAAATCAAACTTTATTCCTCCAAAATCTGTATTCTCCATATACGTAGCCTTTTTATTCTTGCTTTTCAATAAAATCTTTTATTTTTCTAAAAAAAGTACCAAAGAAATTTGATTCAAATTTTTCTGCCGTTGGCGATCTAAATTCAGTCTCTTTTGGTTCTTCAGAAACCTTAGGTCTTTCTTGACTTACTGTTTCTATTGGATCTTGTGACACAACTGGTTGTTCTATCACAGGCGCTGTGCGATTAACAACAGACGCCTCCTCTTCTGGAGCTTTATTTTCAGCAGCAATATCTGCTAATGACACCGCTCCTTTTATATGATGTCTTTCACTTTCCATTACTAATCCTACAGCAGTAGCATATAATGGACTTGAAATTTCTAAACTAGAGTCACCTGCTAAATGCTCATTAGGATATCCGATACGAGTATCTATACCTGTAATGTATTCTACTAACTGCTTAATATGTTTTAATTCAGAACCTCCTCCGGTCAAAACAATTCCAGCTATCAGTTTCTTCTGTGGGCTTTCATATCCATAGCTCTTAATCTCAGAGAATACTAACTGAATAATCTCTTCTACACGAGCATGGATAATCTTAGACAAGTTCTTTAAAGATATTTCCTTTGGCTCTTTTCCTCTTAATCCTGGAATAGAAACAATCTCATTATCTTTATTTTCACCTGGCCAAGCAGACCCAAACTTTACTTTTAGAATCTCAGCTTGACGTTCTATAATAGAACATCCTTCTTTAATATCTTCTGTAATAACATTTCCTCCGAAAGGCACTACAGCTGTATGACGAATAATACCATCTTTAAAGATAGCTAAGTCTGTTGTACCCCCACCGATATCGATAAGTGCTACACCAGCTTCTTTTTCTTCTTGACTTAGAACAGCTTCAGCTGATGCTAAAGGCTCTAAAGTAATACCTGAAAGCTCTAAACCTGCATCTTTAATACATCTCCCTGCATTCTTGATTAATGCAGCTTGACCTACTACTACATGGAATACAGCTTCCAAACGACTTCCATACATTCCGATAGGCTCCTTAATACCAGGCTCTCCATCTATTTTGAACTCTTGTGGAAGTACATGTATAATTTCTTCTCCAGGAAGCATACTCAACTTCTGAACTTGAGTAATTAATTGCTCAATGTCCTTATCTCCTATTACTTCATCAGGATTATCTCTACTTATATAATCACTATGTTGAATACTACGTATATGTTGTCCAGCTATACCTACTACTACATTCTTAATCTTATACCCTGCTGCTGACTCAGCATCAGTAACAGCGTTTTGAATAGATTGAATGGTCTGCGTGATATTGTTAACAACACCTCGTTTAACACCTAGACTTTTAGCTTTACCTAATCCTAAAATTTCTAGTTTACCGTATTCGTTTTTCTTTCCAATCATTGCGACAATCTTAGTTGTCCCAATGTCTAAACCTACAGCTATATTTTCTTTTTCCATACTCTTTTTCTATTTCGTGCATACCACTTGTTGGGTAAACTTAAGGTTTATATACTTGTATTTCTCTTGTTCAACATTCTCTCTTATCAAATACTGTACAAAGGCTTTATAGTTTTGTAACTTTATTTCCATTTCATCAAACCCTCCAAACAAAATGTCAAAACGGTTTGTGCGACTAACCAACATTAAAGTTCCTTTTGGCTCTATAACTATCCCTGTGACATCTTCTCTTAAGAACTCATCCTTGTTGATTAACTCAAGTATTTCCTTAATTTCTCTTTCATTACTCTTATCCACTTTTCCCTGCACCATAGGAACTCTATCAGAAAAATTACTTGATAATGGCATCCTTTTACCTAACTCATCAAGATAATAATTATTACTACCATCTATCACTCTTCCAATCGCTCTTTTTTGCCAAATATCTACGATTATTCTATTATCTATCGTCAAATAAACATCCGCATTTCTGATTAATTCATTTTTTAGCACGTTTTTCTCTAGATTATTCAAATCTAAAACACTTCTATTAATCTCGGAAATTTTTGGAAATTTATTTTTAAGCAAATTGCGAATTTCACTACTAGTTACAAAGTGTTCCTCACTTTCCTTAAAAACTACATCGATCTCCTTAACTTCACGATCATTACTACGTTTATTAGTAAAAGAATATAAAAACAGTAACAGTCCACACAATAGCAATATGCGAACATCTGACCACTTTATTTTCTTAAACAACTTTTTCACGTACTAAAACTTTCTATATTATTCTAATCCTTTCTTGATATCTTCTACCATTTCTCCTAAATCACCGGCTCCTATCGTCAGAACCAATTCAGCCTTAGAGGCCTTTAAATAAGGTAATAACTCCCCTTTTTGTAAGACTACTTTATCTATTGATGTCATTTGCTCTAACAATGCTGCTGACGTCACACCTTCTATCGGCAACTCTCTCGCAGGATAAATATCTAATAACACTACATGATCAAAAGTAGATAATGCTGCAGCAAATTCACTCATAAAGTCTCTTGTACGACTATATAAATGAGGTTGGAACACAGCTACTACCATCTTATCACTATACAACTCATGTACTGCCTGACTCACTGCTAGGATTTCTGTCGGGTGATGAGCATAATCATCTATATAAATAAGATCATCTCTTCTAATCTTATAAGAGAATCTTCTTCTAACACCTTTAAAGCTCCCTAAACCATCAACTAATACCTTTGCATCTATGCCATAATTATAAGCCATAGCAAAGGCTACTAATGCATTAGATAGGTTATGTCTACCTGGTAATCCAAAGCGAACATGTTCAATTCTCTCATTAGGCGTTATTATATCAAAAACATACCATCCATTATCAACAGATATGTTCTCTATTCTATAAATACAGTCCTCTCCAAAACCAACTTTAATACCATTTAAATCTACTTGTTCTGTTTTAAAGAATTTAGCCTTATCCTCAATCTTATTTGCAAAGTCTTGGAATGCTACTAACATTTCTTCTGCAGTACCAAATATATCTAAGTGATCCGCCTCAGTAGAAGTGATACAAGCTGTATCAGGATACAATCTTAAAAAAGAACGATCAAATTCATCTGCCTCTACTACAGTTACTGTTTTACCACTTCCTATAAGATTAGTCTGATAATTTTCTACTACTCCTCCAACGAATGCTGTTACATCAACACCTGCTTGAAATAATAGATGCCCTAGAATACTTGTAGTAGTAGTCTTACCATGTGTTCCGGCTACTGCAAAACAATAGGTATCCTTAGTTATCAAACCTAATACTTCAGAACGCTTACGAATATCAAAACCATTATCGATAAAATAGTTCCATTCTGTATGTGTACTAGGTATCGCAGGAGTGACTACAACTAAAGTAGTTTCCTTATCCTTATACACATCCTTTACTAACTCTAAATTATCTTCAAAGTGGATATCAATTCCAGCTTCTTTTAATTCATCTGTTAATTGTGTCGCAGTACGATCATATCCTGCAACATTCTTTCCTATAAATTTAAAATAACGAGCTAAGGCACTCATACCTATGCCTCCTATTCCTATAAAAAATACGCTCTTTATCTTACTTAATTCCATACTTAAATATTCATTATAGCTTCTACTTGATCTACTATATCTTTTGTCGCATTAGGTAATGCTAACCTTCTAAAGTTAGCCCCTAACTTATTCTGCAATTCTCTATCTTCTACTAATGCAGTAAATGTTGGTAAAAATTGCTCTGCTAGCTCTGCCTCTTTTAGCAATATTGCTCCTTCCTCGCTTACAATACTCATCGCATTTTTAGTTTGATGGTCTTCAGCTACATTAGGAGAAGGAATAAACATAACAGGCTTACCTACCAATGCTAATTCAGAAATAGAAGAAGCTCCTGCTCTAGAAATCACATAATCCGCTGCTGCATAAGCTAAGTTCATCTTCTCCACAAAAGCAGTCACTAATACCCCTTCTGTCTGATACTTTTTATACTCCTCATAGTACAACTTACCACATTGCCATATAACTTGTATATTCTTTCTCTTTATTTCTTCTAAATTCTCTTCAATCAATTGGTTTATTCTTCTGGCTCCAAGACTTCCTCCTAAAACTAAAAGAATGTCTTTAGAGCTGTCTAATCCAAAAGATCGAATACCTTCTTCCTTCATAGAACTGACATCTAATAAATCATTTCTAACAGGGTTACCTGTCTTTATAATCTTTGACGCAGGAAAGAACCTTTCTAAATGATCATACGCCACGCATATCTTATTTGCCTTCTTTCCCAATAACTTATTTGTTATACCAGGAAAAGAATTCTGCTCTTGAATTAATGTAGGTATATTCTTACCAGCAGCCACTTTCACCACAGCACCACTAGCAAAACCACCAGTCCCAATCACTACATCTGGTTTAAACTTTTTAATTATTTTACCAGACTTCCATAAACTACTAATCAATTTAAACGGAAAAGCAAGATTATCTATAGTCAACTTTCGTTGAATACCAGATATCCACAATCCTTCTATCTTATAACCAGCTTGTGGCACCTTCTGCATCTCCATCTTATTCTCAGCTCCTACGAATAAGATTTCAGCATCTGCATACCTTGCCTTAATCTCATTAGCAATAGCTATAGCAGGATAAATATGTCCTCCTGTTCCTCCTCCACTTAATATGACTCTTGGTGCGCGCTTCATTTATACTGTTTTTTGCTAATAATCTATTTTACTAATTCTTGATTTTGCCTTAATTCTTCTTGTTTTCTTAATTCTTCTTGCATTCTTTCTTCCTCTATCATTCTTTCCATTTCCTGCTTTTGTATCTCTTGTTCTTTTTTGGTAACACTTAAAATCACCCCTAATGAAATACAAGTCATCCATATCGATGTACCTCCACTACTTATCAGAGGTAATGTTTGTCCAGTAGTAGGTAGTAATGAAACAGCTACCCCCATATTGATCAAGGCTTGGAATATAAAATAAAACCCTAATCCCGTAACCAACAACTTTCCAAACAAAGTCGGAGCTTTATGTGCTGCTATCAAAAACCTAAAGAACAAATACAAATAAAGAAACAATACTGATAGTCCTCCTACCATTCCATATTCCTCCACTATAATCGCATAAATAAAATCCGATGAAGACTGTGGTAAAAAGTTCTTTTGAACGCTTTTCCCTGGGCCTTTTCCCATTAGTCCACCAGACGCAATCGCTATTTTAGCATTATCTACTTGGTAAAGGTCTTTTCCTCCTTCATCTGCATTAGCGAATCTATCAATACGACTTATCCATGTATCTACACGGTTAGGCATCGTTCCTTCAGGCAAAGCTTTTGCTGCCAGTACAAACAAGGTTACAAACAACATTCCTGCACCGAAAATAGCCGCTAAGTATTTAAAAGGATACTTCCCCACAAATACCAGTATCCCAACCATCAAGAAGATCAAAGCTGCTGTAGAAAAGTTAGCTGGAAAGATTAATCCAACTACAACCATAACAGGCAACCACAACTCTAATACTGAAGGCCAAAACTCAACTTTTTTATCTTGAATACTGACTAGATACTGAGCTACATATCCAAGTACAACTACGGCAGCTATTGCTGACGGTTGTATCTGAATAACACCTAAGTCTAACCACCTACTAGCATTCGCACCTCCAATGGTCTTGCCTTGAATCAAAGTAAAGAACAGTAACACGATGGCTACAGGCATCATAAGAATCGACAATTGCCTAAAATACCTATACTCTAGTTTATGCGCTAAATACAATAGCACAAAACCAATAGACAAATGCGCAAAATGCTTAAATAAATACGAGAATGTCGATTTTCCAGTACCTATCGTATACACTAAGTTAGTACTAGCACTATACACAGGTACAAACGAAAATAAGGCCAGTAAAAATATTACTGTCCATATATGTTTATCTCCATATAAATTAGCAACTAACTTTTTCATTTTTATCTTATAGATTATTTACTTCAGCTTTAAACTGATGTCCTCTATCTTCATAATTTTTAAACAAATCAAAACTTGCACAGGCAGGTGATAACAGTACTGTATCACCACTCTCAGCTAAGCGTTGTGCCATTTTCACAGCATCGGCCATACTTTGTACCTCAATCAATGTATCAACCACCTGTTCATAAGCCGACTTTATCTTACTATTGTCTACTCCTAAACAGATAATACTTTTTACTTTCTCACGAACTAAAGGCATCAACTCATCGTAATCATTTCCTTTATCTACACCTCCAACAATCCATACTGTCGGTGTCTTCATACTCTCTAACGCAAAAAAGGTAGCATTTATATTAGTAGCTTTAGAATCATTTATATACTGAACATTCTCTACTTTCATCACCTTTTCTAAACGGTGTTCAGCTCCTTGAAAATCGGACAAACTCTCTCTAATACTTTGCTTTCTTATTCTTTTTAATTGTGCCACAGCAGTAGCTGCCATAGCATTCTTAACATTGTGCTTTCCTTCAACACCCAATTCGCTAATTGGTAAAACCACTGTTTCCTTGTCCATAGCCACTACAATATTTTGCCCTTCTAAATAAGCTCCATATTCTAATTTTTTAGTAATAGAAAATGGCACTCTTTTAGCGGCAGTTTTATTATTAGTTAACCAACGTTGAATCTCTACATCATCATCATCATAGATTAAATAATCTTCTTTGGTTTGATTCAATGTAATTCTAAACTTAGCATTGATATAATTTTCATACTTATAATCATATCTATCTAAGTGATCTGGGCTAATATTAGTAATAACAGCGATATGAGGTCTAAACTTGCGTATGCCATCTAATTGAAAACTGCTCAATTCTAACACATAACACTTTTCAGGATTCACAGCTACCTGCTTAGCGTAGCTATCTCCTATATTTCCTCCTATACCAACATTCAATCCACCCTTACTCAATAAATGATAGGTAAGCATCGTCGTTGTTGTTTTTCCATTACTACCTGTTATAGCGACAGATGGCTCTGTATTAAAAGTATAAGCAAATTCAATTTCCGAAATAACATCAATATCTCTTGCTAATGCTTTTTGAATAATAGCTACCTTATCTGGAATACCAGGACTCTTAACTATTATATCACCACTTAATATTTCTGTTTCTGTATGTTTTCCTTCTTCCCAACGTATATTGAATTCATTTAGAACAGACTTGTACTTATCCTCAATCTGTCCAAAATCTGAAACAAATACATCATATCCTTTGGTCATAGCTAATACAGCTGTACCAACTCCACTTTCTCCTGCTCCTAATACAACTACTCTCATACTATCTTATTTTTAAAGATACAATACAGAATATTCCTAACAATATTCCGATAATCCAAAAGCGAGTTACAATCTTACTCTCATGATAACCTTTCTTTTGAAAATGATGATGAAGTGGAGACATTAAGAATATCCTTCTTCCTTCCCCATATCTCTTCTTGGTATATTTAAAGTAACCTACCTGTAATACTACTGATAAGTTCTCTGCTAAAAATATTCCACATAATACTGGAATGATTAGTTCTTTTCGCACTGCGATAGCTAATACTGCTATAATACCCCCAATAGTTAAACTACCTGTATCTCCCATAAATACCTGAGCAGGATAAGTATTATACCATAAAAACCCTATCAATGCACCCATAAAGGAGGCTATATAAATAGTCATCTCACCTGAATGAGGTATATACATTACATTAAGATAAGTTGATAATACAACGTTACCTGAAATAAACGCAAAAATTCCCAACACAAATGTTGAGATTGCTGACGTACCCGCGGCTAATCCATCAATACCATCTGTTAGATTGGCTCCGTTAGATACAGCTGTCACGATAAATATTACAACAGGTATAAAGATCAACCAAGTGTATTTCTCTGCCCCTTCTCCTAACCAATTGATTAATATAGAATAATCAAACTCATTATCCTTTAGGAAAGGAATCGTTGTCGCTGTTGATTTCACATCATATTTACTAGCTACTTCTTCAACTAAAACTCTATTCGCAGGCATTTCTCTAACTGTCACTGTAGGACTAAAATAAAGTACCGCTCCAACGATTAATCCAAGCCCTACTTGCCCAATTACTTTAAATCGTCCTTTTAGCCCTTCTTTATCTTTTTTCTTCATCTTTAGATAATCATCTAAGAATCCGATAGTTCCCATCCACACTGTTGTTAGTAAAAGTAACAGAACGTAAGTATTGTCAAGTTTTGCAAACAATAGAACTGGTATAAGAGTTGCTATAATAATGATTAGCCCTCCCATAGTTGGTGTACCTGCTTTTTCCTTCTGCCCTTCTAATCCAAGCTCACGTACAGTCTCACCAATCTGCATTTTTCGTAGATATTTGATAATTCTCTTACCGTAGATGATCGAAATCAGCAATGAGAATATCATAGCCATACCTGATCGGAAAGTGATGTATTGAAACATCCCCGCCCCAGGAATTTTGAAATAATCATCTAAGTACTCAAATAAATAATATAACATACCTTAAATCTCCCTTATTCTATTGTTCTAAAAATTCAGTTACAATCTCTAAATCATTAAAATGATTTCTTACCCCTTTAATCTCCTGATAAGTTTCATGTCCCTTACCAGCGATTAAAATAATATCACCAGCTTCTGCCTGCTGACAAGCTAATTTGATAGCTTGCTTACGATCCTCCACTACTATAGTCTTCATCGTATTCTGAGGTTCCACTCCTTTTTCCATTTCTTCTAAGATTACAACAGGGTCTTCGAAGCGTGGATTATCTGAAGTGAATATTACTTTATTACTCAGTTCTGACGCTATCTGTGCCATCTCTGGTCTTTTCGTTTTATCTCTATTACCTCCACATCCTACTACAGTGATTAGTTTCTCATTGTAGGTACGAATAGAGTTAATTGTTTCTATTACATTCTTTAATGCATCAGGTGTATGAGCGTAATCTACTATAGCAGTTACCTTTTTAGAAGATACTACGTATTGGAATCTTCCTGCTACACTAGTTAACTTGCTTACTTCTAATAAAGCATCCTCTTCACGCACTCCTAATTGGATAGCTGCTGCATAAACAGCCAATAGATTAGAAGCATTAAACAAGCCTATTAATTGAACCCAAATCTCACGTTGATTAATTTTCATTAACATCCCTGAGAACTGACTTTCTAATACTTCAGCTTTATAATCAGCTACGTTCTTAAGACCATATGTCTTAATAGTTGCACCTGTATTTTGGGTCATAACCAACCCATTTTTATCATCTACATTTGTTATTGCAAAAGCCCCCTTAGGCAACTGATCAAAGAAAGCTTTCTTCGCATTTCTATATTCAGCGAATGTTTTGTGATAATCTAAATGATCGTGTGTTAGGTTAGTAAATATCCCCCCATCAAACTCTAGACTATGTGTACGCATCTGTACAATACCATGCGAACTAACTTCCATAAAACAGTACTCACAACCTGCTTCAACCATCTCATTTAAATAATGATTGATTGTAAGCGAATCAGGTGTAGTATGAGTAGCATTATAATCTACATCACCTACTTTTATTACTACAGTAGACAACAAACCTACCTCGTACCCTAAGTTTTTAAACAATGTATACAAAAGAGTAGCTATAGTTGTTTTACCATTTGTACCGGTTACTCCAACCAATTTTAATTTAGAAGAAGGATTGTCATAAAAATTACTAGCAACTATAGCTAATGCCTTATTACTATCTTCTACTAAAACATAGGTAACTCCCGCTAGTATATCCTGTGGCAGTTTCTCACAAATAACAGCACTAGCACCATCTTTAATCGCTTGTGAGATATAGTCATGACCATCTACTACAGTACCAGGTATAGCAACAAATAGAGTCCCTTTTGAAACTTCACGTGAATCAAATGCAATCTTGGTTACAGTAAGTTCTAAATCACCTCCTGTAACAGATATCATTTTTGCTTTGTATAATAATTCGTTTAACTTTTTCACGATAGCTCTAATACTACTTTTTGATTCTTAATTATTTTTTGTCCAGCTATTACAGACTGTTTCTTTATTTTTCCTATTCCTTTTATTTCTACTTTCAGACCTAGATTCTCTAAAAGAGGGACTGCATCCATTGCGTACATTCCTCTTACATCAGGCATAACTTCAAGATTATCCACTACTTTTTCATGATAATCTCGGTAACTTGTTCTCACATTAGACGGCACTTCATCTATATTGCTTAAACTTGTTGTTGTAGGCACATCCGTGTATATCTTCTGTGCTATACGTTTAAATACTGGCCCAGACACATCCGCTCCATAATAACTCTTCGTTCTATCTGGTTTATGTATAATCACTATACATGAATATTTTGGATTCTCTGTTGGAAAGTATCCAGCAAAAGAAGATGAATAATACATATCCTTTCCTTTTCCTTTTCCATAATTTACCTGAGCTGTTCCTGTTTTACCTGCCATAGAGAAATTAGGAGAGCCTACTTTTCTACCTGTTCCTTTTACAACCACATTAGTCAATACTCCTTGTACCTGTTTAATAACTTCTGGAGAAGCAATCTGAGGGTTTAAAACCTCTGGTTCAAACTTCACCACTGTTTTATTAAACTCCCTAACTTCAGATACAAACATTGGTTTTACCATCACTCCATTATTTGCAACTGCATTATACAATGTCAAAGTATGCAAAGGTGTTATCGAAATCCCATACCCAAAAGCCATCCAAGGTAGCGCTAATCCACTCCATCCTTTTTTACCAGGCTTTGGTATATAGGGTACACTAGCTCCTTTAATAGGTATGTCTAATGCCTTATCCATACCTAGAGTAGATAGATAATTAGTGAACTCACTAGGCTTATCTTTAAAGCCTTCATTCACAGCTTGAGTAATCACAGTGTTTGATGACACTTCTATACCTCTAGCTAGCGAAATCTTTCCATATCCTCCCCATTTAGAATCTCTAACTCTTGCATTATAAAACTTTACAACACCATCATTCGTATCATATATTCTAGCAGTATCACTTTTTCCCTTTTCTAAAAGAGCCAATAGTGATGCTAACTTAAATGTAGATCCTGGTTCATGTTTCTCCCCTACAGCATAATTAATTGTTTCATAATAATTACCACTTTCAGATCGTCCTAAATTAGAAATAGCTTTAATAGCTCCTGTTCCAACTTCCATAACTACCACACATCCATGATCTGCACTATAATACTCTAATTGTTTTAGTAACGCATGATGAGCAATATCTTGTATATAAACATCAATGGTAGATACGATATCTTGTCCATCGATAGGTTCTATCTCATTTTCATCATTAATAGGCTTCCATTGATCCTTACCAAGGCTTTGCATCTTTCTACGGCCATCTACTCCACTTAAATAGGATGTAAATGCTCCTTCTATTCCCACTCGAGTGAAAGAGTTATCCTCATTCTTTCTTTCATACCCGATTGTACGTTGTGCAATCTTGCCTATAGGATGTTGCCTAATTGTTTTCTGAAGAGAAATAAGCCCTCCTTTATAAGGCCCTCTTTTTAAAAGAGGAAAGCTTTTAACTCTTACATATTGTGTATAACTAAGATCTTTAGCTATGAATACATATCTGTTTCCATTCTTTCTAGCCTTTCTAAGCAAATTCTCATAATAGCTAGAAGGTTTTTTAAACATCACTCCTAAAGAATCAGACAATGGCTTCACATTCTCATAAAAATCCTTTTCACTAGGTGCCAAACCATCAAAACGAATTTCAAAGACCGGTACAGAAGTCGCTAATAGACTTCCATCTGACGAATACACATTCCCTCTATTAGCAGGAATCTCTTCTATCTTTACTCTAGTTTTATCTTGAGCCTTAGCTCTTAACTCCTTTCCTTCTATCCCCTGGATCTGTACTAATCTATAGATAATCCCTCCCGCAAAGAGTAAAACTAATGCAGAGATAAGGTATATATTCACATAAATATTCTTATTATTTAGCGCCATAACTTATCCCAAAAACTTTCTTTTTCTACTTCTCTTGTTACTTTGATCTTTGTCGCCGGTGTCTCTGAAGGAAATATTCCATCTTCTTCTAAATTCTTAGTGATAGTGGACTCCATCTTTAATTCCATCAACTCTGATCGTGTATCAACAAACTCTGCACGCAACATCTTCACTTCATGAGTTAGTTTTGCTATTTTAAATACTTTCGCCTCATACGACTGAGTATTACCAATTAACAATAAACTTAAAATGATTACATAAATAATAAATGCCCAAGTCTTAGCCGAATTCTCATTTACGAGAATCTTCGCTTTGATAATATCTCCTGGACTACTTACTTTATTTTTCATTTTTTCTCGGCAATTCTCAATTTCGCAGAGCGAGCTCTATTATTTATTGCAATTTCTTCATCAGTTGGCAAGATCAACTTCCCTAACTGTTTCATCGGAACTTCAAACCTTCCAAAGAAGTCTTTTTCAGGTTCTCCTTCGAACATTCCATTTTTCATAAATCGTTTCACTAAACGATCTTCTAATGAATGATAAGAGATAATACTCAATCTCCCTTTTGGTTTCAAGACCTCTTGGCTTTGCACCAACATTTCTTTTAACACATCCATTTCCTGATTCACTTCTATTCGAATCGCTTGGTATATCTGAGCCAAAATCCTAGCACTCTTATGAGCAGGTAAGAATCTAGCCAACACCTCTTTTAATTCATCTGTATTCTTGATAGGATTGTCTACTCTAGCTTTTACTATTGTATTTGCAATTGCTCCGGCATTTTTTAATTCCCCATACATATAAAACATATTTCTAAGATCTGCTTCTTCGTACTCATTCACTACGTTAAAAGCAGAAATATCTCCGGACTGATTCATCCTCATATCTAGCTCACCGTCGAATCTAGTTGAGAATCCTCTCTCAGGCACGTCGAACTGATGCGATGACACTCCTAAATCTCCTAAAACCCCATCTACTTCCTTCACTCCGTGAAAACGCAAATAACGTTTTAGATATCTAAAGTTTTGATTGATCAAAGTAAACCTTGGGTCATCTAATGCATTTGCTAATGCATCCTCATCTTGATCAAATGCAAACAACTTCCCTTCACTTCCTAGACGGTTAAGTATCTCTCTAGAGTGTCCTCCTCCTCCGAATGTCACATCTACATAGACACCATTCGGATCAGTAATTAATCCATCAATACTCTCTGTCAACAAAACAGGTCTGTGATAACCGTATTCTTCTTTACTCATCAAAACTTATATTACTCATTACATCCTGAGCCAACTCTCCGAAATCAAAATCATCCACCTCTAACGTTGCCTCATACAATTTCTTATCCCAAATTTCCATTATATTTACCTTAGACGAAAAAACAAGATCCTTGCTTATTTGGGCAAAATCTATCAAGTCTTTTGCTATCAAAAGACGTCCTGCATCGTCTATTTCAACATTCTTCACACCGGCCATAAAACGACGAATAAAAGCATCATTCTTTTTATCAAAAGGATTCAACTTTCCTATTTTACTCATCATTTTATCCCATTCCGCCATAGGCCATAACTCTAAACAGCTCTCAAAAACAGAACGTTTTAATACAAAACCATCGCCAATACCAGGCAACTGCTTCTTCAGAGAAGCAGGTACTAGCACCCTTCCTTTGGCGTCTATTTTGCATTCATATGTTCCGATTATTGCCATCAATGTACACCTATAAATATAATCTTAGCAAATGTAGTCAATTTTTTACCACAATTTACCACTTTTTCCCACTTTGTTGATAAGTTTTGAGTCTTAAACTAAATAATTCAAGTAAATAGGGTAATCAGCTGACTAATAGCCCTTAATTTTAAAATACAAATCACAATTCGAACCCTAGCTTTTGACCATAAAAACTCTTTTATCAACATCAATAAATTAGCATTTACGACAAGGCCAGAAGCGCTGAAATGGACAAATTCACACTTTTACAATAAATTATTACTCCTTTTAGAATTTTTCTCATATTTAAAAACGTATATTTGTGGGAATTTAAAAATCGCATTTAGAAACTACATGGAGCGAACTTTAAAAGAAGATGGTAAATTCCGTTTTATAGAAATTGGCGAAGGTACACCAATTGTTATCTTACACGGATTAATGGGAGGTCTGAGCAATTTTGATGGTGTTACAAATTTTTTCCCAAATGAAGGTTACAAAGTAGTTCTTCCAGAACTTCCACTTTACACGAACAGTATTTTAAAAACGAACGTAAAGGCTTTCGCAAAATTTGTAAAAGATTTTATAGATAGAAGAGGTTATAAAAAAGTGATCTTGCTAGGGAATTCTCTAGGAGGACATATCGCTTTGTACTTTTCAAAAATGTATCCTGAATATCTTCAAGCGATGATATTAACAGGAAGCTCTGGCTTATACGAAAGTGCTATGGGAGACAGTTACCCTAAACGTGGAGACTACGAATACATCAAAAAGAAAGCTGAAGATGTATTTTATCATCCAGAAATAGCAACTAAAGAAATCGTAGATGAAGTCTTTGCTACAGTTAATGATCGAATGAAAGTAATCAAGACTATTACTATCGCCAAAAGTGCGATACGACACAATATGTCTAAAGATTTGCCAAAAATAAAAGTACCTACGTGTTTAATCTGGGGAAAGAATGACAAAGTAACTCCTCCTGAAGTAGCTGTAGAATTCAACGAATTACTTCCAGATTCTGACTTATATTGGATCGATGAGTGTGGACACGCTGCTATGATGGAACACCCAGATCAATTCAACGAATTACTAAACGCGTGGTTTATCAAAAGAAATATCAAATAAAATGAAAATAAATACAGCTGAATTTGTTGTTAGTAACTCTGACGCTAAGAAGTGTCCTAATGAACCTATCCCTGAATACGCATTCATCGGTAGATCTAATGTAGGTAAGTCTTCTCTGATCAATATGCTTACTAATCAGAAATACTTAGCCAAAACCTCTTCTAGACCAGGGAAAACACAACTAATCAACCACTTTAAAATTAATTCTAATTGGTATTTAGTTGACTTACCAGGTTATGGGTACGCAAAAGTATCTAAAAAGACTAAAGCTGTATTCCAGAAGTTCATCACAGATTACTTCGAGAATAGACAACAATTAGTAAGTGCTTTTGTATTAGTAGATATCAGACATGAGGCTCAGAAGATTGACTTAGAATTCATGCAATATTTAGGACAAGCCGAAGTTCCTTTCTCTATCATCTTTACCAAAGCCGATAAAGTAGGTAAACAAAAAGTAGCTAGCCTTATTGCTGATTACAGAAAGAAAATGTTAGCTGATAACTGGGAAGAGATGCCGCCGTGCTTTGTTACCTCATCAGAAGACAAAACAGGTAGAGACGAAGTCTTAAACTATATCGAAGAAATAAACGTTGAGATGTTTAAAAATCAAAACTTTATATAAAACAAAAAAACTGCTTAATAGCAGTTTTTTTTATCTCTATCATTAGATATAATACTCATTTACAGTAATAATACCTGCTCTAATAGCATATCGCGTTGCATCATACACATTGCTAACACCAAGTTTTTTAAATATATTCTTGCGATGTGTTATCACTGTATGAGCACTAATATTTCTGTCTGCAGCTATCTCCTTAGTCATTTTTCCAGAAGCTATTTCTTTTAGTATCTCACGCTCAGCATTAGTAAGTACCTGCTCTACTTTCAGAATACTATCTTGATGCTCTTCCAACTTCTTCACTATCCAAGGTGCCAGATAAGTCTCCTTAGAAATAGTCTTATAGATCCCCTCTTTGATATGTTCTAGTTTATCATTTTGGAAAACAATATTAAAAGCAGAGATTCGATTAGACAAAAACTGTTTTAGCCATTGCTCGTTTAGTTCACTAAAAAATAACAACCACTGTGACTTCTCATTTTGTTCTCGCAACAATAGCAACAACTCCGTTTGCTTCTCCAGACACTTACTAAAAGGATCTACAATGATAACCGCATTAGGATATTTCAAAAGATAGCTTTTTAAACCTGTCAAATCATCAATCTCAGCAATACTTACCTCTCCTGAGCAAATCTCTCTAATAAGCCCCTGCAAGGCGTAACGCGTTATTTCTTGACTTTCTACTACCCCTATATTTAACATCCTTATCTCCTTAAGTTAACACTTTCTCTAACCTATTACTAGAACAGAGTATTTTTATTAATATTCTACTACAAAAATACATAACTTTTTCTAGTACTAACATATCCCTAAATAGCCTTATATCAAAAAGGTTACTCTTAATACTATTATCAAGAGCAACCTTTTTATATGAATAAACGCTAACTAATTCTTTTTATTTTTTCCTTATTTATAAAGGTTTCCATTTTCTATCTCTTCTACTTCTGGAATTCTAAATAAATAATTCACACTATTAGGAACAAAAGAAGACTTATCAGAAAAACTAATGATTCTATGTCCTTGTGGTAATAAATCTACAGTTACTTGACTTATTTTACCTTGATTATCCATTACCTCATAAGTATAAGGAATCAATTTATCTTGAGGATATAGCTTTCTTTCTACAGACAACTTGTTACGCACAATATCCACTCGTGAAAATCCTTCACCAAACAACTCTTTTCTTCTCTCTATCCAGATTTCATTAAGAAGTTCTTGTCCACTTAATCCATTCACTTCTTTAGCACCTCTTGCTGCTTTTAAAACATTCAAAGCATTAACAGCATCAGCACGTCCTAATCTAGCTTTTGCTTCTGCACTTATTAGATACATCTCTGAAGAGCGCATTAATACAATATCTGCTATACGACCAGCTTTAAACTTAAACTTAGCGTAACGCATATAAGCTACATCTCTCGTTTTTGGAGAAGTATTAGAAGGATCTGGAGCCCAGTAAATCATACTTTTTCTATAATCCCCGTCATCAAATAATTCTTTAAAATAAGGATCCGCATTAAAACTGAAATAATAACTCTCTTTTGATGTTACATCTAAATAATTAAACTGATAAGAAGCTCCACTTTGTTCAGATGTCTGTTGATGCCCCCATATCCACTCTACATTACTAGAATCATTAAAACCACTCTTATAATCTTCCTCAGACATCAATTGGCCATACTTACTCAAAACTGCCTCTACATAAAAATTAGCCTTCTCCCAATTCTGAGTATACAAATAAGCACGTGCCAATAATCCTTGTACTACTGTCTTATCAAATTTATACTTAAGATTTCTCTTATAAGTATCAGGTATTAAAGACAAAGCTTCTTCTAAATCCGAAATTGCTTGTTTATACACTTCTGTCACTGTAGCTGCAGATGCAGGAACTGTACTAGGCGTAGTCGCAGTCAAATAAATAGGACCTACTAAAGCATTAGGGTTTACATCTATGGCTAATGCATAACTAGAAGCTAAGTGTAAATACATAAATCCTCTCAACGCCAACGCTTGACCTCGTACACGCTGTTTTTCATTTACAGTACCTTCTGAAGCAAATACCTTATCAATTACGTTATTGGCATTATCAATCGTCTTATACGTAAGATTCCAACTAAAGGAATTCGTCCCACCACGATTATAAAGAGCTGTGAAGGCGTAATGACTACTAAATCCATACATATTATTCACCACTACATCATTCCCCATAGCATCGTTTGTTCTTAAAAACGCTCCATATCCTGGATTAGCATAAGTGCTATATGAATCCATCAAGTTAGCCCATGTACCAATCAATACCTTGTCATTACCTTCTACTGTGGTAAAAACATTCTCATTCACCACTGCATCTGTAGGTTCAGTATCTAAAGAACAAGAAGTCATTCCAATAGAAAATAGAACACTAAACGCTATATATTTAAAAATTGTTTTTTTCATGATTTCTTAATTCTTTATAATTTAATATTTAATCCTAAAGACAATGTCTTCATCGCTGGATATCTATAATAAGTAGTTCCATTGAATGTTTGCTCTGGATCAAAACCTTGTTCTTTTGTCCATGTAAATAAATTCTCTGCTTGGAAATAGATAGAAGCAGATGATAAATTAATTTTTCTTAACCATTCTTGTGGTACGTTATAAGCTAGTGTAAGGTTCTTTAATTTTAAGTAAGAACGATCTACCAAGAAACGATCTGAAGTATTTGTCCAGCTATTAGCAGGATTAGTTGTTAATCTAGCTATATCAGTATTAGGATTCTCAGGAGTCCATCTTCCCATCATATCCGCACTCCATGTATTTCCATTACCTGCATGTCTATACATACCTATCTTATCCCCATTATAGATCTTACCTCCTATATTATAAGTAAAGTTGGCAGACAGTTGCCATGATTTATAAGATAACTCTGTAGAGAAACCTCCAGATACATCGGGTAACGAAGTTCCTTTATATACTTTGTTTTTATTACCACTTACACTACTGTAGTTCTCTGTCACTGTACGACTACCATCCTCGTTCTGAATATACCATTGTGCATTACCATTCTCTGGATTTACACCAGCCCACTCAGGCAAATAGAAATCATAAATAGATCCTCCTACTTTCCATATCTGGTTTCCTTTATTGATTTCAGAACTAGGCAATGAAGTAATTTTATTTTTATATGTAGTCAAGTTTAATCCTACACGCCATCTCCAATCCTCTGTTTGAATAGGAATACCATCTAAAGTAAATTCCCATCCATAGTTTTTAATTCCTCCAATATTTACATCTTTGCTAGCAAATCCAATAGATGGAGCCAACTGTTGACTAAATAATAAATCTTTTGATCTTCTTTCAAAGTACTCTACTGAACCTGTCAGACGATTATCAAACAAACCAAAATCTAATCCAATATTTAAGTTTAAGTTCGTTTCCCACGATAAGTTAGGCGTTTCCATTCTAGAGCTAACTAATCCAGATTCTCCTAAGTTATTACGTATAGCATACAACCCTTGATAAGCATAAAATCCTACCTTATCATTTCCTTGTGCCCCATAACTTGCTTTTAACAATAAGTTGTTTAACCAAGTATCTCTATACTCACTCATAAAGTCTTCATCTATAATTCTCCATGAAGCACCAAATGACCAGAAACCTCCCCATTTATTAGATGATTTAAAACGAGACGATCCGTCTGCTCTATAAGATCCTGATAAATAATATTTCTTATCATAAGAATAGTTTACACTCCCGAAGAAACTCAACATACTATATTTATCAGCCTTTCCATAAAAATCTATCAATCTAGACGCAGCATCAGGCTCCTCGAATCCCATCATCGCAATCTGTTCTCTAGTACCTCCAAAATAGTTAGAATCATACTGGTAATACTCTTGCCCTGCCATTACAGCTAAAGCGTTCTTATCATCTAAATCAATATTGTAGTTTAAAACATTATTAAACGTCATATTAATTGTTCTTGTATTTCTACGGCTAATACTTCCTCCATAATTAGCAGAAGCCCCTTTATCAGGGTTTGACACACTATGGTCATACATACTATTATAATCAACACTTAAAGATGTCTTTAATTTTAAGTTATCTAAAAACTTAACCTGTCCGTATGTTCTAATACTCGCTACATCTCTTTTTATTTCACTCTTATCTAATGGAAGAGTTTCTACTAAGTTGTAATTTCTATAAGATGTAGTTCTATAATTCCCATAATCATATATAAGCCCTCCTGTATTTGCATCTCTTAGGTATTCTCCCGTGGCCAAATCACGTTGATAAATAGGATAAAAAGAAGGCAATCCTCTTGCAAAACCAATTACATTATTAATCGCACTATCATCCTGTTTTGGGTAGTCTTGTATAGAATGAGACGCAGCGACATTCATCCCTATTTCTAACCAATCCTTAGCATCTATCACGATATTAGAACGCATATTAAAACGTTTAAAACCTGATTCTAATACGTATCCTTGATCGTTTAAATATCCCCCAGAAACATAGTATCGTGTATTCTTACCTCCTCCACTGACACGTAAGTTTATATCAGTAAATCTCGCATTTTGACTCAATGCATCATTCCAGTCGTCATTCCACAAAGGTTTTAACCCTGGTAATAACTTACCATCTGTACCTACTGGAAATGGGTTACCTGTTCCATAAGGATTGATTCCAACAGAACCAATCAAGTTATTTGTTGCATAAGCAGCAGCTTCAGTAGCATTCATTTTTGCAGCGTCCATCTGTCCATTACGAATAGCTTCCCACTGCAATTCCATGTACTGATTAGTACTCAATTGTTTATAATCACTACGTGCTCTATCAGAAAAACCATGCTTTGCACTGATTTCTATCTGAGGTTTTGTTTCTTTACCACCTTGCTTAGTTGTAATCATAATTACCCCATTAGCTGCACGAGATCCATATAAGGTTGCAGCAGTAGCATCTTTTAACACTGATATAGATTCAATATCTGTAGGAGAAATAGAGTTTAACCCTCCTTCAAAAGGCACACCATCAACTACGAATAATGGATCACTATCTGCATTCATAGATCCAATACCACGGATTCTAATTGTTGCATTAGACCCTGGCTGCCCACTAGCTGAGAAAGACTGAAGTCCCGCTACAGTACCTTCTAATGCTTTAGACACATCACTTACTTGCGCCTTTTCTATATCTTTAGCTTGCACTAAACCTACTGACCCAGTATATGTCTTCTTATTAGCAGTACCATAAGGCACTGTAATTAATACTTCTCCCAATTCGCTTGCTTCGTCTGCAAGCTTCACATTCAGAACTTCCTGTCCTTTATATGTAATATTCTTTGTGGTATACCCTATAAATGAAAAGACTAATACCTGTCCATTATTAACTTTTATAGAGTAATTACCATCTAAGTCTGTCATTGTTCCTTCATCACTTCCCTGAATCAGAACACTCACACCTGGTAATGCTCCACTTATATCTGTAACAGATCCTGTCACAAGTTTTTCTTGCGCCTGTAAGTTTAAAACACTAACAAACACAAATAAGATTGCGTAAATTTTTTGCATAAAACAATTAGTTTAAAATGAACTATCTTTGAAAGACTGATTCATTATGTCTAGAAATATTGAAATGTAGTATCGGTACAGCCACCATGAGCTGACCTAAAAAGAATAAACTATAGGCAGCAACACATGCACATCATAGAAGATGAGCTAGAAGAAAAGAAATCAGTAAATCTAAAAGTACGAGTGTCAAGTTCTCGCTTTTGTTGAATTGATTGCATAATATTTAGGTTATATAATTTTTTCTTATCAGTGAAAAAAGCAAAGTAGGGAAACCCTTATATGTAATTATTTTCTTACAAAACAAACAATAATTATACACAACAGATTAAGGATATAGCACTCCCTACTTTTGTAATACAAAGGTATTTCAACACCTTATTTTATGAAATACCATGTATATGGTATATTTTAATTCTCTCTTATAATTCTAAAAGAAGGAATACTCTATAACCACACTAAACAACTGAATAACCAACCTTTTAATTAGAGCCAAAAACCTTGTAAGTACAAGGAGGAAATACTCCTTTTTTTTAAAAAAAAGCGACTGGTCGCATAGTTATCGCATAGTGATGGCATAGTGCTCGCATAATTTTACGCTTATTTTATGCGATCACTATGGAATCAGTATCCTATTATCTAATGACCATATCAATTATAGATCAAAAAAAAGGGCCCTCAGTAATGAGAGCCCTTATATAAGTGTACTTATAATCTTACTTTACATGTAAAACAAAGTAATTTTTCTTTCCTTTTTGTAATAATACAAATTGATTATTAATCAGATCTTTTGTAGTTATTACATAGTCTTCAGCCACTTTCTCTTTGTTCACAGAGATAGAGTTAGCTTGTAGCGAACGACGAGCATCACCATTAGAAGATGCCAAGTCAGAGTTAGCTGCTAATGCATCTACAATATTTAATCCTGCCTCGATATCAGCCTTTGCCACTTCTGATTGTCCAACTCCATCGAATACTTCTAAGAAAGTCTTCTCATCTAATTGTTTTAAATCTTCTGTAGAAGAGTTACCGAATAAGATATTAGATGCTTTGATAGCATTGTCTAACTGCTCTTGACCGTGTACCATAATCGTTACTTCTTCTGCTAGACGACGCTGTAACACACGTAAATGTGGAGCCTCAGCATGTTCTTTCACTAATGCTTCAATGTCTTCTCTAGAGATGAATGTAAAGATCTTGATATAACGCTCTGCATCAGCATCAGGCACGTTTAACCAATATTGGTAGAATTTATATGGAGAAGTGTACTCTGCAGACAACCAAATATTACCCCCTTCTGACTTACCAAATTTAGTTCCGTCAGCTTTAGTAATCAATGGACAAGTAAGCGCATACGCTTTCTCGCTAATTGTTCTACGGATTAACTCTGTACCAGTAGTGATATTTCCCCATTGGTCAGATCCTCCCATTTGTAATGTAATATTATTCTCTTTGTATAAATGCAAAAAGTCATATCCTTGCATTAACTGATAACAGAACTCTGTAAAAGACATTCCATCTTGGAACTCACCGTTTAGACGTTTCTTTACAGAATCTTTCGCCATCATATAGTTCACCGTGATATGCTTACCTACTGTACGGATAAACTCTAAGAAAGAGAAATCCTTCATCCAGTCATAGTTATTTACTAACACAGCAGCATTCTCAGCACCTGAATTAAAATCTAAGAAACGACTTAATTGTTCTTTAATTGCGTTTTGATTATGACGTAAAGCTTCTTCGTCTAATAAGTTTCTTTCATTAGACTTTCCTGAAGGGTCACCTACCATACCAGTAGCACCTCCCACAAGAGCATAAGGTTTATGTCCAGCTAATTGAAAGTGTTTCAATAGCATTACTCCTACTAAATGTCCAATATGCAATGAATCGGCTGTTGGGTCAATTCCCACATACGCAGCACGCATTTGCTCCAACAAATGTTCTTCAGTGCCTGGCATTACGTCGTGGAGCATTCCTCTCCAAGTCACTTCTTCAATAAAATTCTTCATTTAAATAAATTTTACACAAAGATAGCTCAAAACCTTAGCTTATGGAATAAAAATTCTCAAACACTGCATTTTTATAGGTTTTCTACATTTATCCTTTAAGAACTAATAATAGGGGCGTTAGAATTCAACTTTATTTCATAATTTTTCACTATGTAAAACATATAACTTACTTTTGTCTAAATATGATACTAGTAACAGGAGGTACAGGCTTAGTAGGCGCGCATTTATTATTACATCTTCTTCAGTCAGAAGGTGCAGTCCGTGCTATTTACAGAAATGAGGATAGTATTAAAAAAACGAAGAACCTCTTTATTTTAAACAATCAAGAAGCTCTGTTCTTAAAAATAGAATGGGTTAAAGCTGATCTAATAGATGTACCTGCCTTAGAAAAAGCCTTTGTAGGAGTTGACTATGTGTATCACTGTGCAGCTCTAGTCTCTTTTGAACCTAAAGATGAAAAAAAACTTCGCAAGACCAATATAGAAGGTACCGCTAATATCGTGAACCTATCTATCGCGTTTAATGTAAAAAAACTGTGCTATGTAAGTTCTATCGCTGCCTTAGGCGAAACGCTAGCCAAAGATAAAATCATTACAGAAAAGACAGATTGGAACCCTGAGCTCTATCATGGAGACTATGCCATCACTAAATATGGAGCCGAAATGGAAGTATGGAGAGGTACACAAGAAGGACTAGATGTAGTCATCGTCAATCCTGGTATAGTATTCGGACGTGGCTTCGGTTATGAAGGTAGTGGGGCATTCTTCCAAAAAGTAAAGAAGGATTTTCCTTTCTACACTACAGGTATTGCTGGAATCGTAGGAGTAAATGATGTCGTAAAAGCTATGCGTCTGCTCATGATCAGTAATGTCAGAAACGAGAGATTTGCATTAGTCTCTAATAATATTACTTACCAAGAGCTAATCAATCATATTGCAGACTTAATGGGTAAGAAACATCCTAGTATCCATGTGTCGCGTACATCAAGTCTATTCGCATGGAAGTTAGACAACCTCGTATCTATGATAACGAGAAAAAAAAGAAGCTTTACACGATCAATCGCGCAAGCTTCTCATTCTTCTTATATTTATGACTGTACAAAAATTAAAAACACTATTGAATTTGATTTCGAAGACTATCGTTCTTTTCTTGGTCCGATTGTACAGTATCATCAAGCTTAATTTCTTCTTTATTTAACTCCTCTTGGGATTTAGATAATAAGGAGTCTGCTACTACTTTAGCAGCTTCTAGACGACTTAGAATATTATTTTGTATAGTGTGATACACACCACCTCCCAGCTCTACATAATATCTATTATTCGACACAAAAGTAAGACTGTCTATATCATACTTCTTAAAGACAGCATTAACGTTAAGTCTTTTTAGAGTATCTTCTCTGCTATACGCACTTACACTTTCTATAGAGTATAACAATGCCATATCATACAAAATATCTTCCATCTTTTGTTGTTCTATAAACGGAGACGGTTTTACTACATCACTCTTACATGACATAAGTATAAACACAGCTAATATTGCTAAGTATTTGTTCATCTATTCTCTTAATTTTATCTTACGAATAATAATCGTTGTCCTTTATGTTCTTCTTTAACCTTGTCATTCTCATAAGCTAAGAATCCATTTACAAAAGTATGTGTAATTTTAGAACTAAATTTCTCTCCTTCGAATGGAGACCAACCACATTTATATAAAATATTATCTTTATTTACTTCCCAGTCATGATTCACGTCTACGATAGCTATATCAGCATGATACCCCTCTTTTACATAACCGCGTTTCTCTACTTGAAATAAAATAGCAGGGTTGTGTGCTGTTTTTTCTACGATCTTTTCTATACTAATTTTGCCTTGTTTAGAAGCTTCGAATAACGAAACTAAAGCATGCTGTACCAATGGTCCTCCAGACGGAGCAGAAGAATAAGCCTTGCTCTTCTCTTCTAAGGTATGAGGTGCATGATCAGTAGCGATAACATCAATTCTATCATCTAGTAATGCCTTCCAAAGACCATCTCTATCAGCTTCTGTTTTAACAGCAGGATTCCACTTGATAAAATTACCTTTTTTATCATAATCTTTATCCGTGAACCACAAGTGATGAACACATACCTCTGCCGTAATCTTTTTATCCTTCAGTGGAATATCATTTCTGAACAGCTCTGTCTCTTTAGCTGTAGAAAGGTGGAATACATGTAATCTAGCTCCTGTTTTCTTTGCTAATTCTATTGCTTTAGAAGAAGATAAATAACAAGCCTCTTCACTTCGAATAATCGGGTGATACTTCACAGGGATATCTTCTCCGAATTCTTCTTTATACTTCGCTAAGTTAGCTTTAATCGTTCCTTCGTCTTCTGCGTGTACAGCGATAAGCATAGAAGTACTCGAAAAGATTTTTTCTAATACATCTTGTCTATCTACTAACATATTTCCAGTCGATGAACCTAAGAAAAGCTTAATCCCCGCTACATTGCGTGGGTTTGTTTTTAGCAGTTCTTCTAAGTTATCATTTGTTCCACCCATCATAAATGAATAGTTGGCAAACGATTTAGTAGCAGCGATCTGATACTTCTGTTCTAACAATTCTTGAGTTACCGCATTAGGCACTGTATTAGGTTGTTCTATAAAAGAAGTAATCCCTCCAGCAATAGCTGCTCTAGACTCAGATTCTATATCACCTTTATGAGTCAATCCAGGTTCTCTAAAATGCACTTGATCATCTATCATACCAGGGATAACATAATTCCCTTTTGCATCAACAATAGTTACATCATTAGAAACTTCGATATTAGAAGCTACTTTAGCAATAAAGCCATTCTCAATTAAAACATCTGCTTCTACAATAGTCCCTTCGTTTACGACTTTTCCGTTTTTAATTAAATAGTGTGTCATTATAGTGTGTTTAGTAGTTTACGTATACGTAGATTAATAACGCCAAAAACAGCTTCTTTGATAATTCCTCCAGACATTTTAGACTCTCCCCTAGTTCTATCTGTAAAAATAATAGGTACTTCAGTAATCGAAAAATTCTTCACATAAGTACGATACTTCATTTCTATCTGAAAAGCATACCCAACAAAACGAACTTTCTCAAAGTCAAAACTCTCTAATACTTTACGCGAAAAACAGACAAAGCCAGCTGTAGTATCTTTAATATTCATCCCTGTAATCATTCTAACATAGATAGAAGCTCCATAGGATAGCAAGACACGATTTAAAGGCCAGTTTACAACATTTACTCCTGTCACATATCTAGAACCTATAGCTAAGCCTTGATTCGCTTTACAAGCCTCTAAAAGTTTAGGAAGGTCGTTGGGATTATGAGAAAAATCTGCATCCATTTCAAAAACATAGTCATAGTCACGAGCCAGAGCCCATTTAAAACCATGTACATAAGCTGTTCCTAGACCATTCTTACCTTCTCTCTTCTCTAGAAACAAAGATTCTGGATACTTCTTTTGCAACTCTTCAACTGCAGCTGCAGTACCATCAGGGGAATTATCATCAACAATCAGAACATGAAAATGCTGAGGCAATGCCATGACAGCATCGATAATCAATTCTATATTTTCAATTTCATTATATGTTGGTATAATGACAAGTCCTGACTCCATTTTTTAAAACGTTTGCCACAAAAATAACCTTTTTCTAGAAAGTTATCACTTAAATAAAATACAAAGTCAATCTAAAAGGTTTTTTTGCTAATTTTGCAGATATTATGGAGAATCTAATACTTATCGAGCGTGTACTCCCTAGTAAAGATTGGGCAACAGTCCTATTCTTTATCGGATTCTCTATTATTGCTGTTAACCGTACTATCTTTGGAGTCCGATTTTCTGAATTTACAAAACTAGCTGCCTCTAATAAGTATTTAAAAATCTATAAGGATAATACAAACTTAAGAAACAGTTTTACCTTATCTTTTTTACTTGTACAGCTTTTATCTATTACTTTCTTTATACAAATCACTTTAAAGGCTTTCGAATTACTACCAGATTACAATTTTGGTTCGTTCTTAATGATTTTAAACTTTGTAACAACGTTTATCATCGGAAAGTATTTAATAGATAAGATTATATCAACAACATTTGGTATAGACGAATTTTCGGATGCGTTAAATCTACAAAAAGCTACCTATCGAAATTATATAGGAATGTTACTGTTAGCAGTAGACGTTCTTTTATTCTACAACAATATAACCAACAAACTTATAATTGGATTCATGTTGATTGCATTAATCGCAACAAATATCCTTTTATACGTTCTTTTTATAAAAAACAACCAAAAATCAATAATAAATAAGGTGTTCTATTTTATTTTGTATCTTTGCACCCTTGAAATAGCTCCTTATCTATTATTATATTTCTGGTTAAAAGATTACGGAGCATTATAAGAAAAAGTACAATTATGAAAGTGAAAACAATTTTGGTTTCTCAACCAGAGCCTAAAGTAGAAAACTCACCTTACTTCGAATTAGAGCAGAAATTCAAAGTAAAAATTGACTTTAGACCCTTCATCCACGTAGAAGGTGTACCAGCCAAAGAGGTAAGACACCAAAAGATTGATTTAAACAATTACACTGCTATTATTCTAACTAGTAAGAACTCTGTAGACCACTTTTTCCGCGTAGCAGAAGAAATGAGATATAAAGTTCCTGAAACACTTAAGTACTTCTGCCAATCAGAGGCAGTAGCATATTATTTGCAAAAATATGTGGTGTATCGCAAAAGAAAAATCTATGTAGGTCAAAAAGACTTTGCAGAATTAGCTCCTTTGATTAAGAAGTATAAAGACGAGACTTTCTTACTTCCTGCTTCAGATCAGTTAAATCACGATGTTCCAACTACCTTAAATGATTTAAAAGTAAATTGGACTCCTGGTACATTCTATCGCACTGTTATGAGTGATCTATCAGACCTAGCAGATGTTAAGTATGATGTTTTAGCTTTCTTTAGCCCTACAGGTATTAAATCTCTATTCAAAAACTTCCCTGACTTTAGTCAAGATAACACTAGAATAGCTGTATTTGGAACTACAACACAGAAAGAAGCTTTAGACAATAACTTAAGAGTAGACATTATGGCTCCTGCACCAGGAACACCATCTATGACTATGGCTTTAGAAAAATACATTCAACAAGTAAATAAATAATATCCTATTTATATTATAAAAAAACCACCTATTTAAGAGGTGGTTTTTTTATACCTTTAAAATAAAAGCACACAACTCAATTAAGGATAAAAAAAAGGAGATGACATAGTCATCTCCTTTTTATATAGTTATAGATTATATTATAATTGAGGTCCAGCAGCTACTAGAGCTTTACCTTCTTCATTATTAGAATATAATTTAAAGTTTTCTACGAATAATCCAGCTAATTCTTTTGCTTTCTCTTCCCATTCAGAAGCTTCAGCATACGTATTACGAGGATCTAAAATATTTGTATCTACTCCTTCTAAAGCTGTTGGTACAGCGAAGTTATAGATAGGTACAATAGTAGTCTCAGCATTCTCGATAGAACCATCTAAGATACGATCAATGATAGCTCTAGTATCCTTAATAGAAATACGCTTACCAGTACCATTCCATCCTGTGTTTACCATATAAGCAGTAGCATTGTGCTCTTCCATTTTCTTCACTAGCTCCTCACCGTATTGAGTTGGGTGTAGAGATAAGAAAGCTTTACCGAAACAAGCAGAGAACGTAGGCTCTGGCTTAGTTACTCCACGCTCAGTACCAGCTAACTTAGCAGTAAATCCTGATAAGAAGTAGTATTTAGTTTGCTCTGGAGTTAACTTAGAAACTGGAGGCATTACACCAAAAGCATCTGCAGTTAAGAAGATTACTTTAGTAGCATGTCCAGCTTTAGACACAGGCTTAACAATATTCTCGATATGTTCGATTGGGTAAGATACACGTGTATTTTGTGTTACAGAACCATCGTTAAAGTCAATAACACCATTAGCATCAACAGTAACGTTCTCTAATAAAGCATCACGACGGATAGCCCCATAGATATCTGGTTCATTCTCTTTGCTCAAGCTGATTGTCTTAGCGTAGCAACCTCCTTCGAAGTTAAATACACCTTCGTCATCCCATCCGTGCTCATCGTCTCCGATTAACTCACGTTTTGGGTCAGTTGATAAAGTTGTTTTACCTGTACCTGATAATCCAAAGAATACAGCTACGTCACCATCTTTACCTTTGTTAGCAGAACAGTGCATAGCAGCCATTCCTTGAAGAGGTAAATAGTAGTTCATCATTGCGAACATACCTTTTTTCATCTCACCACCGTACCAAGTACCACCGATAACTTGAATTTTCTCAGTCAAGTTGAACGCAATATAAACCTCAGAGTTTAATCCGTAATCTTTATAATCTTTAAAAGTAGTTTTAGAACCGTTCATTACTACGAAGTCTGGCTCACCGAAGTTAGCTAACTCTTCTGCAGTAGGACGGATAAACATATTAGTTACGAAGTGCGCTTGCCACGCTACTTCCATAATAAATCTAACTTTTAAACGAGTATTCTCGTTAGCTCCACAAAATGCATCAACAACGAATAATCTTTTACCAGATAACTGATTAACAGTATTCTCTTTTAAAGCATTCCAAGTTCTGTTGTCGATTGGTTTGTTGTCATTTGGAGATTCTGGTGAATTCCACCATACTGTATTTTCTGTAACTGAATCTTTAACGATGTATTTATCTTTAGGAGAACGTCCTGTAAACTCTCCAGTCATTACGTTAACTGCACCTAGCTCAGTTACAACTCCTTTATCATACCCTGTCAAGTTAGGGTTAGTTTCTTCTTTATATAAAACGTCGTACGAAGGATTATAAATTACCTCTACAACATCTTTAATACCATATTTTTCCAGTGAAATTGATTCAGAAATATCCATTTTCATTATTTAGGTTGTGTATTAATTTGTTTGCAAACTTAGAAATAAATTTAAAATATAAATATACAAAAGAATTATTTAATCATGTTTTTACTTTTATACGCCTGAATTCCAGCATATAGCCATGCAACAATGAACAATACCCCTCCTACAGGAGTAATTGGCCCAATAACTCTTAAGTCTATGGTTATCATATCTTTAAAGGTAAGAAGGTATATAGAACCGCAGAAGAACAATATTCCAAACAAAACCAGATACATAACTATTTTTTTAGCCTTGTCTGAAAATATTCCGCATATACCTATAAAAAGTAAAAAAAGTGCGTGGTACATTTGGTAACGAACGCCTATTTCAAAAGTAGCCACTTGAGCTTCTGTTACAACTTTCTTTAGACCGTGAGCTCCAAAAGCCCCTAGCACAATACCAATTGCGCCGATTATAGCAGCTATAAATATAACTTTTCGTCCCATTTATTTTTCTTTCAAATATACAACTTATCAGACAAATAGCACATTAAAAAATTTGTAGAATTTAATCTATTTATGGAACTACTAATTTTGTATCTTGAAAAACCAACCAGAATATTATGACAAAAGAAATTTTAATCGTAGGAGCAGGTAGATCCAGCTCTTCATTAATCAAGTATCTCTTAGACAAATCAGAGTCAGAGAACTTACACCTTACTATAGGAGATCTATCTCTAGAATCTGCACAACAAAAAGCGATGAATCACCCAAATGCTACTGCAATCGCATTTGACCTATTCAACGAAACAGAACGACAAAGTTTAGTGCAAAAAGCAGACATCGTAGTCTCAATGCTACCTGCCATATATCACTTAGAACTAGCTAAAGACTGTGTGAAATATAAAAAACACATGGTTACGGCATCTTACATCAGCCCTGCTATGCAAGAACTCAATGAAGAGGTAACTAAGAACAATCTCATCTTCATGAACGAAATAGGCTTAGACCCAGGTATAGATCATATGAGTGCGATGAAGATCATACACGATATCCAAAAGAAAGGAGGCAAAGTCATCTCTTTTGAATCTTTCTGTGGTGGACTAATCGCTCCAGAATCTGACAATAATCTATGGAATTATAAATTCACTTGGAACCCTCGCAATGTAGTATTAGCAGGACAAGGTGGTGCGGCTAAATTCTTACAAGAAGGTCAATATAAATACATTCCTTACAACAAAGTATTTAGACGTACTGAGTTTTTAGATGTAGAAGGATATGGAAAGTTTGAAGCGTATGCTAATAGAGATTCACTAAAATACAAAGATGTCTATGGACTTCACGATGCTAAGACCATCTTTAGAGGGACTATCAGAAGAGTAGGATACTCTAGAGCTTGGAATCTTTTTGTAGAATTAGGAATAACAGATGATAGCTATACTATTGATAATTCTGAAGAGATGTCTTACAGAGAGTTTATCAACTCATACTTGCCCTATCACCCTACCGATACTGTAGAGACCAAACTAAGATTAGCACTAGGTATTGACCAAGATGACATTATATGGGATAAACTATTAGAGTTAGACCTATTCAACCCAACTAAAAAAATAGGATTAAAAAAAGCGACTCCAGCACAGATCTTAGAGAAGATACTAAGCGACTCTTGGTCATTAAGTCCTGAAGATAAAGACATGATCGTTATGTACCACAAGATAGGATACGAACTACATGGGCAGAATCATCAGATAGACTCTCGTATGGTCTGTATAGGAGATAATCAGATCTATACTGCTATGGCTAAGACAGTAGGTCTTCCTGTAGCTATCGCTACTCTAAAAATCTTAAAAGGAATCATCACCACACCAGGTGTACAGATGCCTATAGAAGAGGAAGTGTATAGTCCTATTCTGAAAGAACTAGAAGAGAATGGCATTCACTTTATAGAAGAAGAAGTTCCATATTCAGGATATAACTAACTAAAAAAGCTCCACTATCGGAGCTTTTTTACTATATCTTATTTCGGGATAGAACTAATCAATCCTTTTGTGTAAGCTGTCTTAGGGTGAGTATATAATTCATCTGCCTCGCCTATCTCCTCTATCTTACCTTTATTCATCACCATCACCTGATCAGACATATACTTTACTACAGATAGATCATGAGATATAAATATATAGGTAAAGTTATACTTATCCTTTAAATCGTTTAGTAGATTCAGCACCTGAGCTTGTACAGATATATCTAGTGCAGACACAGACTCATCGCAGATGATCAGTTTAGGTTGCACAGCTATCGTCCTAGCGATACCGATACGCTGTCTCTGCCCTCCAGAGAACTCATGTGGATAACGACTAAATACAGATTCGTCTAGCCCTACTCGGTACAGTATTTCTATTACTCTCTCCTTTCTATCCGCATCACTACTTCCTATCTTGTGTACCTTCATAGGTTCTAAGATTGCCTCACCTACGGTCAGACGAGGGTTTAAAGACGAATAAGGATCTTGAAATATAATCTGTATATCTTTTCTAAACACCCTAAACGCTTTAGAAGAAAGCTTCGTGATGTCTTGACCTTTATAGAATATCTGTCCTTTAGTAGCTCTATCTAGTTGTAGAATGACATTGCCTAATGTAGATTTACCACACCCACTCTCTCCTACTAGTCCAAGAGTCTCTCCTTCATAGACATTAAAGCTGATGTCTTGTAACGCATGGAACACCCCTTTTTTAAACAGCCCTCCATTAATGACATAATCCTTAAACACATTCCTAATCTCTAGCAACGGAGCATTACTGTATAATTTCTCTAATCTATCTTTTCTATCCTCAGTAGTCACCACATCTCTAACCACCTTATTATTCAGGAAGTCTCCTATGGTAGACAGTCTTTTTAGTCGCTCTGTAAGAGAAGGTCTAGATGCTACTAAGGCTTTGGTATACATATCTTGTGGATGGTTAAACACTTCTGTTGACTTTCCTTGTTCTACGATATCCCCTTTATACATCACTAGAATACGGTCACTGATAGACGACACTAGATTCAGATCATGAGAGATAAATAAGATACTCATCTTATTATCGCGCTGTAGATCTTTCAGTAGATTAATGATTTCGTTTTGCACAGTCACATCTAATGCTGTCGTAGGCTCATCAGCTATCAGTAGCTTAGGCTTACACGCCACCGCCATTGCGATCATGACTCTTTGCTTTTGTCCACCAGAGATTTGGTGAGGATATTTAGTATAAACTTGATTAGGATTCGGCAATTTAACTCTATCAAAAAGGCGCAACACCTCTTCTCTTAAAGCCTTTCCTTTGAGCGAAGTATGCTCTCGAAGTATCTCAGCTACCTGTTCGCCACAAGTAATAGAAGGATTTAGAGCACTCATCGGCTCCTGAAATATCATAGATATCTGAGCTCCACGCAACAGTCGGAACTCACTATCTGTATTATGCGTAATATCATTTCCTTCAAACACGATATTACCCGAGCTAATACGAGATATCTCTCGAGGCAATAGCCCCATTAATGCAAGTGATGTAACTGACTTACCAGAACCCGACTCTCCTACTACACCAAGAATCTCGTTTGCATAAATATCAAAAGAACTCCTTTTGATAATAGTATTCCAAGATTTCTCTTTCAGAAAATCGATTTGTAAATCCTTTACAGATAATATAGGTATATCTTCTTTCATTTTTAATATTCAGTACGATCACTAGAATAACAAAAATATATAATAATTGTGATATAGTATAAGCTATCTAATAAACTAATTAAACATCTATACTATACCACAATTTTTACAGAATATACAGACATACTATGCTACTTTTACTTGGTCATATTCCTTGACTAACGTAACGATAGTAGGAGTTTTTTCTTTAAAATTTGCAAACATTGGACAAGCTGATTTTACAGCATCCAACCATTCTTTTAGCAACACTATAGATGCCTCAGAAGTAGGTTTTACGATTACATCTACTCTGTTGAAGTGGTCTAAACTATCCTTTTCGAACCCCTCTCCTTTTATCACACCAGATACTTCTATCTGGATAGACTTTAGATCTAACCCCAATGTATTACCGATTAATTTTCCCACTGCGTGGATACTACCTGCTAGCTTAGCTAATAGCAACTCTGCAGAGTTCGCATTCACGTCTCTTACTAGTTCTCTTCCATCTTTCACTGTGAAAGAGTAGTTGGCTGTCTTTACAGCGAATTGTTGCTCCCTTACTGAGAAGCCCAATACTTTTAAAACTTTACTTTCCATTCTCTTAATAATTTATAAAATTGACACTATACAAAAAGGCCCTTTCAGCTATCTGCCAAAAGGACCTTCTTATTAACTCTTAACTATAAAAATAGTATAATCAAAACAAGCTATCTCTCTTGGCTACATCTATATACATCGAATGCTTAGGAAAACAAATTTCCTTATACGATGTTGATGTTAATAGATTATAGACTAAATTCATTACTTTATTTTTATATGTTTCTTTCTTTAAAAAAAATAAGCCCCTGTGAGGTACAGAGGCTTATTAAATATCTTTATAATTATCCAAAGATAGCTCTATACCATAAACGATGCATTCTTCTTAGAGAATACACATTTTGTTGAATAAACCATATTTGAATAAATTATCTGCATTACTATTTTCTTATTTGAAGTCAAAATTAGAAAAAATTTATTTTAACAACAAGCACTAACCAATGTTTTTTAATATTTCTTTAACTTAAACAGAAAATATCTCGCTCTGACTTAATAGTTCCTCACGCTTAAATCTCAGCAAAACCTGTGCCACTGCTACCACATCTTTCTCACAATACACTATAATTCTGTCAATATCCTTATCTTCATAATACACCTTAGCCACCTCACTACCGTCTATATCATCTTTAGGAGAGGGTATACCCAATATTCTGGTCAAAAGCCTTAAAGATGTAAAATTTTTATAATCTCCTATCTTCCACATTTCCATAGTATCTAGATGATTCACCTCCCACGGTTTTTTCCCAATAATACACAGTTTATTGGGGATTTTTACCTCATTTATCAACATTCGCCTTACCACGAAGGGAATATCAAACTCCTTAATATTATGCCCACATAGAACGCGAGTAGGCTCATTAAAATACTCATCTATTAAATTAGAAAATTCTTGTAATAAATGGCGTTCCTCTCCTGCAAAGGACTTGACTCTAAACTGTCTATCTCCATTCTTATACGTGAAATATCCTACTGAGATACACACCACCTTACCAAACTCTGCCCAAATCCCTGCACGGTCATAAAACTCCTCTGCAGTCTGTCCATCTCTTCTCTGATAGGCCGTTTTGATATCATATAGATTTTGCATCTCCTCGTCTAGATCACTAAAAGCAGGTACTTCTGGCACTGTCTCAATATCAAAAAAGAGTAGACTATCTAGCATCACATTTCTAAGCATATCTTATTTCCTTTGGTTCAACATATTATAGGCCTCATCGATGTAAGTATATAGATCGTTACTATGAGGATCTTCCTCTGTCTGTAATCCCTTTAAGTGTCCTAGACGTACGATAATCACATTATCCTTAGGTGACACGATCACGAACTGTCCTAAATGACCTCGCATATAGAAGAAATCTTGTCCCTTGTGATTCACTAACCACCAGCCATAGCCATACTCAGGCGCATCTTTAAAACGCGGGGTAACTGACTTTTTAATAAATGTGCTGTCTAATATCTGTTCACCATTCCACAGCCCCTCGTCTTTATACAACTTACCAAATCTAGCAAAATCACGCGCATTACTCGTAAAACAACAGTATGACTTCTCTACCCCATCCCCTTCATGGTCTATCTGCCATAACGCTGGATTCTCTGCTCCCATAGGCTTCCAGAAATGTTCTGACACATAATCAGTCATATACTTACCAGTAGCTTTCTCTAACACCATCGTCAATAGCTCTGTATCTCCACTTTTATAAATAAACTCTTGCCCCGGCTTATCTTTTATCTCTAGATCTAGCATTACACTTCTTAGATCTTTATCAAAATAAGCTCTCGTCACCACTGAGAACGGACTGTAATATGCCTCATCCCAATCTAATCCTGATGCCATAGAAGACAGATCTCCTACAGTTACTTCGTCTTTATACTTTCCTTTTAACTCTGGCAAGAATTCTATTACCTTCTGATCAAGGCTCTTGATCTCTCCCCTCTGTAATGCTTTACCTAAGGCAGCAGATACGATACTCTTAGCCATCGAGAATGAGTTGGTATAAGAGTCCTTTCCATACCCGTCATAATAAGCCTCGTAGAAGATACTATCATTCTTTATGACTAAATAAGCTATAGACTCAAGTTCCTTATGGGTATTCTCTAAATTATCACTTGCTTTTATGGTATTATAATCCTTCGTGAATGCCCACGGCTGCCCTACATCATTCTTAATCTCTCTAGTCGGGAAATATTTATAATCATCTAAGAACGCTGTCTTATATCCATTAAAGTATATCGTACGCACCGCCGTAAAGAGGTAATCTACTTTAAATATATACATCAGTGCCACTACTAGTGCTATCAGAATCACTAGCCACTTCAGAACTTTCTTTAATACCTTCATAATAGTTTAAATAATTGGTTCCTATAAATTTAGAAAAATAAATCACTTCTTTGACAGTTATTTTTAATAACTCCTTTTAATATGATTACATCACGATGACTCAATTTGGAGTAATTGACTATTAATTCCCTTTTTGACCTATTATGAAGTTACAGTAATAGGATAATACTCTCTATATCAACACTTCATATTTAATAATATAGATAGCATTCGGATAGTGTTCGGAAATACCTTGTAAATACAAGGGTTAAGAAGTGCTTTTGCGAACTGTACTGATTCTCTACCCGAACTATCTATACAGTAGAACTGTAATATATATCGCTATTTATAGTCTAAACAAACTCTAAATAGACTAATAATCATAAATCTACAGGAGTATTTGGTCAGCGTACAATCTAAGATTATATTTGTGCCTTTAATTATTACTTGAATTTCGATTATGCATTTTATATCACCAGAGTTAGAAGATTATGCGGCAAGACACTCAGAAGATGAACCTGAGTTATTAGCCAAACTAGATAAAGAAACGTATCAAAAAGTACTACAGCCTAGAATGCTAAGTGGTCACTTCCAAGGTCGTTTTTTGAGTATGATCTCTAAGCTAGTTAACCCTCAGCATATATTAGAGGTAGGTACATTCACTGGATATGCTACACTATCACTAGCAGAAGGACTGAGAGCTGATGGTACTATCGATACGATAGATGTAAATGAAGAGTTAGTAGACTTTCAACGAAAATACTTCGATATGTCTGACTATGGGCATCAGATCACCCAGCACTTAGGTAGTGCATTAGACATCATCCCTACTTTAGATAAGAAGTTTGACCTAGTGTTTCTAGATGCAGATAAAAAGAATTACACAAACTACTTTCACCTAATCATCGAGAAGATGAATAAGGGCGGGATCATCCTATCTGACAATGTTCTATGGTCTGGGAAGGTAGTAGAAGATATTAAATGGAATGATAGAGCTACTATAGAGATCGATCAGTACAATAAGTTACTAAAAGACGATCCTCGTGTAGAGACTATATTATTACCGATAAGAGATGGACTTACAGTATCTAGAGTACGATAATAAAAAAGGCTTAGAATCTAGATTCTAAGCCTTTTTTTAATGTTAGTTATACTAACTTATATTTCTTTTCTACCCATTTAAATCCTTGGTAGAATAATGTTCCTGTGGTAAGTCCTGCACACATTCCTACGAAAATGTCTGTAGGGAAATGCAATGACAAGTAGATTCTACTATATGCAAATACGAGTGGGAATATAAATACCAAAAACGCGTACTTATAATATCTTCTCAATATTAAGAATAAGAACAGCATCGTCGCAGTAGAGTTAGAAGCATGTCCTGAGAAGAAACTCAGTGAGCTACTACACTTCACTACTCTAAGCATAGCTCTGATATCCTCTGTATTACACGGTCTAGGACGAGCTACCGCACTTTTGACTAGATTAGTAAACTGGTCTGTAAAGGCGATAAGTCCTGCTATGAACAGTAGGATAATACCTAGTGTCTTTAGAGACACCTTCTTATATACTAGATAAAGTAATAAGAGATAAAACGGAAGCCAGTTAAGCTGCTTCGTGATAAATAACCAGAATGGGTCAAATGTAGGAGTCCCTAAATTGTTTAAGAACAGCATTAGTTCCTTATCCCACTGTACAATTGTTTCTAACATTAAAGTTGTCTTTTTATCGGCCCTGTAATATTCTCAATATCCTCTTTTTGCTTCTCTACTTCATTCTGAATATCCTTCATAGGATTAATATCTATATCGAAAGTCTCTGTTATCTCTTTTTTAATACCAGATTCTTCTGCACTCTTATTGATTTCGTGTTTGATATCGTTTGTTGCATTCTTTAACTGAGCCATAAACTTACCAAAGGTACGTGCCATCTCCGGAACCTTATCAGAACCAAACAACATTAAGATTATTATAATGATGAAAAATATTTCACCCCCTCCGATTCCAAACATAAATATTCGTTTTTCTATTTATAAGATTACAAATCTACGAAGTTTATTAAATTCTCACATAGATTTTATCTAAAACCATTTGTTAAACTATTCTATTTTAGTCTGCTTCACTTCTAGATTCAATTTCTCATGTATCAGCTCTATAAACTCTAGTGCTAATTCTCCTGCTCTACTAGCGACTTTCTTTTCGTCTACTATATTTGTATTCAGAATAGAGGTCATTAGCTCATCTGTAGCTACATAGTAGGCAAACCCGTAGACATAATCTTTAGGTATACTATAATCCTTCGTTAACTTCTCTGGGCTAATATACATTAAGAACTTATCTTTTCGTCCTTCTTGTTTTTCATAAGCTAATGCTTTCTTCAGCATCTTAGTACGTCCAGAGATCATATTCACTATCGCATCTACAGAGATAAGTCCACTACCAGTAGTGGCAGTATATAACTTACGCTCAGCAGGAGTACGTATCTTGGTCCCTTTAGGTATCAGTCCTAGTGATTCTGAAGTAATCTTCGTGATTACTATTTCGTCTAACTCATAATAGAGTGAATTAGGCTCTAGTGGTATTAAAATAATATCTCTTTTTATATCTATATCGTCTAACTGATGTCTATATCCTAAAAAAAATGGCCCTGAAAACATAATCGTATCATTCTCCTGTGCCTTTAGTTTAAAATATCCTCCAGGAGCAGTCATAGTAGACTCTCCTGTATTAATATTCGCTACGTATACCCCATCTAATCTCTTCGTTCTAGATACAATCTTACCATCTACCATCTTTCTTTCTTGTGCAAAAACAACAGAAAAGTTCAATATTAATAGAAAGGCTACAAATATTCTCATCATTCCTTAATTATAATTGTAAAAATATTCCATTCTATAGGATACACAAATTTTCCCCTCGCAAACTTATGTTAAATATAGTCTTCCCTAACCTATCTATAGCTTTTATACTGACTACTAATATCACTCACATATTGAATAATACCCATAAAATCCTTGCGCTTCTAATCAATCTATTCCAGTTCTTTAAAAGGTCTATCCTTAATCACTTCTAAGAAGTCGACTGCTACAGGAGCAATCACCGTTTCTAAATAAGTAGTATCTACAGGCGTTACCTCGAGCGCTTCCTTTACCTTCTCATCATTCACAGCATAAAGAGCAAAACTCTCTACATAGTCATAAGGTATGTGATATTTATCTACCAATAGCTCATCACTTACATGGTCTAAAAACTTATCTGCTCTAAACCCCGCTCGCTCATAGACCAGTGCTTTTTTAAGCATCTTAGTCCTTCCGTTGAGCATATTGATTAAAGGCGCGATAAGGCCAGAGGTAGCATAAGCTAGCTGTTGTTCCATAGGACTAGGCCCTTTAGACTTATAAGTATATTTAGGATATGGAGACTTATTCTTTTTCGTAACAACTATTTCGTCCAATACCTCTCCTGTAGTATTTCTTTCTAACGAAAACAGAACAAGGTCTCTGTTTAGATCTACTTCATTAATTACATAGACGTGTAATAGATATGATAAACTTACGAATCTCAACGTATCATTCACTTCCCCTTTCACACTAAAGTACCCTTTATCATCAGAGAACTCAGAAACCCCTTTCGAAGTATTAATGACTAGTACTTCGTCTCTATCTCCATCTCTAAAAAGAATTTTTCCATTCAATGTTTTTAAACCTTCTTGAGCGAATACAAGTTCTACCAAAAGAAGAGCTATTATAATGGCAATGTATTTCATATTCTTCATATACTAGTTTATAAAGTGTTCACTCTTAAGCAAGCAAAGCATTGATCTGCCCTACTAACATGCTTAAAACTCAAAATAAGTATTCGATAAAACTTCCATCTAACCACTAACCATCTACCTCTATCACCTCAATCTCACCCCGATCTACTTAAATCTCTTATAACTCAGAGGTAAAAAAAGAAGAGAAGCTACTCCTCTTCTGTTCTTCTAGAACAAGTAATTATTACAAGACTGCTAAGAAGTATAAGGAAGCTATAATAGATTATTCTGTCTTCGTTTTGATCATTTCTAAAAAGTCTAACACCACCGGTGCTATCATTCTTTCTAAGAACTTTGTGTCTATCACAGTAGCATTCACGATATCTTTTATCTCTTCTCTAGACACAGCATAGTACGCGAAGCTCTCTACATAATCAGGTGGTATCTTATAATAATTGACTAATCTTTCTTCGTCTATTACACTTAATAACTTGTTGACCCTAAAACCTTCTCTCTCATACGCTAGATTCTTCTTAAGCATAGCTGTTCTACCTGATAACAAGTTCACTAGTGGATCTAATATTCCTGTGGTAGCAGTCCTGAGCTTTCGTTCTGCAGGGGTATATCTCTTAGTATACTTATTCGTAAATCCCAGCGCTCCAGCATCTATCTTAGTGATCAGAATCTCGTTTAATCTCGTACTTAAATCAGGTAAGGGTTCTAAAGGAAATAAGAGAACACCTCTTTTAGCATCCCCTTCTACTACGATATAAGTATATTCTATGTGATGCACACTACTAAAACGTATAGTATCTCGTGGTTCTCCATATATCTCAAAATAACCTTTCTTATCCGCTAATGTTGTTTTGTTCCTATTGATATTAGTGACTACAGTCCCATCTAACTCTCCTCCACGAGTGACTAGCTTACCACTTATCTGCCCACCTTGTTCTTGAGCCCAAGCATGTCCTACCCCTGCTAGCAATAGCAATAAAGTCAATAACCTCTGAATTACATTCATTACAATACTTCTATTTATCGGAAGATAATATTCTGCCTTTACAGCCTTATTTATGTTATACTAAATATGATCTAGTACACATATTATATTTCTTCTCCTTTTTTATTTTTAATCATTTCTAAAAACTCAAACACCACAGGCGTTAGATCTCTTTCTAACTCATTTAGATCAACTATCTTGGCATTGAGCAAATCTTTGATTCCTTCTTTTGTTACTGCATAATACGCAAATCCTTCTACATAATCTACAGGTATCTGATAATAATCTACTAATCGCTCATTCGTAATTGTCTCCAATAGTTTCTCTACTCTGTGGTCTGTCTTCTCATAAGCTAAGTTTTTCTTGAGCATACTCATTCTCCCTGACAGCATATTAATAAAGGGGTCTATTGGGATCATTCCTCCACCCGTTTTAGCAGTTCTAAGTTTGCGTTCTGCAGGAGTATACCTTCTCGTATACTTATCCGTAAAGCCTAGTGCATCACTATCTATCTTCGTGATGACAATCTCGTCAAGTCTATTGATACTGTATAGAGGTTCTAGAGGAAATAGCACAGGGCTGCGCTTGATATCAAATTCGTTGACTACATATTGATATTCTGTATGATTAGGACTGATAAATCTTATTGTATCATTAATATGACTACGGATAGAGAAATACCCTTTGTTATCAGATAGTACAGAAATCTCTTTTGAAGTATTTAAAATAACTATACCTTCAAATATGCCGTCTCTAGTCACAATCTTTCCATTAAGAACGGATGGGGAGTCCTGAGCAAAACAAATACTGCCTATCAAAAGCAGGATTATACTCAGGGCGTATTGAGCATGGTTCATGATAGTGTTTTTTAGTTAGGTGAACATTTGCAGGTGAAAAAGCAAATGTTCTATTTAAACGACTTATTTTTACAAAAATTATTTATCCACATGAAAAATCTAATTATTGCGAGTACTTCTACCATATATAATGGAACTTATCTAGAGTACTTATTACCGACTTTAAAAGAGCATTTTAAGAACATATCGACACTATTGTTTATCCCTTATGCTCGTCCAGGAGGAATCACACATGACCAATATACAGAAAAAGTAAAAGGTGCTTTTGCCACTATCAATATTGAGGTCAAAGGAATACATGAGTATCCAAATCCTATAGAAGCAGTACAACAAGCAGAAGCGATCTTCACAGGAGGAGGAAATACCTTCTTATTAGTACAACAACTATATAAGAATAATATTCTAAATACTGTTATAGATGCTGTAAATAACGGGACTCCATATCTAGGATGTAGTGCAGGAAGTAATATCTGTGGACTAACAATGGAAACGACTAATGATATGCCTATCGTGTACCCTCCTTCATTTAAGACATTTGGTTTTGTTCCATTTAATTTAAACCCTCATTATCTAGATCCTATCGAAGGCTCTACCCACATGGGAGAAACTAGAGAAACACGTATCAATGAGTTCCACGCTTTTAACACACAACCTGTAGTAGGACTTAGAGAAGGTAGTTGGCTAGAAGTAAAAGGAGATCAAATCACGCTAAAAGGTGAATTAGATGCTAGAATATTTGAACAAAATAAAGACGCTTATGAAGTAAAGACTAATACAGACTTAAGCCATCTTAACTAAACAAAAAAAGCCCTAACAAATGTTAGGGCTTTTTTATAGAGCGGAAGACGAGGCTCGAACTCGCGACAACCAGCTTGGAAGGCTGGAGCTCTACCAACTGAGCTACTTCCGCA
>NZ_JACAKB010000003.1:0-124062 GCF_030326305.1 Myroides odoratimimus | reverse complement strand
ACCAGCTTGGAAGGCTGGAGCTCTACCAACTGAGCTACTTCCGCAGACGATGTTATTTTAAAACCTACATCAGGTTTGTAGAGCGGAAGACGAGGCTCGAACTCGCGACAACCAGCTTGGAAGGCTGGAGCTCTACCAACTGAGCTACTTCCGCTTTTGTGGATGCAAATATAATGCTATTTTTAATTTTGACGCAAGCATTTTTGTTGATTTTTTTTAAATAATTATACAACTAAATGTTTTCTCTCATAATATCAAATAGATGCAAAAAATAATCCACTATAAAAAACACTTTATATAGACGCCATCTAAATAATTAAGAAACTTTTAAGTTTGGTTGGTTCGGTAAATACAAAACTAACCGTATATTTGCCTCTCTCAAAACATTAAAGTAAAATGCAATACGACCAAGATTTAGTAGACTTATTCCAAGATTGTTGCGCTCACCATGAACTGGTGCACCACTTCTCACCATTGACTGCACAGATTTATACATATATTATGTTTAATAACAACAGAGATGGCGTGACTTTTGATGAATTAGTTGAAAAATTAAATGCAAGTAAAAGCTCTGTTTCTACAAGTTTAAATTTACTAATATCAAATAATCAGATTGAACATTTCAACAAGATTGATGAAAGAAAGAGATACTTCAGACTGAATCCTAACTACATGACTCTTAGATTACAAATTATCAGAGATGTATTAGAACGCGAGCATGCATTATGTCTTAAAATGCGTAAATTCGTTGATGAAGGCATTTTAAAAACAGACAATTGCAATAATAAAGTAGAACTTTATATAGATCATTTAGCAAAAAGTAAAAATCATTTAGCAGATACAATAGAAAAATTAAAAAGTACAAATTAAGTAATTATATGAAACGTTATTTACAATCGATCACTTTCGCTGCAATCGCTATCACTGTAGCGTCATGCGGAAACAAAGATCAACAACAAGGGGGGCCTCAAGCATTACCTTACAAAGTAATCGAAGTACCTACTCAAAATGTAACAGGTTATAAAAACTACCCTACTACCATTCAAGGAAAAGTTGCTAGTAGCGTTCGTGCTAAAATAGCTGGGTACATTCAAGAAGTTTATGTAGACGAAGGTGCTATTGTTAGAAAAGGACAACCTCTATTTAGACTTGAGACTAACACTTTAAACGAAAGTGCTGATGCGGCTAAAGCAACAATCAGAACAGCTGAAGCTCAAGTAAATGTTGCTCAAGTAAACGTTGACAAATTGGTACCTTTAGTAAACAAAGGAATTATCAGTAAAATCCAGTTAGAAACTGCTGAAGCTAACTTAGCTAGTGCAAAAAGCCAAGTAGCTAATGCTAAAGCACAACACAAAAGTATAGTTGCTAATATTGACTACGCTGTAGTTAAAAGCCCTATCGATGGTATTGTAGGTCAAATTAACTTCCGTGAAGGAGCGTTAGTTAGTCCAAGTGATCCTCAGCCATTAACTGTGGTATCTGATGACAGTGATGTATTTGCTTATTTCACTCTTAATGAAAAAGAATATTTCGACTTCTTAGAGAAAATAGAAGGAAAGTCTTTAAAAGAGAAATTAAGCCACTTACCTACTGTAAAATTACAGCTAGCTAATGGACAAATATATGAGCAAGCTGGAAAGATTGAAACTATCTCAGGACAGATTAATCCAACTACAGGAACTGTACAGTTAAGAGCTGCTTTTAACAACCCTAATAGATTATTATCGAATGGTAATAGTGGAACATTATTACTTCCTAATGAGTATACTAATGTATTAGTAGTTCCTGAATCAGCTACATTCGAACAACAAGGTCAGGTATATGTATATACTGTGGCAAACGATACAGCTAAGGCTACTAAGATCGAAGTAATCGATAGAATCAACAAGTTGGCAATCGTAAAAGAAGGTGTCAAAAAAGGTGAAAAAATTATCGGAACAGGATTAGGTACACTACGCAGTGGATCACCTATCACTCCAGTACCAGAGAAATTTGAAAAAATTAACGAAGACATCAAATCAACATTCTAAAGTATGTTAAAGACATTTATTGAAAGACCTGTATTATCTACAGTTATTTCTATACTTATAGTAATACTAGGGGTACTGGGCTTAACAGTACTTCCAGTGACGCAATATCCTGATATTGCACCTCCTACTGTACAGATTGCGGCTTCATATCCTGGAGCGAATGCTGAGACAGTAATGCAATCTGTAGTTATTCCTATCGAAGAACAGGTGAACGGGGTTGAAAACATGGACTATATTACCTCTACAGCATCGAATGATGGTAGTGCTAGTATACAAGTTGTATTCAAACAAGGTGTTGACCCAGATATTGCTGCGGTAAACGTACAAAACCGTGTGGCACGTGCTACACCACTTTTACCAGCAGAGGTAACACGTTCAGGGGTTACTACTCAGAAACAACAAACCAGTGCATTAATGTTCTTGTCTTTCTATTCGACAAGTCCTAACTACGATGCTATCTACATCCAAAACTACATGAATATTAACGTTATTCCTGTACTTAAACGTGTAAGTGGTGTTGGAGATGCAACGGCATTTGGTTCTCGTAACTATTCTATGCGTATTTGGATTGATCCAGCTAAGATGAAAGCTTATGGATTAGTTCCTTCTGATGTAGTAAGAGTACTAAACGAACAGAGTTTAGAGGCTGCGGCTGGTCAGTTAGGTGAAAATAATGCTGAGGCATTCCAATATGTTATTAAATATAGTGGTAAATATAAAACTCAAGACCAATACGAAAATATCGTAGTAAAGTCATTGGGTAATGGACAAGTTCTGTACTTAAAAGATGTAGCTAAGATAGAATTAGGTGCAATGTCTTATGTAGGTAGCTCTGAGCAAGATGGTCACCCTGCAGTAGCGATGGCTATCTACCAAACACCAGGTTCTAACGCTCAAGAGATTATTCAGAACTTACATACTGAACTTGAGAATATGAAGACTACGTTCCCTGATGGTATTAACTATACAGTACTGATGGATACGAACGAATTCTTAGATGCATCTATTAGTAAAGTAATCAGTACACTTATAGAAGCATTCTTACTAGTATTCGTAGTAGTATATATCTTCTTACAGGATTTCCGTTCTACGTTAATTCCTTTGATCGCTGTACCAGTTGCTATTGTAGGTACATTCTTCTTCTTAAGTGTATTTGGGTTCTCTATTAACTTGTTAACACTGTTTGCTCTTGTACTGGCCATCGGTATTGTGGTGGATGATGCCATCGTAGTGGTAGAGGCCGTGCATGCGAAGATGGAAGAGACAGGCCAAGATGCTAAAGAAGCGAGTTTAAACACCATGAGTGAAATCTCAGGTGCTATTATCTCGATTACATTGGTAATGTCTGCTGTATTTATACCTGTAACCTTTATTCCAGGTCCTACGGGAGTATTCTATAAGCAGTTTGGTATTACACTTATTGTTGCGATCTTAATCTCAGCTGTTAACGCCTTGACATTGAGTCCAGCATTATGTGCTTTATTCTTAAGACAACATGATCACCACGAAGGAAAGAAAAGAAACTTTGTTCAACGCTTCTTTGATGCATTCAACGTTGCTTTCAACAAATTAACTCACAAATATGGTAACTCATTTAAGTTCTTATTAAAACATAAATGGACTACGTTTGTAATCTTACTTGCGTGTTTAGGTATCACATATTATGCTGCTAAAACAATGCCTAGTGGATTCGTACCTAACGAAGACCGTGGATTCATCATGGGTAATATCGAATTACCTGCAGGTGCTTCTCAAGACCGTGTAACGAGTTTACAACAACAGTTCTCTAAAGTAGTACAGCAAATCCCAGGAGTAGAAGGAGTAACTATCGTATCAGGGTTCTCGTTCATCAACGGACAAGGTTCTAACTACGGTATGGCGATGATTAAGCTAGATGACTTTAAAGATAGAACTACACCAGAGTTAGCTACTGACGCTATTATTGGTCAACTGTTTGGTATCGCTGCTACACAGTTCCAAGATGCAAGAATGATCTTCTTCCAACCGCCAAGTATACCAGGTTTCGGTATGTCTTCAGGTTTTGAGATGAAATTATTAGACAAAACAGGAGGTGCACTTACTGACTTTGATCAAAAGTCAAAAGAGTACTTAGGAGCATTAATGCAACGTCCTGAAATCTTATATGCTCAGTCATCATTCAATACGAACTATGCTCAATATGAATTAGATCTTAATATTCCTCGTGCAAAAGAATCAGGAGTATTAGTAAGTGATATTTTCTCTGCTCTTCAAGGGTATATTGGAGGAATCTATGCAGCGGACTTTACACGTTTTGGTAAACAATACCGTGTAATGGTACAGTCTTTACCTGAGTACAGATCAGATAAGAATAGTTTAAACGAGATCTATGTAAGAACTGCTTCAGGAGAAATGACACCAGTAACTCAATTCGTTGATTTGAAAAAAGTATATGGTCCACAGTCAGTGAACCGTTACAACTTATTTACATCTTCGAATATTACAGGAGCTCCTAAGCCAGGTTATAGTTCTGGGGACGCTATTAAAGCGGTTCAAGAAGTAGCTGCACAAACATTAAGTACAGATTACGGAATTGACTTTACAGGTCTATCTCGTGAAGAGATTAGCTCTGGTAACCAAACTGTAATGATCTTTGCTTTATGTATTATTTTCGTTTACTTCTTATTATCTGCTCAGTATGAAAGTTACTTATTACCATTAGCTGTAATCTTATCATTACCTACTGGTATCATGGGAGCATTCATCGCACAGAAATATGCAGGATTAGAAAACAACATCTACTTCCAGATTGCACTAGTCATGCTGGTCGGGCTTCTTGCTAAGAATGCTATTCTTATTGTGGAGTTCGCTTTACAGAGACGTCAACATGGAGAGTCGATAGCAGAATCTGCAATCAACGGTGCTAAAGCTCGTCTAAGACCGATCTTAATGACTTCTTTTGCCTTTATCTTGGGTATGATGCCATTAGTATTCGCTAAAGGTGTTGGAGATGTAGGTAACAGATCTATCGGTACTGGTGCAGCATTTGGTCTATTGATTGGTACTATACTTGGAGTATTCGTAATCCCAGTACTATATGCTATCTTCCAGTACATACAAGAAAAAATTAAACCGATTAAATTCGTAGAGCACAAGTCAGAATAATATGAAAAAACAAACTTTATATAGAGCTTTACCTATTGCTGTTTTAGCTGTTACTATGCAGTCTTGTATCGTATCTAAAAATTACGAAAGACCTGAAGTAACTAACGAAGCGCAATTCCGTACTGATAACATATCTCAAGATACTCTTTCTATGGCAAATATGTCATGGAAAGAGCTATTCTCTGATCAAACGCTTATTCAATATATTGAACACGGATTAGAGAACAACTTAGATATCAGAATCGCATTAGAGAATATCAATGCTGCTCATGCTTATATGCAACAAGGTAAATGGGGATACGCTCCTACATTAAACCTAGGTGCAAACTATACTCACACTATCATGTCTAAAAACACACAGATGGGACGCATGATGGCTGCTAATGGATCTAATGACCGTATAAAAACAGATCAATATGACTTAACAGGTCAGTTCTCTTGGGAACTAGATGTATGGGGTAAAATCAGAAGTGATAAAAGAGCTGCAGGTGCTAGCTACTTACAAACTCTTTCTGCTCACCAAGCTGTAAAAACTCAGTTAATCTCTAGTATCGCTACAACGTATTTTCAACTAGTAGCTTTAGATGAACAAAAACGTGTGACAGAGCAGACTATCGTTAACAGAACTAACAGTTTAGAAACGATTGAAGCTTTAAAAGAATCTGGACAAGTGAATGAGGTAGCTGTTAAGCAAACTCAAGCACAATTGTTCAATGCAAAAGCTCTTTTAGTTGATCTTGAAAACAATATCAAACTAACAGAGAACGCATTCAGTATTCTATTAGGGAATAATCCTGGTACTATCACTAGAGGAGAACTTAAGAGTCAAAAACTTAATGCAGACCTTTCTGTTGGTGTTCCACTTCAATTATTAAGCAATAGACCTGATGTAAGAGCTGCTGAGTATGGATTAATTAACGCTTTTGAAATGACTAATGTTTCTAGAGCGAACTTCTATCCATCTTTCAGACTTACAGCGAATGGTGGATTACAAAGTATGGATTTTGATAACTTATTCAACACAAGTTCTCTATTTGCAAACTTCATCGGTGGTTTAACTCAACCTTTATTAAATGGTAGAAAAGTTAGAACAGCACATGAAGTAGCTAAAGCAAAACAAGAATCTGCATATTTAAGTTATAAACTATCTATTCTTAATGCGTCAAAAGAAGTTTCTGATGCATTATATACTTACCACAGTTCTTCAGATAAGTTAAAACTTAAAAAGCAAGAATACGAAGCATATAACCTAGCTACTGAATACTCAGAAGAGTTATTAGTACAAGGTATGGCTAACTACCTAGATGTATTAACAGCTAGAGAAAGTGCACTTGCTGCAGAATTAAGTTACATTAATACAGAATTAGCACAACTTACCTCTATCGTACAGCTTTATAGAGCTGTTGGAGGTGGTATAAAATAATTTTATAGTTAATTGTTATTCATTAAAAGAGAGTAGTTATTTAGTTAACTACTCTTTTTTTATACATTTGACTTATGAATATATCTAAGCTACTTCTGCCACTTCTTTTTCCAAAATACACTTGGAGAAGACCAGATAATCAAAAGTGTATTTACTTAACTTTTGACGATGGCCCTATACCCGAAGTCACAGAATGGGTATTAGATATACTGAAGCAGTATCAGGTAAAAGCTACATTCTTCTGCATAGGTGATAATGTGAGAAAACACCCTACTATATTCCATAGAATCTTACAAGAAGGCCATCAGGTAGGAAATCATACTTTTAATCACTTAAATGGATGGAAAAACACAAATGAAGTATATCTGAATAACTTCTGCTTATCAACGGAAGAAATGTCTAAACACACTAGCTTTGAGAACAGAACACGACTATTCAGACCACCTTATGGTAAAATAAAGAAGCAACAAGCTAAACAGATAATATCAGAAGGATATGAGATCATCATGTGGTCACATCTTACCAAAGATTATGATAAGAAAACCTCTCCTGAAGAATGTTATAAAAGAGCCATAGAGAATATGGCTCCTGGAAGTATTATTGTATTTCATGATAGTATCAAAGCCAGCCATAATTTATACTATGCCTTACCTAAGACTATCGACTACTTATTATCTAAAGGGTATACCTTCTCTACGTTATAGCGTCTTGGTAACATTGATAAGAGAGTTTGCATCCATAACACCACTTTGGCGCCAGATCATACTACCTCTTTTATACAGCATCATAGTAGGTACTTGCTTTATTCTTAAAGCCTCTACTAATTCACCATTTTTCTCAACATCTATTTTTACTATACGCAACCTATCCCCCATGGCTGCAGCCACATCGATTAAGACAGGATTCATAGTAGTACATGCTTCGTTCCACTGTGCATAAAAGTGGATTAAAACAGGAACATCTGCTGTTACTAACTCTCCGAATTTTGACATATAATATAAATTAACTTTACTATAAACTTCTTTTAATATACAAAAATATTACTTTTTAGCAATATTCTTTACTTTTTTCGCCTTAATTCTATAACTGTGATCTCTGGCCAGATACCTGTACGCCCTTGATAAGCATGATATCCAAACCCTCTATTTACATAAATATATTTCCCCATCTTCTCATAAAGCCCTGCCCACTGCTTATACACGTACTGTATAGGGCTCCATTTTATAAATCCAGGTATCTCTATACCGAATTGACTACCATGTGTATGACCTGCTAGAGTCAACTGAAAATTCTTTTTGTGTTCTAATATTTTAGCTTCCCAGTGTGATGGATCATGACTCATTAATATCTTAAAGTCTTTAGAACTCACTCCTTCTGTAGACTTATCTAAATCTCCTAGTTTCTGAAAGTGTCCGCGTACTCCCCAGTTCTCTACTCCTACTACCGCTATGCGCTGACCATCTTTCTCAAACCACACATGCTCATTTCTCAATAACCTAAATCCAAGCTTTGGACTGATATCACAGATACCCTTAAAGTTCTTTTGTCTCTCTTCCTCTGTGTCCCAGTGTGCATAGTCTCCATAATCATGATTTCCTAATATAGAGTATTTACCATATTTATAATGGCGTATCTTATTAAACACATCATACCACGGAAGCATTTCATCTGCTAAGCTATTCACTAAGTCCCCGGTAAATAAAAGTGCATCTGATTCTTGACTATTAATCAACTCTACTGCGTATCTAATCTTCTCTTCATTGTCAAAACTTCCACTGTGTATATCTGAAATATGCGTAAACTTAAAACCATCAAATGCCTCAGGCAAATCTTCAAATTCTAAAATACTCTTTCTAACTTCAAATTTATATCTCCCTATCGTGATACCGTGTAGCACAGAGATAAAAGGAATAGACGCTATCCCAAAAGCAAGATGAGATACAAACTTTCTTCGCCCTGGCACGAAAGATTCTTTATCTTCTTTCTTGATCTTAATTCCTTTACTATAATTCCAAATACCTCTACCTATTCTTACTACATCCTCAGTAATTAGTAATATAGTAATAATCGCTTTTGGCAAATAGAATAAGATAACTAAAGCCCCTGCCACTAATGACTGATGATTCCTAGCGTGATTGCGATCAAACTGTGAAAAACCGTATATAATATACATAATACCTAATAAAGATACTACTATATAACCCCATCTCATTAGTTTATTTTTCGTCACTTGACGAACGGCCTGGAAACAATAAAACTCTATTATAATAAATACTAACAGTAATACTATAAATCTCCCCATTTCAATAATCTATAAATAACAAATTTAATTTTTTCCAAATGCTTTCAAAGTATCTTTAACAATATTTAATGATATTTATCAAACATCTAAATCACAAAACTTTGGTTCTCTCCTAAGTCCTACTACAAATTCATTATCTTTGAGCTTATAAATAATTACCCTTAATAAAAAACCACATTATAGATGGCTAATAAAAATCGTCTTTTCTTACTAGATGCTTATGCTTTAATATTTAGAGGATACTACGCATTTATAAAAAATCCTAGAATTAACTCTAAAGGTCTTGATACCTCTGCTATTCTAGGATTTATGAACTCACTAATAGACGTTATAAAAAGAGAATCTCCTGATCACCTAGCTGTTGCTTTTGACAGAGGTGGTAGTGATTTGAGACTAGAATTATTTCCAGAATATAAGGCTAATAGAGATGAGACTCCTGAAGCCATCAAAATAGCTGTTCCGTATATTAAGCAAATCTTAGAAGCTATGCATATCCCTATCGTAGAAGTTAGCGGATTCGAAGCTGATGACCTTATCGGAACATTGTCTAAACAAGCAGAGAAAGAAGGCTTCGAAGTATATATGGTAACTCCTGATAAGGATTATGCTCAGTTAGTATCTGAGAATATCTTTATGTATAGACCAGCTCGTATGGGAAATGGTATCGAAATATGGGGAGTAGACCAAGTAAAAGAGAAATTCGAAGTAGACCATCCAGAACAAGTGATAGACTTCTTAGGAATGATGGGAGATGCAGTGGACAACATCCCTGGATTACCAGGTGTAGGAGAAAAAACAGCTAAGAAATTTATCAAGCAATATGGTTCTATGGAAAACCTATTAGCCAATACACATGAGCTAAAAGGTAAAATGAAAGAGAATATAGAAGCAAATAAAGAAAAAGGATTACTTTCTAAAAAACTGGCTACTATCATCCTAGACTGCCCTGTACAATTCAATGAAAAAGACTATGTACTAGAATGTCCTGATATAGAGAAATCAGAAGCGTTGTTTATTGAATTGGAGTTTAGAAGAATGAAAGAGCAGTTCGATAAACTATTCAACAAAGGAAAAGAGGCTATCCCTACCCCAGCAGCTACTGCTACAACTAACAGTGGAGCTGATGAGCAATTCTCTCTTTTTGGAGATGATTCGAGTAATACCTCTTCTTCTACTGAAGCTTATTTTGGTAATCTAAATACAACTAATCACGTATACCAACTGTGTAATAGCGGTATGGCTATCCGTTTATTAATCCAAAATTTACTAAACCAAAAGTCAGTCTGCTTTGACACAGAGACTACAGGCCTAGACCCTTTTACAGCAGAGTTAGTAGGTATTGCTTTCTCTTTTGAGAAAGGGACAGCATTCTACGTACCTTTCCCAGAGAACCAAGACGAAGCAAAGGCTCTTGCACAGCAATTCGCTCCTTTCTTTGAATCTGAAAGTATTGAAAAAATAGGACAAAACCTTAAATACGACATCAAGATTCTAAAACAATATGACATTGTAGTAAAAGGTCCTCTGTTTGACACGATGATTGCACATTATTTAATTAATCCTGATATGCGCCATAATATGGACGTATTAGCAGAGACTTATCTTAAATATACACCGCAACCTATCGAAGAACTAATCGGTAAAAAAGGAAAGAATCAAAAGACTATGCGTGACATAGAAGCCGAATTAGTCAAAGAATACGCAGGAGAAGATGCAGATATTACTTATCAACTAAAAGAGGCTTTCGCTCCTCAATTAGTTGCTACACATACACAAGAGTTATTTGACAATATCGAAATACCTCTAGTTAATGTGTTAGCAGATATGGAAACAGAAGGTATACGCTTAGATACTGAATATCTAAAATCCTTATCTGATACCTTATCTACTGACATTAAGCTACTAGAACAACGTATATTCTTAGAGGCTGGAGAAGAATTTAACTTGGCGTCTCCAAAACAATTAGGCGATATTCTATTTGAAAAACTTCAAATAGGAGGTGCCAAACCTAAGAAAACAAAAACAGGCCAATACGCTACTGGAGAAGAAATATTAAGTGATTTAGCGCCTAAACACGAGATAGTACGAGACATATTAGAATGGAGACAGTTAGTAAAACTACAGAATACTTATGTAGATGCACTACCTGATCAAGTAAATATAAAAACAAATCGCATACATACAGAATATATGCAAGCTGTAGCTGCTACAGGTCGCCTTAGTTCTAACAATCCTAACTTACAGAATATTCCTATTCGTACAGAGAGAGGTCGCCAGGTAAGAAAAGCCTTTGTAGCACGTGATGAGAACTACGTTTTACTAGCAGCCGATTACTCTCAGATAGAACTGCGTATCATAGCAGCACTAAGCCAAGAGCCTAATATGCTAGAATCATTCCAACGTGGAGAGGATATTCACCGTTCTACTGCTGCTAAGGTATTCAATGTACCATTAGAGGAAGTAACTAAAGAACAACGTAGTCATGCCAAGACTGTTAACTTCGGTATTATCTATGGAGTATCTGCTTTCGGACTAAGTAATCAGACTAATCTATCTCGCGCAGAGAGCAAGGAGCTAATCGATGCTTACTATGCTACCTATCCTAAACTGAAGAGCTATATCGCTACTCAGATAGATTTCGCTCGTGAGCATGGATATGTACAGACTATCTTAGGTCGTAGAAGATATCTAAAGGACATTCACTCTCATAATGCTGTCGTGAAAGGTGCAGCTGAGCGTAACGCTGTCAATGCTCCTATCCAAGGTAGTGCGGCAGACATTATAAAGATAGCAATGATCAATATCAACAAGAAGTTGACTGCTGAGAATTGGAAATCTAAGATGCTACTACAAGTACACGATGAGCTTGTCTTTGATGCTCATAAAGAAGAACTTGATGCACTGAAGACCATGGTCAAATCTGAAATGGAAAACGCTTATAAACTAGATGTACCACTAATAGTAGATCTAGGCACCGGTGATAACTGGCTAGAAGCACATTAATCAAATATTTTATTACATAAAAGCTATTCATTCTTTTGAATAGCTTTTTTATTTAGACTTATTCTTTATTACTTTTGCGATAACATTATAAATTCAATCTTATGGGCGCTAAAAGTATTCTATTTATTTCCTTATTAGCTTGTGCAACTACTTACGCACAAGACTTAAACACTACAAGGGAGGTCACAACCCCACTTGATACAATCAGTAGTTCGCTAGAAGACATTGTCATCGTCGCTAATAGAAAACCCACTAAGATATCTGATATACCAGGAACTGTATGGGTTATCCAACCACAACAAATTCAACAGCAATATAAAAATGGAGTCCCGTTAAAAGAGATGCTAGCCATACTCGTTCCAGGATTAGACATTGGCAGTCAAGGTCGTTCTAATTATGGACAGAATATGAGAGGTAGATCTATGCTGGTAATGATAGATGGGGTATCTCTGAATAGCTTAAGAAGCATAAGCAGACAGTTAGACGCCATTGACCCTTTTAATATAGCGAAGATCGAAGTGCTTTCAGGAGCAAGTTCTATTTACGGAGGTAATGCTACTGGAGGGATTGTCAATATCATCACAAAACAGGCTCAACAACATGGTTGGACAGGAGACTCTGAAATCTCTGCTCGTAGTGGATTAGCAGGAGCTAAGGATAGAGACTTAAGAATAGCGCAATCGATTAACTATAAAAATGATAAACTTTCGACTCGCATTTCTGCTGCACTTCAAGATAACGGTGCTACTTATGATGCGAATAGAGATCAAATTATGGCAGACATTGCCCAAACTGATTTACAGTACAATAGATCACTAGATCTAATGGCTACAGGTACCTATAGCATTAATGATCATCATCAGATTACAGCCTTAGTACAGTACTATAACTCTAACTTTCAAGGAGAGACAAGTGCATATTTAGGAGATAATCTAGGCGCTTTTACCAACGCTGACCAAAGTCAAATAGGTATGCGCAAAGGTTTTTACACTGATCACAAACCTGGTACAGAACGCTTCATGACTTCTGTCAGTTACAATGGCAACAATATATTAGGAGGCCAAGATCTATATATCCAAGTCGCTCATAGATCAGAGAACCTTACCTTTTACCCTTTTCCTGGAACTATAAACCTGCCTAACGAAAAAAGAACATATATGTCTGCTTCACAGCAAAATACCAAATACACAGGTATCAAAGCTGTCTTAACTAAAGATCTTAACTTCTTAAAATTCACCTATGGGGTTGATTTTGACTTTGAGAAATTTGAAGGTAAACAAAATGTATTTAATCACGCTAAATCCTTAGAAAGTGGCGGACTAATAAACAAAACAGACTTCACCATCCCTAGATACCCAACGAACAACTCATTCAGCGTTGCAGGTTATGCTCAAGCCATATATAACATTACTAATCAACTACAGTTATCAGGAGGAATCAGATTCCAAAATATAAATGTCAAAGTAGACGATATCATCGGTTCTGTACAGAATACACAAGTACATATGGGCTATGGCAAATCAGCTGATATAATACCTGGTGGCAAAAGTTCATATAATATGACCACAACTAATTTTGGGATATTGTATAAGCCTACAACTAATCAACAGATATGGGCTACTTTCTCACAAGGAGTTAGCTTAGCTGATCCAGCTAAATATTATGGTTACGGAAACTACAAGCTCAATGAAGCAACACAGAACTGGGATTTACAATCTAGCCTTAATGTAAAAGATCAACCCCTAAATGGATTAAAAACAAACCAGTTCGAGTTGGGATATCGCTTTAAAACTGACAATGGTTTTAAAGGACAGATATCAGGTTTTATAAGCCAATCAGATAAAAATCTAGCTGTAGACAGAAAGACCTTTCAAGTTCTGCTATTAGACCAGAAATTAAGAAATATGGGAATTGAAGCCGAATTGTCTTATACCAACAATGGATTTTATATAGGTACCAATACCTTAATCATCACTTCTGAAGTAAAACAAGATGATGACTGGACTAAACAAGACATCACTACAGCTAGCCCATCTAAGCTAGTTGGCTACACAGGCTATACTTATAACAATTGGTCATTCAGATTGCAAAGTACACAAAGCCTAAAATTAACTGATGAGGCAAATAATACAATAAAGGCATACAATACCTCAGATTTAATGGTGGGGTATAGATTGCCTATCGGAAATTTAAACTTAGGGATCCAAAACTTATTTAATACAGATTATCAAAGCATTTGGAGTAAAAGGTCACAAACGTTATACTCTGTTTACAACCTACCTGCTTTATTTGATTATAATGGTAGAGGCAGAACATTCACTCTTACATATTCATACTCATTTTAGAATACCTAATGGTCATATAGATTTATATGGCCATTTTTTATACTATAATTAAATGTATAGCTACCAGTCTATAGTATGAAGCCGATGACAGCACTAATTAGTTATCATCAAAAGATAATCGTAAAACCAAAAAATATACTAAAAATCACACTTATTTCTTAAAAAACACAACCTATATAATACGTAATTGATTTATTCTATCTTTGTCAATATTTCTAAATAAACAACAAGATGAAAAAGTTACTAGGCAAAATAATGTTAGGAATCACGGGATGGAAGTACGCTCCTAATAACTTTGACCCAAAAAAAGAAAGGAAGACTGTGCTAATCTGTGTTCCTCATACTTCTAACTGGGACTTCTACTACGCGTTAGCCTGCTTCTGGATTATGGGAGTACCTATACGCATGTTTATAAAAGATTATTATACTAAGGCTTGGTTTGGCTTTTTCTTTAAAGCACTTGGCTGCATCGGTGTAGATAGAACCAAAAGACAAAATCTAGTAGAATACGCAGTCAATGTCATTAACACTACCGATGACATCGCTATCATTAATACACCAGAAGGCACACGTGGTTATTCTGATCAATGGAAACAAGGATTTTACCACATTGCCAAATCTGCAAATGTGCCTATCGTATTAGGATATGCAGATTATAAAAAGAAAGAATGTGGCATCATTAAACTTGTTCACGTTGAAGATAAAACATTTGAACAAGTACTAGACGAAATCGGCCCTCACTATAATGCAGAGATGGCAAAGTATCCTGAGAACTACAATTCCAAATTATACTAAACAATATTAAAGGTAGAACAGAGTCCTAGAAGAACATTCTAAAACTTTTAGACATCTCTCCTCTTCTATCACTCTGCTATCACTTCGATAGCAAATAGACTCGACATACGACCTTATTATTTCAACATTAAATCCGTATTGACTCCGTTATTCTAATTGATATATCGGAGCCAATACGCATTCATAACGGACTCATTACGGACTCACATCAACCTAAAGCGCACTCCTACTCTAACAACAGTAAGAGGTAACTGAAGTAAAATCACTAATCAAACAAATCTGATATCTACTGCGCTAGGTTATAAATCTACCTTGATAAATTTCTCATATTATTTAGTATAAAGACAACCATCTAATAGGTTTATCGTTAGACTAAAACACATAATTCAAATAAGTCACTCTATCACAGAAACACACTTCTCTTATAAAAAACAAATATATTTTTATACTGATAGAACTTCCTTTTAACTCTACATAATCACAAACTCTACTTCCTTACTAAAGCTGCCATTATCAGTGGCTAGTTGTTTTACAATCTTATAAGTCCCTTTATCATATTTTAGTTCTTTAGTGAACAAGTCTATATCAAAACCGACTCCTTCGTCAGGTCCAATAGGATGAATCATTCTATCAAAACCAATCCCTTCCATATCCATCACTTCCCAAGACTCTCCTTTTAGAACGTAGATAGAATAGTCAGAGCCAGTACTCACTTCTACCAATGATTGATTCGTTATGGTGAGGTGAACTGTTTTAGGCACATTAATATAAGCCACTCGCTCTAATGTTAATGCTATTTCATTACTGATACTATCTAAAGACTCTTTCGCCTTAGGAACTTCGGTAATGACTTCATCGATTATCTCTTCTTGTACTATGAGCTCTTTCTTTTGTGGGCACCCAGCCATGATCAAAGCTAATGCAACCATTAGAGGTATTGTGATCTTTTTGTTCATCCCTTTTATTTTTAAGCACTAAATTACTCAAAACAAACGATTTATAATTAAACAAATCAATGAATTTAGGTTTATAAACAAGTTGCAAAAATTACGGTCTTAAATCAGGTATTGGATATCGTAAAGAGAGGAGCGATACAATTGTTAGTCAAACAATTGAGCGCCAATATTTTCTAAAAAAGGGAGTAGAAATTTGTAAAGTACAGAAATAATTGTACTTTTGCACTCCCTTAATTGGGAATGGAATGTTTAATTAAATACAAATTTATTGTGGAAAGTTTAAGCTACAAGACAGTATCGGCTAACAAAGCAACTGCTCAAAAAGAGTGGTTAATTGTTGACGCTGAAGGTCAAAATTTGGGACGTCTTGCTTCTAAAGTTGCAGTACTTTTAAGAGGTAAGCACAAAACAAATTACACACCGCACGTAGACTGTGGAGACAACGTAATCGTTATCAACGCAGAGAAAATCAACCTAACAGGTAACAAATTAGATGACAAGACTTACATCCGTCACACAGGTTACCCAGGAGGACAAAGATCATTAACTGCTAAAGTAATGCAACAAAAAAACCCTGCATTATTAATCGAGAAAGCAGTAAAAGGAATGTTGCCTAAAAACAAATTAGGAGCACAATTATTCCGTAATTTAAATGTTAATGTAGGTTCTGAGCACAAACATGAAGCTCAACAACCTAAGGCCGTTAATTTAAACGAAATTAAGTAATGGGAGTTATTCACAAAATCGGTAGAAGAAAAACCGCTGTTGCTCGTGTTTACGTTTCAGAAGGAACAGGAAATATCACAGTTAACAAAAAAGATTTTAAAACTTATTTCCCAACTGGTACATTACAGTACAAAGTATTACAGCCTCTTACAATGACTGAGAACGCTGAGAACTTTGACGTAAAAGTAAATGTATACGGTGGAGGAACAACAGGTCAAGCTGAAGCAGTGCGTATGGCTATCGCTAGAGCAATGTGTGAACTTGATGTTGAGAACAGAGCAGTTCTTAAACCAGAAGGATTATTGACTCGTGACCCTCGTATGGTAGAGCGTAAGAAATTCGGTCAGAAGAAAGCTCGTAAGAGATTCCAATTCTCTAAACGTTAATATTTATTTATTATTAAAAATCTGGGTTTTTGTTGCCCCACTTACAACATGCTGTAAGAGGTAGTTTAGCATCTAAATAATTGAGACCAATTTATTGCTACTCGATTATTGCTAAAGTAACAGAACGTAAACTATTAGAAAATGGCAAACAAAGTAGAAGTAAAAGATTTACTAGAAGCAGGTGTTCATTTCGGACACATGACTAGAAAATGGGATCCAAACATGGCTCCTTATATCTATATGGAGCGTAATGGTATTCACATTATCAATCTATATAAAACTGCAGCTAAAATAGAAGAAGCTAATGAAGCTTTGAAAAAAATCGCTGCATCAGGAAGAAAAATCCTTTTCGTTGCAACTAAAAAGCAAGCGAAAGACATCGTAGCTGAAAAAGCAGCTGCTGCTAACATGCCTTACATCACTGAAAGATGGCCAGGTGGTATGTTAACAAACTTCGTTACTATCCGTAAAGCTGTTAAAAAAATGGCTTCAATCGATAGAATGAAAAAAGACGGTACATTTATGACTCTTTCTAAGAAAGAGCGTTTACAAGTTGAACGTCTTCGTGCAAAATTAGAGAAAAACTTAGGTTCTATTGCTGACATGACTCGTCTACCAGCAGCTCTATTTGTTGTAGATATTAAAGCTGAACACATTGCGATAAAAGAAGCTCAAAAATTAAACATTCCGATCTTCGCTATGGTTGATACAAACTCTGACCCACGTCAAGTAGATTTTGTTATTCCAGCAAACGATGATGCTTCTAAATCAATCGATAAAATTTTATCATTAGTGACTTCTGCTATTATCGAAGGTAATGCAGAAAGAAAGTCTGAAAAAGAAGAGGCTACTAAAGTAGAAGCTCCTGCTGCTAAGGCATAATTTTTTAACAATATCATAAAGTCGTTATGCTGATAGATGTCTACCTTTGTATACAACTGTCCATAACGACTTTTTTTTATTAACTCATTAATACTCTTTTAAAATGGCAAATATTACTGCTGCAGAAGTAAACAAACTAAGACAACAAACAGGTGCCGGAATGATGGACTGTAAAAAAGCTTTAGTTGAGGCTGAAGGAGATTTCGATAAAGCTATCGAAGTTCTACGTAAAAAAGGACAAAAAGTTGCTGCTAACCGTTCTGACCGTGAGTCAAGCGAGGGGGCTGCTGTAGCTTTAGTTAATGCAGACAAAACTAGAGGTGTTGTTATCACATTAAACTGTGAGACTGACTTCGTAGGTAAAAACGAAGGATTCCAAGCTTTAGCAAAAGAATTAGCTGAAAAAGCAATCAACTTCAATACAAAAGAAGAATTCTTAGCTTCTCCATTTGATGCTACAATGACTGTTGCTGAAAAATGTGTTGAGCAAACTGGAGTTATCGGTGAGAAAATCGAGATCGGTTCTTTCGAAATATTAGAAGGTGCTTTCATTGGTTCTTACGTTCACGGAAACAAAATCGCTGCTATCACTGCTTTATCTGAAGCTGTTGCTAAAGCTGACGAGATTGCTAAAGACGTATCTATGCAAGTTGCTTCAATGGGTGCTGAAACATTATCTTACAAAGATTTTGACCCAGAATTCGTTGCTAAAGAAACTGAGGCTCGTATCGCAGTTATCGTAAAAGAAAACGAAGAATTAGTACGTTTAGGAAAAACTCTTAAAAATGTACCTCAATATATTTCTTACGCTCAACTTACTGAAGAAGTATTAAAACAAGCGGAAGAAGATGCTAAAGCTGAATTAAAAGCTGAAGGTAAACCAGAAAACATTTGGGATAGAATCTTACCAGGTAAAATCCAACGTTTCATCAGTGACAACACTACTTTAGACCAAGAGAAAGCTTTATTAGACCAAAACTTTATTAAAGATGAGTCTAAAAAAGTTTCTGATTATGTAAAAGGTTTCAACGTAGAAATCACTGGATTCAAAAGAGCTTCTTTAGGTTAATCAATAACCTTTTAGCAATATTTATAAAAGCCTCAGTTAATTCTGAGGCTTTTTTTTATTACTTTTACCCGACACAACTAATTTTTGTTATGAAATTATTAAAAAACAATCTGTTAATACAGATCATTATTGCTATCACTCTTGGTAGCGTGTTAGGTAACTATCTACCAGAGTCAATAGGTAGAATATTCAGTACTTTTAATAGTATATTCGGTGGCTTTCTAGGCTTCTCTATCCCACTTATCATTTTAGGATTAATCGTTCCGGCAATTGGTAATATTGGTAAGAATGCAGGTAAGTTACTTATCATTACCACAGCTATTGCTTATGGTTCTACCCTATTTGCTGGGTTTATTTCTTATGGAGTAAGTATCACTACTTTCCCTAATATATTGGCTACGGAACAATTGGGTAATGTTACAGAATCTACTAAAAGCTTAGAACCATATTTTAATATTGCAATGCCTGCGATGTTTGATGTCATGAGTGCATTAATCATATCATTTATATTAGGGATAGGAATCTCTAAAGGCAATTTTAAATACTTAGAGGGTGTTTTTAACGACTTTCAGAGTATTATCATGTCATTGATCAATAAGGCTATTATTCCTTTCTTACCGCTTTTTATTTTCGGTATATTCTTGAATATGACTTATAACGGACAAGTATTCATAGTACTAGATACCTTTATAAAAATTATCGGAGTTATCTTCATCTTACATATCTTCGTATTAGTATTCCAATACGTAATAGCAGGTACGGTAAGTAAGCAAAACCCCTTTAAACTGATGAAAAATATGCTACCTGCTTATTTCACAGCTTTAGGAACACAATCTTCTGCAGCTACCATACCGGTAACGTTAGAACAAACGTTAAAGAATAATGTAGATCCTAAAATAGCTGGATTTGCAATACCTTTGTGTGCGACAATACACTTAGCAGGAAGTACATTAAAAATTGTGGCGTGTGCTATCGCATTGATGTTAGTACAAGGACAAACTGTAGACTTTACGCTAATGGTTGGTTTTATCTGTATGTTAGGAGTAGCGATGGTAGCAGCACCTGGTGTACCAGGAGGGGCTATTATGGCTTCTTTAGGAGTACTAAGCTCTATCTTAGGGTTCGATACAGAACAACAGAGTTTAATGATAGCCCTTTACATCGCTATGGACAGTTTCGGTACAGCGTGTAATGTGATGGGTGATGGAGCTATTGCTATCATAGTAAATAGAATATCTAAAAACACAGCTATAACAGAAGCATAATGTTCTAGCGAATTAATAATTATGTACGAAAAAACATATCCGAGCAAGAGATTTAAAAAGACAATGGAATTTGTCACTAAACACATTTCAAAAGACTCAAGAATACTAGACTTAGGTGTAGTCAATCCTCTTTCTAAAATTATGCAAGAAGATGGGTATAAAGTAACCAACACCATAGGAGAAGACTTAGATGAGGATCAAAGCGCTTTAACTAATGGAGATTACGATGTCTTAACCGCCTTTGAAATTGTAGAGCATTTACTAAATCCTTATACGGTATTAAAATCGTGTAAAGCTTCTAAAGTAATGATTTCTGTTCCTTTGCGTTTGTGGTTTAGTACTGCATATAGAAGTAAAACAGATATGCTAGACAGACATTATCACGAATTTGAAGCTTGGCAATTAGATTGGCTAGTAGAAAAAGCAGGATACAAAATCGTAGATAGAGATATGTGGACACACCCTATCAAAAAACTAGGGTTACGCCCTATATTGAGATGGTTTACCCCTAGATATTATATCGTTTATGCTGAAAAAATATAAGTATACAAACGCTGAGGAATTCCCTCAGCGTTTTTTTTTATTATATCCCGTTATATCTACACCTAATTTGCACAATTCAAAAAAAGACCTATATTTGCCTCAAGCTTTAGGGGTGTCTACAAGATTTTGTAGGCTGAGACTTCACCCTTGGAACCTGATCTAGTTAATACTAGCGTAGGGAAAAGTAAGATGACTTCATTAGATAGGTACGACCGTACCCTATTGTAGCCATTCCTAAAGTTATATATCAAAACGAAAAGGAATGGAACTAAAAATCAACAATCACAAAGTACAGTTTGACGTTGACACACTCAGTGTTCAACAGATGTTAGATATGCATCAACCTACTAAGCAAAGAGGTATAGCAGTAGCCGTTAATCAGAAGGTTATCTCTAAGACCTGCTGGACAACACATCTATTATCTGCAGATGACGACATACTGATTATCACAGCTACTCAAGGCGGTTGATTCCATTCGTTAAAAAGAACTAAATAACTCATAAAACTAAAAACAATGGAACAACACAGTATTTCACAAACCCCTTTCCCTAACTCAAAAAAAGTGTACATCAAGGGAGAGCTCTTCCCAATAGAAGTAGCAATGAGAGAAATATCTCTTAGCAACACTAAACTATCTAATGGGGGTACAGAAGAGAATCCGCCTGTAACAGTATATGATACCTCAGGGCCTTATACAGATCCAAATATCACAATAGATATACGCAAAGGTATTCCTCGCCTACGCGAAGAATGGATACTAAATAGAAATGATGTGAATACATTATCTTCTATCACATCAGAATATGGCAAAGCTAGATTAGCGGATGAAAAACTAGATCACTTGCGCTTTGAATTTAGACATAACCCAAAGGTTGCTAAAGAAGGAGCTAATGTTACTCAACTACATTATGCAAAAAAAGGCATCATAACTCCAGAAATGGAATATGTAGCCATCAGGGAAAATCAAAGAATAGAACAGCTGAACAAAGCAACCTCAGCCATGAAACAACAGCATCAAGGCAATAGCTTTGGCGCCAATACTCCTAAAAACTTTATTACACCAGAATTCGTTAGAGAAGAGATTGCTAGTGGACGTGCTATCATCCCTAATAATATCAACCACCCTGAAAGCGAACCTATGATTATAGGCCGTAACTTCTTAGTGAAGATCAATGCTAATATCGGGAATAGCGCTGTGACATCGTCTATAGAAGAAGAAGTAGAAAAAGCAGTATGGGCATGTCGCTGGGGAGCAGACACAATTATGGATTTATCAACAGGTAAAAATATCCACGAGACAAGAGAGTGGATTATACGCAACTCTCCAGTACCTATCGGAACGGTGCCTATCTATCAAGCATTAGAAAAAGTAAAAGGAATAGCCGAAGATTTGACATGGGAGATCTTTAGAGATACCCTGATTGAGCAAGCAGAGCAGGGAGTTTCATACTTTACCATACATGCTGGTGTACTACTTCGTTATATTCACTTGACTGCTAATCGTGTAACAGGTATTGTATCGCGTGGAGGGTCTATTATGGCGAAGTGGTGTCTATTCCATCACAAAGAGAACTTCTTATATACTCACTTTGAAGAGATATGTGAGATTATGAAGCAATATGATATAGCGTTCTCTCTAGGTGATGGACTAAGACCAGGCTCTATAGCAGATGCTAATGATGCAGCACAGTTTGCAGAGTTAGAAACACTAGGTGAACTAACTAAGATTGCGTGGAAACACGATGTACAAGTCATGATAGAAGGACCAGGACATGTACCTATGCACATGATAAAGGAGAATATGGAAAAGCAATTACGCGACTGTGGTGAGGCTCCGTTCTATACATTAGGTCCTTTGACTACAGATATAGCGCCTGGTTATGATCATATCACTTCAGCTATCGGAGCAGCTATGATAGGATGGTACGGAACGGCTATGCTATGTTATGTAACCCCAAAAGAACACTTAGGTCTACCTAACAAAAAAGACGTGAAGGATGGAGTGATTACCTATAAACTAGCAGCCCATGCAGCAGACCTAGCGAAAGGACATCCTGGAGCACAGTATAGAGATAATGCACTGAGTAAAGCCCGCTTTGAATTTAGATGGGAAGATCAATTCAACCTATCACTAGATCCAGATACAGCAAGAGAATTTCACGATGAAACTCTTCCTGCCGACGGAGCTAAAGTAGCTCACTTCTGTTCTATGTGTGGGCCTAAATTCTGTTCTATGAAGATATCACAAGAGATTAGAGATACGGCAGAACAAGGAATGCGTGAGAAATCAGAAGAGTTTATAGAACTTGGAAAAGAAATATATCTATAAAAGAGAACAGAGATGGTGGTCATAACCTACCCTACTCCTATAGAAAACGAGACAAGCCTTATCAACAAAATGTTTGAGAAAGGCTTGCCTCTACTTCATGTTCGCAAACCTAATATGTCCTATGAAGAGCTAGTAAAATGGGTGAATAATATCGATAATTACTACCATCAGTACTTAGTTATACACATACCAACAATAGTTATTAACAACAATGAACACGTTTTTAAACAATATAAAGCACTTATCAACAAGATAAACAGTACTTATACACACTTATCAACAAGCAATTGTTTATATGTTAATAACTATAGTGTAGAACTACCTAAGTTATCAACATCTGCTCACTGTATAACTGAGGTTAATAAGTTATCAACAAACATAGACAGAACATTCATCAGTCCTATCTATCCTAGTATATCTAAGAGAGGGTATGTCTCCACTATTGATTGGACAGAAGAATTAAAGCAAAGAACTAATAACAGAGTAACCTTAGTTGCTCTTGGAGGTATCACTCCTTTTCACATCGAATCTATTTATACAATGGGATTTGATGATTATGCCTTATTAGGAACAATATGGGAAGCTGAGCAACCCTTAAAACAATTTGAATTATGTCAATATTACGACCAATTGCATTGGCAATAGCTGGCTTTGACCCTACTAGTGGTGCTGGGGTTATGGCAGACATCAAAACATTTGAACATCATCAAGTGTACCCCATGGCGGTGCTATCTGCTAATACGATACAGACAGAAGATAACTTTATCCATGTAAGATGGGAAGAAGAATATACTATCCGTCAATTATCTGTTATACTTGAGAACTACACTATAGCCGCAGTAAAAATAGGTATTGTCAGAGACCTTGATACATTGAAGCTATATGTGGATACTATCAAAGGTTTATCTCCAACGACCAAAGTTATTTGGGATCCTGTATTGCGTTCATCTAGTGGTTTTGACTTTCAGACTATTGAACTAATCGATTCTTTAACTACTGTATTACAACAGATAGATCTGATCACACCAAACTACCTAGAGATACATCAATTAATCACTACGAATGACGATGCACTTCAAAAAGCACAGACTCTGAGTCAATATTGTGATGTACTGCTAAAAGGAGGGCATAATCCTAATGCATTGGGCTTTGACTACTATGTGAGTAAAGAGGTGATACAAACCATTCCTCCAACTCAACTATCTGACTATCCTAAACACGGTTCTGGCTGTGTATTATCCTCTGCGATAACAGCTAATATTGCAAAAGGAGATCACACATTGACAGCTATTCAGAAGGCTAAAGCCTATATAGAGACATTCTTCAATTCTAATCATACCTTACTTGGATATCATGCTAAATAAAATACAATACATCAGTCATGGAGATACTCCACAAGAACAATTATATCACATAGAAACTGTATTAGGAGCAGGACAACAGTGGATACAGTATCGCTTCAAAAATACGACGAACACTACCCTGTGGCAAACAGCAGAACAGGTCAAGAGGCTATGCGAACAATATCAAGCTACTCTGATCATTAATGATCATGTAGACTTAGCTAAAGCCATAGAGGCTGATGGTGTCCACTTAGGACTTACTGACCTAAGCATCATACAAGCCAAAGCTTATTTGCCTAACAAGATTATAGGAGGTACAGCTAATACGATAGAAGATATCCAACTTAGACATACAGAAGGTTGTGATTACATCGGTCTAGGCCCTTATAGATATACAACCACTAAACAAAAGCTGAGTCCTATACTTGGTCTAACAGGTTATCAACAGATCTTAAAACAGATGCAGGAACTAAATATCAACATCCCTGTAGTCGCTATAGGAGGAATACAACTAGAAGATGTAGAAGACTTAAAACAAGCAGGACTACATGGCATAGCGATATCTGGCTTACTTCAAAACAGCACTGATAAAAAATCATTACTACAACAACTAAACAATATACTCAAATGAATACACAACCACTTACAATAGCCGATAAAACCTTTCAGTCACGCTTATTCTTAGGGACTGGTAAATATGGTTCTAACGCAGATATGGAGATCGCTACACTAGCATCCGAAAGCGAGTTAGTTACAGTCGCTCTGAAGCGAATAGACACGACCACTGACACTAATGCTATACTCTCTCATCTACAGCATCCACATATCCACCTACTACCTAATACATCAGGAGCAAGAAATGCTAAAGAAGCAATCTTCGCAGCACAACTAGCTAGAGAAGCACTAGAGACCAACTGGCTTAAACTAGAAATACACCCAGACCCTAAATACCTACTTCCAGATCCTATCGAAACCCTTAAAGCTACAGAAGAACTAGCCAAATTAGGCTTTGTTGTCTTGCCATACATACACGCAGACCCTGTATTGTGCAAACGATTAGAAGAAGTAGGTACAGCAGCTGTCATGCCTTTAGGTGCACCTATAGGTACTAATAAAGGGCTGAAGACAATGGACTTCTTAGAGATTATCATTGAGAATAGCAAAGTTCCCGTTATCGTAGATGCTGGTATCGGAGCGCCTTCAGATGCAGCTAAGGCTATGGAGATAGGCGCAGATGCTGTACTTGTCAATACTGCCATAGCAGTAGCTGGTAACCCTGAACAAATGGCTACTGCCTTTAAACATGCTGTCAGAGCTGGTCGCCTAGCCTATGAGGCTAAGCTAGCTACTGTAGTAAATCACGCTCAAGCTTCTAGTCCACTAACTGCATTTCTAACAGAGTAAACTATGTCTTTTATACAAATTTATGAACAATACGACTGGGAAGAGATTAAGAATACAATTTATGAGACAACTTCTAAACAGGTAGAACAGAGCTTAGCTAAGAATAAGAAGACACTGACAGACTTTATCCATCTTATCTCTCCTGCTGCTATGCCCTATCTAGAAGAGATGGCTCAGCAGAGTCAACAGCTTACTCAGAAGAGATTTGGCAAGACGATATCACTATATGCTCCGATGTACTTGAGTAATGAGTGTAACAACATCTGTACTTATTGTGGCTTCAGCTTAGATAACAATATCCGCAGAAAGACTCTCTCTCCAAAAGAAATAGAACAGGAAGTCAAAGTAATCAAAGCACAAGGATACGATCATATTCTACTCGTAACGGGAGAAGCTAATCACGTAGTCAATATCAATTATTTCAAGCAGAGTATAGAACAGATACAGCAGTCTTTTTCTACCATCTCTATAGAGGTACAACCCCTAAAGCAAGATGAGTACGAACAGCTAGCTGATCTAGGTGTATATGCCGTACTAGTATATCAAGAGACTTACCACAAGGAGGTCTACAAACAATACCACCCAAAAGGGAAGAAGTCTAACTTTGAATATAGATTAGATACTCCTGATAGAATAGGGAGAGCAGGTATACATAAGATAGGACTAGGCGTTCTCCTAGGGCTAGAAGACTGGCGAGTAGACAGCTTCTTTAATGCGCTACATATCGACTATCTACAAAAGACATATTGGCAAACCAAGTACTCTGTTTCCTTCCCTAGACTAAGACCTGCAGAAGGTGTTATAGAACCTAACTTCATCATGGAAGATAGAGATCTCATACAGCTCTTATGTGCATACAGAATATGGAATGAAGACCTAGAGATATCTATCTCTACCCGTGAGAGTGAGATACTGAGAAACAATGTATTTAAACTAGGAGCTACTACCATGAGTGCTGGCTCAAAAACCAATCCTGGAGGGTATAGTGTAGCAGAAGACTCATTAGAACAATTTGAGATCTGTGATACCAGAAGTACATCAGAGATATACCACCTGATAAAAGAAGCAGGATATGATCCTGTATGGAAAGACTGGGATAAAGCCTATCAATAACAAAACAATTATAGTATGGATACAACAGATTTCTTGCGATATAACAGACAGATGAATCTACCAGAAGTAGGAATAGAAGGTCAGATGAAGATAAAACAAGCTAAGGTATTAGTAATAGGTGCTGGAGGGCTAGGCTCTCCAGTGCTGACTTACCTTGCTAGTTGTGGTGTAGGCACACTAGGAGTAATAGACTATGATACTATAGAACATCACAATCTACACAGACAAATACTCTTTACAGAAGCTGACATCAACAAAAACAAGACTAGTATAGCCAAACAGCGCATCGAACAAATCAACCCACATATCCACTTTACAATATACGATGAGCAGTTAACCTCTGATAATGCAGTAGCTATTCTGAGTTCATTCGATATTATCGTAGATGGCAGTGATAATTTTAGCACGCGTTATCTAGTGAATGACACATGTGTAACCTTAGATAAAGTACTAGTCTATGGAACTATTATGGGATTTGAAGGTCAGGTGAGTGTATTTAATCATCATAACAATGCCAGCCTCCGTGACCTCTACCCAGAACCTCCTGCTCCAGAAGATGTGCCCAACTGTAGTCTTAATGGAGTACTTGGTACATTCCCTGGTATAATAGGGACTATCATGGCTCATGAGACGCTGAAAGTCATCTTAGACCTTCCCTCTCTTTCTGGTCAACTTCTTATCCTGAACACCTTGACCTGGGAAATAAATAAACTGATGTATGGCAGTGCTACCTCTTAGGTAGATACTCTAGAAATACCTCTCTAGGTATCTCATAAGCACCTAAAGAGCTTAGATGATCATTATATACTTGACAGTCTAGTAGCTTATACTTTTTATCTCTTAGATATTCACATAAGTAGATAAAGGCTACTTTACTAGCATTTGGTACGAAGGAGAACATGCTCTCTCCGCAGAACACAGGTTTCATATCTACACCATAGAGACCGCCTACAAGTTCTCCATCTTGCCAAACCTCTACAGATTTAGCTATGCCTAAGTCATGTAGATTACAGTATGCATTGATCATATCATCTGTAATCCAAGTACCCAGCTGTCCCTCTCGCTTAGCGTTCTGACAATTATTAATTACATCTGCAAAACAAGTATTAAAAGTAACCGTAAATATATTTTTCTTTAAGATACTACGCATACTCTTAGAGACATATACCTCATCAGGCTCTAGCACCATACGCATACTAGGAGACCACCATGTAATAGGCTCTCCATCTTCAAACCAAGGGAATATTCCAGACTTATACGCTAATATCAATCTATTAGCAGATAAATCACCTCCTATGGCTAAAATTCCAGATTCATGCGTATTTTCTACTGCTGGAAAATATAAATAATTACTATCTAAGACTGTTATCATAAGAAAAAAAAGTCCCTAAGAATAATCTTAGGGACATCTTAAAAGAATATTTTTTAGAATGGTAAATCATCGTGATCTTCCTCCATATAGCTAGAAGCAGGAGGAAACTGTTGTCCCATATTACTCTGTCCTTGATTAAAACCTTGTTGGTTTTGGTTTTGATTAAACCCTCCCATTTGTTGAGATTGAGTATTCTGTGCAAAACCTTGTTGTTGGTTTTGGTTAAATCCTCCTTGTTGCCCTTGGTTATTTTGAGCAAAACCTCCTTGTTGTCCTTGATTAAACCCACCTTGTTGTGGAGCTTGATTGTTTTGAGCAAAACCTCCTTGTTGGTTAGATTGTTGTTGCATACCAGCATTTCCGTATTGAGACTGCATATTATCTTGTTGTCCCATATATGGTTGTTGGTTTTGTCCCATATTACCACCTTGTTGAGCTGGCATCATGTGCTCTATTCTCCACCCTTGGATTGTATTAAAGTATCTGATTTCTCCTTGTGGACTTTGCCACTCTCTTCCTCTCAAATTAATAGATACACGTACTTGCTCACCTACTTGATAAGAGTCTAATAAACTTACTTTATCTTGTGTAAACTCAATCATAATGTGCTGAGGATATTGCTCTTCAGTAGTTACTACTACTTCTCTCTTTCTGAATGATGAACTGATATCTTGTGTATGTCCAATTAATTTGATTCTTCCTGTAACTTCCATTTTAATCTCTTTTTTTAATTACAATCTATTTGGCTAAAATTGTTTTCCAAGCCAAAGGTACATTATTTTCTTCTAAATATTTTTTTGCTAATTTAAATTTATTGATTTGATTATTAGCAACCAAAATTTCTTTTAACTCTTTATTTGAATTCACAAAAGTAGCAACCTCTTCTTCAGTAGGCAGCTGTTCTACATTACCTAATATTCCAAGATCATTACCTGTGAATACTCCACTCTCCACTACTCCTTCTGGTAGTGCATCTACTCCTAGGCTTAGTGTAGTCAACGGTTTTTCTACTTCGAATATCCCATCATTGGCACGAGTATACCAGTTCGCTCCCATACGTGCCACTAGATCTATCTTATGCTGATCTATCTGTCCGTTCTCATCTAATATATCCTCATTGACATGTATTTTCACCACTTCACAGATCACTAGATTACCAGCACCGCCTTCATTCCCCAGTCCGATTACCTCCTGTACAACACATTCATACTGCACTGGACTTTCTTTGACTCTAAATGGTTTTACGATATCAGATGGTACCATAGTCAATCCTGATTTGATAAACTCGTTTACCCCATCTTTATACTCTGTACTAGATAGAGAAGTCTGCTGTACCATATCATAAGTCACCACATTAATCACTACTTGTAGATTAGCCTGTACATTAAATAAGGTATGCTTATTCGTATTATCCCTTACACGTCTAGACGGAGAGAACACTAATATAGGCGGATTAGTACTCACCATATTAAAGAAGCTAAACGGAGATAGATTAGGTCTACCATCAGCATCTACGGTACTTGCCAGCGCTATAGGACGTGGCCCGATAGACGTTTGCATCAGTCTCTGTAATTCTACTACAGATATATCTTTAGGTTCTATAGATTTCATATATATATTTAGTTGAAGAAAAGTAAAGTTACAAAAGCTTTTAGGAACGATAAAATTTTTAATACTTCATTAAACTAAATTCAATTCATTTATTTTAATTACTTTTAAATGTTCATAAAACCCATATCAGAACTTGAGAAATAAAAAAGAAATATTTCGTTGGTCAGTAATTACTGCAGCCTTAATCACCTTAGTAGTCATCCTGTGGAACACCTATTCCTTTTTTCAAACCTATAAGACAGAGGAGAGAACCAAGATGAAGATCTGGGCAGAAGCGCTGAATACACTTGATATAGCCACTTCTATAGAGGCTGACGTATCTCTACCCTTTCTGATCATTATGGAGAATAAGACTATCCCTATTATCCAGACAGATGAGCATGATAAGATCATCTCTCTAAATAATATAGATGAACAGATAGTCAACACTCCCGAAAAAAAAGAAGCACTGCTGCGCAAACTCAAGTTTCAGAACCCACCTATTATCCTAAAGGTAGGTAAACAAACTCAGTATGTCTATTATGGTAACTCATCCTTACTGACCAAGCTAAAGTACTACCCTGTCACGCTAGTACTGATATTCTTATTCTTCACAGTACTGCTATTCTACTTCTATAGAAGTAATAAAATCGCTACACAGAACAAGCTATGGACAGGAATGGCAAAAGAAACAGCCCATCAGATAGGTACACCTCTATCCTCACTACTAGGCTGGGTAGAGATCATGAGATTAGATAATATAAGTCCTGAGATCACGGAAGAGATAGAAAAAGATGTCAAAAAACTTCAGATAATAGCAGATCGTTTTTCTAAGATCGGGTCTATACCGAAGTTAACGAACGTAGATATCGTATCAGAGACGAGGAAGTCATTTGATTACTTCTCCCTGAGAAACTCTAAGCAGATTATCTTCACACTAGACTGTCCTGACTACGAAATTAATATTCCTCTAAACAAGGAATTACACAGCTGGACTATAGAAAACCTAATCAAGAATGCTATCGATGCCATGAAAGGAAAAGGGAAACTAGCTATCCTGATCCAAGATACTGATAAGACTGTCAATATCTATGTGACAGATACAGGAAGTGGGATACCGAAGAAGATGTTTAATAAGATCTTCGAGCCTGGCTACACTACTAAGAAACGAGGATGGGGGCTAGGACTATCTCTGACTAAGAGAATCGTAGAAGAATTCCAAGATGGAAAGATTAAAGTAACGCAATCAGAAGTAGGTAAAGGAACTACATTCTGTATTACATATCACAAAAAAAAGGCTGACCTATAATCTAGACAGCCTTTGTTACATTATCCATACAGTCTTATAAATGACTGTTAATAGCTTTAGCTACACTCTCGAACTCTTCTGGAGTTAGCTTTTCTTTTTTAGTGAAGCGCATATCATCCATTTCTTGAAGAGGGATTAAATGCACATGTACATGAGGTACTTCTAACCCTACTACTGCCATCCCTACTCTCTTACACGGTACAGCTAGCTCTAATGCCTTAGCTACCTTGCGAGAGAATCTCATCAATTCCATATAATGATCCTCTTCCATATCAAAAATCTTATTGATTTCCTTTTTTGGAATACATAGCGTATGTCCCTTCGCATTCGGATTAATATCTAAAAATGCAAGGAAATTATCATCCTCTGCTACCTTATAGGCAGGAATCTCTCCAGTAATGATTTTAGTGAAAATAGAACTCATACTATATTTTTTAAAATTAGTCTCTAGTGATCTCTAGAATCTCGAACTTCATGATTCCATTAGGAACTTGGATCTCCGCAACATCTCCAACAGATTTGCCAAGAAGTCCTCTTCCGATAGGTGAAGTTACTGAAATTTTTGCAGCTTTTAGGTCTGCTTCACTTTCAGCTACTAATGTATAGGTAATCTCCATTCCATTAGCTTGATTCTTTATTTTCACTTTAGATAATACTAATGCCTTAGACATATCTAACTGAGATTCGTCTATCAACCTAGCATTAGCTACTACTTCCTCTACTTTTGCTATTTTTAGTTCTAATAAACCTTGTGCTTCCTTAGCAGCATCATACTCTGCATTCTCAGATAAGTCTCCCTTATCTCTCGCATCTGCAATAGCTTGAGATGCCTTTGGACGCTCCACACTCTTCAACTGCTCTAACTCGTCTTTTAGTTTTTTAAGACCCTCCGCAGTATAATACGAAATCTTACTCATAATTAACACGTTTATATAAATAGAAAAAATCCCATAAAAACGGGATTCTTCGCTATAAAGATATTTTTATTTTTATCGTTAAATCAATAATTAACTGTTCTACTATATTTGTCAAAGTTAAATAATTAAATTTGTTTTTCAAATAGTTTATTAAAATGAAAAGATTATTTCTAATCCTATTTACTTTATTAATATCTACAGCATGTAGTAAAAGTGGTAGTGGATATCACAACCCTTATCTACCCAATGTAAAAGTCAATCTTATGGTGAATCTGTACCAAGCAGATGCAGACTTTTTAAGATATCAAAACGGTACTTATGTAACCTATAATCATGGCATTATAGGTGTAGCAATATTTAACGCTGGCTCACAATACTTTGCTTATGATCTAACCTGTCCTGATCATGCTTTTGACCCTGTCACGTCTAGATTAATACAAAAAAAACCTAATGATCCTTATGTATACTGTACCAATAAGCTTCAGCATAATGGAGAAGAACCTGCCTTCTATCTAGGCAATGGTCAATCTATAAAACCAGGATTAAAATACAACCAACTGAAGCCTTATCCTGTAAGACAAAGTGGTGATAATATCTTTGTGACTTACTAATAATTAAATCTGATCATTCTATATCAATACTCCTTCATCGGAGTATTTTTTTTGTACATTACTCTCCTGTAGAGATGGTTCGGGTAGAGATTTAGTACAGTTCGGTAACCCCCCTCTCAACCCAAGTAAACACTGATTATTACCGAATAGCTTGCGAACTGTATAAAAACAAAAAAGAATAAATATCTATATTTCAACCATTTAAAACCAAAACAATTCTCCATTATAAGTCAAAAAGAGTAAATAGAGTCGTTATCTCCATATCAGCTCATTAACTCTTATAAAACCTACAGCATATTACTAGAAGCAACATTACGATAAAACAAGGTCAAAAAAAACCACCATATCGCTATGGTGGTCTCTATAAGTAATCTAGCTTACTAGATGGCTTATTAATATGGATTAGAACTTAATAGTCAGTCCTGCTAAGATATTAAACTCTGCCTGTGGATAATAAGCAGATCCCCATTCTGGGTCATAATATCCATTAGACATATACTTCACATTGAATATATTATTTGCTAATACAGATACACCTACTGATCGTACCCATCCTTTAATCGGGAACTCATAAGTAGCACTTAGATCGTTGATAAAGTAGGAATCAAGCTTTGATTCTTTAGCATCTATGTTGGCCATATATTGTTCTCCCACGAATTTCGTTAGAAGAGATACACTCATCCCCTCTACAGGTAAATACGTAATGGCATTAGATGCGATAAAATCAGGAGAGAACGCGATATTCGTAGTACCTAGATTTACAGGTAGTCCATCTACTGTCGTCATAAAGTTCTTATTCTTATTAGCACTAATAGTCATACTAGGTGCCCAATATAACTTATCTAATACTCTCACATTCGCATCGATCTCGATACCTGCTCTATAACTATCACCACTATTCGCTCTTAACATAGCTCCTACGTCGTTTATTTCTCCTGTTAAGATAAGTTGGTTTTTATACTTCATATAGTAGGCATTCACGTTCACAGTAGCACGGTCTCCTTTATATCTCCATCCTAGCTCATAGTCATCCATGCTCTCAGACTTAGGCTTTCCTTCTCCTTCATAGTCCTTCCTATTCGGCTCTCTATTCCCTTTAGCATAAGAGAAATATAGTTGGTTCGAATCATTCAGCTGATAAGTAATACCTCCTTTTGGGTTAAAGAAGTTAAATTTATCATCTACTAACCCTGTCTCGATACCGTTAGCCTCATAAGTAACACGTCTATACTGCATATCTCCAAATAAGCTCCACTGATCGGCGAACTGCCAAGTGGCCTTCGCATAGAAGTTAAGGTCTGTCTTTACAGCATCATCTCTGTAATACTCATAGTTAGGTGCTATCTTCACAGGTTCTCTAGTCCACAACACATTACCGAAGTGGTCTCCTTCATATTTATTAGCTCCTCCACCTAAGATTACATTAAGCTTATCCGTAGTATAGTTCGTATTAAACACCATACCGTAGAAATGATTCGCTAGGCTCTTCTGTCTGATAAGGTCTGTCTTATTTACCTCCTTGCCATCTACGATAATAGGTCGGAATCCATAAGTCTTAAACTTCTGGTTTGTCTTATAGTTCTCATAATATCCATCACCCTTAGTATAGTGAAGTGATACATTAGATGACCATGCTGGTGACCACTTCTCACTCCAATGTAGCTGATAGTGTGTCTGGATATAATTATCCGTCTCATTGTCATAGAACTGCGTATTACCTTGATCATCCTTATACTTCCCTGCAGGGTTATAACGACGACCATACTTATCTATGTCTGCCTGAGATACACCATTCCACGCTTGATAAGTCTTCTGCTTACCACCGAATACGACAGCCTTCACTAATGATGTCTCACCTACATACACTCCCTGTAAGTAGTATGACTTCATTCTAGAAGAAGCTCGGTCTATATACCCATCAGACTTCATATCTGATAGACGACCCGCAATCTCAAACTTATCATTGATCAATCCTGTGCTAAACTTCACAGTAGACTTACGCGTATTATAACTTCCGAAAGAATTAGAGATTTCTCCATTCGCCTCATGTGAGAAGTCATCTGTCTTTAGATTAAGACTCGCACCGAATGCGGCTGATCCGTTAGTAGAAGTACCTACACCACGCTGTAACTGTAGATTCTGGACAGATGATGTAAAGTCTGGCATATTTACCCAAAACGAACCTTGTGACTCTCCATCGTTATAGGGAATCCCGTTTAAGGTCACGTTGACACGTGTAGCGTCTGATCCTCGTACTCTGAAACTAGAGTACCCTATCCCGTTACCAGCATCTGTAGTAGTCACTACTGAGGTCATATAAGACATGATGGTAGGGATGTCTTGTCCGAGATTGCGCTTTCCGATCTCGTTCTTAGACAAGTTAGCATAAGCGATAGGCGTCTTCTCATCTGCACGAACAGCTGATAATACGATCTCGTTAAGTGTTGATTGTTGAAAAGAATCATTAACTTGTTTCTCTTGTGCATAGGTCGAACTTGCACAAACAGCAGTTAACAATAAAGATTGAAGTAATGTTTTTTTCATTCGTAAAAAAAATATCTACAAATAAAAGGGGCAATTATTCTTATTAATTAATAATTACACTAGTCCATAACAGTTCTAGAATGAACTGTATATACTCCCTTGGCAGCATTACCCGCCCAGGTTCTATGGGTATGATCTCAGCCGTATGGCACCCCTTTGAGATTTATAATGCAAATATAGGCTGTTTTTCAAGAGAAAAACAACTATATCTAAGAAGAAGAGATGTTTAACACCTTTTTGGTTAAAACACTCTCTTTCTCAAGGCTTTCTTTAAAGAATTCTGTTGTTTATTGTCTTTTCTTTTTTGCAATACTCTACGCGGAGTTTTTGTCTCTCTACGTTCTTTCTCGATGTGTAGTCCTATCGCTAATAACTGAAAGAAACGATCAATCACAATCTCTTTATTCTTAACCTGACTACGTGTATTATCTGCGTCTAGAATAAGTACACCTTCTTTATTAAATCTATTCTTCAGACGTTCTAATAGCAGTGTTCTCTCTTCTTCTGTTACTCCTTGAGAGTTTAGACAGTCCCAAGACAGAACCACTTTAGACGATACTTTATTTACATTCTGACCACCAGCTCCACTACTGCGTACAGCCTTAAATGTCAGTTCTCTTTCTATTATTTCTCTAAGCATTTTTCTCTATTTATTGTTTTATACCACGATATATAAGCCATAATAGCTAATACTGTAAAGATAGCAAATTGTACTGCTAATATTCCATATCCTCTATAAGCATATAGCGGAACAGAGATAATATCTCCTATGATCCACAGTGTCCAGTTCTCTATCTTCTTTAAGGCCATATAATACATTCCAGTGAAAAAGATACCTGATGTGATAATATCTATATAGTTCTCAGGTAGGATCTCTTTGCCAGAGAAGTGATATACGCCATAGATGATCACTAGTGTAACTGCGAATATGATAACTCCCTTTATCTTCTCACTAGTGTTCGTACGACTAATCTTTAGAAGAGTATCTCCGTCTTTCTGTCTAGACCAATTATACCCCCCATAAACACTCATGATAGAGTAATATCCGTTCAAAATCATGTCTCCATAATATCCTATCACATAGAGTAAGTAAACAGTGATAATCGTAGCGATAATACCTGTAGGATAGACAAGGATGTTCTCCTTACCTGCATACCATACACTCATAATCCCAAAGATAAACACTACTGATTCTAATACTATCTGAAGCATACTAGCCTCTCTATATGCTCCAAAAAAAAAGTCAATCATAACAAATACACTTAAAATAAAAAACCGCACTCTTCATGGAATGCGGTTCAAAAGTATAATATATCTTTCTAATTAGTTGTTTCTACTCATTACAATTCTCAGAATATACCAGAAAAGTAACATTAACGAAGCAAATAAAGATAGAGCAGCTGGTACGTGTTGGTTAGCTGCGTATTCATTTTTAATCTGCCATGTAGAGTATAAGATCGATCCAGAAGCTAAAGCTACCATCGCTAAAGAGAACCATAACCCAAGGTTAAATCCGAAGATCATACCACAAATAATAGTACCTAGCGCTAAGAAGAATCCAATACTAAGGATAGATCTCATAAAAGAGAAGTTAGCATTAGAGCTAAATACTACTCCTGTCAATCCTCCAAATAAAGCCAATGTCATAATACCTGCCTGAGAAATCAGAGTAAGGTCATTAGTCATAGACATAGCGATATATAAAATAGGCACAAAGATAAATGCCTCTGCTAATACGTATAGAAATAGTCCAGCGTACTGAACCTTCTTATCTACTGAGTTATCAGCAAGTTTCTGTGCATACCAAGTGATCCCCATAAAGGCACCTAGTACGATCAACCATGAGAACTTACCCATCCCAATAATAGTAAACATCCCTTCTACAATGAAAGGCGTGTTTAACATGATAGCTTCTAATACAATAAAAGCTAATACCCCTGCTGCTAAAGTAGCATAAGTCTTTTTATAAAACTGTGCTCTTACTACTTCAGATTCCATAGCTACAGGAAGCGTGTAATCAACATTTTTAAAATTATTTTCCATTATCTATATTTTTTTCAAAAGTACTAATTATCTTTTTAAAATTACTATTGCATTAAGACTCTAATGCATAAACCAACATAAAGTTATCTAATTCCACTGCTTTATACTTGAATTCTTGATTAAAAACCTCATTATTAACAAAACATTCATTCTTTTTAAGTTCTACCTGCATATCTTTTTTAAAGCTTAGACTGCGTGATTCACACATCTTAAACATGGCTTCTTTCGCACACCATATCTCTGTCAATGCATCAATCTCATCCAAAGAATTTAAAACTGTGTTTAGCTCTTCTTCATTACAAAACTTATTTGCTATACGCTTTATCTTATCGCGCTTCATCTCTACATCTATCCCCACATTCTCCTTACCGATGATAATACTAGCATACTCAAACGAATGCGAAATAGAAATAAATGAACCATCACTAAGACTAGGTCTACCATTTGTATCATAACATAAGTCATCATCACTATATCCTCCATAGCGCAGTAACTGTCTGACTGCCATAAATCCCTTTTGGTGTACTTCAGATTTCATCCCTTTTAATCGCTCAGAAGAACGCTCTTGTAGAACAACACCATTCATCAGCTCCTCAAGATTCTCTTCTACTTTCCATATCAAAACCTTGTAAGTTTCTCCTTTGATTTCTTTTACTAAAGGCATCTTATCTATATCTATTAATTACTCAGACAAATATACTTGAATAATAAAAAATCTTAAAAAACATTTTACTCAACCGTAACGACCTCTTCCTTAATCTACCAAAAAAAGCCACTCGAATGAGTGGCTTTTTTGGTATTATCACAACCGTAATATTATTGTTTCTTTAACAAATCTCTGATTTCTGCTAAAAGATCTTCTTGTGTTGGAGCTGGTGGTCCTGCTGGTTCAGCTGGTGCTGCCTCCTCTTTCTTTCTCAATGAGTTAACTCCTTTAACCAAAAGGAATACACATAGAGCAAGTAAAGTAAAGTTAATTACTTCTGTGATGAAACTACCGTAAGCGAATACAACATTTCCATCAATTTCTCTCGCTGCTGTCAAGGACGCTCCAGTTGGTGCATCACCTTTTAGCACTAAATACATATTAGTAAAGTCTGGTGTACCAATAATAGATGATACAATAGGCATAATAACGTCGTTAACAACACTTGTAACGATTTTACCGAATGCTCCCCCAATGATAACCCCTACTGCAAGGTCCATTACATTCCCTTTAACAGCGAATTCTTTAAATTCTTTTACAAATCCCATAATCTTGATTGTTTAAGTTTTGAAGTGTTAAAAATATAACTTTTTTACTCTATAAAAAAAATTCTTTTAACGCGAAGTGCAATACTCGTTAAAATCTCATATGGTATTGTTTTTATTTTCTCAGCTATAATATTGACTGGTAAGTCTTTACCAAAAATAATTACTTCGTCATTTTCTTGACAATTTATATTTGTCACATTAATCATTAACATATCCATACATATAGATCCTGTAATCTCCGCTTTTTGCCCATTTACCAACACATAGCCCACAGGTCCCCATGAGCGATGTACTCCATCAGCATATCCTATTGGTACTGTTGCGATACGTGTTTTGCCTTCTGCACGAAATCTTCGACCGTATCCTACACTGTCTTTATCATTGATTTCTTTGATTTGCATAATGCGAGTTTTAAGTGTGCTAACATTAGCCAATTGTTGCATTTCTTCTTTATCATTACCTACTCCATACAGTCCTATTCCCAATCGAACCATATCAAATTGATATTCAGAAAAATTAAAAATACCTGATGTATTCAGAATATGGCGTATCGGGTTAATCCCTAATTCTCGTATTAATTTATCTGAATTATGAGTAAACATCTCTATCTGCCCTAATGTAAAGTCTGTATACTCAGGCATATCACTTGATGACAAATGTGAGAATATAGATTTGACTTCGACTACATTAGTATGTCTAAGTACATCTATTAGCTCATCTATATCTTCTGTCAAGAAGCCATGTCTATGCATCCCTGTATCCAGCTTGATATGGATAGGATATTCATAACAGTTGCGTTCTCTAGCTACCTTTAAGAATGCGTTGAGCTCACGTACAGAGTACACCTCTGGCTCTAGATCATACGCTATCATTGCTGAGAAAGCATTAATCTCAGGATTCATCACTATAATCTTAGTATTCACACCAGCTTTGCGCAATTCTATCCCCTCATCTGCAAAGGCTACTCCTAGGTAATCTACCTTCTCATGAGCTAAGAGTTTTGCTACTTCATAGCTACCATTACCATACCCAAACGCCTTGACCATCACCATCACTTTAGTCTCTGGCTTTAGTTTTGAACGGTAAAAATTAAGATTGTGACACATCGCAGTAAGGTTAACCTCTAGTACAGTCTCATGTGTTTTTTTCTCTAACATCGTGACAACCCTATCAAAGCGGAATCCTCTAGCTCCTTTGACTAAAATATTTTCATCACTAAAGTCCTCTACCGATATTTTTTGTAAAAACTCTTCTGTATCTCTATACAGATAAGTATTCGTCATTCCGACTAAGTACTTACTTATATGTTCTCCTATGCCGATCACACGAGTTATCTGATGTGTAGATAACAGTTCTTTTAGCTGACCATATATCTCTCCTTCCTCATATCCACTCTTAAACATGTCAGATAGTATCACAGTCTTAGATGTACTTACCTTGTGCTTTTCTAGAAAGTCCAGAGCGATAGATAGCGACTGATAATCTGCATTATATGCATCATCTATTATCGTACAGTTATTCACACCATTCTTTACCTGCATACGCAGTTCTACAGGATAGAGTCCTTGGATACGCTGTGCTATCTTCTCTGAGTCATACCCTAAATAAGACATCGTGCTAATACAAGTCATGATATTACGCACAGAACTATCATCTGTAAATGGAAGTTCTACAGAGTACGAATCTCCTTGATTAATAGATACCATAAGAGTAGAAGAATGAAGCTCTCCATAGACTTTTGCTGACTTATCTATCAGGCTCCAAGTATACACAGAGGTAATAGGACTGAAGTATTGTAGTAACAACTCATTTTTCTCACAAATAACTACCTCAGCATCCTGGAATAGTATTGCTTTCTCACTCACTTTTTCTTCTAAGGAGCGAAATCCTTCTCCATGCTCTTCTGTAAGTGCTGTAAAAACACCTATAGTAGGTTTGACCACCTTAGTAAGTCTCTCCATTTCACCCACAGTAGAAATTCCAACTTCGAAGATACCTAAGTTGTGCTTCTCCTCTATCCCAAATACAGATAGCGGAACACCCGTCTGAGAATTATAACTCTTAGGGCTCTTGATGATCTTATACTCTTCACTCAGCAGATAGTTAAGCCACTCTTTTACGACTGTCTTTCCTTTACTACCAGTAATGCCTATAACCGGAAATCCGAAAAGATCCCTATGAAAAATAGCTGCACCCTGAAGTGCAGCTAATGTATTATTAACCTTAAAGAAAAGCACTCCTTCTATAGAACGTACCTTACTCTGATCAGAGATGACGATATATCTAACTCCTTTATTTACCAATTCTTCGATATAATCATGTCCATCATGATTACTCCCTTTTAATGCAAAAAATAAAGTGTGCTGATCATTCTGTAATGACCTGCTGTCTACGGATATATTCGAAATATCTATATATTCATTCTTACTATTACCTATAATGTCTGCTCCAATGAATGAACAGAACGCATCCGTATTAAATTTCATTATTTTGCCTTATTTGATACACAAAGGTAAAGAGAGTCATACCACTCTCTATCTATATAAAATCTTAAAAATTACATTTTATATAAGACCAACCTGCTTCTTGTTTTTCGATGATATAAACTAATCCTGAAGGAACGAATCCTACATTCTCGATAATATCTGATTTATCTATTTTGCGAGCGTTGATTGTATTCTCACACGCAAAGAATTGTATTCCTTTTTGCATCACTACCTTAAGAGGTTCTCCTACCATCGTCTTGCTTTTTCTAAGCATTCCGATACCAGGTCCATGCACTACTACTTGTATTGTTACATCCTCTTTCCAGTGATTTCTAACATTAGTTACATAAGTCATTAGTGCATTCTGTTCATTAATGTTGTCTGTGTTTAATTGAAATACAACGTTGTGCTTTGTATTTTTCATAAGTATATCTATTTTTAAGTTTTGGGTTCTATTTTTTAAGTTCTATAAAACTACTAAAAACCACTCATATCGACTAATAAACTCTCACAAACTTTTGCCACTATTCTCTTTAAGATTCTATTCAGGTCAAAACCTATACATTCAAAAAAAGAAATTACTTTTTTTTGTTTTCAGCCTAAATAAACTCCTGTTTATACCCTAAAAAAACTTTTATTACCTACTTTTTTAAAAAGAATACCACAAAAACCACCTTCAAAGACAATTTAATCAAAAAATCACATCCTTTTTTTCTTCATCAAAAAAACCATAACTACCTAAAATACAAAATAATAACCCCTTAACATTCCCATGATACATTTATAACTACATTGCCCTTAATCCCAGTAAAATAAGGGTTTAGAAGCGTTTCCTTGGACAATAATAGGACAATAACCCGATAATAGTGGACATAGCAGTACCTCTGCCCAATAATTCTTCTTTTATATACCTACTATTCTCCTCTAACGAGAATGCTAAACTTCCTTAATACTTACTCTTAGGCTACTATAGGTTTGCCCTACATCATATCTTGTATAAACACAAAAAAGGAGTTCTCTGTATCCTAGGTTACATTTCTTCTCAATTTTAATCGAGAACTTTGTCTTATTAAATTAAATATTATGGAATGGATATATGGCCCATGGCCTTGGTATGTAGGAGGTTTATTCATCGCTACTACACTTATATTACTTTTATTAATGGGCAAATCTTTTGGTTTTTCCTCTAATCTGCGCACCATGTGCTCTATGATGGGAGCAGGTAAGAGTTGTGATTTTTTCTGTTTTAACTGGAAGGCACAGACCTGGAACTTACTCTTCTTGGTAGGTACCATAATAGGAGGGTTTATCGCATATCACTACTTGAGTGTAGAGCCTGCAGCGATACCGTTAGCCGATCAGACGATAGAGAAGCTACATACACTAGGTATAGAAAGTGCTGGCAAGGCATATATACCTACAGAGCTATTCTCTAATGAAGTATTCGGTTCTATCAAATCTATCGGACTACTACTAGTAGCAGGGTTCTTCGTAGGCTTTGGCTCTAGATATGCAGGAGGATGTACATCAGGACATGCGATCAGCGGACTGAGTAATCTACAGTTGCCTTCCTTAATAGCAGTAATTGGTTTCTTTATAGGAGGGTTAATTATGGTACACCTGCTGTTCCCTTTTATTTTTTAATACAAATGATTAACAATATTTATATCAATAAGATACAATGAAAAAATTAGCCTATTTATTAGTCGGGATGCTTTTCGGGATAGGAATGTTTAAATCTGGAGCGGCTTCGTGGTTCAGAATATATGAAATGTTCCAGTTCGACAGCTTCCACATGTATGGTATTATGGGAACAGCATTAACCATAGCTGTTATCGCAACCTATATTATCAAGAAAAAGAATATTAAAGACCTGTCTGGCAACCCAATAGAGTTTACCCCAAAAGAGAAGAGTGTACCTCGTTATCTAATAGGAGGAATCTTCTTCGGATTAGGATGGGCACTAGGAGGCGCTTGTCCAGGACCTATGTTTGCCTTATTTGGAGCAGGTTTTTTACCTATACTGATTGCCATCATTGGAGCGTTATTAGGGACTTGGTTCTATGGACTGATCAGAAGATGGCTTCCTCATTAATAAACAATATGGATTAAAGGAGGGAATACTTTTGATATATTGTCTCGATAAAGTAACTTAGAACCATTAATTCATTTGTTTATTCTTTTATGGAACATATCATACGAAATAAGTACCGCTCTATCTTTGAAGAAAAACTACTAGACGAGATCATAGAGGTATCCACTATAAAAGACTTTAAAGAGGGAGAGAAATTGATGGAGATAGGAGAGTACATTAAGAAGATTCCTCTACTCCTAGAAGGTGCTATCAAAATCATCAGAGAAGATCAGCGAGAAGGAGAGATCGTGCTATATTATATAGAAGAGGGCGATACCTGTGCGATGACTCTGACCTGCTGCTTAGGGGAGACTAAGAGTCAGGTGCGCTCTATAGCAGAGCGCGATGGTAGCGTAGTACTAGTCCCAGTAGGAAAAATGGATGAATGGCTGGTAAAATATAAGACTTGGCGAAACTTCGTACTCAACAGTTATAACAACCGTATGAACGAAATGCTAACGGCTATAGACAGTCTAGCTTTCATGAATATGGAAGAACGTCTGTGCAACTTACTGAGAAGTAAAGCAAAAATATACAATAGCCGCTTTATCAACAATACACATCAAGAATTAGCTGACGAACTAAATACATCTAGAGTAGTAATCTCTAGAATACTAAAAACCTTAGAAAACGAAGGTATTATACAGCTCAATAGAAAGTATATAGAGCTACTTAAGCCTTAAGTACAGATATGGATTATACAGCATTAATAGGGTATGCTCTAGCCTTACTCATCGGGATATCACTAGGTCTTATTGGTAGTGGTGGGTCTATACTCACTGTGCCTATCCTTGTGTATATCATGAAGGTAGAGCCCTTCATAGCTACTGCATACTCACTATTCATAGTAGGATCTACTTCTCTAGTAGGAGGTATAAAAAACTATATAGATAAGAAAGTAGATCTAAAAACAGTATTGCTCTTCGGGATACCCTCTGTTATCGCAGTATTTATCACGAGAGCCTACTTACTCCCACTTGTACCAGATGTGATATCTATCGGCAGCTGGAGTATAGATAAGAATATTGTGCTGATGATCTTATTTGCCTTAGTGATGTTCACTTCTGCTACTAAGATGATCAGACCAAGAAAAGAGATAGAGATACAAGATGCTAAGCCTGCCTTATCAGGGTTAGTACTACAGGGTATCTTGATCGGGCTACTAGCAGGGACAGTAGGTGCTGGAGGAGGGTTCTTAATCATACCTGCCTTAGTCTTATTTGCCAAGATGCCAATGAGACAGGCTGTCGGCACTTCATTGTGTATCGTGGCTATACAGTCCTTAATAGGATTCTTAGGTGATCTAGGTCATACGGCTATGGACTGGGCGATGCTACTCACTTTTAGCGGAATATCTATTATAGGGATCTTCATCGGGATCTATTTAACGAGGTATGTCCCTGACAAAAATTTAAAAAAGAGCTTTGGTTATTTCGTACTGATCATGGCTATTTATATACTAGTTAAGGAAGTGTTTTTATAGTTTGTAACCTAAGTTACTGTCATTTTAAAAACATCTTCTTACTTTTACTTCAAACAAAGAAATAAATTACAACATGAAAATAGAACAAATTTATACAGGATGTTTAGCTCAAGGAGCTTACTATATAGAGAGCAACGGAGAGGTTGCTATCATCGATCCACTAAGAGAGGTACAACCTTACTTAGACAGAGCGGCTAAAGATAATGCGACGATTAAATATATCTTCGAAACACACTTCCACGCAGACTTCGTGAGTGGACACGTTACATTAGCTGAGAAAACGAATGCTCCTATCGTATATGGGCCAAATGCTAACCCTACATTTAAAGCGCATATCGCTACAGATGGAGAGGTCTTTAAAATAGGAAATATCACGATCACAGCATTACACACTCCTGGACATACGATGGAGAGTACTACGTACTTACTAAAAGATGAGAATGGAAAAGATCATGCTATCTTCAGTGGAGATACATTATTCTTAGGAGATGTGGGGCGTCCTGACTTAGCTCAGAAAGCGGCTGACTTGACTCAAGAGCAATTAGCAGCTACATTATACAATAGTTTACGTACGAAGATCATGCCATTAGCAGATGACGTTATCGTATATCCTGCTCATGGTGCTGGGTCTGCCTGTGGAAAGAATTTAAGCAAAGAAACTGTCGGTACACTAGGAGACCAAAAACAAACGAACTATGCACTACGTGCTGATATGACTGAGGCAGAATTCGTAAAAGAAGTGACAGACGGTCTACTACCTCCTCCTGCATACTTCCCACTAAATGTGAAGTTAAATAAAGAAGGATATGAGAATGTAGAAACTATCATCAATAATAACAAAGCCCTTACTCCAACAGAGTTTCAAGCTTTAGCAGAAGAGTCTGGTGCATTATTATTAGACGTACGCTCTGCTGCAGACTTCGCTAGTGGTCATATACCTGGGGCTATCTTTATCGGATTAGACGGTCAGTTCGCTCCATGGGTAGGTGCATTAATCACAGATATCAAACAGCCAATCTTATTAATCACTCCAGAAGGACGTGAAGAAGAAGCTGTGATCCGTCTATCTCGTGTAGGATATGACAATACGCTAGGATACTTAAAAGGAGGATTCTCTACTTGGAAAACAGAAGGATTTGAATACGATACAGTACAACAAGTAACAGCAGAAGAACTAGCTGATAGAATAGCTAATGAGGATATCAAGGTAGTAGATGTGCGTAAACCAGGAGAGTATAACTCTGCTCATATCAACTATAAAAACTTGACTCATTCTCCATTAGATTATATCAATGAGAACATCGCTGACTTCCCAACAGAAGGTAAATTCTTTATCCACTGTGCAGGAGGATACCGCTCATTAATCGCTGCTTCTATTTTAAAAGCTAGAGGATACCACAATATGATCGATGTAATCGGAGGTTTCGGTGCGATTAAGAATACAACTATCCCATTGCAAGAAGGAGGTAGCTGTACAGCAACATGTCCAACAACTAAACAATAATACAATGAGTAATTTTCAAGAGTTAATCGATAGAGATCAGTTAACTTTAGTTGATTTCTTCGCTACGTGGTGTGGTCCATGTCAGATGCTAGCTCCTGTACTGGAGGAAGTAAAAAAAGAGCTACAGGATGACATCTCTATTATCAAGATAGATGTAGATAAAAATACTGCTCTTACCACCCAATATAGTACACAATACCAGATGAGAGGTGTGCCTACACTAATGCTTTTTAGAAAAGGTAAACTACTGTGGAAACAGTCTGGATATATGGATAAGCAGACGCTACTAGGTCATATCGATCAGTATAAGCATAATTACTAAAATAAGGCTACTCTATCAAGAGTAGCCTTATTTTTTCTAATACTATTCAAATATTTCACCACCCTATTTATCATATTTTCAGTTTATTAGAATTAATATTCTATATTTATAACAATTAACCTTAATTACTGATTTATGAAAAAAATAGTGTACACACTTATGTTTGCATTGACAATAAGTGCTGCAGATTACGCTTATGCACAACAGAAAGAAAAACCAACCTTCGTAACTTCTGTTGAAGACATTAAAGAGTACAAACTGTCTAATGGATTGAAGGTACTACTACTTCCAGATGCGACTCAGAATAATGTGATCGTCAATATCGTATACAATGTAGGATCTAAACATGAAGGATATGGCGAAAAGGGTATGGCTCACTTATTAGAACACATGCTTTTTAAAAGTACTACAAAGCTGGGAGACATCAAAAAAATGCTGTCAGACAAAGGTGGTCAAGCCCAAGGGACTACATGGTATGACCGTACAAACTACTATGAGATATTTGCTGCATCTGATGAGAATCTAGCATGGGCATTAGAAATGGAAGCAGATCGTATGATCAACGCTACTATACTTCAATCAGATTTAGACAAAGAATTCTCTGTTGTCCGCAACGAATTTGAGATAGGAGAGAATAATCCTGGTAGAGTATTAATGGAAAGAACAATTAATACAGCTTACTTATGGCATAATTATGGACTAAGTACTATCGGGTCAAAAGAAGATATCGAGCGTGTCAAGGCACCACAATTAAGACGATTCTATGAGAAATATTATCAACCAGACAATGCGACTCTAGTAATAGCGGGTAAGTTTGATGAAGCTAAAGCATTAAAATATGTAGAGGATTACTTCTCTGTCATTCCTAAACCAAAACGTGTACTAGATGAGATCCTAACTGTAGAGCCTGCTCAGGATGGTGAAAAGTTTGTAGAAGTAAGACGTGCAGGTGATTCTAAGCACATACAGACATTGTATCACACAGCATCGTATGCAGATAAAGACTTTGCAGCACTTGTAGCATTACAATCTATACTGACCAATGATCCTTCTGGATATTTGTACAAAGACTTAGTAGAGACTAAAAAAGTGTCTTCACTATACTCATTCAGTCCTACAGTAAGAGATGCGAGTTTTATCTTGTTTAACTTTGATATTCCACTTGATAAGGATCAAAAGGAAACGCTAAAAGATATCAAGACAGCATTAGCTAAAATAGAAACTATTAAATATACACAAGAAGACTTAGACAGAGCTAAAACTCGAATCTCAAAAGGTCTAGAGGATTTAAAGAACAATACTATCCGAACTGCTATTAACTTAACAGAGATTATCGGGGCAGGAGACTATCGTCTTGCTAATCTATACAGAGATAATGTGGAGAGTTTAAAGCTAGAAGATATCAATAGAGTAGCTAAGAAGTACTTTAAAGATAATAATCGTACTGTAGGTATGTTTATTCCTTCTAAAGATGAAACAAGGGTAAAGCCAACAGAGTTCTTAGATAAGGATATTAAGGCGCTAGTAGAAAACTATAAAGGAAAAGAGACTGCTGAAGAATTAAGACCATTCGAAGCATCTATTGCTAACTTACAGAAGAACTACTCTACTGCTAAACTTAGTAATGGACTTAAATATGGTATTATAGATAAGGATATCAAAGGTGAGAAAGTACAAATAAGCATGACATTACCTGTAGGTAATCAGAAAGACTTACTTAACAAACAATATATAGGTTCTTTTGCGGCAAGTCTATTAAATGCAGGTACAAAGACTATGACTAAACAACAAATAAAAGATAAGTTAGATCAATTAAAGTCAACTATATCAGTTAGGTTTAGTGGTCAGAACATTAATATAGGAGTATCATCATACCGAAACACAATAGATGAAACGATGGTTATTCTTAAGGATTTATTGACTAACCCTATTTATCCAGATGCAGAATTAGAAAAACTAAAACTAGATTATATTACAAGTTTAGAGTCTAAATTAAGCGACCCTCAAGCTATTGCTTTTAATAAAATCAATCAATTAACAGAGCAAGAGGAAAAAGGAAGTATCTTCTACACTCCATCAACTCAGGAAGACATTGATGGTATCAAGAAAATTAAACTAGAGGAGATTAAAGAGTTCCACAAGAATTTCTTTGGTGCTAATAACGGTATTGCTACTGTAATAGGTATGAAGGACAAAAAAGCTGTGGATAAATTACTAGAGAATACTTTCGCTAACTTTAATAGTAAAGCTAAATATGAAAAAGCATATCCAAAGTTTGTAGATACTAAACAAGTAAAAGAAGTGTTCGAAACTCCAGACAAAGAAAATGCTGTAGCTGTAGGTAAGCTAAACTTTGAGATGAATCAATCAAATCCTGACTATGCTGCATTAGTATTTGCAAATGAAGTAATGGGAGGTGGGTTTATGACTGCCCGTATACCTCAACGTTTACGCGAAAAAGAAGGTATTAGCTATGGTGCTGGTACTTCATTAAGTGTACCTAGTGATTCTAAAAGTGTAAATGCTTCTTGGACGATCTATGCATTTATGAACCCTACTAAACGTGCAGATGTAGAAAAAGCTATGAATGAAGAATTTAATAAATTAATTGCTTCTGGTATTACTGAAGAAGAATTAACTGCTAACAAATCTTCATGGAAGAACGCAAGACAAACGAATTTAGGTAACGATGGATACTTAATGTATTTATCTTCTCTATTCCTGTTATACGAAACTCCATTTACAGATCATGACAAATTAAATGCTGAGATAGAAAAGCTAACTGTAAAACAAGTGAATGACGCTGCTAAAAAATACTTACAGCCTGCTAAATTCACAACAATCTATGCCGGTGATTTTACTAAAAAATAAAGTAAATAAGCTCTAAATAAAAAGCCGATTGATTACTCAATCGGCTTTTACTTTTATATACAATAGTACCTTGACTAACAACTAAAGTCTACAGATATAGCTCCTGCTAAATAGATAAAATGCTGAGCCCCTTTAGATAAGTACACTTCTACAGACTGTATCTCGTACTCAGGTGAAGTATCGAACACAAAATCCAAGTTACCATCACCGTCTAAATCCCCTACAAACAATAGCTGTACGAAGGTGTCATTAAAGCTTGGGATATCTAGGATTAACTGTTCTGCCTCCCCATTTACTGTTAGATATAACTTATAATCTTTATATTTCTTATATTTTCTAGTCTTACCACTATCGTCTGTATAGTCATAAGAGTCTACCTGCTTACCTTCTGCTCTCAGAATATACTGTTTCCCATTAAATAGATACTCTTGTGGAGCATCAGGCCATAACGGCTGTTCTTTAATATTTAGAGCAGTCTTAGTCCCTTTCTTAATCATTGAATTTGGCCCTAAAAAGAAAATAGGTTCCACTGGACCGGTAGAAAAGATACCTAGTTGCTCACTTTCTGTACACTCATTCATCTCTTCGCTGATGGCATAATCTGCTTTTACGACTTGAAAAAGACCGTTCTTTTCCTCAAAAGCTAACCATTTATCATTGACCTTATTGAATTCTTCTTGGTGAAAATCCTTGTCGTAATATCTAGGAATAAGAATATCTAGAACAATGTTTTCTTCCTTTCCATGTACTGTTAGAGCAGGTTTTTCTTCTTCTGTCTCAGTTATCACTTCTTCTGTAGAAGGTTTAATCTCAGGAATCACTTCTTCCTCTTTTGTTTCTTTACACCCTACTAATACAAGTAATGTGAATATGAACAACGTTTTTTTCATATAGTATATTAGTCTAATCTATTTACATTTTGAATCAAAAAAAAAGACTACCAATGTTGATAGTCTTTTCATTAAATATTTTAAAAACTGTGTTTAGTCATTTAACTTTAATACAGCCATAAATGCCTCTTGTGGGATTTCTACGTTTCCTACTTGACGCATACGCTTTTTACCTGCTTTCTGTTTTTCAAGTAATTTACGTTTACGAGAGATATCCCCTCCATAACATTTAGCTGTTACGTCTTTACGAAGTGCTTTTACAGTTTCACGTGCAATAACTTTTACTCCGATAGCAGCCTGAATAGGAATATCGAACTGCTGACGTGGGATAAGTTCTTTTAATTTCTCGCACATCTTCTTACCGATATGATAAGCGTTATCAGCGTGCATTAATGCTGATAAAGCATCCACTACGTTAGCATTAAGCATTACATCTACTTTCACTAAGTTAGAAGTACGCATACCAATAGGAGAATAATCGAATGAGGCATATCCTTTAGATACAGTCTTCAATCTATCATAGAAGTCAAATACAATCTCTGCTAATGGCATATCAAACATTAACTCTACTCTATCTTCTGTTAAGTAAGTTTGATTAGTAATGATACCACGTTTATCAATACAAAGGCTCATTACTTGTCCAACGAAGTCAGCTTTAGTAATAATAGTCGCTTTAATAAACGGTTCTTCTACTCTTTCTAATTTAGATGGTTCTGGTAAATCAGAAGGGTTATTTACTATAATAGGTGTATCTGGTTCTTTCTTAGTATATGCTAAGTAAGAAACGTTAGGTACAGTAGTAATAACTGTCATGTTAAACTCACGCTCTAAACGCTCTTGGATAATCTCCATGTGTAACATTCCTAAGAAACCACAACGGAAACCAAAACCTAAAGCTGCAGAACTCTCTGCTGCGAAAACTAAGGAAGCATCGTTAAGTTGTAACTTTTCCATAGAGTTACGCAATTCTTCATAATCTTCTGTGTCTACAGGATAGATACCCGCAAATACCATTGGTTTTACGTTCTCAAACCCTTCGATCATATTCTGAGTAGGTTCTTTTGCATCTGTGATAGTATCCCCTACTTTTACTTCTCTTGCTTCTTTAATACCAGAGATTAGGTAACCTACGTCACCTGTTTTAATCTCTTGTTTAGCTACTTGGTTTAATTTAAGCGTTCCGATTTCATCTGCGAAATACTCTTTATTAGTAGCCATGAACTTAATCTTCTGACCTTTCTTAATTGTACCGTTAACCACACGGAATATTACCTCAATACCACGGAATGGGTTGTATACAGAGTCAAATATTAATGCTTGTAATGGCTCCTCAGGATTTCCTTTAGGTGCAGGAACTCTCTCGATAATCGCTTCTAAGATATCTTCTACTCCTAAACCAGTTTTACCTGATGCAGGAATAATTTCTTCATAGTCACATCCTAATAAGTCTACGATATCATCGCTTACCTCTTCTGGATTAGCACTTGGTAAATCAATCTTATTCAATACAGGAATAATCGTTAGATCATTCTCTAATGCTAAATATAAGTTAGAAATAGTCTGAGCCTGAATACTCTGAGCAGCATCAACAATCAATAACGCACCTTCACACGCTGCAATAGACCTAGAAACTTCATAAGAAAAGTCTACGTGTCCTGGGGTATCAATTAAGTTAAGTATATATTTCTCACCTTTATGAGTATATTCCATTTGGATCGCGTGAGATTTGATAGTAATCCCTCTTTCACGCTCTAAGTCCATACTATCTAAAAGCTGAGCTTGTTGCTCACGGGCAGTTACAGTTTGTGTAGCATCTAGTAATCTATCAGCTAACGTACTTTTACCATGATCAATATGAGCAATAATACAAAAGTTTCTAATGTTCTTCATCTTCGTTATATCAAAGTTTATTGGATTATATGCCCATTAGAAGTATTGAAACCACTTTCAATAATCATATAATCTAGATTCTAAGGCTCTTACATTCTTTTAATTAAAGAATCTACCTAGCCTATATTTTGCAAATATACTTTAAAGTTTCAATTTTTAGTTATTTTTCTGTCTTACAATCTTCCTTTATTTTAAAGAAACTGGTTATATTATCTATTGTATTAGATTTAGTAGTCTATTCTATGTTTTATAATAACACATTTAGTAACTTTATATTCATAAAAGAATATACTATGAAATCATTACTTACAATATCCTTATTCTCTCTAACGACCCTAGTAAGTTGCGGACAAAAGAGCGATATAACGAAAGATCATATCATACTTCCTAACAATCTTAAAGAAGTATCAGGACTATACTACGACGCTGCTTCTGATTCGTTCTGGGCACTACAAGACAGTGGTAATAAGAATGAGTTATATCAAATAAAGTCAGATGGTAAAATAAGCCATACTCTAAAAATAAAAGATCAGAAGAATATAGATTGGGAAGAATTAACTGCTGATAAAGAAGGTAATCTTTATATCGGAGACTTTGGCAACAATAAGAATACGAGAAAGGATCTACGTATCTTAAAGATAAACAAAGAGGATTTGCAGAAAGATAAAACAGAGGTAGCTTCAGTAATCTCATTTGAGTATCCTGAACAAAAGGCTTTCCCTCCTAAAGAGACTGAACTATTATATGATGCAGAAGCTTTTATCTTATACAACAATAACTTCTACATCTTCACTAAAAATAGAAGTAAGGGCTTCGATGGTACGTCATTAGTATATAAGGTACCTAATCAAACTGGACATCACAAGGCTGAACATGTACAAACATTTAATGGCTGTAATATCTATAAACACTGTGCTATCACAGGTGCTGCTATCAGTCCTGATGAAAAAACGTTTGTGTTATTATCTCATTCTAAACTTTGGATAATAGACGGGTTTAATCCTAACGCTATTATGGACGGGAAGATTAGTGAGCACAAACTACACCACGTCTCTCAAAAAGAGTCTGTGACTTTTGGAGATAACAACACTATCTATCTAGCTGATGAAGTAAAAGATAAAAAAGGTGGTAAAATTTATAAAGTGGATTTGGGTACATTAAAACCCAAACCCTAATCCAAATACAAAGCGACCTCCATCTACACTGTTAAAGAAAGAACAGTGTAGAGTCGCTTGTTCTACAGCACTTATCCACAGTCCTGCTCCATAAGCGTTATGCCACTTATTAGAAGACTCCCCTGGCTGCCATACTCTACCGTAATCAAAGCCTCCATAAAAACCATAACTCATAGGGAGAAATCCTGCAGTGAATTGACCTGCATTAAATCTTAAATCTGTTGTTTGTACAAAAGATGATTTACCTGTAAAACGCTCTGGTCTAAATCCTCTTAAGTTAGCATTACCTCCTATAGTGGCTGCGTGATAAAAGTCATAATTATCATTAAACCTAGTTTGGTATGTAAAATTAGTCGCAAGTACTACTCTTTCTCCTTTATCAATATAGTGTAAGAAACTCGCTTTAAGGTCTAAATAAGCAAAATTCTGTTTAGTCTCTTCTAAGTTCATTCTCCACCCAAGTTTTGAATTAAAACCAAAACCAACTGTTGGATTAGCAGGATAGTTATACTGCTCATAATTATACTCTACCTTAAGACCTCCATACTGTTGAAAATCGAAAACCTTAGCATCTACGCCATTTACATCATCTGTTATATATCTATCCGTTTGATGTTTTACCTTTAAGGCATCATATTCTAAATTTGCTTCAAAGCTAGCGCCCTGTTTTCCTTCATATCTATATCCAGGAGAAACAGAATAGCTCTCAATGCGTACTCTCTTATAATCTTTGCCTTTTTCTTTATCAAAGTAATATGTCTCATTCCCCAATCCGTAATAATTCACTGCAAAATTAGGGCTAGTAGCTCTACCTCCTATCGTAAACATCCAGCCATTAGTAGCGTTAGGGAAATACCCTTTATACTCTGCCTCTAACCCTTTTGTATTAAAAGAGTAAAAACCTTTCAACACATGCTTCGCTGTATAAGGATCTTGAATGAACTTAGAACGTGTAGAACTGTATAAAAAACCAAGCTTAACACCATCTTCTGGATTAAAACCAATATTTGGCAATAACATATTCAAGTTAAGAGGCACTCGCTCATAATTAAAGTTATTGATATCGTACTTATTAGTCAGTACCGTTCTTCCATTAGCACCTTCCATCTTTACTTCATTCTTCTTATCCGCATAATCATACACGATTACTTTAGAAGAATTATCTACTAAGAAAGTGTCTTGATTCTTACCTCCTATTAATCTAATCTTAATCTTTGCTTTCTCATCTCCACTTACTTTAAAAGTATCTTCATCATTCAGTCCATATACCCAAATCTCTTTAGTCTCTGTAGCATTATATACCTTATCGAACACAAGCTCTTCACCTGTCTTTTTAGCTCTATATTGTTTTACACGAACACTTCCTTCTGCCAATCTCTCAATGTCAAACACTTCTTTCTTATCAGTTCCTGATAAGATGACATACTCGCGTAACTGTTTATAATATTTTGGCAAGAAAGCGTCTATCTTACTACGTCTTGCTTTAAATATTCTTTTAATCTCTTCTACTTCGTCTGTTTGTACTTCTTGAGGTAATCTACTAAACGCCTCATCTAATGCCTCATCGTCTAACTTCTCTACAATATCCTTAGCTTCTCTTAACCAATCTTCTAAAGTAGTCCCTTTTAATAAGTATTGATCTAATGGAAAAGCTGTTTTATTAATCCATCTCGGATTAGCAAAGTCTTCTGTATAATTCTGCATATGTCTAAGTGGAGGAAGCTTCTTTATCAATGATAACAAAGCACCATCTATCTTAGCAAAAGCCTGATCTCTATCTCTAGGTATTGGTCTATAGATCACTTTATTCCCTTCTGCAAACTCTGACCATCTCCACTGATCTCCATGTCTATCCCAATCTCCAATCAACATATCAAAGATTCTAGCGCGCATATAAGCCGTCTGATCCACCTCATATTTCTCATCCTTTCTCAACTTCGCAATAACATCAGTTGTGCTAATGATATTACTAACGTTCCCAAAGCTTACTTCATCCTCGTATCCTGACGAAGGTCTTTCTTCTATCATATACAATTCGTCCCCATAGTTATCATTGAACCTACCTAAGACAGACTGCTTAGGCACATAATATAACTCTGGATTAGTGTGATACATCCCTATCTTATCTGCTAAGCCATCAAGTATAAATGGCGTATAAGGATGAGAAGTAGTATAGAAGTCATATATGAATCGCTCTGTCCATGTATTATCAAAAGCATTCATTACATAGTGATCCTTAAATACAGCAGTCTGTGCAAAACGAGATACACTCTTACGCACACCGCGCATCACATACTCTTTCCCATCATTATCAACTAATCTTAGTGACATAGACTGATTACCTCCTCCAGATATAGTGGGTGTCAGTCCTCCTTTTAAAGTAGTCAAATCTGCTATAGGAGCAGTTATCGGCGTACCGTATACATTGCGATAATGCTCACCCCATAAGAATCGATAAAACTTACTCTTTTCTGTCCATTTCTTAGGATATACACTAGCTTCTGCTGTTTGTTGTTCAAGCTCTTTATTATCTACAATTCGGTTTTCTTTACCTCCTCCAAAGTTATCTAGCATCACTGTACTATATAGAGGTGTATAATCTCCCTCTTTATAACCAAAGAATGATAGCTTAGCACTCTTGTCTTCTCTAATCTCTAACTTAGAATACCCAAACACGCCAGCAGAGAAGTCTCCGTCAACAACAGCTCTAGCAGGAGTAAGATTACTCATCGCTCCACTTATTATCTGCTTCACTCCATTTCTTTCTATATACTGTAGATTGTGCTCATGACCTGATGCTATCACAACATTTGTATACATCTGCGCGATTGTTCTAATGCGCTTATTTAATTCATTGTATTTTTTACTTTGAAGATCTTGAGGATTTACACCAGACATCTGTCTAGTATAGTTATATACACTTCCTATAATGGGTAGTGGGATATTGTTACCTATAGGAAATAAATGATCTTGTACAGAGAACTTTCCTCCGTGATTACCATTACTATATACAGGATGATACATCGCTAATACCACCACCTTATTCTGATTCTTATTAATCTCTCCTCTTACTTCTTCGAAAAAATCTTCTCTTGTCTTAATATCACAGTCTTCATTGATATTCGGATGATGATCCCAATTCTCAATATACCACTGACTATCGATTACGATTAGAACAGTGTCATCATTTATTTTAAGCCTTTCTAAACCACATACTTTACGAGGGAGTAGAGCTTTCTTATTTCCTGTTCTTTCTACTAAATATTTATCTAAATTCTTTATTCCCTCATAACTACCTTGCCAATCTGACTCACCATTAATGAATACTGTCGTTCCCTTATTACTTTCCATTAACCCCAGTTGACTCGCTAACCCCTCTTCTGCTTTCTTTCTCTTTTTTGAAGAAGTACTAGGCATCCCTTTCTTTGTATTATTCCCTAATAATATTAATGTTGAATTTTTATTAGTCTCATTACTCAACATCTGTTTAAAAGCATCTAAATGTTCTTGTTCCTCTGTATTATTTGCTTGACTTAAGTTTCCAACTAAATAATATGTATGTACAATTTTTTGATCACTACTGCGTTCTTTAGGTAATGCTCCGCTTTTGGTGCCATATTGAGGCTCAAATGTTGCACAAGATACTAGACCTACTAAAGAGGTTAAAGAAAGTGCAACAGCGATTTTTGAAAGCTTTAACGGTGTTTCAAAAAATATTTTCATATTTTAGAGGTTATAAAGGTTATGACTATGACGATTCTACAAAAGATTGAAGAACACATCTTTCAGATACACAAAGATACACTATCACATCAATATACGTACCACAATTTTAACCATACAGTACGTGTTGTTAATGGTTTAGAAGAAATTTTAAATCACTTAACAGTAGATAGTCATAATGCCAATTTACTGAGATATGCAGCGTGGTTTCACGATATAGGTTATATTAATTCTTGGGAAGGACATGAAGAAAGAGGTGCCCAGATGGCACAGACTTATCTATTAGAGAACGGTATACCTCATGATGATGTATTGACAGTCATGCAATTAATTAGAGCTACTAAGCTAGACTATGTGCCAGAGAATGACTTAGAGTGTATTATTAAAGATGCTGATTTCGCACACTTCTCTGATGAGAACTATGTAGAGACAAGTAACCTACTTAAAAAAGAAATAGAAACACTATGTTCTAAAACATTTACTAGACTAGAATGGTTAGAACAAAATAGAGATGTAATGCTATACAGACATCGCTACTACACCACCTATGCTCAGCAAAATTGGCAACCTACCAAACAAAAAAATCTACTAGATGTACTTTCTAAAATAGATAAAATCAACTCTAATAAAAAGAAAAAAGAAAAGATAGAATCGAATAGAACTATAGATACATTGTTTAGAACAACACTGCGTAACCATACTCAACTTAGTGCCATCGCAGATAGGAAAGCGAATATACTTTTATCCGTTAATGCGATTATTATTTCTATCTGTCTATCTACGTTAATACCTAAATTAGATAGTCCTAGCAATGCGCATTTAATTATTCCGACTTTTGTTTTGCTTATCTTTAGTGTAGCCACTATTATCTTTGCAATACAATCAACTAGACCAAAATTAACTTCTGGAAAGTTTACTAAAGAAGAAGTCGAAAATCGACAAGTAAACCTATTATTCTTCGGTACTTTCCATCAAATGCCTTTTGAAGAATACGAAGAAACGTTACGCGAAATAATGAAAGACAAACAATATTTGCATCATGCCCTTACTAAAGATTTGTATAGCCTTGGCACAGTTTTAAATAAAAAATACAAATTTCTACGTATCACATACGCTGTTTTCACCTTAGGTATTTTACTATCAGTTATAACCTTTACATTAGCATTTAGAGGTATTGGCTTTTAAGAAATCTATGCATTAATGTATCATAATCTAATAAGTCTATATCATAGTCTGTATTCACACCTATGCGTATACCTATTAATCCTGAGACACTTTGCATATCTTCGATAAGGAACTGTTCTAAATTATCGTCTAGAAGACCTATCTTTTGTCCAAATTGGATATAATTAAGATACTCTTCTAAGTGGTAATTTGAAGCAAATGCGATAGTTATCTTACCGGGCTGTACTATACGCTCAGTAGATCCTTTTATACATGCCTTATCTAATCTCTTTTTGATAATTTCATAACGCGTACTATAAGAACCATCTATATCAAAGCGCTTTTCATCCATCCTAAACTGGATACCTAAAGATGAATCATATACAAAAATCAATACAGTAACATCCATCGTCAATGCATCTTGTATATTATTTCGATAATGTACACACATCAGTTCACTCATCACTTGTAATTGCCACAAACGAAGATTGTGTAAATAGGTAAAATCAAATGACTTATTAGGTGTTATCGAGCTTCCAATATATAGATTATGCTCTACCCCGTCCGTTTTAAAGCGCTCATAATAGTGAGGGTAGATCTTTTGAACTACTTCTTGACGAGTATCTAGTAAATCAGAAAAGCACTTATTCATCTTTCCTACTTGAGTATCATAGATCTTTCGATATCTATAATAGATACCTAACTGTACATCAATATAATTAAAATAATCTTCTAGATCACTTCTATTAAAGATGTCATTCTCTTGATTAAGATAAGGGTGTATTTCTTTTGTGATATAAGTCTGAATACGCTGTTCCAAACCAGATACAAAGTTAGTATCTAACTGACGCAAATAAGCTTGTAATTTTAAACAATGTCTTTCTAATATTAGAGCATTATCGGTCAAACAGCAATTGTTAAATATTAATATTAATCTCTCTAATTGCTCTTTTAAATCACTTAATATTGCTTCATTTCTAAGTGCTCCTGACCCTTTTATATCTATCTCTCCATATAGCGGATATACATTCTTAAATACAATAGGGTTAATGAAGTAATCTTTCTCTGCTACACTATCTATATAGTTACGTCTAGCCTCTTCTAAGAACTTCCAATAAACACTAGGATGTATCGTCGTGAACTCTCTCTGTATAATAGCTTCTACATGATTCTTCATATCTAACTTAACACGTTCAAAAGTTTCAGACACAAAGGGCATTACCGCATTTAGTTTCTGCACATTTACACTATTGAGTACTCTTTTTTCACTAGACACTATTTCTAATACTCCCTCTACACCACTCGAAATTACAACAGGGCTAAACAGACAACTCTTTACACCTTTCGCTAGCAAACGCGCACACATTTCTGCCTCTTCTTCATCTAAAACCTCTCTATCTACATCAGAAATACTGTAATAACTCTCCTTCTTTACGATAGTTTGATAGGCCTTTTTTGACAGTCTTATAGTGCCTGTAGTTTCATCCAATAAGAAACTAGACATTGCCATCATCTCATTCGTTTCTTTTTGCACTAATAGATCTGGTTCTAAGGGTGTATATCCAATCCTTAGATTAGCCACCTTAAAAATAGAGCTAAATAATGGCTCCATGATATCGCCTATAGGCACACATTGTAATTCTGGTTTTAGAAAATTCTCCTTAAGTAACGACAGGGCATTTTCTATCGTAACATCTATCAGATTGATAATACCAAAACCATTTAATTGCCAACTATGCTGAGGGAACTTCTCTATCCATAATTCCAGATTGTCAAAGTTGTCCTCTAACAATTCAATATCCTCTTTGGTAAGCATAACAGCGTTTTCCTTTGGAATGACCTCTACAAAATCAGCATTATACAATACACGATAATGATGAATAATCCCTTTTGAATCAGGCAAGTCAATAAACAATGGTCGCGTTAAATCAAAATTAGCCTTAAAATAATGATTCATGATAATACAACAGCTTGCTATATAATACTGATGTTGATTGAAATCACGAATTTCCATATTATAATTGCCTCCACTCTCTTCTATTATCTTCTTAAACCTTCTGCTATGATTAAACATTAGATTCTGAAAAGGCATACCTACTGCTTTAATCTCATTGTCAGTTAAAGCTATTGGAAATAAAATCTCTAACAATTCATTTATTAAAGTTGCATTATCTCGCAATATTTGTGGATCTACGATCGGCTCTAATAAACAGGGAACTTGACTAATACGCCCTAATAAATCCCTAAAATATGTTTTCTTTAGTTCATTCTTCTCTGGGTCTTCAATAAATAAATATATTGCTTCAACTAGGCGATGAAAAGAAAACTTTATTTCAAAAGGTGTAAAATCAAACGTTGCAAGTCTCATAGTGGCGGCTTATTTTAAGACATAAAGATACTAAATAACTAAATGCAGACCTCTACACCAGATCCTAAGTTATACCATTTATAGATAACATTAACTAAACTAAAAATCTATAACCTAAAAAAATTGTACTTTTGCATCAAATTTCTAGAACTAATATGATTAAAATAGGCAATATAGAACTTCCTGATCATCCATTACTTTTAGCGCCAATGGAAGACGTAAGTGACCCTCCATTTCGCCGTCTTTGTAAAAAACACGGGGCTGACTTAATGTACTCAGAATTTATCTCTTCAGAAGGATTGATTAGAGATGCGATGAAAAGTAAGATGAAACTAGACATTTTCGACTATGAACGCCCTGTAGGAATACAAATATTCGGAGGTGATGAAGAGGCAATGGCAGAATCTGCTCGAATCGTAGAGACTGTACAGCCAGATTTAGTGGATATTAACTTTGGTTGTCCTGTAAAGAAAGTAGTGTCTAAAGGCGCTGGTGCGGGTGTATTAAAAGATATTGATTTAATGATTCGTTTAACAAAAGCGGTAGTTAATAGTACCCACCTACCTGTGACAGTAAAAACTAGACTAGGATGGGATGAAGACTCTATCAATATAGACGAAGTAGCAGAACGATTACAAGATGTAGGTGTTCAGGCATTGACTATACATGCACGTACTAGAGCACAGATGTATAAGGGGCACTCGGACTGGACACATATAGAACGTATTAAAAACAATCCTCGTATCCAGATTCCTATCTTTGGTAATGGAGATATAGACAGTCCTCATAAAGCTTTAGAGTACAAGGAGACTTTCGGATTAGACGGTATGATGATCGGTCGTGCTGCTATCGGATATCCTTGGATATTTGATGAAATTAAGCATTTCTTTAATACAGGAGAACTATTGCCTCCTCCTACTATAAAAGACAGATTAGATGCCGCCAAAAATCATTTAATATGGTCTATGGAATGGAAAGGCGAACGACTAGGTATCGTAGAGATGAGACGTCACTATACTAATTACTTTAAAGGTATCCATGGTTTTAAGCCTCATCGTTTACAGTTGGTTACTACAGATGACCCTATCGAGTTATTATCCTTATTTGATAGAATAGCAGAAGAATATAAAGACTACGTAATAGAGTAAATCTTACACATATAAAAAAACCACCTATTGTTAGGTGGTTTTTTTCTTTTTCAAAACAATTTCTATGCTGCAATCCCTAGTTCATGGACTTACTACATAAAATTATCTACATAATTACTAACGCATAATTATGCTATCACTAACTATACCAAAATACTCTCTGAAACGAACTATTTTTATTGGTTTCTATTTACAAACGCATTTCTTGTTCCGTTAGTATTACGCCGCTGGAAAAATACCATATTTAAACAGCTGAAACCACCTATCTACATATTCACTATTAAATTCTAGCACCTTCATCACTTCTCTACTAAACTCTGTAGCTCCTACACCACTAGCTGTTACTACATTCTGATCTCTAACCACGAGCTGATCGACATAGTTCATCTCTCCGCGATAAGTAGGTACTAACCCCTTCATATAGAACAAGGCATTACTCGTATGCTTCACATAGTCTAACATTCCTTTCTGTGCTAAATATAGCGTAGCTCCGCAAATAGCAGCTATTGGTAACTGGTATTTATAAATCCCATAAACTACCCTATCAATAGCATTAAAGTTATTTGTACTCTTCTCCCACATCTCTCCTCCTGGCAGTATTAAAAGTTTCAGAGTAGAGATGTCTATATCCTCGAGACTACAGTCTACCTTTACCTTTAATCCTCCTACCGAAGTAACATAAGCACCTGTATCAGAGACAGTTAATACCTGGTATCGACTATCTTGTATTAATTCAGGCATCAGATATCCAATCTCCCAATCTGAATATCCATCAAATAAGTAAATGTAAATATGATTTGCTTCCATCTTCTTCTTTTTTTCAAAGATATAGAAATATTATATCAACCAAATTAAACTAGTCGCTACAAATCATAGCAAAAAAACTCCTTTCAAATTGAAAGGAGTTTTAATCTTATTTTGTTTTATCTGATATAATATGCAAATCTCTTTGTGGAAATGGAATCTCGATATTTGCCTCATCTAAAGCATTTTTAACTATCTGCTGTATCACGAATACGGTATCCCAGTAATTAGCTTTATCCATCCATACACGTACATTTAAGTTTACAGAGCTATCCGCTAAACTGTTCACAAAAATGATAGGCTTCGGATCTTGTTTGACTGCTTCATGTTTGGCAAGAGCCTCTTGGATAACATTCTGTGCTGTCTTAATATTAGCATCATACGAGATACCTACTACGAAGTCATAACGACGAGAAATAATATCACTATAATTAGTAATTACCGAGTTAGCCAACGGCCCGTTTGGACAATAGATCTTTAATCCTGTAGCTCCAGTTATCGTAGTATAAAGCAGGTCTATTTTCTCAACTGTTCCTTCTACACCTCCAGTGTTAGAGATATACTCTCCTACTTTAAAAGGCTTAAACAACAAGATCAACACCCCTCCAGCAAAGTTAGATAAACTCCCCTGAAGTGCTAGACCAATAGCTAAACCTGCAGAAGCAAATATCGCTAAGAATGAAGATATCTCGATTCCCATAGTATTAGCAGCAGTCAACAGTAATAGTATATACAATATCGCCTGTATAATACTCAACAAGAAACCTCTAAGGGACTTCTCCATATCGCGCTTTTCAAATCGATGGCGTAAACCTCTTAAAACAGCTTTAACTATAAACCCTCCAATAATTAATATTAGAATTCCTACCCCAATTTTAGGTAGAGCTCCCATAATATTAGTTATCATATTCTCTAATCCTCCAGCAAATTTTTCCATAACAATTTTTTAATTTCTATTTACAATTTCATTTTTTTAGCTATTCCCTTAGGGATACCATCTTTATGGATCATGATATCCGTCGTTTTATACTTCACGAACTCTTTACTCATATACATATATCCTTTATAGTCATTCGTAGTTCCCCAAGAGTTCTTGATGATATAGTACTCTCTACCTTTTTGATCTTTAGCGATACCTACGATGTGCATCCCGTGATCATCTGTAGTCGTATAGTTATCGAATGCCTCTTGACGCATCTCAGGAGTAACTTTTCTCTCTGGTTTTGGCCCGTTAAACATTTCTTCTTTCTCTTCAGCAGACATATCCTCCCAATCCTTTTCAGGAACGAAAGCTACACCATTTTTCCAGCTAAAATATTTCTCACTCACATCACCAGCCCATGCTACAGTAAAACCATTATTCACTGCGTGATCGATGATCTCTGTTAGCTCCTGCATCGGTACATTATACACTTGATTAAAAGCCCAGTTATCAGGCACTAACAATACGAACTTCTCATACATAGGGTAATTTAGGTCTGATCCTATCTCTACATAATCATCAGCGTTGATTCCTATTACATCTTTTGCAAAGCTCTGTGGAGTATACTTTTTACCTTCCCATGTAAACTCCTTAGGAGCCTCTCCTAAATAAGCATCGATAGCTGCTGTATACGCTTTCTCCCAGTTCGGAGTTAATTTTTTATTAGGGTTAGACACTACTGCTTTTAAGATACCCTCTTGTATCGCAGCCATCTCTCCAAATTTATTAATAGTCGTTCCATAATTCAGTCCATCATATACAGACTGAGGCACTGCCCCATACATTCTATACATATTCATCACATCGTGGAACGCACCACCATCCCCTAGCGTTACAGCACCATGCATTCTTACATACATTTTCCCTTTTTCGATATATGCATTACGAGCAGAGAATATCTGAGAAATCTCTACAGGACGTTTTCCCATTCTCATCATTTCTGACTCGATAAATGAGTTCGCTGAATAAGACCAACATGTCCCAGAAGAACCTTGATTCTTCACAGAAGTGTTTTCAATATTCACTACATCCGTAAACGTGTAAAGCTCTTTACTCTTTGCACTTGCATTTAACTTTAATGAGTTTACTAAATTATCCTGAGCTACAGTAGTAACAGAATATCCAGCTGAAAGCATAAGGGCTAAAACCCATGCTTTTAATTGATTTTTATACATATCGTTAGGTTTGTTAGAATCGTAAAGATAAAAAAAGTGATTTAAACAGCCTTGCATTAGCTTCTTAAAATTAGGTTTATTGTAGTGATTAACTTGAGTAAAGATTTCATTTCACCTAAATCTCTAAACTAAAAAAATACCTCTACACAACATATCGACTCCTCTACGCAGCTCTTAATCACCCTCTCACACATCTTAATTCCCTACCATTATCTAAGTCTGTATATTAGTTATTTCTCTTATCTATTTTCTTTCATACTGCATTTCGTTCTGATTAAGACCTGCATTATTCGCTGTGAAGACAGGATGAGTACGTAGTGACTCCGTAGTAAGTCCACAATGACTCCGTTATTTGACGTAAAAACAACGGAGTCAATATAGAGATAACCCCCACATATCATCGACTCACTAGAAAGGAAAGCAATTATAATAAATAAAAAACTTTATTCAACAGTAAAACAGTATCTCTGCTTAAGTGAATAACTAAAAGACGAATACTTCATAGTTCACTAATAATAACAAAAAAAGCCCTTAGATTATCTCTAAGGACTTCTATATTTAAAAACAGAGTCATTTATTTCTTATATTCAAACATTACTCGTCCACTCTCTGAATAAGGAATATACTTAACTTCATTCTGGAAGTTATAATCTCTCTCAATACCAATATTAGTAACTACTGCTGACTTAGGGTATAATTGTTCATCGAAGTCATAAGTAACAGTAGTGGTACGAATAAGTGTACCGTCTTCTAAGTATACTTTCCCTTTAACCATATTATTAACCGAGATTAATTCGCTTAACAGCTTGTTTACTGGATTACCTGTAGCATCATTAAATATAACATTTACCCCTTTTATTGCATCTATTATCCCCATAGCTCTCATAGTATGGAATGTAAAGTTAGGGTTATTATCATACTCTAATTCTAATATCCCTTGTTTAGTACCACCTAATTCTTCAAACAAATATTCATCGTAATGCATAAGAATTTTTGTAGGATTTCCTTTTTTATCATACTCAAGTACTTTCCCATATTTATATAAACTCTTATTGCTGTCTAATAACAATTGAACAGGGAACAAATCACCTCCTGCTTTTACTTCAGTCAGCTTTGTTTTCTCTTCATACTTAAATGTCGCCTCTCCTACAAAGTATTCATCGTTAGACTCATTTCCAACTACAGAAGTAACTTTAGAATCATTATCATAATTCACATTAAACGTAAGTTTATCAGCAGGATGTGCATCATCAACAGTAACTACTTGACTAATAAGCTTAATATTCTTATTAGGAGGAGTAACACCTCCATCACCATTACCAATACTATTATCATCTGAACTACATGATACTCCGACAAATGCAAGTGCTGCTAAAGCACTAAAAATAATCTTTTTCATAGCTATTATATTTTATGCAAATTTAAGTTAACAAACATCTACTTTAGACAGATGAAATAATTATTCCATTTTTATCACAGGAATAACCTCTCATTTACACTAATTACCATATTTAAAAGTTCTTTTTAACACAAATAAAACAATTACACCAAAACGATAAAATAAAAATATTGACATAAAAAAACAGTGTATCTCAGATATCAGAGATACACTGTTTTTAACTATTAGTGTACTATATATTACAACGTTTCTTTCAACCAACGGAAGAATTCACCTTGCCATACTTGTGCATTTTGTGGTCTTACCACCCAGTGATTTTCATCAGGTAAATATAAGAATCTACTTTTCACTCCTCTTAATTGAGCAGCTTGGAACGCTTCTTGTCCTTGTCCAATTGGCACACGGTAGTCTTTACCGCCTTGGATAATTAAGATAGGTGTATTCCACTTATCTACATTATTAATCGGGTTAAAGTTAGTATATGCGTTCTGAGCATCTTTATTATCTTTTTCCCAATATGCTCCACCTGTATCAAAGTTAGGGAAGAATACCTCTTCTGTAGTACCATACATACTTACTAAATCAAATACTCCACAGTGTGAAATAAACGATTTGAAACGGTTCTCATGGATACCTGCTAAGTAGAATACTGAATATCCACCATAACTAGCTCCAACAGCTCCTAATCTATCTCTATCTACATATTTCTCTTTAGCTACGTCATCGATAGCTGCTAAGTAGTCTTGCATTGGTTTTCCAGCCCAGTCTTTAGAGATCGCTTCATTCCACTCTACACCGTGTCCTGGCATCCCTCTACGGTTAGGAGCTACTATAATGTATCCCTCTGCAGCCATTAACTGGAAGTTCCAACGGAAAGAATAGAACTGAGACAATGCTGACTGCGGTCCTCCTTGTGCATATAATAACGTTGGATATTTTTTGTTTGGATCAAAGTTAGGTGGATACACTACCCAAGTAACCATATCTTTACCGTCCACAGTCTTCACGATTCTCTTCTCACTCTTGCTCAATGCAATCTTAGAATAAGCATCATTATTCACTTTAGTCACTTGATTCCAAGTCTTCTTAGCCATATTATAAGCATATACCTCAGAAGCATGGTTAAAGTCTGTACGAGTCACTAGCGCTACATCTCCTGTCACATCTACGATACTCGTCACATCAAAGTTACCATCAGTGATTTGTCTCACATTAATAGCGATACGTGTTCTACCAGGGAAGTTCACTTCGAACAACTGTACAGTACCTCCTACAGCTGCGATAAAGTAAATCTTCTTACCATCTTTACTCCATCTGTAACTATCTACAGTACCGTCCCATCCTGCAGTAAGGTTCATTTTGATTCCATTATAGTCTACAATGATATCATTCTTATCAGCCTCATAACCATCACGCTTCATCTGTAACCAAGTTAGGTGTCCTTCTGGAGAGTATGTAGGATGTGTATCGTATCCTTTATTTTCTTCTGTTAAGTTCTTAGTTTGTTTAGTAGCTAAGTCGTATAAGTATAAGTCAGTATTCGTACTTGTAGCGTACTCAGTACCGAATTTCTTTTTAGACACGTATACGATACCTTTACCATCAGGAGTCCACACATAGTCTTCGTCTCCACCGAATGGCTTCTGTGGCGAATCATAAGGTTCGTTACCTAAGATATCTATCTTAGCGTCTTTATTATCTATAGGAGCATATAATACGTGGTTATGTGTACCATCGTTCCACGTATCCCAATGTCTATAATCTAATCCATCATATACATATGCATCAGACTTCTCCATCGCAGGATATAGGTCTTTACCTAATACTTTATTGATTTTTACAGCCTCATCAAATAAAACTAATTTTCCATCAGGAGAAATGTTTTTATCATTAAGCAAGTGTTTGTATTCCTTAATTTCAACAGGAGTACCTCCAGTTACAGGAATTTGATAAGTCTTAGAATCAAACTTATCTTCTGTCATATTAGCGTGGCTTACTTTGTAGATTAAGTTTTTACCATCCTTAGTAACTCCTACTGGACTTACTCTACCTAATTTCCACAAAAGCTCTTTAGTCATTACTTCTTGAGAAAAAGCAGCTAAACTCGCTAAGCTTAAAGCAAATAAGAATATTTTTTTCATTGTTAGGGTTTTATTAAAGCGTAAAAATAGGCTTTTCTTTTGATTTTGTTCAAAAGTTAACTAATTCTCTTAGTCTAGACATTCTTTCTTATACAAACAACAATAAATAGTGTACTCTTATAAACAATGCACTTCTATAATACTGACTGTACATTTAATTAATAGTATTATTGATAATAAAAAAGTAAAAAAAACAACCTAAACGATAATAATTGAATTTCACATCATTATAGTACGTTATTTTTTTTTTAAATCGTCTTGATTTGAAAAAAAAAGAGGTATTTTCACGCTCAAATTTGATTTACATGAAAAACAATAAACTTTTTATAGCGATCATCATTGCGCTAGTACTTGGTGTAATCGTAGGAAGTATTTATCATTATTCATTCCCAGAATACAAATTAGGATTCGCAGAAAACATTAAATTACTAGGTACTATTTTCATCCGTTTAGTACAGATGATTATTGCTCCACTAGTATTCTGTACTCTTGTAGTAGGTATTGCCAAAATGGGAGATATGAGTATGGTAGGCCGTGTAGGTGCTAAAGCTATGGGGTGGTTTATCTCAGCTTCATTAGTCTCTTTAACGATAGGTTTAGTATTAGTGAACTGGTTCAAACCGGGTGTAGGGGCTAACTTTGATTTAAACAATGTCTCTGGAGCAAATGACTTATTGTCTAAAACAGACTCATTAAGCCTACAATCATTCGTAGAGCACTTAATTCCAAAAAGTATATTCGAAGCCTTTGCTCATAATGAAATTCTGCAGATAGTAGTATTCTCTGTATTCTTTGGAATCGCACTATCTACATTAGGGAAGAAAGGAAAATCAGTAATCAAATTATTTGACAAAATATCAGAGGTAGTCTTAAAGATGGTAACCTATATCATGTGGACTGCTCCTCTAGGTGTATTAGGGGCTATTGCTAGTGCAGTGGCACTCTATGGCCTTTCTATTTTCTTAACGTATGGTAAATACTTACTAGCATTCGCAGCAGGATTAGCTATCTTATGGGCTGTCTTAATCTTAGTAGGATATCTAATCATAGGTAAAGATGTATGGAGACTATTAAAAGCCATCAAAGAACCTCTATTAATAGCATTCTCTACAACAAGTAGTGAAGCTGTATTTCCAAAATTAGTAGAGCAATTAAAAGCTTATGGTTGTTCGCCAAAAATCGTATCATTTACCTTACCTTTGGGCTACTCATTTAATCTAGATGGAAGTATGATGTATCTAACATTCGCTTCTATCTTCATTGCTCAGATATATGATGTACACATGAGTCTAGCAGATCAAATCCTGATGTTGTTAGTACTTATGGTTACGAGTAAGGGTGTAGCTGGTGTACCTCGTGCATCGCTAATCGTTATCGTAGCTACCTGTGCTATGTTTAATATCCCTCCAGAAGGAATTGCGTTTATTTTACCGATTGATCACTTCTGTGATATGGGAAGAAGTATGACTAATGTATTAGGAAATGCTTTATCAACTGCTGCAATAGATAAATTTGAAACAAATAATGAACAAACTAAACAATTAAGTTAGATTACAGAACATAAAACACTATGGACGAATTTTCAATAGCACAACTTATAAACCCTGAATTCTATATAAACTTACAGATAGCAGGACATTCAATAGGTATATATGTCGTATTATTTATTGTATTTGCAGAGACAGGCTTATTCGCAGGTTTCTTTTTACCAGGAGATAGCTTATTATTCTTATCAGGTATATACAGTACAGCCCTAATGGCTGAAGTAGTACCGATAGAAAGTGACTTCTTAAATGTAGCCTTATTATCTACTCTAGTTGCCTTGGCAGGTATCCTCGGTAACAGTTTTGGATATTGGTTTGGTAAAAAGAGTGGTAACTACCTCTACAATGTAAAAGACAACTTTATATACAAGAAGAAATACTTGTACGAATCTAAAGTGTTCTTCGAGAGACATGGAGGAAGAGCAATTATATTTGCACGTTTCTTACCAGTAGTAAGAACATTCGCTCCTATTATTGCTGGTATTGTACACATGGATATTAAAAGATTCATGTTATACAATGTTATAAGTTCTTTCTTATGGGCTACTACACTAATCTTTGCAGGTCATTACCTACAAGTATGGTTGTTAGACAGCTATGATATAGACTTAAAACACTACATTGAATACATTATCTTATTCTTAGTACTAGTTACTACATTACCTATCGTAATGAAAGTGATCAAAAGCAAGAAGAATAATAAAGAAGAAAGTGAAGAGATATAATAAATAAAAAAGGAAGTAAAGTACGTTCTACTTTACTTCCTTTTTTTAATCCTTTACAGCTACTTTTAATAAGAAAAGATCTCTTAACATGAAACCATAAAATAAGGCTTGTATCTATGATACAAGCCTTATTTTATTAAGATATATTAAATCTCTATTCTATCCTATCGGTGCGATTTCGAAGACTAATCCTTCTACTCTCTCATCTACAGGTATCTGACAACTTAGTCTACTAGTAGGTTTAACATTACGAGCATCTGAATCTAACAAAGCATCTTCTTCGTCACCCTTCTCTGGTAATTCTACTTCATCTCCATTAATCATATAGCATTGACAAGAAGCACACATCAACATACCTCCACATATACCAAATGTTCCGTCTTCTGCTAGTTCATAAGCACGGACAACTTCCATCATATTCATCCCCATATCCGTTGGGGCATCTATAACGTGAGTCTCACCTTCGCGATCGATAATGGTTACTTTAATATCCTCAGCCATAACTAGTCTATAGATTTCACTACTGCTTTTTCTGCTTCTTTACGCGTACCATCGAATCCGTTGATACCAGATACAGTAGTATATTTTAATACAAATTTCTTACCTGGATTCAACATATTGAATACACTCTGACACATCAAAGTCGCTTCGTGGAATCCACATAGAATTAATTTTAATTTACCAGGGTAAGTGTTGATATCACCAATCGCGTAAATACCAGGTATATTCGTTTGATAATCCAATGCATTATTTACTTTAATAGCATTCTTCTCAATCTCTAATCCCCAATCTGCAATAGGTCCTAACTTAGGCGTTAAACCAAATAATGGAATAAAATAATCACAAGCTATTTCGCGTTTCTCTCCATAGATATCTACGACAACTGCTTCTAATTTATCTGTTCCTTTTAACTCAACAACTTCTCCTGGAGTTAACATATTAATCTTTCCTTGGTCTTTAAGAACCTGTACTTTTTCTACAGAGTCTAATGCTCCGCGGAATTCATTACGTCTGTGTACCAGACTTACTTCAGCAGCTACATCTGCTAAGAAAATACTCCAATCTAGAGCAGAGTCACCACCACCAGCGATAACTATTTTCTTACCAGCGAACATCTCTGGTTTTTTAACAAAGTATTCTACTCCTTTATCTTCATAGAATGCAAGATTCTCTATTTCCGGTTTACGAGGTTCGAAAGACCCTAGACCACCAGCAATAGCGACTGCTTTACCATGATGTTTTGTCCCTTTGTTAGTTGTAACGATAAACGTACCATCTTCTAACTTCTCAATATTTTCTGCTACTTCATTTAATGTAAAACCAGGTTGAAACTGCTTTATTTGTTCCATTAAATTATCTACTAGCTCACCAGCTCCAACGCTAGGATATCCTGGGATATCAAAGATTGGTTTTTTAGGATACAATTCCGTTAATTGTCCTCCTGGTTGTGGAAGTCCATCGATAAGATGGCATTTTAGTTTTAATAATCCTGCTTCGAATACAGCGAACAGACCAGTAGGGCCCGCTCCAATAATTATTATATCGGTCTCAATCATGATGTAGTTCTTTAGTGCAAAGTTATTCTTTGCGAAATTTATTAAAAATGATAAAAGTCAATCTTAAGTAACTAATGCCAGCAAAGGCATAAATCACTCAAGATTGACTATGTTATTTTTATCCCACATTAACTACAGATTCGATCTCTGGAGCATACTTTTTAATCGTTGTCTCTACTCCAGCACTTAAGGTCATTTGATTAACACTACAAGCTGTGCAAGCGCCTTCTAAGCGAACTTGTACAACTTTGTCATCTTGAATATCAATAAGAGTGATATCTCCACCATCTGCTTGTAAAAATGGACGGATCTCATCTAACGCCTTTTCTACATTCTGTTTTATAGTTTGTGATGCCATATATTTTTCTTGTATTAAGTCTTATTTTTTAGCAACTGATGAACACCCTGCCATCGTTGTAATTTTGATAGCTTCAGTAGCAGGTAATGACTCATTTCTCAGCACTACTTGTTCTACTACATTTCTACTTAAATCTTCAAATACTTTTGCGATGATCGTATCGTTTTGTAACGCTGCTGGACGACCATAATCACCAGCCTCACGGATACTCTGTACGATAGGCACTTCTCCTAAGAAAGGAACATCTAAGTCCGCTGCTAAATTCTTAGCACCATTCTCACCGAAGATATAGTATTTGTTATTAGGTAATTCTTCTGGAGTAAAGTACGCCATATTCTCAACGATACCTAATACAGGAACATTGATACTCTCTGACATAAACATTGATACTCCTTTTTTAGCATCAGCTAGCGCTACTGCTTGTGGTGTAGATACTACTACAGCTCCCGTTATAGGAAGAGACTGCATAATAGATAAGTGAATATCTCCTGTACCTGGAGGTAAATCTAATAATAAGAAGTCTAATTCACCCCAATCAGCATCAAAAATCATTTGATTTAATGCCTTTGCTGCCATAGGTCCTCTCCAAATTATTGCTTGATCTCCTTTTGTAAAGAATCCGATAGAAAGGATCTCTACTCCATACGATGATACAGGTTTCATCTTAGAACGTCCATCTACTTCTACCGAAATAGGTTTAGCTCCTTCTACGTCAAACATAATTGGCATAGATGGCCCATAAATATCTGCATCTAATACTCCTACTTTAAAGCCCATATTAGCTAAACTAGCAGCTAAGTTAGCAGTAACTGTAGATTTACCTACTCCTCCTTTACCAGAAGAAATAGCAACAATGTTTTTTATACCAGGAATAGCTTTCCCTTTAATCTCAGGCTTTTCAGGAGCCTCTACTTTTATATTTACTTTTACTTTCGCCTTGTCATATACTTGATCGTGAATTACTTTCATCACGTCAACTTCTGCTCTTTTCTTAATGTGTAAAGCTGGTGTACTCAGTACTAAATCTACTACTACTTCGTCTCCGAAAGTCATTACATTACTTACAGCTCCACTCTCCACCATATTCTTTCCTTCTCCAGCTAGAGAGATACTCTCTAGTGCCTTAAGGATTTCTTTTCTATCTAATTTCATTATATGCGATTCGTTTTCAACAATTTAATATAAATTCTGACTAACGCAAATATAATAGGAATATTTGAACTTTTAATGTTAATATATTCTAAATACAAATAATGTTATAACTAATATTTATAGTGTATTTGTATTGAAAAGTTTAAGCTTTCGTTCCATAAAAGAACGATTATAGGCATTCTTAATCAAAGCAAATTGAGAGGTCAATAATTGATTTTTCGCAGCATTAAATGAGAAAATATCAACCTTTCCATTCTCATATTTAGCTTGTGTAGTACTAAATGATTTTTCTGATAACTCAATGCTTTTTTGAAGCTGTTTTGCTATACTCTCTAGCTGCGTAATTTCAGTTTTCAACTCCTCAATCTGATTGTTCAGATTAACTTCACTTTCCTTTATACGCAAGGTGTTTAAGCGAATTTCCTCATTCTTTACTCTTACTTGTCTACGTACATTTCCTCCTTGAAAAACAGGTATACTCAACCCAAAACTAACATACTGACTTTTGTTATCCCCCATCTGTTTAGAGAAAGAATTAGTACGCAATTCTATATCGCTATTAAAGGGTTTTGAATAGAAAGAACCATATTGATAATTTCCGACTAATCGAGGTAAATTCTTCGACTTAATCAGTTTCCTCTCTTGTTCTAAAACCTGTTGTCTTAATCGATTCTTTTCTAGTGTTGGGTTAAACTCATATCCTTCTAATTGTGCTATATATTCCTCCTTTTGTACCAGACTAAAATCACTTGCTTCAATACTATCTATATTTAACAAGTGAAGCAATTTTAACTTCTGATTATATAGACTATTCTCTGTTTGTTCTATACTAATGGTCTCACTGTGATATATATATTCTATATCATAGAAGTCACTTTTGGGTTTTGCACCAGCCTCTACTTCTTTCTGTACACGCTCTAAATTTGCCTTACTATTAATTAGCTGTTGCTGTTGTATCTCTAAAAAAGACTGTGAACCAATAATTTCATAAAACAACTCAAGAATAGCTGTCTGATATTGAAATAAGACATCTTCACTCTCTAATTTAGCATAATCAATAGCTAGGTTATGGTTCTTGTATTGTATAAAATTACTAAAATCAAATAAAGTAATACCCGCATCTAATGAAGCTCTTGTAGACTGTATATTAGAACTCACGCGACTATTCGTATTGGGATCAATAGCTGAACCAAAATTATAAGACTGTGCTCCATTCAACCCTATATCGGGTAAATAATAAGAAGCCACACTTTGTTTTCTACTTTCAGCCACTTTAGTCTCTAAAGCAGATACCATCAATCTTAAACTATTCTCTTTTCCTTTTTCTACGCAGTCCTCCAAAGTCCACTGCTCTTGAGCTACTACAACAACACTAAACAAAATAGTCAATACTAAACACCAACTCTTACTCATACTTTATATATTTTAAAACGTCAATACGCGAAGCTTTCCAAGCTTTCCAAAACACCAACAACATTGAGAAAAGCATTAAGCTTACAAAAGCGATAACAAATGGCAACACGGTAATCGAAATACGATAAACAAAGTCCTCCAACCATATATTCATCACATAAATTACAGGATAAATAGATATGATAAATCCTATTAAACAATACAAAACAAAACGCGCAGATAATTTCAGAATCAAACTAATTGAGTTTGCTCCTAGCACTTTTCGGATAGCAATTTCTTTTAATTTACTTTCAATACTAAAAGAAACGATTGCCATCAAACCGAACAAGGCTATAAATACTGATACCCCCATCAAACACACAAATAATGTACGTTGATATAATGTCTTTTGGTAACTTTTAGCAAAGTCTTCATTGACAAATTTGTATTGTATTGGATAAGTAGAATCAATTCTCTTATTCCAAAACTCTTCTAAAGCTTTTAAGGTTGTTTGCGTATTGTTAGTGTCTATTTTTATCGCTATATGATTTGTTAAATGATAAAACCAATCCGCTGAATTAGGCATAAAATACGTTACAGGATTAGTATTCTGACTAACTCCTTCTACCTTCATATTCTTTACAACACCTATAACTTCAAACTCTTTTCCATTCCATTTAATCTTTTTTCCTAATATTCCATCTGAAAAATTAAAAGTTGATTTAAATGTTTCGTTAACAACAACTTTACTAATACTATCTGTAGCCAAACTACGATCAAAAAAACGTCCTTCTTTCAATTCTCCATCAAATACTTTCAGAAAATCATATCCTACAGGAACGTTGTTACTTTGTACAGAAGCTTCACCTATTCTATTCGTTGAAGCACTACTATACCCACCTCCAATAACCATAGAATGAAGTGTTACTTCTTTTACTCCTTTAATCTTTTTTAAATCAGACTCAATATCATAGTAAAGATTATTTCGCCTCTCGATATCTTTAATCTTAAAATTAATATTAACAACCTGATCTCCATCAAAACCTAAATCCTCTTGAAGAATATGTTCTACCTGTTTATCTATAAAAACAGCCGTTGACAAAAAGAAAAAAGCGATTACAAATTGTAGAATCAGAAACATATTTCGAAGACTAACACCCGCTTTTCCTCTTAAATAATTTCCTTTCAACACTTTTAATGTATCAAATGACAATAAAAACAAGCTTGGTAATGTACCCGATAATAAAACAACTCCTAAAACTATTCCTAAAATAGGCAAAGCAAATACCCAAACATGGAAGGATATAGTTCTATTAACCAACAAATTAAAATAGGGTAAAAATATCTCAACAAACACTAAGGCAATTACTAAAGCTACTAATACACAAATAATAGATTCGAAAATAAACTGCAGAAATAGTTGCCATCTTGTAACACCAATTGCCTTTCTTATACCAATTTCTTTTGCACGTTTAAAACTGTTTACTAAAGCTAAATTAACTGCATTTATAATACTCAACATTAGCAGTAACACAGAAGATGTCATCATTATATTCAACACCTTAGAAGCTGTTGCTCCTCCTCCTAAGCCTTTTGAAAGTGGGTTCAAGTGAATTGAATCTAATGAATTAAAATTCAGTATAATATTATCACTAAAATTCTTCTTCACCTCTTCTAAAGTCATGGTCTTATTCTTCATATACATCTGAAAGACATCATCATAAATTACATCTCTTATACGTTCTTGAACATCTTTAATCTGAACGCCTTCTTTTAACTTTAGTAATAGAGTGTAATTATGATCTCCCCAGTTATCCTCTCTATTATTAGCAATCTGATCTTCCGTAACAAATGAAGTCAATCCTTTAAAATTAACTGAACTATTTCCTGGAATACGATAAACAAAACGAATAGATAATATCTTTCCATTTTCCAATATAACTGTCTTTCCTATTGGATCAATACCTTTACCAAACAAACGCTCTGATTGATCTATATCTATTGCTAAAGCATCTTTATAATTCGTCTTATACTCTTCTGCACTACCATAAATGGTCTCGAAAGGAAAGAACTCAAAAAAATTAGCTTGCTTCTCATCAATATCATAGAGAAATTCCTTACGTCCATCCACCTCAACACTTGAAATATCATCAAATGTAAAGCTAAAATTATATGCCTCTACAATATCTGATAATTTGTCTAAATTGTTAGCTACAGGCGCAGGAAACCAATTTTTAAAGAAAGACTCTGATGTTCCTTCAACTTCATAAACTCTCTCTTTAAAAGAATTCCAGTGATTATAACTATGCTCGTTATGCCAAAACAACAGTACAAGTATAACAGCTGTCATACCAACAGCTAACCCTAAAATATTTAGAATAGAAACCACCTTATTCTTCCAGAAATGTTTCAGGTATAATTTAAACCAATTATTAATCATAAGTATTCGGATGAAGAATTACACTACTCAATGCATATATCCTAAGATAAGTGATAGATAGTCATTATAAGCATACCTATCACTATTTTAGAAGCTATAAGAATTAATCTATATTTTTCACTTGTCCTGAAGACGAAGTATTTGAACTAACTATCTTAGCTCCTCCTGTATATTGAACACGTCCTGAAGAACTCGCTCTACCAGATACCTCATCAGTTACATTAAACACCATAGAACCAGACGAACTAGCTTTACCTTCTAGCGTTTTAGTTGTGAAGCTAGATCCTTTAATAGAACCACTACTAGAAGCAGAAGCGCTCACAGAATCAGCATTTCCAGATAAACTCAACTTTGCTGAACTACTAGCTCCGAAGTCTCCAGTCTTAGTCTTTAATGAAATATTTACACTTGCTGAAGAACTAACACTTGCAGATGATTTCTTTGTCACCTCAAAACTACCTTCTATTTTAGAAGAAGAACTTGCCTCTATAGATAAGTTATCTGCTTGTACTAACTCTCCTTTAAATCTAGCTGAACTACTAGTTTTTACATCAAATGATTTAGCAACAGCTTTATTTAATAAGTTAAACTTAGCAGAAGAAGACAGCCTAACTTCCTCTAAGCTAGGATTATTTATAGTCACCACTACTTTCCCAAAATCTCTTATATTGATACCATTCTTCCATTTTTTATTGGTCTTTTGATCAATGAAGATATCTAACCCTCCAGTAATTGTCGTTTCCGTTTTGACATCTTTCATATTCTCAGACTTCTCTACTTCCACCACTACACTCTTAGTTCCTCCATAAGTAAAGTTCACTTCTATTCCTTGAGAAGCTTTTACAGATTTAAAATCACTTACTTGACGTGTTTCTTTTGATTGTGCGAACACACTTCCTCCTACTAATAAGAAGAACATGACTATTTTTTTCATATTTAAATTTGTTTTAGGTTATTCATATTTTATATATTTCAGTACATTGATCTTCGTCGCTGACCACGCCTTTAAGAATACAACTACGCCTGTTAATATTAGTATCAAAATCAAGCAAATGATAAATGGTTCTACACTAATATCAATTCTAAAAGCATAATCACTCAACCATTTGTTTAAGAAATAATAACCAGGGAATATAGCAATACCAAAACCTACCAGACACATCACTACATACTGTACTGAAAGTTGTTTTAATAAGCTAGATGAACTAGCCCCCAATACCTTGCGAATAGCTACTTCCTTTAAGCGGTTATTAATATTAAAAGAAGCCAAGCTATACAGTCCAAATAAGGCGATAAACACAACAATTGCGTTAAGCGTTAGAAAAACGTCTCTCTCTTTCTTTACATTATTAAATGTCTTTGCATACTTTTTATCCAAAAACTCATAACTAAAAGGCTCTTCTGAAACATCTCTTCTCTCCCATATCTTTGCTATTTCATTCATAGTTTTTTCAACATTATCTCCTTTAACTTTGACTGTGATCTGTCTGCTATTTAATCCCACCCATGAAATGGTTTTTAAATTAAAGAAAACAAGAGAAGCATAACTAGCTTTCAAATTATATAGATTAAAATCTTTAACGACTCCCACTATAGTTAATTTTCTATCGTTCCACTCTATAGTTTTTCCTATAGGATTCTCTTCTTTCATTTCATAAGCAGTACGTTCACTAATCAATATATTAGAGATAGAATCAGTGGAAAATTCAGATGATAAGCTTCTTCCTTCTTTCAGCTTTATATCTAAAGTATTTAGATAATTATAGTCCATTCCTACATTGATCCCTTGTACCCTATTGCCCTTATACAAAAAACTAGATGAACTACCGAAATCACTACCGATACCAATAGAAGCAATCGAAATATCTTCAACACCATTTAGTGTCATTATCTCTTCTTTAAGAGAGTGATAAACATTCAGCTTCTCTCCATGAGGTCCTTTATATAAATAAGGAATAATGACAACTTGATCTCCCTTAAATCCAAGATCCTTATTCATCATATATGTCACCTGCTCATATACGATATAACTACCCACCATAAAAAAACAAGCCACCGTAAACTGCACGACTAACATAACGTTCTTTAATGTCTTACCTTTCTTACTCTTATTTACCTCTCCTTTTAAAACTTCTAACGTTTTAAAACTCGCAGTAAATAAAGCAGGAGTAATACCCACTAATAAAACAATGATCAAAATGAAAAATACTAACCACGGCAATATATAAGCTCCTTCTATTTCCATCTGTGAATTGAGAAAAACCCTTAACCACGGCATCACAAACTCAATCAAAACAAAGGCTATGATACAGGCTAATGCTGATGTGATGAAAGCTTCAAATAACCCTTGAAAAATAAGGTTCTTCTTAGTCGCACCTAATGTCTTTCTAATTCCTACTTCTCGTGTACGACTGATTGCCTGAGCAGTACTTAAGTTGATATAGTTAAACACTGATAATATCAATATCAGCAGAGAAAGTCCGATAATTATATTCAATCTCCCAACATTAGTTGCCCCTTCAGGTGTACCACTTAATTCAGATCTCTTCTGCATTCTTTGTTCTGATAAAACATGTAATTTATACCCTTTGTCCTTTAGTGCTCTAAATTCGTCCAAGGTCACTCCTTCTTCTTCTACCATGTACTCCTCTAAACTCATACCTTTATCCTGAGCCAATGACGCATATACATACCTAATCAAAATATCTTTTATAAGTCCTTCCACTTCAGCTGTATACTTAGCATCATCTAACTTTAACCAAATAGTTGAATTATAGTTACCCCATTGTTCTATCCCCTCTTTTTCATACTGATCTACTGCATTAACTAGAATGTTAGCCATCACAGAACTTCTTCTCTCTTTTAACTTATAAATAGCACTAATGACATAGTTTTCTTTATAACAAACTACAGTTTTACCTATTGGATCTTCATCTCCAAACAATTGCTTTGCATACTCCTCTGCAATCACTGCAGTATTAGGCCCATTAAATGGATTACTTCTATCTCCTTTTATAATCTCTGATGGAAAAAAGCTAAAAAAGTTAGACTTTACAAAACCTACCTTCTCTACCTCTCTTTTCACTCCTCCTATAGCTATTTTTCCTTCCCCATAATAATTGTCCATATACGTATAATCAACGATATGAGAAGACTCTTCTTTTAGCTTAGAGCCAAAGGGATAAGGCAACTTCATCCAGCTTGTATCTGCATTCAGAATAGACTCTACTGTGAAGATATTGTCCTTATTCGGGTTATCTTGATCATAAGAAACCTCTTCTCTATAATGTATAAAAGACAGTATAACAGAAGCAAACCCCACCCCTAAACTTACTAATGTCAGAATAAAATAAATTTTATTCTTCAACACATTAGACCAATATATTTTCAACCAGTTCTTTAACATCTCTATTCGTATTTAATATATTTTAATACATCTACTCTTGTCGCTTTATAAGCACGACTGATAACAATTAGTAATGTCAATATCATAATGATAACAAAACAAAATATAAATGGCCATACACTCATCTCTATCCTAAAAGCATAATCACTCAACCATTTATTCAAGAAGTAATAACTCGGAAATACAGCTATTCCAAAGCCTACTAAACAAAATATAATGTACTGTCCTGTTAACCTCTGTATCAGATCTTCGGGTCTCGCACCTAGTACTTTGCGTATAGCAACTTCTTTTAACCTAGAGTTAATCGTAAATGATGCCAAACTATACAATCCAAAAAGAGCAATAAAAGCAACCAATAAATTCAATACTAAAAAGACATTGCGCTCGTGTAAAGATTGCTCAAAACTCTGTGCAAAACGTTTATCAACAAATTCATACTGAAATGGCAAATCGGTTATATTATGTTTCTTCCATAACTCTTCAATGGCCTTTATTGTTTCCTCTGCCTTATCAGCTTTTATTCTAATAGACATCTCCTTCATACCTTTTCCCCATCCATTATTAGACAGTGCAACAAATAATAATGGTCTATAATCTGATCTAAGTCCTACTAGATTAAAATCCTTAACTACTCCTACTATAGTATATTCCCCTCCATTCCATTTGATATTTTGTCCTATTGGCTGTAATTCTCCCATTAAGGACATTGCTTTCTCATTAATCAAAACATTCCGGATACTATCACTAGCTAAATCCTTTGATAACATCCTTCCTTCTTTCATTTCAATCTGGTATAATTCCAAGAAATCATAATCTATAGCTGCTATACCAGGTTGCACATCTTTTTCTTTATAACTAAAGCCTGAAGACACATACCTATATCCCCCAATATCTAATAAGCAAGCACTTACACCTTCTATATTTTTCAACTTTAATACATCCTTTTTTAGCCGCTCATACACATCTAGCCGATTAGTCACCTCTTTTTTAAAGTTGTATTTCACTGCTACTATTTGATCTGCATTATATCCTAGATCTTTTTTCAACATATAACTCACTTGCTGATAAATAACAAAAGATCCTATAATAAAAAAACAAGCAACAATAAACTGGACTGTTAGCAATATATTCTTAAACCACACACCTTTCTTACTCCTCTTCATATTCTCTTTTAAAACATCTATTGTTTTAAAACTAGAAATATAGAGTGCTGGAAGAGTCCCCACTAAGACTACTACTAATACCAAGAACACGATTAGTTGAAATATAAAATCTAGTATATTAAAACTCAACTGTGCCTCAAAAAAAACTCTTAAACTAGGTAAAGAGAACTCTACTATTACAAAAGACAATACTATAGAGATTAGTACCGTTATAGTTGATTCAAAATAGTTTTGATACATAAGACTTAAACGATTTGCACCAAAAACTTTACGCATCCCTACTTCCTTACCTCTATTCATCACCTGTACTGTAGTAATATTGATATAATTAAACACAGATAATAATATGATTAATACAGATAAACCTATGGCAATATATATTCTATCAACATTAGCTTTTCCTTCTGGAAGTGCATTTATATCATCAATTTTAACAAAACGTTGTCCCTTTAAATCATGTAAATAAAAACCAAAAGAATGCTCCCCTCTAGTTCTTTTATACTCATCGACAGATACACCTTTTTTATTAGCCTCAGGCAACATGACATACTCATCATATATATCAAGTAACCTTTTTTCTATAATCTCTTTTGAATGAGCTTCTTTTAGTTTTATCCATAAAGCAGAGTTGTAGTTTCCCCAATACTCTTTTTCAACAGCTTCTTTCTCTCTTTCATCTAAATCATTCATTATGATATTAGGATTGATAGAACTTAATGTATTTGCTTCTTTAAATATTCCTTTTACTATATAAGAGACATCCCATATTACTATAGTCTGCCCTATAGGATCTTTATCTTTAAATAAGTATTCTACATATGTATCTTTTATATATGCTTGATTTGGAGCATCAAAAGGTTGTAGTTGACTTCCACTTACTATTTCAAAAGGAAATACAGTAAAGAAATTAGACTGTACGCTAATAGCCTTGGTATAAGCAAGCAATTCCCCATTATAAACTAACATTCCATCGTCATAGCTATTATCTACATAAGAATATGCTTCTACTTCAGGAGATATTTCTTTTAATTTAGATCCAAATGGATAAGATAACATTGGCCAGCTTTCCTCTTCACTAAACTTAGTCTCTACCATAAATACACGATCACTATCCTTGTGCCAAGTATCATAAGACATTTCTTCAGTATAATATAAATACGAAATAATCACAGCTGATAATCCTATCGCCAACCCTATGACTGTCAACAAGAAATACATCTTGTGCTTCATCGTATTGTACCAATAAATCTTTAACCAGTTCTTTAACATCTCTATTCGTATTTGATATACTTTAATACATCTACTCTAGTCGCTTTATAAGCACGACTGATAACAATCAATAATGTCAATCCTAAAATCAACAACAAACTATACACGTATACACTCCATCCTATCTCTATGCGATACGCATAATTCTCCAACCACTTATTTAAAAAGTAATAACTAGGAAACACTGCTATACCGAACCCAACTAAGCAATAGATTACATACTGAAATGACAACTGTCTTAACAGTCCGAAAGTCTCAGCGCCAAGTACCTTGCGGATAGCTACTTCTCTTAACTTTGTTCCTATTGTAAAAGACGATACAGCAAACAGTCCAAATAAAGCAATGAATACAACTGTATAATTTAATACTCTAAATACTTTTCTCTCTAATAACACACGGTCAAAAGTTTTTGCATAACGTTGATCCACAAATTCATATACAAAAGGAATTTTACTATCTATATTATATTTCTTCCATATTTTTTCAACAGCCTCTAGAGTAGGTTCTATCTTATCTTTACTTAATTTAATAGAGACATACAGAAAGTTATTTCTTATCCTTTGATTAGTGTGAAAGTGATAGTAAATCTTAGGTTTTACTTCGTTTGCTAATCTTTCATTATTATAGTCATCTACCACACCTATGATTGTATACTTAAAATCTTTACCTTCTATAAACTTCCCAAGAGGTTCTTTCTCTTTCATTTCTCTAACGAAAGCTTCATTGACAATGATGTTATTAATACTATCTGAAGCAAATTGAGAAGATATATTCCTCCCTTGTTTCATCATTATATCATATAAATCAAAGTAGTTATAATCCATTCCTATTTGTTCTACTAAGAACTCTTCTGATTGATATGAATGATAAGTAAACACATTAGATAATGCATTACTTCCAAAGTGTGAAGAAGCTGTTGACACATCCTCCACTCCTTTTAATTGTAGAAGTTCTTCTTTAAAATTATAGTATTTACTTAAACGATCAGATGACTCATTGTACTGATTATTTTCGTCAAATAACACACCTATTACCTGATCTCCCTTAAAGCCAAGATCTTTATGAAGCATATAATTAACCTGTTGGTGTATTAATATCCCACTTGTGATAAAAAAACTAGCAATAACAAACTGTAATACTAAAAAACTGTTTTTTAGTATTCTTCCGCTAGTGCTTTTATAGATAAAACCTTTAAGTGCTGATAACGTATCCATCTTATCGAGATATAGTGCTGGTAAGATACCTACTAAGAGAGTAACACCTATTAATACACTCGATAATAAGCCTATAAACTTAAAAAACGAGAACTCAATCGTTGTATCAACAAATACATTTATGAACGGCACTAATAATTCTAAAATAATAACACTTAATAATAAAGCTATTCCTGTTGTTACAAAAGATTCAAATAGTCCTTGACTAATAATTAAGCCTCTGTTTGCACCTAAAACCTTTCTCACTCCCACTTCTTTAGTTCGATTTAGAGACTGAGACAATGTTAGATTAATAAAATTAAATACAGACAGTAATAATATCATAACAGACAGTCCCACTATGATCTTCAACATTAATAGATTAGTATTCCCTCCAGGAAAAAAATAACCAATTGCATTCATTCTAGCGCCATTTAAGGGTAATAAATAACTCTTAGCATAGAAGCTTTTAAAAGTAGTCTCTACAAATTCTTCTACAGAAACTCCTTTAGACTCTGCTAAAACAGTATAAAAGTGTTCATAGAATAAATTATCAATAGCTACCCTAGCCTGTTCCTTATCTTTGGTTTTAACTACTAAATTATAATTACTTGTAAACCAATCTCCTCTAGACGCTATCTCTTCAGTACTTAACTTATCTATTACAATATTAGGACTCATAGAACTTCTTATATCATGTCCTATCCTATAGACAGCAGATACACTATACTTAACATCCTTTATCTCAATTTCTTCTCCTAATGGATTAACATTCTTTCCGAATAATAATTCAGCTAATTCTAGTTCTATAGCAATATCATTTGGATTATTAAACGCTGTTTTGTCATTGCCATAAATAAACTCAAAAGGAAAAAAAGAAAAGAAATTCTTCTGAGCATATATTACTTTCTCAATAGCATATTCCTTTTCATCTATTTTTACATTTGTCTGAAAATATACTCCATTATAATACATATAGTCTTCTACTATAGGGTAATTCTCTTTTAAGAGATATCCTAATCCAAAAGGCTGACTATCAATAGAAAACTGATCACTTTTAGTCTCTAAAACAAAAACCTCATCCTTATTCGGATTCCATTGATCATAGCTAGACTCTTCTAGATAGTATAACGATGCTAACACAACTGACGCAATACCTATCGCCAACCCTACTACTGTAAACAAGAAATACATCTTGTGCTTCATCGTATTGTACCAATATATTTTCAACCAGTTCTTTAACATCTCTATTCGTATTTAATATACTTTAATACATCCACTCTAGTCGCTTTATAAGCACGACTGATAACAATCAACAATGTCAATCCTAAAATCAACAACAAACTATACACATACACACTCCATCCTATCTCTATGCGATACGCATAATTCTCCAACCACTTATTTAAAAAATAATAACTAGGGAATACTGCTATACCAAATCCAACCAAGCAATAAATTACATACTGAAATGACAACTGTCTTAACAGTCCGAAAGTATCTGCTCCTAATACCTTGCGGATAGCTACTTCTCTTAGCTTTGTTCCTATTGTAAAAGACGATACAGCAAACAGTCCAAATAAAGCAATGAATACAACTACAATACTTAGAATATTAAATATTCTCTTCTCCATCTGTACTTTATGGAAAGTCTCTGCAAACTGCTTATCTACAAATTTGTATTGAAACACATCCCTATCTTCTATATTGTACTTCTTCCACAGCTTCTCGATATCAACAATAGTCTTACTAAAATATTCTGGAACAATCTTTATATATATGACAGAATACATCCCATAGCTATGCTTAGTCTCTGGCATATAAGAATATACAGATGGCAATATTTTTGCTTCAAGTCTATCGATATTAAAGTCTTGAATTACTCCCACTATTGTTTTCTTCTTGCCTAGCTGTTCTATTGAAGTATCAAGAGGATTAGTCAAATTCATCCTACGAACAAAAGTCTCATTCACCACCACATTATCTAAACTATCAGAAGATAATTGAGCAGATAACATCCTACCTTCTTTTAGCTTAATCTCTAATACATCGAAGAAATCATAGTCTATCATAACATTACTAATCATCAAATTCTCTTTCCCGTTGTTATGATAGGTGCCAAATACACCATTTGAAGCATTTCCAAAACCTATGGTACTAGTAGATACCAACTCAATTCCTCTAATCTTCTCTAGTTCGACTTTAAAGCTTGCATATTTAGTCACACGTTTCCCTGTATAACTATTATGATTAAGAAACTCTATATTAATAACTTGATCTCCTTTAAACCCAAGACTTTTATTGAGCATATAACTTACTTGTTCATTGACGATGATAGAACCAATAATAAAGAAGCAAGCTATAGTAAATTGAAGAACTAAAAATCCATTACTAAGCCACTTACCTCCTTTAGTCTCTATTACATTTCCTTTTAATAATTTGACAGTCTCAAATCTTGAAACAAAAAAAGCAGGAATGCCACCGCATATCAGAATCACTAAAGTGGCAATAACGATAAGAACAGCTAAATCATTGATAAATGAAAATGTGATATTCGTCTCTAAATAGACATTGATATAAGGCAGAATGAGCTCAATAATACAAATAGCTAATACTAAAGAAAGAATAACCACAATAGCAGTTTCAAAAATACTCTGCTGATAAAAACTTCTCTTACCTCCACCAGCTACTCTTCTCATTCCTATTTCTTTTCCTCTACTCACTACTTGCGTTAATGATAGATTGACATAATTAAAAATAGAAAGTAAGAGTATCGTCATAGATAAGAGGACACTAATGTTTAGCATTTGCACATTTGCGCTACCTGCTGGGAATAATAACCTTTTATTCGGTAGCATACGAGCATCTGCAAGTTTATTTAATACGATATCTCCTGTATAGTATTTAAAAGGTTCTTCTTCTTTATATTGCTCTAATGTTAGACCATCCTTCTCTGCCTTAGGAATGGCAACATATTTATCTCTAAGCTCCATTATAGCCTTTTTAATTCTATCAGGCTGTTTAGTCTTCACACATAGTTTTAATCCAAATTCCTTCGTCCAGTCATCATTTTCACTAGGCTTTACAGTCAAATTATTCATAACTGCATTAGGAGCAAAAGAACTGCGTAGATCTCCTATTTTGTATACACCTGAGATTATAAACCTGGTATTACCCTGACTATCATAGTTTGGATTAATAGCTTCTATTGTCTTACCTATTGGGTTTACTCCTTCCCCAAATAGTGCTTCAGAGATCTTAATATCTATCGTTACATCATTAGGGTTAACTAACGCTTTTTCAGCATTACCATATACAAACTCGAATGGAAAAAACTCAAAGTAGTTATCTTGTACAGCATATGTATCCTTTACATCTATTGTCTTCTCATTATAAATAAAATTTAAAGAACCATTATATCCAAAGTACATATAATCATCTAGTTCCTTATAATTATCCTTTAGATATCTTCCCATAGGACGGAACTGATCTGTCATAGAGAAATTCGGAGCTACAGTCTCTACGAGATACACCTCATCCTTATTCGGATTCCATTGATCATAACTAGACTCTTCTAGATAGTATAATGATGCTAATACAACTGACGCAATACCTAGTGTCAATCCTATGACTGTCAACAAGAAATACATCTTGTGCTTCATCGTATTGTACCAATATATTTTCAACCAGTTTTTTAACATTTTTATTCGTATTTGATATAATTAATAATATTGATTTTAACAGCCTTATACAGCTTACTTGCTAAAACCACAAAGACTAAAACAGAGAGTAGCACTAAAGAAAGTACAAATGGATAAACCGCAATATCTGTATGATCTATAAACCTATCTAACCATTTACTCATCAACCAATATGTAGGGTATAGCACTAATACATAAGTAATCCCTAGAGCATATATAAAAGGTTTTAGTAACTTCAGATAGAGTTCTTTCTCACTAGCCCCTAATACTTTTCTGATCACGATTTCCTTTAATTGCTGTTCTATTGCAAAGGACATCACCGCATAGAGTCCAAATAGAGCGATCAACACTACTGCTCCATTCCACAGCATAAACATATTGCGCTGTGATAATGTTTTCTGATAAGTCTGAGCAAACTGTTTCTTCACAGCCATCACCTCAAACGGATACTCATAATCGACATTCACTATCCAGAACGCTTGTAGACGTTCTAGAGTTTCTTCCTTTATCTCTGGATCTATCTGCACAGATAGAGACTCTATACCATAAGGCAAAAACTCTATATCTCTCCAGTGAAACAGAAGCATTGGCTTTACACTCTCTTCAAATCCGTCTCGGTTAAAGTCTCCTATTACCCCTTTTATGATAAATGTATTACTGTCATACGCTATGACCTCTCCTACTACATCACTAGGTTGTTTACCCAGTTGAGTAACAAACTTCTCATTGACATATACGGTTGGGAGATCTTCATCTATATCCTCCTGAAGTGCCAGCATATTGAATCCCATCATCTGTATATACCCTTCATCCACGCCATCCATGATGAAGTCCGTTATTTTCTGTTGTTGATAATAAGCAGTATGATTCGTATTCATACTATTTCCTTTAAAAGAGATCGTAGACAGCCCTACACCTTTCACCCCTTTTATATCCGCTATTTGCTCTATGACTTTAGATGATCTATACATCTTACGTCTGATCTGTTGTGTATATAGCTTGACTTGATATACCTGTTCTCCTTTAAATCCTAATTCTTTGCTTTGCATATAATCCACCTGATTATACACTAGCCATCCAGCGATTAAGAAAAAGAAAGCAATCACCAACTGTATTCCCACGAATGCCATTCTCCACTTAGAGATACTTAAGTGAAGCTGTACTTGTCCTCCCTTAGTGTGTTGTCTAGCGATAATACTACCGTATAAAGCAGGTAGCAAACCTCCTAGACAAATAATTCCTCCACCTATCAGTAAAATCACAATCCCCATAGCTTCCCAAGAGAACACTAAGTGTTGATGTAAGAAACTGTTGTAAATAGGTAAGCTCAATTCTACTAAAACCAAAGAAATACTTAACGCAACTAAGACATTCAGTACCGTCTCAAAAAGTAGTTGTAATACCAACTGTCCTTTTGAAGCTCCTATTATCCTTCTTAGAGACAGCTCCTTTGCTCTACTTAAGACATTAGACTGATTCAGACTGATATAGTTCACTACTGTCAATAAAAAGATTAAGAACGAACACCCACTGATTAACCCTATTGTTTCTCTCTTTGTATTCCCTTCTAATAGAGTACTCTGCTTAGATTCAAATCGAGCTTCTGCTAAAGGAACTAACTTAGAAGTAATCTCATCTCCCTTATCATCGAAGTATTTATTCTTCTTTTTCTTATTGTAGTAAACCTCTTCTAGCTCTTTTAATAACTTAACTTGGTCTACTCCTTCTGCTTTTTTAAACACAAGCCCACCTACATTCTCTTGCCATAACTCATACTCTTCCATTTCATCAAAGTCTATAGAAGCAAGTACTACCTCGGGCATTATCGTAGCCCGTTGATTTAATTCATACACCCCTCTTATCACATACTTCTGATGTGCTAACGACAGTGTGTCACCTACTGGATTTGTGTCTCCAAAAAAGCGAGTGGCTAGATTAGAAGATATCGCTATAGAATAGTCATCAACGAACAATTGTTCTTTATCACCGTACTTAAATTCAAAAGGAAAAAAGTGAAAGAACGTCTCCTGTGTATTTAATATCTTACTTACAACTCCTTGTTCTGTTTTACTCTCTCCATAGAAATCTAAATACTCTAATGCGTAGTAACAGTAGTCTTCAGCTAATTGATTCTCTAATAAATAAGGCCCCACCCCTGCAGGGATATAGATAGAATTGGATTGTTTTCCCATCTCTAGGTTTACTTCATACATATTACCTACCTTAGGTATCCATCTATTATAGCTATACTCACTCTTATAGTAAGTCACCGCAAGGATAACAGAAGCCATACCAATAGCTAACCCTATGATATTCCACAAAAAGAACAATCTAGAGTTGCTGATATTTTTAATATATATTTTAAACCAATTCTTTAGCATAACACTAATTACCTGCCTTAACTGATCCCATAGAATCCGTATATTTCTTTAATTCTTTTGGCGTATTATAGTACACCACTTTACCCATAGAGTCTGCATAAGCATTTAGACTTTCTGTAGGATATACTTCTGCCTTTCCCATAGAGTCTACCTCGGCTTTTACCGTTTTTGCTTTTAAGCCTTTGCCTGCGAATGTCGCTGCACTATCCACATTGACTACGAGTGATTCTACATCTCCTGTCACTTCCACACGACCTGCCGAGTCTACATTAGCCTTCATTGTCTTCGCTGTTACATTACCAACATACTTAGAGGCTGAGTCTACATTAATACTGATTGTATTCACAGAGAAATTAGCATTTACAGATCCAGCCCCATCAACAGATATCTTAGCGCTATCACCAGATACTCTCCCAGACACCACTATTCTAGCCATAGCACTAGCGTAATAAGTAAGTACTGACTTCTGAGAAACATTCACTGTAATCTTTCCTATACTTTTATACCTTCTGTTTGGAGATTTGGATTCAATAGACAATTTAGTTCCTACCTGTCTGATTTGCACTAACTCTTCTGGGCTCTCCGTATCAGTGACTATTTCTACTGTATTAGAATCCCTAGTTGCATCAACATTAACTATCACTATAGAAGATACTTCTATACTCTGTACTCCCCCTGCTATAGTAACCGTTTGCTTACCTTGTCCATGCATGATAAAGGACAATAGCGCAGCTACAAGTGTTAATAAAAAACGTATCATAATTATGTGTTTTTATTCTGCAAAAACATCTACGATTTTAGTATTCATTTTCTCTGATAAGATCATTCCATCTTTCATTAAAATCGTGCGTTCTGAGTACGAAGCATCGTGATTCGAGTGCGTCACCATGATGATTGTAGCTCCTTGTTGGTGCAGTTCTGTTAATAATTCCATTACTTCGTTACCATTCTTACTATCTAAGTTACCTGTAGGCTCATCGGCTAGGATAATCTTAGGGTTCGTTACTAAGGCACGCCCTACAGCCACACGTTGTTGTTGTCCACCTGATAACTGTTGTGGATAATGTTTTAATCTATGTACTATATTTAAGCGCTCTGCTATCTCCATTACCCTCTTCTTGCGTTCACTGCTAGGTACTTTATTATAGATTAGAGGAAGTTCTATATTATCATACACAGTCAACTCATCGATTAGATTAAAGTTTTGGAATATAAATCCAATGTTTTCTTTTCTAATCTGTGCTCGCTGACCTTCTGTTAATCCCACCATCTCCTTGTCTAATAATAGGTAGCTTCCACTACTGGCATTATCTAATAGTCCGATGATATTTAACAGTGTTGACTTTCCACATCCTGAAGGCCCCATAACAGAGATAAACTCCCCTTTTTTTACATTTAAAGAAACCTGATTTAAAGCTGTTGTCTCTATTTCTTCTGTCTGAAACACACGAGACATTTGATTAATAGTTATTACCATAATTATTCTTCTATGTTTAAATGTTCTACTCTTAAATAATCTTTATAACTTGATACGATCACTTCCTCCCCTACTTCTAAGCCTGATATGACTTCATAGTAAGCAGGATTCTCGCGTCCTATTTCTACATTTCTTCTTGTAGCCTTATTGTTTTTTACTACATATACCCATTCTCCTTTTGTGTCTTGAAAGAAATTACCTTTAGGTAATAAGAGTGCTTTCTCTTTTCCAGACAAGAATAACTTCACTCCGAAGGTCGTCCCTTCCTGTAATTTTAACTCCTTTTCTGTATCGAAAGCTAAGTGTACTTCAAATCTTCCACTCTTCACCTCTGGCAACACTTTGATCACTTCTACATTCGTGATCTGCCCTTTCATATCGATCTGTCCTCTCTGCTTAAGCATTATTTTATCGAGATAGAACTCATCCACTTGAGCGACTAGCTTATACCCTTCCATCACATCTATCTTACCGATACTCTCTCCACCGTTATACGTCTTTCCTAATATAGCCTCGAACGATGACAGCCTCCCCGATACAGGTGCTTTTAATAAGAAATTCTGTTTATTCTCTCTTAGCTGTTCTAAGCTTCTATTGATAACAGCTATCGATTGATCTATTTGCCTTACTTGTAGCGCATTGCTTTGTTTCTCTTTTTGGATACTCTCTTCCATCAGCGCCTTACGCTTTTTTTGATATGTTAGCGCCTCTCTTGTTTTGTTCCAATCACTCTCTGACAATATCTCTTGATCATATAATTTTTTATTTAGATCATACTGTAGCTCTGCATTCTTATAATCGTACTCTATGCTTATCAAATCTTTCGTTAAATTTAACTCTTGATTACGAATATTCATCTTATTCACATTCAAATTATTCATTTGATCGATCAGAGAAGCTTCTTGAGACATAAAATTAAACTCAGAACTCGGATTATACAGTCTTACTAACGGTTGTCCCTGGACTACCATACTTCCATTCTCTACTAATCTCTCCATTACCGCTCCTCCTTCTGTGATATTAACTAACAAAGAATGCAAGGGCTCTACCTGAGACTGAAAAGAAATATACTCTTCGAAGAAGTTCTCTTCTACAGGACGAATACGTATCTCTTTCTTAGAAACGTTTAAAGCGATATGCTGAAAAAAAGTGATATAACTGATCAATAGCAAAGCGATAATACCAACTGAAACAAGTATTATCTTAACTTTTTTTCTATTTTTACGAGGAATAGTACGATCCATTATTAATTGTTTTATAGATATAATAACAATAATGTGCCAATCATTAATGAACACATTACTCATTACAAATCAACAACTTAATATTTGATCAAAAAATAAACTGTTCAGTTTCGGACACTAAAACGTTCGCTTTTGAAATAAACCTTTTAACCATGAGAAAAACTAACGCTACAATTCTTGTATTAGACGACAATTCTGAAGTTCTTATCGCAGCAAAAATGTTACTAAAAAGACACTTTGAAACCATATTGACGAATAATAACCCAAAAAAAATAGCAGAAATACTTTCTCAACAAGAAGTAGATGTGATTATTCTAGACATGAATTATCGCGTAGGCTTCGAGGATGGTAAAGAAGGGATATTTTGGTTTAAAGAGATTAAGAATATTGCACCGAATACACAGATTATACTGATGACTTCTTATGGTAATGTAGAGACTGCTGTAGAAGGTATCAAACTCGGAGCGGTAGATTATATCCTAAAACCATGGAATAACGAAGCGCTTATAGAAACCGTAAAAGGAGTAGTCAAACAACTGCGTAAAAAAGAAACGTTAGTAGACAAACCACAAAAAGAAGATAACGTATTTATAGGTCAGGCTCCTAGCATTCAGAAAGTATATACGATGGCTAGTCGTGTAGCTAAAACAGATGTTAATGCACTAATATTAGGAGAGAATGGTACAGGTAAATATGTATTGGCAAAACATATACATGACAATTCTCCTCGAAAAGAGCAGCCATTCATCCATGTAGACTTGGGTTCTTTAAACGAAAATCTTTTTGAGAGTGAGCTATTTGGTTATGCTAAAGGAGCTTTTACAGATGCTAAGCAAGATACGGAAGGTCGCTTCGAGGCCGCAAATGGCGGTACTATATTCTTAGACGAAATCGGCAATGTACCTCTTCACTTACAAGCCAAACTTCTTCAAGTCATTCAATCTAAAAGCGTGATTCGACTAGGTGAGTCTAAAGCTCGTCCTGTAGACATACGCATCATCACAGCTACCAATGCTAATATAGAGCAAGAGGTCAATGAGAAGTCATTCAGAGAAGACTTGTATTACCGTATCAATACTGTAACACTACAGTTGCCCCCATTAAGAGATCGCCTAGAAGATATCTTACCTCTACTACAATTCTTTGTAGAAGAGTATGCACATAAATATGGTCGTACTGTACCGAGTATTAGCGCATCTACTCAGCAAGCCTTAACGTATTACGATTGGAAAGGGAATATACGCGAAATGCAAAACCGTGTGGAGCGCGCATTAATCCTAACAGAAGAGGATGAGCTAAACCTTCATGATTTCGGTATTTCACCAACTATGATTAATGATACCTCTACAGAAGAGAATACTTTACAAGATATGGAGCGTATCTCTATCCTTAAAGCACTAGAGAAGTACGATGGCAATATCTCTCAGACGGCTGAAGAGCTAGGGTTATCTAGAGCCGCGTTATATAGAAGACTAGAAAAGTACAATATCAAAAACTAAGTTTAATCCTATGCAGTCATTTCACTTTAAAGCCTTCTTGCGCATTATAGTCATCCTTCTATTAGGATTGTTAGGCATGTATTTGTTCACTAAGAGTCTTGTGTATTCCTTTGTATTGGTATGTATACTGATAGTCGCTTTATTCATTGAACTTTTCTTTTTTCAGAAGAAATATTACACAGCCATAGACCGTATCGTACTAGCGATGATGTATGATGACTATTCGCTTAAGACTACAAAAGAGCAACCTAATGAGACACTAAACAACTTACAAAAGCTCTACCATAAACTACAAACACAACAACAACAAAACGAAATACGCGAGCTAGTCTATCTAAATATTTTAAACAATATAGAAACAGGTATTCTAATCCTAGAGAAGAAGACTGATAAGTGGGAAGTATTCCTTATCAATGATTACTTCTCTTCCCTATTCGACATACCGAAGATTAAGTCTTGGACAAACCTAGAAAGACTACTCCCTACACTGACGCATCATCTACAACAGCTAAACTTTAAAGAATCTAAAGAGTCTATCGATATCAAAATAGAGCATGAAGAGAAACAAACCTTTATGCTCCAAACTTCTAATACAATAAGTCAAAATCAAGAGTACTTCATCGTATTATTAGATTCTATTCAGAAAGTATTAGAGAAAAAAGAGAAAGACACCTGGGAGAACCTAATGAAAATTATCTCTCATGAGATCATGAACTCTCTTACACCTATCCACTCACTTGCTCATAATACACAGGAGATACTAGAAGAGGAAGAGTTGTCAGAAGAAGATCTAGATGATATCAAAGTAAGTATCAACACAATCGTCAATCGTACTAATCACTTACAGCAATTCATAGACAACTATAGAAAGTTAACCATGTTGACTTCGCCTAAAAAGCAGTCAGTCCCTGTTAATCGCATCATACAGATGAGTATAGAGACCCTGATGCCTCTATTCCATAATAACGGTATCAAAGTACAAACAAACTTAAATCTTCAGATCAATCTAGAGTGGGACGTTAAGCAGATGGAGCAAGTATTTATCAACTTACTAACTAATGCCATACACGCCACTGCCAAACAAGAGGTAAAAGAAATCCATATCAACTTATACGAAAAGAACAATCGTATCTACATAGATATAGAAGACAGTGGACTAGGAATCATCCCTGAGATAAAAGAAAAGATATTTATTCCTTTCTACACCACCCGTGAAGAAGGTGCAGGTATTGGACTACCTCTATCTAAGAATATCGTAGAGATGCACAATGGGTACCTAACTTACCACAGACGAGAAGACAGAACAGTCTTCAGTCTTAACTTCCCACTGTATTAAATTAATTAAGAGTTAAGAATTAGGAATTGCCCCTATGGCGTTTATTAATTACGAATTCTGCCAATGATATAATACACAAACATATTATTATATACTTAGATTGTTAGCACAAACTTGTAGTTCGTATTCTATATAAAAACAAAACTCCACTTGATTAGGTGGAGTTTTATATATTAATAAATTATTCAATAACCAAAATGATTTCTAATACTTAAAAGAAATATTATCATTACATATTATCTTTTACTACAGTAAAAGCTGAAATGACTGTCTGTTTCTGATCCAATGCATTAGGATTCATAATCATAATTCCATACTCTCCAGGTTCAACAGGATCTAATTTAATTAAGTATGAACTCTCTCCAAATTTTTTACCTTCAAAAGAAACATTAATATAATTATTAGACTTTGTAGTTCCGAAATTACTTAATGAACTAACTTCAGCCCTTCTGAACTTCTTCTTTTTTTCAAATTTAAAGACTTTTATTATAGAAAAAGGATCTGTCAAATTCTCTGTGCTTTTAATAATAAGTTTAATTTCATCTTTTTCATTAATTGAAAGATTAGAACAACATCCAGGAATTTGCAACTGTGTTCTTACCTTTCCTATACCTGTCATCATTAAGCCTGTTGACGCTACAGTTCTATTTTGCGTTAAATGCTTTTCTAGCAAAACCGTAGAATTATCAGGTTTAATAAAAACACATTCACCAACAAATTCAGGCTCACTAATCTCTTGTGCATTTACATAAAAATTTACTAAACACAAAAACACTAACAATACTTTCTTCATTATAATTTGTTTTAAATTTATCCAAAATTACATTGATTAAACAATACTATATTACGGAAAACCGTAATATAGTATTGTTTAACTATTATTTTTCTCAAAACAATTAAAAATAAAGAACATAACTTATTTATGGGTAAAGAGCTTCATAGCTATAATACATCATATGAAGTAGATAACTTCACCTCGATATTTAGTCCTGTCTTATCTCTTAAAATATCATTCTGTACACCATAGTTCTGAGGAACTTTATACGTACTGTAATTCTTATTACTAATAATAGGATTGCGTATTAAATCACTTTTATCAGAGTGATGTTCTTTAAAACTCAGTATAGTTTCTTCAAACTTTCTACAAGCATCTGTAAACCATCCTTTTCCCAATCCTGTTTTTATCTCAAAAAACACAACAAACTGTTCTGCTCTAAAGAGGAATCCTTCACATCGCTTGATTAGTTCCTCACCTGTCGAAGCACTACTAAAAGTGTTAGCACTAACCACTCTGAAAATATCTATACAGTAATCTATTGCTCTATACTCTACCTCGTACCTATTCGGATTATGAATTGTAAAGTCCCAAATATCTTCTTCTTCAAACTTCACAACTGCTGGCGTATTACTATCCGAATTCGCATCACTAATCCCTACCTTACTAGTAGAAAAAACAGTCAAACAAGAAGTGTCAAAAAAATCTACTTGCATAAATCTTCTATTTGAAATAATTCTGAGAACTGTATATTGATATCTTCTAAACTATCATTTAAATAATTCTCATCAGAAGGCAATCCTTTATACATTTCTAACTGTTCAATACTTCCTTTTTCTTCATCTAATTGGTACACCACTAAATCATCTATTCCCAATACTGCTTCTAGAGGAACTACATTAGCCACCTTGTTTAGAGCCTCAGTATTATCTGCTGCTAACTGTGCTACACGACCAGCCTTCACTGCTAGTGTCAAATAATTAATCAGATAAGGACTATGGGTCGTTAAGACTAATTGGTTATACTCATTCTCATTGTTATAAGCAACTAACTTATTTAATACCTTACGCTGTGACTTAGGGAATAAGTTCTGTTCTAATTCTTCTACAATATTGATTACACTACGACAGATGTATTTGTTATCTACATTTCTCTGTTTTTCATCTAAATTTTCAATAGAATCTAATCTAAAGTCATCAACATGGTCTTCATCCTGTATTGCTCTAGACATAACTATCTCAACATTTCTACGAATCTGTTGATCTGTACTAAGTAAACTAATTAACTTCTCTTTATCCTGTTTAATAAACTGAGAAAGATAATCTGTTACTAAATATAAAGGTACTACAGAGTGAAACCCACTAGAAGCTTCTGTTACCTTTAATCGCTTATTATTAGTTACTACATAACTATTATCAGAAGAAGAATCATACAGAAAACTAGCTTTATTAATAGGTAAGATTACTTCCTTATCCTTATTCGCTAACTGAGCATATCTATACTCTATCAAATAAGTCTGTAGGCTACCTGCAACCAAGCTAGACACATGAGTAAGATTCTCTATTGAACTCAGCACATTACGCTCGGCAGGCACATACATTACTTTAGGTTGTACGATATTCTGATCATTGAATAACGTTGCCTCTACATTATACTTACCCTCGTTTTCAACAACCCTTAAATGGTAATGGTTTCCTTTATACTCCAGTTGTGAAGACGGTTCTAAATAATTCTGTAAACGATGATAGGTCAATAGCTCTATAAAAGCATTCTCTTTTAAAGGGATCTCTTTATCTCCTCTCAATAATGCTTTCTCTAACCAAACAAAAGTAGCTATCAATTTAGCAACAGTACTCTTACCAGAACCTTGATCACCTATAAACACAGTAACCTTGTGGATATCTATCCACCCATCATTACCTGTATACCCCTCTCTTACTGGTCCGAAGTTCTTAACTTTAATTTGTCTCTGCATTGTATTAACTCTATTATATTCTCAAATATAAAACCATTTTATGTATTTATATAAATCATGGTACACATTTATACAACATCCATTAACGTAATTTACTTATCAATTGAGATAAAGGTAAATTAACACAGGCTTTTAGTCTGTGCTCTATCTAATCTTCAACCTTTTCTATTTCACTTTTTTTAGTTTTAACTCTACGCCTTGAAGTGCTATTCCATTATTGACAATAGGATTCGCTAGCCTTCTATAAAAAGAAAACGTATCGTCAGATAATTCTTTAATCACCAACATCTCACCCAAGTCTAACTCTCCTTCACTATCAAGTGTATAAATACAGTCATCTCTCTAATCGTACTTTACTTTTTGACTCACTTCTATACATTTTCCTTCCTTATCTATCCCGTTATACTTAAAATATTCTATACTCTCTTCATCAAAAGTTATGATCAACAACTTACAGTGATTAGGGCTCTCTTCTTCCTCTTCCCTTACAATGTTCCCTTCTATATCATATACCTTAGAAGACACATATTCCCAAATCCCTAAGAGGTCTTTCTTAAGATAAAAGGAGCTAGTACCTTCACTAGAGTAACAACTAGTCACGACCGAGAAAAAAGATAACACTAAAAACAAAAAGCCCTTCATAACTGTTTTTTTACACCTAAAAACACACAATAAAATGCAATAACTCGTTCCTTGTATCTTACATCCTTTTTACCTCTTCAACACTGCCCCAACATATCTTCAAGACTTCTTCAAGAAATAAGCCCTCTACTAGAGCAATCTTGGGGAAATGTTGAAGAACTCTTGAAGAAGTTCACTCTAAAGCGCGCTGTATATAGGATTAAAGCCTAGTATACTTTTTAATCATTAAAAACATAAACAATTATACATCATTATCAATCAACAACTTAACCTGTTACAATCTCAATATGAGTGCAAAAAAAGAAAGCCTTTTTTTAAAAAAAGAACACAAAAAAAGGCTTCAATAGCCTAAATATGTGAAAAAACATTAAAGAAAGAGTCCTCTCAAACTCATAAAAAGTAAATAATAGATACTTAAAAGAAAATATTAAGCATTTATTTGTCAAAATAAGCAACAAATCAACTAATTCAAAATATGAACCAATAACATATATTCGACAAGATTAAAATACACGAATAGAGAAAAAAAGTAATCTATAAGCTTATCTATTCACCTTCATACACGGTAGGTTCCCAAAGTAGCTCTTTGAAGTTGACAACTTTATTATCAATAACCTTTACGCCTTCATTCTCTAATAACTGCTGCATCAGATTAGTTCCTTCAAAATGAAATTTACCTGTCAATAACCCATTTCTGTTGACTACGCGATGTGCAGGTACTGTATCATCATCATGAGATGCATTCATAGCATAACCTACCATACGAGCCGAACGCGCTGCCCCGATAGCTCTCGCTATAGCTCCGTAAGTAGTCACTCTACCTACTGGTATCTGTCTTGCAACAGCGAAAACACGTTCAAAGAAATTATCTTGTTTACCCATTATTTCAATAACTTATATATCGTGATCAAGCAGATAATACCTGTAATAGTCCCAATTACGTAGTTAATATTGCGCAAGATGAAAGCATCTTCTCTAGAGGGTTTCTTAAAAAAGGAAATATAGAGATAGAACATCATCGCTGACCCTATCACCACCCCTAAAGAAAAGAATACAGTACATACAAGATCAAAGATATGATAATCGTAAGTAGCCAGTGTAATACTTAAAAAAACATAATACGGAATTAAGAAAACATTGATCGAAGCCAAGAAAAGTCCGTATACAAAAGGTGACTTACTCTTCTTAGGGTTATTCTTTTTCTCCATCTCTTTTTTCTTTGCGAAAAAGAAGAAGTAAATCGTCAATATCGCAAAAATAGCTAAACCAATTTCGTGTAAAGCCTCAGTAATACTGGGACTAGAATCAATAAGCTTAGAAAAGAAAATGGCGATAAATGTCTGTATAAAAATAACTGTCGAAGCTCCTAAGACATACGAAAAAGCATTGCGCCCTCCTTCTTCCTTAGCGATCTTGACAGCCGTCATATTAAGCAACCCTGGAAGAGAAACTCCCAAGGTCGCTGCTAAAAAACCAAAAAATAAAAGTGTGACAACTTCTACTCCCATCTTACTTAATTCTAAATTGAATGTAAGTTATAGGTTTATTTTGTTCTAAATACTGTGATTCGTAAAAAGTTTGAATTTCTGTTACTACCGCAGGTGCACCTTCATTTTTATAAATGTGGTGATTAGCATAAATAACTTCGTGCCCTTCTCCGTGTAGAAGTCCTAATGTATACCCATGCATGAACTCACTATCCGTCTTTAAGTTCATAATACCATCCGCTGATAAAATATTCTTATATCGCTTAAGGAATTCGCTATTCGTTAGACGGTGTTTAGTACGTTTATACTTAATCTGAGGATCTGGGAAAGTAATCCAGATTTCGCTCACTTCACCTGCTGCAAAAGCATGCTCTATCAATTCGATTTGTGTACGTAAGAAAGCCACATTAGTCATTCCAGACTCCACAGCCGTCTTAGCACCACGCCAAAAACGAGCACCTTTAATATCAATACCAATAAAGTTTTTCTCAGGAAAACGCTTCGCTAGCTCTACTGTATATTCCCCTTTTCCACATCCTAGTTCTAATACGATAGGATTATCATTCTTAAAAACATCTTTATTCCAATTCCCTTTTTGAGGTAACTCTCCTATCATGTCTTCTCTAGTCGGCTGATATACAATATCAAAAGTTTCGTTCTCTCTGAATCGCTTTAGTTTATTTTTACTTCCCACGTGATATACTTCATTATAAATTTGCGCAAAATTAAGTAATTATAGTGAAACTATACTATTTTAATTTTATACGCAACAAATAGATACCTTATTGGTTAATAATCAATTATCTGTAGAGTCTACAAAAGCTTTCTCTAAAGTGAAAGAGAACTCCGATCCGTAACCAAAACTACTCTCCACATAGATATGCTCTTCATGAGCCTCTACGATATGCTTCACTATAGATAATCCTAAACCTGAACCTCCCACTGCTCTAGCTCCACTCTTATCTATGCGATAAAAACGTTCGAATAAACGAGCTACGTTCTCTTTCTTTATTCCAAGACCATTGTCAGTCACTCGAATAATTAATTTATTGTTCACTAAGTCTTCTATAGTTACTTCTGTAGTTCCCTTTTCTTTGCCATATTTAATAGAGTTATCTATTAGATTTGTAATAACTTGCCCTATTCGTTCTTTGTCTCCAACTACATAGATAGGCTTGTTATAATTCAGGTCAAAGATTAGAGATATATTTCTTTTCTTAGCTTTATAATCTAAAAAGTCAAAAGCATGTCTAATCGTCTCTACGATATCAAAAGTCACGATATTAAGATGTAGGTCACCAGACTCAAGCTTAGTAATCATATCTAAGTCATTAACGATATAGATAAGACGATCTACACTCTGAGCGGCACGCTCTATATAACGATCTCTGACCTTAAGATCATTGATCGCACCATCTTGTAGAGTCTCTAGGTAACTCTGTATCGTGAATAGAGGAGTCTTTAGTTCATGCGATATATTACCTAAGAACTCTCTTCTATACTCTTCTCTCACCTGAAGAGACTCAATCTCGATCTTCTTGTTTTTAGCAAATTTCTGGATTTCTTCTGTCAAGGTCTGCATATCAGTCGTCACAGCTCTACTTCTTAGATCGGCGTGTTCTAATAAAGAGACATTGTCATATATTTTTTTTATTCTTCTGTAAATAAAGTGTTCTACGCGATACTGAAGAATAAAAAAGGACATTGTGAATAAGATTACTAGATATCCTAGCACTATCCAAACTGGAATATTTAGATAAAATACACCTATAGGGAAGGTTACAATAAAGCTTATTAAGGTAATAGATGATGCAGACTTTATTGCGAACTTATAAGAGTTTTTAAATTTAGTTGCCATTAACTATTCTGCGTGGTCAAATTTATATCCTACTCCTTTTATTGTTTTAAAGTAACTGTCTCCGATCTTCTCTCTTAGTTTTCGGATGTGTACATCTATGGTTCTTCCTCCTACTACTACTTCATTACCCCATACTGCATCTAAGATTTCGTCTCGAGTAAATACTTTGCCTGGTTTAGCCATAAGTAAATACAGTAGTTCAAATTCTTTTCTAGGGAATACAATTTCTTCTTTGCGAACAAATACTCTATATTCATCTCTATCTATTCTAATATCCCCTACCTCTATAATATTACTAGATGTGTCATCACTGAATCGGGCACGTCTAAGTAATGCTTTTACTTTACTCATCAGTACTTTTGGTTTAATAGGTTTTGTGATATAATCATCTGCCCCAGCTTCAAAACCTGCTACTTGTGAGTAATCTTCCCCACGTGCTGTTAAAAAAGTAATGACACTATTAGATAAACTGCTATTTTTTCTGATTAACTCACATGCTTCTATACCGTCCATCTCAGGCATCATTACATCTAATATGATAAGATGTGGTTTATTTTGATTTGCAGACTCCACTGCTAGCTTACCATTTGTTGCAGTAAATACTTGATACCCCTCTTGCTCTAAATTATATCCAATGATATCGATAATATCTTGCTCATCGTCAGCTAAAAGGATCTTAATTTCAGAATTCTTCATACTTATGTTGTGTGTTTTAGTAGGTCAAATATAGAGCATAATACATTATTAAATGTAGACTTTACAATAATTTAATATGTTAACGATTTGGTAACCTAATGTACGCAAAAAATTAAACTTAGATTAACATTCACGATACATACATCTAGGTTCTTTGCACCAATAATACAACACACTTATTTATATGAAAAATTTCTTAGTGATCTTAACCTTAATGGTATCAGCCACTTTTTATGGACAAAAGGCCGAAATTAAAGGAAAAATAACAGATGACTCTACGCATGAACCACTAGCCTATGCTACCGTGGCAATTAAAAATACTTCTGAAGGAGTAAACACAGAATTAGATGGTAGTTATAGTATCTCAGTAGAAGCAGGTACTTATATATTACAATTTCAATATATGGGTTATGTAACTCAAGAAAAATCAATCACAGTTGCAAAAAAAGAAACAAAAACAATAAATATAGCATTAGCCTCTGAACATGTAGAACTAGAAGGAGTAGTGGTAGAAGCTACGCGTTCTAAATCTAGAGAATCAGCTCTACTTATAGAACAACAGAGATCTAGTGAGATCAAACAACATATAGGTTCACAAGAACTATCTCGTAAAGGGGTAAGTGATGTGGCTTCTGCAGTAGCGAAAACAACAGGAGTAGCTAAACAAGAAGGTACAGGAACAATATTCGTACGTGGACTAGGAGATAGATATAATAGTACTTCTCTAAATGGACTACCTCTAGCGTCAAATGATCCTGAGAAAAAGAATATTGACCTAAATTTATTCTCTACTGATATCGTAGAATACATCTCAATAGATAAAGCATACAGTGCAAGAAACTCTGGAGACTTCGCAGGAGGAAATATAGATATTATCTCTAAAAAACACAGTGGAGAGGGATTCTTCAACATTAGTTTAGGGTCAAACATTAATTCTAATGCTGTAGGAGAGGATAAGTTTAGATCTCTATCAGACAGAAGCTTTTTAGGGTTCTCTAATACAAAACAACCTAGTAACGCACTTGAAAGTTTTAGTTTTAAAAACTCTGCACAGACAAAAAACAAATCTCCTTATGGAATGAGCTTAGGACTAAATGGAGGTAAATCATTCTACTTCGGAGCAGAGTCTTCATTAAACATCTTTGCTACTGTATCTTTTGACAACAATTACAAATTCAAAGAAGGAATTAATCGTACTGCTCAAGCTCAAAACAGCTTTACAAAAGATTTATACATGAAATCTTATGAGTATAATACGAATACTACTGCGATGTTAAATGCAGAATACAATATCAACTCTAGAAATAGTATTAAATACAATACTCTTTTAATCAATGGTACTCAAGAAAAATTAGATGAGTACACTGGATACATCAGAGATATCACAGATAGAAAAGACTACTATGAAAATACGCTTCTATCAAGACAAAACTACAGACAAGATCGTCTATTCGTAAACCAATTATTAGGAGATCATAAACTAAATGATCAAATAGACCTAAACTGGGGGTTAGCTCTTAATAATATCTCTGCACAGACTCCTGACAGACAGATGTACACTTTAAACAAAATTAAAGGACAAGATAACTACGAATTTTCGACTAACTCAAGATCTGATAATAACAGATACTTCGAGGATCTAATCGAAAACGAAGTAGGTGCAAATATCGCTGCATCTTATAAATTCGGTAAAAATAGTGAGAACCTATACGATGGAAAGTTAACAGTAGGGTATAACTTACGCCAAAAGAACAGAGAGTTTAAGGCTACACAGTATGTATTTCAGATCAATGCTGATTACAACAAAAACATAAATCCGTATGCGCTAGATAACTTCTTTAACCAACAAAACTTCAACAACGGATACTTCGAAACGTATACTTTTAGAGGAGGTGCGAATACACCTAATGCATTATTACCTCAAACCTATGATGGAGATATGACAGTACATGCAGGTTTTGCAAATGTTGAGTACAAATTATCAGATAGATTATCAGGTACTATTGGGGCTAGATTTGAAACTATCACTCAAAAAGTTACTTGGCAAACCCAATTAGATGCAGATAAAAACTCTAATACATTGGATAAAAATGCTTTCTTACCAAGTTTGTCTTTAAAGTATGCTGTAGATGATAGAAACAACCTTCGTTTTGCTGCATCTAAAACATATACTCTACCTCAATTCAAAGAGAGAGCTAGATTTATCTATGAGGATGTTACAGAGATTAAAGTAGGTAACCCAGACTTATATGCATCTGATGACTACAACGTAGATCTTAAGTGGGAATTTTTCCCAACTAATGATGAAGTATTCTCTGCTTCTGTATTTGGTAAATATATTAAAAACCCAATCAATGAGATTGTTTCGGCTTCTTCTTCTAATGATATCACATACGCGAATACAGGTGATTATGGATATGCAGCGGGACTAGAAATAGAAGTACGTAAAAACTTAATCAGCTTCGATGATGTAAATACTAATAAACTGACAGGAGGATTAAACGCTTCTATCATGAAGACATACCAAAAATTAGACAATGACAAAGTAAATAGAGAAAACAAATATCTGTCTACCTCGTTTACTCATGATAACTCAGACTTCACAGGTGCATCAGATTTCTTATTAAATGCTGACTTATCTTATATCAAAGAATGGGGTGAGAAAAACTTAATGACTACTGTATCTTATGCGCATTTCTCTGATAAACTATACTCTATCGGAACAGAGCAAAGTGGTAACCTAGTAGACAAAGCATTCGGTATGTTAGATTTTACTTTCAAGATGAAGTTTAATAAGAGGTTTGGTATTGGTTTAAATGCTAAAAACTTATTAGATCCAAAAATCGAAAGAGAACAACAAAACTCGACACAAGATGTCTTAGTAAGATCATATAAACTTGGAAGAAACTTTAGCTTAAGCCTAAACTATTCATTCTAGAATACAAATACCATATAATACCCCACAAGCAAAGCGAGAGCCTTCTAATAAGGCTCTCGCTTTATTTTTTTAAAAAAGGATCACTTAAAATCATAATCTATATGACCTATTTTAAAAAAACATTTATCTCTTAATAACTTACAAAAGCATTCATCCCTCTTTCCTATTTACACACACTTAAAATACAGGTTATACCACTATTATAATTAACCTACTTAACATCTATTTAATACTAAGGAAACAAACTGTTAATTATTCAATGACAATGAGTTAACATGTATTTTCTGTTTTCTAGACATCTTTGTATCAAACAATATAAAAAACTATATTACACATGAAAAAATTATTAAGAGCAGGATTCAGTATTGCATTAGTTACATTAACATTAGCAAGTTGTTCATCAAGTGATGATAATAACGGAGGAGGAACGACAGATCCAGGAACAACTACTCCAGGAATAAACGGAGACAAATTAGGTGGAGAACTTAAAAAAGGAGATAAACTAAACTTAGAAGCAAACAAAACATATAAACTTACATCGAAACTAATCGTTAACGACGGGGCTACATTAAACATCCCAGAAGGAGTTAAGATTATCGGTGAAGGAGGTACTTCTGCTTATATCGCAGTAGGACAAGGAGGAAAAATCTACGTAGAAGGAAAACAAAACAATCCTGTAGTAATGACAGCTCTAGAAAAGAAAAGAGGTAGCTGGGGAGGTCTAGTAGTATGTGGTAAAGCACCTATTAACAAAGCAGAAACAGCAACAGCTGAAGTATCAGACTTAACATACGGAGGAAAAGAAGCTAATGATAACTCAGGTTCTATTAAATATTTAAGAATCGAATACGCAGGAGCTAACTACAACACTGAAAAAGAATTCAATGGACTTTCTTTATTCGGAGTAGGAAGTGGAACTGTAATCCAATATGTACAAGCACACGAAGGATCTGATGACGGATTTGAGTGGTTCGGAGGAACAGTTAGTGCACAGTACTTAGTATCATCTAATAACGATGATGATCAGTTTGACTGGACTGAAGGATGGAATGGTCAAGAAAACAAAGCTTGGTTCTCTAAACAATCTGGTACAGCAGACAAAGGCTTCGAAGCAGATAACAATTCTAAAAACAGAGCAGCTAATCCTTATTCTAACCCTACTATCACAGGAATCACATTACTACCTGCTGTAGATGGAGAAGGAACAGCAATGAAGTTACGCGAGGGAACTAAAGGAAAATTAAATGATGTAGTAATCGGAAATTATGCAACTGCATTTGATGTAGAGCATGATGAAACTATCAACAACGTAAATGATGGTTCATTGTTGTTAACCAATGTGAAATTAATCAGTACAACTACTAAGCCTACTAAAGGTAAAAATACTAAAGGAGATGCAGTAGATGTTTCTAAAGTATTTACTGCTGGAGAAGCTAAAGGTGCAGGAAATGGTGCTGAAGTACCAGATTGGACTAAAGGTTGGACAGTAGGTCTATAGTAATTCAAAAATAAAAATGTTAAAAAAAGTGCTTATTTTAAAAAAATAGGCACTTTTTTGTTTTTTTATGTCATTTTAAATAATTACTTTTATACCATAATTTTAGTTAGATGGCAAAAAAATACTTTTATATCACAATGTTCATTGCAATGTTAGGCGGAAGCACAGCATTTGCGCAAAGTGGTTTGCGCTATAATAATGAACCTCGATACGCTAATCAGAGTATCGAAGGGCTATCTATTTACCCTAACCCAGCGGTTTCGAATGGTAAATTGTACATTGAGTCTACTAAAAATGAACCAAAAGAGGTAGAGCTTTATAATGTAGTAGGAAAAAAAGTATTTACAACTACTGTTAATAACAGAGAGTTGAACTTACCTTATAGTGTAAATGCTGGTATTTACATTATGAAGATAAAAGAAAGTAATGCTACTGCTACTAGAAAAATAGTAGTAAAATAAGAAATACATTTTAATGATTTTATATTCTTAAAAGAGTATCACTAAAGTGATGCTCTTTTTTTATTTGTATTTTTGTACTTAAATATAATAGACCGTGTTTAAACCTGAAGAAATCATCCAAATACAAACAAAAAAAGATTTTCATAGAGTAGCTATGAAAGTCTTTAGATTCCAGTATGAACATAATCCTGTTTATCAACAATTCTGTAATCTTCTAAATAAAACTCCTGAGCAAGTTAAAACATTGACAGAGGTACCTTTTCTACCTATCGAGTTCTTTAAGAGCAAAGATGTTTTATCTTCAATAGATCCTATAAAAATAACATTCACAAGTAGTGGTACTACTGGAATGATCACTAGTAAACATCATGTGACTGATCTAGACTACTACGAATATAGCTTTAGAGCAGCATTCTCCCACTTCTATGGAAACATTGAAGACTATGTTGTTTTAGCTCTTTTACCTGCTTATTTAGAACGAGAAGGTTCATCTCTTATATATATGGTAGAAGATCTTATAGAAGGTTCTAATCAGCCTGAAAGTGGATTCTACCTACACAACTATGAAGAACTAGCTAAAATGCTAATCGACTTAGATAAACAAGGTAAAAACGTCTTATTAATAGGTGTTACCTATGCCTTACTAGATATGATAGAAATGCAAAAGTTTAACCTTAGCAATACTATTATTATGGAAACCGGAGGTATGAAAGGTAGACGCAAAGAAATGATACGAGAAGAGCTACACCAAGTACTGTGTGAAGGTTTTGGGGTATCTAAAATACACTCTGAATATGGAATGACTGAGCTATTATCTCAAGGCTATTCTTTTGGTGATGGTATCTTTGAATGTCCTCCTTGGATGGATATCTTAACTCGTGATCCAGAAGACGCTTTAACCTACGTAGAAGAAGGCAAAACAGGTGGAGTCAATGTAATCGATTTAGCTAATATTAATTCTTGCTCCTTTATCGCTACACAAGACTTAGGAAAAAAATACAGTAATGGTTCATTTGAAATCTTAGGAAGATTTGACCATTCTGACATAAGAGGTTGTAATCTTATGGTTGTATAATAAAAGAGGCTTATACGCTTGAACGTATAAGCCTCTCCCTTATAATTACTTTTCTAAAAGATCTAATTTCTCTGCAAAATAATCACAGAAGTCTTTCATTGTTGCTGCCATCTTCTCATCTTCTGTAGCACGCTCAAATGTGTCTGACATCGCTACTAATGTTTGATGAAAGAATTTCTTCATTTCATCTACAGGCATATCCTTAGTCCACAAATCTATACGCAATGTCTCTTTAGCTTTATGATCCCAAATAGATAATAACATTGCTTTAGAACTAGCTTTCTCTACACCTCCATCTTTAGCTGTCCAAAACAATTTATCTGGCACTTTATTTTCGTCTAACTCTACTCTAATATTTATATCAGAAACGTGATTTTTACTCATTACTTCTTTGGTTTATACTTTGATTTTTCAAATATTTCTTTTGCATCTGTATTAAACAGATCATGCAAAGTTACATTATTATTTTGCATATACGCATTGACAATTTGCCAACCTAACCAAGCACCAGTTCTCCCAGGGCTATCACTATCAATATCTAGATAATACTTAGAAAAAGGAGCTGCTGTAAGAAATCGACTACTCAGCTTACTATCTGTATCAAATAATAAATTATTCTCTATAAAATATCTCCACATCTCTTGTTCATTCTCTTGACACCACTTGATCTGCTCTACAGTATAGCCCATGATATAAGCATCATTAACTTTAGGCAACAATAATTTCTTAGCGTATAATACCTTACCATACTGTATCATACCTCCTAAGAAAGTACGATCTCTATTGCCTCCTATCTTCTGTAGTACGAAGCTCTCTGCTAAATCAGGCAATATCTGTGTCGGCTCAAAAGATGGTCTTAGGTACTCTGGAAAACTAACATAAAAACGATGTTCTTTTCCCAAATAAGTATCTAAAGCAATTAGTGCTAATGAATCTGCATAAATAGCTTTAGCTGTAACATCTACTTCTGATATTAATGTGATTACTTTTTTCTTTGAAGACTCATGTGGATAATAATACTTCACATGTTTAAAGAAATCTTCTAATTGCTTTGGCAATTCACCTAAATCTTGGTACTTCTTCTCCACCTCTTCGTTTAATTCTATGAATATGGAATCTTGTTTTTTCTTCAGCCAAAACTCATCAGATAAATTTTCATTAAAGAAATACGGATACTGTTTTTTAATACCTGCTAGATCAGCGTCTTCTGACTTGAAGAACTCTTGATCAAAGCGAGTAATAGTCATATCTATAGGAATAGCATTAATCTCTTTATCAAGTTCACTCTGCTTATCTCCACAGCTAGACCAAAAAACACAGCTCACTAGTAATACAGCACTAGATAAATTAGTAAATTTGGAAAAAGTCATTCTATCTTTTTTTATTTTCAATGTACAAATATAATAAGATAGATATCAACCTATTCCATAAAATATTTAAAGTCATGGTAAACAACACTAAAATGAATACTACAGCAGTAACAGATTATATAGTTAATTGGTTAAAAGTATATGCGCAGAATGCAAGAGTAAGTGGATATGTAATAGGAATATCAGGAGGTATTGATTCTGCGGTAACTTCAACACTATGCGCTATGACGGGACTACCTCTATTATGTGTTGAGATGCCAATACACCAAGACCCTTCACAAGTATCAAGAGCTAAAGAACACATCTCTTTCTTAAAAGAAAAGTTTACTAATGTATCCTCTACCGTAGCAGACTTGACCTCTACATTTGAAACATTAAAAACAGCTGTTCCCTCTTCAGATGATGAAGCTATCTTAAATCTTACACTTGCCAACACACGTGCTAGATTGCGTATGACCACACTATACTACTATGCAGGACTACACAAAAGCTTAGTAGCAGGAACAGGAAACAAAGTAGAAGACTTCGGAGTAGGTTTCTTTACTAAATATGGTGACGGTGGCGTAGATGTAAGCCCTATCGCAGACTTAATGAAATCAGAAGTACGTGCTATAGGTGAGTACTTAGGAGTTCCAAGTAGTATTATAATAGCTAAACCTACTGATGGACTATTTGGAGATGAGCGATCTGATGAAGATCAGTTAGGTGCTAATTATGACGAACTAGAAATAGCTATGCTAGCACATGAAAAAGGAGCTAAAGCAGAAAACTTCACAGGAAGAGAAAAAGAAGTTTTTGAAATATATAGTAGATTAAATAGAATCAACCAGCATAAGATTAACCCTATACCTGTTTGTATAATTCCTATAGAATTCAAATAATCACTATTCAATAAATACTTTTTCATCATCTATATCTTAAAAACAAATACCTTTGTTAAAAAAATATTAGTTATGAAAAAGTATTTATTGTTTTTACTTACAATATTATCAATATCTCTAGCAGGATGTTCTGTAGATGATGACTATTGTGGTAATGGATTTTATAAATCTGATCAATTACCTCCGAAAGGTAATTTTCACCCTGACAATTTTCGTGTTATGGGGCTAGATCATAATAATTTCACAGTAATAAAAAGTGAAAGAGAATTCCAAGACAGAGTAAGAGGAGCTCAATTTTATAGAAATGAAATCAATTTTAGAGATTATGAACTAATTATCGGAGAAGCTCTTGTTGATAGACATAATAATATCATCGATATTGTAACCATGTACAAAGAAAGTTGTAATTCAAGAGGAGACAATCTTCTCGAAGTAGAGTTTTTTGTAAACAAAGGATTGAATAATTCTATTATGACATATCATACTATCGTTCCAAGAACAAGAAGTGATTATTATGCAGTAAGAACATCTGTAAGATATAAATAAGGTATGAAAAAGTATTTATTATTAGTACTAGCAGTAATATCAACAGCTTTTACGTCATGTTCATCTGATGAAGATAAGAATTGTAAAGAAGAGTTTTATAGAATCGATCAATTACAGCAAAACTTCCTATTCCCTACAACTCAATTTCAAGTAAAAGGGATACAAATAGGGCAATACACTGTGATTAAAAATGAAACAGAGTTTCAGAATCGAGTTAATGGTTCTTCTTACTATAAAGATATTATCAACTTTAAAGATTTTGACTTATTAGTTGGACAAGTAAAAGTACAAGGTGTTCTTTCTATTATAGATATAATACCTATGCTAAAAGAGAATTGCAGTAATAACAGTGTAAACAAACTAGAAGTTGAAATGATTTTTAATAAAGGAATCAATAATCCTATAGTGACATATCATGCATTAGTTCCTAAATCAAGAACTTATAATATAGAAGTTCGTACTTCTGTAAATCTAAAATAAAAAAGAGGCCAATAGCCTCTTTTTTTAGTCTTCTATCGTTTTAAACCTTGATGTTACTTGACCTAATCGCTTAGAGAACATATTCATCAGACTTGTGTAATCCATAATTAGTGTCAACATCTCATAAGATCGCTTCTCATCACTATCTTTCAACTTAACCTTATACTTTTCGATCATCGTATTCAATAAGAACATTCTTAGCGTCAATATCGTTTCTGTCACGTATTGAGATACACCCTGCTCCTTCTGCTTCACTATGATATTCTGAGACTCCCAATTGTGTAAAGCTTCCTTTTCATCCTCCATGATAATATTAGTCACTTCCTGAGCCATTTCTGGATCTAATGTCTTTAAATACTTCTCTAGATCCCAAGCATTGTGATGATAGTAATCCATAATATCTTTATATATCACTTTAAACATTGGATTAGTCAACTGTACCTCATCCTCTTGTAAACTAAGATAAATACGCTCATAGACCTTCTGTTCTACTTTATGCTCTACCTCTATTACCTCATTTTCCTCATTCACATCTAATAGAAGCTCTATAAACAGCTCATCCATATTACCGTACAACAGTAATATCTCAATAATCTTGCGTTCTAAATTATACTGTGGATCGATAGCTTCTTTTGGTTGTTGCTCTGAATGCACCACCTCCATCTGCTTTCTCTCCTGTGTATATTTCTTATTTGCCTCAGCTAATTCTTTTCGACCGATTTGAGCTAAAGAATTAAAGATCACATCTTCAGAAATATCCATTATACGAGCACATTCCTGCACATAGATTTCTCTTTGTATCTGATCAGGAATCTTAGAGATACTCTGTACCATATCTCTAATTAGCTCTGCTTTCTTAATAGGGTCGTTTTTCGCTTCCCCCATTAATAGATTCGCCTTATAACGAATAAAGTCAGTAGCATTATTCTTGAAGTACTCATCTAGCTGTTCTTTAGAATGCTTTCGAGCAAAACTGTCTGGGTCTTCTCCATCAGGCAAAGGACATACGCGTACGTTCATCCCTGCCTCTAATATCAAGTCCACCCCTCTAAGAGAAGCCCGAATACCTGCGGCATCCCCATCAAATAACATTGTAATATTCTTAGTCAATCGACTAATCAAACGAATTTGGTCAGGCGTTAATGCAGTACCAGAAGAAGCCACGACATTCTTTATACCTGTCTGATGCATCTGTATAACATCAGTATACCCTTCTACTAAGAAACAGTTATCTTGTTTGGCAATTTCTTGTTTAGCATGATAGATACCATATAGTACCTTGCTCTTGTGATAGATATCACTCTCAGGAGAGTTTAGATACTTAGCAGCTTTCTTATCGGCAATTAGAATACGTCCTCCGAATCCTAATACTCGACCAGACATACTCTGAATAGGAAACATAACTCTTCCCTTAAATCGGTCAAACTTACGGTCTTCTTTTACGATGGTAAGCCCTGTTTTCTCTAAGTATTCTAAAGAATATCCCTTCTGAAGAGCTGCATCTGTGAAAGCACTCCACTGATCTGGAGAATATCCTAATCCGAACTCTTTAATTGTCTCTTGAGTAAAACCACGCTCTTTAAAGTAAGTCATTCCTATAGCCTTACCTTCTTCCGCATTGAACAATGTCTCTTCAAAGTACTTCTTCGCAAACTCAGACACGATGAACATACTCTCCTTTTCATTCAGTTGCTCTTTCTCCTCATCGCTCTGTTCTGTCTCTTCTATTTCGATACCATACTTCTTTGCTAAATATCGTATTGCCTCAGGATAAGAGAAGTGCTCATGCTCCATAATAAAGCTAATCGCATTACCTCCCTTTCCAGAACTAAAGTCTTTCCATATTTGCTTCACAGGTGACACCATAAATGACGGAGTCTTCTCGTTTACGAAAGGGCTCAAGCCTTTGTAATTACTCCCTGACTTTTTCAGAGTTACAAAGTCGCCTATCACCTCCTCTACACGAGCAGCGTCAAATACAGCATCTATGGTACTTTTGGAAATCATATATTAAGTTTAGTTCTTGATACTTGCAAAGATAAAAAAAGAAGTCGCTTAAGGTAATATCAAGCGACTTCTTTATATATCTTGTCAGTTTATATAACTATTTTTTTCTTTCTATAACATAATTCACCATCGTGAACAGAGCTTCTCTATAAGTAGATTCTGGAAACTCCTGTAGTATATTTAAAGCCTCTTGTTGATACTCTACCATCTTAGTAGTAGCGTATTCTAGGCCTCCTTTTTGTTTGACGAATGCGATGACTTCTTTCACACGTCTTTTATCCTCATTGTGATTTTTCACTGAGTTAATCAACCACTTTTTCTCTTTAGGCTCTGAGGTATTCAAAGCATAAATAAGAGGAAGTGTCATCTTTTGTTCTTTGATATCAATACCTGTTGGCTTACCAATAGGCCCATCCGTATAGTCAAATAAATCATCCTTTATCTGGAATGCCATACCGATTAACTCTCCGAACTTACGCATCTTCTCTATAAGTTCTGCATTATCTGGATCTACAGCAGCAGCTCCTAATGAACAACAAGCCGCAATCAATGTAGCTGTCTTCTGACGAATAATCTCATAATACACCTCTTCTGTAATGTCTAATCGTCTAGCTTTCTCTATTTGTAGTAACTCTCCCTCACTCATCTCACGTACAGCTACTGAGATAATACGAAGTAAATCAAAATCACCGTTGTCAATAGACAATAAAAGTCCTTTTGCTAATAGATAATCACCTACTAATACAGCTATCTTATTCTTCCATAAAGCATTAAGGGAAAAGAAACCTCTACGTTTATTACTATCGTCTACTACATCATCATGTACTAGAGTAGCAGTATGGATAAGTTCTATAACAGAAGCTCCTCGATAAGTACGCTCATTAACCTCACCCGCCACCATCTTCGCTACTAGAAATACAAACATAGGACGCATCTGCTTCCCTTTTCTATTTACAATGTAGTAAGTGATTCTGTTTAGTAAGGCTACCTTAGTAGTCATTGAGTTGCGGAACTTCTTTTCAAAAAGCTCCATCTCATTCTGTATAGGCTGTTTTATTTGCTGTACTATGTTCATTGCACCCAAAAATACGACTTTTTTATATCATTCGATAGTTTCCCTCAAATAGAAATCATTAAGAAATTGCTAAACAATTCTTTACGCAATTTTCTATAAACTAAACTTATGATTTATTAGCCAACTGACCACAAGCTGCATCAATATCTTTACCACGACTACGACGTACCACTACTGTGATATCATTCTTCTCTAAAGCCGCTATATAGCTATTCGTAGCACGTTCATCCGCTTGTTGGAATTCTCCATCATCGATAGGGTTATACTCGATCAAGTTTACTTTACACGGTACATATTTACAGAACTTCACTAATGCATCCACAGAAGCTTTGTCATCGTTAATTCCTTTCCAAATTACATACTCATACGTAACGCGACTCTTCGTCTTACTATACCAGTACTGAAGTGCTTCTCTTAAATCTGTCAAGGGAAAGTTCTTAGTAAAAGGCATAATACGATTACGTGTCTCTTCGATAGCAGAGTGTAAAGACACTGCCAACTTAAACTTCACACCATCATCTGCCAACTTCTTAATCATCTTAGGCAATCCTGAAGTAGACACTGTGATACGCTTAGGAGACATTCCTAGCCCTTCTTCAGAAGTAATCTTCTCAATGGCTTTCTGTACGTTATTATAATTCATTAACGGCTCTCCCATTCCCATAAACACAATATTAGACAACGGGTGTCCATGATTCTGTCTACTTTGTTGGTCGATTGTTAATACTTGATCATAAATCTCATCAGGATTCAAGTTACGCATACGCTTAAGGCGTGCAGTAGCACAGAACTCACAGTCTAAGCTACACCCTACCTGAGAAGACACACAGGCTGTAGTACGTGTTTCTGTAGGAATCAGAACAGACTCCACAATAAGACCATCGTGTAACTTCACACCATTCTTGATAGTACCATCAGTACTTACCTGCATACTATCTACTTTGATATGATTAATTACGAAGTTAGCATCTAGCATCTCACGGGTAGCCAATGATAAGTTACTCATATCCTCAAAGCTATGAGCCCCTTTACTCCATAACCACTCGTACACTTGGTTTCCTCTAAATGCCTTATCTCCCTGAGAAACAAAGAAATCCCTTAATTGTTCCTTAGATAAACTTCTGATGTCTTTTTTGTCTATTTGCATGGCGCAAAGTTAATCTCAAATTATCCGACTGCCAAATACTGTAATAAAATTATAACAATAATGTAAAGAAGCTAAAGTAAACCTTCTGTCTACAAAGATTACATTAACACAGATTGTGTTTGCACGGATTACGTTGGCGCGGATTTGTAATCCGTGCCATGCCGTATAAACTCAAAATCAACTCTTTGACGTCAACTTCCTCACCGCCAGCACATGTTTACACATCCCTCTATCCCCTTGGTACTTACCATACCACTCACAAGTACATCGCTCTTGGTCACCATCTAAGATTACAGTATGTCTCACACCTCCACTTCCATCTACACGAGCTTCTACCCGTCCATTAGCTTGACTAATAATCTCTACCTTATTTTCAGCAATTAGTTTTTCTGCATTCTTTAGACGAGGATTTAGACTTAGAATGCGCTCTAACTTAAAGGGTAATCTTCTGTAAAAGAAAGCATTGTCATCTAAGTCAAAACCTAACAACCCCATAGCGGCTAATCGCCCTGTCAGACTATCTGCATCAGTGAAACTCATCCCTTCTTCCATCGCAAACATCGTCGGGTTAAAGCGTTGATTCGCATAAGCATATTTATCCATCGCATCTATCCACTCGTCATCCACATCATCTATTAACGACTCTAATGCTGCTCCCTCTCCCGAGAACCCTCTAAAAGCTTCACGAGATAAAGACAAACTAAATCGAATATCTCCAAAATACAACTGCCACGTGGTGCTCTGCATATCAGGATGAGGAAAGACCTGCATATAATCCATATAAGGCAATAGAGGTTCTAATAATCGTAAACGGTGAATACCTCCTACACAAATACCATTGTTTGATTTAACAGGAGAAAAAGAAGGCATATTCCCTCTCAATATCAAGTAATAATCATTCTTCACAATCCCTTTCGGAATACCTCTAAACAGTTGTTGAGCCTGTATTTTATTAAACGTATGTACACGTTCTGCCTTAGACAGGTAAATCTGTACTGTACTCAATCCTTTAATCCACTTAATCGGAAGAGGCACTTTGCGTTCCACTATTTTCTTATCCTCCGTCTGAATACTAACTTCCTTCTGACCTATTGACAGCAGTACACTCTCCTTTTGCTTAATGCTATTCAGCGCAGTAAGCATCGGTTGGTTAAAGTCTACATTCGTAGTCCCATTCTCTAAAAACTCTCCTTCTAACCCATCAGGCAATACATCTACTCTTGCATACACTCCTGCACAATGAGAAAATCCCTCAAAGCGCACTCTACCATCCCCAGCCGTAGCGATAGGGTCTTTTAGCTTAGCCAAATCAGCCGGTGATAAATTAAAACTTGACTTTACCACATTAGACAACGCGATTAAACAACGAGCCATAATAAATGGATCTTTCACATTACCCCAAAAAAAGCATGGAGCATCAGTCTTCTTCTGTATCTCACTGTACTTCGCTAAGAATAATTCGTCCCCTCCCTTGCCTTTCGTTAAGCTTGAAGGATTATTGTATATATAAGATAATAGATCGTTCATGGTACTTAAAAATGAGTAAGCAAGGTACTAAAATTCATATAAATATAACCTTCTAGAACTGTACACATCTGTCAAGCATTACTCTCTTCCATAAATGGATAAGACAACGAAGCCCTATTCTTTACTAGAATAGGGCTATTTATATTATTCTTCAAGCACTTATATTGACTATATCCATGTATGGTATACTAATATGATTCCTCCTATCGTCGGAATAACAAAGAGGTAGTGATATTTGGAAGTTGCTACTAACCTATACCTTACCTGTTCTTTTTGTCATCTTGACGTAAGGAAAGATCACACACGAGATGTAGAAATAGTCGTGAGAATAAACTAGTGCGATTCCTCCTATCGTCGGAATGACATACTGTATGCTATACAGTATGTCAATAGAAAGTGACGCAGAACAGAGCCTTAAAAAACATCTGTTTGACACCGTTAGTGAATAGAACACTCCTAATTACTAATTAAAAAAAGCCGATACTGTCGCTAGTATCGGCTTTTCATTGTCGTCTATAAATTGTTAGTTTATTCTGATTATTATAGATCTGCGAAGAAGTCATTTCCTTTATCATCAGTGATGATGAAGGCAGGGAAGTCTTTCACTACGATCTTACGTACAGCTTCCATTCCTAACTCTGGGAAGTCAACCACCTCTACGCTTAAGATATTCTCTTTTGCAAGGATAGCAGCTGGTCCTCCGATAGAACCTAGGTAGAAACCACCGTGTTTTTTACACGCATCAGTTACCGCCTGACTACGGTTACCTTTCGCAAGCATAATCATACTTCCACCTACCGCTTGGAAACTATCTACATAAGGGTCCATACGCCCTGCTGTAGTTGGCCCGAAGCTTCCTGATGGCATACCATCTGGAGTCTTAGCTGGCCCTGCATAGTACACTGGGTGATTCTTGAAGTATTCTGGCATCTCTTGTCCATTGTCTAACATCTCTTGGATCTTAGCGTGAGCGATGTCGCGCGCCACGATAACAGTTCCGTTTAACATTACACGAGTTTTGATAGGATGCTTCGTTAACTCTGCTAATTGTTCTTTCATTGGCTTGTCCAAGTCGATTACCACAGGCTCTTCTAAGTGAGGAGCTACTGCAGGTAAGAAGCGTCCTGGATCAGTCTCTAATTGTTCTACGAATAATCCCTCTGCAGTGATTTTCGCTTTTATATTTCTATCTGCCGAACAAGATACTCCTAATCCTACAGGACATGAAGCAGCGTGACGAGGAAGACGGATCACACGTACATCATGAGTAAAGTATTTACCCCCGAACTGTGCTCCAATCTTAGACTCTTGACAGATTAATTGTAATTTTTTCTCCCACTCTAAGTCACGGAATGCTTGACCTCCCATATTACCAGAAGTAGGTAAGTTATCATAGTATCCAGCAGATGCTTTCTTTACAGCCGCTAAGTTTGCCTCAGCAGATGTACCACCGATCACTAAAGCTAAGTGATATGGAGGACAGGCAGCAGTACCTAGATCCATGATTTTCTCTTTGATAAATTCCGTTAAGTTTTTATCATTAAGAAGAGATTTTGTTTTTTGGTATAAGAACGTCTTGTTAGCAGACCCTCCACCTTTCGCTAAGAATAAGAACTCATATTTAGCTCCTTGTGCAGCATAGATATCGATCTGTGCAGGTAAGTTAGAACCTGAGTTTTTCTCCTCAAACATACTGATAGGTACAATCTGAGAGTAACGCAAGTTTTTCTTTTGGTACGTTTCGAAGATACCTTTAGATAAACTCTCAGCATCATTCGATCCCGTATATACGTTTTCACCTTTTTTTGCCACTACGATAGCAGTACCTGTATCTTGACAAGAAGGCAATTGCCCTTCTACTGCTACTTTTGCATTTTGCAATAAGTTATAAGCTACAAAACGATCGTTATCTGTCGCTTCCGGATCGTCTAGGATAGCTTTTAATTTTTCTAAGTGCGATGTTCTTAACATGAATGACACATCTGTCATCGCTGTCTCAGCAATCATCTCAATCGCTTTAGGATCAACCACTAATATCTCTCTATCTCCTAATTTTTCTACTTTTACATAGTCAGAAGAAATCTTTTTGTACTGCGTATCATCTTTCTGAATCGGATACGGATCTTGATATATGAAGTCCATTGAATTGTTAGTTTATTTTTGTTTAGTAAAATTACTAATTAAAGTCCTTATAAAATCGTAGAATGCTTCTAAATAGCCAGTGTTTATAAGGGATATAGATCATTTACACTTTACAGATTAATATTAGAACTCTTCATTTTATTTCTCTAAGAATGAACACTTTCTTCGCATATTAGACAACGATTTTATATTCTCATTTTATAATATGTAGCAATATCTAATCCCATCACTTCATATCACACTTAAAATAAACACATTACTATACTTTCTATTTCCTTCCTAAATTGACTGATCGCATAGTGGTCGCATAGTGATAGGATAGTGGTCGCATAATTTTAGCCTGTTTTAATGCAATCACTATAGCATCACTAGCCCATCACATCCTGATCATCTGCTAAAAAAAAGTGTTTTATTCCCATTTATCATTCAATATAGTCTGAATTGCATTTTATATTAATGGGTAAAATCTATCTCTTACTGAATATAAAAAAGCCTTGAATCTATTGACTCAAGGCTTTTCGATATCTTACTGTTTATTTATTATCTACAAACTACGCATATAGGCAATAAGCGCTTCCATTTCTAGATCATTAAACTTCTTTGTGATCTCTAAGTTAGCTTGCATAATGATAAACTGAGAAGGATCAACTATAGGTTCCTCATTTCCTCTCAAAAAAGAAACCAGATCAGCGTTGTGTTTATCATACACTTGCAATATTTCTTTGACACTTGGTCCTATTATTTTTTTATCTGTCTGATGGCAAGAAGCACAGTTCCCTTTTCCTTTAAAGATGTCTTCACCTAGCTTGATTTTTTCAGACATAGTCATTTCAGCTACTTCTCCTCTCTCTGATTCGTACACAGCTTCAGGTTGTGCTTTATCATCCTTACCTCCACATGCTACTACACTAATAGCAGCAAGAAGTAGCAAACTAGTTTTTATAATTTTTGTCATTGTTGTTGTTTATTTATTTCCATCAAAAATAGAGAAACAAAATGAACATTATAGTATACAAAACAGTCCTTTTAGTGCAATAAACGGACAAATAACATATGATAGACTTATATCTTTTAGTCAAAATCTATAAAATCATCTATCGTCAGATAGTAATCCAATGCCATGATGAGTTCTTCTACCTTCACTGTAGGTTTCTGGCTCACTGCTAAGTCTACTACATCTTGTATATCTTCATCAGAGCACAGATACCACATATCTAGTTCTGTAACAGCGTCTGGATATATCTCTTCATCATCCTCGGTCACCTCAACAGGATCACCAACATAAATCTCTAACTCTACATCCGCCTCATCTTCTACAGCATAAATAGCATACTGATAGGCAGGATTATACTCCGTAGCTCTTTCTTTTCGATCTTTAACAAGTAAGATAAACTCTGCTAATCGATATGTTTTATTTTTAAAAACAGGCGTCATATATTCTATAATTTTACTAGTGGATAAAGTTAAAACACTTCTTACTACAATTTAGAAAAAAAGTTATCAATAACTTATAATGAAAAAAGCTCGTTGACAAAATCAACGAGCTTCTTCTATTTATAGTACTTATTCTAACTATTTATTCAATAGAATAGACGCTTCTTTAGCGAAGTATGTTGAGATAATACTTGCTCCAGCGCGTTTGATACAAGTTAATTGTTCCATCATGATCTGATCGTGGTCAAGCCATCCTCTCTCTGATGCAGCCTTTACCATAGCGTACTCTCCAGATACTTGGTACACAGCTACAGGCACATTCACAGCGTCTTTCACTTCACGTACGATATCTAAATAAGCCATACCAGGTTTTACCATAAGGATATCTGCTCCTTCTTCTACATCGTATAACGCCTCTTTTACAGCTTCGATACGATTAGCATAGTCCATTTGATATGTTTTTTTGTCCTTTGGTATCTCTACATCTGCTCTAGGTGCACTGTCTAGTGCATCGCGGAATGGTCCGTAGAATGCAGATGCATACTTAGCAGAATAACTCATGATACCTACATTCGTAAATCCTGATTGGTCTAATGCTTCACGCATACGCAAGATACGCCCGTCCATCATATCACTCGGTGCTACGAAGTCTGCTCCTGCCTCTGCATGAGATACGCTCATCTTCGTCAGTGCATCTACTGTAGGGTCATTCACTACTACTCCATTCTCGATAATACCATCGTGCCCGTATATAGAATATGGGTCTAATGCTACGTCTGGCATTACGATCATACCTGGACATGCATCTTTTATCGCTTTGATAGCAGTCTGCATTAATCCATTAGGATTCCATGCTTCTGTACCTGCATTGTCTTTTAAGTGATCACTTACTTTTACATAGATATTCACTGCGCGAATACCTAATGCATAAAGCTCTTTTACTTCCTTTACTGTCAAATCCACAGAACGTCTAAACATACCTGGCATCGAAGGAATAGCTTCTTGTACATTAGTCCCTTCTGCTATAAACATAGGGAACATAAAATCTTGTGGAGTCACGATAGTCTCTCTTACCAAACTACGAATAGACTCATTTGTTCTTAATCTTCTACCTCTTTGTAATGGAAACATAATTTTCTTCAGTTTACGGTTTACGGTTTACAGTTTACAGTTGCTCTCGACATTTATAAACAGACCGTTGACCTGTGTTCTTATTTTGATTTACGGTGAACGGTTTACGGTTTACAGTTGCTCTCGATATCTATAAACAGATCGTTAACCTTTATTTGATTCATTATTTATTGTTATTTTAATCTTATTAATTAGAGAAGCGAGCATCTTTTTAATACTTACAATATCATTTTGAAGCACATAATAGTCCTCATCTCTAATATATCGTAGATCTCTTGATAAAAGAAGTAAATACTCTACCTCATGAGCAGAACCAGATGCTATATATAAATACCTAACTAATTCTCTCTGTGTATCCTTACCACATCCTTCTGCGATATTGGTAGGAATTGATACTACTGCCCTTCTTATCTGATCTATTAAATTTCTTTCCTCATACTTAGGATATAAATTTAATAATGGATAGGTCTTTAATACTAATTCATGGCTCAGTTTCCAAACATTATAATTTCGATAGTCTATCATATAGTTTATGATTATTTATAGTACCATAAATTGCAACAACAAACATTCCATTATACACAAAATCTAATAACTTAATAATTTGTTTATATAACTAATTATCTCTATTTAGTAATTTCATACTGATTACTATGATAAAAGCAAATAATAATTCATAATATTTATTTCGTTTTTCTGATAATAATTCAATAATCTAAGA
>NZ_JACAKB010000039.1 GCF_030326305.1 Myroides odoratimimus | reverse complement strand
TTTTTACTAACTTTTATCTTTATTATAGTTTTTGAACTCTTGAGGTTTCAATATTTGAAAAAAATCACAGAAAATAGCTTGAAAAATATCATAACAAAGAAGGTTGTCTCATTTTGCTATGAGACAGCCCCTTTTATTATTCTTCTAAATCGTTTTCTTTTAATAGAGTTTGTGCTCTAGTTAAGTCTTCTTCATTGACCAGGATATGTACAGCTCTATCTAGAGTACCTGCTCCGATGCCTATGGCTGACTGTATATCATCTCTGATGATATAAGAGATGTTGTTTTCGTCTAGAATGTTTCTAACAGCCAATACCATTATTTCACTGCCTGCAAATAGTTTTTTGTGACTCATAATCTTTTGTGTTTGTTCTTTTCTAAAGTATAACTTTTTTAGTTAGATGACTATAAAAGATAAGTTAAAATCAATATGAATTAGTATATAAGTTTTGTTATTACTCTAAAAAGGAGTATCTTAATAAAAGAATTATAAAACATAAAAAGATCTTATAAGTGATTAATCTATAGTCAATAATAAGAGCAAGAGAAGAGGTTTCATTTAACTGTATGATTATGAAAATAGAGGAAACAAAGGCGTTTAGTCAGTTGAGTAGTATAGCGCAATCAATTGTCAATAAAAGTACTTCCAAAAAGCAGATATCAGATGCCGTAATGATAGTGAAGAACATTGGTTTTGAGAAATGGAGTAGCATAACAGACTTACCCATCATGTGGCATCAAATCGTAAGAGAGCTGGCGGTATAAATAAAATATTGGAATTAATGATTTAAGATCTCATTCTTTATGGATGTAGATCTTTTTTTTGTTATATAGATATATGGTATTTGTTATATTGTTGTATTTTTGTTTCAAATTTAATATTTAGAATGAATATTGTTTATTTGATTTTTGGTAATAAGATGAGTTATTATCAACAAGTTTTTTTCTCTATATATACCGTATTGGCTCATAAAGGAGCAAGTGATAATATTATTGTATTGACTGAAGAACCTTCGCTGTTTAATCAATTAAAAGGAAGAATAACGGTAGAATCTTTAGATAAGGATCTTGTTAAAGATTGGTTAGGGAAGTACCAATATATGTTTAGAGTAAAAATAAAGGCATTAGAGTATATCGCTCAGCAGTATCCAGAGAAAGATTTATTGTACCTAGATGTAGATACTTTTGTCTATAAGTCATTAGCTCCTCTAAGTGATAAATTAGAACAAGGGACTAGTATTATGCATATAGATGAAGGGCAACTCAACAAGTTTACTACAAAAACCGGAAAGAGGTTTTGGAAGGAATTAAAAGACAATACTTATGGTGGAATTCTTATTACTGAAAATACTTGTATGTGGAATGCCGGTGTTATAGGTGTATCAAAAGCTAATTTTTCAAGTATTAAACAGGCTTTAGATATAAGTGACCAAATGTGTGAAGCAAATATTAAAGCATTTACAAAAGAACAACTTGCTTTTTCTTTAGCTTTAGGAGCGGCTGGAGATATGACGTCTGCTGATCATATTATAGGGCATTATTGGGGGAATAAAGACCAATGGGATGAGTTTATATCAGATTGGTTAAAAAGATCCTTTATGCATAATTATACAGTAGATGAGATGATCGCTAATGTTAGAAGTATTCCTCTAGATCAAATACCTTATTATCTTAAACATTCTAATACTTTAAAGCGTCTATCTAAAAAGTTACAAAATATCTTTCAACCTAAAAATCCACAATTTATAAAGAAGTAATATTTCTATTATCACTAGACTTTGTAATAAAAGTATTTGTTTAGTTAAACTTATATTGATTTGTTATTGTTAATTTTGTTAATAAATTGATTTGTTTAAATGAGTAAGGTTAATTATTATAGAGTGTTGGGAGTTAATCCTACCGTATCAGAGGAAGAGCTCAAGCGTGCTTTTCAGTCTTTATATGAGCGTTATAGTCCAGATAAGAATCCGAGTAGTTTATTCTATAAGACGATGTTCGAACAACTGAATGAAGCTTGTGCTACATTAGGAGATAGAGAAAAGAGAGAAAAGTATAATATAGCTAATGGCTATGAGGTACCTGTCTATTCTAGACCTGAGGATAAACAAGAAATCCCTAAAGAGAAAGAAAAGATAGTAGATACAGGAAGTAATAATGCCTATATTTTCTTATTTGTGGTTATTGGTATTATCGTTGTTTTAGGAGGGTATTTAGTTTATTATACATTTAGTGAGAGTGAAGATACGAAGGTTCAAGAAACAGTGGTTGTTGAGCAAGAATTACCAAAACCTAAAGCGAATATAAAGAAAGTAGAAGAGAAGCCTGTAGAGGTAAGAAGAGAGGTTTATACAGCCGAAAAAAAAGAAGAGGAGTATCAACATACAGAAAGTGTGAAAGAAATACCAGTAACTGATAAGGCAAAAGAAGTGAAAAAGGAAATCTCTGTAGAAAAGAAGACAGAGACAACTAAAATAAGTAAAGAAGAAAAGCTTACTAAACCAAGTTCTAAAACAGATAACCTGAAAGATGAGTTTCAAACTAAGAAAGCATTTAAAATAGGAGCGAGTAAGAATGATGTATGGGCTGTACAAGGAGATCCTACAGATATAAAAGAACAAGGAGATATCGAGATTTGGTATTATGGTAAGAGTAGTGTGAAGTTTAAAAAAGGTAGAGTTATAGATAGTACAGTTTTTTAGTTAGTGTTTAAGACCCTTTTTACCATCTTTTATTTGAAAATAAAAGGTAGTGAATAAAGGTGTTTAGAATATGTTTTTTGTATAAAAGGTTGTTTTTGTTAGTATTAGTAGATGTTATAAAGTATGGTTTTAGTGTTAAAATTCAATAGTTTTAATTTTTTAACTAGTAGGGTTTATAAATTTATGTAATTGAATTACTATTAAAATTTATAATTATGACAATAAAACAGACCTATTTTTATCACCCAACTAGTTATGAAACAAATGAGTGTGTGATAGCTTCTTTTGAGCAAAGAAATATTCCAATGCAAAGAATCCAACAGAGTCTTGGAAGGGAAAAAAGATTTATTCTAGATCGAAATTCTACAGAAACAACAATTACTATGGCTACTAAAGCCGCAGAAGGAGCATTAAGAGAATGTGGTTTGCATATTGAAGATATTGATGTTATTGCTTTAGTTTCTGCTACACCGGAGCTTTTAGTACCATCAGCTTCTATCAAGTTACATCAAATGTTGAATGCAAAGAAGAAAACTATGTGCTTTGATTTAAATGCCAATTGTATTGGAGCATTTATAGCATTAGATCAGTTGACTAAATATTTGCAATGTACTCCTAGAATGCAGAGAGCATTAATTGTATGTGCAGAGAATCTGTGTCGTATAGTTGATAATAATAATCCAATTACAGCATTTTGTTTTTCTGATTCTGCTTTTGCTTTTATCCTTGATAAAGATGGAGAAAGTAGAGGACTAAAAGATGTAATGTATCATACAGATAGTGATATTGCTGATACAGTGTCTTATCCGCCTGCTGGTTTTTCTCAGTTTAAGAATGAAGATGTATTAGTGTGGGATCGTTCCTTTGATGGAATGGGGAGTGTGGATTTCATAAAGAAAGAACTACTATCATTTTTAGAAAGAAATAAAATGAGTTTAGAAGATATAGATTTGTTTATGTTTTCTCAGTTTTCTTATAAAAATGTACAATTAATCAAAGAGTATTTTAATTTAGGCGATGATAAAGTGCCTTTTTATTCTCATGAATTAGGATATACTGGTTCGTCAAGTCCTTTTTTAGCATTAGATCAATATCAACGAAGAGTAAGGAAGATTAAACAAGGAGAACAGATTTTGTTTTGGACACTAGGCGCTGGTTATGAGGCAGGATTAATGCTTTGGGAATACTAATTAAAAGTATACGCAATAAAAAACACCCTAAGTCATCTTAACTTAGGGTGTTTTCATTTTATAACTAACTAATCAATCTAAATATTATTGTTGGTTTCTGAAGACCAACTCGTTGTTAAACGAATCTAACAAGATCATACTATCAGCTTTTACATTACCAGATAAAATCTCTTTAGACAATCGGTTCAACACTTCTTTTTGTACAACACGTTTTACAGGACGTGCACCGAACTCAGGGTCAAAGCCTTTAGTAGCTAAGAACTCTTTAGCTTCCGCAGTAGCTTCCATATGTATGTTTTGTTGAGCAAGCATCTTGAATACACTTTGTAGTTGTATATCTACAATCTGTAAGATATTATTTTTGCTCAATGGAGTAAACATCACTACTTCATCTATACGGTTTAAGAACTCTGGTCGAACTTGTTGTTTTAACTCGTTTAATACTTCCACTTTAGCATCTTCAGAAGCCTGCTCTATATTTGTAGCATTCTCAAACTTCTCTTGGATGATATGACTACCCATATTAGAAGTCATGATGATGATTGTGTTTTTAAAGTCGGCCAAACGTCCTTTATTATCTGTTAGACGTCCTTCATCTAATACTTGCAACAAAATGTTGAATGTATCAGGGTGTGCTTTCTCAATTTCATCTAATAACACTACCGAGTAAGGTTTTCTACGAACAGCTTCAGTTAATTGACCACCTTCATCATATCCTACGTATCCTGGAGGCGCTCCTACTAATCTACTTACGCTATGTCTTTCGCCATATTCACTCATATCAATACGAGTCATCGCATTCTCATCATCAAATAGATATTCAGCTAATGCTTTTGCCAACTCTGTTTTACCAACCCCAGTAGTACCTAAGAATAGGAATGAACCAATTGGTTTTTTAGGGTCTTGTAATCCAGCGCGACTTCTGCGTACTGCATCACTAATCGCTTCAATTGCTTCTTCTTGACCTACCACGCGTTTGTGTAATTCATCTTCTAAGTGAAGTAGTTTCTCTCTTTCACTTTGAAGCATTTTAGTAACAGGTACACCAGTCCATTTTGCTACTACTTCAGCGATATCATCACTTGTTACTTCCTCTTTAATTAGCGATTGACCATTTTGGTTCTCGTCTAATTGTTTTTGAGCTTTTTCAAGTTCTTCTTGAGCGTCTTTTATCTTACCATATCTAAGCTCAGCTACTTTTCCATAGTCACCATCACGTTCTGCTTTTTCAGCTTCCAGTTTATAAGTTTCTATTTCTTGTTTGATAGCTTGTACCTTATCAACAACCTCTTTTTCAGATTGCCACTTACTATAGATATCGTTTCTTTCTTCTTTTAAGTTTGCAACTTCTAATCCAAGAGATTTAAGTTTATCCTCATCGTTCTCACGTTTGATTGCTTCAATCTCAATTTCTAATTGCATAATCTTACGATCAAGTACATCTAGTTCTTCTGGTTTAGAGTTAATCTCCATTCTCAATTTAGACGCAGCTTCATCCATAAGGTCAATAGCTTTGTCTGGTAAGAAACGGTTGGTGATATAACGCTCTGATAAATTAACAGCAGCAATAATCGCCTCATCTTTTATACGTACTTTGTGGTGAGCTTCATATTTCTCTTTAATACCACGTAAGATAGAGATAGCACTCTCTGTATCTGGCTCATCTACCATTACTTTTTGGAAACGACGCTCTAAAGCTTTGTCTTTCTCAAAGTATTTTTGATACTCATCTAATGTAGTTGCTCCGATAGAACGAAGTTCTCCACGCGCTAATGCAGGTTTTAAGATATTTGCCGCATCCATCGCACCATCACCACCTCCAGCACCTACAAGGGTGTGAATCTCATCAATGAATAAGATGATATTTCCTTCAGCAGAAGTTACTTCTTTAACCACTGATTTTAAACGCTCCTCAAATTCACCTTTGTACTTCGCACCAGCAATCAATGCCCCCATATCTAATGAGAAGATTTGCTTGTCTTTTAGATTTTCAGGTACGTCTTGTTGTACGATACGGTGTGCTAATCCTTCTGCAATAGCTGTTTTACCAACCCCTGGTTCACCGATTAGCATTGGGTTATTTTTAGTACGACGGCTCAAGATCTGTAACACACGTCTGATCTCTTCATCACGACCGATTACAGGATCCAGCTTACCTTCGTTAGCTAATTGCGTTAAGTTATTCGCATATTTATTTAATGAGTTGTATGTCTCTTCTGCAGAGGCAGAAGTTACTCTTGCTCCATTTCTAATTTCGTTAATTGCTGCTTCAAGTTGTTTTTCTGTAACACCTTGATCTTTTAAGATCTGAGCTACTTTGCTTTTTGATTTAAAGATCGCTAAGATTAAATGCTCAATAGATACGTACTCATCTTTCATTTTCGTAGCGATAGCCTGAGCTTCAGTGATAGCAGTACCTGCTTCTCTTGATAAGCCCATTTGTCCACCAGCTACTTTAGGAAAATTAGAGATTGTAGCATCTAATACAGATTTAAATGTATCTACATTAATGTTCAATTTCTTTAAGATAAATGGAGTAACGTTTTCGTCTACTTCCATTATCGCTTTAAAGATATGCTCGTTTTCTATTTGTTGCTGTCCAAGCCCTTGCACGATTACCTGTGCTTGTTGTAGGGCTTCTTGTGATTTTATTGTAAAATTATTTAAGTTCATATACTAAATCGTTTATTTGTTTGGATATATCGTAATAGACAAAAGGTGTTCCAATATTAAAATTAAGACTTTTTGGCAATATTTGAATTATTCTTATTAGTAAAAGATGTCAAAAAGTCATAAATTCGCTTAAGTAATGTAAACCACACTAACATTTTGTCTTATGAAATGGATCAATATAACAGAAAGTAGTCAAGTAAAAGACCTGATTGCTAATTCAAATGATAAAGCAGTAATTATTTTTAAACACAGTCCTCGATGCCATATTAGTAAATTTGCATTAAGAAATTTTGAAGCAAGCTTTACTAATCCTACTGGTGTAGATTGTTATCTAGTAGATGTAGTGAATAATAGACTTCAGTCTATGGAGGTAAAAGAAGAACTAGATGTGCATCACGAGTCACCACAACTAATCATTGTTTCTAAAGGAAAAGCGGTCTTTAATACTTCACATGAGAGTATAGATGGTGTTGATACTGAGAAATTACTGTTGAGACTATAGGATGAGTAGAACACTAGTTTATAGAACGACAACTTTACAAGGGGTGAAAACACCAGGTATTATCCATAATGGAGGCTACCATTTTACACATTTTGATGTTTATGAAGATGGGAGGATAGCGGATTGGAACTTTGAAGATTTTGAACATTTTATTAAAGATGTACAGAAAGGATGGGTTGTCACTAATATACCTGACGGAGAGGAAATCTCTTGTTTTAATCTAGGATCTTGGAAAATAGATAAAGGGCAGTGGTATTATACACCTGAGACGTATATTGAGTTTATAAAAAGCTTGGTATTAGAGCTTAATCCTAATTGGACAAATATATATACTTATCAAGAGCGAAAAGTCAATGGCGTCACAGTAGGAGAGTCAGGAACAGGAACGTTGTATAAAATTGATACAGTTAATGTAGATCACTTTTTTCCTACTAAAATAAAAGGAGAGAATCGCAGTCTATTTTATGTCTTTGAAGGGAAGTATTATTTAGTGCAATTATTACTTTTTAAAGATAAAACGATCTTAATTCACGGTTGTGGAGAAGAAAAAGTTTTAGACTTTGAACGTTTAAGGGCTTTGATAGATGAAGGTATTGTCTGTAGTACCATTCCTAATGGGGCTAAAGTGATAATAGAAAACCTTGGAGAATTTACAATAGTAGAGGAGTTTTATAGTAATGAGATTGAAGAGATATTCGTAGAATTAGAAGATGACTATAGACAGTTAAATGGAGAGAAATCTTTACTTCAGTTGTGTAGAGAGGCTTTAGAAGCTTATCAAGAGAATCCTACAGATGAATTAAAAGAAGCATTAAAAATAGCTTATGAACGTATCCCTGAACATATGCAGATGTATTTAGGAGATATGGACAGTAAAGATGGAGAGTATATAGACATTATATATGGACCTGAATATTGGGATCAATGGAATACAGATGAGGTAAAATAAAAAAGAGGCTTTCGGCCTCTTTTGTCATAAATACAGGGGGGACTTTCTTAATTAAATAGAAAGTGTATTGTAGTTGTTTTCATTTAACTGAAACATGTATTTATGCGCATTAGGTGTTCCGATAAAGTACAAAGGCAAGTCTTTCAATGTTACACCGTAAACGTTTAATGCAAATTCACATACTACTAATTTAATACCTGCTTTATTTGCAGCATCTAATTCAGCACGTAGCTCTTTATTGTTTAAGTCTTGTACCATTTGCCCCATGATTACGATTTGGAAATCAGCTTTTGGATTAGCTTGTTTGATTTCACTTCCAGTCATTATAGAAGAGCGTAGGTTTTTTATAGATTGTACTAGAATAGCATATTTATCTCCTTTAGTATCTTGTTCGTAAGCAACAATAGATGTTTCATTGTTTACTGTATTGTAGGCTACTGCTTGAGCACTTACGATAGAACATAAAGCGATGGCTAAAACTAATTTTCTCATTGTTTACTATATTATGGTTTATATATCAGCGAAAGTAGCAGATAGTGTAGACAAGTGAAGTAACAATTGTTACACAAGGATTAAATAATGAAAAGTTATTCTTTCTTCTTTGTCAATTCATGTAATATTCTTGTTAATGAGGTTTTCCAGCAAGAGCCCCCATCTATTGGACACGAATTCCTGAAGAAGTTAATGTCGTCATCTTAAAAGAGAGAGTCTGTAACTTATGTAACAGTAGGTAAGATTATCGTTACCTATCTTTGAAGTACTAAATGATATAAGATGATTATTGCATATTTTAAGAAATGGACAGTGATGAGGTGGATTCGTCTAGGTCTAGGAGTATTACTTTTATTTCAAGCTTTAGATGCAGAATTGTGGATTTTGATGATTCCAGTTTTGTATTTGTTTTTACAAGCTTTCTTTAATTTTGGATGTAAAAATGACTCTTGTACTTGGAGATAAAAATTCTTTTTGATATAACTTTTTGATTTGTAATTATTTATTGTCTGTGAGTTAGGAGTTGTATGAAGCAAGAATATTTTTATTTTAGCAAGGTTTTAAAACTCGCAAATTATGAAGAAAAGACTGATGTCTATATTCGTATTTACGGCTATAGTTGGTTTAACTACAGCTTGTAAAGACAAACAAGAAGAATCTTCTACAACAGAAACTCCTATAGAGGAAACAACAACTTCTGTTAATGAAGGAGAAGAGGAGCCTACAGCTATAGTAGATGAGGCTGTAGTAGAAGGAGAGGAAGATTATTATGACCCTACAGTTTATCCAACTTCTTTTAAGTTTAAGCATGATTTAATTATGACAGGTGAGTATCATGAAGGAGAAATAGTAGATAATGTAAGTAGTAAGTCTTGGATAGGATTAATAAAGGAAACAGATGGTACATATAGTGTACATAAAGTAAATCCTACTACTAAACTAATACATGATGTAGTATTAGATGAGGCAGGACAAATGACAGGGGTAAAAGTCTCTGCTAAGAGTGTGGGTGAAGTGGTGTTCATGACAAATGAAGGAGTATTAACTCAAGGTAGTAACTTAGAAACAGTTAATTTGCCTAAGACTATATATCCAGGCGAGAGCAAAGATTTTATATTTAAGGGAAAAACCTATACTCTCTTCGCTAAAGGAGAAAAAGGAGTAGCCTATACTTACCAAAATGAAGAAGGAGAAGAGGTACAAGGGTATGAGATTAAAAAATACAGTTTATTCTTAAAGGTTAAGGGACAAGATAAGGTAATCACTTTATTAGATTTATCAAGTTTAGAAGAAGCTACTCCAACAATCGACTTTGTAGGAGATTTAAATGGAGATGGAAATATTGATTTTCTAATTAATACTACTTATAACTATAATATGAGTAGATATACGTTGTATCTATCAGAAGGTAAATCAGGAGCAGTAACAGTAAAACCTGTTGCGGCTTTAGTGAATTTAGGATGTTAGTAAACAACCAATACAAATAAAAGAGGCTGTCCATGGACAGCCTCTTTTATTTGTATTTAGAATATTCTCTTTTAGTATGTACAATAGCGAGAATGATAATTTTCATTTTATCTTCCTCTACAATATAATGTATGTGATAAGGGAATTGTTTTAACTTATGTAGACGTACATTATTATAGACTATATCATTACTGAAAGGGTATAATATTATGTTCTCTTTTGCTTTTTGTAATTGTTGTATAAATTCTTTTGCAAGTTTGTGTGATATACTTTTGTAGTAATCAAAGGCAAATCTAATATCTTGTTCAACTAAAGAATTGTTTACCAATATATACACTATAGCTCTTTTTCAAATTTATTTAATAATTCTTCAAAGTCCATTAAGTCATCTGGATTGTTATGATAGTGTTCTAATCTAGAATCTATAAAATTTTTATGTTCTTGTGATATAGTATTACTTATGATTTCTGTGCTAATATTGTTATTGCAGAGAGTAACACAAGATCCGTTTTTGTTTTGATTTTCTGTGTGTTTAGTTTTCATAAGTATTGTGATTTTAATATCTGTTACAAAGGTATAAATAAAATACAGGTTTAGATTTTTTTTATTTTATATTTTTAAGACATTCAGTGTGTTATGGTTTTGTTGATATTTGTTTTGCTACATATTTATATCCTTCATCGCAGGCATATTGATTTCTTTTACACAAGATGCTTTAGATGTTGATATAATAAAACGGATTGCTTGTAAGACATCTTGTAGTGGGATAAGTTCTCCGTTAGATTGTTCTATAATGGTCTCTATTGGCTCCTCACATCCATATTCTGTTGCTAAATAACCTAAATTTAGAATCGATACTCCGATTAGGTGTTCTCTTAAATTTTCTCTTAGTGAATGAATAATGCCTCGTAGAGCAAACTTTGTAGCAGAGAAAGTAACTTCTTTTCCAGTGTGATTGTCTAATCCCCAAGTAGATCCTATCAAGATAATCTTAGCATTCTCTGATAACTTTAGGTTTTCTATAAAGGCTTGAATCATTAGAATACAAGAAGAGATGTTGGTATTAATCATATTGATGATTTCTTCTTGTGTATTATCATGGAAGCTGTATGTATCTGAGAAGGCATTGTGTTCCCATATCCCTACATTATAGATTAAATAATCAATTTTTTGTTGCCCTATTGTTTCTTTTAAGTCGTTAGTAGCTTGACTAGGATGAGATAAATCTCCTGCTATCCAATGTTTGTTCTGATCGTTTTTATCTAAATAATTAGGTCTAGTGCGAGAGATCCCATAAACGATATCTTGTTCATTAGGAATATATTGAGTGATGGCTTTTCCTAAGCCTTTGCTTACTCCGAATATTAAGTATGTTTTTGCATTCATGATGTATTGCATTTATGTGGTGTAAAAGATGAAGATTATCTTTACTGTTCATCTTATTTTTAAGAATCAGCAATTTACAAAAAGAAGAGGTATAGTAAACTCATTGGGAAGCTTTTTAAGTGTTTTGACATTAAATAGCAATGAGGTATTATTGTTTTAGTATTTAAGTGAGTGTTATTTAACTGATTATGTGTAGTGTTAAAATAGGGTTTTTATAGTTGGGATATCAGAAGAACATATACTTTTGCACCACCTTAAAAATACGAAATAACGATGAAAAGAAAATCACTAATTGCAGTGATAGTTTTGACAATTGGGCTAGCTATGAACAGTTGTAAAAACAAAGAAGTAGAAGAAGTATCTACTGAGGGTGAGCGGAATATTGGTTACGCTAACCTAAAACCTGAAGAAATAGTCATCAGCAACTTAGGAACAGATGACGATGGTTTTGAACACTATAGTATAGTGTCTGGGACCGAAAATATTAAGGATTATCCAAAGCATTTTTCATTTGACAATACGCTTCTTACACCTGGGGCATTTCATGCAGATGAAGTTCCTGAAAGAATAGAGTCAAAAGAATGGCTAGGCTTAATATCGGATAGTACTAATACTTATAAGTTAGTGGCTATGGCGCCTCTGGTATCTAAGATTCTTGCAGATACTAGTGAAGAAAAAGACGAAGTGAGTGGAGTAGCTATTTCTAATAGTGGAAAACAAGCTTGTCTAATGTTTATAGAGAAGAAAAATAGTAGTCTGAAAGAGGCTGTTGTAGAGACGGCAAATATTCCTTCATATATCTATCCTGGCGAGAAAGTACAAATTTCATTTAAAGGTAGGGAATACACTTTATATGCTACGGGTACAAGAAAGCTTAATGGAGTAAGCGAAGAAGACTTCTTAAACTCTGTAGGGCAAGGTTATGAAATGCCTAAGTATTATGTGAAGAATTATACTCTACGTATGGAGATAAAAGATGGAGAACAAGTCAGCGAAATGATGCTATTATCTCAGAAGTACTTTGAAGAGGGACAGGTGCCTAAAGTGATTTTTAGTGGTGATCTTAATGGTGATAATATAATAGATATATTGATTAATACTTCTACGGAGTACAATATTTCTAGACCGACATTGTATCTGTCAGATACAATCAATAATAATGTTTCTATACAGCCCGTAGCGGCGCACGAAAGTATAGGATGTTAATTACGATTTACTTTCAGAGTAAATAATGTACTTTTTTTAAAGCCTCTTAGTGATCATACTAAGGGGCTTTTTTAGTTAGGAACCTCAATTGGACTAAAGAGGTTTTATCCATTAGTGTATCATGGTATTAATATAGAATGACACTCATATTTAGGAATAGAACAAGAACACTTGGCTTGCACTTCTTAGGGGATTGCTAGGAGATTTCTAGGGGTTTTCTAGCCTAGAAGGTAGTTTTGTCGAAGAAAGGTGCAAGAAAGGTGCAAGAAAACCTCAAGCAATCCCCTAGTAGATCAAAATAAAACTATCCTTAATTTGTAAATAAAGACTGATAGTAAACAGATTTTTCACGCACTTATCTTTAAGTATGGTGATAAAATGCGTTGTTGTGTAGTTGCTTATAGTGTTGTTTTGTTTTTACGTTTTATGTAATTGTAAAGAACTAATAGTAATCGAACTCAGGTTAGGAAAGGAAAGATAGAGGAGTGTATAATCTCTACTTTACGATAACTTAATTATTTCGTAATATTTATGATAGCCTATACCAGCATTATTATAAGTAGTTTCGACTAAAATTTAATTATGAATACACATCGCGATTTAGAGGTTTGGAAGTACAGTGTAGAGTTTGTTTCTACTGTTTATGATTTTACAAAAGACTTCCCAAAAGAGGAAATATATGGACTGAGCAGTCAGTTAAGGCAGAGTGCTGTAGCTATTCCTTCTAATATAGCTGAGGGGAGTGCTAGAAAAGGGAATAAGGAGTATAAACAGTTTCTATACATAGCTCTAGGAAATTTAGCAGAGTTAGAAACTCAATTAGTGATAGCACATGATCTGAATTATTTAGAGAATATAGCTCAATACGATTCTACTATTACAGAGATCAGAAGCATGCTGTACACTTTAATCAAATCGTTGAAAAAGAAAAAGGAATAAGACGTTAACTTACCATGTACAGACTATGGCTAAAAAGACTATTAGGCTATTAAAAAAAGCGTGATACGCACGGGGCGTTTCACGCTTCTTTATTTCAATTATGTATACTGAGTTTTATTCAAATTCAGCTATAGTATTATCTAACCAAAGCTCATACCAGTCTAGAAAAGACAGACTAGCTTCGTTCTCTAGCTCAATACTTGGGTATAATCCGCCATCATTGACTCTGTCGTCTGTCCACATAATTCCTTTTTGGTCACCAGTCACAACAAGGAATAGGGTAATACCACATCCATAGTCACATAAGTTAAGTCTTCCATAATCGTGCTCTTCGCCACCGATTATTTCTAATCTCTCTTCGTATAGTTCCTCTTCTAATTCTTCGTTTCCTTCTTCAGCAGCTTTTTCTATCTTATTATCTATTTCCCCTAGTGCCTCAATAGGGTTCCAAGGTTGAGTATGCGGGAAAGCTTTTTGCAAAAGAGAAGAAGTGTTTTCTCCTGTGATTATCATTAGTTCTTCGTTTACACTAGCTTCCATTAGTGTTTGTAATCCGTAAAACGGACCCACACCACCATTTCCTACTTGTGTAATAAAAGCTACGTAGTCTTTTGGTAAACTGATTTGATGCTCTTTTTCAAATTGTGTTACTTCTTTCTCGCTTAATACAGGGTTTAATATATATTCATGTGTATCAGCACCGAATACTTCCAAGTCTTGGTCTAATTTGTCAAGTTGACTTATTTTTTCTTTGATGCGTTTGATTTGTTCTGTGTACATAGTCATAGTATTGAAGGTTCAAATGTACTTAATAATTAGAAAAGAGTATAGGTTTACTCAAAAAGAAAGCGTGAAATAACAGAGTTACTTCACGCTTTTGTATGTCATTTATATTTGATCAGTATAGTGTTTTAAAACTTGATTGTAGCAGGAAGTAAAGTACTTCTTACTTCACCAAAACCAATTCTTACTTCATCATTTTTACAGTATCCTTTCATTGTTACTGTATCATAGTCGTGTAAGAATGTTCTAGTACTACCATCAGGCATGGTGATAGGTTTACTACCAGCCCAAGTTAACTCTAACATAGAACCGTAGCTATCAGGAGTAGGACCAGATATAGTACCAGAGCCCATTAAGTCTCCTGAGTTTACTTTACATCCATTTACAGTGTGATGAGCTAATTGCTGACTCATTGTCCAGTACATATATTTAAAGTTAGATTCAGCGACTAGTTTATCTTCACTATTCTCTGGTTGTATATAAACTTCTAATTTGATATCAAAAGCTTTATCTCCAGTTTGTTGTAGATAAGGGAGAGGAGTAGGGTCTTGTTTTGGACTTGCTACTCTAAAAGGCTCAAGAGCATCTAAAGTGATGATCCAAGGAGAGATAGAAGATGCAAAGTTCTTAGCTAAGAATGGCCCTAGTGGTACATATTCCCAAGTCTGAACGTCTCTAGCACTCCAGTCATTTAGAAGAACCATACCGAAGATGTACTCTTCAGCATCATCTACAGGTACACTATCTCCCATTAGGTTAGCATCTGTAGTAATAAAAGCAGTTTCTAGTTCAAAGTCTACACGTTGTGACGCTCCGAATATAGGAGTGGTAGCCCCTTTAGGAAGGGTCTGTCCTACAGGACGTTTTACATTTACTCCTGAAGGAACAATAGTAGAACTTCTACCATGGTACCCTATCGGGATATGAAGCCAGTTAGGGAATAAAGCATTATCAGGATCTCTAAACATGGTCCCAACATTGGTAGCGTGCTCTTTACTTGAGTAGAAGTCAGTATAGTCTCCTATATACACAGGTAATTGCATTTCTACATCTTCTATTTTGAAGATGACAACATCTCTATGTTTAGTATTGTTTTTTAGTTCATCGTTGTTTTTGTCAAATATCTCAGCGATTCTATTTCTTACCGCTCGCCATGTTTTTTTGCCGTTAGAGATAAAGTCATTAAGTGTGTCTTGTAAAAAAACATCATCTGTCAGCTCTATACCTTTAAAATATCCAAGCATTTGTAAGGCACTCAAATCAATGGCATAATCTCCGATACGAGTTCCTATAGTTATAATATCATCTTTGGTGATAAAAACACCGAAAGGAATATTCTGAATTGGAAAGTCAGAATCACTCTCTACTGGTAACCATGTTTTCCTCATCGGATCATTTGCACTAATCATCATAATTGTTTTTTTGTTTAAGTTAATAGTATATTCAAATATATAATTAAGACTGAATATAACAAACGTTTTTTGTACATTTGGAATCAAATTAACGAAACACACAAACTAAATGAGAAGAGATTCAGAAATTTTCGACCTGATCGTAGAAGAGCAAGATAGACAAATTCATGGTATTGAATTAATTGCTTCTGAAAACTTTGTAAGTGAAGAAACTATGGAAGCAGCAGGTTCTTGTTTGACTAACAAGTATGCTGAGGGATACCCTAATAAACGTTACTACGGCGGATGTGAAGTAGTAGACGTAGTAGAGCAAATCGCGATAGACCGTGCCAAAGCTTTATTCGGTGCTGAGTATGTTAACGTACAACCTCACTCTGGATCACAAGCTAATACAGCTGTATTCTTTGCATGTCTTAAACCAGGTGACAAAATCTTAGGTTTTGACTTATCTCATGGAGGACACTTAACTCATGGATCACCAGTTAACTTCTCAGGAAAGTTATACAATCCTGTATTCTACGGAGTAGATCAAGAGACAGGATTATTAAATTATGATAAAATACAAGAGGTAGCTACTAAAGAGCAACCTAAATTAATCATCGCTGGAGCATCTGCTTATTCTCGTGATATGGACTTTAAACGTTTCAGAGAGATTGCAGATAGCGTTGGGGCTATTTTAATGGCTGATATTTCACACCCTGCAGGTTTAATCGCTAAAGGATTAATGAATGACCCTGTACCTCATTGTCACATTATCACTACGACTACTCATAAGACTTTAAGAGGACCACGTGGAGGTATGATTATGATGGGGAAAGACTTCCCTAATCCATTCGGATTAACTACTCCTAAAGGAGAAGTACGTATGATGTCTGCTTTATTAGACAGTGCTGTATTCCCTGGGAATCAAGGAGGACCTTTAATGCACATTATCGCTGCTAAAGCTGTTGCTTTTGGTGAGGCATTAACAGATGAGTACTTCCAATATATGATGCAAGTACAAAAAAATGCTAAAGCTATGGCTGCTGCTTTCGTGAAGAGAGGATATAACATTATCTCTGGTGGAACTGATAACCACATGATGCTTATCGACCTAAGAAATAAGAATATCTCTGGTAAAGAAGCTGAACAAGCATTAGTGAAAGCTGAAATCACAGTAAACAAAAATATGGTACCTTTCGATGACAAATCTCCATTTGTAACTTCTGGTATCCGTATTGGTACTCCAGCTATTACTACAAGAGGTTTAGTAGAAGCTGATATGGAAACTATCGTAGACCTTATCGATAGAGTATTGATGAATCATACTGATGAGGCTGTTTTAGAGGAAGTAGCAGACGAAGTAAATGAAATGATGGAAGAAAGACCAATGTTCGTTTGGTAATCCATTAAAAAATATAATTATAACTGAAAGGGACTCAGAGACGAGTCCCTTTTTTTGTTTAATAAATAGTTGTACTAAGAGGAGATAATGTATATTAGTAAGCATTCTTGTCATTCCTAAGAGCCTTATTGATAAGAGAAGGTTAAAAAGAGTAGTGTAAAGTCTTTGATAGAAAGTCAGAGACTTTGTTGTTTCTGATTCACTTGTATACGTCTTAAAGGGACAGAATAAAGTATCAGTGTATAATAAAGCTAATTTAAAACTAGTAGAGGAAATCCAAGTTGCAGGATATACACAATTAAATAATATTAGTTTAAAAGAGGATGAGTTAATTGCAGTTGCTAATAATAAGAATCTTCTCTTTTATCAAAATAAGGAGTGGAAGATTATCTACACTAGTCTTAATAAGGTGAATGGAGTACAATATACTAGTAAAGGTGCTGGCTATTTATTCACTGATAAAGGAATAGAAGATGTCTCTACATCTAAAATATACAATCAACAAAAAACTATGAATACTCAAATAAGAATGAAAGAAGGCATGTCTGTTCCTTCAACTTATTTTATAGATAGGAGTGATGTTATTTGGGGAGGTTTTAATTATGGAGAATGGGGTGGAGATATTATTGCTTTTGATACAGAAAATAAGAGTTTTATTGATTTAAATATGAATGAGGTTAAAATGGAGCTATTACCAGTAGTGAATTTCTTTGAAGATAGAGAACAGGTATATTTTACTTCAGGGCTAGAGCATCTGATGTACAGTGGTAGTCTTATTCAGTTTAAAGATTATACAGCAAAAGAAATCTTAGAAGTATATAGTAAGTCTGTTTTCGAGGACAATGGAGATGATATTGAATTATTAGGTGCAGGAGATTATTGTCATACGGAGGAGGCTATTTATCTTTCTGCTGGTAAAAATCTCTTAAAAGGACAATTAAGTGTTGATCTTAGTAAAATAGAGAATTGGCAAGTACTATTACCTAAATCTTCTAAACAAGAAAATGAGATGGTAATACGTCTAAAAGTATTAGCGAAGAATAAAGTGATTTACCTAACAGAGAAAGGAACTTTGACTTATTATAACGATGGAGTTATTCTTTAAATTCCGTAATAACCAACGAGGCTATAAGTCTCGTTTTTTGTATCACTTTATCATATCTGTAAAATGAATATCTTTGATAGGATAACTATTACGCTATGGACACTATACTCTCAATATTTAAAGCTCAAAAGGACTTCTTTAATAGCAATCAAACGAAGGATATTAGCTTTCGCATTGCACAATTAAAGAAGCTAAAACAATTGCTAAAAACCAATGAAGAGAGGTTAGCAGAAGCGATCTATCTAGATTTTGGAAAGTCTTCTTTTGAGACCTATATTACAGAGTTGTCTATTGTTTATCTAGAGATTGATTACTTTATTAAGAATATTAAGAAACTCAGTAAGCCTAAACGAGTTTTTACAGGAATTATCAACTTCCCAGGAAGAGGATATATAATGCCAGAGCCATTAGGTGTAACTTTAGTTATTGGTGCGTGGAATTATCCTTATCAGTTGTCTTTATTACCTGCTTTGACAGCTATAGCAGCAGGAAATACAGTAATGATAAAGCCTAGTGAGTTACCAATGCATACATCCAATGTATTAGCTGAATTACTTAATAACGCTTTTCAAAAAGAATTACTCTATGTCATAGAGGGTGGAATAGAAGAAACTACACAATTATTAAGTCTACAGTTTGATAAGATGTTTTTTACAGGAAGTACTGCCGTTGGAAAGATAGTGTATGAGGCAGCAGCGAAGAATTTAGTTCCTGTTACACTAGAACTGGGAGGAAAGAGTCCTGTGTTTATTTTAAAAGATTGTGACTTAGAGATAACGGCTAAACGTATTGTTTGGGCGAAGTTGTTGAATGCAGGACAGACTTGTGTGGCTCCTGATTATCTATTAGTAGAAAAGTCGATAAAGAATAAGCTAATTCATTTGCTTCAAAAAGAAATGGAGATCTATCCACAAGATAGTCGAACCTTACCTTCTCACTATTTACAGATTATTAATACACACCACTTTGATCGATTAGTAAGACTAATTGATCCCCAGAAGGTATGTTATGGAGGTTTTATAGATCGAGAAAAACGTTTTATAAGCCCTACAATTTTTGATAATGTGGTTTGGGAAGATAGTGTTATGCAAGAAGAGATATTTGGCCCTATATTGCCTATTATAGCTTTTGAGTCATTAGATGAGGTAATTGAGAAAGTAAAAGAAAAACCTAAACCTCTTTCATGTTATATTTATTCCAAGGATCAGAGCCTTATAAAGAAGATCTTAAGAGAAGTCTCTTTTGGAGGAGGTGCAGTCAATGATAGTTTAATGCATTTAACCACAAGTACTTTGCCTTTTGGAGGAGTTGGTGCTAGTGGGATGGGGAGTTATCATGGACGATATGGTTTCGAAGCGTTTACTCATTTTAAAAGTATTTTGCACAAGCCATTTTGGTTTGAATCTAATATGAAATATCCTCCTTATACAAAAGGGAAAGAGAGTTGGTTAAGAAGGTTATTTAAGTAAAAGAATAAGAGATAAGTGTAATGCTTATCTCTTTTGTTTTTATTGTAAAAATATTGGTTAAAGATAATTATTTTAACTAATATTAACTATTTTTGAATTAAAAATAAGTATAATGAAATGGATTAAACTAATAATAGTGCTTATAGGCTGTACTTTCTTAGCGTCTTGTTCATCAGTTATTAAAAGTTCAAGAGTGACTGTTTTGCAAGAGAATTACTGTGCGCCTAACATTGTGTATACAGATGATACCACTGAAGAGCAAAGGGCGTTTGAAGATTTAGGTGTTAAACAGAAGTTGTCTACTCATGATTATAGACTAGCGTCTCATCTGGGATTAGTGCCTCAGTTGGCTAAGTTTATAAATAGTACAGATCCTATAGAGAGATTAGAAGCGAAGCAACAGATTATTATTAGAGTTCAATTGTTTCAGACAGAGATAGATGCTTTGGCAGCAGAACTTGATTGTAATGGGGAGCGATATGATCAACTAGCAAGGGTATTGGATGCTAAAAATGGAACTACCAATACTCAACTAACAGTTGCTTCTATCGCGATCGGTGCAGCAGTTACATTATCTACAGCCTTGATTACAAATGATAATACGAATAAAGGGTTAAATATTGCAGGTGGGGTAGTAGGTACAGGACTAGGGTTTTTGTTATTGAATCCGAAAGGCAAAAAAGTAGAACTAAAAACGAATCGAAGTTTACTTAGTAATATTTGGTTTGAACAGAATGATAATTTTGCATTTCCTCCTGCGGTATGGAGAGTGATGAATGATAAATCGTTTAGTAATGAAGGCAAATTATCCCTAATACAAACACTAAAGAATAGATGGTTGTTTTTTGCTTTTGATGAAGAGATTAGTAAAAAGGAAGAGGAACTCTATTTTGGCAAAGGTGGATTTTTTAAATCAGACGGAATTCATTTAATGTCTGATATGAATAATGAACTTCAAGCAACCGTAAAAACAATCCAACAAGATCTAAGAAGCTTAATTTACAATGTGAGTTTATTGAAATAAGAAATCTAGCAGAGAAAAGCTTTTAATATTTGAATAGTTTAATTGTTAAAAAGTAATTACCTTGTGTTGATTTTAATTAAAAAAGATGAAAAAGATACTGTTTTTTATTTCTTGTGTAGCACTTTCTATTCAGGTACAAGCACAAGAATCTGTTGTTTTATTACTTGACTTACAGCCAGGTAGCTCTTATGAGATAACTTCAAATGATAAGTTTAGTACGATTACTAACCTTGTAGGTAATAAAGAAATCATTGAAATGATTAATAAAGAGGGGCAGAATTCTTATCCTACTTATGAGACTAAAGAATCTAATGCAAGTTATACATTACATTGGACAACTAAGAAGAAGAATGCTCTTAACTTTGATTTGGACTTAGAGAAGAGAGTTACTAGAGATTTTGAAGGGAAATCAGTTGTAAATACAGAGACTGAAGGGCCTATAAAAGGATATACTAAGGGAAGTGTAGATGCAAGAAAAGGATTAAAACTATCTAAATCATTAGGTGCTAAGTACAAGAGTTTAGAAGGAGACTTGGTTGTAATGTTAGATGATTTATTTAATGGAAATGGTTTAGGGAATGATCCTATAAAAGTGAATCAAGAATTTGAGTCTACTAACGCTCAAAAGATGAGATTATCAGAAGAAAGTGAAGTGGAGGTAACAACTAAAGAAGTCAATAAAATAGCCAAAATAGCTAATAATAAAGCACATTTAGTTATTGAGACAACGATCACCTCTAAGAGTACTTCTACTAAGTTTGCTGAGATGAAGGGAGGCGGTACTAAAGAAGTTATTTATGATATGGAGAAGAAATATTTTGAATCTATAGAAGGTAAGTTAGATGTTACGGTTAATATAGAATCAGATGAAGGAGTTAATATCACGATGGTTAATACAACTTCTCAAAATGTAAAAGTGAAGAAAAAGTAATCAGAACTAATTCAATACATAAATAAGGGTTAGAAGCTTTAGCTTCTAACCCTTATTTATGTGTGCCCAGCATGGGTGATAACTCTAGGGTGTAAGTCCCGAACACGCCATTACAGCAGGAAGTGTTAACCG
>NZ_JACAKB010000038.1 GCF_030326305.1 Myroides odoratimimus | reverse complement strand
ATTTCTTGTATTTCATAAGTCCAAAGTTATGTAATTAATTTACTAATTTCACTCCAGCTTATTTAGGGGCTAATATAGATGTAAAGGTAGATTTGCTAAGCGATAGTTGTGAATTGCTTTCAAATTATTGTAAATTTACTGTGTAATCACACAACAACTTAGATGTTCTTTGTGCTAACTGTTTAGTTGTGAATTGCTTTCAAATTATTGTAAATTTACTGTGTAATCACACAACAATGTTTGGGCGTTTAAACATTGGTTAGTAGTTGTGAATTGCTTTCAAATTATTGTAAATTTACTGTGTAATCACACAACTCCGTAGCTCCTCATTTTATTAAAATGGCAGTTGTGAATTGCTTTCAAATTATTGTAAATTTACTGTGTAATCACACAACAAAACGTATTACATTAATAAAGGAAAGATTGTTGTGAATTGCTTTCAAATTATTGTAAATTTACTGTGTAATCACACAACATTAATAATTATGTTTTCTCGCTCTTGTATGTTGTGAATTGCTTTCAAATTATTGTAAATTTACTGTGTAATCACACAACAAGTTTGGTAGCTCGAATTTAGTAAATTTTGTTGTGAATTGCTTTCAAATTATTGTAAATTTACTGTGTAATCACACAACAGTGGAGAAGATATATATATAACGTTCCCTGTTGTGAATTGCTTTCAAATTATTGTAAATTTACTGTGTAATCACACAACATAGCGGTTAAGGTTATGAAAGTAACAACTGTTGTGAATTGCTTTCAAATTATTGTAAATTTACTGTGTAATCACACAACTTACTATGTATATAAAAACTATTATATAGTGTTGTGAATTGCTTTCAAATTATTGTAAATTTACTGTGTAATCACACAACAGATTCATTTCCCATCTCTTTTAACTTATCGTTGTGAATTGCTTTCAAATTATTGTAAATTTACTGTGTAATCACACAACAATATCTATCTTTATATTTCTCTGCTATCAGTTGTGAATTGCTTTCAAATTATTGTAAATTTACTGTGTAATCACACAACTAGTTGGAGTTTCTCAATCAGTTAGGGAGTGTTGTGAATTGCTTTCAAATTATTGTAAATTTACTGTGTAATCACACAACCCTTGGTAATTTCTTTATTGTTCGTTTCCAGTTGTGAATTGCTTTCAAATTATTGTAAATTTACTGTGTAATCACACAACTTATGAATAACATAAAGAAATTTAAAATTAGTTGTGAATTGCTTTCAAATTATTGTAAATTTACTGTGTAATCACACAACTCAGGTAAGTCTTTCAATGCTTCTGTTCTTGTTGTGAATTGCTTTCAAATTATTGTAAATTTACTGTGTAATCACACAACTACCTAGAACTTTAACAGAAGAAGAGAGTAGTTGTGAATTGCTTTCAAATTATTGTAAATTTACTGTGTAATCACACAACTTAGTTAACTCATTAGTGTCTGCTTTATACGTTGTGAATTGCTTTCAAATTATTGTAAATTTACTGTGTAATCACACAACTCTAGTTGTTGTGCTGTTAATTTAGCAAGTGTTGTGAATTGCTTTCAAATTATTGTAAATTTACTGTGTAATCACACAACCTCTTTCCCTTGGGTATTCATCAGATATGCGTTGTGAATTGCTTTCAAATTATTGTAAATTTACTGTGTAATCACACAACACAAAAACGTATTGACCTGGATAATGAAGAGTTGTGAATTGCTTTCAAATTATTGTAAATTTACTGTGTAATCACACAACAGAAGGAAGTTATGGGAGTACAGGTAGATAGTTGTGAATTGCTTTCAAATTATTGTAAATTTACTGTGTAATCACACAACTTTGCAGGAGAAAGCGCGGAAGCTAGAGAGTTGTGAATTGCTTTCAAATTATTGTAAATTTACTGTGTAATCACACAACCTTCACGTATTCAATACATTTATAGATAGTGTTGTGAATTGCTTTCAAATTATTGTAAATTTACTGTGTAATCACACAACAAAGATACTTTTTCCAAGTCTTCTTCAGAAGTTGTGAATTGCTTTCAAATTATTGTAAATTTACTGTGTAATCACACAACCTCTTCTAAAGCCTTATAAATAGGGATGATAAGAGCGATTGGATAGTAAATAAAAAGAAAAAAAAATGCTGTAATCTACAAAAGATTATAGCATTTTTTTATTTCTATTAAAAGAGTTCTAATTGTTGTGGCATAACTGGTAAGTCTGTTTCCTTTTTTGCAAAGAATAGTTCCATTTGTCCAAATTGTTTATCGGTGATACAGAGAATACCTATTTTTCCTTCTGCAGGGAGCTGCTTTTTTACGCGTTTGATATGTACTTCTGCGTTTTCTCTACTGGGACAATGTCTTAGGTAGATACTAAATTGAAACATATTAAAGCCATCATCAATTAATGTTTTTCTAAACTTAGAAGCTACACTTCGCTGGCGTTTAGTTTCTGTTGGTAAATCAAAAAATACTAATACCCACATAATTCGATAAGCATTATAACGACTAAAACTCATTTCATCATAGGATAGTGTATTACTCTATTTTCTCCTATAAAGCATTTGTACAAAGAACTTGTAGTTATGCTTAGTGCAGTCATTAAAGGGCGGTTTAACCCATTAATGTAAACGTCTTTTGTAGCGATTTGTAACAAGTGTGCTTTCGCTTCTTTTGTAACCTCAGATGGGTTTAGGGGATTGCTAATCCACTCTATAACTAATTCATCTATATAAGGACGATAAGGTTCCATTAAATCATCTGCTAAACAGTAGGCGTTATATTTATTTTGGTGAAAGATTCCAATGGTAGGGTGGAGTCCACTGCATACAATAGCTCGAGCTACCATACTTCTCAGTATAGCATAACCAAAATTGAGAAAGTTATTTGGTGATGCTCCCTCTCGATCTCTTGTGAAGTTATCAAAGAGCTTTCCCCAATAGTATTGGGCAGCAATGCCTTCCATATTTGTGCTATCCCCTGATTTTACTTCATTGAGATATTTAAGCATAGGGTCATACGCAAGGTTTTGCTTACTAAGAACTTCTTTTTGTTGATATATCTTAGCTTCTACAGTCTGTTTCCACAACTGCTTTCTTAAAGGCTCTGATATACTTATTTGTTTTTTTAAGCGTTCTGAATGCTCAACATGTCCGCTAATAGGTAACATCAATCCTAAGGGTAGATGAGATTCATCACAACAAATAATAGCTACATTGTGGAGTTGTAGATATTGTATGACAGGATGAGAAATAGTAATTTGTGGATGATCTAATACCAAGAAGCCTATATCTTCTATAGGAATACTTCCTTTGATATCTCCCGTTATCCCATCGTCAATCTTAAGTTGGCGATGGGATAGCTTTAAGTAAGAAGGAGTACCAATATAGATAGTTCTTTTTAGCATAGTATTAAGTTTAATTAATATTCGCCTATATGTATAATTTCACCAAGGTGATTTGTTCTAACTTTTAAAATATTTTTTATTCCATTTAATCCTTCACGCTTCCAGGTTATGTTTTTCAAAGTATTATTATCTTGTACATTAGTTTCTAAGTGATGTCTAAAGAAGTAATCTTTTATTGTGAACTTTTGAACTCTAAACAGGTTTTTACTAATTGTACCGTAGTTACTTTTATTGTATAAATCTATTTCGGTTGGGTTAAAATCATCAGAAGGAAATAAGAAAAGCTCATTTTGCTTCATTGTGAATAAGAATCTCCATCCTAAATGTTGATTATAGGTTTTGTCTATAATTGGTAGTTGTTGATTTACACGTTCTACTGCCTCAAAAAGCGAAACTACAAGTTCATGAAGATTTCCACTTTCATCTTCATATATAGCGACATGATGATTATTTCCTGTATTGATAAAATCGACAGGTATTTCTTGACCTTTAGAATCCAGAATTGGTTGACCTAAGTGATCCTTTTTAATATGTAAGGCTTGTGCGTTTTTAACACCCGATATAGTCACTCGTTTGATTGCTATTCCTTTTTCTTTGTTTAACCAAATAGGATTTTGATCTAAATCAGAGAAAGCTAATTTGGGATTATTATCATATTGTTTTAATCTATTTTCTAAAATACGTTTAACACCTTGATCAATTACTTTGTCAACTTTCAAATCTGGTGTAATTTCTTTTCGTATAGTGTAGTCTTCTTCTAGCCATATTAATTTAACTACCTCAGGAAGAGTGATGTTTTTTTCTAAATCGATGTAAATAGGTGATTTACTAAGGGCATTCTTGCCACCAAATGCTTTTTTAGGATCATTATTATTATCATTTAGTCTTTTTAGTAACAGTTTTTTATAAGTAGGGTTGCTAACTAACTCAATGATTTCAGAATTAAATTTAGGCCCAACTTTTTCTTCTTTAGAAACATATTGACGTATCTTACCATACATTGTTTCTTTGTGCAATTGCCCTCTTGGAGTTAGGGTTAGCTGCCCTACCTTTTTTCCTTGAATTTTATTAATGTTTTTGGTTACAACTTTGTTTTTAGCTTTATGCGAAACCAAAATGCTCTCTAAATGTTGTTTAGCGACTTGCCTAAAATTTGGAATAGGTTCTTTGAATACTCTTTTTCTATTGCCTAAACTATCTGTTATTAGATGGGTTTCTTTAGTTTCTATAGCAATGATATTACTGTGTAGTTTATCAGAATTATTCTTTCTTGCATTGAGGTTGTTTAAATATTGAATGTGATTATGTTTGGTAAATGCTACAGTTAAAGCATCCATAGCGTGGTGACGATGGTCGTTTCGCTTCGTCCAGTCTATAATTATCTCTTTTTTATTGCCATCTTTCATTTCAATTAATTCTGTCAATCCTGCACCCCTATACTTTTCTAGATTTAATTCTTTCAAAACATTAATTAGTCCCCAGTCATCCCTTAAGCGATCTGTAATGCTACCAGAAGTAGAAACTACGTTTCGAGTAATATTAAATAACATAGTTTTTGCTTTTTTAGCAATATATTGAGTCTCTCTTAAATCTCTTTCTATAAAGCCATGTCCTATGTCGCTTTCTCTCATTAAAAGTTTTTTGAATTTGCTTCTAGAAATGCCTTCAACTTGTCCAAGACTGAACAAATTAGTTATTCTTGTTTCAAATTCGTTTGCTTTTTCTTGACCATATTCAGAAAGTATAAAATCATATGCTGTTTGATTTCCCTTTTTCAAGTTTACATTTCTACGTACTAAGGTCTTATTTGAAAAACTATTATCAAATAATTTTGATTGAGGGATAATATGCTCTATATCATAGTCTTTTGAGAAAATATTTTTGCGTTCTATATATTCATTTGTATATAGATCTTTATAGCCATTATTTTTTAATTCTTGATATAATTTATAACGAACGATATCATTTCGTGTAGGGTTTTTTAAACCATCTTCTTTTTGTAAGATTTTGATTATTTTTTCATGGTCTGACTTTCCTTGATTAATTGACTTAGTAAGTTCCTCACGCTCTTTAGCATTCTTTTTTAGTTCACGTGCTAACTCAATACGGATTTCATCAAAGTGAAAATCAGGAGCTTTTCCTTGTTCTTTTAACTTTAGATTCTCTCCATCAATTAATGTATTAACAACATTAACCATTTGGTTTAGTATTTTTTCAACAACTGGGTTTCTAAGACTGTTTTTTGGGAGTATAGTTAATTTATTATTTAGCTCCCTGTTATCATTTTCGTCTTTAGTAAGCGAATGTTTTGAATGCTTATATCCAGCTAAATGACATGCATCACTATACTTATTATCTTTAATGTATGGAAATATTCTTCTTATAGCCTTAGCTGATAGGTTTCCATAATCATCTTGAAATACAATATTTCCTAAGTATTTAGTTTGGTCAGGAGAAAAGTTGAATTTGGTCTGTAATAGTTTATATAAGGTATCTAACCCTGTCTTAGAATCATCTTCTTCATAAGAGTATAATAAATGCCATAGTTGGTAAGACCCTTGTCGTTCAAATGCTTTACCTTCTAAAGTAGCGTCAAAGTCTAAAATAGTAGTATCAATACCTAAATCTTTGAAAATAGTATAAATAATTTCTTTGATTTGAGAAGAGTCAACATCTAAATCAGTTAATTCGATATCATCTTTATTAAGTTTTATCTTTAATTCATTTCGTATATCATAACCAGCAGCATCAATAATGTCTAGATAAGCATTATATAATACTTTATTGGTATTATTTCCTTCTAATTCTGTATAGTTTAACTCCCACATTTTGGGCTTACTTTCGATGAGTTTTAGAGCTTGAGCACTTGTTAACTTACCTTTTATATTTAATTCTTCAAATAGATGCGCTTTTTGTTCTTCTGCTAAACAAGTATATTCATTTGTTTCTTTATTTCTTAACGTCACATTGTGTAATTGTTGCCATATTTTGAATTCTTGGAATAGAGGAGAGGATTTAGGAATTACTCGATTACCAATAGTCTTACTTTTGCCATTTACAAGTTTTTGGCATTGTTCAAATTCACAAAAACTAATCAGTCCTTTTTGTGATTTTAATTTTCTTTGATAAAAAATAATAGTGTCTCTAATTTCCTCCTTGAGTTCAATAGTTAGCTCATCTAAATAGTATAGAGATTGAGTGTTCCATATTGTTTCAAATTCATCTAAGTAATCTTGTCTATAAAAAACTTGGTTTTTAAGACGAGTATGTGAATTATCTTTTAGTTGTTGATATAAATATTGGCCTACAGTCAATTTGTTAAAGTATAACTCTTTACTTCTATCACTTATAGCTCCTAAATAACCAGAAGAATTATATATTTGACCATTAATATCAGCAATAACGAAAGCAACTACATCTTTATCTAATTGCTGTGTTAGGGCTTGAACTCGCCATTGATAACTTTGTAGTTTTTTTTCTTCTCTAGTCCCCTTGTTGTCTGCTGTGTTAAAATTATAAGTTGCCCAGAATAGTGTTGATGTAGCTTTTCCTCCCTTGTCTTTAATTTTATCTTTAAAGGTCTCTGTAAGTATTTCTGGATAATATTTTTGTTGGAAAGTCCATATTAAGTCAAGTTCTTGATTTAGGTCAGAGCGATAATAATCTGGTAATTTCTTGATCCCCTTTTGTAATAGTTCAAGTGATAATTGACCAGGGGTTAATTGTTCATTATAAAGTCGTTTCGCAATCGACATCCCATCGATTAGCTGTCCTTCTTCAGTGTTATTAACTTTGCGACTGCTTTTATATCCACGTTTTTTATTTATCATAAGTAAAACACGAGATAACTCTGAAAGAGATATTTTCTGAGAAGCAGCTTTATCTCGTAAGTGATAAGTTTCAAAAGTAGATTGGTTGCCTGTTTCTGCTAATATGGTAGACTTATTTATCCAATTGTGCTGGGTAAGTATATTTATTAAATGCTCGCGTCTAAGTTTGTATCGTTGTAGATTACGACGTACAGAACGTGATTGCGTTCTTGTAGCATTAGTCGTGATTGGTTTTCCTTTCTCAAAGTTGATTTGCTCGTCTACAGTTAAGGGGTTAACACGTACGCCTAATTTTTGTATTGAAGAAATTTCATTCTCATTTTCAGCTTCATGAACATAAGCCCAACCAATCGAAGTTGTTCCTAAGTCTAAACCAAGTATTTTTTTCATTATTGTAGTTTTTTGTCAGTAAAAAAGATGAATTCTACATAATATTACAACAAAATATTTGATTTCTTATATTTTGTTATATAAAAAAAAGAGTTTATATTTGTAGGACAATATGAAAGCAATTCACAATAAGGATTATTTCCGTTGTGAAAACATTTAGAGCCTCGACTATCTTCGGGGCATTTTTTATTTTAATATTTCGCAAACTAATTGCATGGTGTATTGGGAAAAAAAACACCTTTCTAGCTGTAAATTAATATGCGATGAAAGATCTACTACTTGATATAAATTATATTTTACACGGTTTTTAAGAACAATTTTATAGATAAAACAACAAAAAAACGCACTATATAAGTGCGTTTTTCGTTAGTAAAAGGGTAATAATTGAAGAGAAAAAAATATCTATTTAGCAAACTTCTTACTTGCAGCCACACAAAGGATCACTCCGAAAGTGACGTATAGCATCGTAGGGCTTACTTTTTCGTTTAACACTGTTGCCGCTAATATCATCCCTAATAGCGGTTGTAATAATTGGATTTGACCTACTGTTGCGATTCCTCCTTGTGCTAATCCTTTATACCAAAAGATATACGCTAAAAACATACTGACAACAGAAATATAGAATAGTCCAAACCAAGACTCTCCACTTACTAGAGCTAAGTCTGTAGGTACCGTATAAATCATAATCGGCACTGTAAGAGGTAGTGAGATAATACACGCCCAAGAGATTACTTGATAGCCTCCTAGTGTTTTAGATAGTTTAGCTCCTTCTGCATAGCTCTGCCCACATAAGATGATCGCTAAGATCATTAGGATATCCCCGATAGGGTTAGAACTTACTCCTTGTGAGAATGCAAATCCAATCACTAAGGCACTCCCTATTAGAGAGAATAACCAGAAGATAGGTTTAGGCTTCTCTTTACCAATGAATACAGCGAATATAGCTGTAGACAGGGGTAACATTCCCATAAATACCAATGAATGTGCTGAGGTGATGTACTCTAATGCCATCGCTGTTAATAGAGGGAAACCAATAACTCCTCCAATGGCAACTTTAATTAGTGGCCACATCTGTTCTTTGGTAGGGCGTTTTTCGCGAAGAGCTATTACGCAAGCTAGCGCTAATAAAGCTGCGATAACTGCTCTTGCTGCAGTGGCGAAGATAGGGTCTAGGTCTTTAACCGCCATCTTAGTAGCAGGCATCGAACCTGCGAATAGAAGTACTCCAATAAATCCATTTAACCATCCGTTAGATGATTTCGTTGTTGCATTTAAAATGCCTGATTGTTCCATTATTCTGTTTTATTTGGGACAAAATTACCTCTATGTATAGGATTCACACAGTATCAGTTTTGTATATTTGCATGGGCACAGTTAGTGGATGAATATGAGCAAAACCTTTTTGTATAGTGAGATTGCAGAGAATATAGCTTCTCAGATTAGAAGTGGAAATATTAGAGAAGGAGAGAAGTTACCTTCCTTGCGTGGGTTATGCGCAGAATATGAGATTAGTATGAATACGGCAAGACGTGTTTTCTTAGAGTTAGAATCTCTGTCTTTGATTTATTCGAAACCTCAGAGTGGTTATTTTGTGAGTAAATTAAGTTATAAGAACTTACCTCTTCCTGAGGAGAGTAATCCCATTTTATTAGCTAATCACTGTGAACCTAATGATATTCTTCAAAAAGTATACGCTAATATAGGTAGGGAAGACCTCTTATTACTATCTTATACCGTGGCGTATGGAGATATGTTGCCTATTGCTAAATTAAAGAAAGAGATAGTACAAGCCACTAGAGACTTGCCTACTGGTGGGGTACAATACGAACGATTAGAAGGTAACGCCAATCTGAGGAGAATGATTGCTTTGCGATCTTCGGGTTGGGGTGCTAATCTTCACGAAGAAGATTTGATTACCACAAATGGAGGGATGAATGCAGTAGCTCTTTGTCTAACTGCATTGAGTAAACCTGGAGATACTGTTGCGATAGAAAGTCCTTGTTATCCTGGTATTCTACAATTAGCTTTAGGATTGGGGTTAAAGGTGTTTGAATTACCGACTAATCCTAATACAGGAATAAAAGTAGAAGCGCTAAGAGAGGTGGTCTCAGAAATAGATATTTGTATTTTAATCTCAAACTACAATACTCCTGTAGGGAGCTGTATGCCTGATGAGAGCAAGAAAGAGGTGGTAGAGCTATTGGCACAGCACGATATTCCTTTGATAGAAGATGATGTATATGGAGATTTATGTTTTGAAGGCCATCGACCTACTTGCTGTAAGACATTCGATAAGACAGGAAATGTGCTTTGGTGTAGTTCTATCTCTAAAACACTAGCCCCTGGGTTTAGAGTAGGATGGGTAGCCCCTGGTAAGTATAAAGATAAAGTGCAAAATATCAAACTGATACAATCTATCTCATCCTCTTCCTTAGAACAAGAAGCTGTGGCTAATTTCTTAAGGTCAGGGAAATACGATAAGCACTTGCGAAAACTAAGAAGAAAGCTATATCAGAATTATCAAAACTATGCTAGAGTTATTCAGCAGAGTTTTCCTATGAATATTAAGATTAGCCAACCACAGGGTGGGTTGTCTTTATGGATAGAGTTTAGTGAAGAGATTGATACTATCGCGTTATATGATTTGGCGATGAAAAAAGGAATAAGTATAGCTCCTGGACGGATGTTCACTTTGCAAAATCAGTATAACAACTCCATGCGATTGTGTTTTGGCTTGCCTTGGGATGTACAATTAGAGGGAAAGATTAAACAGATAGGTTTATTAGCTAGACAATTGCAAAACCTAAAGACTGTTAATACAGAACAAGAATAGCTGAAAGAAAAAGGGGGAGTTGCAAATACACGTTGAAATAAAAGAGAAAAAAGTAATTTGAAAAACTTATCTATCAAGAGAAAAAAATTACATTTGACTTGACTAAACCAACTATTATTTATGATTCCACTACACGATTTAATGCTGTTTGTGATAGCGGCAGTAGTCTTGGCTATTACTCCAGGGCCAAATATGTTTTACCTTATTACGAGAACATTATCACAAGGCAAAAGAGCGGGGCTAATCTCTCTAATGGGAGTAATCTGCGGTTTTCTGTTTCATATTATATTAGTGTCTTTTGGATTGACGGCTATATTATTTACCATACCTTATGCCTATGCTATACTGAAGTGGACAGGCGCGCTGTACTTAGTGTATTTGGCATTTCAAGCGTTAAAACCTAATGCAAAGAATATATTTGATGTAGAACAAAGTATTAAAGTAGACTCTCCAAGTAAGTTGTTCTCAATAGGTTTTTTAACGAATGTCTTGAATCCCAAGGTAGCAGTTTTTTATCTTTCTTTGTTTCCCCAGTTTATTAAGCCAGCTTATGGATCTGTATTGTTACAGAGTTTAACATTAGGAACCACTCAACTACTAGTTAGTTTTATCAATAATTTTTTAATTGTTTTATTTGCAGCTAAGATAGCTTCTTTCTTTCAGAGACAACCTCTATGGGTAAAAGTACAGAAGTGGTTTATGGGGAGCGTATTGTTATTTTTAGCTTTTAAAATGGCTATTTCAAAAGGAAAATAGTGTTTCTGTTTTTAGGATTTAGTACTTTTAGCTCTAAACTAATCTAAAAACTAAAATTATGAGCATCAATAGAACGCGTACTTTCTCTTGGGAAGACCCTAATAAAACTTTAGAAGAGGCAAAGAAGTTAAATGGATATGAGTTTCTAATGCAGGTATTAGAAGGAAATTTACCTATGGCTCCTATACAGGAAACAATATCCTCTAGAGTAGTTTCTGTTGAGAAAGGACAGGTCATATTCGAACTAAAAGGAGAAGAATTTCATTATAACCCAATAGGGAGCGTACACGGAGGCATTATCAGTACAGTATTAGACTCTGCTATTGGCTGTTCTTTATTGAGTACCCTAGAGATTGGAGAAAGCTTTACCTCATTAGATTTAAAAGTGAATTTCTTGAGAAGAATAACTGCTGAGTCACCTGCTTTAAAGACTAAAACGAAGATTATACATAAAGGACGTACTACGGCTTATTTAGAATGTGAATTGCTAGATGCAGAGGGCAAACTATATGCTCATGCTGTGTCCAACTGTATGATCTTTAGATAATATACTAGCCCACTCTCTTAGAAGTAGGCTTTTTTGTGCTAATATTTCGCATTATAAATCAAGATTAGTTTTTGAAAATAGAATATCTTTCGTTTATAAATTATCTGTTATGAAAGAGTTTTTATCTGATATACGCCAAACACTACAAGACTATGTAGATCCACAAAATATAGTTGTTTCATCTCGTTTCTTTAAAGGAGATGAGCAACCTAAGGAGTATGGTGTGTCCAAAGAGATTTTAAATAGGATAGGAAAAGAATTGTTTAATAATCTTAAAGCAAAACCTAAAGAAGAAATATACTTGCTATGTCAAGAATTGTGGAAATCACGTTATTTTGAAGAAGCTTACATTGCTTGTATTATAACAAAGCGATTACATCGTCAATACGAAGCTATAGATATGAAGTACTTTGGTCTGTGGTTAAATAAGTATGTTCAAAGCTGGGCAGATTGTGATACGCTCTGCTGTTCTACTATTGGGCCTTTATTCATAAAATATCCTTTAGAGATAGAACAGTTGACCTTATGGGCGACTTCACCTAATCGTTGGATGCGCAGAGGTGCAGCTGTAAGTCTAGTAGTGCCTGCTAGGAAAGGATTGTACTTAGAGAAAGTATTTGAATTAGCAATCTTGTTAATGAAAGATGAGGATGACCTAGTACAGAAAGGAACAGGTTGGATGCTAAAAGAGGCTAGTAAGTTACATCAAGTTGAAGTATATGAATTCATTATGCAGTATAAGGTAGTAATGTCTAGAACGACATTGCGCTATGCTATCGAAAAAATGCCTTTAGATTTAAAAGCAGAAGCGATGAAGAAATAAAGTAGTGTTAGTCCATTATCTATTTTAATGTAAAGAACCTGTATTGATTATGAAATAAAAAGATTGGTGAGACGTTTAAAAATAGTAAAATAAGCACAATGAAAAAGAGGTACTTTATTTTAATCATGATGGGTTTTATAATCACTCTTGGAGTAGTCTTCTCAGAAACTATTGTATTAAGATTAGTGGAAATACAAGAGTTAGAAGTATTTTCTCAAAAGGATTATGATGAATCTTTAATCAGGTTAAAGGAGCAATACCCTGAAGACTCACAGTTTCTCATTAGTACACAAGAACAGTTTATAAGTTATTCTTCTTTCCTAGAAAAAGAAAAACAATATATTCTGACCAAACCTATACAGTTATTGTATTTTAAAGAGGATAGTCTAGTTTCTATACATTCTAGTTGTAATGTTCCTATAAATTATTGGACATGGAAGTTAGATTGGAATATAGACGATCGATTTGAACAGTTTCCTCCATTATCTAGCACATCTGTATTGGATATAAAATTACAACAAATACAAGAGTTATATGGTTTTAGAATGGAGAATACGTCTGAGAATACTCTGATCGTTTTTTGGAGTAGAATGATGGAGAAACAAGTATATGGAGCATTAGAAACAGTAATTTATAATAAAAGATTATGGAATAACGAGGAGAAGTTAAACACAATCTTTATCAATGTAGATCATGCTTTTTTAGGTAGAATAGTTTTAGATGAGTAATAATCTGACAGAATAAGAAGAAAAAGGACACTTTTACAGGTGTTCTTTTTGCATTTTTCCCCTTTTTTAGAAGTCAAAAGTACTTTTTTAAAAACTTTTTTTGCCGAGACAGTAAGTTGCTTTAAAATATTTGATTTTTGAATAAAAAAGAGGCTTTTTTGGATGTTTTAGGAGTCAAAAATGAATAAAATATACCTTTTTTTAGTCAAAATATGTTTTTGGGCTTAAGGCTAGTTATAGCAAGACTTGACTGTGCTTTTAGAGTCTGTTTTTGGCAGTGTAAATCCTGCTATTTGTTAAAATATTTTAGAGGTGATGTCGAGAGTAGTATTATTTTGGTATTTTATATGCTTAAACTTTGATTTTTGTGTTGTAAAAAACAGTGTTTATTGAATTAAGTTTAAGTAAAGATGTGTTTTTTTGTTTGGTGGTTCTAAATCAATTTATATCTTTGACCCATAGATCAGAAACAAAAAGATGAAAAATTTAGTAAACATTCTAGTGGTTCTAATTATTGTGATTGTGGTAAACACATTTGCACGGGAGTCGCTATGCTGATTTTTTCTATCTAGAGATAAAGAATATTTGAAGCCTCCCATATCGGGAGGCTTTTTTTGTTTATAGCATTTTGTAATTAAACTTCTCTAGTCGTTTCGCTATCAAGGATATATAATCAACCAAAAAATACAATTATGAATGTATTGAACAAGTACAGTAGAGTAATCACACAAGACCAAACACAGCCAGCGGCACAGGCTATGCTCTATGGAATCGGACTGAGTGAAGAAGACTTAGATAAGGCACAGGTAGGTGTAGTGAGTATGGGCTATGAAGGCAATACCTGTAATATGCACCTAAACGATCTGGCAAAGTATGTAAAGCAAGGCGTCAAACAGAGTGGACTAGTAGGGCTAATCTTCAACACAATCGGTGTGAGTGATGGTATTTCGAATGGGACAGAGGGCATGAAGTATTCTCTTGTATCTCGAGATATTATAGCAGATTCTATTGAGACAGTGGTTAATGCACAATGGTATGACTCTGTCATTGCTATCCCTGGTTGTGATAAGAATATGCCAGGTGCGATTATCGCGATGGGGCGACTAAATAGACCTGCTATTATGGTATATGGTGGTACTATACACTCAGGGAAATACAAGGGAGAATCACTAAATATCGTCTCTGCTTTTGAGGCCTTGGGCAAGAAGTTTAGCAACTCTATCTCAGAAGAAGATTACAAAGGAGTGATTAAGAATGCTTGCCCAGGAGCAGGAGCCTGTGGAGGGATGTACACAGCCAATACTATGGCATCTGCGATAGAAGCTCTTGGGATGAGTCTGCCACATAGTTCTTCTTATCCTGCTTTGAGTGCAGAGAAGAAACAGGAGTGTTTAGAAGTGGGACAGGCTTTGAGAAATCTATTAGAGAAAGACATTAAGCCATCAGATATTATGACTAAAGAAGCTTTTGAGAATGCGATGACGATGGTAATTACACTAGGAGGATCTACTAATGCAGTACTTCACTTAATCGCGATGGCACATGCTGTAGATATTGAGATTACACTAAAGGACTTTCAGGAGATTAGCGATAGAGTACCTGTCTTAGCAGATCTAAAACCTAGTGGAAAGTACCTTATGGAAGATTTACACAAAATAGGAGGGGTACCTGCTATTATGAAACATCTGTTGGATCAGGGATTATTGCATGGAGATTGTCTTACAGTAACAGGAAAGACGGTAAGAGAAAACTTAAGTCTAGCAAAAGACTTGGTTAAGGACCAAGATATTATTGTGGATATCACTACTCCAATTAAGAAAAGTGGACACTTACAATTTCTCTATGGTAATCTAGCAGAGAAGGGAAGTGTGGCGAAGATCAGTGGTAAGGAAGGCATGTTCTTTAAGGGCAAAGCAAGAGTATTTGATGATGAGTATGCAGTTATCGAAAGTGTATCAGCTCAAGAAGTGCAGCCAGGGGAAGTAATCGTTATCCGATATTGTGGTCCTAAAGGAGGTCCAGGAATGCCAGAGATGCTTAAGCCTACTTCTGCAATTATGGGAGCAGGATTGGGCAAGAGTGTAGCTCTTATCACAGATGGCCGTTTTTCAGGTGGTACACATGGTTTTGTAGTAGGGCATATTACTCCTGAAGCGTATGATGGAGGTACAATTGCATTAGTAGAGAATGGAGATGTCATCAGTATTGATGTAGAGAATAGAAAGCTTGAGCTATTAGTTGATCAGAAGGTATTAGAAGCCCGTAGAGAAAAGTGGCAAAAGCCAGCACTAAAGTTTAAAAAAGGAGTGTTGTACAAATACTCAAACTGTGTGGCTGATGCATCAGAGGGATGTATTACTGATGGAATTAAGAATTAAGAATGTTTGCCTAGGGCATTTATTATTTCATTCTGTGGGTCATGTAGAGACGCAATATTTTGCGTGTCAGAGTTAATGTTTTATAGAATATGGCACGGTTTACAAATTCGCGTCCGCATTAGTACAGACGCATTATTATGCGTGTCGCCGTGCATGAGAACAACAACATTACGGTTTCACGCTATCACAAAATTCACAGTTTTACAAAAAAAACAAAAAACGATTTCACAAAAAACACAAAATATGCAACAAGAAAAATTAACAGGAGCACAGGCGGTAATCTCCTCTTTGTTGTGTGAAGGAGTAGAGACGATATTCGGGTACCCAGGTGGAGCCATAATGCCCATCTATGACGCTCTTTATGACAAAATGGATGAGCTAGAACACATTTTAGTGCGCCATGAACAAGGAGCAATACACGCAGCACAAGGATTTGCACGAGCTTCTGGAAAAGTAGGAGTAGTCTTTGCTACTTCAGGACCAGGGGCAACTAATTTGATTACAGGATTAGCAGATGCCTATATTGATTCAACACCTGTGGTGTGTATCATAGGACAGGTAACTTCCCAATTATTGGGGACAGATGCGTTTCAGGAGACAGATGTAATAGGTATTTCAATGCCGATTACCAAGTGGAACTATCAAGTAACTAAGGCTTCAGAGATAGCACCTACTATTGCCAAAGCATTTTATCTAGCGAAGTCTGGAAGACCAGGTCCTGTTGTGATTGATATCACAAAGGATGCTCAGTTCGGAATGACTGCTTTTGAATATAAACCATGTGCTAAGGTTAGAAGTTATTTTCCAGAACCTCCAGTTGATTTAGAACGCTTTCACCAAGCAGCTGATTTAATTAATAAGGCAAAAAAACCTTATTTGTTAGTAGGACAAGGGGTATTGTTAAGCCATGCAGAACAAGAGTTAAAAGCCTTTGTAGAAAAGACAGATATCCCTACTGCTTCCACGCTTTTAGGTTTAGGAGCATTGCCTAGTAATCATAGTCATTTCTGTGGAATGCTTGGAATGCACGGTGATTATGCAGCGAATGTAAAGACGAATGAGTGTGATGTATTAATCGCCATAGGAATGCGCTTTGATGATAGAGTAACTGGAGATGTGTCTCGATATGCAAAGCAAGCTAAGGTTATTCATATCGATATAGATGCAGCAGAGTTAAATAAAATTATTAAGGCAGATATCGGAATACGAAGTGATGCTAAAAAAGCATTAAATACTTTGATTGAACTAGTAGAGCAGCATACTCATAAGGATTGGCTTTCTGAGTTTAAACTAGGCAAAGCATATGAAGTAGAGCAGTTGAAAGTTAACAAAAAGCAAGTCAATGCAGACAAGATCATGATGGAGGATGCTGTTAAGTTATTGACAGAGTTGACTAAAGGGGAAGTTGTCATTGTAACAGATGTAGGACAACACCAAATGATAACAGCCCGTCATTATGAGTATAATTCCCCTAAGACAAATATCACTTCTGGAGGATTGGGCACGATGGGGTTTGCTCTTCCTGCTGCAGTAGGTGCTAAATTAGGCAATCCTAAACAAACGGTAGTTGCGATTGCAGGGGACGCAGGTTTTCAGATGAATATTCAAGAACTAGGTACAATTATGCAAAGTAATATAGGAGTGAAAATGATTATTCTAAACAACAGTTTTTTAGGTATGGTAAGACAGTGGCAGCAGATGTTCTTTGAGAAGAGGTATAGCTTTACAGAGATGAACAACCCTAATTTCGTAGGTATTGCACAATCGTATACTATAGAAGCTAACCGTGTAGAACAGCGTCAAGATCTGAGAGAGGCACTAGAAAAAATGCTTGCTCATCCTGGAGCTTATCTATTAGAAATAGCAGTAGAGAAGGAAGAAAATGTATATCCAATGATTCCAACAGGAGCAAGTGTTTCTGATGTATTATTAAATTAAAAGACAAGGATTATGAAAGAGGAATTCACATTGTCGGTTTTTACTGAAAATAGTATTGGGATGCTGACGAGAATAACCAATGTTTTTACACGTAGACATATTAATCTAGATAGTCTTACAGTGTCAGAATCTGAGATAAAACAGGTTTTTAAATACACTGTAGTATTTAAAAGTACACAAGAGCAAGTCGATAAATTGATCGGTCAGTTAGAGCGATTAGTAGAAGTATTTAAGGTATTTGCCTATAAGAATAGCGATATCATTTACCAAGAGCTAGCACTTTATAAAGTAAGAACATCTTTGTTGTCTAATACCCAAGTAGAACAAATCATTAGAGTGAATCAAGCTAGAATATTATCAGTAGATAAAGATTTTATAGCCATAGAGAAGACAGGGTATATAGAAGAAATAGAGAATCTTTTTACTCAGTTGTCTAGTTATGGAGTACTAGAGTTTACTCGTTCTGGCAGAGTAGCGATTACGAAGCCTATGAACTATGAAGAGCTTTATTTGATTAAGAACTAAGAATGTTTTTAAACAATATCACGACATCACGAAATCACAAAAAAACAAAAAACTATAAAAAATGGGACAAATTAATTTTGGAGGAACACTAGAAAATGTAGTGACTAGAGAAGAATTTACATTAGATAATGCAAGAGAAGTATTAAAAAATGAGGTATTGGCTGTTATTGGTTATGGAGTACAAGGACCAGGACAGGCACAGAATTTAAGAGATAATAAAATTAATGTAATTGTTGGACAACGCAAGGATTCTAACAGTTGGGATAAGGCAGTAGCTGATGGATGGGTAGAAGGAGAGACTTTATTTGATATCGAAGAGGCTTGCCAACGCGGTACGATTATCATGAACCTACTATCAGATGCAGGACAAATTCATACGTGGGAGGCAGTTAAAGGTAATCTATCAACAGGTAAAGCATTGTATTTTTCGCATGGTTTTGGAGTAGCTTTTCATCAGAAAACGAATATTATTCCACCAGCAGGAGTAGATGTGTTTTTAGTAGCACCGAAAGGGTCAGGAACATCATTGCGTACATTATTTTTAGAAGGATGTGGATTAAACTCAAGCTATGCTATTTTCCAAGATGCTACAGGTAGAGCACAGGAGAGAGCTTTAGCCGTAGGTATTGCTATTGGTTCAGGTTATTTGTTTGAAACAACATTTGAGCGAGAAGCTTATAGTGATTTGACTGGAGAACGAGGAGTGTTAATGGGAGCTATTGCAGGTATTTTTGAAGCACAGTACAATGTACTAAGAGCAAAAGGGCATACACCTAGCGAAGCATTTAATGAGACAGTAGAAGAGTTGACACAGAGTTTAATGCCTTTAGTTGCAGATCGAGGAATGGACTGGATGTATGCTAATTGTTCTACTACAGCACAGCGAGGAGCACTAGATTGGAAAGATAAGTTTAGAGATGCTACTACTCCTGTATTTAAAGAGTTATATGAGAGTGTAGCGTCAGGAAGAGAGGCAGAGATTGTGATTAAGGCAAATAGTGAGAAAGACTATAGAGCTAAGTTAGAAGAAGAGTTAAAAGAATTAAGAGAGAGCGAACTTTGGCAAACAGGCGCTGAGGTAAGAAAACTAAGACCATCCCAATCATGAACTTATTGACAAAAGTATATCAAGCACAACAAAATATTGCACGAGTCGTCATCCAGACTCCTTTAATAAAAAACCTAAACCTAAGTACAGTATATCAGGCAGATATCTATTTGAAAAGAGAAGATTTGCAGCCTGTACGTTCTTATAAATTAAGAGGAGCATATAATAAGGTTACTACACTTACTCCAGACGAGCAGTCTGGAGGTGTGGTATGTGCTAGTGCAGGTAATCATGCGCAGGGAGTCGCTTTCGCTTGTCATCATCTAGATATCCACGCAACGATATTTATGCCGATTACTACTCCTAAACAGAAGATAGATCAAGTCAAACTATTCGGTAAAGATAAGGTTAACATCGTTTTGAAAGGAGATACATTTGACGCCTGTTATGCAGAAGCAAGCTTGTATTGTAAAGAGAATAAAGCGGTGTTTATCCATCCTTTTGATGATGAAGAGGTAATCGCAGGTCAGGGTACTGTAGCATTAGAAGTATTACAGGCTATGAAAGAGCCTATTGATTATGTGTTTGTCCCTATCGGAGGAGGAGGTTTAGCAGCTGGAGTCAGTACTGTATTTAAACATTTAAGCCCACATACTCATATAGTAGGAGTAGAACCAGCAGGAGCAGCATCTATGCGGACTTCTATCCAAGAGAATGTGAATACGGCATTAAATACAGTAGACACCTTTGTAGATGGGGCTGCTGTTAAGCGAGTTGGAGATTTAAACTTTGCTATCTGTAAAGAGAGTTTACACGATGTAATAACAGTAGCCGAAGGAAAGGTATGTACTACTATTCTCAAGCTTTATAATGAAGAAGCACTAGTGGTAGAACCAGCTGGAGCCTTGAGTATAGCTGCTCTTGATTTGTATAAAGATAAATTGGTGGGTAAAAAGGTGGTCTGTGTAGTAAGTGGAAGTAATAACGATATTACTCGTACAGAAGAGATAAAAGAACGCTCACTCTTATACGAAGGGCTAAAGCATTATTTCATTGTTAACTTTCCACAACGGCCAGGAGCATTAAAGGAGTTTGTCAATGAAGTACTAGGGAAAGATGATGATATCACTTATTTTCAGTTTTCCAAAAAGAATAATAGAGAAAGAGGCCCTGCGGTAGTAGGGATAGAATTAGCCAACAGACTCGATTATGATCATCTGATTAAACAATTAGAGAAACATAATTTTAATTATCAGTATTTAAATGATAATGAAGCACTATTTACTCATTTAGTTGGCTAGTAGATTTCTTTATAAATGACTTGATTAGTAAGTCAGCAATGAATAGGTTCCGATTGTTTCTCGGAACCTATTTTATTTTAGAATAGCGTTGTTGTCAAGAGTAGTTATATAAGACAGATAGTACTGAGTAATTTAGGTATAGCTATAGAATGAATGAAAGATTTCAGGTAGTGTTGCTTTAGATCTAATAGGAACAGTATTCCAACAACAGGTGTGGCATGGACTTCTCCATATCCCTTATGGAGAAACAAAATCTTATAAAGAACAATCGGAGTATCTACAGATTCCAAAAAGTATTAGAGCTGTAGCGAATGCGAATGGAATGAATAGAATAGCTATTGTGATCCCATGTCACCGAATTATAGGTACTGATGGTAGTCTGACAGGCTACAGAGGAGGGATTTGGAGAAAGAAATTCTTATTAGAATTAGAGAATAAAGAGAGATTCTCTTCTTCTCAGTTAACATTGAGTTTATACTGAGGTCAGTATAGTAAATTGTGGTTTGAAAATAGCTATAATTAATCGCAAAAGCGTATTAGTAAGAATTGTACTTTAGTTTTATCAATTTTAAGAGTTTGTATCGTGATAAAGATGTTTTTAAGTTCTTCATTCTGTGATGTAGTTAGCTTATTTAGCGACTTTGCTGGTGAAGAAGTAAAAGGAAAAAGGGTGACCTTTATTCCCACAGCCAGTGTAGTAAAAGAGTATGTGGGACATGTAGAAAATGACAAAAGAGCTTTCGAAAGTTTAGGAATCATTATAGATGTATTAGAACTGAGTACAGCAAGTAATGAAGAAATCAGAGAGAAAGTAAGTACTAATGATTACATTTTTGTATCAGGCGGAAATTCTTTTTACCTACTCCAAACTTTAAAAGAAATGGGTGCTGATTACTTAATAAAAGCAGAGGTGTCTAAAGGGAAGCTGTATATAGGGACTTCGGCAGGAAGTGTTGTGATGTGTCCTGACATTCGATATATAGAGGCAATGGATGACAAATCATTTGCCCCTAAGTTGACAGAATACAAGGCAATGGGAATGATAGATCAATATCCTTTAGTACATTATGGATGTGAACCTTTTACAGAAGTAGCTGAACAAGTATATCAAGAATATAAGGATAAATTGCCTTTAGTGTTGTTAAATAATTACCAAGTTCTGACTGTCCAAAACCAAGAAATAGAGGTGTTGTCACTATAATCCCGTATTACGCATTAGGGATATTTAAAGGTAGATCTAAAGGATAATCCCATAATCCTACGAACCATTTTCGTCGCTTCTTG
>NZ_JACAKB010000037.1 GCF_030326305.1 Myroides odoratimimus | reverse complement strand
CAAGATTATTACTCTCTAAAAATGGACACAACCCTTTAAATATCAATTGCTTTAGTTTTTTGTCGTGTACTTAGAAAATTGTATTAAAAGGAACTTCTTTTCCTACAACATCTATATATAATTTCCATACAGTTCCTAAAAAAAGTATAGTAATCGCTCCTATTATAGTTAACCATTTTCGCTTATTTACTAAATTTTTTTCTGCATTACTTCTTAAGCTTAGCTCTATATTTTCAATAACTACAGTATCTTTCTTTTTCTTTCCTGATAATATATCATCAATAATCAGTTGATCATAAAAATTATTCAATGAAGAATAGAGCATCTCTATTGTAACCCAACTTGCTTGTAATGATTGACCTATAGATATATCATTTCTTAACTTTCTTAATCCTAATGCTTTTCTAACTTCGAAGAGGTAAAAAACAGTTCCAAAAATTAGTACCCCAGCCACTATGAACAAATAAACAAAACTATAAATATCAAAATATTGCGATAAAATAATGTATGATAATAATCCCAATAAAACAATACCATATAAAGTCTTTTTCATCAATTTACTCATTAATTCAATTTCATCATCTGATGTATTAAGAACATAAGCTGTAGTTTTTAAATGACTTTTCTTTACTCTCAGATAAGTTAAATTTCCTTTCATATTCTTCTCTTTTTATAAAGTTTTAAAAAAAAAAAAAATATTTCCTGTGTTGCCAGTCTAACAGTATATATCAAATTTGCACCAATCCTATTTCCGTTAGCTACTGAGATAATTCAGGCAAGCGGTTTTTGACTTTTAGGAATTTTAAATATAATTCATTATAACCAATCAAAATTCTAATATTCAAATAAGATAAAAAAAAGCAGCATCCATCTCTGAATACTGCTATTATAAAATTACTGTTTAAGAATACTAATTTCCTTTAATATATGAGTGTTTATTTCTTTACATAAGTCTAAGATCTCCTCTTCCTGTAGTATATGCGTATAGTTTCTTTCTAATAGACTTATATCATTGAGCTTAATACTATATCCTGACTGATGATAATCACATATTATCTCTACCTCAAAAGAAGGCAAATCATCTACTAATCTTAACTCTTGAAAAAGGATGATAAAAATTACACTACTGATATCCCTCTGCCATTCTATCTTGCGATAGACTTCTCTTAAATCTAAACTTAGATGTACATTATCAAACGCACTATCAGAATCAAATTCATAAAAATAAGTAGTGAAGATCGCTCCAAATAAATCATCAAACTTCTTAATTTCGTTTCCAATAGTTCTAAATAAAGGTTCAATACTCTCAATGTAGTTTTGCTCAATAAGCTTCTCTTTATTAGGGAATTTCTTGGCTAAATTTTCTTTTGCTTTTAGTTCACGCTTTAGAAGTTCTATTTCTTTATCGATATCCTCCACCTCTTCTATAGACTTCCCTTCTAGTACATCATAGACCATTCCTTGAGATCGAAGTATCAGCTCTCCTAAGAAAGAGAACAACTCTTCTCTACGTCCTCCATAACACTGAATATCTGCCACATAACGATAGTAAACACCTCTTTCTTGATCATTAATCCATAAAGGAGGATAGCCTAATGCAACAAGAATTAAATTACTTAAAACTCGAGCAGTTCTACCATTACCATCATAAAAGGGATGTATATTTAAATATTCTATATGGAAGTTTAGTGCTACGTCTATTGGATGTGGAGCATCTTTAGCTTTTCGCTGGATTCGATCTATTGAAGCATTGGTTTGGTTTAATAATTCATGTATTCGCTGGGGCACATCTTCAGGTAAAACAAATAAGTATTTTTCTCCTTTATGATTTATTATCTCATTAGCATCAGTCTTCCACTTTCCAATCTGTTCACGCTTATTAGGATCTTCTTCATACATAATTGCCTGATGAATTTCCTTTATTCTCTTCTCAGATAATCTTATTTCTGCCTTGCCTAGCTTTAAGATACTGCTAATGACTTCATCATGCCCCTTAACCTCTAAAATATCTTTAATAGGTTTATGTCGTACATCTATATTTCCTATCATTACACTACGCGTCTCAGCAATAGTTAAGGTATTCCCCTCCATACTGTTAGAGTTGTAATTCCACTCTAACCTAAATTTATTGTGTAACCTATTCAGTTGCTCACTTGACAACTTCCCTTTTAATTCCGCTTTTAGAATCAATTCATCTATCTTATTTTTTACCTCTGTGTATGTCATAATGAAAGGGATTTATAAGGCAACTCTAATACTCTAGTCTTTGATATTACAAGTCCATTACCAACCTATCGAATTGTAAAGATACTATGTAGAACATGATTTACAAATATCTAAAGAAGATAAAAAAAGCAGTATCCATCTCTGAATACTGCTTAATATAGAAAAGTCTAAACAATTTACTGAACTCTAATCGTAACAGGTAGCGTGAACTGAGAACGAACTGCCTTTCCTTTATTCAGGGCAGGTTTCCATTTTGGCATTCTCTTTAAGACCCTAATAGCCTCTTGTCCTACTCCATATCCTGGATCTCTCATCACTTTGATATCTGTTAGACTACCATCTTTCTCTACTATAAAAGACATGATAACTTTTACCTCCTTCACACTAGCATCCAAATCTGGTGTTCTAAATGAACCCACAAATCGGCTGCTAAATTTAGCCATTGTCTCATAAGGTTCTGCTTTAGTAGATACTCCTATATACACTGTCGTATCTTCTAGCGCTTCTCCTGTTGTAGCGTCACTAGAATCCACCACTTCATTCGGATTATCTGTTCTAGCTTCATCAATAGCAATTACCCCATCTGGATTAGCATCTAGATTGTGTGCGCCCGGATTAGCATCTATAAACTCATCTACTGTAGGGGCTACAGTAGTAACTTCATTCGCATCTGCTGCCTCGAACTCGCGAAACTCTACTTCTTTAGTCTTGCTTAATACTGTTTCTACCTTGTTGGCAGGGGGTTCTACGATTGGCTCCTCCTTAGGTGTAAAGATTTCTTCTTCTACTGCTGTAGGTTTAATAACTTCATCAATAATCACTATAACCGAACCTGGATCATTACTTGCAAATAAATTAGAGATCACTGTAGGAACAATAAATACGGCACTAAAGAGAAACATTCCTGCTACTAAGGATAAAACCGTGGTACGCGAACTGTTTTTGCGCAAATTATACGCTCCATACGCCTTATTGCGGTGCTCAAAGACGATATCCAACCAATCTTTTCTAAACAAATCATTCTTTGCCATAATTATTTATTTTAAATGTTAAACAATAGGCTGTTGGATTATTCGAACACCAACAGCTAAATCAATCTACAGTTACTCTCATACTGTATTAAAAAATTAATATTAAACTAAATTGCATGACTAATATACAAATTATAAACGAAAATACTACACATTTATTATTCAAGGGATTTATTTTTCTTAAATAAATATTAATAAAAGTTATTTCTTGTCTAGTTCTTAGTTCGTATTGCTATTCTTTTAGACAATACTTATATACTTGAGAAGTAAGTCCCTACTCTCTCCGTTATTTTGTGCTAATTAACGGACTCACTACGGACTCAAATCGAACGAAACCTGTCTCGTCCTACTATAACTGTACAGTTATAGTTAATCATTCTAGCGAACGAAAACATAAAAAAAGAACTACTTCGGATAAGTAGCTCTTTATATTTCCAGGTCTTATATATCAAATAGTAATCACCAGTCTAGTACCCGAAGGGACTTGCTTATTCCATACTTGTTCGATATCTTCTATCGCATGCGCTTCTGTCTGGATGTGCAGTTTATTATTCGATGCTAATAAAAACATCTCTGGTAGTATAACTTTATTAAATACAATAAGTTCTTCTGGAGAAAGACTTCCAAAACCAGAACCTAAAATCTCAATAGCAGAACTCCTAAGTATGGCTGATGATAACGCAATTTCTTTACCTGCCATATCACCTGCTGTAACGATCTTAGTAGTATGGGCAAGGTGGGTCATAGACTCTCCCTTTAATACCTCCATGATAAGTGAAATAGGTTTGCCCCATAAATAATCAATTACAATATCTATAGGAGTCTCTTTGTGAATCACACTTAATTGTTGCTTTATATTTTCGTCTGTATCTTTTAAATTGATTGTATGACTAGCTCCATAAGATTTTAATTCTTCTAGGAGTTTTTCATTTCTCCCTGTGACTATGATATGCTTAGCGCCGTAGTGTTTTGCTATCTGTACCGCTACTTGACCTGTGACTCCCGTAGCTCCATTGAATAAGACTGTCTGTCCTGCTTCTAACTTCGCTCTAATCAGCAGTGGCATAGCTGATCCTAGTACGGCATTAGGTAATGCTGCAGCTGTCACATTATCTAAGGTATGAGGAATAGGGGTATAATTATCTCCTATTATGGCTTGCTCAGCTAACATCCCTGTGATACCAAAACCATATACTCTAGTCCCGTCTTCTAATTCTCCTACTCCATCTGTCCCCACTACAGTGGGAAACTCTTTATAACTTGCATAGTGTTTTCCACTTACTCTAGATTTATCTAGATTCTTTACCGCAGAAGCTTTGACCTTAATGATCCTATGCCCCTCTTCCGCAGTGAGTATGGAGTCTATCTCTCCACATTTGGGTGTGCTACCCGATTTATATAATATTGCCGCTTTCATTGTTGTGTGTTATAATTTAGCTCTAAAAGTACTTATTTTTTTTGTCTTTTTTTGTGAAGATGTTTTTTTTTGTGGAGGTGTGAAGGTGCTTTTTTTGTGGAGGTGTGAGAAAACAAAATCACAAACCAACGAAATAAAAAATTGCTAATCTCTATCGCAGAATGACAGATGTCCTTCTCATTGGTGAGATAAAATTGTATATTTGTTCCTTTGCCAAAAAATATGTCTAAAACAGAAGAAACAATAGAAGTACTAGGAGCTAGAGTTCATAATCTTAAAAATATAGATGTGTCTATCCCTCGTGAAAAACTGGTGGTTATCACAGGTTTATCCGGTTCGGGAAAATCATCTCTAGCCTTTGATACTATTTATGCAGAAGGCCAACGCCGATATATAGAGACTTTCTCTGCTTATGCTAGACAATTCTTAGGAGGACTAGAAAGACCTGATGTGGATAAGATAGACGGTCTGTCTCCTGTGATTGCTATCGAGCAGAAGACAACCAATAAAAGCCCGAGATCTACTGTAGGTACGATCACTGAGATATATGACTTTATGCGTTTGCTATACGCTAGAGCCGGTGAAGCGTATAGTTATAATACGGGTGAAAAAATGGTGAGTTACTCTGACGAGCAGATTCTAGATCTGATTATCAGTGAATATCAAGGTAAACGCATCAATATACTATCCCCGGTAGTACGCGCTAGAAAAGGACATTATAGAGAGTTATTTGAACAGATAGCTAAACAAGGATTCTTAAAAGTGCGCATAGATGGAGAGATTAAAGACATCACTTCAGGTATGCGTGTGGATAGATATAAGACGCATGATATCGAGACAGTAATCGATAGAATAGCTATAGATGATACAGAACAGACTAAGCAACGCCTTACAGAGAGTATCAAAGTAGCCATGCACTATGGAGATGATATCATCATGGTATTAGAGCATGAAGGAGAGACAGCTCGTTTCTTTAGCCGTCACCTAATGTGTCCTACCACAGGTATCTCTTATTCTAAACCAGAACCTAATAATTTCTCTTTTAACTCTCCTAAGGGAGCGTGTCCATGCTGTAATGGATTAGGTACGATCAACGAGATAAATCATCTTAAGATCATCCCAGACCCTAAGATTTCTATCAAAGGTGGAGGTCTTATTCCTCTAGGAATAGAGAAGAAATCTTGGATGTTCAAACAATTAGAGATTATCGCTGAGAAATACAATTTCTCTCTAAATGATCCTATAGAAAAGATTCCAGCAGAAGCTATGGATATTATTCTTAATGGTGGACAAGAGAGTTTCTCTGTAGTATCTAAAGTAGCGGGTATTACTAAGAACTATAAAATAGACTTCGAGGGTATTGTCAATTTCATCAAAAACCAATTTGAAGAAAGTGATAGTGCAACTATCAAAAGATGGGCAAAGGAGTTTATGGATGAAATCGACTGTCCTGAATGTAATGGTACTCGTCTTAAAAAAGAAGCACTCTATTTTAAAATAAGCGATAAGAATATCGGTGAGCTTATACAGATGGATGTGGAGACACTAATCCATTGGTTTAAAGAATTACCAAGCAAATTATCAGAGAAACAAAAGAGTATTGGGTCTGAAGTATTAAAAGAAATCACTACTCGTCTATCTTTCTTGCAAGATGTTGGATTAACTTACTTATCTTTGAATAGAAGCTCTCGAACTTTATCAGGTGGAGAAGCGCAGCGAATCAGATTAGCGACTCAGATAGGTTCTCAGTTAGTAGGTGTATTATATATCTTAGATGAGCCCAGTATCGGATTACATCAACGAGACAATGAAAGGTTGATCAAATCGCTAGAGTCACTAAGAGACATCGGTAACTCAGTCTTAGTAGTAGAGCATGATAAGGATATGATCGAACGCGCAGATTACGTTATCGATATCGGTCCTAAAGCAGGTAAGAATGGAGGAAAGATAATAAGTGAAGGTACACCTGCTCAATTATTAAAAGAGGATACATTAACAGCTAATTACCTAAATGGTAAGCTTAAAATAGAAGTTCCTAAAAAACGCAGAAAAGGAAATGGTAAAACATTGAAGTTAGAAGGCGCAACAGGAAATAATTTAAAGGATGTGACCATAGAGATTCCTCTAGGTACACTTACTTGTGTGACAGGAGTGTCAGGGTCTGGTAAATCTACGTTAATCAACGGTACATTATACCCGATCTTAAACACACACTTCTTCCATGCAGTAGCAAAACCACAACCTTATAAAAAAATAGTAGGTTTAGAACATATTGACAAGGTGATTTCTATCGATCAAAGTCCGATAGGACGTACACCTAGATCTAACCCTGCTACTTATACAGATGTATTCTCTGATATAAGAAACTTATTTGCACAAGTACCAGAAGCGGCTATACGAGGGTATAAACCAGGGCGTTTTAGCTTTAATGTAAAAGGAGGACGATGTGATACCTGTGAAGGATCTGGAGTGCGTACCATAGAGATGGGGTTCTTACCTGATGTCTATGTAGAATGTGAAACATGTCAAGGAAAACGATTCAATAGAGAAACACTAGAGATTCGCTATAAAGGAAAGTCTATATCAGATATACTAGATATGACTGTAGCAGAAGCTGTAGGATTCTTTGAGAATATTCCGAAGATATATAGAAAGATTAAAACGATAAACGAAGTAGGACTTGGATACATCACCCTAGGCCAGCAGAGCACTACTCTATCTGGAGGAGAGGCTCAACGTATCAAACTAGCGAGTGAGTTATCTAAGAAAGATACAGGTAATACGTTTTATATCTTAGACGAACCTACAACAGGTCTGCACTTCGAAGATATACGAGTGCTGATGGAGGTAATCAATAGATTAGTGGATAAAGGGAACTCTATCTTAATTATCGAACACAATCTAGATGTTATCAAAACAGCAGATTATATCATCGATGTGGGATATGAAGGAGGTAGTCAAGGTGGTCAGATAGTTGCTAAAGGGACACCTGAAGAAATATGTAAAAATGACAAAAGCTATACAGCTAAGTTTTTAAAAATGGAATTAAAAAATTAAGAATATGAAAGAAGCATTTGAAAGCGAAGAGGCTAAAATCCAAGACAAGTTCAAACAAAGATCTTGGAATGAGATTAAGACTAATGATTCATGGGGAATCTTTAAAATCATGTCTGAATTCGTTAATGGGTATGAGAAAATAGGTCGTATCGGGCCATGTGTATCTATCTTTGGTTCTGCTAGAACTAAAACAGATGATCCTTACTATAAATTAGCAGAAGAAATTGCTTTTAAAGTAAGTAAAGCAGGTTACGGTATTATTACTGGTGGTGGTCCTGGTATCATGGAAGCTGGTAATAAAGGAGCTCACTTAGGTAAGGGAGTATCTGTAGGTCTAAACATAGAGCTACCTTTCGAACAACACTTCAACCCATATATTGATAGCGATAAGAACTTACAGTTCGATTATTTCTTCGTACGTAAGGTAATGTTCGTTAAATATTCTCAAGGGTTTGTAGTTATGCCTGGAGGATTCGGTACGCTAGATGAATTATTCGAAGCGATCACATTGATCCAAACGAAAAAGATTGCTAAATTCCCTATCGTATTAGTAGGTAGCGCTTTCTGGGGTGGATTAATTGATTGGGTAAAAGATGTTCTTTTAGATAAATACCACAATATCTCTCCTGAAGATATGAACTTAATCAAGATCGTCGATTCAGCTGACGAAGTTGTAGAAGTAATTGATGCTTTCTACAAAAAGTACAATTTGAAACCAAATTTCTAAAAAGTGTTTTAGATCCTGATAAAAAAGACTGTTATAGCGATATAACGGTCTTTTTTTGTATGTAATCTACGCACCTACTGCCGTAGGCAAACATTCATAATTCTTTAAAAAGCCAAATTATAGATAGCAAAAAGGGCTATTATGACATTGTCATAATAGCCCTTTTTGCTTTATTGTAAACGAAGATTATTTAGCTAATAATTCTTCTACTGTTTTACTTAGCTCCTCACCTCTTAAGTTCATAGCAAGAATAGTTCCGTTACCATCTACAAGGTAGTTAGCAGGGATCCCTTCGATACCATAATCTGCAACGATAGGATCTTCCCAGAACTTTAAGTTAGATACTTGAGTCCAAGTTAATTTATCTGTTGCAATCGCTTTCTTCCATGCAGCGTCTTCTTTATCGATAGAGTATCCGATAATATCAAACCCTTTTGCATGGTAAGCTTCATACGCTTTTACTACATTAGGATTTTCTTGACGGCAAGGTCCACACCATGCTGCCCAAACATCTACCAACACTAACTTCTTTCCTTGTAAGAAAGAGGATAGAGTTAATTCTTTTCCTTCTGGAGTAAGTGCTTTAAACTCTGGTAATTTTTCTCCTACTGATAATCCTTTTACTCCTTCACCCTCATCTAATATTTGGCTTAAACGCTCAGCAACTCTCTTACCTATCTTAGATTCTTTTAATCCTTTAGAATATTTGTCGTACTCTGCTTTAAATTCTGCTGGTGTTTTTTCTCCTGCAGGAATCATTTGATTTAGTAAAAACATTCCGAAAGCATTCCCCTCATTCTCTTTAGCGTATTTGTCTAAAATAGTTTTAGGAGCTACTAACAATTCTTCGTACTGAGCTTGTAATTTTTTAAACTCTTCAGAATCTGTTTGACCGCTTTGAGCCATCATCATCATTTGCATTCCATTCTCGTCAGAGAACTTCATGATCTTCTCTGCATAAGGATTAATTTCATTTTGAAACTTCTGAAGCTTCTCATTGTTCTCAGTTCCACCAACAACAGTCTTCTCTGGTGTTTCTTTATCAATCTTAATTGTAATCGTTCCTGGTTCACCTAAGAAAAAGGCATTAAACCCTTGCTCTCCTTCACTTTTAATACTTAAAAAAGCTTCATCTAACTCTGTAAACTTATGTTCGATAGATACCTTCCCACCTACGATAGTTCCTTTAGCTACCTCTGTAGGCACATCTTTACCTACCTCTACAGCTAATATTTCTACTTCAGTATTATCAGGGAAGTTACTAGCAGTCACTTCAATAACACTTTTTTTCTCACACGATGCAAATACTAATGCGGCGATAAGAAAAACTCCTAATTTTTTCATTTAAATATGTTTTTTATTTTAATCCTTAAAAATAGACATTATTTTAAACGAACCCCTTTATTTTTACATACTTTTTAAAATGATTAACTAAATACTATTATGCTTACCCTATAAATACCTTATACAGTTCTATAATTGTAATAAAAAAAGCTACCATGAACATACTCATGATAGCTTTATATTTTCTAATTACTTAGCTAAGATTTCTTCTATCTTCTTACTAAGTTCTTCTCCTCTTAGATTCATTGCTAGAATAGTACCATTCCCATCTATTAAATAACTTGCAGGAATTCCCTCTATTCCATAAATTGGTACAATAGGATCATCCCAATACATCAAATTAGAAACCTGAGTCCAAGTTAACTTATCTACTTGAATAGCTTTTTTCCAAGCTACTTCTTCTTTATCTAGCGAATACCCTATAATATCAAAACCTTTATCGTGATATACTTCATAAGCTTTTACTAAATTAGGGTTCTCTTGACGGCATGGTCCACACCACGAAGCCCATAGATCTACTAAGACTAACTTCTTCCCTTCTAAGAAAGTAGTTAAAGTTAATTCTTCGCCTTCTGGTGTCAGTCCCTTAAAGTCAGGTAACTTACCTCCAATAGCTAAGTCTCCTTCTGCTCCTGTTAATAGCGACTGTACCTTCTTACCTAATTTTGTCTTTTTTAACTGTGCAGGGTATTTACTAAACTCTTCTTTTAATTCGTCTAATGACTTTTCTTTCGAACCTATCTTTTGAGAAATCATTAATAGCCCTAGAGCGGTTCTATTGTTCTCTATCTCAAATTTATCTACTAATCTAGAAGTCTCTTCTGACAATACATTATATTGTTGTTTCAGTTTTTCTATGACTGCTGGATCGTTATCACCAGATACATTATTAAGTACCGCTCCATTCTCAGTTAGAAACTGTGTCAGTTTATCAGTATAAGGTTTTATCTCATTTAAGAACTGTTGTAACTTTATATTATTCTCAGTTCCACCAATGATAGGGCGATCAGGGTGATGTTGGTCATATTCAATGGTAATTTTACCAGGTTCTCCCATAAAGAAAACGCTATGCCCTACCTGTCCTTCCTCTTGGATAGAAAGAAAACCTTCGTCTATTTCTGTAAATGGATTCTTAAGGCTCACCTTACCATCAACAATAACTCCTTCTGCTACCGCAAACGGCGTATCTTGACCAATCTCTTTAGACAGTATTTCTACTTTTGCATTATCTTGAATATTCTTCGTCGTAATTTCAATTACATTTTTATCTTGGCATGATACAAATACCAATGCGCCAAAAAGCAATACACTTAACTTCTTCATTGAGATATTTTTTGTTTTTACATCGGTTAAAAATAGATATTATATAGGACTAAACCCTCTTCATTTGAATACTTTTAATCACAATTAACCTTTCATATCAATATATTAACAAATTTGGCTAAAAACTTGTATTATTCTGCTAAAAACTTGAATTACAACGAGTCTATTTGCCCTTTTTACCTTACAAATAAGTGCCTTAAACGAGCTAATTTTAGTTTCAAAAAAAACTGCTATAACCTAAAGTCATAGCAGTTCTAAGATATACTTACTGTATAAATTATTTTACTAACAGCTCTTTTACTTTTTCTCCTAATTCATTTCCTCTCAAATCCATTGCTACAATAACACCATTACCATCAATTAGGTAATTCGCAGGAATCCCTTGTATACCATAATCTTCAACAATCGGGTCTTTCCAGAACTGTAGATTAGAAACTTGTGCCCAAATTAGTTTATCTGTTTCAATAGCCTTAACCCAAGCTACTTTATCCTTATCTAAAGAATATCCTATAATGTCAAAACCAAGTTTATGATACTCTTCGTACGTTTTGACAACATTTGGATTCTCTTGACGACAAGGACCACACCATGAAGCCCACACATCTACAAGCACTAGTTTTTTGCCTTCTAAGAATGAAGATAGTGTTAACTCTTTATCCTCAGGGGTAAGCCCTTTAAACTCTGGCAGCTTATCTCCTATATTGAACTGTACAACCTCTTTTCCTTCATTTTCTACTAAATCTTTGATACGTGCTTCCACTCTCTTACCGAATTTAGATGTTCTCAATGCTTCTGGATATTGGTCAAAATCTGCCTTATACTCCGTTAATGATTTTTCTTGCATATTCATCAATTCTACAAACATGATTAATCCAAATACGTTATCTCTATTGGCTGCTTCATACTTCTTGATTGTTGTATCAAATTCATTTGCAAAGCCTTTATATTCTTCTCTTAACTTTTTAAGTTCTTCTTGATCTGATTCAGTAGTTGCTGATTCTGACAACTCTTGCATTCTCGCCATATTTTTTTCAACAAAAGCATTCATCTTTTCTGATATGGGACGAGTATCTTCCATAAACTGCTGTACTTTCTTATTATTAGGTGTCCCTTCTACTGTACTTTTATCTGGATTTTTCTTATCAAATCTAATTGTAATTGTACCTGGCTCTCCTACAAAAAGAACAATATGATTCACATCTTCCGACTCTTTTATAGATAAATAAGTCCATTCTCCTTCTGTAAATGGATTGTCTAATACAGCCTTACCTCCAACTATATCTCCCGTAGCTACAACTTCGGGTTCATTGAAATCTAAGCTTCTAATATAAACCTCTACTTTAGTGTTATCTGGTAGATTCTCTGTCATTATCTCTATAACATTCTTCTTCTGACAAGAAACCATCAGTAAAACTAATGCGAATAAAACACTTAACTTTTTCATAATTATTTTTTTAATTAAAAACTAAATTAACAATTTTTACAATACATATGCATTTATAATTTGATTACTATTAGTTTTATTTATTTTTTTAAACCTTAGTCTTATTTTTCAATCCATTTTTTGAAGTCATTTACCTTCTCTCTACTCACGATTAGCTCTTCTGATTCTAGATTAATCAAGTTTAGCTTTAACCTAGAGTTAGAATAGGAATAAATATCTTTAATACTGTGAATAGACACAATAAACTTTCTATTCATTCTAAAGAAATCTGTTGGGTCTACCATCTTTTCTAATTCCTCAAGACTGTAATCGATAATATAATTACGCCCTTCTGTAGTCTGTACATAAGAAGCTTTATTCTCACTATAAAAACAAACAACCTCAGAGCGCATCACAATCTTTATCTGTGTTCCCACCTTTACCACAAAGCGCTCTTTATACTCCACTGTACCTGTACTACTCGAGTTCATAAACTGCTTAAAGAGATCTAATTGTTGGTTAAATCCAAAAAAAACAGCTCGATTATTCTCAAACTTTTCGATGGCTTGTTTTAATTCTTTCTCTTCAATAGGTTTAAGTAAATAATCTATACTATTCAACTTAAATGCTCTTAAAGCATACTCATCATAGGCTGTTGTAAAAATAATAGAACTATTAATCTTTACTTGTTCGAATATCTCAAATGACAGTCCATCAGACAACTGAATATCTAAAAAAATAAGGTCTGGTTCTTTATTAGAACCAAACCATAATACTGCCTCTTCGACACTAGAAAGGTTTATCATAGAACTATAACCTAACTTATCTAACTTCCTCTCTAGCGAGCGAGCTGCAGGCTTTTCATCTTCAATAATAACTATACTAATCATGATGATTTAATCTTACTTGGTATTGATATGTTTTTTTTAATCTTTCGAATTCTCTCTTCTCCATTCTCTCTTGCAACTTTGACAACACAGGTATCTTATCTATGTATAGAATAATAACTCTTACCAATGCACATAGAATTAATATAGAAAACAGTAAATATGCATTCATTGGATTATCATTACCTACTCGTACTCGTTTAAAATGATAATAATTAGCAAAGAATATAAAGGCTATAATTGCCATATAAACAATAATCTCTATCCCAATACAAACTAAACTATTATAACGCTTTCTTTGAAGTCTTTGATAGCTCCTTAAAGCTTCTGGTGATATGGTTGACTCTTTCATATCCTGTTAGTTCCATTTTTGTGTACCTCCATTATTATGCTTATCCATATACTCTCTGATTTTCTTATCCTCCCAATCTTTACCTAAGAACAGACTGTAATTAAATGTTCTCATCGCATCAGCAGCTAAGCCTATTCCCCATCCAAATAAAGGAATCAATGCCCATGGAAAAGTTGGATTGGTAATCATATTGATCACGATTAAAAAAACATTAACCATGATGAATGTAGTTAAATGAGCATAAAACTTCTTTATTTTTTCTACATTTTTCTTAGCTTCTACTAAGATTTCTTGTTCGTTCTCAGGTACATCTATGATTCTCATCTGTTCTATAATTTTAGTTAGTATTGGTATTCTTACTGTAAAATATTCTTCTGACTCTTCTATAAATACTGGTTTAGAAGTTAATAGCGCATATCGACTGGCTATATTCTCTAACCCGATTCCTTTTCTACTTTCGAAAGCCTGTTTTTTATTCAATGTATTTTGGATTATTAGATATCCGTCAGGACTTTCTTTAATTAGGATATGTATTGGTCTCTGTGAAGATGACTTATTGTGCTTAATCACATTTTCTAATAGCAACTGTAAAGACAATGGAACTACTTTAGCACCTTCTTGTTTTACCTTTTCTGGCAATTCAAAGATCAAACTATCTTCAAATCGCATCTGTAACAGCTCAATATAAGTCTTCGCAAAGGCTAACTCTTCTTCTAAAGGAACTAATTCTTTATTCTTCTGATCTAAGATATAGCGGTAAGTTTTAGAAAGAGAATGGTTAAACTCTACTGCTTTTTCTTGATCCTCTTCTATTAATGCCCCTAATACATTTAAACTATTAAACAAAAAGTGAGGATCTAACTGGTTCTTAAGACTTTCGAACTGGGCAGACACATTACCTGTTATTACTTTCTGTTCTTCTAACTGTTGATCTTTTACTAAAGAAGAAAAGGTAATATGAAAATAGATCGCTAATAAAATAGTATAAAACACAGTGAAGTTTAAAACAGACCTAAAGCCCCCATTCATAAACACAGTAGCGATATGCCCTCCCTCTACAAAGAAACTATTAATCATCTTTAGAAGAATAGCGACACAGAGTATTACTACAAAGTTAATAGCCGTAGTAATCGCTGTAGCCCATCCGATATTTCGTTCGTTTTTTCTTAGATACATATTCAGTTTACCGAAATATATCTTCTTCAAATAGTAATTAACTCCCAATACCACCGAAACAAGTATACTGAAGTAGAATATAAATAAATAGATATCTAAGTAATGGAGATTAAGTACCCTTCTAAACATTAAAAATGTTATCAGTAATACAGCCCCGATCTTTACAATATTATTTTTTTGCTTCATCTTTTAAAACAAGATTAGTCTTTACATTTATTAACTGTTGTTTTTCTTGAAAAACACTTTTTGAATCTCCTGTTCTGTTTATTCCAAACATAGATAAGAAGAATGTTATCAAAAATAAAGTAATGGTAATAATAATTTTCATATCTCTGGTGTTTTTTGTTGAAGCAAAGATGTAACAGAACCAACAACTAAAAAAAAGAAGACTACCGAATTGTCAAGTTTAAGGGATGAACTGTAAAACGCTTGCTTTTACACTAAAAAACTGGCTCTCAACCAGGTGTAGCTATTTCGTTAAAATGTAGGTAAAAAGACAGGGTTTTATTCCTCAATAATGAATAATAAGTTTAAATTTGCGTTTCTAATCCACAAAAAAGTTATGGTTTATAAGTTCAGAGTAATCCTTGATACTGAGGAAGATATATTTAGAGACATTGCTATTTTAGAAGATGACTCATTAGAAGATTTACACAATGCTATCGTTAATGCTTTTGGTTTTGACGGAATGGAGGCAGCTTCTTTTTATGCGTGTGATGATCAATGGACTCAACTAGAAGAGGAAATTTCGTTGTTCGATATAGGAGATACTCCTGGAGAGCACAAAACAATGAGCTCTACTACTATCGGTTCTATCTTAGATGAAGAAAACACAAAAATCATATATGTATATGACTTTTTAAATATGTGGACTTTCTTCGTTGAATTAGGAGCTATCGAAGAAGAAGAGCCAGGGACAGCTTACCCAGAATTACTTTTCTCTCATGGTATCTTACCAGATAGTATGCCGGGCAAATCATTCACAGCCAACCCTGTATCGAATGAAGATATTTATGGAGAATTTGACGATGACTTCGATGACGAAGACTTCGATATGTTCGACGGAGATGATAGTTTTGAAGACTTCGGATACGAAGACACTTGGAACTAATAACTATTAATTTCATTTTTTAATTTATACTTTAAGTGGTATACTACTACTTAATATATTATTGCCATTATGATCAACTTATTTAATACGCACATTGAAACTCTATCTATTCATAGAGTTGGGAATAAAAGTAGAAATGAAGCTATCTTCTTATCTGCAGAACCTTATAATTTAAACGATGAAATAGCTCCTTTATTAAAAGAGTATTTCTTTAAACCGTTCCGCGAAAAAGAAGAAAGCTATTACCAATTTGCTCATGATGTTGATTTAGAATTCAACGAAATGTACAACTTTGCAAATGAGATTTTCAATGCTCCTTCAGCAGATAATGTACAAGAAGTTTCTAAAAAAATCACACGTCACTTATACGAGCAATCTAATCACCCACACATTAAAAATGGTGAGGTTTATGTTACTTACTTAACAAACTTATCTATTGATAATAATGTTGTAGATGCTATCGGTATCTTTAAGAGTGAACTTAAAACTGATTTCTTACAATTACAAGAAAAAGATTCTAATCTAGAAATGCTTCTTCTACAAGGAATCAACTTAAACAAATTAGATAAAGGATGTATTATCTTCAACTATAAAAAAGAAGAAGGATATAAAATCTTAACGATAGATAGTAATAAATATGATGCACGTTATTGGTTAGAGCATTTCTTAAATGTAGATATCTTCCAAGACGAAGCGTTTATGACTAAGAAATACCTTAAGTTCTGTCAAGATTTCGCTAAAGACGTAGTTCTTCCTGCTGAGGATAAAAAAGAAGAGGTGATGTTTATGAACCGTTCTGTAAACTACTTTGCTAAAAATGACGAATTCGAAGAAACAAATTTCTTAAACGAAGTAATAGACAATCCTGATTTAGCTGCGGAGTTTAAAAACTACAAAGTGGACAAAGGAGAAAAATACAGTATCGAAGACACTACATCTTTCCCTATTGCAAATAATGCAGTGACAGATGCTAGAAAGAAACTGAAAAATGTAATCAACCTTGATACTAACATTCAAATTAAACTTGATTTTATCAACCCTGATAGCGCTGATAAATTCGTAGAAAAAGGATGGGACGAGGAGAAACAAATGTATTACTACCTAGTTTACTTTAACAAAGAACAAAAATCTTAATTAAAGACATATCAAGGCGATTCCACACTGATTTGGAATCGCTTTTTTTATACCTAATACCTTATAATATGAGAGAATTCAACTATATCTTAATATCAGAGAACACATTTAGCAGTGAAAATCCGTTAGACATTATTAACTCTAATATCTCTGTAGTAAATTACTTACGTAACTCAGAAGTAGGTGATGATGAATTACATCCAGATGCTTTCGCTAGCTACTGTGTAGATTATTATCTAAACCTATTAGAGACAGAAGGGCTAGCTGCTTTTATTTGGAAGAGTAAATGGGATCTAGACCTAGTAGAGATTATTCATGCTGGGCTTACTGCTATGGAAGCAAAAGAACACTTAGACTATTTCGAAAAACAAATGCGCAGAGTAAAAGCATTTAGTAATATCAAACTAAAGAAATTCTTCGAACTAGATTTAGGCAAAGAAAAAGAAACGACTTCTCTACTTGAAGACAACTCGTTTAAAGAAATTACAGAAGATTTAAGAGCACTTAATTCTTCTTGGCTTAAAACACACCCTGATCTAAAAGTTGTAAGCTTAGAAGAAATGCAAAGCATTATTACAGGCTTTCTAGACTCAGATTCAGAATAGTACACATAAAAAAGCTCCTCAATATGAGGAGCTTTCTTTTTGTATTATTTACTGAATTCGAACTTTGAAATCTTAAGATCATTACCTTCTTGACTTAGGTAAATTTTCTCTGTAATTGCTTCTGGTTCATTTTCATATTTTACTTTGTATTCAAAATAGAAATCTTTAGTCTTCGCTTTTTTATCTCTATCAGTCATCTCCCATTTATCCATTGTAAAGCTATCTAACTTTCCAAATTTCTCTTTTTTAGCTTTTAAGTCTTCTACAAGTTTTGCTTTTTGGTCGCTATTGAAGAAGTCATCATCTACTAAGTTAGGGATAGAATCGTATAACCCTTGTTTAACGTTGTAATAATACCATCCTATAATCTTCTCACCAGCTTGTTGATCCCCCAATTCTCTACTTTTTTTTGCATTGGTACAAGACATAAAAACTAACGCTGCGAATAATAGTGTAAAAACTTTTCTCATAAGAAATACTTTTAATTAATTGTTAAATTCTAAAACTCTCCTGATCTTTTTATTTTACATAAATTTAATAAATAATAATGATTTACACAAATTACCTGCAAAGAATTAACTATTCTTGTTTTTTACCAAAATATGTATAAAACCAAGTTATAGTATATGTGGGTATAAAATCTAGACCTGGAGACAGCTCTTCGATGAAGTTAACCACAGCTGCTACCTTACCTACTTTACCAGGATACATCTTTGCTAGAATGTAGGCTGACACTGGTGCCCATACCAGATCAGCTATCTCTCCCACCCCAGGTATAGCATAGGATAAGTACCCTATAAGGTCCATAAATATTCCAATAAACAGCTGTCTATATTTAATTCTATTATTCGTAATCATCGTTACTTACTTAAGCTTCGCATTGTACTTTGCTTTAAACTTGTCTAATTTAGGCTTTACCACTAACTGACAATAAGGGTTCTTATCTCCACTCTTTTCAAAATAATTCTTGTGATAATCCTCTGCCACATAGAATTTCGTCGCTTCTGATATTTTAGTTACGATAGGATCATCGTATACTTTTTCACTACTCAAGATATCTAAATACTCTTTAGCGGCAGCTTTCTGAGCTTCTGTCGTGTAGAATATCTCACTTCTATACTGTGTCCCTACGTCTTCTCCTTGTCTATTTAAAGTAGTTGGATTATGACTCGTAAAGAACACCTCTAATAATTCGTTATAATTAATCGCTGCGGGATTATACATTAGCTTCACTACCTCTGCATGGCCAGTTTCTCCTGTACATACCTCTTCATAAGTAGGGTTTTCTTTTTTTCCTCCGATATATCCTGGAAGCACTTCTTCTACTCCTTTTAAGTTTTTATAGATAGCTTCAATACACCAAAAACATCCTGCTCCGAATATTGCCGTTTCTAATTTATTATTTTCCATTGTCTTACTTTCTATTTTCTATTCGTTAATTGCTTTATCTAGTTAGTCATAAGCCATATTAGACTTATTTAAATCAGCAGTATAAAGATACTTTTTTATTTTAAAAATATATTACTCGTCTTTTAATCATTTTTAGGTTTTTAAAATAGGTAAAAAGCGTTACTTTGTATTTCTAAAATTAAGTAAATGATCAGAGCAACTAATATTCATAAATACTACGATAAACTTGAGGTTTTAAAAGGAGTAGATCTACATATAAAAAAAGGAGAGATTGTTTCTATTGTAGGAGCATCTGGAGCTGGTAAGACAACCTTACTTCAGATACTAGGAACATTAGACAAGCCTTCTATAGAAAGTCAAACCACTCTTTCTATAAATGGTCAAGATATTCTAGGTCTTAAAGACAAAGAAATATCTAAATTTAGAAACTTACACCTTGGCTTTATCTTTCAGTTTCATCAGTTACTACCTGAGTTTACGGCTTTAGAGAATGTGTGTATCCCAGCTTTTATTGCTAATAAAAACAAACAGGAAACAGAGAAGGAAGCTATTCGTTTATTAGAATATTTAGGACTATCTCACCGTATCCATCACTTCCCTTCTGAATTATCAGGCGGAGAACAGCAACGTGTAGCTGTAGCTAGAGCGCTAATCAATAAACCCCTTGTCATCTTTGCAGATGAGCCATCAGGTAACCTGGACACACACTCAGCAGAGAACTTACATAAGTTATTCTTTAAACTAAGAGATGAATTAGGGCAGACATTTGTCATTGTTACACATAATGAAGAACTAGCGAATATGGCTGATCGCAAATTAACCATGGTAGATGGTCAAATTAAACAAAAACAAAACTTTCATGACTAAAGCAGAACTTAAGGAGTTCCTTGATGAAAAGGTAATTCTTTATAACAACCCTACTTTTATTCAGGACGATCCTATACAAATCCCTCATCTATATACACTAAAAGAAGATATAGAAATATCAGGGTTCTTAAGTGCTACTATCGCATGGGGAAATAGAAAAATGATTATTAAGAATGCACATCACATGATGGAGCTCATGGGAAATTCTCCTTATGACTTCGTGATGGAGCACCATGATGACCACTTAGATAGTTTAGACAGCTTTGTGCACAGAACTTTCAATGGTGTAGATTTTGCAACTTTTATAAAAGGGCTTAAACATATTTATACCAACCACAATGGACTAGAAAATGTCTTTGCAAACCAAGAAATGAATATGCAAGAGAGAATTTCTAACTTCAAAAAACTATTCTTCGAGATAGAACATCAGTCGCGAACACAGAAGCATATCTCTGACCCGCTCAAAGGATCTGCTGCGAAACGAATCAATATGTACCTGCGCTGGATGGTCAGAGATGATCATAAGGGAGTAGATCTAGGGATATGGAAACAAATCAGTACAGCTGATTTATCTTGTCCATTAGACGTACACTCTGGTAATATGGCTAGAAAGCTAGGTATCCTAACGCGAAAACAAAATGACGCAAAGGCACTAGCTGAACTAGATGCGGCTTTGCGTCGTTTCGATCCTATAGATCCTGTCAAATATGACTTCGCCCTATTTGGTCTAGGAGCTATTGAGAAGTTTTAATAATCTATGACTTGATAATCAAGTTTTACTTTATTGTAATAAAGTGCTTTTACGATACCATCTGACACCCCTATTTTAGGAACATAGATATATTTAGCACCACTCCATTTCATGGCGTTATTATAGATGTTTATAGCAGGTATAATAACGTCAGCACGATCTGGGTTCAATCCTAATAAAGAGATTCTATCGTCATAAGACATCTTACTTAGTCGTAGTAATTGTTTGTGTAGATAGAAGTAAGTAAGAGGCTTATCTTGCGTCTTACCAGACATTTTAAAGATCTTATTAATATTCCCACCACTACCGATGACGATTAAGTCTTTTAACTCCTTAGTCTCTTCCTTGATCCACTGCTCTATATCTGTCCATACCTGAGGCTCTACCATATTATTTAATAGACGTACAGTACCGTTTTTAAACGATCTTGAGTTCAACTGTTTCCCATTAGAGAACAGCGTAAACTCTGTACTTCCACCTCCCACATCGATATACAGAATACTATTGCTACTATTGATAAAGTGCTTTAAATCTGATGAAGCAATGATCATCGCCTCTTTTTTACCATCTATGATACTGATCTTTATTCCAGATTCTTTATACACTCTATCTACGATAGATGTAGCATTAGTAGCTTCTCGCATGGCACTAGTAGCACATGCCATAAATCGATCTACCTTATTTACCTTCATTAATAAAAAGAACGCCTTCATTGCATCCACCATACGGTCTTCCGCCTCAGGAGATACTTTTCCTGTAGTGAAAACATCTTGTCCTAATCGAATAGGGACACGTATTAATGAACTCTTACTAAATATAGTCTCTCTTCCCTCCTCCTCGATGATATTCATAATCAACAGTCTCATGGCGTTAGAACCTATATCTATAGCAGCATACTTCTTTATTTTTAGCATATATAATTTCTTCTTTTACTTTAACTTATTTTGATAATACTTATACATTTCTTGCTGAGCATGAAACATATTTTCAGCCGTATATCCTCTATACTTATTAGACAAGTCTGCTGTCTGATATCTCGTCTTATAGTTTCCTTTCCACCCGATATCGAATGTATCGATCAACTCTTGTTTTACTAAATCATCATAGATAGGACAAGTCACCTCTACCCTTTCATCTAAATTTCGAGTCATAAAGTCCGCTGAAGAGATAAACACCTCAGGGTTGTCATTATTCCCAAAAATATAAACTCTAGAGTGCTCTAAGAAACGGTCTACGATACTGATCGCTTCTATATTCTCACTCATACCAGGTACTCCAGGTATAAGCGAACAGATTCCTCTAATGATCAACTGTATCTTAACTCCTGCATTACTCGCTTCATATAGTTTATCGATCATCTTCAGATCTGATAAGCTATTCATCTTTAAGCGAATATAAGCAGGCAATCCATTCTTAGCATTCTTAATCTCTCTTTCTATCAACTTATAAAACCCTTTACGCGTATAGTGTGGAGATACTAATAAATGCTTGTAACGATGTACACGATAGTTCACTTGAAGAAACTCAAATACCTTAGACACATCCTTCATTAGCGAATTATGGCTAGTAAATACAGTCACATCTGTATATACCTTAGCTGTACTCTCATTAAAGTTACCTGTTGAGACAAATCCGTAACGTTTTACCTTTTTATTTTCCAGACGCTCTACTACACAGATTTTGCTGTGTACTTTCAGTCCTTTCACTCCGAATATTAACTGAACTCCTTCTGCCTGCATTAATTCAGAGTAATAAATATTACTCGCTTCGTCGAAACGCGCTTGCAATTCCACTTGAGCGATTACCTTCTTACCATTCTTTACAGCATTAATAAGAGAGCTAATAATCTGTGAATTTTTAGCTAGTCGATACAGAGTTATCTTAATAGACAATACTTGTGGATCTAAAGCCGCTTCACGCAAGAACTTAACTAAATATGAATAAGACTGATAAGGAGTGTAGATCATATAATCACGCCTCTGTATCTGCTGAATAATACTATCCTCAAGACTTAATCCCTTCACAGCTACAGGTATCTGTTTTGGATAGGTAAGATCCACTCTCCCTGTAGTCGGGAAGCCCATATAATCACGTCTATTATGATATCTTCCAGAGGGAATAATACTATCGTTAAGCTCAATCTCTACGTTCTCTAATAAGAAATCTAACAGCTCATCATCCATCTCCTGATCGTAAACGAAACGCACAATAGCCCCTTGCTTTCTATCGCGTACTCCACTGGAAATCTTCTCTACAAAAGATTTGTGTAAATCTGTATCGAAATCTAGCTCCGCATCACGTGTTACTTTAATCATAAAAGCAGATTCTGCTTTTAGATCAAAGATATTAAAGATAGAATCTAGGTTATATCTGATGATATCGTCTAACATCATGATATATTTCTTGCCTGGATCCTCAGAAGGTACTTCTACGAATCGATTAATAATATTCGGAATCTCGATAATAGCATAGCGAACCGAGCTATTATCACGTCTTTGTTTATTAGTACAGTGCTTCTCTACCAGCTTTTCGTCTACTTCTAACTTCACAACTAAGTACCCATGCGTATCCCTTAGAAGAGGGAACTCAGCCAAATCACTTAGGATAATAGTCACTAAGTCAGGAGATACTTGATGTAAGAAAAAGTCTTTGACAAAGGCTTGTTGTTTCTCACTGATCTCTTTCTCATTGACCATAAAGATTCCTTCATCTTCTAGTTTGCGCTCTACATCATGTAATATACGTACACTTTCTTTTTGAAGTTGAATAACTCTCTCTGTAATTTGAGCCAATAGATCTTTTACAATAACTCCACTTCCCAGTCTTCGATTACTCTCCCCTGTCAATGTCATTCTACGTATAGTGGCATAACGAACTCTGAAAAACTCATCCAAATTATTTGAGAATATACCGATGAATCTCAGTCTTTCTAATAAAGGGACTGTTTCATCACCAGCTTCTTGAAGTACTCTTTCATTAAATGACAACCAGCTTTTCTCGCGGTCGATATACTTGTATTTTGTTGTGTTATTATTATTCATTATTTCTTTAAGTCTCTTGGGAAAATAGTTAATTCAGTTGTCCCCTTTTCTATCTCTCCCCAGTCATTGGTATCAAAGTTAATGATTACAACGCCTGATGTGGGTACATTTTCATAGGTTTCGCTACCAAATTTATTAACAAATTTTGTTATTGCCTCATTATGCCCGAAAAGAATTAGGGTATCATGCTCATTTTTACATTTTTTTATCGCTTTGGTTAATCCTGACCGTTCAAAAGTATATACTTCGGGATTATAAACAATATAGTCTAAGTTAATATCCATATTCTGACAGAATATTTTAGCCGTCTCACTAGCTCTTTTTGCAGGGCTACTCCATACAATAACTTTAGCAGGTAAATGCCCCATTAAAGTATGCGATACTAAGTGAGCATCAGCAACTCCTTTGGTCGATATTGGGCGTGACAAATCATCTGTTATAGCGTTCCAGCATGATTTTGCATGTCTAATAAGGATTAGTTTTTTCATAATAGTTTTATTTACGGGTGGTTTATTGTATTTTTTTAATTTATGCGTCACAATCCTTGCCAAGAATTATACAAACATATCTAAATCTAATAAAAAATATCAATATAAAATAAATTTTAAGCTATAAAATAAAAACTTTACTTTTGATTCTTTAATTATAAAATAGAATAATGAGAAATTTCTCTATAGAATTTAAATGGGCTTCTTATGCTACGTTAGCAGCTTTAGTTTGGATGTTTATTGTCAAATCTCTTGGTTTTCACGACTTAGAAAAGATTAGATATGAGGTCGGTTTTGAACTACTTTTTAACCTTGTGTTGATTATCTTTTATTGGTTGGGAATAAGACAGAAGAAACGCGAATTCTATAACGGTGTTGTTTCTTGGCAACGTGCTTTCTTATCAGGACTAGTAATCTGTATTATGATTACATTCTTCTTCCCGATTATACAGTACATTACGTTTAACCAAGTTAGTCCTAACTTTATGGCTACCTTACAGGAGGCACTAGCGACACAAACTAGTATGTCTTTAGAAGAAGCAACTAAGAATGCTACTTTTGATATTTTCTTAAGAAATGGTGTGACAAATAATCTGTCTTTTGGAGTTGTATTTATCGCGATTATTTCGTACTTTATACAGTCTAAAAACATAGCAAAGCCTGTGGTAGCAGAGAATAAAAATAACAAGCAAAAGAAGAACAACAAACGAAAAAATAATAAATAATCGAATTTTATGAATTTAAATAATATCCCCCTAATTAAAAACCTTGAGGCTGATAACTTCTTTTTATTAGCTGGGCCTTGTGCTATCGAAGGAGAAGAAATGGCTATGCGTATCGCAGAGCATATCGTAACAGTAACTGACAAACTAAAGATTCCTTATGTATTTAAAGGTTCTTTTAAGAAAGCAAACAGATCACGTATAGATAGCTTCACAGGTATAGGTGATGAAAAAGCGCTTAAAATCTTACAAAAAGTAGGAAAAGAGTTTGGCGTACCTACTGTAACAGATATTCATGAGAACTCTGATGCTGCTATGGCTGCTGAGTACGTAGACATCTTACAGATCCCAGCTTTCTTAGTAAGACAGACAGATCTAGTAGTAGCTGCCGCGAATACAGGTAAGGTGGTAAACCTGAAGAAAGGACAGTTTATGAGTCCTGAGAGTATGAAGCACGCTGTACAGAAAGTATTAGACTGTAATAACGAAAGCGTAATGGTGACAGATAGAGGTACGATGTTTGGATACCAAGATATGATTGTAGATTATAGAGGAATCCCTACTATGCAACAGTATGCTACTACAGTATTAGACATCACGCACTCGCTACAACAGCCAAACCAATCGTCTGGAGTGACAGGAGGACGTCCTGATCTAATCGGAACTATTGCTAAAGCAGGTATCGCTGTAGGTGTAGATGGACTATTCTTAGAAACACACTTCGATCCAGCGAATGCAAAAAGTGATGGAGCGAACATGCTACACTTAGATTACTTTGAAGATTTGATGAAGAAATTGGTTGACATTAGACAAACAATCAATAAATTTTAAAAAATATTTTCAACACTACTTTTTTTATAACCAATCAGTTAGATAAATTCGGTAAAAAAAAGAAGAAAAAAAAGCCTTGCAAGTCTTGCAGATTAAGAAAACAGCCCTATATTTGCACCGTTCTAAACAAACAAGATAAGCAAAAGCTTAGGGGAGATACTCAAGCGGCCAACGAGGACGGACTGTAAATCCGTTGGGAAACCTTCGCAGGTTCGAATCCTGCTCT
>NZ_JACAKB010000036.1 GCF_030326305.1 Myroides odoratimimus | reverse complement strand
TAGATAGAATTGAAAAACTACTCATGTTAGTGATGATTGCTTTTGTATGGTGCTATAAGATTGGAGACTATATTGACACTATAAAACCTATCACAATCAAGAATCATGGCAATAGGCTGATTAGTGTATTTAAACTTGGACTTGACTACTTATCAAGATTATTACTCTCTAAAAATAGACACAACCCTTTAAATATCAATTGCTTTAGTTTTTTGTCGTGTACTTAGAAAGTTATTATAAGATTTAAAAGGGACAATCCATAAGGGCTGTCCCTTTCTTTATTTGAATTAGTTATATTTCTTTTTAAAATGTGATTATTCCCAATTCTTTCCAGATTGTGTTCCTAAGTTTGTCTTGTAAAACGAAAAAGAGAATTACTATGAAAAGTTTAAAAACATTATTTGCAGGACTATTTATGTCAATAGCTTTATTAGCTTCACAATCGACATTAGCGAAAGATGTAATCATCACTAAGAGTGAATTACCTCAGAAAGCAAGTAGTTTTATAGATACTTACTTTAAAGATAAAGAAGTGAGTAAGGTAGAGAAAGATACAGATTTCTTATCTGTGTCATATAAAGTGATATTTACAGATAATGTAGAGGTAGAATTTGATAAATCTGGTGAATGGGATGAAGTAGATGGAAACACCACTACATTACCTACAGGCTTTATTCTTGCTCCAATAGTGACTTATGTAGCGGATCATTATAAAGGAGAGACGATTACTAAAATAGAAAAAGAAACTCGAAAATATGAAGTGAAATTAAGTAATGGAGTAGAATTAGAGTTTTCAAAAGATGGGAAATTTAAAAGAATAGATCAATAAATAATAAAAAGAAAAAGAAATGAAGAAAAGAAAAATTGCATTAGCTTTAATGTTAGCAGTAGCGCTAGGTTTTACAGCATGTAGTAGTGATGATAATGGAAAAGAGCACAAAGTAGAAAAAATCACTGAAGAGCAATTACCAGCTAATTCTAAGAGCTTTTTAAAGACAGTATTTCCAAATTCGTCTCTTAGACATGCTACTAAAGTAACTACTCCTAATTATTATGGTTCTCTATATGCTACTCAGTTAGACAATAGAGTAGAAATAGATTTTGATAAGGCTGGAAATTGGACAGAAGTAGAAATGGAGGATGACTCTGCTATACCAGTTGAGTTTTTAAAGAGTGAAGTAGCTCATATCTATGACTATATAGTTAAGAATTATAAAGGGATCTTTATTACTGAGATAGATAGAGATATGAAAAGAGGATATGAAGTAAAGCTTAGCTCAGGTTTAGAGTTGATTTTTAATACTAAACAAGAGTTTGTAGGTATTGACTTAGATCTAGATAGAGATGAGGAGTTAATCTCAGGTACTGATTTACCACAGAAAGTACAAGACTTCCTAAAAGCTCACTTTACAGGAGTAGAGCTTGTTTTAGTGAAGAAAGAGCTAGATAGAGCAGGAGATGAGTATAAAGTATATTTAGCGAATGGTGTAAAGGTAGAATTTACTGCTACAGGTGAGTGGAAAGAGATAGAAGCGAAGAGAAATGTAGTAATTCCATCTACGGTAATCCCTGAAGCAATGAATACTTATATCGTTAAGAACTATAATAAATTCCATATTGAAAGTATAGAGAAAGAGCACAATATTTATCAAGTAGAATTAGTAAACGGAATACAAGAAATAGAGTTAGTATTTGATCAAGAAGGAAATTTCTTACGAATAGATAACTAATTGATACAGTAATACAGAAAGAGCTACCCTGAGGCAGCTCTTTTTTATTTTTCAGAAAGTAAGCTCTCTTTTAAAAGTAATGCCTGACTTCTAGATTTTACGTCTAGCTTTGTATAGGCATTGCTAACATGGTGTTTGGTTGTACTAAGAGATATAGATAGTTTTTCTGCAATTTCTTGATTAGACAAACCATTCCATATCCCTATAATAACGTCTATTTCTCGATCTGTACAGAGGTATTTCTCTCTTAAGAGCTCTTGAAGAGATTGTTCTTTTAAAGGGCTTTTTTCTGTATGATTATTTGCGTTTTTTTCTCTATGTTCTAAATCCTTGTGTGCTTTTTGTAATTGATTAGCCTTAAGGGATTCTAATTCATTTTTAAGAGACTCATGATCCGCTTTAAGCTTCTTTGCTTTGATCCATAAGGAATAACTTGCCAGAGTAAATGCTATACTATAGATGATACGTATCTTATCCTTGTCTACAAATGAAAGATAGTAGTTACCAGGAAATATGGAAAGATAATATGTCATTGAAGTCAGTGCGATTACACTAAATGAATAGGTAATAAAACGGACAGACATATCCTCTTTATAATACTTTAAGACAAGTGCTAAAGTGATTATCGTGGACACTAGTGTACTACATACTATGATGATGAAATACAGTGAGTTATTTGTTTGATAAAGTAAAGTCCCTAATACAATGTATAATAACACTTGAAGGGAATAGAAGTATTTCAGTTTTGTAGGTAATCTCTGTATATCTAAAAAGTAGTATATAAATAATGAGAAAATAAGACAACTAATAGGTATAGATATTGCCAATATCAGTAACTCATTACATTGCTTGTTATATAAAAAATAGAGTACCCCATCTTCTACTAAATAGGTAATAAAGACTGATACGATATATATACAATAAATAAGGATAACTTTTTCTTTAAATAGTGAGTATAAACCAAAGGTTAGCGCTATAGAAAGTAAAAATAAGCTATAAAAAATCTCTATTTTGATCATTGTATTAAGCATAATACTTCTATACTCTGCACGCTCCACAAGTATAAAATTCCCATAATGAACATAGGAAGATTTCGATTTAAAATAGATTATCTCATAATCAGTGATAAAATGGTTCTCTTGATATTGAGGACTTATTTTTCCACCTTCTAAGTCAGTATTTATACTTGTTTTTTCCCATTGACCTTTTTGTTTTGCATAAATATTATAATTATTTACGTGAATGGTAGGAAACTGTAATATAAGCGGCTTGTTTAATAAATTTTGAGGGATGGTTATTTTTAACCAAGTGTTTCCTTCTTTATCCTTAGAATGTTGTGTAGTTGAGTCATGATCTAGTGCCTCGAATTCTAATTGGTTTATTGTAAAATTAAATTGCTCATTGTTAGTTTGGCTTAAACAATAAGTCGTAGGTGTGAGTAGTAGTAAAACTAGTAATATCTGTAATATACTCTTGTTTTTACGACTGTGTAAGGCATTCATGTTTTGTTAGTCAGTGATTTAAGAGGCAAAAATAGTTGTTTTTTAATAATTAAAGTTCACACCTTGAAGTTTTATGGCAAAGTGTGTGTTTTTTTGATTAAAATGATCATAATATCTTTTTTTTCATAAAAAAAAGATATGGTACTTTAGTACTAGTACTGTGTTATGTTGTTTGTTATTAACATGTTAAGTTGTTTTTTTTTATAGGTAATTTGGTACTTTAGTATGAAGCAATTATTAGAAGCTTTTCCTATATTTGTTATTCAAAACAACAAATTTTTAATTCGGAAAGCTTTACATTTAGCTAGCTCAGTGTAGAGTATTTTGTAAAGAATTTTTTCTGAGCAATTGTATTTTCCCCACCTGCAGCACATTCAATTTTTTTCCCTAAGAATTTGTGCTGCAGTCTTTTTTCCCGTCTTTAGTAAGAAGGTATATTGGTTACTCATTGTAGAGGAAACTTTCTAAGTAAAGGAGTTGTTTTTATGTGATTACTTAGTCGATATTCTACCTATATTCCCCTTCCCTAAAAAATATCGCTGTTTTACGGAATTCCTTATTTAAAAAGAGGTAGGAGTATTTATCTTTGTAAGCGGAGAATCAAAATTAATTGTGGTATTATGTAGAAAAAAGGTACACTATATGAATAATATACTACATTAAATATTTCGTGATTCTATCATTTTTATAATGTTAGAACTATTTTCTATAAATAAAATAATATTTATCTGGTTTTATATTCGAGATATTTGATGTTTTTTAATCTTCATTTAACATAAAGAGAATATAATTAGTAAATTTGTATCCTAATTTAGGGAAATAAAAAAAGATATAAGATATAATCTAGTTTATAAATGGTTAATAAATTGTTTTATTACTATTTATAAACTAGGCAAAAAAGAAGAAGTATGAAAATTGGAATAACTTTTAGCGCATTTGACTTATTACACGCTGGGCACGTGAAGATGTTAGAAGATGCAAAACGTCAATGTGACTTTTTAATTGTAGGATTACAGACTGATCCTACTTTAGATAGACCTGAAAAAAACAAACCAACTCAATCAGTAGTAGAAAGATATATTCAACTTAAGGGATGTAAGTTTGTTGATGAGATTGTACCTTATGCTACAGAACAAGATTTAGAAGATATCTTAAGATCATTTAAAATTGACGTTCGTATTTTAGGAGATGAGTATCAAGACAAGAATTTTACAGGACGTAAATATTGTGAAGAGAAAGGAATAGAGCTTTACTTTAATAGTCGTGATCACCGTTTTTCTAGTAGCTTATTGAGAAAAGAAGTTGCAGAAAAAGAGAATAGTAAATTAGTGAAGATAGGATAGAACTATCTTTAGTATGAGATATATGAAGCACAATTGAATAATCAGTTGTGCTTTTTTATTGTTGGGTATCTTTTACCTTGGCATTGATTTAAATTAAGCTGTTTGTAGATTTAACTATAAATAATATAATATTTAACAGATTAGTTTGTGTTTTTTTTGTAATTTGCTACTAACTAATAACGACAATAATTTTTATTTCTATATGAAATAAGAGTTGTTAATTAAAAAGAAAAAGAAATGAAAAAAGTTTTAAGTTTAATCGTTGTATTTTTTGGTTTAATGACTGTAACTATGGCACAGACAATCACAAGAACAGATGTATCTATTTTCCCTGCTCCAGAGAAAGGATATAAGCAAGTAGTAATTGAAGTACCGCACTCTTCTAAAGATGATAGTAAGAAGATCGAGTTTACAGTAGGTAAAATGATGGAGGTAGACGGATGTAATCATTTTAACTTAACGGGGACATTAGAAGAGAAAGATCTTCAAGGTTGGGGATATAGCTATTTTGTATTCACAACAAAAGGAGATGTGGTTTCTACGATGATGGGATGCCCTGATGCAGCTAAGAGAAACTTATTTGTAAGTGGACAACCTCATTTAACACGTTATAATGGTAAATTACCTATCGTAGTATACGTTCCAGAAGAATATGAAGTAAGATTCAAAATTTACACTACAGACGGTGACGAATACAAAGCAAGTGAAGTAAGAAGAAAAAAATAAACCAACTAGTAGGAGATGAGTCTTCCTTATCTTTTAATAATGGTTCATAAGAATAAAGCCTCTTAAGTAATTTAAGAGGCTTTCTTTGTAGAATTATTATGGTGGTGTTAATTATAACCTTTAGCAATATCTTCTAAGAAGATCTTAAATGAAGTAGCTCCAGAACCTGATAAGAACCAAGCATCTGGATCTAGATAGATAACTTTATTCTGCTTATAGGCATTTACTTTTTCCAGTAGTGCATTAGTGATATGAGTTGGCTTATTTGTATTTTGTACAATGGCATCTCTATCTATAATAAATAAGATATCAGGATTGTGTTCTAAGATAAACTCACTATTAATCATTTGTCCATGATTATTAGCAATCTCTGTGGTAATATTGGTTGCACTTCTTACACCGAAGTCTTTAAATATAAATCCATAACGCGTATTCTCGTCGAATAAGCGGAAGTTTCCTTCCGAGTGGATGATCACCATTGCTTTAGCTTCACTTTTAGCAATAAGAGCTTTTAAATCGCTTAAACGAGTATCTAAATCTTTTGATAAGGCTTCTGCTTTTGATTTGACTTGATATATTTTGCCAAGTAGAAGAATATTGTCCTGTATATACTTTAGATAGTTATCTCCTTTATTAGGGATACCTAACATTAAGGTAGGCGCTATTTTTATCATTTCATCATAATCTGCTGGGAAGGCGTTATCCATAAATACAAGATCAGGACTTAGATTAGCAACAGCGTCAAAGTTTGGTTTAAATACTGCACCTACATCTACGATACTCTTATCCTTTTCAAGATGCGATAAATACTTAGGAGTGAACTCTTTTGCCATTCCCTGAAACGGAATTTGCAATTCGTTCATATTCTCCATAATACCTCTTTCTAAGACTGCTACAGTTTTGGGTTGTATAGGTACTTGTACCGTTGTTTCATTGTTTTCTATTTCTATAAAATTAGAAGCTTCTGTTTCTTTTTGACTTTCTTTACAGCCTGTGATGGTTAAGGCTAGTAAAGCAAAAGTTATTAATTGCTTTCTCATAACGATTACTATTTTTTAGATTTTGATTTTTTGTTTCGGCGTCCCCACCACACTAAGAATCCTGTGATAGGAAGACTAGTTGCAATAATACCAGCTATAAACGTTGAGAACTTACCTAGCTGTCCCCACCATTGCCCCATATGTATCTGCCAAACTAAGTTGTCTACTTTATCGTAGATCTTTTGTTCTTTGCTATTATTCACCATTTCTCCAGTAAATTTGTCAAAGTAAATAGCTTCTTTTCCTTCTTCACTTTTTAGACCAGCGTTAGTACCTAAAAAGAATGGATATATACTTACATTGTCATAATTATAGGTCCAGATTCTGATGATTGTTTTATCTGGGTGTAGGTCAAATGCTTTTTGGATTAGAACATTCGTATCATAATAGGCTAAATCTTTAGTCGCTTCATGGTCTCTAGGATAGTCTTGTAAGGTATAGAACCACATTTTACCATCTCCTCCGAATAGACTTACAGTTCCTTTCATTAAAGGACTGAAGAAGATAAGTAAACCCGTCATTCCAAGTAGAAAGCAAATAATAGCACTATAGAAACCAAATACATTGTGTAGGTCATAATTTAGACGTTTAAACTTAGCTTTCCATTTAATCTTAAAACTACTATCTCTAGTCGCTTTTGTCCATTTTTTAGGCCACCAAAGGACTAACCCAGTCAAGGTACTTAAGACAAATATAATAGTAGAGATTGCTACTATCCAACCTCCCGTTTTACCCATTAAAAGATTAGAGTGAAGTTGTGCCATAACATAGAAGAAACTGATTGAATGATCTTGTTTTAGTACTTCTCCTGTATATGGGTTAATATAGATAAAACTTAGCTTTCGATCTTTTAAATCAACTGAGTTAATAACCCAGCTTTTAGAAGGATCTTTATCTACTACAATATAGGAAAAGCTATGACTAGGGAATTTCTCTTTGTGTAAGGCTGTAATCTCATTTATTTTTAGTGGAGTTCCTTTAGGCTCTACATAGCGAGCTTCTTTTCCTGCAGACCACTGCATGATTTCATCTCCATATACAATGATAGTGCCTGTAAGAGAGACGAATACCAATATAATACCAGCCACAATGCTAGGCCATAAATGTAACCAAGCAATGATTTTGGAGAAAGTTGATTTACCTTTTTTCTTCATGAGATAAGTAGACTTATAGTGATAGTGGGGAGTTACCTATAAAGTAAAACGGCTATAACTATGTTGTTTAAAAGTTATTTAGATTTAATTCAAATTGTTGTGATGCGAAAATAGTAGTAAATTTGCCTCATCATCTACGCAAAAAGTATTAATAAATCTACGAGTTATGAGTCTTTTATATCAGCAATATCAAGAGGTATTAAAGAATATTCCAAACCGCATTGAGTGGGGGAGTGGTGAACAGTACAAAGAGAGATATGGGCAGTTTACCTTTAAAGGTATTCCTATTAAACAGAAGTTTATTGATCATCCCTATTTTATTATCTCTTATGGAGAGTGGAGTGTACCTACTCCTGTAGATGTCGCTGTTATTAACGAAAAGAGTACGTTCAAGCTCATGTTAGAGTTAGAGGGGTATTCCTGTTATTCTACTCCAAGAGAAACGATAGAGGTTCCACAGGATTGCTTTAATTTGCTTTATGTACCTCGTGTAAATGGACACTTGAAGTATAAAACAAATAGAAAGGTAGTAGAGGTTCTTTTTGATGAAGACTATTTTGCACAACTGGTAGAAACTAAAATACCTGCTTTGGCTTCTTTTTTAAATTTAGTTAAACAAGGAAAGACGACTACACTATTTGCAAAAGCAAAAACAATCCCAGTAGAGATACATCAGTTATTATTGAATATTTTACAGAGTGAGGTTCATCCAGATTTGAAACTAGTTTATTTAGAGACTAAGGTAATAGAACTTTTACTGTTAAGTGTCCAAGAGTCTTTAGAGAGACAGGTGGCTCCGATAGAAGAGATCAAGTCTATGAATGATGCGGATAAGCTACTACATATTAAAACTTGGATAGATAATCACTTTTTGCAAGACATTACATTCTCTATGTTAAGCCAGAGATTCTATATCAATGAGTATAAACTGAAGAAGTATTTTAAAAAATACTATGAGTCTTCTTTGATTAGATATGTAAGAGATTTGCGTTTTGAGCATGCATATCAGTTATTGTCTTCACAGAAATTCTCAGTCAATAAAGTTGCTGAATTACTTCACTATGAGTATCCTCAGCATTTTGCTATTGCATTTAAGAAGAAATATGGCGTTCCTCCGAGTACTTTAATTCACCGAAAATAAGAGTGAAGAAATAAGACCTTGTGCTAATTAAATATTAAAAAGAAATTATTATTTAGAGTTAATTTAAATTAGGAGGTCTTTTTAAGTACCTTTGTCACTTTCAATTATTAGAATAGTAATAATTCTTTAGTTTGGTATCATGGTTAAAGAGACATTGATAAATGTAGGAGAACGGTATGCTAGTCATGGCATAAAAGGGAATATACAGTTGTTAGATATGGAAGAGTTACATATCGATCACGTCTCTTTACAGCATAAGACTAGACAACAAAAAGAAGTACTAAGGGACCAGAAGCACATTGAGCTTTTCTTTTTGTTTCAAGGAGAACATTTTTATCAATCCAATAAAAAACAATGCGTCAATACTTCTACAGGACGTTTTAGTTTTTTTCATCTGCCTTATATCGATGGTTCTCTTGCTTTTAATCCTGTTGAAGAAAATTACAGTGCTATAGGTATAGAACTAACGTTACCTTATTTAGAGCGTGTATTTAATGGAGATCTAGAGCTGTTAGGAGACTTTGGCAAGTCTTTGTACAGTGAGAGAGAAAGTACTTTTTCTTCTAACTTAATGATTGTTCCAGAGATGAAGAAGTTACTGTATGACTTAGTCAATAATTCTTATGATGGTATGATGAAGAAGATTTATATGGAGACCAAGATTGTAGAGCTTCTTCTTTTAGTGATTAAATATAGTGGAGATTATAAATATGAGATGGTAAGTGGTTCACTGACGAGGAGTGATGTTGATAAACTATATTATGTCAGAGAGTTAGTGAGTAATAATCTTCAGAATCCATATTCTTTAAGAGAGCTTTCTAGATTAGCAGGAATCAATGAGTTTAAACTAAAAAGAGGGTTTAAAGAACTGTTCTCTACTACCATTTTTAATCATCTCTATGATGAACGTATGGAGCTAGGACAGAAGTTATTGATAGAACAAGATTTGTCTATAGCAGATATCGCTCAACAAGTAGGGTATAAGAACCCAACCCATTTTACAGCTGCTTTTAAGCGCAAGTTTAATGAATTACCTAAAGATGTAAAGAGTGGTAATTTTGTCCAGTTTTAACCCAGAATCCCGATAGACCTATTAACGAGAGTAAATTATACAAAACATCTCTGAATTTATGAAAAAAGCATACTATAGTATGGTTTTTTCATAAATTCAGAGATGTAAAGTAGAATTTATTCGTAGTATCGGGCGAATACGATTCTGGGTTTACGAATCAAGAGCCAATCCCTTTTTAGCTAAAAATAAACAGTGCAGAAGGAGGAAATATCAAAAGTAAGGTGATTGCTTTTAGTATTGTTCTACACTGTTCAAAGTAGCTAGTAATTGGGGTTACTAACCGAATTTTTTACTTCCAGCTACGCATAGAATAACGCCTACAGTTACTGCAATCATAGCTGTGCTTACGTGTTCGTTTAAAAGACTTGCTGCAAGTGCTAGACCAAAGAAAGGCTGTAATAACTGTAGTTGTCCCACAGAGGCAATACCTCCTTGTGCTAATCCTTTATACCAGAATACGAACCCCACAAACATACTAAATATTCCTAGATATGACACTCCTATCCATGCTTCTTTGCTTATTAGAGAAGGTACTTCAGGAGCTGTGATCAGCATAATCGGTATAGATACGGGAAGAGATAATACAACTGCCCAAGAGATAACTTGCCATCCGCCAAGAGATTTAGATAGTTTAGCTCCTTCAGCATAACTTAGTCCACATAATAAGATAGCGATAAGCATTAATATATCTCCTATAGGGGAACTTGTAACTCCTTGCATAAAGGCAAATCCCACTACTAATAGACATCCAAGTATAGAGAATAACCAGAAGATAGACTTTGGTTTTTCTCCACCTCTCCATACTGCAAATACAGCAGTACACATCGGTAAGGTACCTAAGAATACTAGTGAATGTGCTGAGGTGATATATTGTAACGCTAATGCGGATAATAAAGGAAATCCAATAACCCCGCCTATAGCGACTATAAATAAAGGCAATAACTGTTTTTTAGTAGGTCTTTTTTCTTTAAAGATAAGTAGACATAACAGTGCTAATATACCAGCAATACCTGCTCTAGCAGCTGTTACGAATATTGGGTCTAATTCTAGTACAGCTACTTTAGTAGCAGGCATAGAACCACTGAATAGAAGTACTCCTATGAATCCATTGATCCAACCACTTGTTGAAGTTTGTTGTGTTGAATCAATTACACTAGTTTGTTTCATTTTCTTGATGTTTTATTTTTTAACAAAAATATACTGTATTAGCATGTAGTACAGTATCAATTTTGTAATTTTGGAAGGACACAGTTAAGATTGTTATGGAACAGAATTATTTGTATTTGAATATAGCAGATGCTATTGCTAGTCAGATTAGAGCAGGCGTACTAAGAGAAGGAGACAGACTTCCTTCTGTAAGAATGTTGTGCACAGAACATCAAATTAGTATGAATACAGCCAAACGAGTGTATTTAGAACTAGAAACACAGGCATTAATAGAGTCTAAGCCTCAGTCAGGCTATTTTGTAAGTAATCTATCCTATACAGATATTCCTTTGCCTCAGCCGAGTAATCCTATCTTTTTAGCAAATAATAAGGAGCCTAAGGAGATTATTCGCAAGGTATATTCTAATATGGGAAATAGAAAGCTGACTTTGTTCTCGTATAGTACATTATATGATGAGTTTTTGCCTTTGGCCAAAATGAAGAAAGAGATTATAGCAGCCTCTAGATCATTAGTAGATGGAGGGGTAGAATATGATTCTGTACAGGGCAATCTTAATTTGAGGAGAATGATCGCACAGCGTTCTATCACTTGGGGAGGTAGTCTTAAAGAAGAAGATATTATTACGACTAATGGGAGTATGAGCGCTATTTCGCTGTGTTTATTAGCATTGGGCAAGCCTGGAGATACCATTGCAATAGAAAGCCCTTGTTATCCAGGTATCTTTCAGCTAGCTATTGATTTAGGATTTAAGGTGATTGAGTTACCCACAGATCCTGTATCAGGTATTGATGCGCAGTCTCTTAGAGATGCAGTAGAGCATATCGATATGTGTCTATTGATCTCTAATTATAATACCCCATTAGGAAGCTGTATGCCCGATGAGAACAAGAAGGAAATAGTAGAACTCTTAGAGAAACACGATATCCCTTTGATAGAGGATGATGTCTATGGTGATATGTACTTTGGTAATCACCGTCCTAAATGTTGTAAAGCTTTTGATAAGACAGGTAATGTGATCTGGTGTAGTTCTGTATCTAAGACTTTGACTCCTGGATATCGCGTAGGGTGGGTGTCTCCTGGTAAGTATAAGAATAAGATCATGCATCAAAAGTTAGTACATCTAATCTCTACGCCTCCTTTAATGCAAGAAGCTGTAGCTAGCTTTATGCGCTCAGGCAATTATGATAAGCACCTGCGAAAACTTAGAAAAGAGATCTATAGCAATTATCAGAAATATTTGAATACTATTATTACTAGTTTTCCATTGGGTACTAAGGTTAATCGTCCTCAAGGTGGATTATCACTATGGATTGAGTTTGACCCTTCTATTGAGGCGATGGATTTATATGACTTAGCTATTGCGGAGGGCATTAGTATAGCCCCAGGTAGAATGTTTACGGTACAAGAACAATTCGAGAACTGTATCCGACTGTGCATAGGCCTGCCTTGGTCAGAGAATGTTGAAGCTAAACTTAAAAGAGTAGGAGAGTTGAGTAAACAATTATTGAGGAAATAAAAAGATTTTCTAGTTTTATAATTTAAGTGATTTTATTTTTTTGAATATAAACACATGTAATTGTTTGTTAAAATAAATAAATATCGTTTTGTGTTGCAATATTTTTTGATTTTATTCGTTTTAATTAAATAAAACTCAAAAACTTTATTTCGCAATTATGAAATTATACTCTTTAACTGAATTGAACGATGTTTTAAATGGCGTTGTTGTAGGAAGTACATTAAGACAGATTAGTACAGCTGAGCAGTTGGAAAAAGCAAAAGAATGTCAAGTCTCATTTATAGGTAATAAAAAATACGAACGCTTATGGGGGGAATCAAAAGCCCCTATTGCTATTGTAAATAAAGATATTTCTATTCTACCAGGTATAGATAGAGCGTTTATTAAAGTAGATGATGTTGATTTAGCATTAGCGAAGTTACTTACACTATTTGCGCCTAAGATGCCTGTTTTTAAAGAAGATATTCACCCTAATGCCACGATAGATAGTACAGCAGTGATAGGTGAAGGAGCTAGAATAGCAGCTGGTTGTGTAATCGGCGAGAATGTAGTAATTGGAAAAAATGTAAAGATGTATCCTAATGTCACTGTATTAGATGACAGTACGATTGGTGATAATACGATATTGTGGTCTGGTGTTATTGTGCGTGAGCGCAGTCATATCGGACATAATTGTATTTTACATCCTAACGCAGTGATTGGTGCTGATGGTTTTGGTTTCTGTCCTTCTCCTGAGTTAGGGTTAGTGAAGATACCTCAGATCGGTAATGTAGTTATTGGTAATTATGTTGAAATAGGAGCCAACTCATGTGTAGATAGAGGAAAGTTTAGCGCTACTATTATTGGAGATGGTTGTAAGATTGACAATCTTGTTCAGATAGGACATAATTGTGAGTTAGGGAAATTCTGTATTATGGCTGGTAATAGTGGTTTAGCAGGTTCAGTTACACTAAAAGACTTTGTGGTGATTGGAGGTAGTGCTTCTATTAAAGATCACGTTACTATCGGACAAGGTGCTGTAGTAGGAGCTGGATCAGGAGTGACTGGAGATGTAGAAGCAGGTAAGACAGTATTAGGATACCCTGCTCAAGAAGCAAAAACAACCTTGAGACAATGGGCTGCACTAAAGCAATTGGTAACCAATAGAACAAAGAACTAATCTTTTAACCCAAAATATGCAATAGACATATAAACGAAAAGTAATTACACAAAATAGGTCTGAATTAGTGACAAAAGTATACACTAGTATGGTTTTAGAGCTAATGAAAAAGCTATGAAGTAGAATGGTTTTGCAGTATTTAGGTTTAATAATAATCTATAGGCGACTAACTGATGGAAGTTAGTCGCTTTTTTTATATACCTCTATTTGTGATGATTCATTTATTAATCTTGATAGATTCTATTGATATACTGTAAGGCATTCGTAGCTTCTTCTACATTTACTTTTAGGACAAGTCGTTTACCTAGTTCTATTTGTAGTTCTTGAAAGAAAGTAGTCATGGTGTGAAAGGCTTCCCATGTATTTTGAATATTAGCATTGCTATAGGTTCTTAATACCTTATTGTAGTCTTCATCGCTTAAGTAGTTTTTAATGAATTTACCTGATTTGCCTATAGAAACGTTAAAATGGTGTTCACTCCCTATTTTCCAAGCTAGTAACTGTAAGAACAAAGGACGGACGACAGACTCCATCATATCTTTTGCATATACTCTTTCCTCTCTAGCTAATCCCTTAGCGACATTAGTAGAACACCACCAAAACTCATTACACACTTCTGTAAACTCCCGTTGAGTAGGGCGTTGTACATGATAGTCAATATCAGAAGACTTAGGTATGTCTTTAAATATTCCATCTTTGTCTAGCCATACGATAGAGAGACTGTCCTTTTTATATTGCTCTAATTGATCTACTGGGAATAGGATAAGGTCTAATCTACTACCGTCTTCATAGATCATTAAGTAAGCATACGAAACAGAAGGAAGATCCTCTTCGTTACCTAAGTGCATATCATCAGGTAACTGTTGTATTGCTGGCTGTCCAAAGGTTTTGTAGACAATACCTTCTTTCTTGATATTTTCTATATCAGTCACCATATAGATGATATCATAATCTTGGTACTGATCAGGAGTAACCATCGGGTTAGCCCTTGAACCATTGAGAATAACAGCTTTAATGCGGTCATCTTGTTTGGCTAATTGAAGGATCTCTGTTTGTAAGGGTGAAGCCATATAGATGTTTTTAAGACGAATAAGCAAGATAATTAAATTAAAATGATTCACAGTGGTGTTTTTAGGAGTAGAATAAAGTTTTTTAATAGTCTAGCATTGCCACTCAAATACAATGCTATTACTCAGCAACTAAAAAAATCTATAGATAAGGGCGTATATTTCACTTGATCTGCATAATCATTATGGAGAAAGTTCTACATTAGGAAGAGGTACTAGGAGGTAATAAATGCCTGTGTGTAGCTCTAATTGAAGATAGTTACTCCTCGTTCTTACTCTTCAAAAACGGCAGTGGTCGCATAGTTATCGCATAGTGATGGCATACTGCTTGCATATTTTTGCTCGCTTTTTATGCGATCACTATGGGATCAAATTATGATAAGTATATCATCATAGCTATATATAGGGCATCAGGGGGATAAGTCAACGACTTCTAATACTGAGTTCTAAAGTAAATGAAGTACTGTCTTCCTTTTTAATGAATCTAAATAATACTCCTTCTTACGTCTTTTATATTCCTTTTAGCGTCAGTACTCAGGCAAAGTGATGCCTACTTTTGCCCTATCAATAAGAGAGATAGTCTTCCACAGAGCTATTCTATAAGAGAGATCAAGATGAAAATACCATACCTTACTTTATCCTTAATCGCTGTTTTATCATTTAATTCTAAATCTGTTTTTGCACAACAAGATACTTTACAAAATACAGGGTTAAATGAAGTGATTATTCAGAGAGAGACTAAAGCCGAAAAAGAAAGTCGTCAACCTATACGTGCTACTGTACTTGATGTAAAAGCGATGAAACAACAGCCATCTAGTGTGATCGAGCTGATGAACAGAACAGTAGGTGTACGAGTGAGACAAACAGGGGGATTAGGTAATGCTACTAATTTGATGCTAAACGGTTTTGAAGGAAAGGCGATAAAGTATTTTAAGGATGGGGTTCCGATGGATTATTTAGGGAATGCCTTTAGTTATTCTATTGTACCGCCTACGATGATTGATCGCATTGAGATCTATAAAGGGGTGGTACCTGTAGCCTTAGGGGCAGATGCACTAGGAGGAGCAGTTAATATCGTAACGAAAGAACCTGAAAGTAATCAATCTGTAGATGTATCTTATCAGATAGGTTCTTATAACACCCACAGAGGTACCGTAAACGCTTATTTTCAAGATAAAAAGACAGGCTTATTTGGAGGAGTAAATGCTTTTATTAATTACTCTGATAACAATTATAAGGTCAATGTGCCTTACACTGATCCAGAAACGGCACAGGTAAGTAGAGAAAAACACAAACTGTTTCACAACCGTTTCTCTAATGGATTTGTAGAAGGGTTTGTGGGAGTGAAGAACAAGACTTGGGCAGATGAGTTGCGTTTGACTGTAAGTAGCTTTTACATTAATAAACAGCACAATTACGGGATGACGATGAACTATCCATTCGGAGGAGTGACGAGTAATATGAATTCTGTAGTGCCAACACTTCGCTATCGCAAGGCTTTTTTAGATAAAGACTTGAAGTTAGATCAATTCCTTGTCTACAATACACTGCATTCTAGTTATACAGATACAATTAAAGGGTTTTACGATTGGAGAGGGAAGTTTACTCCAGTACCTAGTAAGAATGGAGAAGCGACTACTAGTGGAAGCATCAAAAAGTTACGTTATTATAACTTCGTATCTCGTACTAATCTATCTTATCGATTAGACAATGGATTTATAGAGTTAAACTCTGTTTACAATACCTCTACCCGCCGTGGTTCTGACCCTTACGGAGAGACATTTCCTTTCTCTAAGATAGATATGCTACAGCGTTCTGTAGTATTCCAAAAGTGGATTACAGGGTTAAACTGGAGATTATATGCCTTAGATGATCGTCTGACGAATGATTTATCAGCGAAGTATTACTACTTGCGTACAGAAGGGTATGAGAGTGCGCATGGAGACACTTCGATAGAGCAGAAAAGATCTAAAACAAAAGGGAACTGGGGTGTATCAGAGTCGTTAAAATATCAGATTAACGATCGTATGTATGCTAGATTCTCAGGAGAAGTAGCCGTACGTCTACCAGAGCAAGAAGAGTTCTTCGGAGATGGAACATTCACGCGTACCAATTTTGCTTTAAAACCAGAAAAGAGTTGGAACTATAATCTAGGATTTAACTATAATAATCAAACCAACTTCATGACAGAGGTCAATGTGTTCTACAGAAGAACACATGATATGATCATGCTGTTAAACACGGGTATTTTTGGTAGTTACGAGAACATAGAAAAGATAAAAGGAGTTGGAGTAGAGATAGATGCAGCATATTCTCCATTAAAGTGGTTGAGACTGTCTGGTAACGTGACGTATCAAGACTTTAGGTTATATGATAAAGAAGATAAGACATATGAGGGGTCTCGTCTGAGAAATACACCTTATTTCTTTGCTAATCTTGGTCTGCGTACTTCACATGACAATGTATTCAAGGCAGGAGACAAGTTCTCGTTCTATTACAACTACAGTTTTGTAAAGGCTTATTACCTAGACTTTATTCCTAAAGAATTTGAGCCTAGTGGTTTCTTAGGATTATGGGGAAAAGCACAAGTTAACGCAGAGGCCTATGTGATCCCTGATCAGAATTTACATTCTACAGGAGTGGTGTGGAGTTATTCACCTAAACTGTCTTTCGGTTTAGAAGCTAAGAACTTGTTTAACAGTGAAATATTTGACAATTATAAAATACAAAATGAAGGATTTAGTCTTCATTTTAAAGTGAATATGTCTCTTTAGGAGAGGAACAATTTAGAAATACAGAAACTTATCATTAAAACACAATAAATCTATTAAAATGAAAAAAAGCATTTTTAGTACTAAAACGATAGGAGCATTAGCAATGGCAGGGTTATTTGCTTTTGCATCATGTTCATCAGATGATAACTCAAGTTCAGAGCCTACTAAACCAGTTGAGCAAACGAAGACATCTTATGCGCTATTAACAGCTACATTAGGAGTACAGCCATTCGTAGGATACTTATCTAACTATGATAAAATGCCTGAAGGAGATTTAGACAATATCCATAAGGGGTCATTACAGATAAAAGGGAATGGAATGAAAGCGTATGGAGAATGGGTATTCCAACGTCTTCAATTAGGACGCGTTTCTTCTCCTGATGACGGTATCTTGAGATATTCTATTAACGCAGATGGTTCTTTATCAGAGACAGGTAGAATCACAGGTATGTCTTCTAACTTTTATGTACATGATAAAACGACTGGATATTATGCTGATATAGGAAGAGGATTGTTAAAGATACAAGTATTCAATCCTTCTACAATGCAGCGTACAGGAGAAATAGACCTTTCTGTAGTAGAAGATAAAAAAGCAGAGTACCAAGCTGTGGGATCTCGCTTTATCGCGTCTAAAGATGGAAAATTATATGTAGATATCATCACAGGGACTAAAGATGGACAAGGTAGTCAGATGAAAGACCCTGCTCCAGGATATATCAAACTAGCAGTGATTGACATCGCTACTGGTAAATATGAAAAAACGATTCAAGATAACCGTATCAGTTATGTAGGATATGGTGGTAACGCGAATCAAATGTGGACTATGGGAGATGATGGAGCGTTATATATGTGTTCTCATGGGTTCGGAGTAAATGGAGCGAATAACGGTTCTGCTATTGTTAGAATTAAAAAAGGAGCAACAGAAATAGATAAAGATTGGATCATTAAGATTGATGATTATGTAAAGAATACTACAGTTGGTTCAGTAGGGGTAAAAGATGGTAAATTATATACTGCATGGAGTGATAAAGCATTCTCATACACAGATATTTTGCCAAACCCTAATTTTACATACTATGCTTTTGATAAAGAGAATATTGCTGCAGGACCAAAAGCAGTAACTGGTATACCTCAATCTACTTATGCATTCCAAGATGCTCAAGCGATTACTACAATAGATGGTAAAGTGTACTTCAGAGTAGTGAATAACAAAGATTACAACGGATACTTTGTATTAGGATCTGATAATGTAGCTAAACCTGCGTTTAACATCGGTAAAGGTGGTCAAGTATGGGGCTTAGTGAAATTAGAAAAATAATAAGTTTAATTATTTAGAACTCTTTATAGAGTTTGAATGCAATAGTAGAGGAGTTTTCTTCTCTACTATTATTTTTTATGGTTTATGGGAAACAGGGAACGGGAAACGGAAAACAGGAAAACAGGGAAACTGGAAACTGGAAACTGGGAACGGGAAACTGGGAACGGGAAACAAGAAATGGGAAACAAGAAATGGGAAACCGATGGCATGATAGCTCAAAGTAGGGAGACTTTGCAACGAGAACAGAACAAAAAACGATTTCACAAAACAACAAAACAACAAAATAACAAAAAGAATATGGCAACAGATAATGTGCTATGGCGTATTGTAAAACCAGTCAAGAAGAAGCTAAACTTTGCAATGGCTCTTTCTGTGGGGTCTACTTTATTGACAATAGCCAATTTAATAATATTAAGTTACCTAATTAATGCACTGTATCACGGAAATACAACACAATTGTTGTATCTATTCGGAGCGATGATCTTATGTGTAGTCGTTAGTTATGTATTACGTCTAAAGTCATTTGACGTATCCCATTACGCTGCTTTTGATTTAGAAGCTATCTTGCGTAAGAATATTAGTCATCATTTGGCGAAGTTGCCATTGGGGTTCTTGACTGAGACAGGTTCAGGAGCATTGACTAAAATCTTAAATGAGGATGTTCGTTTATTACATGGATTTGCGGCAGATAGTACCCCATTATTTGTGCGTACGTATGCCTTTCCAGTAGTTACTTTGGTTGCATTATTCTGGTTTGATTATAGAGTAGCATTAGTTTGTCTAGCTATTCTTATCGTAGGGCTTGGGTTCTTAGCATTAGCAATGAAGAATAAGACAGAAGTAACACATCAATTTAATAAAGCAAAAGAAGATATTAATGTGGCCGTGATAGAGTATGTACAGGCAATGCCTGTAGTACGTGTATTCGATGGAGGAGAGAAATCATTTGTGCGTTATGAGAATGCTTTACAACGCTATTTATCTATTATCACTTTGTGGTTTAAGGAAAACGGATTGAATGCTAAGTTGTCCATGTTTATTTTAAACCCGCTACCTACATTTATTATTTTACTTGTATTAGGGACGTATTGGTTCCAACAAGGGTCTTTGAGCTTTGTGTCTTTTGTAGCCTCTTTATTACTGGGGACAGGAATGATAGAGTCTATTTTGCCTTACCGAAGTTTGACTAATGTGATCTCTAGAGCTGCAATCAGTGCAAAGCGTATAGAAGAATTACTAGAAGTAGAACCTTTAACTTCTACAGGAGAACAAACTACGGTAAACGATACAACCATTGAGTTTGACAAGGTATCTTTTACTTACCCTGGTAGAGAGGACAAGGCATTAAATAATATCAGCTTTACAGTGAAACCAGGTACTTTTACTGCTATCACAGGAGCATCAGGAGCAGGAAAGTCTACTGTAGCTCGTTTGTTACCTCGTTTTTGGGATGTTAGTGATGGAGAGATAAAACTGGGCGCAACAGATATTCGCCAATTAAAACCTGAGGTATTATTAGATACGATATCATTTGTGTTTCAAGACAATTTTATCTTCTCTGATACGATTGCTAACAATATCAGAATGGGCGCAGAGGAAGCTACCTTAGAAGAAGTAATGGAAGCGGCTAAGGCTGCCCAAATACACGATTTTATTATGCAACTTCCTAATGGGTATGAGACCTTAGTAAAAGAAAGAGGAAATAACTTCTCAGGTGGACAAAAACAACGTCTAGCGATTGCTAGAGCTATATTGAGAAATAAACCTATTCTTATCTTGGATGAGGTAACTTCATTCTCAGATACAGAAAACGAACTATTACTGATGCGTGCTTTCCGCAATCTGATGAAGGACAAAACAGTCATTATGATCGCTCATAGATTAGAGACAATCAAGAATGCGGATCAGATCATTGTGATGGATAAGGGAAGCATTAGCGAGATAGGAACACATGAACAATTAGTAGCTAATCAAGGAATATATCAAGCGATGTGGCAATCGTATACACAAGCGAGAAATTGGCATATTAAATCAGATAAGTAATAGAGATGAGTAAAGTACAAACAAATAAGAGCAGTTCTTTTATCGGTATATTATCTAACCTGATTAAAGCAGCAGGTCCGATGGGTGGACGACTGCGAATGAGTTTAATATTGATATTGTTGTCTTCTGTTTTTCAAGGAGCAGCTTATACTTGCTTTTACCCTATATTTATGAATATAGGAAAGGGGCAGCCTGAGCAAGTATGGTTTTATATCTGGATAGCATTAGGCTTCGTCGTGATTAGTGCTATCTGTAGATGGGTAGGGCAAGACTATGACTATGGAGGTTTTTCTTCACAAGCACAGTATGATCTTCGCAAAAGACAAGGGGAGAAACTGAGAGAGATGCCTTTAGAATTTTTATCTAATAAACGCTCTGGAAAGTGGAGTGCCGTGATTAGTAATAATGTAGATGAGGTGATCTCTTACACCATTACAGTGTCAAGTTTGATGATGTATGGTGTGATTACACCTATATCAGTAGGGCTGATGACTTTCTTCTTTGACTGGAAGATTGCGATCGTTATCTTGATTTTATTCCCTGTGATTATTCCTTTGTACCGTTGGAGAAAACCTGCTTATGATCGTGGAATGTATTATTTAAATGAAGTACACTCTGAGCTAAATGCAGAGTCTATAGAGTTTATTCAAGGGTTGCCTGTGCTTAAAGCAAGTAATGGTATAGAGCGTATCGTAGTTCGTTTAAATAAAAGCATTGACAAAGTAAGAGAAGTGCAAATCTTCGGGCATGGCAAGGGGAGTACTCCTAACCTGATTATTACTTCTGCTTTAGAAGTAGGGATGTTAGTATCATTGGGATTGGGAATATTGTTTGTGCTAAAAGCAGATAGCAATATGATGATCATGACAGCCTTAATGATTATCGTGATTCGCTTTTCAGAGTTGATCTCTAGCTTTGTACCGATGACGATGATATTTAGCCTGATGGAAGCAGGATATAAGCAAATTACAGCCATGTTAACTGCTCCTGTCTTAGAAGTAAAGACACCTCAAGCGAAACCTACCTCTTATGGTATAGAGTTTAAAGAAATAGACTTTTATTATGAAGATGCTCAAGAAAAAACTTTGTCTAATATCAACTTATCTATTGCACCGAAGTCTATTGTAGCTTTAGTAGGGCCTTCAGGTTCGGGTAAGACTACGCTGGCAAGAATGATTATGCGCTATGCAGATTGTCAGAAGGGAAGCATTAGTATAGGAGGAGTTGATATTGCTAATTTGAGTCAAAACGATTTGTTGAGTATGATTTCTGTGGTATTCCAAGAGGTTTATTTATTTGATGATACCATAGGTAACAATATCCGTATGGCGAAACCTACTGCTACTCAAGAAGAAATAATAGACGCGGCTAAGCGTGCTCAATGTCATGACTTTATCAGTCAATTGCCTAAAGGGTATGACACATCTATAGGAGATATGGGAAATACCTTATCAGGTGGAGAACGTCAGCGTATCTCTATTGCGAGAGCACTGCTTAAGAACAGCCCAATAGTCATTCTAGATGAACCAACGTCTTCTCTAGACTCTTTAAGCGAACTAGCCGTACAGCGTGCTATCGATGAGCTAGTGAAAGAGAAGATTGTGATTATCATTGCACATAGGTTATCTACAGTCAGAGGCGCGGATAAGATATGTGTGTTAGAAAAAGGTCAGATAGTAGAGGAGGGAACACATGAAGCTTTAATGATAAAACAAGGTAAATACTGTGACCTATGGGAAGCAGAGAAGCAAATAGAGGCTTTGTTTTAAGAAGAAATAGCAATTGTATTATATAGATCAGAAGGACTAAGGACAGATAGTAGACTCATTTGATAAGCTTACCCCAAGTTCGCTTTTCCTTAGTTCTTTTTATGTGAAAGCTTGTGATATTGTATCACAGGCTTTTTTTGTTTTAATGGGGGTAGAGATAAGAAGGTATTACTTTATAATCAGAATAAATAGTATGGTCTTAATGTAGTAAATAACTAATAATTAGTTTTTTAGTATGGTTTTCTGTATTTTGTGTACGGGATGACAAAAAAATACTGAATGACTATAAAATAGTAAAAAAAGCTAAGTGATTTTAGTTTATTTTTGCGCCTTTAATTTTTATTTGCTTTATAAAAAAATGCCACAAGAATTACAGTTACAAGTTCTTCCTGAAGTTGCAGGTACAGCTGATTTATTGACGCAGTACGTTGCAAACCATGTGAAGTGTTCTCCAAAGGACATTAAGCATATCACGATCTTAAAGAGATCTATCGATGCGAGACAACGCACCGTAAAGATCAATTTAAAGGTTGCTGTTTTTTTTGCCGATGAGGATGTCGTGCACAGACATATTGATTTTCCAGAGTATAAAAATGTAAAGGATGCTCCACGTGTTATCGTGGTAGGAGCAGGACCTGCGGGTTATTTTGCAGCCTTACAGTTAATCGAGTTAGGGGTAAAACCTATTGTAGTCGAAAGAGGAAAAGATGTGCGAGGTCGTCGTCGTGATTTGAAAGCAATAAATATCGATCATATCGTTGATTCGGATTCGAACTACTGTTTCGGAGAAGGAGGAGCGGGGACTTACTCAGATGGTAAGTTGTATACACGTTCTAAAAAGCGTGGTGATGTCAATCGTATATTAGAGTTATTAGTAGCCTTCGGTGCATCACAAGACATATTAGTAGAAGCACATCCACATATCGGAACGAATAAACTTCCAAAAATAATGCAGGATATGCGTGCTAAGATTGAGGAGTTTGGTGGAGAAGTGTTATTTGAGAAAAGAGTAGTCGACTTTGTGATCAAAGGAAATGAAATAGAAGGAGTTAAACTACACAATGGCGATGTGATCGAAGCAAAGAAAATAATCTTAGCTACAGGACACTCAGCTCGTGATATCTATGAATTACTAGACCGTAAGAAAGTCTTGATAGAAGCAAAGCCTTTTGCTTTAGGAGTACGTGCAGAGCACCCACAGACGCTGATAGACAAGATACAGTACTCATGTGATTACAGAGGAGAGTTTCTTCCTCCAGCACCTTATTCTATCGTGAAGCAGGTCAATGGTCGTGGGATGTATTCATTCTGTATGTGCCCAGGTGGAGTAATTGCACCTTGTGCTACAGCACCAGGAGAAGTGGTAACCAATGGATGGTCACCGTCTAAACGCGATCAAGCAACAGCCAATTCGGGTATCGTAGTAGAGTTGCGTCTAGAAGACTTTAAGCCTTTTGAAAAGTTCGGAGCCTTAGCAGGTATGGAGTTTCAAAAATCGATAGAACAACAGGCTTATAGGGTAGCAGGAGAGACACAGCGTGTACCTGCACAGCGTATGGTAGATTTCTCTCAGTCTAAAGTGTCAGAGTCTATCCCTAAGACGTCTTATCTACCTGGTACGACTTCTATAGAGTTAGGACAGGTATTCCCAGGCTTCTTGACGCAAATCATGAGACAGGGATTCCAAGAGTTCGGCAAGTCGATGAAAGGATATTTCACGAATGAGGCTATCTTACACGCTCCAGAGAGTAGAACATCCTCTCCAGTGCGTATCCCTCGTGAGGATTATACTTTAGAACACCCTCAGATCAAAGGACTTTATCCATGTGGAGAAGGGGCAGGATATGCAGGTGGTATTGTTTCAGCAGCCATCGATGGTGAGAAATGTGCGATTATGTGTGTCGAGAGCATGCAGTAATGAATATGGTTAACGGTTATCAGTTGACAGTTAACAGTATTGCCTATGACATTTGGCATGTATATCACGCAATCATAGGGATGATTACATATATCTGATTTCCAGTAAATAATAGTCCTTTTTAAAGACATAAAGTTTAATATACAAGCCTGATTACGAGAGTAGTTAGGCTTTTTTTGTCTGCTTGAGCAGGGAGGTTCTTTGTCGGATTTATCTATATTTGTTAAGTTTTACGGAACATCAGGTAAGTAAAGATACAAAAGCTGTATTTTTATAAACTGAGCCAATTAGTTTAATTTAAGCGTGTATGAAAAAAGTGTTATATAGTTTATTGCTGTCAATTATAGTGATGAGTTGTACTGCTAAAGAGAAAGAAGTCGATTTTAAGAGTCTTAAAGAAAGAGGTGGAGTGCTTTATGAGATCAATTCTGAAAAGCGATTTACTGGTATTGCAAAGAGCTATTATGAGAATGGACAATTAGAGGTAGAAGATAGATATTTGGATGGTGTCTTACAAGGTATCACTAAGAGCTATTATGAGGATGGTGAACTAAAAGGGGAAGCTAATTATAAGGGAGGAAAACTAGAGGGAATGCTTAAGAAGTATAGTAAAAAGGGAGTTTTAGTGTCTGAAGCTAGTTATAAGAACGGAAAGATAGAGGGATTAAAGAAGAGTTATTCAGAGCATGGGCAGTTAATTACTGAAGCATATTATATGGGTGGTGTCCTTCATGGCCAGCTTAAAGGGTATGATGACAAGGGCGTACTTACTGGAGAAGCAAGTTATGAGAATGGAATAGAAAACGGAATAACGAAAGGATATTATGAGGATGGACAAGTACAAATGGAGGCAAATTATAAGAATGGAGTATTAGACGGAGTGGTTAAGAAGTATTATAAGAATGGACAACTAAAGTCAGAAGTTAATTACAAGGAAGGATCTCTTCACGGAATGACAAAGGGGTATGATGAGAAGGGAAAATTAATAGGAGAAGCTAACTATGAATATGATGTACTAGTAGGAGATATTAAGCGATATTAGTGAAGTACTGCTTAGTGTATAAGATAATTTATAAATGGATAGTTTAACGACTCCCATTATGCTACGACCCATTCTTAGGAATGTTTTTTTTGTTGCTTCTACCTACCCTCAAAGAGTATCCAAAAGATTGAAGTAGAACATATCAAATCCTTACTAACCTAAGTGAGCGCTCATTCTTTGTTAAATTTGTGCCAAGTTTTTCTACATAACACTTGTTTTAAAAGGAGATTAGCATGGATTATAAGAGGGATAGGTATTTACATAACAGATGGATAATTAAGTGATTTGTTTACTGTGTAATCACACAACATTTACGTGCCTAACATCGAGCAACTTCCTGTTGTGAATTGCTTTCAAATTATTGTAAATTTACTGTGTAATCACACAACAATAGATTATTGATTAAGAAGATTGAGCAAGTTGTGAATTGCTTTCAAATTATTGTAAATTTACTGTGTAATCACACAACTAATAACTAAAATCAAATAACTATGTACGTGTTGTGAATTGCTTTCAAATTATTGTAAATTTACTGTGTAATCACACAACTTTTAGACAACTTCTAATCGCACTATATAGGTTGTGAATTGCTTTCAAATTATTGTAAATTTACTGTGTAATCACACAACAACGCAGATTTTACGTATAATGGAATAAAAGTTGTGAATTGCTTTCAAATTATTGTAAATTTACTGTGTAATCACACAACAGTCTTTGTAGAGAAGAACGCTCGCTTTATGTTGTGAATTGCTTTCAAATTATTGTAAATTTACTGTGTAATCACACAACTATTGCTAAGAAGTTGCCCCAAGAGATAATGTTGTGAATTGCTTTCAAATTATTGTAAATTTACTGTGTAATCACACAACGACAAAGATGGTAAAATGACACTCGTGGGTGTTGTGAATTGCTTTCAAATTATTGTAAATTTACTGTGTAATCACACAACGAGAAGACCAATCGCAATGAAATGCACGCAGTTGTGAATTGCTTTCAAATTATTGTAAATTTACTGTGTAATCACACAACCTTAGTAGATAAGTTTACATCTTGGATAGAGTTGTGAATTGCTTTCAAATTATTGTAAATTTACTGTGTAATCACACAACAAGATGTTGTTTTGACCCCTATAAACCTAGAGTATTTTTAAATTTTTAAAGTATAATGTTTTAGGCTACTTTTTCTCTGCTACA
>NZ_JACAKB010000035.1:14914-28185 GCF_030326305.1 Myroides odoratimimus | reverse complement strand
CGCCTTGGTACGGATCCGTATGCCAGGTGGTGTGAGAGGTCGGCTGAAGAAATAATCTTCAGCCTCCTACTCGATTGTAATCTATTGAATAGTCTATAGCTTAAGAGATTCTGAAGGTTTAGCAGTACCTCTATGACACATAGCACATGATACTACATCTATTGTTTCAGGCTTCGGGTGATTTTGCCAATTAAAGTTCTCTGCATTGATCTTTTGAGTCATTGTGATCATGTGTCTTGCGAACTCCTTTTCTTTTTTTGAATCTGCAGCAAAATCCAATTTGTCTGTTCCTTCTACTGTAGTGTGACAGTATCCACATTTCACTCCTAAAGCATCATTATAACCTCTCATTAGTCTTTTCAGGCTGTCATTAGAAATATCTTTAGGCAATACCTTTAAGTTTTCCCATTCTGTATCTCCTGCTTTACTTTCTGTTATAAGAGTCGATGAGCTAAATGCAAATAATGTTACTAATACACCTAAACAGCTTAATATGCTCAATACATTTTTTATTTTCATAATTATCTATTTTAAGTTCTGCTTACCAAATTAAGCAAACTAACATTTGGATTGATTATAAATTAAGGTATTGAGAGATAAGGGATTAAATTATTTTACTAATATTCCCTTTTTAGTAGTAAATGGCAATGTCTGTAGGTGTGCGTCTCCTAGAGAGTCCTGAATGAAGGTATATGTCTTATCATATAATTTACCTCCTTGGAAGAAAGTAAGCATAAATGAATTACTTAGTTTAAAAACCGACTCATCTAACAATTCTATTTTTACATTTTCTTTTGGAGCAAGTGATTTGAAGGCATGTCTAAATACTCCAGTACCTCTTACTTCACCATCTATCTCACCTATCGCTTGGGATACTACAAGTATAGCTTCCATTTCTTGATCTGAGTTATTGAATAGATATGCATACCATGAGTCTGCTAAGAACTCTTCATTGTATTCTTTTATAATCGCAATCTCGATATCTTTTACTACTGGAATCTCGATGTCTTTTTTCATTGTATTAAAATTTTAGGCAAAGATAAACGATTTTGTCCTAAATATGGTAGTGATTAAACAGAGGTAAACTTGGTCTGATATTGTAGTATGTATCATTTATTGAATGTTAATTTTTAGGTTAATTATATGTTTTGTGAAGGGGTGTATTTGTTTTGATTTTAGTGATAAAGTAAGTAATTTAAAATAATGATATTTTAGTTGTAACAAATCACTTAAATAAAGTACTAATTGTTATAATAAATATTTATAGCAATGCGTAAGTTGTTTGTTTTTCTAGAAAAGAAAAGATTGTCTCGAAGCAATGATAAGACCATGAATACAATATTGGTTGTCTTTAAATGGATAGCAATAGTGTATTTTGGTTTACTGTTTTTAGTGATGGGGATGAGTGGATTCTTTATTATTGAAGATATGAATCTAGGTATGGGATCACCTATACAGGTAGTTAGTAGATTTTGGATGTATTATATGGTGATGGAGATGTTTATGAGGTTTGCACTTCAGAAGTTGCCGACAGCCAGTATAAAGCCGTTGCTAGTACTGCCCTTCCCCAAGATTAAGATCGTGAACTTCTATATAGGGAGCTCATTCATCAGTGCGTTTAACTTTATTCAGTTATTATTTATTCTTCCATTTGCGATAGTTAGTATTGTACAGGGATATTCTGTTCTAGGAGTAATCGCTTGGATGATAGCAGTCTATTTATGTGTGTGTACGATGCATTTTGTCAACATACTGATAGAATCTTATAAATCTGTTTTTATAGCTGTTATAGTAGTATTCGGTTTATTAGCTGTGATTCAGTATTACCAATTATTTGACAGTACTTTATACACGCAGCACTTGCTGTATAGTGTGTATGAATATCCTGCATTAGTATTAGTTTACGGTGGAGTATTATGGATCGCTGTTAAGATGACTATGCGTTACTACGTTAAGAATATGTATATGGATGATCTGCTAAAGGTCAAAGTAGAAGTAGCTACTACACGTGAGATGAGATGGTTAGATGGATTTGGGACATATGCTTCTTTTCTTAAGAATGATTTACGACTAATCACCAGAAATAAACGAGCACGTACTACAGTGTTAATGAGTGTATTATTTATGTTCTACGGATTTTTTATACTTCGCCCAACAGAAATGGGAGGGTATCCGACCTTTATGTTAATCTTCGTTGCCTTCTTTGTTTCAGGTGGTTTCTTGATGATGTTTGGACAGTATGTGCCTAGTTGGGATTCTTCATATTACTCTTTTATGATGACTCAGAATATCACGTATAAGAATTATTTAAAGTCAAAATGGTTAATTATTGCATTGGGAACTGGCGTGTCTATGTTGGCGGCGGTATTGTATATCTGGACGAGTATGGATCTAGTGTATTTGATCATTGCGAATGGAGTGTTTAATATTGGTATCAATGGTTATATCGTATTATGGGGAGGTGCTTATCTAAAAAGCCCTGTAGATCTAACTGCGAATAAGAATGTGTTTGCAGATAAGAATGCATTTAATCTAAGGGTAATGCTGATCTCGCTACCGAAGCTATTTTTGCCTATTCTAATCTATTATATCGGCTTTTGGGTATATGGTTTTTGGGGAGGATTTACCTTGCTAACCTCAGTAGGAATCATAGGAATGTTCTTCCAAAATTTGGCGTTTAAGTACATAGAGAAAATTTATAAACAAGAAAAATATAGCACAATAGAGGCTTTTAAATCTAAGTAATATGATAGTAGTAAATAATTTAGTAAAGTCTTATGGTCAACAGACTGTTTTAAATATACCTAGTTTAGAAATAGCGAAAGGACAAAGTGTTGGATTGGTGGGGAATAATGGAGCAGGTAAAACAACTTTTTTTAGCCTTCTGTTAGATTTAATCAAACCAACTCAAGGGAGCATTTCTAATAAAGGGTATGTAGTTAGTGAAAATGAGGAATGGAAAAAGTATACAGGATCATTCTTTGATGATTCTTTCTTAATCGGGTATTTGACACCTGAAGAATATTTTTATTTCATTGGTGAATTGAGAGGGATGTCTCGTACAGATATAGAGAGTTATTTAAATGAATATGTAAGTTTCTTCAATGGAGAAGTACTGAATCAACGTAAATATTTGCGTGATTTCTCTAAGGGAAATCAGAAAAAGGTGGGTATTATAGCGGCTTTTATGGGAAAACCGGAGTTAGTTATCTTAGACGAACCTTTTGCTAACCTAGATCCGACTACACAGTTGAGATTAAAAGAATTGGTAAAACAGAAAATGAAAGAGAGGGAGATCACGATTATTATATCTAGTCATGATCTTCAACATACTTATGAGGTATCTGACAGAGTAATCGCCTTAGAAAAGGGACAAATCATGAAAGATGTCCTGACACAAGATATCACATTTGATGCATTAGAAGAGTTTTTTCAGGTATAATAGAGTGGACTTCTTCTTTGTTTCAGTATAAGTAAATAGACTTAATACATTATGGTATAATGACATTGATTTAGATTGTGATTATTAGGTTAAAATAAAAATAGGAGAGTCAGTAGACAAGCTTTGATTTCGGTATTGATGAATGAGAAGAAAGCGTTTCGCTTGCACTTCTTAGGGGATTGCTAGGAGTTTTCTCGGGGTTTTCTTGCCTAGAAGGTGCTTTTCTCGAAGAATTGTGCCAGAAACCCTCAAGCAATCTCCTAGTAGGTCAAAACAAAACTGTCTTTAGTCTAGTGACAAGAGCGGATAAGAAATAGAATTCAGGTGTATTTATTTCTAAAGATGCTGTCTAGATATTTTTTTGTTCAGTTGTTTATAGTTGTGTTTGTTGTACTTCTGATGTTATTGTAGCAAGCCCACTATTAATCGAACATAAAGAGAGAATATTGCTTAGTTGGTTAGTTAGCAGAACTCTAGTGAATATATTTTGCTAGAGTTTTTTGTTTGTAGTTATTTCCTAATATTTCATAGAAGTAGGACAATAGAAAATATTCTATCTTGTGAATGTTTTAGTGATATGAGGTTAGATTTCTATAGGATGTTATAAATTGACTGAGATATTGCGATAAGTAGTGTAAATTACTTTTATAGGTTTTGTTTCTGTAGAACTTTAAAAACTTTTAAAATACTGTAGAAGTATTACTAAAAGTAATGTATTTTTACGTTTTGTTATATACTAAAATAGTGAATTTGTAGTTTTTAAGTAAAGCTCATTGTGTTGAATACTCGTTTTAAATATCTGATTTTTTTAGTTTTACTTCTTTTAGGAGCGGCTTGTTCTGTAAAGAAAGATAAGTTATTGAATAGGGGGTATCACGCGATGACTACTCGGTATAATATTCTGTATAACGGAGAATTAGCGTATGATGAGGCTTTAGTCTCTTTAAAAAAGGATTACTATGATGACTTTTGGGAGATACTACCTGTAGAGCGTATTGATATTAAGATAGATTCTACACGTGAGTTTGATAGAGGTAGATCACTAGAGTCTAAAAAAGGGTCTATTCTGGAAAACGTGCAATTAGATGGAGCTAATGTTACAGGTGAAGAAGAGCAAGGAGAGGTAGGATTTAGACGAGCAGAGGACAAGGCTGCTAAGGCTATACAGAAGCACTCTATGTACATAAAAGGGCGTGAGCGCAACTTCCAGATCGATGATGCTTATCTGATGTTAGGACAGGCTAGATACTATGATGGCCGTTTTGTACCTGCATTAGAAGCGTTTAATTATATCTTGTATAAGTATCCGGACGGGAGCTTAATAAATGATGCTATCATCTGGCGTGAGAAATCTAATGTGCGCCTTACTTATGATGATATTGCGATTAAAAATTTAAATGAATTTCTTCGAGATAAAAAAGATAAACTAAAGAAGCAGCAAGTAGCAGATGCGAATGCTACGCTTACTCAAGCTTATATTAATATAGAGGAATATGCCTCTGCAATACCCCCTTTAAAGATAGCTATAGAACACACTAAGGATAAGGAAGAGTATGCAAGATATACTTTTATCTTAGGACAGCTATATGCTAGGTTAGGTAAAGAGATGGAAGCGAATGAGGCTTTCGGTATTGTAATCGATATGAATCGAAAGAGCCCTCGATCTTATGTGATACAGTCTCATGCGCAGCAGTTTGGGCTGAAGCCTACTCAGGCTAAAGATTCGGTAGCATTCTTAAAGAAGTATAAAAAACTAATTAGAGATAGAGAGAACAGAGAGTATCTAGATGTATTACATCGTCAGGTAGGGCTGTTCTATGAAGGAAGTGGTAACACTAAAGAAGCATTAAAATCGCTAAAAAGAGCTGTTAAGCTAAGTAAAGGTGATAAGCAATTAAAGTCTAAAAACTACTTGAGTATAGCTGAGATTTACTTTAATGAGGCTGGTTATGCATTGGCAGGTCAGTACTATGACAGTGTCTTATCTATCATGCCTGCTAAGGCTAAGGAGCGCTTTAGAATCACTAAGAGACGTGATGCATTAAGAGATGTTGTAAAATATGAGAGAGTCGCTCATGTGAATGATAGTGTACTTCGATTAGTAGCGATGAGTGAAGATCAGCGTATTGCTTATTTTCAGAAATATGTAGATGATCTAAGAAAAGAAGATTTTAGAAAGCTACAGGCAACACTTAAAAAGCAAAAAGGTGGCAATCAGAATTATTTTAATATGGCGACTTTTGGAGAGGCTATCGATGTTGCTTTAGGTACAAATAATCAGCAGACAGGAGGTAGTTCTACTTTTTATTTCTATTCAACACAAGCAGCTGCTTTTGGGAAGACTGAGTTTAGAAGAAAATGGGGGAATAGGCCTTCTGTAGATAATTGGAGATGGGCTAGTGATATACAAGAGGCACAGAATAATGCTGTGGCAGAAGAACAAGCAGCTCAGAATGCAGGTCAAAATAATAGTGCTGAAAAGTTTAACGATACTAGGTATGATATCAATAGCTATATTTCTAAGATTCCAACTGATGAAAAAGAAATAGCTACTATCAAGAAGGATAGAGACTTTGCTTATTTCCAACTGGGATCTATGTATGCAGATAGATTTAAGAAATATGATTTGGCTAGTCAAAGATTAGAATCGTTATTGACCTTTGAGCCTACAGAGAGATTGATTCTACCGAGCATGTATAAGCTCTATAAGATATACTTAGAGATAGATATGACAAGGGCATTAGCCATGAAGGATAGGATCATCGGTCAGTATCCTAATTCTAGATACGCTAAGCTATTACAGAATATGTCTAGGGATAAAATAGATGACTTATCACCAGAGCAGATTTATGCTCAGGCGTATAAGGTATATGCGGAAGGGACGGATTATAACAATGCGTTGCGAACTATAGATCGCGCTTTAGAGCGATTCGATGATGATGGATATGTAAGTAAGTTAGAATTGCTAAAAGCGCATGTAATAGGTCGATTGAAGGGAATAGAGGCTTATAAAGAGGCCTTGAACTTTGTGGCATTAACATATAGTTCTTCACGTGAAGGGCGAGAAGCAGAGGAATTGTTGAAAACCACTATCCCAATGTTAGAAAGTAGAGAGTTCTCAGTAGGAGACTCTAATAATTGGAAAGTAGTATTATTGATTCAAGATAAGGAATCAAGTAGTAACCAGTTGATTAGTCGTAGATTTATACAGTTTGCAACTGTTAATAGCAGTAAGGGAATAAAGTATTCTGAAGATCCGTATATTGGTGTAGGAGAGTTCTTTGTGTTACATGGATTTAAGACTAGAGAGGATGCTGAGTATGTAGCAAGAAGTGTGGATAGTAACGCTGTCACTATTAGTACTGATAACTACGTTATCGTCCAGATAAAGAAAAATTGGGAGAAATATATAACTCCATCAGAATAAGGTTGAAAAAAAAAGTAAAAAATTATGTTCCAAAAAACAAAGAATGGTGGGCCTATAGATCACTTAGGTAAAACGAATAGAATTATTGAGGCTACAATAATTAAAGGCGATATTGAAGCAGTGACAGATTTGCGTTTAGATGGTGTCTTACATGGTAATCTAAAAGTAAAAGGTAGAGTAGTAGTAGGACCTCAAGCTCAGGTTATAGGAAATGTAGAGTGTGAGAATGCGGATATAGAAGGCTTAGTAGAAGGAGCCTTAAAAGTAAAGGACCTATTGCATATCAAAGAAACTGCTGATGTAAAAGGAGACCTTATTGTGGGTAGACTTTCTGTAGTACCAGGGGCTAAGATTCAAGTGAAATGCGATATGGCTATAGCAGGAAACGGAGAGCAAAGTTCTGGTAAGAAAGGAAAATAAATAGAAGTGAAAAAAAATTCAGGGCCAAACCGTTGGTTAAGTTTGATTAATATCCCTATTCAGATGGGGGTAACTATTTACTTGTTTCACTTGTTAGGTACTTGGTTAGACGATAAGTATAATTTAGTTGATGGATTAGCAAATAAAATTTGTACGTTAATTGGAGTAGGATTAGCTTTGTACCAAGTTATAAAACAAGTAAATCAATTAAATAAAGATTAATGGATAAAGAAACAGTAAGTTTAAGTTTAAAGCTTTTTGGAGTTTTAGCAGTTATATTTGCAATTCATTTTGCACTTTTTACATATACTGATTTTGGTCAGTCATTTGTAGAATTAGGGTATTCATTAGCGGGTTTTTATGGCTTTGAATTTATTTTTTCTATAGGAATATTATTTGCTATGCAAGGTATAAAAACGAGTATGCCTAACAGTTTAGGATATGTGTTTTTAGGCTTTATTACAGTTCGGTTATTGGCTAGTTACCTATTTGTGAGAGAAGGATTAGATAGCGATAATGTAGATGAACTATTTAAGTATAATTTTCTGTTAGTAGTCTTGATTTATCTTGGCGGAGATGCTTTTATTGCATATCGTATTTTAAATAAGAAGGTTAGTTAACAAAAAGATAATAAAAAAAAGTTTCGCAAGAAAGTATGAAAGTCTAAGATTTATTGTACTTTTGCACAAAATTTTAAGAACCATAAATATTCAAGAAGTTAAGGTATGGTGACTCTGAAGAAATCACTGAATTTATTAGCAGCTGTAATTTTTACAGCATCGTCGGTATTTTCGTACGCACAAAGTAATGCTCAGAAGCTTGAAGAATCTATTCAAGAAACAGAGCAGTCAATTGAAGAAACAATCGCTGCTGTAGAAGGTACAGAGCATGTAGAAGGTGAAAAAACACAAGCTGAAAAAGTGCAAGATCACATCACGCACCACTTAGCAGATGATTACTCTTTTATATTCTTCTCTGACGAGGCTACTGGTAAACACTATGGGTTTCCATTACCAGTTATTTTAATAGACAATGGTCTTAAGGTATTTATGTCATCAGAATTTGACTACGGGAATAAAGTAGTTGAAAAAGATGGACAACACTACAAGTTATATCACAGTAAGATATACAAAACTGATGCAGCTGGTACTATCGAGTACGATGCTGAGCATCATCCTACTAATGAGAAGCCATTAGATTTTTCTATCACTAAAAACGTGGCATCATTATTATTTACTACAGTATTAATCTTCCTTATGTTCTTAAGCTTAGCTAAGACATACAAAAAAGGACCGAACAACTTGCCAAAAGGTTTTGCAAGAGCTTTAGAACCAATGGTACTTTATGTTCGTGATGAAATGGCTATTCCAAATATCGGAAAAGATAAATACAAGAAGTTCATGCCATACTTACTGTCAGTATTCTTTTTAATTTTCTTATTGAACTTATTAGGATTGACACCACTAGGATTCAACGTTACAGGAAGTATTTCGGTAACTGCGTGTTTGGCAATCTTTACATTCATAATTACACAGTTCTCTGCTAACAAGGATTATTGGAAGCACATGTTCTGGATGCCAGGTGTACCAGCACCAATGAAATTGATGTTGGCACCTATCGAAGTATTAGGAGCATTAATTAAACCATTCTCATTGATGGTTCGTTTATTCGCTAACATTACAGCAGGTCACTCAGTAGTATTTGGTCTTATAGCTATTATTTTCGTGATGAAAGAAGCTTTAGGTACTGCAGGAGCTGTTGGGATAGGATTCTTCTTATCAACGTTCTTAGTTGTGTTAGAGATCTTAGTTGCGTTCTTACAAGCGTTCATCTTTACAATGTTATCTTCATTGTTTATCGGAATGGCTGTAGCGGAGCACGAACATGATGAGGCTCATCATTAATAGAATTAAATTAGAATAAAAATAAAATTTGTTTAATTAATATAAATCAATCACTATGACATTACCAAACATTATTGGTGCAGGTTTAATCGTAATCGGAGCTGGTTACGGATTAGGAAAAATCGGATCTTCTGCAATGGACGCTATCGCTCGTCAACCAGAAGCTGCTGGAAAAATCCAAACTGCAATGATCATTATTGGAGCTTTATTGGAAGGTTTAGCATTCGGTGCTTTAATCTTAGGTAAATAATCCAAGACAAGTAAAAGAGTTTATCTGTAACGGTTGGTTGCAGATAAACTTCTTAATTAAACAACATAGGTATTAAAAAGTATAATTTTAGATAATGGATAAATTAATTAACGATTTCGGTTTTGGATTATTTTTCTGGCAGTTCATCATTTTATTGGTGATTGTATTCATCCTAGGAAAATTTGCATGGAAACCAATTGTAAATGCTTTAGAGGCTCGTGAAGAGGGTATCGCTGATGCATTAGCAGCTGCTGAAAATGCTAAAAGAGAAATGGCTAATTTAAAAGCTGATAACGAGAAATTATTAGCAGAAGCTCGTGCTGAGCGTGATGCTTTAATTAAAGAAGCTCGTGAGATTAAAGAAAAAATGTTAGCTGACGCTAAAACTGAAGGTGAAGCTGTAGGAGCAAAAATGATTGCTCAAGCAAAAGCTGCTATCGAAAGTGAAAGAGCGAGTGCTATCGTTGAGTTAAAAACTCAAGTTTCTTCTATTTCTATTGAAATTGCTGAGAAATTATTAAAAGAACAATTAGCTAACACTGAAGCTCAATCTAAATTGGTTGAGAAGATGTTAGACGAAGTTAAATTAAACTAATAAAAGGATCATTATGGTAAGCACTAGAGCAGCTGCAAGATATGCAAAAGCAATGCTAGAAGTTTCTGGTCAAAAAGGAAATGCTGAGGCTATTAATAGCGATATGATCTTGATCTCTGAATCAGTATCTCAAAGTGAAGACTTAAAAGTGTTTTTAACTAATCCTATCGTGAGTGGTGAGATTAAATTAAATGCTTTGTTAGAAGTATTCGCTAATGTTGATCAAAGTACTAAAGAATTGTTTAAAGTGCTTAAAGCGAACAATAGATTTGAAATCTTAGGTGTAATCGCTTTACAGTTTCAAGAGCAATACGAAGCTTTGAAAGGTATAGAGAGAGTTGTAGTTACTACGGCTGTTCCGATGGATGCCGCTTTAGAGAGTAAAGTTTTATCTAAAGTTCAAAGTTTAGCTCCTGGAAAACAAATTGTTATTTCAAATCTAGTAGATGCTTCTATCTTAGGAGGATTTATCTTGAAAATGGGAGATAAACAGTACAATGCTTCAATAGCGAATCAATTACAAGTTTTAAAAAGAGAATTAACTAATTAAAAAATCACCGCACGAATGTTCGTGTATAAACATAGATAAAAATGGCGGAAATTAAACCAGCTGAAATATCAGCGATTTTAAAGAAACAATTATCTGGATTTAGCTCAGAGGCTTCTTTAGAAGAAGTAGGAACAGTACTTGAAGTAGGAGATGGTGTTGCTCGTGTATACGGGTTGACAAATGCTGAATACGGAGAGCTAGTTGTATTCGAGAATGGACTAGAGGCAATGGTGCAGAACCTTGAAGAGGATAATGTAGGTATTGTATTGTTAGGAGCTCCTACTGGTGTTAAAGAAGGATCTACAGTAAAAAGAACAGGTCGTATCGCTTCACTTAAAGTAGGTGAAAAAATGGTAGGACGTGTTGTTAATACATTAGGTCTTCCAATCGATGGTAAAGGTGCTATCGAAGGTGATTTATATGAGATGCCATTAGAGCGTAAAGCTCCTGGGGTAATCTACCGTCAACCAGTAACTGAGCCGTTACAAACAGGTATTAAATCTGTTGATGCCATGATTCCAATCGGACGTGGACAACGTGAGTTAGTAATTGGTGACCGTCAAACAGGAAAAACAACTGTTTGTATCGATACTATCTTAAATCAAAAAGAATTTTACGATGCTGGGCAACCAGTATATTGTATATATGTAGCTATTGGACAAAAAGCTTCTACTGTAGCAGGTATTGCTAAAACTTTAGAAGATAAAGGTGCAATGGACTATACTATTATCGTAGCTGCTAATGCTTCGGATCCTGCTCCAATGCAAGTTTATGCTGCAATGGCAGGTGCTGCTATCGGAGAGTACTTCCGTGATACAGGGCGTCCTGCATTAATTATCTATGATGATTTATCTAAACAAGCGGTAGCTTACCGTGAGATGTCATTAATCTTACGTCGTCCACCAGGTCGTGAAGCTTACCCTGGAGACGTTTTCTACCTTCACTCAAGATTATTAGAGCGTGCTGCTCGTATTATCGGTGATGATGAAATCGCTAAGAACATGAATGATTTACCAGAGTCTATCAGACCATTCGTTAAAGGTGGTGGTTCATTAACTGCTTTACCTATTATCGAAACTCAAGCTGGTGACGTTTCTGCTTATATCCCAACTAACGTAATTTCGATTACTGATGGACAGATATTCTTAGAATCTGATTTATTTAACTCAGGTGTTCGTCCAGCTATTAACGTAGGTATTTCTGTATCTCGTGTTGGAGGTTCTGCTCAGATTAAGTCAATGAAGAAAGTAGCTGGTACTTTAAAACTTGATCAAGCTCAATACCGTGAGTTAGAGGCTTTCGCTAAGTTTGGTTCTGATTTAGATGCTGCTACAATGAACGTTATCTCTAAAGGACAACGTAACGTTGAGATCTTAAAACAAGCTGTTAACGATCCATATACTGTAGAAGATCAGGTAGCTATTATCTATGCAGGTTCTAAAAACCTTCTTAGAAGCGTACCAGTTTCTAAAGTAAAAGAGTTCGAAAAAGATTATTTAGATGCTTTAAACTCTCGTCATAGAGATGTATTAGATCAATTAAAAGCTGGTAAATTCACTGATGAAATTACTGGTGTACTTGAGAAAGTAGCTAAAGAAATTTCTGCAAAATATTAAGAAATAATGTTTGTCTACAAGTGATATCATGTCACTTGTAGATAAATTTATATACAATTTACAATGGCAAACCTTAAAGAAATACGTAATAGGATTTCATCAATCGGATCGACAATGCAGATTACTTCTGCTATGAAGATGGTATCTGCAGCTAAGCTTAAAAAAGCTACTGATACTATTATGGCTATGCGTCCATATTCAGAAAAGTTGACTGAGTTGATTCAAAATGTTAGCGCAACTTTAGAAGGTGATAATTCAGGAGTATATTCTCAAACTAGAGAGATTAAAAATGTTCTTCTTGTGGTTATTACTTCAAACAGAGGTTTGTGTGGTGGTTTTAATGCGAATATTATCAAACAGATTAATGCGCTTAAAGCTACTCAATATAAAGACGTTAATGTTGATTTATTGACAATTGGTAAAAAAGGTCACGATATATTACGTAAATCTTTTACTGTAATTGAGAACAAAAGTGATTTGTTTGATCATGTAGATTTTGCAAATTGTGCTGTTATAGCTGAACAAATGATGGAAGCTTTCGTTGAAGAGAAGTATGATTCAATTCAGATCGTTTACAATCAGTTCAAAAATGCTGCTACACAAGATGTAGTAACAGAACAGTTTTTACCATTGTTACCAGTTGAAACTAGTGAGAATGCTAGTTCTGACTATATTTATGAGCCTTCTAAAGAAGAGATTATTAATACATTAATTCCTCTTTCTTTAAAAACTCAATTATTAAAAGCTGTTGCGGACTCTGTAGCTTCTGAACATGGAGCTCGTATGACTGCGATGCACAAAGCAACTGATAATGCTAAGGACTTACGTGATGAATTAACGTTAAGTTACAACAAAGCTCGTCAAGCTGCTATTACAAATGAAATTCTAGAAATTGTTGGTGGTGCTGAGGCATTAAACAACTAATCTGAATATTATACTTTTAAAAAAGGGATACTCAATTGAGTGTCCCTTTTTTTGTGCTATTAATTGATTTAAGGCGCTTTTTGATATATGAAGTCTGTTTGTTTGTGGATGGATAGTAAGTTGCTTAAGAAGCTTTTAATGTA
>NZ_JACAKB010000035.1:0-14814 GCF_030326305.1 Myroides odoratimimus | reverse complement strand
GTTAGTTAGTTAGTTAGTTAGTTAGTTAGTTAGTTAGTTAGTTAGTTAGTTAGTTAGTTAGTTAGTTAGTTAGTTAGTTAGCTAGTTAGCTGTAATAAAAAAGCCGCTTAAGATGTCTTAAACGGCTTTATACTTATATCAAGTAATCTTATTTTAATTCTCTAATTAGATAGATGTATACAGGGAAGTGGTCACTAAAACCAGGTTCTCCATTTGTATTTCTAAGAGGATAACCTTTGTACTGTCCTGTTGGTTGAACCATAAATGGTTTTTTATAGATTCTTGCTTTCCAGTACGCCCATGATGAATAATCATCTCTAACGTAAGGTTCACTAATTATCATTTGGTCAAAAACGTCCCATGCATCACGGTAAGCCAATGTCCCTAATCCATCTTTTGACATTTTTTCCATGGGATTAAAAAGACCTTGTGGAGTAAGTTCAGATTTTTTACCAGCTGTTTTAAGTACCTTTTTCATACTGTTATTGTATGGACCGTCGTTCATATCTCCCATAGTGATTACTTTCGCATTTGGGTTGATAGTGTATAATGAATCGATGATCTTTTTGTTTAATGCAGCAGCAGCTTCACGTAATGGGCTACTTCTTTTTTCTCCACCTACTCTAGAAGGCCAGTGATTTACGATAAAATGTACTTCTTCTCCATCTAATAACCCTGTTACCAACAGTTGATCACGAGTATAGATACGAGTACCTTTTTCTCCTGTATGTCTGTCTACTTTATTCATATCGTAGATATAAAGAGGATGAGGAGTTGCATTAGTTACAGAAAAGTGTTTTTTCTGATATAGTAATCCTACATCGATACCACGTTTGTCAGGAGAATCAAAATGCGCTATACCATAATCTCCAGCAGCAAGTTGTGGGTCGCGTACTAAGTCTTCTAGAACAGCTCTATTTTCAACTTCGGCTACACCTATTATTGCAGGCATTTTTGGGTTTTCATCAGTACCAATCTGAGACATCACTTTCGCAAGATTGTGGATTTTCTTTTGGTACTTTTTAGATGTCCAAGCTTGTGCTCCAGTAGGAGTCCACTCTTCATCGTAGATCTTTGGATCTCTAATTGTATCAAACAAGTTTTCGCAGTTGTAGAACGCAATTGTTTGAATCTCATACTTTTTCTCTTGTGCTTGAGCTCCCATTGTGATAAGAGCAAACAACAAAAAGATTCTTTGAAGTTTGATGTGCATGACTAGGTTAATTTAAGTAAAGAATTGTCTTATTTCTTTGACAAAAATAGCTAATATTATTATAATAACATACCTTTGTATTAGAAATAACCTTACGGTATTTCTTAACATAGCACTTTAATCATTTTTAATTTATGAAGAAACTTTTATTTAGTTTATTCTTTGTGTTACAGGTAGTTATATCTTATGCACAAGGAGTTCAGGAAATTAAAGGGAAAGTAGTGGATGGTACCACTCAGATGCCAATGAATGCGGTATCTGTAAAAGTACAGGCTACTAATGTTTCCTCTTTAACAGACAATGAAGGGAGATTCACTTTAGAAAATGTTAAAACGGGTAACCATGATGTTGTAATCTCTTATGTGGGATATGTAACAAAGCGTTTACCTGTAGAGGTAGGTGATGGTATCATCGATCTTGGTACAATTTCTTTAGACGAGGATTTCGCTTCTATTGCAAATTTAGGGCTTATTACACTTACGGAGAATGACCTAAGTGATGATGACTCTAGTAATGACACTTCATCGGGTTTGTTACAAGCTACAAAAGATCCTTTCCAACAAGCAGCAGCTTATAATTGGGGATCGGCATTCTATAGATTGCGTGGACTTGATAACGAGTATGGTAAGACAATGATCAATGGGGTGGTAATGAACAAAGTTCATGATGGTCGCCCACAATGGGGGAACTGGGGAGGTCTAAATGACGCTACTCGTAACCAAGTTTTCTCTTCAGGATCTACTCCTTCAGATTTCTCTTTTGGTGGAATCTTAGGAACACAAAACATCACTACAAGAGCATCTCAAATCAGAAAAGGTGCTAAAGCTGGTTTCTCTGGTTCTAATACGAACTATACTTGGAGACCTTACGCTATTTACTCTTCTGGTTTAGATAAGAATGGATGGGCATTTGCTTTATCTGCATCTTATAGAGGAGCTAAAGAAGGTTATTTTGACGGAACGAATTATGATGCATTATCTTTATTCGCTGCTATTGAAAAGAAATTTAATGATAATCACAGTTTAAACTTTACTGCTATTTATGCTCAAAATAAAAGAGGGAAAAACTCTCCTATTACAGATGAGCAAGCTGATTTAAAAGATTTTAAATACAATTCATACTGGGGGTATCAAAATGGAGATAAAAGAAATTCTCGTTACAAAGATGTTTCTGAACCAATCTTCCAGTTGACACACTATTGGAAAATAGATGAGTTAAATAACTTAACGACTACTGCTTCTTATCAATTTGGACATATTAAAAATAGTCGTTTAAGCTATATTGATGGGATTAATCCTGATCCTACATATTATAGAAAGATGCCTAGTTATTATTTGAATAAAATAGATCCACAATATTGGGCTATGAGTCAGGAAGATTATGATGCTTTACCTGCAGATAATAAGTTGAAAATGACTACTGAAGCTTTGAAATTTCAAGCTAATGACGCAAGAGAAGAATTTATAAATAACGGGCAGATCACTTGGGAAGATTACTATTTAATCAATCAAAAAAATGGTGGATTTAGTAAAGTAATTATGTATGAGGATGTACAAAAAGATAAAACTTTTTCTTTTAACTCTAACTTAAAATCTATTTTATCAGATCATGTTACTTTAGATGCTGGTATTAATTATAGAAGAGTTCATTCTTCTTATTATAAAGAAATGACTGACCTACTAGGAGGGCAATTTTATAAAGACATTGATACTTATCAACAAGGAGATAGAGCTCAAAGTGATTTAAGAAATCCAAATAGAAAAGTAAAAGTAGGAGATAGATTTGGTTATAATTATAATATTGATTCAAATGTTATTGACGTGTTTACACAGTTTAATTTTGACTATGATAGATTTGATTTTTACCTAGCTCAAAAAATTGGATATACTTCTTATGAAAGAGATGGTAAATACCAAAATGGAGTTTATGCTAATAATTCTTATGGTAAGAGTGGTCTAGTAGACTTTAATAATTATGGGTTTAAAGGAGGAGTTGTTTTTCATTTGACTGGACGTCATGCATTTAGTATGAATGTAGCTTACTATAACCAAGCACCATCTATTAGAAATACTTTTGCAAATGGTAGAGTAAATAATCTAGTAACTAAAGACTTAACGAATGAAGATTTGTTTAGTATTGATGGTAGTTATATTGTAAGAACACCTAAATTTAAAGGTAGAGTTTCTGGATATTTATCTGAAATTAAAAACAGTACACAAGTCAACTTCTACTATGCTGATGGTATTGGAATTACAGATGCTAATGGAGAGTATTTAAATACAAGTGGAGGGGCTTTTGTTTCCGAAGTTTTAACAGGAGTTAATAAGCGTAATATTGGAGTTGAATTGGGAGCAGAGTATCAATTGACTCAAACTTTAAAAGCTACTGCTGCTGCAACTGTAGGACAATCTATTTATACAAGCAATCCTACATTACGTCTTAACTCAGATAACGTAGCACAGACATTTGACTATGGCACTGCGTATATGAATAATTATAGAGTAGGTAATGGACCTCAGACTGCACTATCTTTAGGATTAGAATATAGAGATCCAGCTTATTGGTGGGTAGGAGCAAATATTAATTATATGGATAATTCATATACTAATATTTCAGCACTTAGAAGAACTGAAAACTTCGTAAAAGATCCAATTACAGGGCAACCATTTAGTAACCTGACAAAGGATAGATTGAGAGATGTATTAAAACAAGAGAAATTAGCAGATTTTACTGTGTTTAATATTACAGGAGGTAAATCATGGAGAATGCCAAATAGAAATATTGTTGGTTTCTTTGCTAGTATTAATAATGTTTTTAATAAAACATACAAGACAGGAGGATTCGAACAAGCAAGAAATGCTAATTACGATCGAGAAATGCTTAATACACAAAGTGGAACAAATACTTTTGGAAACAAGTATTGGTATGCATACGGACGTAATTTCTTTGTAAATGTTTATTACAACTTCTAAAACCTTATTGAAATGAAAACAATTTTTAAATCATTACTATATTTTTCGTTTGCGAGTCTTATCCTTACAGGATGTGCAAAGAACGATGATTTTTCGGTACCTTCAGTAAATTGTGAAGAACCAAACATTAAGACTAATTTTACAATTGATAATTTGTATTCAGTTTTAAAAGAAGACTCTAAAGCAATTATTCCTTATGATAAGGATCATACTATAGCAGGTATTGTTGTCTCTAGTGATCAAGGAGGAAATTTCTACCAACAGTTAGTTATTGTAGATGAAACTACTCAAAAAGCTGTTACTATTAAAGCGGATGTGAAAGGTGCTTTTGCATTGTATCCAGTAGGTTCTCAGGTGTTTATTAAGCTTAAAGGAACCACTATGCAATATGCTAACCGCATGATCACTATTGGGGCAGGAATTTATACTTCAGGTGGAGGAAGTCAATATCCAGATGCTATTACAGGAGCTAAATTAAGATCAAATATATTTAAGTCTTGTAAGATGATTGCAGGAGATAAATTTGATAAAGAGTTTAACCACAGAGTTACCTTAAAAGAAGCTGCTTCTGATGCATATATTGGTAAATTGATTACAATTACTGATGTGCAGTTTAAGAAAGAATTTTGGGGGAAAACATTTTGGGATAAAGAAAATCTTGTAAGTGAGAAAAATAAAGCAACGAACAATTATATTGAGAGTAAACAAAATGATGTAACGTCAAAGGTGTTCTTTAGAGCAGTTGAGCAATCTAATGGATTTAAAGATGAATTAGTACCAGCTAACAGTGGTTCTATGACAGGTATTATGACTGCTTATGTATATTCTGGAGGAGACGTAGATTATCAATTCTACCCTCGTACTATGGAAGATTTAAAAGGATTAGATAAGGATCCTTTTGATGGTGGTTTGACACCTCCAGAAGAGAAGAGAGAAGGTGAAGGTGTGAATGGAGAAAATCAAAAAACTCCAACTTATGTTGCTAATTTTAGCAATTGGCCTTCTTTTATTTTAGCTACTAATAAGTATGGTGTATATGGTTATGCAAAAGAAGCTAAAGGTCAAGGAAAAGATGGTAAAGGAGCAATGTCTATCAAAGGTGTTCCAGGAGGTAATGATTATGTTTATACAATAGAAAATCAAGCTGTTGTTACAGGAGCTAAATCTATTTCATTTTGGATAAAAGGTACTTCGGCTAAATCATTATCATTTAATGTGTTAAAAGCCAATAACACGTATGATGTGTTTAATTTAGCGACAGATGCTCAAATAGAAGGTAAAGAAAAACCTGTTTTTAGTAAAGATATGGTTTTGGTTCCTACTAAGAGAATGCAAGATGGAAACAAAGCTAATGGTCAAAATGATTATGCAACAGGCTCAGTAAATGCGTCTAATTGGATTAAAATTACATTAGACTTATCAGGTGTTGATTATAATACGTCTGGTAAAGGTGGTGTTTTTGCTTTTAAAGTAGGTGGTAAGGTTGCTTATGATTTGTTAGTTTCAGATATCGTTTTTGATGGAGGTAAAGATGAAGGTGAAACAACTGAACCAGAAGTTCCAGATGGTGATTTACCTGAAGCTAAAGTGTTATTGGAAGATTTTGAAACTGAAGAAAATGCTGGTAGTTGGGCTACAAAAGATGTGGTTTTAAAAAGCGGTACTTGGTCATTTTCTGATGGTGGAGTTTTTAGTGATGACAATGATCTAAAAGTTTCAGGTTTAAAAGCCGTTAGATTAAGAGGTAATGATAAGTTAGAAGGTTATTTACAATCTAAATTTGTTGTTACAGGTTTAAAGAAAGTAGAATTGCAATTTGGAGGAACTAAATTTAGTGAGTCTTCAGATTCAGATAAAGAATTTGCTGTCGAAGTATTTTATTCTGTAGATAGTGGAAAAACTTGGACGTTAGCAGGTAAAAAAGTTGGAGTAAAAGAGAAATTAACAAGTGCTTCATTTGATATTAAAGCAAAGGCTAATGATAAAGTGTCTATTAAAATACAAAATGCTTCTTTTACAAGAACCACAAAAAATAGACTTAGAATTAATATTGATGATGTTAAGTTTATCAAGTAATTAGGTCTAAAACAAAAGAACATAAAAAAGCTCGGCTATGCCGAGCTTTTTTATGTTCTTTACTTAGGTGTATTTTTAGAATTATTGTTTTAGAATAGGTCTAAAACATCTTATTGATGATCTCTTGGCCATAGACAAGAGATACTTCTTCAACGAAAGATTGGAAGCTAAAACTTGCCTCTTCGTTTGCGTTATCTGAGATTGTACGTATCACAATAAACGGTACTCCAAACTCAAAACAAACCTGAGCTACTGCAGCTCCTTCCATTTCTACACATAATACTTCTGGCAATTGTGACTGAAGATTGTTTTTTTGTTCAGATGTAGAGAAGAACTGATCCCCACTAGCTATTGTTCCATAATGAATAGTAGGTTTAACAATATTAAATTTGGCTAATTCTGAAGGTGTGATTAATTGGTGTAGATTCTCTAACCCAAACATATTCTCTATATGCTCACAAGTTTCTTTTGACCACTCTGTATCAGTATCAAAATAAGTTTTGCCTAGTAGTGGTATTTCAAATTTTGGACGCAAAGGAGAAGCATCCATATCATATTGTACCAAATTCTTTGCTACGACTACATCACCTACTTTTACATTAGGGTGAATACCTCCAGCAACACCAATAAAAGCAATGCGATCTACTTTAAACTCTAATAAAAGTGTTGCTACAGTAGCAGCTGCAGCTACTTTACCAATTCGAGAGTAGACTACTACTACTTTTTGGTCATGGATATAACCTTCATAATAAGTTCGATTACCTATTTTTCTTTCAGATTTATCTCTTAGTTGAGTGATAATTCCATTTACTTCTTGTGGGATAGCCCCTAATATACCTATTGTATTTGTTGAGTGCATAAGTTTCGTACTATTTTGAGTAACCAAAATTACGAAAATTATATCCAACCTATTTTGATAGTATTTGATGTTGTGTACTTCCTTGCCGTATGTATGAGGAATCTGTGCAAAGTCCTTGTTAGAACTTACACGTACAGTAAGAATATAAGCATAATTGTACTCGGATTGTACATTGAAATAGAAATGCTCTTAAAGTTGGAAAGTAATTAATTGCTTATTTTAATGATAATATAATCATGTTTAGTTGTATTTCTTTTTATATCTTGTCAATTCGCATATGTAAAAATACCTGTTTTTATAACAAAATAGTATCAAAATATAAGATGAAACAAAGGGTTATAGTAGGCTGTAGTCTATTTTAAATAAGATAATTAACGGAATGGGGATGTGAAAAAGTTGTAGAATAAAAAAATATTTAAGAGAGATGTAAAAATAGTATCTTTACAGCGAGTAAATAAATGCAATAATTCCCGTAAGGGATTCAATATATAAAAATTATTAGATGGCTTGTACAAATTGTTCAACAGAAAAAGATAGTAGTGGACTCCCGAAGGGATGCCAGAATAAGGGAACGTGCGGAACAGACGGCTGTAATAAATTAGCAGTTTTTGATTGGTTGTCAAATATGGTTTATCCTAATGGCACCGAGATATATGATATAGTAGAGGTTCGTTTTAAGAATGGTAGAAAAGATTTTTATCGTTACCCAAAAGAGATTGCAATTTCTATGGGAGATATTGTAGCTACAGAATCTTCACCAGGGCATGATATTGGTATTGTGTCATTGGTAGGGGAGTTAGTAAAGGTACAGATGAAAAAGAAAAAAGCTGATCCAAATGGAGAGGTTTTAAAAATCTATCGCAAGGCAACTCAAAAAGATATTGATATATGGCAAGAGGCACGTAATAGAGAAGAAACTGTAAAAGTTAGAGCTCGTGAGATAGCTATAGCTTTAAAGTTAGAGATGAAAATCTCTGATGTAGAGTTTCAAGGTGATGCTTCTAAGGCGACTTTTTATTACACAGCTAGTGAGCGTGTGGATTTCCGACAATTAATTAAGGATTTTGCACGAGAGTTTAGTATCCGTATTGAAATGAAGCAGGTAGGATTTAGACAAGAGGCTGCTCGATTAGGTGGAGTTGGTTCTTGTGGACGTGAATTATGTTGCTCTACTTGGCTAACAGACTTTAGAAGTGTAAATACATCTGCAGCACGTTATCAACAGTTATCACTTAATCCGCAGAAGTTAGCAGGGCAGTGTGGTAAGCTAAAGTGTTGTTTGAACTTTGAATTAGATACTTATTTAGAAGCATTGAAAGATATGCCTGATTCTGATACAAAACTAATGACGGTAAAAGGATTAGCAATATGTCAGAAGATAGATATATTTAAAGGGCAAATGTGGTTTGCTTATATTAATAATTCTGCGAACTGGTATGTATTATCTACCGTGATGGTGAAAGAGATTCTTGCTTTGAATAGAAAAGATCAAAAAGGACAAGAACTAGAGAGCTATATGCTAGAAGTAGAATGTGAGGAGATAGACTTTAACAATGCGTCTGAACAAGATAGTGTTACTCGTTTTGACCAGCCAAAACGTAAGAAAAAACCTTCTAGAAATAACAAGAAGAAGGATGGACAGGCTAGAGAGGGACAAGAAGCACAGGCTCCGAATACATCTCGTGAGAAAACACCTAGTGGGGAAGCTCGTAATAATAAGCAACCTAAACAAGGTGAAAGAGAGCCTAGAGATAAGCAACAACCTCGTAATAGAAACAAGAATAGAGCAGAGGGGAATAAGGAGAGAGAAGGTGCAAATCTAGAGAAACAGAATACAGGAGAGCAAAAAAATATTCGTAAAGAGGCAAAAGGAGGAACTAGAGAGCAGAAAAGTCCTAGAGAACCTAGAAATGAAAATAAGGGACCACGAGAAGGTAAACCTCATTTTAAGGAAAAGAAGAGACCTGTAGAAGGAACTATTGAAGGAGGTACTGATGGTGAAGGTACTGCTAAGGCAAAACAACATCATAAAGGAAACCGCCCGAATAGAAATAAACGATTTAAAAAAGATAATAATAGTGACAATTCTAATGAAGAGAATTAGTAGTTATTTATTGGTATTGAGCACTGTGTTGTTTTCAGTTTTGTCTTGTCAAAGAGATACGAATATGGTTTTTGACCAATATCAGAAGACTTCAGGTGTCTGGGATAGAACAGATGTAAAAACATTTGTGTATGACGTATATGATACTGTACAGCGTCATAATCTTTATTTGAATATAAGAGTAAATAAAAGTTATCCTTACAGTAATTTATTTGTAATCTTTAAAATGCATCAACCTAATTTAGATGTAGTAATTGACACTTTACAGTTTCAAATGGCCAATCCTGATGGGACATTATTAGGGAATGGTTTTTCTGATGTAAAAGAGAGTAAATTAGAATTGAAGGAAGGGTTTGCTTTTCCTGCTAAGGGAAGCTATAAGTTTACCATAGAGCAGGTTGTTCGCGAATTAGGAGAGGTAGAAGGGGTTAATTCTTTAGAAGGGGTATCAGAGGTAGGCTTTCGTATAGAAAAACAATAATAGAGTATTAGATTTATAAGTATTATAGACTTTATGAGTTCAAGTAAAAACAAAAAAGGAGATAAGAAACAACCAAAGAGTTTGGGTGGATATTTAAAAATGTTTTGGATTCTGTTCTTAGGAATGGTTGCTGCGGTTATTTTCTTTTTCTTATGTGCATCTTGGGGAGTTTTTGGACAGATGCCAACCTTCGATGAATTAGAGAACCCAGCTAGTAATGTAGCGACAGAGATTATCTCATCAGATGGTAAAACGATAGGTAAGTTTTATTTAGAAAACCGTGTACCTGTTAAGTATGAAGATTTACCAGAGTATTTAGTTAATGCTCTAATAGCGACAGAAGATGAACGTTTTAAGGATCATTCTGGTATAGATGCCCGTGGGACACTTAGAGCTATTACTTCTGTAGGAAGTAGTGGTGGGGCTAGTACTATTACACAGCAGTTAGCTAAATTATTGTTTCATGGAGAGGGCTCTAGAAGTTTACCTAAGCGTATTACTCAGAAGGCAAAAGAATGGGTTATCGCTGTAAAACTAGAGAGACAGTATACAAAAGAAGAGATTCTTACGATGTATCTAAATAAAGCTGATTTTGTAAATAATGCTGTAGGTATCCGCTCTGCTACTCGTATTTATATGGGCAAAGAGCCTAAAGATCTTACTATAGATGAGGCAGCTATGTTTGTGGGGATGTTACAGAATCCTGCTTATTTTAACCCTGTTCGTAGACCAGAGTTAGTACATAAGAGACGTAATGTAGTACTGCATCAAATGGCTCGTAATGGCTTTATTTCTAAAGAAGAAAGTATAAGATTACAAGAGTTGCCATTGGCATTAAACTTCACTCCCGAAAGTCATAGAGAAGGTATCGCTACTTATTTCCGTGAGTATTTACGTGATTATATGCGTCGTTGGGTAAAAGAGAATCCTAAAAAAGATGGTACTACCTATGATATATATCGAGATGGATTAAAGATATATGTATCTATAGACTCTCGTATGCAGAAGTATGGTGAAGAAGCTGTGGAAGCACATATTGCTAACTTACAAGAAGAGTTCTTTATAGATCAGAAGAATAATAAAATGGCTCCATTTTATAAAATTAATCAACAAGAGGTTGATAATATTATGATGAGAGCAATGAAGACTTCAGAGCGTTGGAGACAGATGAAGGAACAAGGGAAATCTGAAAGTGATATCATCAAATCGTTTGATGTGAAAACAGAGATGAGAATCTTCTCTTGGAAAGGAGAGAGGGATACTGTGATGACTCCTAAGGATTCTATCCGTTATTATAAGCATTTCTTACAAGCGGGTATGATGGCAATGGAGCCTCAGACAGGACATATTAAAGCATGGGTAGGTGGTATAAATTATAAACACTTCCAGTATGACCACGTAGGGCAAGGAGCGAGACAAGTAGGTTCTACATTTAAACCATTTGTATATGCTACTGCTATAGAGCAATTGCATTATTCTCCATGTGACTCTATAATAGATTCACCATTTACTATGCCTAAAGGTAGATATGGCATCTCTAGAGACTGGAGTCCTCAGAACTCGAATCGTTCTTATAGAGGTATTATGACATTAAAACAAGCTTTAGCAGGATCTGTAAATACTATAACTGCTAAGCTAATGGATAAAGTAGGGCCTAAGGCTGTTGTGAATATGTGTAGAGATTTAGGTATCTCAGGAGATATTCCACAAAGTCCTGCGATTGCATTAGGGGCTGTTGATATTACTGTTAGTGATATGGTTGCTGCTTATAGTACATTTGCGAATCAAGGTATTTATGTGAAGCCTATCTTTATTACACGCATAGCTGATAAGAATGGAGTTATTTTATTCAATGCTATACCTGAGACGAAGGATGTAGTGAGTAAGGATGTAGCTTATGCTATTATTAAGTTGTTAGAAGGAGTTACTGAGTCAGGATCAGGGGTAAGATTACGTACTACTTGGCAAGGTGCAGGTTATAAACGAGTAACAGGTCACCCTTATAAGTTTACTAATCCTATTGCAGGTAAAACAGGAACGAGTCAGAACAATAGTGATGGTTGGTTTATCGGTATGGTACCGAATTTAGCAACGGGAGTATGGGTTGGTAATGATGATAGAGCAGCTCACTTTAGAACGATGACTTATGGACAAGGAGCAACATTAGCATTGCCTATTTGGGGTATATTCATGAATAAGTGTTATGCTGATAAGAATTTAGAGGTAGCTAAGTCAGGCTTCCCTGTACCAGAACACCTTTCTATACGAGTAGATTGTACGAAAATTGTTCAACCAGAAACAGATGATGTTTCTGAAGGGGCTTTAGACACAGAAGAATTTGATTTTTAATAATAGAAACGCCTTTTTTTAAAGGCGTTTTTTTTTGTATTTTAGGAACATATTACTAAACCAAATATTATGATCAATAAAAAGGTAGCTAATGTTCAAGAAGCTTTAGCAGATATACAGAATGACATGACTATCATGTTAGGAGGATTTGGCCTTTGTGGTATTCCAGAGAATAGCATAGCCGAATTGGTAAAGAAGAACGTAAGTGGTCTAACGTGTATTTCTAATAATGCAGGTGTAGATAATTTCGGCTTAGGATTGTTATTGCAGAAGCGTCAGATAAAAAAGATGATCTCTTCTTATGTAGGAGAGAATGCAGAGTTTGAGCGTCAGATGCTATCTGGAGAGTTAGAAGTAGAGCTTACTCCACAAGGTACCTTAGCAGAGAAGTGTAGAGCTGCTCAGATGGGTATTCCTGGTTTTTATACTCCAGCAGGTTATGGCACTGAGGTAGCAGAGGGTAAAGAGGTAAGAGAGTTTAAAGGTAAGCCACATATATTAGAATTAGCTTTCGACGCTGATTTTGCCATTGTAAAAGCATGGAAAGGTGATGAAGCAGGTAATCTAGTTTTTAAAGGAACAGCACGTAATTTTAATGCTTGTATGGCAGGAGCAGCTAAGATAACTGTAGCAGAAGTGGAAGAATTAGTTCCAGCAGGACAATTGGATCCGAATGAAATACATGTACCTGGAATATTCGTTAAGCGTATTTTCCAAGGAGAACAGTATGAGAAGAGAATTGAGCAACGCACAGTTCGTTCAAAGAATTAATCACCTTTTAAACTTAAGTTATGTTAGATAAAGTAGGAATTGCAAAACGTATAGCAAAAGAAGTTAAGGATGGCTTCTATGTAAATTTAGGAATAGGTATACCGACATTAGTAGCAAACTATGTACCTGAAGGTATGAATGTTGAGTTTCAGAGTGAGAACGGTATATTAGGTATGGGGCCTTTTCCGTATGAAGGAGAAGAGGATCCAGATTTAATCAATGCGGGTAAGCAAACAATTACAAGTTTGCCAGGGGCATCTTTTTTTGATTCAGCTACTAGCTTTGGGATGATACGTGGACAACATGTAGACTTGACTATTCTAGGTGCTATGGAAGTATCAGAGCAAGGAGATATTGCGAACTGGAAGATTCCTGGTAAGATGGTAAAAGGTATGGGTGGAGCTATGGATCTAGTAGCTTCTGCCGAGAATATAATTGTGGCAATGATGCACGTGAATAAGGCTGGAGAGTCTAAGATATTAAAAGAATGTACATTACCCTTAACAGGAGTGAAGTGTGTGAAAAAGATAGTAACAGAATTAGCTGTTATGGAAGTAACAGATCAAGGTATTAAACTGTTAGAGAGAGCACCAGGAGTGTCTGTAGAAGACATTATAAAGGCTACTGAGGTTACTTTAATCATTGAGGGAGATATTCCTGAAATGACATTATAAAAATTCAATAGAAGAGCTCTAAGAGCTCTTTTTTTATTTTAGCTTCTTTATTTCTGAATGTGTATATGCTGATTAAGTCTGTAATTGTTTATTTTTATATAAAAAATGCACATGAATAAGTTTGTCCAATTCCCTTTGTATCTAAAGATAACCTGTGTTTTACTTAGCTTGGTTGTATTTAGTTATATCGCTATTTTGCTTGAGAACATATTTGTACCAATGTTTTTAGGTGTATTGGTAGCTTCTTTATTAGTTCCTTTTAGTGAGTTTTTAGAGAGGAAATTTAGGTTCTCTCGTGCTATTGCATCTATAGTAGTTGTAGTCTTAGCTTTGCTTGTTTTGAGTGGTGTTCTATTGTTGATAGGAATGCAATTAACACATTTACAAGATGATTGGCCAGCATTCCAACAGCAGTTGCTAGCTGGAGTCTCTAGTATTCAAGAATGGATATATACTAAATTTGGTATCGCTAAGGAGAATCAAATGAATTACTTAGAATCAGCTGCATCTAATTCACTAAAGACAGGTACAGATATATTAGGAGCTGCTATGAGTTCTTTGTCTACTTTATTGATGTTTCTTGTATTTACGTTCTTATATTCTGTGTTCCTATTGATCTATAGGGGGCATTTGGTACGCTTTGTATTAATGTTATTTCACAGTGGCTATAAGGATAAAGTGTTAGATACGATACATGCTATTCAGAATATGGTGAAGAAGTATTTAGTAGGGCTGATGTTACAGATGATGATTGTTACCACATTAGCATTTATCGCGTTTTTAGTACTAGATATTAAGTATTCTTTTATGCTAGCATTGATTACGGGGGTACTGAATGTATTACCTTATATCGGTATTCTAATAGCTTTAATTATTACTATTCTAGTCACATTTGCATCTGCTTCTGGAGCCAAGGTATTATTTGTATTAATTGCCTTTGTAGTTATCCATGCTATTGATGGTAATATTGTGATGCCGAGAATAGTTGGATCTAAAGTTAAAGTCAATTCCTTAGCCGTGATAGTAGGGCTTATTTTAGGAGAGATGGCATGGGGTATATCTGGGATGTTATTAGCTATACCTACTTTAGCAATTATCAAGATTATATGTGATCGTGTAGATAGTTTAAGACCTTGGGGTTATTTACTGGGAGAAGAAACTTATCCTGAGAAGATTAGTATAGAAGAAGAAAATAAAGAATAAGTATAAAAGTAAAGAGGTTAGCCATTGGCTAACCTCTTTTATATGTGTGCCCAGCATGGGTGATAACTCTAGGGTGTAAGTCCCGAACACGCCATTACAGCAGGAAGTGTTA
>NZ_JACAKB010000034.1 GCF_030326305.1 Myroides odoratimimus | reverse complement strand
TTGTTTTTTGCATCAGATGGTCATCCTGGATTAGGAGGATTAGATATGTTTGTGGCTAAGATTAATGTAGATGGAAGTATTGGTCAGGTTGCCAATATGGGAACGCCAATTAACAGTCCATTTGACGATTTTGGTTTGTATATCGATAGTAAGTCACATAAAGGATTTGTAAGTTCTAATAGACCAGGGGCTAGTGGCGGAGATGATATCTATTTCTTTAAAGAAAAACCTTGTAAGCAAGCCCTTGAAGGAATAGTGTATGACAAGTTGACTAAAGAGCCGTTAGTTAATGCTAGAGTGATTTTATCAGATGCTCTTTATCAGCATACAGATACAATTATCACCGATGCAAAAGGATATTATCTTTCTAATTTATTAGATTGTGGAGGGAAATACCGTATTAAAGCTGAGAAACAGGAGTATAATACAGTAGAGGTTGTATTTATCGTAGAACGTCAGCAAGGAGTAAAACGAGTAGATATCGGATTAGAGAAGACTTTAGAACCTGTGACAGTGAACGATGATTTATTTAAGAAACTTAAACTAAATCCTATTTACTTCGACTTTGACAAATCTAATATTCGCCCAGATGCAGCAGCAGAGCTAATCAAAGTAGTAGAGGTATTAAAAGAATACCCAACCATGAAGATAGATGTTCGCTCACATACTGACAGTAGAGGAAATGATAACTACAATCTTAAGTTATCTAATCGCAGAGCAAAGTCTACAGTAGAGTGGATGGTGAATCAAGGCATTGAGAGAAGTAGAATTACAGGACAAGGATATGGAGAGACACAGCTACAGAATAAATGTAGTAATGGAGTACCATGCAGCGTAGAGGAACATCAGTTAAATAGACGTAGCGAGTTTATCGTTATAGAGCTTTAAGTTAGCTCTTGTCTGTTATAACTATTATTAATAATAATGTTCAACAACAAAACATTTTTTTTTTCGACCGATCCCCACTGTTGGATCTAAAACAACAGTATTAGCCTAAAAAGCTCCCTGAAAAGGGGGCTTTTTTAGTTCATGAGGTTCTTTAGTTTAAGTAGTATTGTAAAAAATCACTCAAGTGATGGGGCAACATTGTTATTGTTCTTGTAAGTTTGTGTCATAAAAGAAGTATTTGTATGGAAATAGTATTGTGGATTGTAGTCAGTCTTGTATTTTTAGGGAGCCTAGTGATGTTTATTCCCTCTTTGATGTCGTTGGCTTCACCAAGACCAAAAGAACTAAAAGGAATGTATTATTGGAACAATATTGTTTCTAAATCATTCTGTGTACTTGTGATGCTATATCCTTTAGTATTTTTGATTGCAGTATTATTTTATTTTTTTCTTCAGTCTCCTGTTCTTTCTTGGTTAGGGAGTTATGCTATTTTGTTGATTCTTCTTTTTACTATTTGGAATGGACTAGATAAGAAGGTGAATGGAGGAAATAAAAATTAGTGAAGCTAATTTAGACCTAAAATCAACATTAGTTAAATACTATTAATAATTTTATTCTATAATTATTTCAGTGGTCTTAAAACCCTACAACAGTTTGTGTATCACCAATACAGACTTATCTTGTATAGGGATAAATATTCACATAGAATTAAAATAAATAGAGTAAGAGCGAAAATGATTATACTTTTAAATAACTATTATGTTTAAAAGTTATTTATTTAAGAAAATGGTTTAGTTTTGTTAATATATTAATCGTCTTTATTACTAGTGAATTGATAAGACAGATAGAAAAGAAGACGAGTAAATCACAAAAATACGACATAAAACAATTTGTTAATTTTATTGTTTTATTATCATTATGAATAAAAACCTACAGCAATATATAACTTTAGATCAGTCATACTTCTTTGATATAGATGAAGTATACTGTGGATCAGAAATTATAGTTCAACGTTTAGTTAATTATGATCTTTACCAAAAAATCCATTCAGAAGAGTGTAAAAACTATACCCAACAGGAATTGTGTGAGTGTTATGATAAGGCAATCCAGAAAGAACAAGTAGTTTTAGATAAAGGAGGATACATTATAGATAATAGTTTTTTTTACGGAGAGTTTTGTGTTGGGGACTTAGGCTTGTTAGATGGGGAATGTAAACTCAGAAGTAAAGTAAATAAGAGTATATTTGATTTGACCTTTATCAAAGGAGTAGCAGTGAAAGGATGTGTAAAGGAACAAGAAGTAGTGATTTCAAGATTTTATTTAGAGGACAGAATCTTTACTGTAGAAGGATTTAAGTTGGGCAGATTAGTAACTAAACAAGTTGTCCATTTTGATTTAGAGATAGATAAAAATACTATTTTTTATAGTTATTATGAGGATGAATCTATTGAGAGTATAGAAAATAATATTAACCAAACACATAAAGTGTATTATCACAATGGACATATACAGAGGATAAAAGATATCTTAAATGAGCGTACACAGTTTTTCAATAATAAAGGAGTGCTAACAGAAGAGTTTTTTGTCGAGAAAGGATATAGATGCTCTTTAACTTATCAAGATGGTGTATTGACAGATAAGACATGCATTGGAGAAGAGGATGAATACTTTTATTTTTACAAAGAAGGTAAACTTGACTTCTATGAAGTATTAGACAAGGCTACAGATACCACTAGTGTCTATAAAAGCAACGGAGAATTAGTACAACAAGATAGCTTAATCCAGTTAGGTTTTACATCATAATAATGTGTATTAGACGTTTGAAAATCTAAATAAATAGTAAAAGGGGTATTCTTAATACACAAAAAGAGCTTTAACCGTTAGATTAAAGCTCTTTTTGTGTTTTTAAAACATTCGTTATAAGTGTTTTATATAAGTGTTGTTTTTTTTGAAAAAAAAATGCGCTCAATTGCTTGTATTTACTGGAAAAGTAGTAATATTGCACTGTTATCAAAATCTGTTATTTGATGACTCGCTCCTTAGTCAGGCTTCCAATTCTGATTAAGGAGCATTTTTTTTATATACCCTATCTTGGTTTGTGAAATTATAATATAAGTGTCTGTTAATGAGTTTTCTATTGTTTTATCAGCTATTTTATGTCAGTTTTTATAAAAAATAGCATAAAAACATTGTGTATTTACTCAAAAGGTAGTAATATTGCACCGTTATCAAAATCTGTTATTTGATAACTCGCTCCCTAGTCAGGCTTCCAATTCTGATTAGGGAGTATTTTTATATATATACTTCATTGTAAGTATTCTTGTTTTCTAAAGTTTATCACATTTTTTATTGTATTTTTTAAAAAGCGAGTCTAATCAGTTAGAAAGGCTTGGAGTATGTTAGAGTGCAACTTTCTAAGAATTAGTGTTATAATATGATGTCTCTAATTAGTTAATTTTATAGAATGTAAGTTTGCATTATGTGAATAATGGTAGAATTTTAAATTTCATTGTTTACATTTGTGATGTATTGATACAAACTGATATGAAAAAACTTCGCCAAATTAATTTTCTATTTGTTGTACTTGCATTGTTATTAGTGAATTGTAATCGGTCTAAGATATTAGAAGGAACAGATTATGATCAGTTATATGCTGTGTGGTATAGTAACGATTACAAGGATAGCTTAGCTGAAACTTTGAAGCCTAGTGTAAAGAAGGCTTTAAGCTTAAAAAATAGTGCCGATAATCGTGTTTTTATAGATAGTGTCCTGAATCAACTTAGGTGGACACGTGATTCTATTTCTTTTCATAAACTTAGTGGAAGAGCCATAAGATACGCTAAAGATAAATCTGATCAATATGCTTTAGCTAATGTCTATAATAATATTGGAATGTATTATCATGATTTGGGAATTATGGATAGTACTTATTATTATTATATTAAAGCAGAAAATGTCTATAAGGTATTAGGGGATTCTATGAAAATAGGTGAAATGGAGTTTTATCAGGCTCGATTGCTGTTTGAAAAAGGTTTGGTGATGGAAAGTGAAGTTAAGGTGGCTAATGCCTTGCGTATCCTTGAGAGGTATCCTCTTAATCCAATACCCTTTGAAGCAAATCAGCTGATGGCTTTGTGTTTACTTGAACGCCAAGATTATTTAGCAGCTAAGAATTACTTGCTTACTGCTTTGGCCATGATGAAAAAGGAACTTAATAAGAATAAAATACTAGATCGTGGTAAACTGTCAGATGCTCTAATGATGCTGTATTATAATTTGTCTGAAGTGGCTTATTTCAGAAAAGATTATAAGGAAGCGTCTGATTATGCATCACTAGGGGGAGTGTATAAGTGGGCAGAAACAACACCAATTATCTTAAGTTTTTTGGAAGTTAATGTTGTCAAATCTGATCTTATGCTTGCAGTAAAACACAATAAACAAATTGGAAGTAAAGAGAGGAAACAGATCGCTATAATCGAAGATACTTATACCCGTTCATTAGAAATTAGCAATTATTTTGCAGCAAATGAAATGGCTATGAGCGCGGCAGAATTGTATATTACTATCCATGATAGTGTAAAAGCTTTTGAATGGGCGGAAAAATCTTATCAACTATCAAAAGAAAGAGATATAAAGGTGGCTCAGCGTACAGCATTAGAGTTTTTGCTATCACATCAAGAATACGAGAATAAAAACCAAGTAAAGCAAATTATTGAGCTTAATAAGGCTTTAGAAGAACAAGACTATACAACTCGTAACCGTTTCGCTAGAATAGCGTATGAAACAGAGAGGGTGGAAACCGAAAATAATGAACTTAGAAATGCGGTTTTGTTGGTTGTAGTAACTAGTCTAATTATTATTTTAGGACTTTCTGCTGGAGTATTTATTTACAGACTGAGAAATAAAAATAGAGAATTAAACTTTATAACAGAACAAAAAGAAGCGAATGAAAGTATTTATCAATTGATTTTAGAGAAAAGTACAATTGCTACTGAAGTGAAACAATCAATTACAAATAGAATTGCTAAAGACCTTCACGATGGAATAGTAAATGGTATTTTTACAATTCGTTTTAATCTTCAACAGTTACAAACAGAAAATGAAAGTCTAAAGAATACTTTGATTACTGAATTAGAAAATTTAGAGAAATCAACCAGAGGGCTGTCACACTCGTTGATAAATAATGAATTGTTTAGCGAAACTAAATTTATAAGTTTGATAGAAGATCTAACATCACTTCAAAAAAATCAATGGGATACTATATTTAATTTAGAATGTAGTGATTCTGACTATTTAGAAGAGCTAACTGCTATGGAGAGAGTCCATACTTATTTTATTATTAGAGAGGCTATTCACAATGTTAATAAATATTCAAAAGCTTCACTTTGTACCGTAAGCTTTAAAGGGGGTAAAGAAGGAATAACTGTTCGGATAAAGGATAATGGAATTGGTTTTGATATGAAGGCTCCTAGAGGAGGAATAGGTATTCAGAATATGAAAGAAAGAGCAGTAGCATTAGGCTCAGAACTCCATGTGTTTACTAAAATAAATATAGGTACGGAAGTAATTTTTAAAGTAAAACAAACTAAACATAGATAGGTCACCATGATAATAGAACCTCAATTTATAAAGTATTTTCCTAAGTACGATCAAGTATTTGAAGGAGATCTTTCACAGTGCAGCAAACATTTTTTACCGATTTGTTCTATTAATTTAAAATGTATATACCCAGATCAAGACCAATGGTTACACTTTGTCTCTGTAAAAGAGATTTATGATGGATGCGTAGGACAAGAAACAAAGACGTATCATTCAGAGTATTGTAAGGAAGATATGATAGGCTTTGATGTAGTGGGAGATAAGTATCGTTTTACAGGAGATTGGGGGTATTTTATCTACGAAAAGATGATTAAAGAGGGGACTACTTCTCAAAATCAAGAAATGGTAGCAAAATACAGGACTAATAGAGCTAATATGCAGACATCAGAGGCCTTAGAAGAGTGGTTAGTACAGTTTGAATCAACCACGTCGCCTGATTATAGAAATAAACTAAAGAGTAAACATGCTTATTTTACTGCATTTGATTCTGATCAAGGACTTGTGGAGAGTCTTTTAGATCGTTTTGAAAAGGAAGCTAATGAATCGGATCATGATAGTGTTATAGGAGCGTATAAGCTAAATACGAAGACTTATGAGCTTGCTAAAGCGTATTATCACAAGCACAATAAGATCTATCCGATGACAATAGGTAACTACTCGACCAAGATTGAAACTATGGAAAGTCTAGAAAAAGGAGTAGAGGATAACCTAGAGTACATTCAATACCCTGAGATAGCAGGTATATTAGACGATATTCAGTTTCAGAGCAAGCAGGATAAAGATTGTTTAAAGGAATGTGAGATTACCTTTGAGGAAGCAATGCGATTTGAAGATTCTACTAATCTTACAAATTTGCCTTATGATACAAAGGGGAATATCTTTACCTATATAGGACGTTTTACAGGATATTTATTCCAGCAGTATGGAGCAGATAGTGTATATCTATTTTATAATAAAGAACTTAAAAAAGCAGTTATTTGTTTAGAGTACACATAGCGCTTTGTTTAATTAAAAATTAATGAGTTAACCATAACAGATTGTAGATGTGCAATAACAGGTGTCAATCAGGATATAAGGGTAGGGATCTACACATATGTGTGAAAATATATGATTTGTGATGGATATATACAACCAATACAAAAAAGGCTAAACAAAATATTTTGTTTAGCCTTTTTTAGTTTATCTAATAAGTAGGAACATTAAAATATTCGTACCTATTAAAAAAGAATTAAGCTCTTCTTACGTTAACAGCGTTTAATCCTTTTTTACCTTTTTCAACTTCATAAACTACTGCATCGTTCTCACGAATTCTCTCGTTTAAACCAGTTGTGTGTACGAAAATGTCTTGTCCTCCATCATTTGGAGTAATGAAACCGAAACCTTTAGTTTCGTTGAAGAATTTTACTGTTCCTTCTTGCATAATATTAAGTATTTAAATTTTATTTACTTCAACGGCACTTAGGCCTCTTGGAGTTCTTTCTTTTTTGAAGGTAACTTTATCACCTTGCTGTAATGGCTGATTAGACTGACTACTGTGTACAAAGATGTTTTCTTTTGAATCATCTTCAGTTATAAACCCGAAACCTTTACTGCTAAAATAAGTCACTATTCCAGTGCATTCAGTATCTGGAGCAGAAGCTGCCGCTAAGCGCTCTTCAAGTTCCCTTTTAGCTGCTTCGATGTCTTGCTCTTCTGGCGGAACGTCTGTTAGATTACCATTGTAGTCTACATAAACCAACATATCTTCAAGGTCTTTCCCCTTGTTGTTGTTTATTTTACGATCCTCTCTCTTTAATGCTTTCTCTTGTCTTTTCTGTGCTTTCTTTTTATTTTTCTCTTTTTTCGAAAAAGAATCAGCCATATTTATTGCGTTTTTAAGTTAATATTAAATTTCTTGTTTTACCTGCATTTTGATACCTGTAAATCGCTGAATATCCTTCAGCTCTTTTCGTTGTTCAGGTGTACAAAAACACATGGCAACCCCTTGTATTCCAGCTCGTCCAGTACGACCGATACGATGAACGTAAGTCTCTGGTTTATCTGGTATATCATAGTTGATCACAAAGGGAAGTTTGCTTATATCTATTCCTCTTGCAGCAATATCTGTTGCAATAAGGATATTGATTTTCTTATTTTTAAAATCATCTAATGCTTTAACACGAGCACTTTGAGATTTATTTCCATGGATAGCCATGGCCACCATATTGACCTTTTGAAGGTATTTAACTAGGTTATTAGCCTCGTATTTCGTTCTTGTAAATACAAGAGTAGACTCCGTATTCTCCTTTAAGATAGTGTGTAATAACGCTTTCTTATCTTTCTTCTCTGTATAATACACTTGCTGTTTGATAGTTGTTGCTGTGATTACTTGTGCAGCTACTTCTATTTTTACAGGTTTGTAGACCATCGTTCTAGCGAATTGCTCTATTTCTTTAGGCATTGTAGCTGAGAAGAACAGAGATTGTCTTTTAGTAGGAACAAATTTAAGAATTTTTTTAAGATCGTGTATAAATCCCATATCAAGCATCTGATCAGCCTCATCTAGTACTAATATCTCTAGATTAGAAAGCTTTACTATTTTCTGATTGATTAGATCCAATAGTCGACCAGGAGTAGCCACGATAATTTCGGGATGTTGTTTTAAGGCTCTTACTTGAGGAGGAAGAGGTACACCACCGAATAAAGTTACTGTTTTAAGAGCAAGCTCAATACTATAGTTTAAAAAACTATCTTTTACCTGTATTGCTAATTCTCTTGTAGGAACTAAAATTAAGGCTCTTATACCTTTTGTCGATTTAGGAGTAGAGTGCAGTTTTTGTAAAATAGGAATAGCAAAAGCAGCAGTTTTACCTGTACCTGTTTGAGCAGTACCGATTACATCTTTTCCTTCCAAAATAGGAGGGATTGCTTTTTGTTGTATTTCAGTAGCTGTAGAATAACCTATTTTAGTTAATGCTGTTTGTATCTCTTGTGTTAATGCTAAATCTTTAAAGTTCATTTATTATTGCCTGTACTTATTCTTTTATCTTTATATGCTTTAAAACTATTGGGGTCTTAAAGTCTTTTGGTATTATCTATCCTAGTGAACTTGTTTTTCTATTATGCATCAGAAACTCATATTTCGTAGGTAAGTGGTCTTTTGTTTTTGCAATAAAGCTTCTAAGAGCATAAGCAGGGAAACATCTTTTACTTTCTATTGAAATTGTAAAAGAATCAAGAGTTAAATAAAGTAAAGACCAAGGAAGTAAAATTAAACGAGGTTTTTTAAAACTATTTAATTTTAGAATAACTAAGGCAGAAATCTATTAACTAATAATACAGGTACAAAGGTATAACTAATAATCGAATAATGAAGTATTTATTTCGAATAAGAGAAATAACAATTCAAATAAGATGTTAGTTTAAGAATGAAAATACGCTTTTTAGTAAAAAGGCGTTAGCAATATTGAGGAAGAATAGTAAATTTGGAAGAACATATAGAATCAGTAGAAATCACTTGAATGAAAACAATATCTTGGTTAACAATAGTACAGCAGCATAACGACTTAGTAAGACGATGGTTTATTTGTTGTTGTGTATTGATGAGCTCTTTGGTATGGGGGCAGCAAGTAGATGAAGATCAGGTGAGTGTAGTGAAACTTTGGCGTGACCTCAATGGAGAGAATAGCCTGTATATAAAAGTAGGTGCGACCTGTAATAACTACGATAGCAAGGGGATTTTTGCTAAAAATGGATACGAATCTATTATCTCTATAGAGCTGGTTAACGAAGAGAATAAAGTAAGTGTAAAGTACGGAGAACGCCTTGCGGATAACCAAATGCTGATGTTTTATGACGAGGGAATTTGGTTTGAAGAACACGACGATATTCAGGCGGTTTTTATTCCTGTTTTTTACTGTAGGCCCTATTTTGGTAGTCAAATGCCCCTTACTTATATCGTTCTTTACAATGGAAAACGCTATATGTACCACTTCGATTATTATTGTCAATCGGATATATTAGGAACCTGTTCACTTCCTTATAGCAAAAGTAAGGTACAAAAAAGAGTATCAGATTTACCCAAAGAACTAGCCAAAAAGTTTGCAAACTATTTGACTAAAGTATACACGCAGAGAGAAGATCTATTTCCGAATCACCTTATCTTTAGAACAGAAAAATACAGTAATACTTACAGGCCATATGATCTAGCTACGGCTTATCACGCATCATATCCTTATGTGTTATTAGATAAGGTCAACGGGTATCTTGAAGAGAAGAAATATTCTTTAGCTACAACGTATCTAAATGAATTTGAATATATCTATGTAAGAGAAGAACTTACTGTAAATGTAGCAGGCTTTTACCTTCAAGATAGAACCATTAGCCAAAAAGCAACAAATTACCGCTCTAGAGTGCATACAGAAAGAGAAAAACTATTAGAGCAAGCTAAGTTCTTAACCCGTAGAAATCAATATCAAGAAGCTTACCTAATTTATAAAGTGATATTAGAAGAAGAAAGCGACTTTTCCCTTCAAGGAATTAAGAATTAGGAATTTTGTTTGCTACAGCATATATACAAGTTCGTGCGGATTTGTAATTAGTGCGGTTATTATACGCCTGACAACCTATATCTATTTGGTACTAGAGGCAACATCTTGCATCAAATCCATACCACACATAAAATTTATAAATAAAAAATACCTGTTGTCAATAGCAGGTAAATAACTAACTTTACCCTATAGTATATTCTTTTTTAAAACAAGAATACCATAGATAAGATCAAACCCAGATTATGCAGTAGACATATAAACGAAAAGTAATGATACCCGATAGGTCTACATTAGTGTTTTTAGCATACCATAATATGGTTATATTACTAATGAAAGAGCGAAGAAGTAGAATTACTTTGTAGTATTTGGCTAATGTGTAATTAAATGATAAAGTATTAATTTACTTTCTTTAGCATATATGAAAAACATACAAAAGATTTGTTGCGTAGGGGCAGGATACGTAGGAGGACCTACCATGGCAGTTATAGCACAAAAAAATCCACATATCAAAATTACAGTAGTTGATTTAAATCAAGCACGTATCAAAGCGTGGAATGATGAAGATTTGAGCAAATTACCTATTTATGAACCAGGTTTAGATGCAGTAGTAGCAGAAGCTCGTGGGCGAAATCTGTTTTTTGATACCAATGTAGAGAAAGCCATAGATGAAGCTGACATGATTTTTATCTCTGTGAATACCCCAACTAAAACCTATGGTAAAGGAAAAGGAATGGCAGCTGATTTAAAGTATATTGAATTATGTGCAAGACAAATTGCTCAAGTAGCCAAGACAGACAAAATAGTTGTAGAAAAGTCTACACTTCCTGTGCGTACAGCACAAGCAATTAAGCGAATCCTTGATCAAACAGGTAATGGAGTAGAGTTTGAAATACTCTCTAATCCTGAGTTTTTAGCAGAAGGTACAGCTATTGAGGACCTAATGAATCCTGATCGCGTATTGATCGGTGGAGCAGAAACTCCGAGAGGAAGAGAAGCTATCGAAGCGTTAGCGTCTATTTATGAAGCATGGGTACCTCAAGAGCGTATTTTGCGTACCAATGTATGGTCATCAGAGCTTTCTAAATTAACTGCCAATGCCTTTTTAGCACAACGCGTGTCTTCTATCAATGCGATTTCAGAACTATGTGAAGTATCGGGAGCAGATGTAGCCGAAGTATCTAGAGCCATTGGTACAGATAGCCGTATTGGCAATAAGTTCTTAAAAGCTTCTGTAGGTTTTGGAGGATCTTGTTTTCAGAAAGATATTTTGAATTTAGTGTATATCGCTAAGTCTTATGGTTTAGAGGCAGTAGCAGACTATTGGGAACAAGTAATCATTATGAATGACCACCAAAAGCGTCGTTTTGCAGAGAATATCGTGACAACTTTATTCAATACAGTTAACGATAAGAAAATAGCTTTCTTAGGTTGGGCATTCAAGAAAGACACTAATGATACTAGAGAATCAGCCGCTATTTATGTAGCTAATGAGTTAATCGAAGAAGAAGCACAGATTCATGTATATGACCCTAAAGTAACAGAACAACAGATGTTATCTGATTTAGATTACTTAGCCACTCGTGAATTAGAAACAAATAAAAAACACCTTATAGTACATACAGAACCCTATACTGCCCTAGAAGGAGCACATGGTATCGCAGTACTGACAGAATGGGATGAGTTCAAGATGTACGATTGGCAACGCATCTATGATAATATGCAAAAACCAGCTTTTATATTCGATGGGCGTAATATATTAGACCGTCAAACGTTAGAAGATATAGGATTTGAAGTATATACAATTGGAAGGGGATAGTTTTTCCCTTCGGGGAATTAGGAATTACCGAATTTTTGCCTAGGGTAGTAGGTATGTACATCATGCCCAACCCGTTCGCGCGGATTTGTAAATCGTACGGTTATTATACGCCCGACAACGTGTATTTGTTTAACAGCAGAGACACAAATAGTTTGCGTGTCAGAGTTAATGTTTTATAGAACATGGTACGGGTTACAATCCGTGCCACACATATTTACAATGCATTTATATCTTGTAGACAATATATAAAGTTCAGTATCTTCGTACAGAGTAAATAAAAAAACAAGGAGCATGAATAAAATACTTATTACGGGAGGCGCAGGGTTTATAGGATCACATGTAGTAAGGCTTTTCGTACAGAAATATCCAGGCTATCAGATCTATAACTTAGATGCGCTGACTTATGCAGGTAACCTAGAGAATTTAAGAGATATAGAAGCTGCTCCTAACTACCATTTTATAAGAGAAGACATAACCAATCAAGAAGCGATAGAACAGCTTTTTAAAAAGGAGCGATTCAGTGCAGTGATTCATTTAGCAGCAGAGTCTCATGTGGATCGTTCTATTACAGATCCGCTTGCTTTTGTACGCACAAATGTCTTAGGCACAGTCAATTTATTACAAGCATTTAAATCCTTATGGCAAGGCAATTGGGAAGGGAAGCGCTTTTACCATATCAGTACAGACGAAGTCTATGGCGCACTAGGCGAAGTAGGTTTGTTTACCGAAACGACATCTTATGACCCTAATTCACCTTATTCAGCCTCTAAGGCAAGTTCAGATCACTTTGTACGTGCCTATGGAGAGACCTACGGAATGCCTTATGTTGTAAGTAATTGTTCTAATAACTATGGGCCTAATCACTTCCCAGAGAAGTTAATTCCACTTTGTATTTACAATATCATCAATAAGGAACCTCTACCTATTTATGGAGACGGGAAGTACACCCGTGATTGGCTATATGTCTTAGATCACGCCAGAGCCATAGATGATGTATTTCATAAAGGAAAGAATGCAGAGACCTATAATATCGGTGGATTTAATGAGTGGCAAAATATAGACTTGGTTAAAGAGCTGTGTAAGCAGATGGATGTAGTTTTAGGTCGTACAGCAGGGGAGAGTGAACGATTAATCACTTTTGTAACAGATAGACCAGGACATGATCTAAGGTATGCTATAGATGCAACCAAGATTAATAAAGAGCTCGGATGGAGTCCATCAGTAACCTTTCCAGAAGGATTGGCTAAGACCATTGATTGGTATATGAATAATCAAGAGTGGTTAGAGAATGTAACCAGTGGAGCATATCAAGAGTATTATCATCGGCAGTATAAAAAGTAAGTAAAAAAGGCCTTGTACTATTTAGCAGTATAAGGCCTTTAATACATTGTTATTCTATTGTCATTAGATATTCTCCATACCCACTTTTACACAGTGGTTTAGCGATATGGTGTAATTGTTTTTTTGTGATATACCCCATGCGATAAGCGACCTCTTCGATAGCCCCGATTTTCAGTCCCTGGCGCTCTTCGATGACTTGGACGAATTGACCTGCTTTCATCAGAGAAGCAAAAGTGCCTGTATCTAGCCAAGCCGTACCTCTGTCTAGTATCCCCACCTTTAATTTGCCTTGTCTTAAATACTCTTTATTGATGTCTGTAATCTCGTATTCCCCTCTTTTAGAAGGCTGAATAGTCTTGGCGATATTCACTACATCATTGTCATAAAAGTATAACCCAGGCACTACAAAGTTAGATTTAGGTTCTAAAGGTTTCTCTTCTATAGAGAGAACATTTTTATGTTGATCAAACTCCACCACACCATAGCGTTGAGGATCCGTTACAGAATAGGCAAATATAGTCGGTTCTGCTTTTTTTACGCACGCTTGTAGCAGTTTAGACATTCCACTGCCGTAGAAGATATTATCTCCTAATATCAGCGCTACATGATCCTTGCCTATAAATTCCTCTCCGATAATAAAAGCCTGTGCTAATCCATTGGGTTCTTCTTGTATGGCATAAGTAAAAGAACAACCGATTTGGCTACCATCTCCTAATAGTTTTTGGAAGTTAGGCAGATCAGTAGGAGTAGAGATAATCAGAATTTCGTTGATTCCCGCTAGCATTAACGTGGATAAAGGGTAGTAAATCATAGGCTTGTCATAGACAGGCATCAGTTGTTTACTAACAGCTAATGTAAGAGGGTGTAATCGTGTTCCCGATCCCCCAGCGAGAATAATTCCTTTCATCTTAAAATAATAAAGGGATAAAGTTAATGATTTTTTAAATCAAGATTACCTTATCAACAAGGTAAAGTTACTGTAGAGTTTGGAAAGTCTAAAGTCATTATTACAGTTATCGTTAAAAAGAATGTATTCCAAGATATTATTGAAATTACGGGGATGAAACTTTAACATTTTATGAGTTTAAACTACAACAGTAAATTTAATTATTGCTTTAAGTTTATAAATGAAATTTAGATGTGTCTATTTTATGATATAAAACTTGTACTAAGTGATTTAGAAATCTCTTTTTTGTAATTATTATAAGTAAAGCAGTCCTTCTTTGATGAAAGTGGTGATAATACTATAAAAGAACGTATTATAGAAATAGAATAATATAAAAGCGTTTTACAGGAGAAATTAAATTCTACTTAGAGTGAATATGTTTTTACATCTTAAATTAATAATTATTAATAACCATAACTAACTATGGAGTAGTTATTATAGTTAGTTATTAAATCTATACAGTATGAAAAAAATCTATTTTATGATGGGGTTAGTAACTCTTTCAACCATGGTGGTATCTTGCTCTAACGATGATAATTTACAACAAGATATAGAAGTAAAACAAAAAGAGAAACAAGCAGAGGCACAAGGAGTACTTACAATAAAAGATGAAACGGAAATTGAAACGAAAAGCTTTTCTAATGATAATATGAGTGATCGAGGTGATTTTGATTTAGATAAAGATAAAACAAAGAGAGAAGGAAAAGGAAAAGGAAAAGGAAAATAATAAGTGTATACCTTTTTAAGGTTATAGATTTTGCAGTATAATAAAGCGATTCATCTTTGGATCGCTTTATTATTTTGGTTATAAAAGAATCGTTATGCGTTTTAGTTTATTATTGTTTTTATTTTGTTTTCTATCTTGTAATGGGTTAGTAGAGAAAAAAGCGAAAGAGACAAACTATTTTGAAGGTTATTCTAAGGCTATTGATAAAGAAGTTTATCTAGATAGTATTGCTAGTTTGATAATAAAAAGACCTAATGACTCTTTAACTAGAGAGGCACTTTTGAGATTAGCTAACCGCTATGAGTGGATAAAGCGGGATAAAAAGGTTAAAAAGAATCTAGAAAAACTCTACACTTACTCAAAACAACAGGGAGATACAGCGCATATCGCCAAGACCTATTGGTATTTAGGAGATTATTACGATAGAAGACAGATTTTAGATAGTGCTTATTTTTACTATCTTAAAGCTGAGAAACTTTATGCCTTACAAAAGGATAGTATTAATTGGGCTAAAATGCTATCTTATAAAGCTGGTGTTTTACACGATACAGGGGTCTATACAGAGAGTGAGACTACGATAGCCCAAGTTCTACAAGTGTTATCCAAACAAAAAAATACTAGACTTATCTATGAGGCCAACTTCCAAATGGCTTCGGTACTGAAAGAGCTGAAAGAGTACAGGGGGGCTTTAGAGTATTATGTAAAAATACCAGAATTGCTAAACAGGTTAGAAGAAGAAGGATATGATAGATATAATTTACAACGCTCCTGGCTATCGTATTATAATAATATAGGAGGGTATTATCAAGAAGTAGGTAATTTAGAAGAAGCCAAAAATTACTTTCAGACTGCCCTTACAAATCAGTATGTAGATAGTTTTCCCAGATTAAAGGCAATGGTCTTAAATAACTATGGTTATAATCAGATGCTTCTTTGTGATGATCCTTTAGTGATACAACCTACGCTTGAATCTGCTTTAGATATTCGCAGGCAGATTAACCATAAACAAGGTATTGTCGCTAGTAAAATACGAATAGCAGAATTAAATCTTTTAAAGAAAGATACCATAGGGGCTTTAGTTCTAATGAAGGAAGCTTATACTATGGCTGCAGAGGATAAGAATCTTTATGAGTTAATTGAGAGTCTAAAATTTTTATCCGAATACGATGTTCAGGACAAAGAGGCTTATACCACTCTTTATCTCAGAACCCAAGATAGCATAAGAACTCTAGAGCGTCAAACCAGAAATAAATTTGCCCGTATCGAATATGAAACAGGAGAAATAGAAAAGAGAAATGATCTTCTAAAGCAAAGAAATGCATATTTAGGAGGAGTTATTTTACTTGTTGTCATACTGTCTATTGTATTTTTTATTGTGCTTAGTTTGCAAATGAAAAATAAAAAACTTTTGTATCAGCAAAAAGATCAACAAGCTATACACCAGATTCAAACTTTGCTTTTACAGCAACAAAGCATAACCTATAAGGCAAAAAACAAACAAAGAAAACAAATAGCCAAAGACCTACATGACTCTATTATTAATAGGGTATTTACTGTGCGTATTAACCTCGGGCAACTGTCAACTGATCAAACTAAAGAAAAAGAAAAGTTAATAGATCAATTAACGCAAATTGAAGCACAAACCAGAGCTTTATCTCATGATATGCACAAGACCTTATTTAACCAAGAACAAGATTTTAGTTTAGTACTTGAGAATTTAATATTAAGCCAGAAAAATACATTCGAAACTGTTTTTGAGTGTTCTATTGATAAACTTATTAATTGGGATGTGTATACATTGTACCAAAAAGCACAGTTATACCTTATTGTACAAGTATTGCTTCAAAATGTAAATAAACACGCTCAAGCTACTAAGTGTTTAGTGATTATTCTTTTAAGTGAGCACCATATTATTGTTAAAATCCACGATAATGGTATTGGTATCGATACTAAGAAAATAGATAAAGGATTGGGTTTTAAAAATATAAAACATCGATTAGAAGCTCTACAAGGAAAAATGATAATATCTACTATTGGTCAGATGACAACGATTAGTATAGAAATTCCCTACTTTCAAAAGAATATGTAAAGATAGTTTTGTTGTGTTTTTTATAAATATAATATTGTGTAATTCCTTTTTATTCCTAAATTGCTTTGTGATTTTTATAAAAACGCCTATATGACCATATTGCTAGCCGACGATCATTTTATGACTTTAGAGGGGTATATTTCTATTTTAAATAATGAATCTTATACGTACATTAAAACCCAAAACTGTGAAGAACTCTATAGTCAGATACTTTGTTTAGACCAGCTTGATGTAGCTATTATAGATTACGATATGCCTATATATAAGGAGCAAAATATATCCTCAGGTTTAGATTGTACAACATTGATTAAAGAGCGCTTTCCTTATTGTAATATTATTTTAATTACAGCTCATGAGGAAGCCTTTATTCTTTATAGTATTTACCGCAATAAAACGATAGATGCACTGATTGTAAAATCTGATTTTTCTGCCAAGACTTTACAAGATTTGATTTATAATGATAAGAGATCAGAACCTTTCTATAGCCCTATTGCCAAGGAATCTATAAAAAAGGTAATTGCTAAAAATACACTTCTAGACCCTAAGAACAGAGAGATTTTAATGTATTTATCTCATGGATATAAAATTACGCAGTTAGAGAGTTTTGTATTTTTAAGTACAAGTGCTATACAAAAGCGAATAAGTAAAATGCTACATGAGTTTAATGTAACAGATTATCAGGAATTAATTCAAATAATAAAATACAACCAATTGCTCTAGTATTTTAAAAATATATTGATTTACAGTATATTACTTGTTTTTTAAGAGTAAAAAGTGTTTTTAGTTTGATTTTATAGGTGTTGTTTTGTTTATGACTAATATTTATGCTTTAATTTTGCTTAAATGCTTGTTTTTTTAACACTTGTTGTAGGTTGACTACCTATATAGTTAATTGTCTTGTTATCAGTTTTTTATATTGACCAGGTGTTGTTAAATTTATGTTATTATAAACCAAAATAATATTGATAATATGAAATTACACCACAAGATCCTATTAGGGTCATTCATCTCAGTAGCACTGGTATCATGTAATACTAATGATAATGATACACCAGCAAATGATAATAGTAAGGGGTTAAAAGAATTAAGAGCAGTGCCTAAAGCAGATATTGTTTCAGGATTTGAAGCAGCGAAAGTCTGTAAAGATATTTATCCTAAAGGAACAGATCCAAGAGGAGCTGTTGTTAGAAGCACAAAGTGGCCTAATGGAAGTGTTATTACTGTAGGGCTATATGGAGGGACTCCTTATGTTCGCAGTAAGGTTAAACAATACGCTCAAGAATGGTCTAACTATGCCAATATCACTTTTAACTTTGTAGAAAGCGGCACTCCTCAGATTAGAGTTACTTTTACTCAAGGAGCTGGATCATATTCTTATTTAGGAACACAAGCCCTTAGTATTCCTTCTAATGAAGAAACAATGAACTTTGGGTGGTTTGATGATTCAACTAGTGATACAGAGTTCAGCAGAACAGTTATCCATGAGTTCGGTCATGCGCTAGGAATGATACACGAGCACCAACATCCTTTAACGAATATTCCATGGGATAAAAATAAAGTGTATGCTTATTACGCTGGTTATCCTAACTATTGGAGTAAAAAAGATGTGGATAACAATCTTTTTGCAACTTATTCAACTACGCAAACTCAGTATAGCGCTTATGATACACAGTCAATTATGCATTACAGCATAAGCAGCGCTCTTACAACAAATGGATTTAGTGTAGGAAATAACTCTGTTTTATCAGCAACAGATAAACAGTTTATTGCAACAGTTTATCCAAGAAACTAAATTATATACATTAGGTTAGTTTTAATAACAGTCTACCTTGCCTTGGTGTGAGGTAGACTTTATCTATATGGCTATGCGTAAAAATTATTTTCTATTGTGTCTTATTCTTTTGTCAACCTATTTGTCTGGTCAAGTCAAAAGCCCTCCTTCTTATATTATTCCTTATCTGCACTGGAATCAAGAAAAACTAAATTGGAATATAGCAGGCAATGAGTTTGGACAGTATCCTAATGTACTCTCAGAACTAGAGTGGGAGAAGTTACATGGGCCAGAGATTGGGGTAGAATCAGCTCTAACGGTATGGTCTAAGTTTCAAGTAAAGTTAGACTTAAGTTATAAAACCACCTTAAGTGGAAGAGTTACCGATACGGATTACGCAGGCGACAATAGGCTGATAACAACCTCAGAGTTTAATCTTAAAAGTGATAAGGGGCATCATATCAAAACAAGATTAGAATTGTCTTATCTTGCTTGGTCTAATGATTTCTGGTCTATAAACCCTCATATAGGCTATTGGGCAAGTTATCAGAAGTTGTATATGTTAGATGGAGATACTCCACTTATACCCCAAAAGAAACTTAACAGTAAATACAGTCCTCAATTACAAGGTATAACATTAGGTGTACAGACGTACTTTAGACATCATAAATGGGAAACTTCTTTAGACCTTACAGGAATATATCTACCTTATTACACAGCCAAAGCAACTTGGAACCTTAGAGAGGAACTAAGACAACCACTTAGTTTTAAACATAAATCTAAAGGAGTAGGATATAATAGCACACTGCGAATCGGATATCAACTCGCAAGACATATCCAACCTTTTGTATCTGCTAGTTATACACACATAAAAATAAAGAAAGGAACAGACGAACTTTTTAAAGCCAATGGAACAACTCATACCGCCCAGTTAAATGAAGTTCATTCAAGCGGTTTAAGCCTAGGGATAGGAGTAAAGATATTTTTAGGTTCTTTATAAATAGCGTCCTAAACGTTTAAAAAAAACACAAAAAAACACTCTCTTGATGTTAAATATAACAGTGTTCCTTCAAATAATAGCAAAACTTGATTGCTTAAAATTCAAAAAAAAATATAAAGGAAAAACAAACAGATAAACACAACAAAAGATTTAATAGTTGGACTCACCTTATATCTATGTTATTTTGTCATTTTATTTATTAGTAGTCCAAGATTTGGATTTTGAATATGTAAAACTAAATCAATTTGAGTTCTCCAACGCTCCAATAGTAGCAAAGTATGGTTTATTATTGCATCTAGTAGAATGCAATAATTTTAAATATTATTAATGATGAAGTATGTCTGCCATTTGTTGAATTCGCTAGGTTAAATTTGGACTAGTCAAGTCTTTATCAAATATTTTAATATACTTATTCTAAGAACATGACAAAAAACTAAAGCAGTTGATATTTAAAGGGTATTAAATATACTATATAAGAGTTTATGTCTTCAAACAAATGTAGACTTTTAGTGCGTAAATACGAGATAGTGTATTAGTTATAAATTTATTACACAAGAGGATTATATCCTCTTTTTTTATTTTTATCAATCTACAATAAAACTTTTAAAAGGCTATTTAAAGTCAATTAAAGACTGAGAATACCAAGTTTTATTAATAGATAGTTTTCCAAAGACATTTGGATCTAGATATTAAGCAAGGTGCTTAATAGATAATCTAAAAATGTCAAATTTTATGAAAACAAAAACATTTCAAAAATTAGTAGTGTTAGGTCTAACACTATTTTTATCAAGTAATCTTTTTGCCCAAGGAAACGGAGTAGCAGGAATCACTGAGGCTACCCAGATGGTCACCTCTTATTTTGATCCAGCCACAAAGCTTATCTATGCTATTGGAGCAGTAGTTGGTCTTATTGGAGGAGTAAGAGTGTATAACAAATTCTCAAGTGGTGATCCCGATACAAGTAAAACAGCTGCAAGCTGGTTTGGAGCTTGTATTTTCTTAATTGTATCGGCTACCATATTGCGCTCATTTTTTCTTTAAAACTGTGCTTATGAAAAAGTATAGTATCAATAAGGGCATTGGAGCAAGCGTAGAGTTTAAAGGACTCAAGGCTCAATACCTGTTTTATTTTGCAGGCGCACTATTAGGGAATCTCTTTCTTGTTATGGTTTTGTATATGGCAGGGGTAAACAATCTTATTTGTTTAATTCTTGGACTTTGTACCTCTGGCTATCTTGTTTACAAAGTATTTTCACTGAATAAGAAATACGGTCAGTACGGTCTTATGAAGCTTCAAGCCAGAAAAAACTTTCCAAGGTATATTATCTCAAGAAAAGATTTTAGAGGGTATTTAAGTAGTAACTTAAAACTAAGAAGTTATGAGAAATACAGCTAAGACAAACACCCTTGAGCGGATGTTTCCGATTCTAGCGGTTGAAAACAATTGTATTGTTTCCAAACAAGCAGATATAACGGTTTGCTACAAGGTCATCTTACCTGAGATATTTACCATCTCAGATAAAGAATATGAAACGATTCACAGTGTGTGGCATAAGGCGATAAAGACCCTCCCTGAGTTTACTGTGATTCACAAGCAAGATTGGTTTGTAAAAGAAAGGTATCAGGCGGATTTTAAAGACGAGCAGCAAAGTTATTTAAACAGAAGCTTTGAAAGGCATTTTAATGAGCGTCCCTACCTAAATCACAGCTGTTATTTGTTTATTACCAAAACTACCAAAGAGCGAATCAAAAGTCAGAGCAATTTTTCATCCCTTACAAGAGCAGAGCTTATTCCTAAAGAAATAAGAGATAAAGAAGTGGTTTTAAGTTTTTTAGAGGCTACTGTTCAACTTGAGAAGATAGTAAATGATAGTGGACTAGTTCACTTAATTAAACTAACAGAACAGGATATCATTGGCTCAAAGGATAAAAGTGGACTCTTAGAGCAGTACTTAACCTTAAGTCCTAGTAAAAGAGGAAGCCTTCAGGATATTGCCATTAGCGCAGAAGAGGTTAGAGTAGGAGATAATAGGGTTTCGATGCACACCCTATCAAGTACAGATGACTTGCCTACTGAGGTATCGTATTTATCTTATTATGAAAAACTGTCAACCGATAAAAGCAACATGGCTTTGTCGTTTGCCTCGCCCGTTGGACTTTTGCTTAATTGTAATCACATCTATAATCAGTACTTGTTTTTAGAGGATAGCGACTCTAATTTAAAGCAGTTTGAAAAGTCAGCTAAGAATATGCACTCTCTTGCTAGATATAGTCGTGCTAATCAAATAAACAAGCAGTGGATAGAAGAATACTTAAATGAAGCTCATAGCAAAGGATTAACATCCATTAAAGCACACTTTAATGTAATGGCATGGTCTGATAGTCATAGTGAGCTTAAACAGCTTAAAAATGACTGTGGGAGCGCAATCGCTTCTATGGAATGTGTACCAAGACACAACACAGTGGACGCTGCGACACTTTACTGGGCCGGTATGCCAGGTAATAGCGGGGATTTTCCAAGTGAAGAAAGTTTTTATACGTTCATAGAACCTGCTTTATGCTTATTTACTGGGGAGACTAATTATCAAAACTCACTATCTCCCTTTGGAATAAAGATGGCGGATCGACTTACTGGTAAACCGATTCATCTAGATATCTCGGATCTACCTATGAAAAAGGGAATTATCACCAACCGCAATAAGTTTATCTTGGGGCCTTCGGGAAGTGGTAAGAGTTTTTTTACCAATCATATGGTAAGGCAATATTATGAGCAAAACGCCCATGTCTTACTTGTGGATACAGGAAACTCTTATCAAGGGTTATGCGAGCTTATTAAAGTAAAGACAAAAGGGAAAGATGGGCTGTATTTTACATACACTGAAGAAAACCCAATTGCTTTTAATCCTTTTTATACCGAGGATGGGGTGTTTGATATTGAAAAAAGAGAGAGTATTAAAACTCTTATCCTCACTCTTTGGAAGCGGGATGACCAGCCACCCTCAAGATCGGAAGAAGTAGCGCTTTCAAACGCCGTTAGTGGCTATATTGGGTGTCTTCAAAATAGCGATATAAAACCTAGCTTCAACACATTTTATGAGTATATCAAAACGGGTTATAAAAAAGAGTTAGAACAAAAACAGGTTAGAGAAAAAGACTTTGACCTCTATAACTTTTTAAATGTACTAGAGCCTTACTACAAAGGTGGGGAGTATGACTATTTGTTAAATTCAGAAAGTGAGCTTGATTTACTTAATAAACGCTTTATCGTCTTTGAGATAGATTTAATCAAAGATCACAAAATCCTTTTCCCCATAGTAACTATTATCATCATGGAAGTATTTATAAACAAGATGCGACGTCTTAAAGGTCAGCGCAAGCTAATACTAATTGAAGAGGCTTGGAAGGCTATAGCCAAAGATGGGATGGCAGATTATTTACGCTACCTTTTTAAAACCGTTAGAAAGTTCTTTGGTGAGGCAATAGTAGTAACACAAGAGGTAGATGATATTATCCAATCCCCGATTGTCAAGGAGAGTATTATCAATAATTCTGACTGTAAGATTTTACTTGATCAGCGCAAGTACATCAACAAGTTTGATGATATACAAGCTATGCTTGGACTTACTGACAAAGAAAAAGCTCAGATTTTATCAATAAACTTAAACAATAATCCAAATCGCCTTTACAAAGAAGTATGGATTGGCCTTGGCGGTATGCAATCAGGAGTATATGCAACAGAGGTGAGCTACTCAGAATACCTGGCTTATACAACAGAGGAAACTGAAAAACTTAAGGTAATGAACCTATCTAAAGAGCTTGATGGTAATCTAGAGATGGCTATAAAACGTCTTGTACAAGAAAAACAACAAAAATAGACAATACTCTACCCCAACTTCTTTAAGGACAAAAGAGTAAACAATCAATTAAAAACATATTACAATGAAAAAATTATTGCAGGTAGTTGTGGTAGCGATGCTACTGGTTCTGCCAATAAAGAATTATGCCCAGTGGACAGTATATGACCCTGGAAATTTAGCCCAAGGTATTATAAATAGTGCTAATGAAATAAGACAAACTTCTGCTACAGTGAGTAATGTTATTAAAAACTTCAAGGAAGTAGAAAAGGTCTATAACCAGAGCAAGGAATATTACGATAAACTTCAATCGGTTAATAACCTAGTTAAAGACGCAAGGAAAGTTCAGCAGACAGTGCTTTTAGTAGGGGACGTTTCAGAGCTTTATGTCAAAAACTTTGGCAAGATGCTTAATGATCCAAACTTCTCGCCTGAGGAGCTTGTAGCTATTGCCAATGGGTATTCCGTGCTTCTTCAAGAAAGCACAGAGCTTATCAAAGAGCTTAAGCAGATTATAAGCGCCTCGAGTCTTTCTTTAAATGATAAAGAACGCATGGATGTTATAGATAGAGTTTACAAAGAAGTAAAAGACTATCACAGCCTTGTTAGTTATTATACTAGAAAGAATATTGGCATTAGTATTTTAAGGGCTAAAAAGAAAAACAATAGCCAAAGAGTGTTTGATTTATACGGCACTTCTAATCAAAAATACTGGTAGTTATGGGTGAGAGTAATCTTCATGAGGTTTTACAAAACCTCTACTATGATATGATGCCACTGACAAGTCAGATGGTATCTGTGGCTAAGAGTTTAGCAGGTCTTGGAGCGCTTTTTTTCATTGGCATTAAAGTATGGCAAGCCCTGGCAAGAGCAGAACCTATTGATGTGTATCCGATGCTAAGGCCATTTGCTTTGGGGATTTGTATTATGTTTTTTCCCACACTTGTTCTAGGAACTTTAAACACGGTCTTAAGTCCAGTTGTAAAGGGAACGCATCAGATATTAGAAACCCAGGTTATAGATCTAATTTCTTTACAAAAACAGAAAGATATTTTAGAAAAAGAAGCGATGCTAAGAAATCCTGAGGCTGCTTATTTAATTTCTGATGAGGCCTTTGATAAAAAACTTAACGAGCTTGGCTGGTCTCCCTCGGATCTAGCCACTATGACAGGAATGTATTTAGAGAAATGGCAATATGACTTTCAAAAGAATCTAAGAGATGCTTTTAGAGAAATACTAGAGATGATTTTTCAGGCTTCTGCTCTAATTATTGACACGATTCGAACCTTCTTTTTAATTGTGCTTTCTATACTAGGGCCTATTGCATTTGCAATCTCTATTTGGAGTGGTTTTGAATCTACGCTTTTACAGTGGCTCACGCGGTATATCAGTGTGTATCTCTGGCTTCCTGTAGCGGATTTATTTAGCGCAATGTTAGCTAGAATACAGTCTTTAATTCTTGAAAGAGATATGCTGTTGCTTTCAGATCCAAGTTTTATCCCTGATACCTCAAACACGATATATGTGATTTTTATGATCATTGGCATTGTGGGATACTTTACAATTCCTACAGTGACAAGTTGGATTATTCAAGCCAGTGGAGGCTCGGGCTTTCTTCGTAATGTAAATCAATCTGCGCTTAAAACAGGTAATATTAGCTCGGCGGCAGTTGGGGCTACCTCGGGAAATATAACAGGTAGACTAATTAAATAATTTAAACACTTTAAATATGGAATTTAAATCACTTCGAAATATAGAAAATAGTTTTGTGCAGATTCGGCTCTACGCTATTGTATTTGCAGTTATTTGCCTTATAATAGTAGGATTTGCTATTTACAAAAGCTATGATTTTGCTAAAGAGCAACGAGAGAAAATCTATGTGCTTGATAAAGGTAAATCACTTATGCTAGCTCTGTCTCAAGACGCAAGTATAAATAGGCCAGTAGAGGCAAGAGAGCACGTAAGGCGCTTTCACGAGCTGTTCTTTACTCTCTCACCTGAAAAATCAGCCATTGAGGGTAATATGCAAAGAGCGTTTAATCTATCTGATAAAACCGCCTTTGACTATTATAAAGACTTACTTGAAAAAGGATATTACAGCAGAGTCATTTCAGGAAATATTCAGCAACGAATTGAGGTGGATAGTATTAAAATAGATTTTAACACCTATCCCTATAAGACGCTAACCTATGCAACGCAGTATATCATACGATCTAGTAACCTAACTAAAAGAAATCTTGTTACAAGTAGTCAGCTTATCTCAGCTGTACGGTCTGATAATAACCCGCAAGGATTTATTATCGAAAAGTTTACAGTTGTAGAGAACAAAGACTTAGAAGTTGTTAAACGTTAAAAAAACAAGATTATGAAGAAGCTACAACTTTTAAGACATAGTTATTTAAGTAAAATACAAGCTTACTGGAATAACCTCTCTATAAAAAGACAACGAGTTTTATTACTTACCGCTTTTACTCTTTACGCATTAGTTTGTCTTTTTATTGTAAAGACAAGTTTTAGCTCTAAAATAAAGCAGGCAATAAGTAGGGAGGATCAGAGTAATATAAAACCAGTTAAGTATTTGCTTAAAAGGCAAAAGATAGAATCACACTCAATTATTAAACTAAAATATTATGAATCAAGATCATTTGTCAAATAAAACCCACCAGATAGAGAAAGTACCCAAAGAAAATAAGGCAATTCAAAATCTTATAGAAAAACACAAAAAGCACATAGTCTTTGCTTTAATGGGCATTGTCTTTTTAGGGGTAATGTACCTTTTGTTTAAACCCGAAGCAAAGGAGTTAATCTCTCACAATGATTCTGTTCCTGAGGCGATAACCAAGGGGATGCCAACAGATAAAGTAAAAGCTTATGAGAAAGAGCTATGGGAACAGAAAAAGCAAGAAAATGAAAATCAGATGCACTCCTTAGCAGACTATTGGAATGATTCGCAAGAGGAGTCTAATAATACTTACAATCACAAGGATTATAATGCAGAACCTACTTACACGCCCTATGAGCGGTCTTACGAGAACTACAAACAAAGCCAAGATGTACTTGGTAGTTTTTACAGTAGTACTGAAAATTCTGAAACCGAAAATTTTAAAAAGCAAATAGAAGAGTTAGAGAAGCAATTACAAGAAAAAGACACTCCAACACCTATTACTATGGATAATCAATTAGAACTTATGGAAAAGTCTTTTCAGATGGCAGCAAAGTATTTGCCAGGAGGTCAAAATCAAACTGAATTACCGTCTTCAAATAAGACTACAAACGCTAAAACAATTTCAAGTAAAAAACAGGCCATAACAGTGCTTGATAAAACAAGTAAAGAGATTGTATCTTCACTGGTAAAACCAACAAGTTTACTGGATTTTTTACCTATTAATCCTAAATCAAATCAAGCCTTTTATACAGCAGAAGGAGAACGTAAAACCCAGAACCATAAAAACAGTATAAGGGTAAGTATTAAAGAAAATCAGGTCATTATAAACGAAGGTTACATCAAACTAAGACTCTTAGAAAGCATCGTAATAAATGGGGCTCTGTTACCTGAATCAAGTACACTGATTGCTAAGGTAAAGATTAGTAACGCTCGATTAGAGCTTAGTGTAAACTCTATTAAGATTGAGGATAGTATCATTGATACAGAGCTTATCGGTTATGATAATTATGGGCAAAGAGGCTTAGAGGTATTAGACCTTCAAGAAATAAGCGCCTCAAAAGAAATCATTGCCAATATGGGACAAACAGCAGGAACGAGTATATCTATGAGTAGATCTGCTTCCGACCAAATTGCTTCAGATCTAACTAAAGGACTTATTCAAGGAGTATCTGGTTACTTTTCAAAGAAAGTAAAAGCTCAGAGAGTAACCCTAAAACAAGGACAAGAGCTGTTTCTTGTACCGAAAGAATAACATTTAATAACCAAGTAAAACAAATCATTATGAAAACAATCATTAAATATATGTTACTATGCTTATTAGCAGTAAACACAGTAACTTCCCAAAATTATACCAAGTCTATCAATTTATCAAATGCTGAGGTAACTCCATATGAGGTAGAACTAACCCAAAACAAAACTACTCATATCTTGTTTCCAAGCAGCATTGAATACGTAGATTTAGGAAGTAGTGAAATTATAGCTAGTAAAGTAGAGGTTACTTCTAATGTACTTCGTTTAAAAACGATTACAGAAGATATTTCACCTACAAACTTTACTGTAATTACAAACGATGGTAAATACTATAGTTTTTGTGCTACTTACAATGAAGAGCCAACACAACTGAGCTATGACTTAACCAAGTTTGAAAATCAAAACAGTAAACAGCAAAGCGAAGTTCTATTTAAAGACTTAGGGGACACCAGTCCAACTCTAGCAGATCTTTTTATGAAAGCAATCATCAAAAGGAACAAGAAAGAGCTAAATATTAAAAGCAAAAGCTACGGGGTAGAAGCAAGGCTGAAAAGTATCTACACTCAAGATGGTAAGCTCTACTTTCATCTTTCTATTAACAATAAAAGCAATCTACCCTATGAAGTTGACTATATTAGTTTTAGAATCAAAGACAGAAGGACCTCTAAACGAACCACTATTCAAGAAATGAGTTTAAAGCCCATTAGAAGCTATAGTGATGCTCAAACTATCAATATTCAAAGTAAACAAGACAATGTATTTATGTTAGATCAGTTTACTTTATCAGATAAACAAATGCTTTTAATTGAAATTAATGAGAAGAATGGAGTGAGAAATCAAAAAATAAGAGTGCTAAAACATAATGTATTAAGCAGTAAACAGATTGAATTGTTAAGAATATAGTTTTATACATAGTTTAATGTAATATTTTTTTAAAACATTGATTTGTAAATGTTTAATGCTTAACCAAACCAAAATATATTATGAGAAAATTTATTCTAGTTTTTAGTTTACTAATTACTTGTAGTTCAATTACTGCTAGTAGTTCCTTTATTGATTATAAAAATAAATAAGAAGTTAGTACAAGTCAAAGAACCTTTAAATATACAATAAAGGTTTGGAAAGGTTCAGAGTTGGTTTATGAACAAACCGGTTGCGTGTCATTAATATCTATAGAGCAAGAGAAACAAAGGTTAAAACAAGTTTATAACACTAACTCAGTATTTGCAGATATTACCTATAGTGAGTATGATTGTATGCTACAATAAAAGTTTCTAATATTTTATTAGATCTTAAGAGAATTTAAAGTGGGGTTATCTTATAAAGACTAGTCCCACTTTGTTTTTTTTAAACTTTGTATGGATGATTCTTATTCCTGATCTTCAACTGATTATTTTAGTTTACCTTAAGAATATAATATAAGTTTTTTCTAAGTACACGACAAAAAACTAAAGCAATTGATATTTAGAGGATTGTACTTATTTTTATCTTAATGATAGCGAACTAATTTGAAAGGCTTTTTATTAGTTAGATTGTATTTATATAAGGATTTATAAGTAGTAAAGCCTCCGTTTAGGGAGGCTTTATTTTTAATATGCTTGAATTAAAACTTCTGAAGGAATATGCAATTTTTTGGTTAAGGTTCGGATCATCTCTAAAGATAATTTTCGCTTTCGATTTAAAATTTCACTTGCTCTACTTTTTAATCCGATCATTTCTGCTAAATCATTTTGTGTGTAGCCCATTTGCTCCA
>NZ_JACAKB010000033.1 GCF_030326305.1 Myroides odoratimimus | reverse complement strand
TCTAAGTCTAATTTATCTATTACAGTGTTAATAATACGTACTGGATGCAATTTTGGAATAAAATCTTCTAAAGAATGTGGAATTAAGCTCATTTGATTCTGAGCGTAATACTTAAATCTTGGTGCTTGTTTTGCCATAAAAACCCGTTGTAATACAGGTGTAATTTACTAAAAATCAATCAAATAACCAATAATCATGAAGTAAAAAATACACAGAATTTAAGAAAAAAAGGGGCTGTCTTCATGAGACAGCCCCTTCCCATTTATATACACTAGTCATCTAGTTTTCTATTGATAATCCTATCAAAATAATCCTGAAGAAAGGCCTTACACTTCATTTCTAGCTCTTCCATTTCTTTATTCTTTTGTTTGATTAGGTTTTTTCTTAAGGCTTTATCATTAATATCATAGAACCCCGTTGCCTCTTGTCCATTAAATCGAACAATATATTTATCTCCTTGATACGTTATTTCATTAGCTCCATAACTCACTGTAAAACGGTCATTGATAGGTCCGTTAATCAGACTACTTCCCCAACTCCTAAATGGCTCGTCATATCCTACTAGATCTAAGATCGTTGGATATATATCCATTTGTTGAGCTAGTCGATTATCCTCCCCTTTCAATCTTTCATCTGGCGTATAGATCATAATCGGAATTGCTGTCCTATTGACCAATTCTTTATATTTATCATAATAAATCTGATTAGTATGATCCGCAGTGATTATAAAAATAGTATTCTCAAACCAAGGTTCATTCTTACTCTCTTCAAAGAAACGTTTAAAAGCATAATCTGTATATCCCACAGGTCCGTGAATTTGTAAATTACCTTTAGGAAACTTCCCTTTATATTTTTCTGGTAACCCAAAAGGTTCATGTGAAGAAACAGAAAACAACGTCGCAAAGAAAGGAGTTTTCTTTTCATTTAACGTTCTTCTCATAAACTGAAAGAAAGGCTCATCCCATATCCCCCATGTCCCATCGAAGTCATCGTCATTATCGTATTCTGTCATTCCATAATAATGATCATAGCCTAAGATATTACCAAAGCCTAAGAAACCCATAGAACCATTCACAGCTCCATGAAAGAAAGAAGTATCATACCCTTTTGAATTCAATAGAGACACTACTGACTCTATCTTCTGATTAGGAAACGGAGAAGACGTAAACGCGTCTTTAAAAGATGGAATACCAGCTAGAATAGAAGGAATAGCATGAATCGACTTATATCCATTTGCAAAAGCATTAGTATATATTAAACTATGTTGCGCTAGCGAATCTATAAAAGGAGTATAACTTTTATAATCTGGTATATCAGTATCTTTATTAAACGCACCAATATACTCTCTACCAAAACTCTCTGTGATAAACAACACAATATTAGGCGTACTTGGCTTATTGACATTATATTGCTCTATACCATCTACATACTTTTCTAATGTTGCTTTATCCATATAGTTCACCATCTTATAGCTACTCTTACCTATTGTTCTTAAGATAGCAAAGGGAGTGTTTAATACGATATCTCCATGCTCTGGTTTAGTCGTATGTCTATTAGCATCGACTATATTGATAGGTCTAGTTTTTTTAGTTACTCCACCTCGTATACCAGATACGATTCCTACTGATGCGATAATGGTGATAACAAGAGTAGATACAAAATAATCTTTAGTGGGCTGTCTCTCCACAGGGCTCATTTTAACCCTAGTGTATAGATATATCCAAAGCGCAGAACTAATCAAAAATAAAACCAACACATCCCAATAATTCACTAAAAAATTAGAAAATAATTGTGTCTTATTCTTTTCATGTTCTAGACTATCTAGCACTGCGATAGTTGTTCTAGACAGAATAAATCTATAATATATTAAATCGACAAAGTTAGTCGCATAAGCTATTAAATTAGGAATAAAGTAAGCTATGAATACCACTTTCTGATATCCAGGTTTTGTATTTATAAATGCTGGCAGTATAGATAGTAAAATAAACAAAATACTGACATAGAAGATAGCCGCACTATCAAATGATAAGGCATAAAATGATAAAGCTAAAAACTGTCCTATCGAATCAACATTTAATAGATCTGCATTATAAAAATAAAATAGCAGACGAGCGACGAAGTAAAAAAGAAAAGCTAGTGATAGTCTATATAACAATACTTTTACCTCGTATACTCTAAACTTATTAGGGGTCATAAGGTTGTAAGGTTTTAATTTTTAAGGTGGCCAAATTTAACCAAAACTTCACTCTAAATAGTTAACCTACAACAAGTTTAAGACTCACATTTTTTTTTAATACAATTTTCACAAAATAGAAAATTATCAAGATTCACAACTTTTTACTTAAATTAAGAGAGTATTCTATAATTAACAATAAAAAAGAAAATATCATCGTCCTTATTTATCAAAATCCCCATACAAAGCATACTGTAATCTCAATTCGAGATTTAACCTATACACCTGCGTTTCTCTTAAATACAGCACATAACTCGTTTAAAAAATACCAGACAACAAATATCTTTATTCTAACTCACAAAAAACCAACTTATTATTAATTTATTATGCTATACCATTATAAACTTTCTAGTAAAAACACCTATTAACTTATAAAAACAGTAGTGCACTAAACGAAGAAAGCACCTATATAAGGTGCTTTCTTCGTTTTAATTATTTGTCTAATCGCTTATCTATTATACGTTCAAAATAGTCTTGAACAAAAGCTTTACACTTTATTTCAAGTCTCTCCATTTCTTTGTTCTTTTGACCGATTAAATTTTTCTTTAACCCTTTATCATTAATATCAAAGAATCCTGTCACCTCTTTCCCATTAAATCTTACGATATAATTCCCCTCTTGGTAAGTGTATTCATTTCCTCCATAATTAATCGTATACGGAGTCGTTATTGTATCATTCACTAAACTTCTTCCCCAGCTTCTAAAAGGTTTGTCATATCCTATTAGATCTAATACTGTAGGATAAATATCTATCTGCTGAGCTAGTCTCTTATCTACCCCTTTTAATCTCTCATCAGGAGTATAGATAAGTATAGGCACTGCAGTACGATTAACCAGTTCTTTATACTCATCATAAGCAATCTGATTAGTATGATCCGCAGTCATGATAAAAATTGTATTGTTAAACCATGGTTCTTTACTACTCTCTTCAAAGAATTTCTTAAAAGCATAATCTGTATATCCTACTGTCTTATGAATAGGAACATCTCCTACAGGAAACTTTCCTTCATACTGAGCAGGAATATTAAATGGCTCATGTGAAGACACTGTAAATATAGTAGCAAAGAAAGGACCTTTCTTCTCATTCAATGTAGTACGCATATACTGGAAAAAAGGTTCATCCCAAATTCCCCATGTACCATCGAAGTCAGCATCATTATTATACTCTGTCTTTCCATAGTAGTGATCATACCCTAAGATATTACCAAATCCTAAGAATCCCATAGATCCATTAGGTGCACCGTGGAAGAAGGAAGTGTCATATCCTTTAGACTTCAGTGTAGACACTAGAGATTCTATCTTCTGCTTCGGATATGGAGATGATGTAAATGCGTCTTTAAACGAAGGAATTCCTGCGATGACAGATGATACACCATGAATAGATTTATATCCATTTGCGAAGGCATTAGGGAATATTAAACTATGCTGAGAAAGCGAATCTATAAAAGGCGTATAACTCTTATAGTTCTTAATATTCATATCTTTATTAAAAGCTCCTATATACTCACGTCCATAACTTTCTGTGATAAATAGTACTATATTAGGAGTACTAGGTTCATTAGTATGATACTGCTTCACTCCACTTATATTTTTATTAAGTGTAGCTTCATCCATATATTCTACTTTCTTAAAACTTGTCTTACCTATTGTTCTCAAGATAGCGAATGGAGTATTTAATACGATATCTGCGTGCTCAGGTTTCTCTACATGTCTATTCGCATCAATGATATTCAGTGGTCGAGTAGCTTTCTTTAAATCCCCTCTTACACCTGCTACAAAGCCGACTCCTGTCACAATAATAATCAATACAGTAGACAGCCAATAAGACTTCTTATTTTCTACCTTTAAGAATCGTGTAAACTTGACCTTAGTATATAAGTAAACCCATAACACACATAGTACAATACAAATAAGAAAAACATGCCAATAATTAACCAAGAAGTTAAAAAACAATTGTCCCTTATTTGACTCGTGTTCTAAACTGTCAAAAACAGCTATAGTAGTACGTGCATAAATAAATCTATAGTAAATAAAATCAATAAAATTAGTAGAATACGCTATCAAGTTAGGAATGATATAAGCGTAAAATACTACCTTCTGATACCCTTTTTTCGTATTGATAAATAAAGGCAGAATAGATAATAATATAAATAATATATTTACATAGAAAATAGCCATCCTATCAAACGTGATACCATGATACGCTAATTCTAAAAATTGACCAAAAGAGTCTACATTTAATAAATCACTATTATAGAAGTAAAATAGTGTACGAGCAATGAAGTAAAAGAAGAAAGCTAGGAATAATCTATAAGCCATTACTACTACTTCATTCAATCGATATCGATTAGAAATCATATTATTATTTTTTTAGAAACACAAACTTAATCATTTCTATTCGGACTTGTATTAGCATTTAGAAGCATTTTATACCCATACTAAAGGTTTTTTTAAGAAAAATTATATTATCCCTTCTAATAACAATATCTGATTCCATCTATCTAGAGAAGTAATGCTCTTCCACAGAACATTCAGTCTTCATGCATATAGCTACATAGTAACTATCTTATCCTTATGATATCAGTCCGTTATATCTTACCAAAAAACGGACTCATAACGGACTCACTACGGACTCAAATCAAGCGAAACTTGTCTCGTCCTACTATAACTGTACAGCTAGAACAGAAAGAAAGAATACAATTGTATTGAAGATAAATACTAAAATGAAATTCGTATAATCTCTAAATTAACTAATATCCTATAATAATTTTTAACGATTATTTTAATATATCACAAAGATACTAAATGTTTTTTCCTTATATTTATAGAGCATGATTTACAGTCATTTAGACTCTTAGTATAAACTTCATCAACAAGGAACTATAAAATGAATAATGTAGTTTAGAAGAAAATCAACTACAAGAATTGCAAATAAATCAGATAAAAATTGCCAAGTACACACTAAATACGAGAAATCTTATATTTTTTTTGTACTTTGCGTTAGCTAATTAATGATAACATGGTAAATCCTACAAGACTTTTTGATATTCCTTATTTGCAGAATGAACACTTTCCTCTGGCTGCATCCTTAGTTACTAAGGTAAATGGAGTATGGGAAAAAACATCCTCACAGGAATATATAGATAAGGCTAATATGGTTTCGCGTGCCTTACTACGTCTAGGCATAGAAGCAAATGATAAAATAGCTGTCATCTCTACTAATAACCAAACTAAATGGAATCTTTTAGATATTGGTATTTTACAAATCGGTGCTCAGAATGTGCCTATCTACCCTACTATTGCAGCAGAAGACTATCAATACATTCTTAGTCATGCAGAAGCGAAGTACTGTGTAGTATCAGATCAAGAAATTTACAACAAATTAATAAGTGTCAAAGATCAATTACCTCTTCTTAAAGGTATTTGTTCATTTGACCATATCGAAGGTTGCAAAACTTTTGATGAGATTCTTGAATTAGGAAGAGATACTTCCAATCAAGAAGAAGTAGATCGCATTAAAGACTCTATCACACCGGATCACTTAGCTACGCTAATCTACACATCTGGTACTACAGGTAGGCCTAAAGGTGTAATGCTATCTCATAACAACATCTTATCTAACGTGATAGGTAGCTGGGACAGAGTTCCTTTTGGTCGTGAAGATCATTATAAAGCACTTAGTTTCTTACCTTTATGCCACGTATTCGAAAGAATGCTAATTTATCTTTACCAATTCTCAGGTACATCTATTTACTATGCAGAGTCGATTGATAAAATGAGCGATAACTTAAAAGAAGTTAGTCCTAATGTCATGACTGTAGTACCACGATTATTAGAGAAAGTGTACGATAAAATCTTTGCAAAAGGTTCTTCTCTAACAGGTATCAAAAAACGTATTTTCTTCTGGGCTCTTGAACTAGGGTTCCAATATAAACCATATAACAGAAGTGCTTTCTACAACTTCCAGCTAAAAATAGCTCGAAAGTTAGTATTCAGCAAATGGCAAGAAGGACTAGGAGGACAAATGAAGATTATTGTTTCTGGTAGTGCTCCTCTCCAAGCTCGTCTATCTAAAGTATTTAATGCTGCAGGTATACCTGTGATGGAAGGATATGGTCTTACAGAGACATCTCCTGTTATATCTGTAAATGATGCTCGTAATGGAGGATTGAGATTCGGTACAGTAGGTCGTCCTTTAAGTAATGTAGAGGTAAAAATAGCAGAAGACGGTGAAATCTTATGTAAAGCTCCTAATGTAATGATGGGATACTTTAAAGATGAAGAAAAAACCAATAGTGTTATAAAAGATGGGTATTTCCATACAGAGGATATTGGTAAAATAGACGAAGATGGTTTCTTACATATCACTGACCGTAAAAAAGAAATGTTCAAAACATCTGGAGGTAAATATGTAGCTCCTCAGATGATTGAGAATATGATGAAGCAATCTCGCTTTATCGAACAAATCATGGTTATCGGTGAAGGAGAAAAGATGCCTGCTGCTTTTATTCAGATAGATTTTGACTTCGTTAAAGAATGGGCACGTCGCAAAAGATATGATATAGGTACTACGAATCAAGAAATAGTAACAAATCAAAAAGTTATTGACCGTATAGCTGAAGAAGTAGAAGCTGTAAACAAAAAATTTGGTAAATGGGAACAAGTGAAGAAATTCGAACTTACTCCTGATGTATGGAGTATTGACAGTGAGCACTTAACCCCTACTCTTAAACTTCGTAGACGTATTATTCTTGAGAAACATAAAGACTTATACGACAAGATTTACAGAAGTTAATGACATAAAAAATCACTAAATCAAGAAATATTTTAAAAATAGTATGCACGCATACTATTTTTTTTTATATTTGAATTATTCTAAATGGTATGAAGAACACAACAATCGATTATATACTTAGAGCAACATGGCAAGCTGTAGCTAGAATGTACAATGAAGAAGCCGCTAAATACGATGCGACAATGTCACTTGCTTTTGCACTACTAAGTATAGACAAAGAAGGTACCCCTTCTACTCTACTAGGACCGAATATGGGTATGGAAGCAACGAGTCTTACTCGTACTCTAAAAAAATTAGAAGAGAACAAATTAATCACACGTGAAAAGAATCCTAATGATGGACGTGGTGTGATTATAAAACTAACTCCTCTAGGTTTAGAGAAAAGAGAATTATCTAAAGCAAAAGTAAAACGCTTTAATGAGAAAATTCGCACCCAAATATCTGAAGAAAAAATTCAGCACTTTATGGAAGTAACTGAAGTTATTAATCAGTTAATCAACGACAAAAGTATATTTGAAGACAAATAATTTTTGTACCTTAAGAGAGTTAAATAATAGTATTAAAAACCAAAGAACAATAAATATGAAAAGAATAATTAAAAAGGTAGCCGTAGTAGGATCTGGTGTAATGGGATCAGCTATTGCTTGTCATTTTGCAAATATCGGATTAGAAGTATTGCTTCTTGACATTGTACCTAGAGAATTAACTCCTGAAGAGGAAAAGAAAGGTCTTACTCTAGAAAGTAAGATTGTTAGAAATAAAATAGCAAGTACTCACTTAGCTAATGCACTAAAATCTAAACCTGCTCCTATTTATTCTCAAGCTTTTGCTTCACGTATCACTACAGGGAATATAGAAGATGATTTAGTAAAAATAAAAGATTGCGACTGGGTAATCGAAGTAGTAATCGAAAGATTAGACATTAAGAAATCTGTATTCGAGCAAATCGAGAAATACAGAAAACCAGGTTCATTAATTACATCTAATACATCTGGTATTCCAATGAAATTAATGGTAGAAGGTCGTTCTGAAGATTTCCAAAAACACTTCTGTGGAACACACTTCTTCAATCCTCCTAGATATTTACAATTATTCGAAATCATCCCTGGTCCTCATACGGCTCCAGAAGTTATCGAATTCTTCCAAAAATACAGTAGCTTATACTTAGGTAAAACTCCAGTATTATGTAAAGATACTCCTGGTTTTATCGGTAACCGTATCGGTGTATACTCTATGGCGATGGTAATGCAGTTAGCACAAGAGATTGGATTAACTATTGAAGAGGCTGATACATTAACAGGTTCTATCCTAGGTCGCCCTAAGACGGGTACCTTTAAACTAGGTGACTTAGTAGGTCTTGATACAGCTATTAACGTAACAAATGGCTTAAAACAAAACTGTCCTCATGACGCTATGATTCAAGAGGTAAAAGACAGTAAGCCTTTAAACTTCCTATTAGAAAACAAATTCTTAGGTGATAAGTCTAGAAAAGGATTCTATTATAAAGAAGTAGATAAAGAGGGAAAAACAAATCGATTCGCTCTTGACCTAGAAAAATTAGAATACCGTCCATTAGAACGTGCTAAGATTGCTGTATTAGAAACAGCAAAACAAGCTGGTGGTACTAAAGCTAAATTAGCTTTATTATTAGCAGACCAAACAAAAGCAGGTGAATTAATAAGAAAACACTTTGCTTCATTATTCGCTTACGTTTCTCAACGTGTTCCAGAAATTACAGATACCCTATTCCCTATCGATGACGCCATGCGTACAGGATATGCATGGAAATATGGTCCATTCCAAACTTGGGATTTAGTAGGACTTGAAAAAGGTATTGCTTTAATTGAAAAAGAAGGTTATACAGTAGCTGACTGGGTTAAAGAATTAGCTGCATCTGGAGCAAAAAGTTTCTATAAAGTAGAGAATGGTAAAAAGTTATTCTACAATCAAAACACTAAAACATTTGAACCAATTCCTGGCCAAGACGCATTCATTATCTTAGATAATATTAGAACAACTAATAAGGTTTGGGGTAATAGTGAAGCATCTCTTATTGACTTAGGTGATGGTATTGTGAACTTAGAGTTCCACTCAAAAATGAATACTATCGGTGGTGGTGTTTTAGCTGGATTAAACAAAGCTGTTGAAATTGCAGAAAAAGACTTCCAAGGACTAGTAGTAGGAAACCAAGGTAGCAACTTCTCAGTAGGTGCTAACTTAATGATGATTTTCATGATGGCTGCAGAGCAAGATTGGGATGAATTAAATATCGCTATCAAAACGTTCCAAGATACGATGATGAAAATGCGTTACTCTGGTATTCCAGTAGTTGCTGCTCCTCATGGTATGACATTCGGTGGTGGATGTGAGTTGAGCTTACACGCTGATAAGGTAGTAGCTGCTGCTGAAACCTATATCGGATTAGTTGAATTCGGTGTAGGACTTATCCCTGGTGGAGGTGGTTCTAAAGAGATGACAGTAAGAGCGTCTGATCTATACCGCAAAAACGATGTGGAACTAAATACATTACAAGAGCACTTCTTAACAATAGGTATGGCGAAAGTAGCTACCTCTGCTCAAGAAGCTTTTGATTTGAATATATTACAAAAAGGTAAAGATGTAGTAGTTGTAAATAAAGATTTACAATTAGCACAAGCTAAACGCGAGGCTTTAGTATTAGCTCAAGCTGGGTACACTCAGCCTGCTAAACGCAAAGACATTAAAGTACTAGGTCGTCAGGCTTTAGGTATGTTCTTAGTAGGAACTGATAGTATGATGGCTGGTAAATACATCTCTGAACACGATCGTAAAATAGCTAACAAATTAGCATATGTTATGGCTGGAGGAGATTTATCAGAAGCTACTTTAGTGACTGAACAATACTTACTAGATCTAGAGAGAGAAGCATTCTTATCACTATGTGGAGAGCGCAAAACTCTAGAGAGAATCCAGTATATGTTGAAAAATGGTAAACCATTAAGAAACTAATCTTTAACCAATTTAAAACGACAAAGAATATGAAAACTGCATATATAGTACAAGGATATAGAACAGCTGTAGGTAAAGCGCCTAAAGGAGTCTTCAGATTTAAAAGACCTGACGAGCTTGCTGCTGAAACTATTGAATATTTAATGAGCAAATTACCTGAATTTGACAAATCACGTATTGATGATGTCATGGTAGGTAACGCTATGCCTGAGGCTGAACAAGGGTTAAATATGGGACGTCTAATCTCTCTTATGGGATTAAAAATAGATGATGTACCTGGAGTTACAGTAAATAGATACTGTGCATCTGGAATAGAAACTATCGGAATGGCAGTTGCTAAGATCCAAGCTGGTATGGCTGACTGTATTATTGCTGGTGGAGCAGAAAGTATGAGTTATATCCCTATGGGAGGATATAAACCAACTCCTGATTATGGTGTTGCAAAAGAAGGACATGAAGATTACTATTGGGGAATGGGATTAACAGCTGAAGCAGTAGCTCATCAATTCAAAGTCTCTCGTGAAGATCAAGATGAGTTTGCTTATAACTCTCATATGAAGGCTTTAAAAGCACAAGCAGATGGAAAATTTGATGATCAAATCGTTCCAATCAATATTAATGAAGTATTCATTAATGAAAAAGGTAAAAAAGATAGCAAATCATATACAATAACTAAAGATGAAGGGCCTAGAGCAGGAACTTCTATTGAAGCTTTAGCAAAACTAAGACCTGTATTTGCTGCTGATGGTTCTGTAACAGCGGGTAACTCTTCTCAAATGAGTGATGGTGCTGCATTCGTTATGGTAATGTCAGAAGAAATGGTTAAAGAATTAAACATTGAGCCTATCGCTCGTATGGTAAACTATGCAGCGGCTGGTGTAGAACCACGTATCATGGGTATTGGGCCAGTAAAAGCAATTCCAAAAGCTCTTAAACAAGCAGGATTACAGCTAAAAGATATCGACTTATTCGAATTAAATGAAGCTTTTGCATCTCAGTCATTAGCAGTAATTAGAGAGTTAGGTATCAACCCAGATATCGTCAATGTAAACGGTGGAGCTATTGCACTAGGTCACCCTCTAGGATGTACAGGTGCTAAACTATCAGTACAGTTATTTGATGAAATGAAACGTCGTGGATCTAAATATGGAATGGTAACAATGTGTGTAGGTACAGGACAAGGTGCTGCAGGAATTTATGAACTATTATAAAAGCTATTAACCCAATAAACGAAATATATTATGAGTAAAGATATCACAAGAGGAGGACAATTTTTAATTAAAGAAACTAAATACCAAGACGTATTTACTCCTGAAGACTTCACAGAAGAGCAAATCATGATGCGTGATTCTGTAAAAGAATTCATTGACAAAGAAATATGGCCAAACAAAGAACGCTTCGAGAAAAAAGATTATGCTTTCACAGAAGCTTCTATGCGTAAAGCAGGAGAATTAGGATTATTAGGTGTAGCTGTACCAGAAGCTTATGGAGGATTAGAGATGGGATTCATTTCTACAATGCTAGTATGTGATTATATTTCTGGAGCAACAGGTTCATTCTCGACTGCTTTTGGTGCTCATACAGGAATTGGTACTATGCCAATTACATTATATGGTAACGAAGAACAAAAGAAAAAATACGTTCCAAAATTAGCTTCAGGCGAGTGGTTTGGTGCTTACTGTTTAACGGAGCCAGACGCAGGATCTGATGCTAACTCAGGAAAAACAAAAGCTGTCTTATCAGCTGATGGAAGCCACTACTCTATCACTGGACAAAAAATGTGGATCTCTAACGCAGGATTCTGTAATCTATTTATCGTATTTGCTCGTATCGAAGATGATAAAAATATCACAGGATTTATCGTAGAAAACGATCCTAGCAACGGAATTACATTAGGAGAAGAAGAGCACAAATTAGGTATTAGAGCTTCTTCTACTCGCCAAGTATTCTTTAGCGAAACAAAAGTTCCAGTAGAGAATATGCTTTCTGAAAGAGGGAATGGTTTCAAAATTGCGATGAATGCATTAAACGTTGGACGTATCAAATTAGCCGCTGCTTGTTTAGATTCTCAACGTCGCTTAATCACACAATCTGTAAAATATGCTAATGAGCGCATCCAGTTTAAAACACCTATTTCTTCTTTTGGTGCTATCCGTACAAAATTAGCAGAGATGGCTACAAATGCTTATGTAGGTGAAGCTGCTTCATATAGAGCTGCTGCTTCTATTGAAGAAAGAATTAACCAACGTGTTGCTGAAGGAAATTCACATCAAGAGGCTGAATTAAAAGGAGTAGAAGAATTCGCTATTGAGTGTTCTATCCTTAAAGTAGCAGTGTCAGAAGATGTTCAATCATGTGCTGATGAAGGAATCCAAATCTTCGGAGGAATGGGATTCTCAGAAGACACACCTATGGAAAGCGCATGGAGAGATGCTCGTATATCTCGTATCTATGAAGGAACAAACGAGATTAACCGTATGCTAGCAGTTGGAATGTTAATCAAAAAAGCAATGAAAGGACATGTTGATTTATTAGGTCCTGCTATGAAAGTAGCTGATGAATTAATGAGCATCCCAAGCTTTGACGTGCCAGATTATTCTGAATTATTTGCAGAAGAGAAAGAAATGATTAGTAAACTAAAACAAGCTTTCTTAATGGTAGCTGGTAGTGCTGTTCAAAAATATGGTCCAGACCTAGATAAACATCAAGCACTATTAATGGCTGCTTCAGATATGATGATTGAAATCTATATGGCAGAAAGTGCTATCCTTAGAACTGAGAAATTAGCGAAGTTAAAAGGAGAAGAAAATATCAAAGAACAAATCGCTATGGCACAATTATACTTATATCACGCTGTAGATATCATCGGAGCAAAAGGAAAAGAAGGTATCGCTTCTTTTGCTGAAGGCGATGAACAACGTGTAATGTTAATGGGACTACGCAGATTTACAAAATATGTAAACTTACCAAACGTAAATGCACTTAGAGAAACTATTGCAACGAAATTGGTAGATGCTAACGAATACGTATTCTAATAAGAATACAAACAATTTGGTTTAGTTTGTTTGAAAAAAACCGCTTCTTTTCTTCGGAAAAGGGCGGTTTTTTATTTTATAACACAAATAAGAAACCTTTATAGCACCTTAAAAAAGAAACTATTCATAAATAAAAAACGAAAAATCAGCACTTTGCAAAAATTTGTTCAAAATATTTCATCTTTTGTTTCACTATAATCATCTAAAAAGTTTACTTTTGCACCATAATTTTTTTATACTTAAAAGATATTTACTGTGGAAAACGCAAATGCTTTAAAATTGATTAAAAAGATTCAATCAGATTTAATTTCTGATGGTCTTGTTGTAGAAAACATTGTAGCAGATTTACAAAAACTTAGAGAGTTTGCTCTACTTGAAGAAAAACCAGTGTTAGTTAAATCTATTCGTTTAGCTTATGAGCACATTCAAAACAACAAAGCTTTTTTAATTGCAATACCATCTGATGAGCCTATCGAAGAAGAAGGAGAAGAAGGAGCTACTGCAGTTGAGAAAGAAGCTATGAATGACTTAGAAAGTTTACAGTACTTATTATCTTTATACAAAGACATTAATAACAAACATAACTTAGAAGACTTAAAAGATTACAACAATCGTTTATTAGCTTTCTAATTTAAATGTTAATCTAAATATAAAAGCCTATCAGAATTCCTGTTAGGCTTTTTTTGTTTCTATTTAAAAACTATATTAGCATACTTAAAACTTCTAATTTAATTAAAATGCTAAAGACATTTAAAATTGTTGCGTTACTTGAAGGGTTATCTTTACTAGCGCTTTTATTCATCGCTATGCCTTTAAAATACTTTTTCGAAAAACCAGAAATGGTAAGTAAAGTTGGAATGGCCCATGGAGTATTGTTTATACTCTATATAGTAATGGCTACAGTACTTAAAAGTGATGAAAAATGGAGTCTACGAAAATATGGTCTTATTTGTCTAGCTTCAGTTGTGCCATTTGGTACTTTTATCATGGAGAAAAAACTTCTTGAAAGTAAAGCATAAAAAAATAAGTCTGTACAGACTTATTTTTTTATGTATCGCTCTATAGCATCCAAAATAATGTCATGATGATCAAATGCTAAATCTGGTAATTCATCTATCTCAAACCAGGCTAGCTCTTTAGCATCATCAGCTGCTTCTCCTATAACCTCCTCTCCTACTTCACCCAAGAAAGCTATCGTAACCATATGAGACCTAGGATCTCTAAATGGTTTGCCATAAGCTTTAATTTGAACTAATTGATTAAGGTCAATTGACGTTTCTTCACGTAATTCACGCTTTGCTGCATTCTCTAAATCCTCATTTTCATCTACAAAACCACCAGGCAAAGCCCAATAATCGCGAAATGGTTCATTTTTGCGCTTTATTAATAATATCTGTGAAATATTTAAATATTTTTTAAACAATACTACATCTACAGTAACAAATATCTTAGAAACATATCCCATATTATACAATTTTTATGAAACAAAAGTACTAAATCTATCCTTTTTTACAAAAAAACAACATTTTATCTTTCTATTACAAATCTTTGCCTTATATTTGCTCCATAAGCGATTAGTAAAAAAACTGATTATTTTAATCATGTTTAATGGAAATTAAAAAGACAACTATGAAAAAATTAACATTACCGTTATTGGCTTCTGTATTAGCTTTTGGTGCTGTTCATGCTCAAAGTCCTTACAACAAATGGTCTATTGACTTAAATGGAGGATTTGCTAAACCAGCTAGAGCAGGTCAATCTGCTGAAACATTCAAAAACTTACACTTAGATGGAGGTGTACGTTATAGCTTAAACAACAAATTTGGTATTAAAGCTTCTTTTGGCTATGATAAATTAGACAACTGGACTAATGATGCTGATTTAAACACTAACCACTACAGAACAAGCTTAGAAGGGGTTGTTAACGTTGGAAGACTTTTAAACTTCGAAACTTGGACTAAAGTATTAAACGTACAAGCTCACGCAGGGGGAGGTTACTCTTGGATGAACGGAGATGCATTCTCTGGAACAGACAATATGGGACACTTAATGGCTGGATTAACTGGTCAAATTAAAGTTCACCCACGTGTTGCATTAAACGCTGACTTTACAGTTATTCAAAACTTAGAGCAAAACAAAAACTGGAATGGTGTAGGTAACACAAGTCGTTCTATTGCTCAAGGAACTATGTTTAACGCTTCTGTTGGAGTTTCTATCTATTTAGGTAAAAATGCTCAACACGCTGATTGGTATACTGAAGCAGAACAAGAAAATGCTTTATTAGCTGAATTAGACGGAAGAGTATCTAAAGTAGAAAGCATGTTAGTTGACTCTGATGGAGACGGTGTGCCAGATTACTTAGACTTAGAGCCTAATACACCAGCTGGTGCTTTAGTTGATTCTAGAGGTAGAAATATCGATAAAAACAACAACGGTATCGCTGATAACATCGAAGCTTTCATCGCTGAGAAATATGGTAACCAACCAGAACAAGCTGTTGCAGGTAACGATTCTAACATGATTAAAGAATTAATCAACAAAGGATATGTTGCTGCTTACTTTGACTTTGATAAAACTCAACCAACAAACGTTGACGGAATCAACTTCATCGTTAACTACTTAAAAGCTAATCCAAATGCTTCTGTTGAAGTTATGGGTTATGCTGATGCAGTAGGAAACAAATCTTACAACAATAAGTTATCTGAAAGACGTGCTAACGCAGTTAAAGATATCTTAGTTAAATCTGGAGTTAGTGCTTCTAAAGTTTCTGCTAAAGGAAACGGAATCGATGACGCAGTGTCTAAAGATTCAGCTGCAGCTCGTAGAATTGCAAGAAAAGTTGTATTCAAAATTAACTAATTTTAGAATTCAATCTAATCATATTAAAGCGCAAGATTATTCTTGCGCTTTTTTTGTTTTTAATAAGTAACTTTGTATACTTATTAAATCAACTATGAAATTCAATTTAAATTCAGAATATAAACCAACAGGAGATCAACCTGAAGCAATTAAAAAGCTTGCTCAAGGAATCAATGCAGATGAAAAATACCAAACATTAGTTGGAGTTACTGGTTCTGGAAAAACATTTACTGTTGCAAATGTTATTAACGAAGTTAATAGACCTACTTTAATATTAGCTCATAATAAAACATTAGCAGCGCAATTATATACAGAGTTTAAAAGCTTTTTTCCTAACAATTCAGTAGAGTATTTTGTCTCATATTATGACTACTACCAACCCGAGGCATTCTTACCAGTAACAGGCACCTATATAGAAAAAGACTTATCAATCAATGAAGAACTAGAAAAAATGCGATTAAGCACTACTTCTGCCCTACTTTCAGGAAGGAGAGATATTATCGTAGTAGCTTCTGTTTCTTGTTTATATGGTATAGGCAATCCTATTGAGTTCCAAAAAAACGTAATCACACTTGAACTAGATCAACAAATAAGCAGAACAAAACTATTACATAGATTAGTACAAAGTTTATATGCAAGAACTGAAGCTGAATTTACTCCAGGAACTTTTAGAATAAAAGGAGATACAGTAGAAGTATTCCCTAGTTATGCAGACAATCCATTTAGAATACATTTCTTTGGAGATGAAATTGAAGATATAGAAGTATTCAATCCCTCTACTTCTGCCGTAATAGAGAAATACAGCAACCTTAATATTTACCCAGCTAATATGTTTGTAACATCACCAGATGTTCTACAAAAAGCTATATGGGAAATACAGCAAGATCTAGTCAAACAAGTTGATTACTTCAAAGAAATAGGAAAACACTTAGAAGCTAAACGTCTAGAAGAACGCACAAACTTTGATTTAGAAATGATCAGAGAACTTGGCTATTGTTCTGGTATCGAAAACTATTCAAGATATTTAGATGGTAGAGAACAAGGCACACGTCCATTCTGCTTACTAGATTATTTCCCAGATGACTATCTAATGGTTATCGATGAGAGTCACGTTACTGTATCACAAGTGCATGCCATGTATGGAGGTGATAGATCTCGTAAAGAAAACCTAGTAGAATATGGATTCAGATTACCTGCCGCACTAGACAATAGACCTCTTAAATTCGAGGAATTTGAAGCCATGCAAAATCAAGTAGTATATGTTTCTGCAACTCCAGCAGATTATGAATTACAAAAATCTGAAGGAGTTTATGTAGAGCAATTAATTCGCCCGACAGGACTACTAGACCCTATTATCGAAATTAGACCAACAGAAAATCAAATAGATAATTTAATAGAAGAAATTCATTCTAGAGTTGAAAAAGATGAAAGAGTACTAGTTACTACATTAACCAAAAGAATGGCAGAAGAATTAGCTAAATATTTCACGCGTGTAGGAATCAGATGTAGATATATTCACTCTGATGTTGATACACTAGAACGCGTTGAAATCATGCAAGACTTAAGAAAAGGACTATTTGATGTGTTAATCGGAGTAAACTTATTAAGAGAAGGACTAGATTTACCTGAAGTATCACTAGTTGCTATTTTAGACGCTGATAAGGAAGGTTTTCTTAGAAGTCACAGATCACTTACACAAACCGTAGGAAGAGCCGCTAGAAACGTAAATGGCAAAGCAATTATGTATGCTGACAAAATCACAGATAGCATGCAAAAGACTATAGACGAAACAAACTATAGACGAGAAAAACAGATGAATTTCAACAAGAAGCACAACATTACTCCTACCGCTATTAACAAAAAAATATCTAGTGAATTAGTAAAAGCTTCTTATGAGGACATTCAAAAAGAAACTATTCTTCAGGCAGCAGAAGAAACTCTTAAATACAAATCTAAAGCTGATATAGAAAAAATAATTAGAGAGAAGAGAAAAGAAATGGAGAAAGCTGCTAAAGACTTAGATTTTATCAATGCAGCTCGTTTAAGAGACGAAATAAAAGCTTTAAAAGACAAACTGTAGATAATTTAATTACCTTTGCAAAAATAGATAGAATGAACAATAACGACATATTAAAGAAACTGAGAGTTGCTTTACAATTACGCGACGATCAAATAGTAGAGATTTTAGAATTAGTAGATTTCAGAATTTCAAAAGGTGAAATTGGTAACTTTTTCAGAAATGCTGACCATCCTAAGTATGTAGAATGTGGTGACCAAATCCTAAGAAACTTTCTAAATGGTTTAGTAATTCACTTAAGAGGAACAAAAGAAGCTCCTAAAAACCCGCTAGAAGTGCTCGCCTCTAACAAGTCTGAAGTAAAGCCATTCAAGCAACAGACGGCAGAAAAGAAAACCAAACCTACATCTAAAAAAGAAGGGAATATAAGTAAAAATGTAGATTTCAAAAAGAAGACTACATCTAATAAAAAAACAACTCCTAAATCGCCATTAGCAGGAATCAAATTCAAAAATGGTAAAAAATAAAAATAACGCTATTCTTTAAAAGAGTAGCGTTTTTTTATCTCTACTTTACTAAATACCACAAAAAAAGGCTAACTCAAACGAGCTAGCCTTCTAAAAATTCTTTTATCTAAATTATGATAAAGCCACTTTTACTTGGTCTGCAGCTTCTTGGAAAGCAATAGCAGATAAAATAGGCATACCTGATTGATCGATAATTTCTTTTGCTAATTCAGCATTAGTTCCTTGTAAACGAACGATGATTGGCACTTTAATATCGTCCCCCATGTTCTTGTATGCATCAACAACACCTTGAGCAACACGGTCACAACGAACGATACCTCCAAAGATGTTAATCAAAATAGCTTTTACGTTAGGATCTTTTAAGATAATACGGAAAGCGATTTCAACACGTTTAGCATCAGCAGTTCCTCCTACGTCTAAGAAGTTAGCAGGCTCGAAACCAGCATACTTAATTAAGTCCATAGTAGCCATTGCTAATCCAGCACCATTAACCATACATCCTACAGTACCATCTAAATCCACATAGTTTAATCCTGCTTCTTTAGCTTCTACTTCGATAGGTCTTTCTTCTGTAACATCTCTATACTCTGCATAAGTTTTTTGTCTGTATAATGCATTGTCATCTAAAGTAACTTTAGCATCAACAGCTAAAATTTTATCATCAGAAGTTTTTAATACAGGGTTAATCTCGAACATTGAAGAATCACTTCCAATGTATGCTCTATATAAAGCATCTACGAACTTAACCATTTCTTTGAAAGCATTTCCAGATAATCCTAAGTTAAAAGCAATTCTTCTAGCTTGGAATCCTTGTAATCCAACTGCTGGATCAATTTCTTCTTTGAAGATTAAGTGTGGAGTTTTCTCAGCAACTTCTTCGATATCCATACCTCCTTCAGTAGAATACATAATCATGTTACGTCCTTTAGCTCTATCAAGTAGTACAGACATGTAAAACTCGTTAGTTTCGCTTTCTCCAGGGTAGTAAACATCCTCTGCTACTAAAACACGGTTAACTCTTTTTCCTTCTGGTGGAGTTTGTGGAGTAATTAAATCCATACCGATAATCTTACCAGCGATTTCTTTTACTTCGTCTAAGTTTTTAGCCAACTTAACTCCTCCTCCTTTACCTCTTCCTCCTGCATGGATCTGAGCTTTAATTACATACCAACTTGTACCAGTTTCTTCTGTAAGTTGTTTTGCTTTTTCAACTGCTTCTTCTGCGTTGTTAGCTACTAATCCACGTTGTACTCTTACACCGTAGCTAGCTAATATTTCTTTACCTTGAAATTCATGTAAATTCATAGTGTGATACGTTTAGCTTTTAATATAAACAGTTACAAAAATAACAATTCAGTTTGAAAAACCCTAATTTAATTAAGCTTATATAGCTTGTAACTGTAAATTAACCTTGTTTATTAATTTGTTTTTATACTTTTTTGATTCTTTTAGAAGATATCAGTATCTCCTTTACCTGCTCTTATAATTTCAGGCTCTTCTCCTGACAAGTCAATTACTGTTGACGCTTCATTATTTCCATAACCACCATCAATAACAATATCAACTATGTTTTGCCATTTTTCAAATATCAATTCTGGGTCAGTAGTATACTCCAATATTTCATCTTCATCATATATTGAAGTCGAAACGATTGGATTGCCTAACTTTCTCACTATTTCTCGAGCGATATTATTATCTGGCACACGAATCCCTACTGTTTTTTTCTTCTTAAACTCTTTAGGTAGTTCATTATTCCCTGGGAGAATAAAAGTATAAGGACCAGGTAGTGCTTTCTTTAATATTTTAAATGTAGAAGTATCTATCTGCTTCACATAATTAGAAATATTACTTAGATCATAACAAACAAAAGAAAAGTTAGCCTTTTCTAGTTTTACTCCTTTAATCTTAGCAATTCTTTCTAATGCCTTAGAATTTGATATATCACATCCTAACCCATACACAGTATCAGTAGGGTAGATAACTAGACCTCCCTCTCTTAATACCTTAACCACTTTATCAATTTCCTTTTCATTAGGATTCTCTGGATAAATCTTTATAAACTGTGACATACTTATATTTTTTATACTCTATACAATTTACTATAAAACTTGAAGCTTAGCAAATCTTAACAGCAGTTTTTTTATTCCTCCAACATCAAATCGAATCTCCGCTTTCTTATCTGCACCAACACCTTCAAGATTAATAATAACCCCTTTACCAAAACGTTCATGCATAACTACCTGTCCTACTTCTAACAGTTGATTACCATTTGTAAGACTAGTAGTCTTAGTTGGTGAAGCATCTACAGGCTTTAATTTCCTTATATTCCTGTTCTCTTTTGGCTCTTCACTATCGGTTACATAAGCAGGAGGAGTACCGGCAACAGGTTTTTTCAATCTCAACTTACTCTTATCTACATCACCAAAAATATCAGCATTAATAGTTGGTTTGTACCTATAATTTGTTTCTACTGGAGTTAAATACTCTAAATACTCGTCTTTAATTTCCTCTATAAATCGGGAAGGATCACTATCTACTAATTTACCCCATCTATATCTTGATTGAGCATAAGTTAAATAAGCCTGATGTTCTGCTCGCGTCAAAGCTACATAGAACAACCTTCTTTCCTCCTCTAATTCACTTCTAGTATTCATACTCATTGCACTTGGGAACAGATCTTCTTCCATTCCTACACAAAATACAGTCGGGAATTCCAGTCCTTTCGCTAAGTGGATTGTCATCAAGGCGACTCTGTCATCATCACCCGTATCTTTATCTAAATCTGTAGCTAAAGCCACATCTTCCATAAACTCACTTAAAGCTCCTCTTGCTCCATCTACCTCACGTTGACCTTCAATAAAATCTTTAATACCGTTAAGTAACTCCTCAATATTCTCCATACGAGTAATACCCTCTGGAGTAGTATCCTTACGCATCTCTTGAACAAGCCCAGTTTTCTTAACAATATGTTCCGTCAATTGATAAGCATCCATTGTCTCTTCTAAAGCCTGAAAAGCTTTAATCATATTACTAAAATCACTCAATTTACTACGCGTCCCTGCAGTAATCTTTAAGTCTATCTTATCAATATGTTCAACCACCTCAAATATAGAGCGCTTATAGTGATTAGCTGCAATAGTTAATTTGTCCAAAGTAGTATTACCTATACCACGTGCAGGATAATTAATCACACGTACTAATGCTTCCTCATCTTTTGGATTAATAACCAGTCTTAAGTAACTCAGAACATCTTTAATCTCTTTTCTTTGATAAAACGACAGACCACCATAAATACGATAAGGTATATCTTTTTTACGCAAAGCATCCTCCATAGCACGAGACTGTGCATTCGTTCTATATAGAATAGCAAAATCACTGTTGTTCTTTTGATTTTGCATCTTTTCTTCAAAAATAGTAGAAGCTACAAAGCGACCTTCTTCCCCATCCGTTAAAGATCTATGCACCTTAATCTTTGGGCCAAAATCATTTGCAGTCCATACTACCTTTTCTAATTTAACTTTATTATTATCAATAACAGAGTTTGCAGCCTCCACAATATTTCGAGACGAACGATAATTCTGTTCTAATCGATAAGTTTGTACACCTTCATAATCTTTTTGGAAGTTCAAAATATTATTAATGTTCGCCCCTCTAAATGCATAGATACTCTGAGCATCATCCCCCACTACACAAATATTCTGAAAGCGATCTGATAAAGCACGAACAATAAGATATTGTGAATGGTTTGTATCTTGATACTCATCCACTAATATATATTTGAATCTATTCTGATATTTAGAAAGCACATCAGGAAAACGAGTCAGTAACTCATTTGTTTTTAGCAATAAATCATCGAAATCCATTGCTCCTGATTTAAAACAACGTTCTACATAATTATTGTAAATTTCGCCTATACGAGGTCTTTTACTCATTGCATCAGCCTCTTGTAACTCAGGATTATTGTAATAAGCTTTTACAGTAATTAAGCTGTTTTTATATGATGATATTCTACTTAATATCTCTTTTGGTTTATAGATATCTTTATCTAATTGCATTTCTTTTATAATCTGTCCTATAAGGCGTTGACTATCTTGAGAATCATAAATAGTAAAGTTACTTGGATATCCTAACTTATCTGCCTCTGCTCTAAGTATCTTAGCAAATACAGAGTGAAATGTCCCCATCCATAGATTCTTAGCCTCTGAACTCCCAACAATTTGAGCAATCCTTACTTTCATTTCACGAGCTGCCTTATTGGTAAACGTCAACGCTAGAATATTAAATGCATCAACTCCTTGGTGCATTAAATAAGCGATACGTAAAGTCAATACTCTCGTCTTTCCTGACCCTGCTCCAGCGATTACTATCATTGGTCCATCTTTCTGAAGCACAGGCGCTCTTTGAGCCTCATTTAACTGATCTATATAATTTTGCATATCTGATTTACTCGAAAACGTCAAAATTACAATTACTATACCTTTATAACAAGTTTTTTGCAACCATAAAAAATATCACAACAAACATAATATTCCCTATTTTTGCTTAAAAAGATCGCAATGAGCACAGAATTTATTTTACAGCTATTAGCCTATACCCTACCTGCTTTGATTTCAGCAGCTTTAGCTTATACATTTTTTAATCGCATATTAGAAAAGCAGACAAAAAAAGATCTATTTCTATTAGAAAAATTAAAAGCTCAAAACACAATAGACCTTCAAGCCTTGAAATTACAAGCCTTTGAACGTTTTATAATACTAATTGAACGCATTGATTTAAAAAAACTAATTCTAAGAATAAGTCCTACCTCAGAAGATAAAACACTATATCAAATCAATTTAATAAATCATATAGAACAAGAGTTTGACTATAACGTAGCTCAGCAAATCTATATTAGCGAAGAGCTTTGGCAAATTATAGTTCAATCAAAAAATAGTATTATAGAATTAATACATCAGATTGGTAGTAATCCTAACATCCTAGATGCGAACCAACTTAGACAGACTTTAATTACTAAAAATATACTAATTGAAGAAAAACTAGAAATTGCTAGAAAAGCAATAAAACTAGAAGTAAATACAATAACAGATAAATAAAACACTATGAAAAAGACAATGATTGCTGCTGTACTAACCATGAGTACACTAGCCTATTCCCCAATCATCAATGCTCAAACCACTAAAAAAAACAACCTAATCAATTCTCTTACACAAGACAAAGTGGCTAAGGGATTAAAAGAAGCTCTTGATAAAGGAATTGCTGATCAAGTAAGTAAACTATCACAACCTGATGGTTTCCTAAAAAATGAATTAGTTAAAATTGTAATGCCTGAAGAATTTCAGAAAGTAGATAGAGCTTTAAGAAGAATAGGTATGGACAAATTAGCAGATCAAGGATTAACACTAATTAACAGAGCTGCAGAAAGTGCTGTGAAAGAAGCTACACCAATCTTTGTAGATGCTGTTAAGAATATGACATTCACAGATGCTAAAGATATTCTAGTTGGAGGCAAATCAGCTGCAACAGATTACTTAAAGAAAAGCACATCCAAAAGTTTATATACTAAATTCAGTCCAGTGATTAATTCATCTATAGCATCAGTAGGAGCTGATGTAATCTGGGAAAAAATGACCACTACTTATAATGCACTTCCTCTAGTATCTCCTGTTACAACAGACTTAACAGATTATATTACCAACCAAACTATGGATGGCGTATTCAAAATGATCGCAGTTGAAGAGGGAAATATTAGAGAAAACATCACAGGATCTAGAGATTCTAAATTATTAAAAGAAGTATTCGCAATTCAAGATAATCTAACAAACTCAACTAAAAAAAACACATCAAGTAATTCTATCGAGAAACTTTTTAAAAATAGAAAGTAACTAGGCACTTACATTGAAGTATATTTATATTTTTAAACAAAAAACTAAATATAACATTATTATAACATTCAATTAACTGACCTTTCTAAATATTTTTTTGATATTTGTATAATCAATAATGATTGATTTCATAATAGTTAGGGTTAGTTAAAAAAAGCCGAGTAATTTCTTACTCGGCTTTTTCTTTTTTATATTCTTACCGTAATCTTCTAGACTACTTTTCATCTAATAATCAAGATATTATTCAATTCGTTTATGAATTTGTTTAAAGTACTCAAAAGCATTAAACAAATGTGTCCCATGCCAAGAGAACATTTCCCCATCCACAAACACAGTTTTTCCGTGATGTGTATGTCTTCCTAATTCGAATGCATGTTCTTCCTTAAATGGATAAGGCTCTGACGACAAGAATACCAACTCTGGATCTCCTTGAATTCTAATCTTTCTTATCTCTACTTCAGGATAACGCTCTTCTCGATTAGCATATACATTCGTGAATTTATTCAAAGTCAAAAGGGTATTGATAAACGTATTATTACCTGCCGCCATATAAGGTTCTCTCCAGATAAAATAAGCTGCTTTTTGTGTTTCTCTAGTACTTACAAAAGACATGAAATCTTTGATAGCAAAATCAATCTTATCATTCCATTTTTTTGCCTCTGTACGTTTATTAAACAAGACACCAAAATCTTCTATCATTTGCTTATTATCTTCTAATGTAATAACATCAGTAACCCAAACAGGACAAATATCTTTCAGACTTTCTACGATCTCCAAAGTATTTTCTTCTTTATTAGCAATAATAATATCAGGATTAAGTGCCTTAATCTTTTCTACGTGTACCTTCTTAGTTCCACCTACTTTGATTTTGACTACACCTAAGTGATAAGGATGTACACAGAATTTAGTTATTCCTTTAATCTCATCTTCCAATCCTAAATCACATAACGTTTCTGTTTGTGAAGGCACTAATGAAATAATTCTCTTTGGTGCTTGTTCAAAGCGATGCTCTTGCCCTATTTGATCTTTTAATACAATCATACCATTTTATTTAATATCTCCTCCATTTCTTGTTGAATGGCTTTAGCTTCTAATCCCGCTTTCTCTGCGAAATCTTCTGCCTTAGAGGCAAAGATAATACCTCTTGACGAATTGATTAGCAATCCTACATTTTTACTTAACCCATATTTACATACATCTTGTAGATTACCACCTTGCGCCCCTACTCCTGGCACTAATAAAAAGCTTTCTGGCACTATTTTTCTAATCTCTTCAAAATATTCTGCCTTAGTAGCTCCCACTACATACATTAAATTCTCTGCATTTTTATACGTTTGAGAAGTTTCTAATACTTCTTGATACAATGGCTTCCCATTCACCTCTTTCGTTTGGAAATCAAATGCTCCTTGATTTGAAGTTAATGCTAAAAGAATAGTATGTTTATCTTCAAAAGCTAAAAATGGCTCTACAGAGTCTTTTCCCATATAAGGAGCAACAGTTACGCTGTCAAACGACATATCCTCAAAGAAAGCTTTTGCATACATAGACGCAGTATTACCTATATCCCCACGCTTAGCATCTGCTATAGTGTATACTTCAGGATAATTAGCATTTAAGTATTCTATTGTCTTCTTCAGAGACATCCATCCTTTTATACCATAAGCTTCATAGAACGCAATATTTGGTTTATACGCTACTGCATATTGATGAGTTGCATCGATAATTGCTTTATTAAAGCTAAATATAGGATCTTCTTCTTTTAATAAAAAAGTTGGAATCTTATCTAAATCAACATCTAAGCCAACGCATAGAAATGATTTCTTTTGCTTGATTTGTTCAATTAATTGTTGTGTAGTCATGTCTCGTAGTTATAGTTTAAAAAAAACCACACTATACAAAAGCAAGTGTGGTTTATAATATTTATATAAGACGATTAAAAAACGTCTCCTTCTTTTAATTTCTCAGTATTACTTACCAATTGTAATTCATCGATAATCTTCTGAATATTACCATTCATAATACCATCTAGATCATATAAAGTAAGTCCTATACGGTGATCAGTAACACGTCCTTGTGGATAGTTGTAAGTTCTAATCTTTGCAGATCTGTCCCCACTACTTACCTGAGACGAACGTTTAGTTGCATCTTCTGCTTGTTTCTTTGCTAATTCCATTTCATACAAACGAGAACGCAATACAGATAAAGCTTTATCTTTATTCTTGTGTTGAGATTTCTCATCCTGACATTGAGCCACAAGTCCAGTAGGAATGTGAGTCATACGTACAGCTGATTTAGTTGTATTTACAGACTGTCCTCCAGGTCCTGACGAACAGAATAAGTCAATACGTACATCATTCATATCGATATGTACATCGAACTCTTCAGCCTCTGGTAATACCATTACAGTAGCTGCTGATGTGTGTACACGTCCTTGAGTCTCCGTTTGAGGAACACGTTGTACACGGTGTACTCCTGCTTCAAATTTTAATGTACCATATACATCTTCTCCTGTTACTTCAAAGATAACCTCTTTGTATCCTCCAGAAGTTCCTTCATTCACATCTACTACAGATGTTCTCCATCCTTTAGATTCACAGTATTTAGTGTACATTCTAAATAAATCTCCTGCGAAGATACTTGCCTCATCACCTCCTGTACCAGCACGTACCTCTACCATTACGTTTTTAGCATCTTCTGGATCTTTAGGTATCAATAAGAATTTGATTTCTTCTTCTAATTCTGGTAAACGACCTTTTGCCTCATCTAATTGCATCTTAGCCATTTCTACCATTTCAGCATCACTTCCATCAGCTAATATTTCATTAGCTTCTTCCATATTACCTTTAAGATTTATATACTCAGCACGCTTTTCAACTAACTGTTTTAAATCTTTATACTCTTTATTTAATTGTACGTAACGTTTTTGATCAGCAATAACATCTGGCTGAATAATTAAGTCAGAAACTTCGTCAAAACGTTGCTTAATAATTTGTAGTCTATCTAACATATCCTAAAATAGATAATTTATTTGGTTTGCAAAGGTACAAAAAAAGAGGAATATTTATGCATACTCCTCTTCAATTACGTTACAAAAGTAACTAATTATTTTTTAATCTCAGCAGAAATCTCTACGTCAGACCAAGTTTTTCCTTCGTGCAAATCTTTACAAGCTTCATGTAAGCTATCAAATGCAGACTGAGCCGTAAAATCAGCAATGATATCTATTGAACCATTTAACTTAAGAGCATCACCTTCTACTGTATATGCGAACTCTTTCTCTTTAGAAATTCCATTCATTGTTAAGTTCACGATTACTTTACCATCTTTAAACTCACCAAAGAATCCATTGATATTTCCAACCATTTTAGCAAAGAACTGACCTTTTAACTTCTCATCTCTACCAGCATCATTAGTGCTTACAGAAGATGTTACTACTACGAAGTTAGCTCCTTTTAACGCTTCTTCTAATGTAGCAGCATCCGCTTTTACTTCATTCAATTTAATATCTGAGAATGTTCCTTTTACTCCTACTTTCTCAGGTGTTTTAAAAGCTGTCCATTCCATAGAATAAGATAATTCTTTTTGTACAGGTGCTTCTACTTGTTCTGTTGTTGCCTCAGTAGTTCCTTCTACTGCATTTGTATCTTTTTTCTCTCCACAAGAGATTGCTAATGCCCCAATTAAAGCTAAAGCTAAAACGGATTTTTTCATAAATATTGAGTTTTAATTATATTGCAACCAAATTACTAATTTTAACACGCTTTATTCTTAAATAAACATTAATATTTTTAAACACTCTAGTCTTAATACATTGCTGTTTACACCTTAAAAAATAATGTCCGTATTAGATTATAAGTCATAAAGTACCTTCTAGTACTAGACTTTTTTTATAAAAGAATAAGAACAGAATAATTAGTTATAATAACCTTATTAAATTAATTTCTACAGTCTTAATCTCTTTGGCACTATTCATATATTCTATGATGACTTTCGTATTCTCTTCTTTTAGTATACTTTCGTATTTATCTATATCATTAGTACGAATACCATTGATAGATATAATCCTCTGTCCCTTTTCTAATCCTTTAACCGCAGCTTCTGTATTATGGATAACACTTGAAATTAAAATCTCATCCCTTTTATCATTATACATCAGAGACAATGGCTTTACAAAAGGATCAAATGCTTTTACAAACAAATCATTAGGTTTAATGTAAACAAACTGATCTTTGTAATCAAATATCAAGTCAAAACGGTGTATAATCTCACTTCCTAGGATTCCCATTAATCCTTTTACAGCACTTACCCCTTCTGTATCTGAAGAAAACGAAACCGATAATTCACCACTCTCTATCTCATAACTACCTAACCTCAAATTCTTAATTAGTCCTTTTTCATAACTTGTACTATTACTCAAATTATCACTAGAATAGGATATCTTTTTATCTATTTTACTTAACAAATCATGCTTTTCTTTATAAGGCGTATTTACTATCAAAGTAGCACTAGCTCCACTATCAAATAAGATATCTCCAGAGAATTGCTCATTATTATTCAATGTCATCATGATTGGCAATTGAATTAAAGCACCATTATAGAACTTAAAAGGAATCTTCTCATAACCACTATAATCTACCTTTGTCCCAAAACTATATAGACTCATCATTTGTGTATTAAAGTCTAGCTTTGTTATATAATTCTTTAAAATAGTAGCCCCTATAATACCGTCAAACTTCTTTTCAGTCATAGCATACAGCCTAGACATATCTTCTAACACTACTGAAGTACTATCTACATAATTATTTTTATCTAAATAAACTTTGTAATTCCTGACTGACTCATAAGTTTTTTTACCACCTGCTCCAGTTATATCTCTTTTATAATCTGCTTTTAGACCAAACTCTTTTGCCTTTTGTGAATCTAAGAGTAGAGCCCCTGCTCCTGTATCAAAGAAGAAAAGCAAACTATCTTTTTGATTCTCCATTGGCAATCTTAGAAAAATCGTACTATCATCTTTTGAAAGCTCAAATGGCAACTGAAGTTTTTGTGCAAAAAAACAATTCACACTTAATAACATTAACAGCAATACCCCTCTTTTAAACATACAATACCAATAAGTTAATTATAAAGCAAAATTAAAATAATTTAACAACAATTAAAAAAATTAAACCAAATAAATAACAATTAAAATAATCAAAAGCAAAGTATTTAAAAACAAAAAAAGGGCATCCTAGTATAGGACACCCTTTTCATTATTTCTAATCTATTAGATTACTTTTTCTCAGGAATCTGAGTTAGGATCTCTAATAAGAATTTCCAGAATTTCTGTACAGAAGCAATATTAGCACGCTCTACAGGAGAGTGAGCTCCGCGGATAGTTGGTCCAAAAGAAATCATATCCATATCAGGATAGTTTGTTCCTAAGATACCGCACTCTAGTCCTGCGTGACATGCCACTACATTTGGTTTCTCACCTACTTGTTTTTCATAGATATCTACTAATACATCTAATATTTCAGATTCTGAATTAGGTGTCCATCCTGGATAAGATCCAGAGAATTCTACTTCACATCCCATTAATTCAAATGCAGAACGAAGACTATTCGCTACATCAAATTTAGATGATTCTACAGAAGAACGAGTTAAACATTTAACTACTAATTTACCTTCTCCTAAATCTACTTTAGCAATATTATTAGAAGCTTCTACTAAATCATCGAAGTCTGGACTCATACGGAATACACCGTTATGAGCAGTATACATAGATCTTACGAAGAAATATTGCGCCATAGAAGGCATTACTTTCTTAGGAGTATCAGCAGCTTCTAATTTCTCAAATACTACTTCAAAATCAGGATCTACAGTATGTAACTCTGCTTTAATCTCATCTACGATAGAAGTCATATCAAATACAAATGCCTCATCAAAAGTATTTGCAATAATTACCTCAGCTACACTTTCTCTTGGAATAGCATTTCTTAAACTTCCTCCTTTGATTTTAGATATCTGTAATCCAAAGTTATCAAAAGCATCAAATAACAATCTATTCATGATTTTATTTGCGTTTCCTAATCCTTTGTGGATATCCATACCAGAGTGTCCTCCGTTTAATCCTTTTACAGTTATTCTATATCCGATAGATCCTTCAGGTGTATCCTCTTCATCATATTCAGCAGATGCAGTTACATCTACACCACCAGCACATCCGATATCGATTTCATCATCCTCTTCTGTATCTAAGTTTAAAAGAATCTCTCCTTCTAACATTCCTCCTTGAAGACCTTTAGCACCAGTCATTCCAGTCTCTTCATCTATAGTAAATAGAGCCTCGATAGCTGGGTGTGGAATTTCGTTGCTTTCTAAGATAGCCATAATAGCTGCTACTCCTAGACCATTATCAGCCCCTAAAGTAGTACCTCTAGCTCTTACCCATCCATCCTCTACATACATATCGATTCCTTGAGTATCGAAGTCAAATACAGTATCGTTATTCTTTTGGTGAACCATATCTAAGTGAGATTGCATTACAACCACTTTTCTGTTCTCCAATCCTTTAGTAGCAGGTTTTTTAATAATAACGTTACCTACCTCATCTTTTATAGTTTCTAGACCTAAAGACTTACCAAAGTTCATCATGAACTCAATCACACGCTCTTCCTTCTTAGATGGACGAGGTACTGCGTTTAGATCTGCGAACTTGTTCCATAAGTTCTTAGGTTCTAACCCTCTAACTTCTTGACTCATATCTTAATCTCTTTAATTATTCAAAATATTCCTTCAAATTTAGGACATTCTAAATAAATAAACTGCTATTCCCTAATAAAATTCGGTTAAATCCAATTTCTATTCTCCTTTTATCCATATAATCCAAACACCTCATTTTCCTTTTTCTAATTCTCTAAGTATAACAACTTCAATCCTTCATAGCATAAGAACCACTTCTTATTCATTAAATAAACTAAGATTAGATTATTCTAGACCTAAACTAGGATAGATTCTAAAGAGCACTGTTATAAAGGCAATCGAGTAGGAGGCTGAAGATTATTTCTTCAGCCGACCTCTCACACCACCTGGCATACGGATCCGTACCAAGGCGG
>NZ_JACAKB010000032.1 GCF_030326305.1 Myroides odoratimimus | reverse complement strand
ATAGTGGTTACGGTCTCAAATGATCTGACAATTTCAGAAATATCAATTACTTGATTCTCTCCTTTTGAGTCTAAGTATTTAAATACAAAAACTCCATTTTCCTCTACATAGGTTACGTTTCCTAAGGGAAGAGCATTGTTGAAATATTGATTTAGAGTCTCTTGAACTTCTTTGTTTTCAATTATCTCATCAAAATTATTAATAACATCGCCTACAACATCGATAGTAACCTTACTATTCGCTTCGTTTGTATAGATATACTGACCTGTATTAACACCATTGTCTTGTAATGGAACAATAGTGGTTACGGTCTCAAATGATCTGACAATTTCAGAAATATCAATTACTTGATTCTCTCCTTTTGAGTCTAAGTATTTAAATACAAAAACTCCATTTTCCTCTACATAGGTTACGTTTCCTAAGGGAAGAGAATTGTTGAAATATTGATTTAGAGTCTCTTGAACTTCTTTGTTTTCAATTATCTCATCAAAATTATTAATAACATCACCTACAACATCGATAGTGGTTTGACTACCATCCTCTGCTGTATATATGTACTTTCCACTACCTTGATTTACTAAATCCGTTAATATATTAATATCTTTTAATGGAACAGATACAATATTCTGATTAGAATCTTTTAAATAAAGTGTTTGATTAGTGTCATTTACCGCAAGTTCTTCATTTTTAAAAACATTGCTATAAATATCGTCTTGATCTGTTATTATACGTACCCAACTATTCTTAAACCAATAATAATACCCCGGTTTAAGCTCTTTATTTTCAGTAGTATTAAAAACTAATAGACTATTAGTTACGTTTCCATTATTAACAAAAGAATTATCCGTTAATGTTGTTAAAGGTATTCTTGGTATCAAAACTCCTTTTAAATCATCTATAGGAGCTAACACTTCAAGCATCGCAGACTTATCCGGAGTTCTTGTACCTATTCCTACTTGTGCCATTGCGAAACTTGACATAAATAGAAGTGATAGAGGTAGTACTTTTCTTTTCATAAATTATTCTATTTTATAATTCTTTTTTACAAACTAAATCTTAATAACAAGAAAGTTTATTATACTTATAGAAACTAACACCAAGAATAAATTCTTTTTTAAGTCTTAATAATTCTAAAAACACACTTCCTTTTTATAAAAAACACAAATATTATGCCAAACTAATACCTAAATAAAAAGTTAACGATTAAACAAGAATCTAAAGCTAGAGTTAAGCAAATCATTTTAAATGATTTGTAATTTAGTCGAGTACATCTAAACACATATGAAATAATTCTAACACAAAATTATCTCATAAGCATTATTACTTTTAAAGCTTATCAAATCTTTTATTATTAGGATTAAGCTTAGTGAATTACTATCTATAACTGGAATTAAACTTATTATTATATTAAGATATTTCTATATCGGAGAATCTTTTATAGCTAACAAACTATCTATTAGATATGACAAAATGAAACTATTCAATTACTAAAAAGCAACAAAACAAGGCTAATAAGAAGCCCTAACTATCTATAGCCCCTTCGGCCTAGATTAAAACTTTTTAATTAATTAAAAAGCTACTTAGTTTAAAACTAAGTAGCTTTTTTTTCCATTTTTAATTTTAAGGAATTTGGTAATTTACATTTGTATTCTCTTGAGCATATTTAATTGCCCAGGTCAATGTATTGGCATACAATAGACTATTAAATACAGTTACACCTCCATTATAAGATTTAGAGATTGGCGTACCTCCTGATGTTATAGCCGCTGGCCAGATTGTAGTTGAATTATTACTCGCGCTTCCTGCTGTCCATCCAGAATCGCCTATATATACATAACCTAGAGAATTATGCTTTAAAAACCATGAACGAGTTGTATTACCTTCTTGGTGAATAAAACTTTGGAATTCAATTGAGTACCCTGTAACATAATAAGAGTTATTTACATCACTTCCTGTATTTTTCCCCCTTACATCTCCAAATGGTCCATTTAAAATTGGATCATCTACATTTAAAATTGGATTTATATAAGTTTGTCCAGTTCCTGACGCTGCAGTATTAGCTGAAAAAGCAATCGCATTTATCAAATCTCTTGTAGAAGTTGCGCCATTTTCTTGTGAATGAATCAATACTCCTTTTTTATTTTTTACAAAATTTTCTAATACAGTTATAGAATTAGCATCAGGTTGATAATTATATCCAATAACAACTATGTCAATTTTATTACTATTAATGTTGTTCTTTAAGGTATTTCCTTGTCCAGTTCCTCCATTAAAAATCGTTATACCTTCCATCTTTACAGTTCCATTAGGCCCAAAATTACCTAAAGCTTGTGGAATTGCTCTTGATGCTTCAGATCCACTTGCTGTTGCAGGTTGGTAGGCACCACCTCCAAGACCAAGAATATTCATTTTTCGATATAAATATTCAATATTTCTATTACACGTATTCGCTCCTACTGAACTATTTGTTGTTATAGTGTAGCGATGAATTCCTCCCGTAACTGGAGTTCCTGTAGCGGTTAAAACAACTTCTTGCGTACCTGTTATTGTAAAAGTACCACTTGCAGAGAATGTTACGCCATTAACCGTATTGGTAGAAATAGAATAAGTACCTGGATATTGAACATTAACACTTAATAACATTTTATTATCAGCATTCATTGCAATATTTGGTGCATATGATCCCTCTACTTTAATAGATGAACACATTAAATTATAGGCTACTGGTTGAGCATCTACTTTTACATTAAAAGAACAAGCTGATATCATTCCATTAGCTGATTCTAAAGTAAAAGTATGATCTCCCGGAGTAGTTGGTGTACCAACTGCTGTTAATACAACATCTCTTACTCCAATACTATCAAAAGATAAAGGTCCAGAAGTAAAATGAATTCCCGCAACAGTATTAGTACTTATACTAGTCTCACCAGTTGCTTGAACATCTACTTTAATAGTTACAGTATTTAATGAAGTCACAGCCTCATCCTGCTTATAAACTCCTGCTATAATTACTTGGGAACAATCAACCCCATATTTAATTGGCTGTACTGTAACATCTACTGTACAAGCAGCTGACATCTGATCTGAATTGGTTGTAAAAGTAAACGAATTAGTCCCTGAACTAATAGGTGTTCCTGTTCCTAACAACTCTACGGTCTGCTCTCCTGTCTCTGTAAAATTACCAGTTCCTCTAAAAGAATAACCATTACTTGTATTGGTTGTTATACTCCAATATCCAACAGAAATAACATTAACTTTTAAAACTAATTTATGTGTATTAGTCAATCTTTGTCCAATCATATAAACTCCTTCAATAGAGGTCTGTGGACATAGTATACTATAATTAACATTAGCTCTTTCTACAAAAATAAATGTCTCACAGTTACTCTGTCCATTATTTAGTAAAATAGTTAATTTATCACCTTGATTTCCTGTGTCATAACCATTATTAGGAGTACCAATTCCAGGAAGAATAAGATTATATGTACCTACACTAGGAAATGTTCCACTAGTTGTAAAATAATATCCGTTCTCTGTTGTGGCTGTTAATTCATAAGTTCCTGCTTGAGTTACTGTTACAGGTATCGTCAAAAAGTTTGAAGAATTCAAAAACTCTCCTTGTTTAAAGTTTCCATTTACTTTTATTGAGGAACATTGTGTTACTTCAAATACAGCCGGTGGCGGTGTCCCACATAAACTCAACCATGTATCTTGAGCTGTACTCCAATAATTAAAACACCCTGTTGTTCTATTGTAAATCAATAAACCATCGGTTCGATTCGCTACAGTTATTGCATCTCTTTGTTGCGTTGTTAAACGAGGGGCTAAAAAACCTTTATTAACACTCTCTAACTCTAATACAACCCCTGGATTAGGAGTGGCACTTGTACCTGATATTGTCCCATCTTTAATTTTAGTCATATGGGGTTGAGCTAAACTTGAAAAAGCTGTAAAAAGAAATATCAATAACAATGAAAGCTTATATTTCATATTTCTATATATAGTGGTATTATAACTCATAATCTAAAAATTTAGTTTTTATTTTTCAAATCCAACAATTCCTTTTCTAATTGTTCTAATTTTTGATAAAATTTCACATTTATCATCTCTAATTCATTTATTTTAGTTTCCTTTTCCTCTAAAACATTAATCTTTTTTAACACTTCAAGATTTAAAGCCTCTAACTCTTTTATCCTTGCTTCTTTCTGCTCTAACTCTTTATTTTGTTCAATCATATGCAAATACAGCTCTTCTGTTTTCTCTAAAAGTTGTATAGAAAGCTCAGAAACATTAATTGCATAACCTTCTTCTGTTTTCTTTAGTTCATGAATCGGAGTTATACCAGGTAAATGACGATTTTTCTCAATAAATTCCGCTATAACATCTAATTCCTTAAACTTATAATCATATTTAAGTTTTGAATAACCATCAAAATAGTTTTCAAATACATAATCAGCATAATAACTATTAACAGCTGTTATACTTCCATTGACTCTCAATTTTTCATTTGGTGCATCAGAAGGTTCTGTAAAACCTATTCCTACCCAACCTCTTGTATATATATCAGATGTATTAGATGTTGCTACTTTATGTGTTTTAGAATCATACCAAGGATGTTTATTTATTGTTTCTAAATCAATTGTATGAACAATTTGTTTTTCATCAGTATACAATAGAGAATTTGTATTTGCATCAAACTCTAACTTAGTTAATGACTCTCCATCTCCAACTAAATCGGTTAATTTTAAGTTTGTTTGTTCTCCCTTTTCATTAGTATAGGTTAAAACATGAGCTATAGGATCGTAAACTAAAGTTGTAAGTGTTTCGCTTCCCTTAACCAATACTTTGATATCAATAGGGTTCAAATTCCCATTTTCATCTTTATATGTTAATGTATAAATGTCAATAATTTCACCACTTTCTTCAGTTTCTTGTGTTTTTACATTTTCTAATGTTGTCAAAGTTTCATGACTTTTTACTAGACTTGGAATATTGATATTCGTTGTTGTATTATTTTCACTTGTATAAGTAAATACATCATCAACATTAACTAAAGTAGTTATAGTCTCATTGGCTTTAACTACAGCTGAGATATTCAAACTAACAGTATCGCCATCTTCATTTACATATGTAAAAGAATTGCCATCATAGTAAACATTTCCGCCTACTGTTTTAATGATCTTATTTAAAACCTCTTGAACATCAGTGTTGTTGATAATAGTCTCAAAGTTGCTAATTACATCCGCTTGAACATCAATTAAAGCTGTTGCTCCTGCCTCATTAGTATATGTGTACTTGCCGTTACCTGCTGCATCTTTAACTAAAGTAGTTATAGTCTCATTGGCCTTTACTACAGCTGAGATATTCAAACTAACAGTATCGCCATCTTCATTTACATATGTAAAAGAATTGCCATCGTAGTAAACATTTCCGCCTACTGTTTTGATGATCTTATTTAAAACCTCTTGAACATCAGTGTTGTTGATAATAGTCTCAAAGTTGCTAATTACATCCCCTTGAACATCAATTAAAGCTGTTGTTCCTGCCTCATTAGTATATGTGTACTTGCCGTTACCTGCTGCATCTTTTACTAAAGTAGTTATAGTCTCATTGGCCTTTACTACAGCTGAGATATTCAAACTAACAGTATCGCCATCTTCATTTACATATGTAAAAGAACTGCCATCATAGTAAACATTTCCGCCTACTGTTTTAATGATCTTATTTAAAACCTCTTGAACATCTTTGTTGTTGATAATAGTCTCAAAGTTGCTAATTACATCCGCTTGAACATCAATTAAAGCTGTTGTTCCTGCCTCATTAGTATATGTGTACTTGCCGTTACCTGCTGCATCTTTTACTAAAGTAGTTATAGTCTCATTGGCTTTAACTACAGCTGAGATATTCAAACTAACAGTATCGCCATCTTCATTTACATATGTAAAAGAACTGCCATCATAGTAAACATTTCCGCCTACTGTTTTAATGATCTTATTTAAAACCTCTTGAACATCGGTGTTGTTGATAATAGTCTCAAAGTTGCTAATTACATCCGCTTGAACATCAATTAAAGCTGTTGTTCCTGCCTCATTAGTATATGTGTACTTGCCGTTACCTGCTGCATCTTTTACTAAAGTAGTTATAGTCTCATTGGCCTTTACTACAGCTGAGATATTCAAACTAACAGTATCGCCATCTTCATTTACATATGTAAAAGAATTGCCATCATAGTAAACATTTCCGCCTACTGTTTTAATGATCTTATTTAAAACCTCTTGAACATCAGTGTTGTTGATAATAGTCTCAAAGTTGCTAATTACATCCCCTTGAACATCAATTAAAGCTGTTGTTCCTGCCTCATTAGTATATGTGTACTTGCCGTTACCTGCTGCATCTTTTACTAAAGTAGTTATAGTCTCATTGGCCTTTACTACAGCTGAGATATTCAAACTAACAGTATCGCCATCTTCATTTACATATGTAAAAGAATTGCCATCGTAGTAAACATTTCCGCCTACTGTTTTAATGATCTTATTTAAAACCTCTTGAACATCAGTGTTGTTGATAATAGTCTCAAAGTTGCTAATTACATCCCCTTGAACATCAATTAAAGCTGTTGTTCCTGCCTCATTAGTATATGTGTACTTGCCGTTACCTGCTGCATCTTTAACTAAAGTAGTTATAGTCTCATTGGCCTTTACTACAGCTGAGATATTCAAACTAACAGTATCGCCATCTTCATTTACATATGTAAAAGAATTGCCATCATAGTAAACATTTCCGCCTACTGTTTTAATGATCTTATTTAAAACCTCTTGAACATCTTTGTTGTTGATAATAGTCTCAAAGTTGCTAATTACATCCCCTTGAACATCAATTAAAGCTGTTGCTCCTGCCTCATTAGTATATGTGTACTTGCCGTTACCTGCTGCATCTTTAACTAAAGTAGTTATAGTCTCATTGGCCTTTACTACAGCTGAGATATTCAAACTAACAGTATCGCCATCTTCATTTACATATGTAAAAGAACTGCCATCGTAGTAAACATTTCCGCCTACTGTTTTAATGATCTTATTTAAAACCTCTTGAACATCTTTGTTGTTGATAATAGTCTCAAAGTTGCTAATTACATCCCCTTGAACATCAATTAAAGCTGTTGCTCCTGCCTCATTAGTATATGTGTACTTGCCGTTACCTGCTGCATCTTTAACTAAAGTAGTTATAGTCTCATTGGCCTTTACTACAGCTGAGATATTCAAACTAACAGTATCGCCATCTTTATTTACATATGTAAAAGAATTGCCATCGTAGTAAACATTTCCGCCTACTGTTTTGATGATCTTATTTAAAACCTCTTGAACATCAGTGTTGTTGATAATAGTCTCAAAGTTGCTAATTACATCCCCTTGAACATCAATTAAAGCTGTTGTTCCTGCCTCATTAGTATATGTGTACTTGCCGTTACCTGCTGCATCTTTTACTAAAGTAGTTATAGTCTCATTGGCCTTTACTACAGCTGAGATATTCAAACTAACAGTATCGCCATCTTTATTTACATATGTAAAAGAATTGCCATCGTAGTAAACATTTCCGCCTACTGTTTTAATGATCTTATTTAAAACCTCTTGAACATCTTTGTTGTTGATAATAGTCTCAAAGTTGCTAATTACATCCGCTTGAACATCAATTAAAGCTGTTGTTCCTGCCTCATTAGTATATGTGTACTTGCCGTTACCTGCTGCATCTTTAACTAAAGTAGTTATAGTCTCATTGGCCTTTACTACAGCTGAGATATTCAAACTAACAGTATCGCCATCTTTATTTACATATGTAAAAGAATTGCCATCGTAGTAAACATTTCCGCCTACTGTTTTAATGATCTTATTTAAAACCTCTTGAACATCGGTGTTGTTGATAATAGTCTCAAAGTTGCTAATTACATCCGCTTGAACATCAATTACAAATTCTGTCCCTGCCTCGTTTTTATACGTATACTTGCCGTTACCTGCTGCATCCTTAACTAAAGTAGTTATAGTCTCATTGGCTTTAACTACAGCTGAGATATTCAAACTAACAGTATCGCCATCTTCATTTACATATGTAAAAGAATTGCCATCGTAGTAAACATTTCCGCCTACTGTTTTAATGATCTTATTTAAAACCTCTTGAACATCTTTGTTGTTGATAATAGTCTCAAAGTTGCTAATTACATCCGCTTGAACATCAATTAAAGCTGTTGTTCCTGCCTCATTAGTATATGTGTACTTGCCGTTACCTGCTGCATCTTTTACTAAAGTAGTTATAGTCTCATTGGCCTTTACTACAGCTGAGATATTCAAACTAACAGTATCGCCATCTTCATTTACATATGTAAAAGAACTGCCATCATAGTAAACATTTCCGCCTACTGTTTTAATGATCTTATTTAAAACCTCTTGAACATCAGTGTTGTTGATAATAGTCTCAAAGTTGCTAATTACATCCCCTTGAACATCAATTAAAGCTGTTGTTCCTGCCTCATTAGTATATGTGTACTTGCCGTTACCTGCTGCATCTTTAACTAAAGTAGTTATAGTCTCATTGGCCTTTACTACAGCTGAGATATTCAAACTAACAGTATCGCCATCTTTATTTACATATGTAAAAGAATTGCCATCGTAGTAAACATTTCCGCCTACTGTTTTAATGATCTTATTTAAAACCTCTTGAACATCAGTGTTGTTGATAATAGTCTCAAAGTTGCTAATTACATCCGCTTGAACATCAATTACAAATTCTGTCCCTGCCTCGTTTTTATACGTATACTTGCCGTTACCTGCTGCATCTTTAACTAAAGTAGTAAGTATATTTAGTTTATCTATATCAATTGTCACATAATGTCCTCTTGTATCATATAATACTAATACTTTATCTTCAACAACAAATCTACTATTTAATCTATCTATAGATAAATCATCATGCTCTGTTAGCAAACGAGTCCAGCTATCCTTTTTCCAATAGTAATAACCTGGTTTTAATTGCTCATTATTTGTAATATTATAAACCAATAAACTCTCAACATTTCCATTACTTATTGTTGTATTATCCTTAAGACTTTTCAACGGTACTTGTGGAATTAACATACCTCTTTTATCAGAAGATATCTCAAGCTGAGCCGATAGATTAGGGGTTGCCGTTCCAATTCCAACCTGAGCATAACTTATTGCACTAGTGCAAAAAACACTGAGTAAAATCCATTTTTTTTTCATATAACTAGCTATTTTATTATATTATTAAGTGCCAAGACCTAATTTTAGGTCTCTAGATATTAGAACATTTCCCTTGTTTTCAAAGTAATATCTACTTGTTTTTATTTCTTTAAATTTCTTTGTAAAATGACATAAATACCTAATAGATAAAAGAGTTAAAAAATATCGATACTATTTTTTTCGTATTATATTGAATAAAAATCTTTCAGAATACTTAACTCACCTTTTCTTAGTATACTACTGTCAATAAATCTCGCCTATAATCCTTTTTTTCAACAAACTTAAATTCATTGTTTTCTTATAACTCTGATTTAATCTAACTCTAAATGTAAATTTGCAGCTTTCTTTATCATACGACTTCCGTTTTTATCCTTATACTCATAAATTATTACATAGTAATAAGTTCCACTTGGTAATTTTTCATTCTTACCAATGGTTACACGCCCATCTGAATAACCTCTAAATACATTTATACTTCCATCTCCATTTGGATCGTATCCAGTAGTTTCATATACTTTTACTCCCCAACGGTTAAATATTTGCACTCGATTATTTGGATGTCTATTGATATTATCAATAATAAAATAATCATTCTTTCCATCTCCATTTGGTGTAACCAAATTGTAAATAACCACATCACCATCTAACAAAATATCTTTTTTTATAGTTGCTAATGTGAAAAAACCGTAATCTTTAATATTGGTAGGTGTAGTAACTTTTTTAGAAGACATATCCACTACTCCACCTTCATCTATCCATAATTGTTCTTTATCATCCCAACGAACAATATGCAATTCATTTTCTGGATCTTTCAAAATAGAGCTAGGTGTTGTACGTTCATCCCAAGTCAAAGTCAGAATAACAGTATTCTCACCTGATGACTTCCCAAGAATTTTCCAATATTCATTAGTGTTTAATTCTTTAATTACACCTGTAGTCTCTTTACGTTTATCAAAAAACAAAAGATCATCTTTATAATACTGTCCCAAAACAATAGATTTATTATTATCAGGAGCACTAATACTTGCAGGACGATAATAACCTTCTTGCCCTATAGGATACTCAAAGTATTCCTTTCCAATTTTCTCTACTTCTCCATCAATAAAACTATGATCTCCTACGTTTTTATGTTTTGAATTAGGTAAAAAACTAACCATTCCTAAAGATAAAGGACTATTAGATTTTGTAGAATTATCTACTTTTACAATACCATTTTTAAAGAAAGCCTCTCCTTGAATATCAATGTTGTTTTTTAAATCAAAGGCAACTCCATCTAATTTACTATCAAATACAATATTATAGAAAGAAGACAAGCCTCTACCCTTAATCAATTTAGCCTTTGTGAGATCATTTAAAATAAAATAGGCTGAAGAGTTTTTCTCAACAGATGTAATTCCATAACGTCCATCATTGGTAAAATCTTTATAGAAATACATAGCCCCATCATTTATAACATTTCCTTCTGTGGTATTAACAAAATCAAACTGTGTGGACATAATAGTCTCTGGATAAACAGAAATCACCCCTTTATTAATTAATTGTGTTTTATCACCTTCTTCCTGAGCATAAGTCAACTCATAAACACTACAAAACAACAGAATAATTAACTTTAAATAGTTTTGATTCATACACTTCTTTTTTTACTTTTTTAAACTCTTTTCCATACTTTATTTGAGTTTATATTTTAAAAAAATACAACGTCAATTAAAAGTATAAAATTACATATAATTAACATTACTAAATATTAATTTTAAAATTAATCTAATTAATATATAATTATAAATAAAAAAACACAAAACCAAAACAATACCTAAATATATACTTTAAAAAAACAATAAAACTTAAAAAACAAATCAAATCTGAACAAAAAAATAAAATCATATCGTATTAAATAATCAAATTTTATATTTGAAACATATAAATTCACAGAATTAATTAGCAGATTGGCAAAGAAAAAAAGTATAATAAAGTTTTTTTCGTTAATCTTTCAAAAACACTTACAAAACAAATATTACTTATGTATAGTATCTATAAACATGAAATTGCAACGAAATGTATTTAAAAAAGTAAAATAATGTTATTTCACCTTCGCAGCACATCTTAGTCTAGAGCAAGAGTTAAAGGATAAAAGTAATAGATGTATCGAATGAATTCAAGCAAAATATTAAAGTTATAATTCCCAAACAGAGAACGTTAATTACTTCTATTAAAAGAGAATGCTAAAGATGCTGATGTTAGTATACAGAAGATAGTAATAATGTCTAAGGCAATTTATAGTCTTATCAAGTAAAGATTATTGATCTAAAAGATTATAATTCTATGAATACACTTTCTAATACTTGAGAGTTAAAGAAGATAATCAATAATAAAAGTGAGTTCTTAATAATTATTTCTATTCCAAATTAATGAAACCAATAAGACACTAAATGAACTTTTAAAATGAAAACACCATATTCTAGTAGATAGAATATATTAATTGAGAAGAGTTACACTAGAAAACCTCGTTATAAAACTTTTTTTTAAGGATACTACACCAGTAAGCCTCTCTTATTCATAAAAAAGCCCCAAAAAGTTAAACACTTTTTGGGGCATATCTTTAATTTTAAAAAATTTATTACTTAGAGTTTAAAAAATTAATTGCTTCATTTAAAACTCTATCTATAAAAGTAGGTGAGCTCATTTGCGCTACTTCACTATCTGTTAGTGGAGATACTTGAATATTTGGTTTGATACCAACACCCTCTACTATAACACCCTCAGCATCTTTCATAGCTAATAATGGCATATAGAATTTTAATTTACCTCCCGCAATCTCATCTCTAGTACCTCCATTAAAATCATCTACAGCACCTAATCCTGCTGTTGCTCCAGCGCTATAGTCTCCTACACTCACTACATGATTTCCTTGTGACTTCAGCATTAATGTAGTGATTTCAGACATACTTGCACTACCTTTATCTGTTAAAACAGCAATAGGAATATTAGCTGGAATCCCAAAATTATGCGGTTTAGTCTTAGCCTCTACCCATGGAGTATAATTGAATCTACCATTTCCTTCTCTTGTTCTTTGGTAAGCAAATACAGCATTTTTAGTAATAAAACGATCTGAAATAAAACGTGCATCTACAACGGCTCCACCACCATTAGAACGTAGATCTATTATTATTTTCTTAATTTCCCCAGTATGTAATGGGTTTAAGAACTTCTGATAAAACTCTCCTCTTGTTAAAACTTGAGTTAAAGCACCTGTTAATTCTGGAAATCTATAACCAAAATTAACATGATTATCCATAAGACCTATAAACTCACCTACATAGAATTGTGTCGCTTCATTATATAAACTTCCGTATGGTGCAATCGTATTATATTTAGGCAATGCATTATAGGCTATTAGAGCATTTTGGGCAGCAAGCATTAGTTCATTACTAACCACTTCAGTTTGGTTAAACTTCGCTGCTTCTTCTATAAATTCTTTATACGCTTTTGAATTAGAATATTCATTGTATTCTTCTAGTATATTAAAGGTTACCTCTTTAATAGCATTACGCATATTCACATCTTCAATAGCCTTTAATTTATCAGAGGTCTCTAAAATATTTTTAGTCAATAATAGTGCATTCCCTTTTCCTGGATTTAAATAATTATTCGCTAATGTTATTTTTAAATTATTAGTTACTGCAAATTGACTGAAAGAAAAATAATAGATCTCTGGATTAGATTTTAAATTTCCTGCAATGATTCCAAAACTACCTGCATTAGACTTATATGCATTAGCAGTCACCCTATCTTTCATATAGTTATACTTCTGAGCAAATGGATACACATAAGGTCTTACCGTATCAAGTACTCCTCCATAGAGTCTTTCTGTTCTAATAATATTTTTATTAGTTGCAGGAAACTGAATATCAACAGAAAAATGGCGATCTATTATTGGATGTGTGATCTCTTTGAAGTACTGTAAAGCAGTTAAATAATCTTCATGTATTTGACCATCGTCCTCATTAGGTCTACCATAAGTTTGTAGAGCGGCGAATTTAGGGTAATATGTCTTATATACATTATCCCAGTCTAAGCCTTCTTGATCTTTCTGCTCATAAAAGTAATTATACTGCTGATCCATTGTCTTCCAAAAAACTTCAAATAAATCGGCATAAGATTTTACATCCCCTGCAGTAAATCTTCTCGGATCAGTAATTGTGATATCATCAGCAGAACAAGAGTTCAAAACTGTTAGTGAAGATAGTGATAATATAGATAAACCAAATATTGTTATTTTATGTTTTACTCTTTTCATCGTGTGTAATTTTATTAAAATTTATAAGCAGCTCCTATAGAAATCATGTGTGAATCTCTAGTATTCTTTTTGTTTCCTGGACTATCGTATTTATAAGTCTCTGTAAGACCATAAAGATAATTATAGCCTAGGTAGACGTCTATTTTATCTATCGCATAACCAACTTGAACCTGTCCTTGTAACCCCATAGACAATCTACGTAACTGATTTTCATTCTTCTTAAAATCATAGTTTTCAGAAACTGTTGTATAATTAAAAGAACCATCAGGTTGTAATTCAGAAAAAACTGGATACTGTCCTTTAGTTTTCATTTTTGCCCAATATTCGGTGTAGATACCTCCTGCTGCTTTAACCCAAACCCCATTAGTACTATATGGGTTGTTAATTAAGTATCCACCAACTAATAAGGGTACTGATATAAAATCATTACTATACTTAGAATACCACCCTTCGCGACTACCTGTTCTTTCAAATTCATAGTTTCTTTGTAGATATGAAACTCCTGTAGAAACGAATAAAGAATTCCAGACATTCATCTCTGCAGAGACATTTATTCCAAAACCTCCACGAGAATTATACTTAGAATCTACTAAATTCGAAATATTAGCATTTAATGAGGTATTAGTATACCCTAAATCAACCCCTACTTTGAATCGGTTTTCTTTTTGTTCAGTTTGCGCATAAAGACTCATGCTAAACATTGAGAGAAAGATAGCTGTTAAGCTACCTAGTTTTGTTGAAATCATAATTTATTATTTATTTAGTTAATCTAAATTAGTTAAAAATAAGTTATATTTAAAATAAAATTAACTAAAATTTATATACACAAAACTTAAAAATATATTTTTCCCTTCACAACCAATCAATTAACATATGTTTTAAATAATTTATAAAACATAATTATTAATTATAATAATTATAACTCAAGATATCACACTAATTACTTATTACATAATCTATACTTTGTAGATTCTTTAAAAAACATACGTTTTGAGAGAATTGATTTTATTAAAAATGAGAATACCATGAATTGATAGAGTATTTTTAAAAGCAAACTAAAAAGAAACAAAGAATTAAAAAAATGCCCAATAAGTATTAACTCTCTTATAGAGTCGGTTTTTAGTCTAAAGCCTCTTTTTGTTAGGGGCAAGTACGGTACTATATCTAATTCTATATTATTTTTATGGAGTACTGGCCACACAGGGTTGTAGTTTTGTTTGTTTTGACTACTCAAATTTCTATACCTATACTTTATTTTACAAAAGTCAAGACGACTTCAATATAGAAGAACACTAAATATAAAAAGCTACCTTATAATAACTAAGGTAGCCTTTTACTAATACAGACGACTTGGTTAAGAGTGTGTCTCTATAGGTTGAAAAGAAAAAAACTATGTATTATAGCTACGTTTTACTAATTGGCTAAAAAGAATAAAACACATCTTTTTCTCATACAACGTAAGCTTGTTGTTCTACTTTTTAAAAGTACATATTTTTAACAGAAAAAAATGTTTTTTTTACACCTAAAATAATTTTTTAACATTATTAAATACTTTTAATTAAATAGATAATTAAAAACAAACAACAATTTAATTAATTAACAAATATTTAAAAAAAAACAAACACAACCACATAGTACTAAAAAGAAACTTAGCTAACTAATGGTACTTTTTACTGTATATAATTAATTGATATCCCTTAAAAGGCTAAAAGTCATATAACTAAGCTTATTTTTTTTATTAAAGTCCGCAAATACAAAAACGTTTTCAAGTTAAATTATATCAAAATCAATACATTAAAAATACTTTGACTATAATTTATTATTGTGTTGAAATTAGCTCTTGATAACAATTAGGTATAAGTTGCTTTTATCCTATACTAGTTTAGATAGTATTTTAAATATTTGGTAAACACTCCACAAACAAGTTGTTGTTAAATTCATCTCTTTATTCCATTATGAATTGAGCTAACATATTGGGCTATGATATATTTTGTTTTCTATAGATTGCTTAATAGACGTATTTTCAATGAATTATTTCATTAAATATTTATTCATTTCATAAGATAGAACAAACTCTTTAAAAACTATCTATCAAATTTAAGGATTAATAAAAAATCGATTTTTACTCACTTAGCCACTAATACCACACTAGACAGAAATATAATAAATCATTATAACTAAACATGAAATCCCAATATATATAAACAGGATTTCTTATTTTCTTTCTTGTAAAAGATACTTATAGATTGCACCTCCTACGATAGCTCCTAATATTGGAGCTGTGATAAATAACCAAAGTTGAGGGATATACTCTCCTCCTACAAAAAGTGCTTGAGAAATAGAACGAGCAGGATTCACAGAAGTATTAGTAATAGGAATAGAGATTAAATGTATTAACGTTAATGCTAATCCAATTACAATCCCTGCGAATTTACCACTTGCTTTCTTATCTGTAGCACCTAGAATAATTAGAATAAAGAATGCTGTTAATACAAACTCTGTCACAAAAGCAGATATTAGATTAAACCCACTAGGTGATAAATGCCCATATCCGTTAGCTGCAAATGCCCCTGGCAGAGTATTGTCAATACAGCAAATTGAACTCCCCATATAGATTAGGTATAATACAACTGCAGCGCTTATTGCCCCTGCTAGCTGGGAACCGATATAAGGCAAGATCTCTTTAGCAGAGAATCTTCCTCCTATATACATCCCTATAGAGACTGCAGGATTAAAATGACCTCCCGAAATAGGTCCTACCGCATAAGCCATAGTCAAAACCGTCAGTCCAAAAGCCAAAGACACCCCTACAAATCCGATTCCTACATCAGGTACCCCTGCGGCAAATAAAGCACTACCACATCCACCTAATACCAACCAAAAAGTCCCAAAGAACTCAGCAAAATAATTTTTCATAGCAATTTAATTATGTTTACTATTAGGACTCTTTAAACCACAATAGTCACATAGTGCGAACATGGTTTAACGCTATACATAAGAATAAGCCAATTCTATTAACATCCCGTTAAAAACAAAAAAATAAGAGTAAAAATGCTTCAGTAAAATAATCTAATGCTAAGTTCTACCAAAACCTTGTTTTTGAATTTGTAAAACTTTAACCATATTAATGGCACTATTGACAAGTGTCTAAAAGAAGTAAAACCAATAATAGACAAGAATTATACAACAAATAACAACAATTGTATAAGTATAAAAAGAAAAGTGCTTTTACACCTATAAAAAGAGCTTAAAGTAGGTATCTATGTTTAAAAAACAAGTATATTTGTCTCATTGTTTTGAACAATTCAGACATAAAATGAAGAAATATCTATCCATATTATTCCTATTCTTATCCTTTTTAGTAACGGCTAGCCCTGTTATAGAGTGGTCTTGCACACAGGAAGTGATGACTTGTGGTATGGAGATGAGTACTAAGGGTGGTATGTCTTGTTGTGGTGGAAATATGGAGCAAAGCTCTCACAGCATGGATATGAATATGCCATGTTGTACAGTTGCTTCACGAGTACTAGTTACCATAGCAGAATTAAAAGTACAAACACCTAAAGTTATTCAAGATACAAAGAGCAAAACAGCTAATATTAAGTCGAAATGGTTTAACTCTAATTACTTAGAAGATTTAAAATCTATTGATTTAGTATCTGTTTCTCCCCTTTCTGTTTCTGTTTCCGGATTTAAGTATAAAGATATAGACCCCCTGTCTTATATCTGTATTTATCGTATATGATATTCTAAAAAAAAGTAACTAACTCATGCCCTACACTTTGGGCAAACTCTTAGGATAGTTACTTCATCCACACCTTTCACTCTATTACTAAATAAAAAGTATTACTTGAAGTATTTACCTTACAATGTACACTAAATAAGTATATAGCAACGTAAATACTTAGATATCCCTACTTAAGAAGTAATAGTACCTATCTGTGGATCAAATGATAATTACCTTTTTAGTTATCATCGCTAATCTAATTTTATCGCCTTTTAAGTTTATAAGTAATACCTTAACTTATACCATACCTATTGTTGCATAGAATCAAAGATTAGTAGATGTCATTTTTTAATACAGAAATACATATCTTATGCTTAATAAAATCATTAAGTACTTCTTACACAATAGAGTAATTACTCTATTACTACTAGTAGTAGTTATTGTATGGGGACTAATAACAGCTCCATTTAATTGGCACCAAAATATTCTGCCAAGCGATCCTGTACCAGTAGATGCTATCCCTGATATTGGTGAAAACCAACAGATTGTAGCAACTGAGTGGATGGGACGCTCTCCTAAAGATATTCAGGAGCAAATCACTTATCCGCTAACGACTTCTTTACTGGGTATCCCTGGTGTAAAAACAGTGCGTAGTAGCTCTATGTTTGGGATGTCGTTTATCTATATCATTTTTGAAGAGAATGTAGAATTTTACTGGAGCCGCTCGCGTATCTTAGAAAAACTAAACTCACTTCCTGCCGGTACATTACCTAAGGGTGTTATACCTTCATTAGGACCAGATGCTACTGCACTGGGACAAGTATATTGGTACACCCTAGAGGGACGTAATCCTGAGACAGGAGAGCCTACTGGTGGATGGGATCCAGATGAGCTACGTACGGTACAAGATTTCTACACTAAATATAACTTATCTGCTGCAGAAGGAGTTTCTGAGGTAGCCTCTATCGGAGGATATGTAAAAGAGTATCAAGTAGAGGTAAATCCTGATGCGATGCGCGCCTATAACGTATCTGTAATGGATGTGATGTCTGCGATTCAGAAAAGTAACCTGGATATCGGAGCAGAGACCATCGAAATTAATAAAGCAGAGTATTTAGTACGCGGTCTTGGATATATTAAAAATGTCAAGGATCTAGAAGACGCTGTAGTGACAATTCGTAATAATGTTCCTGTAAAAATCAAAGATGTAGCCTTCGTTAACTTAGGACCTGCTACACGTCGTGGTGGTCTAGATAAAGAAGGCATTGAAGCTGTAGGAGGTGTTGTAGTAGCTCGTTATGGAGCTAACCCTATGCATGTAATTAACAATGTAAAAGCTAAAATAAAAGAGATGGAAGCTGGTCTTCCTCAAAAAACACTTGCCGATGGTACAATATCTAAAGTAACTGTAGTTCCTTTCTATGACCGATCAGGATTAATACAAGAAACGATAGGCACATTAGAAACAGCCTTAGCACACGAGATATTAATCTGTATCATCGTAGTGATCGTACTTGTTATAAACTTGCGCGCGTCAGTAATTATTTCTAGTATTCTACCTATTGGTGTACTAGCGACTTTTATCATTATGAAGTATATGGGGATAGAAGCCAATATCGTTGCCTTATCAGGTATTGCTATTGCTATTGGAGTTATGGTAGATGTTGGCGTTGTATTTGTCGAGAGTATCATCAGGTACATGGAAGAAGAAAAAGCCCAAGGAATACAAAGTAAGGGAATGGCCTTTGTCAATCTTATTACCAAAGCTGTATCAGAAGTATCAGGGGCATTGTCAACAGCTATGCTAACCACAATTATCAGCTTCTTACCAGTATTTGCAATGGAAGCCCAAGAAGGAAAGCTATTTAAACCCTTAGCTTACACCAAGACCTTCGCTCTATTATCGGCATTTATCTTAGGGATCATCGTTCTTCCTACAATAGCCTACTATGTATATTCTATTAAAATAAACAAACAAAAACTGCGCAAAATAGCCAATTATATCTTAGCTATAGCAGGTATAGGACTGTGGATATACACAGGCGAGTTTATCGCTGTAACACTAACATTAGTAGCTATTAATAATCTATTTACACCAGGTTGGAAAACAGATACAATAGCCAATTATATCAATGTAGCCCTTGCCCTATTTGTGGCTTTATATTACCTTACAGTAGAATGGTTACCACTAGGCACGCAGCAGAGTACAGGACTAAACTTTGTCTTTGTGTTTTTAGCTATCGGATCTATATTAGGTGTATTATGGCTATTAGTGATCTACTATGAGAAAATCTTAAGGTGGGCACTTACTCACCGCTGGAAATTTATGAGTATTCCCATTCTAACATTAGTATTTGGAATGCTAGTATGGTTAGGAGTTGATAAGAGCTTTGGTTTTCTAGCCAAAGGCTTTGAGACTGTAGGATGGAAATCATTTAGAGAAACTGCTTTTTGGCAAAAATCAACACAGGCCTTCCCAGGTATTGGACAGGAGTTTATGCCTAGTCTTAATGAAGGATCATTCTTGCTAATGCCAACAAGTATGCCTCATACAGGTATTGAACAGAACCTTCAGTTTATCGGTACATTAGATAGACGTATTTCCAATATTCCTGAAGTAGAATTAACAGTAGGTAAATGGGGACGTGTAAACTCTGCTCTAGACCCTGCTCCTACTCAGATGTTTGAAAATACGATTAACTATAGGTCAGAGTATATCCTAGATAGCAATGGACATAGACAGCGATTTAAAGTTAATAAACAAGGAGATTTTGAACTCATCAATGGAACTACTTATAATGTAGAAGATGGTTTTAGACTTATCCCTAGAGATAGTTTAATTATAGACAAAGATGGTAAGTTCTTGCGTCAATGGCGCCCTGAGATTAAAAAGGCAGATGATATCTGGCAAGAGATAGTAAATGTATCTCACTTGCCTGGGCTAACCTCTGCTCCTAAACTTCAGCCTATCGAGGCTAGACTTGTAATGCTATCAACAGGTATGCGTGCGCCAATGGGATTAAAAGTATCTGGACCAGATTTAGAATCTATAGAAGCTGGTGGAAAAGCATTAGAGACTGCGCTTAAAGACATCCCTTCTATTATGCCTTCTACTGTATTTTATGATCGTGCGGTAGGTGCTCCTTATGTAGAGATCCACCTAAACAGACATAATATGGCTAGATACGGAATTACTGTATCTGACTTGCAAGATGTAATCGGTGCTGCTATCGGAGGAATGGCCCTAACCACTACTGTAGAAGGACGTGAGCGATTCCCAGTAAGACTTCGTTATCCTCGAGAATTAAGAGATAACCCAGAACAGCTAGCTAAAATGCTAATCCCTACTGCCACAGGAGCTCAAATTCCTTTAAGCGAGGTAGCCGATATAGAGTATGCTAAAGGCTCACAAATGATTCAGAGTGAAAATACCTTCTTACTTGGTTATGTCATCTTTGATAAAATAGAAACAAAAGCAGAAGTAGATGTAGTACACGAGGCAGATAAGCTATTACAAGCTAAGCTAGCCTCTGGAGAACTTACCCTGCCAAAAGGAGTAACCTATAAGTTTGCTGGTAATTATGAGCAACAAGAAAGAGCTTCTCAGCGATTACTATACATTGTACCACTGAGTTTATTAGCGATTCTTTTGATTCTGTACTTTCAGTTTAAAACCATTGCGGCATCGCTTATCCACTTCTCAGGAGTGTTTGTAGCCTTTGCAGGAGGTTTTATCTTACTTTGGTTATACGGACAACCTTGGTTTATGAACTTCTCTATCGGAGATATGAATATGAGAGACTTATTCCAAATGCACAATATCAATCTAAGTATAGCAGTCTGGGTAGGTTTTATCGCCTTATTCGGATTAGCTACCAATGATGGAGTGCTGATGGGAACTTATATACATGATACCTTTAAGGCTAGAGATCCTAAAACTAAAGAAGAAATTCGAGAAGCGGTAGTATACGCGGGACTAAAACGTGTAAGACCTGCAGCGATGACAACTGCTACTGCTCTAATCGCACTACTGCCTGTGATGACCTCTACGGGTAAAGGAGCAGAAATTATGGTACCCATGGCTATACCTACATTCGGAGGAATGCTAATACAGTCCATGACTATGTTTGTAGTACCAGTATTCCAATGTTGGTGGAGAGAATGGGCGGTAAAAAGAATTAAGAATTAAGAATTTCGATGGCGCAAATTTGCAATCCTTGACAAGTAACTACGAAATAATAAAACAATGAACAAAAATAAAACGTATATATATTTAGCCTTCTTAGCAGTGACTAGTTTCACTGCCACGGCTCTAGCCCAGCAGCAACCTAAAGATTCTCTATCGAGTTACCTCAATGTAGCCATAGAAAATAACCCAGGAATCAAAGCACAGAAATATGCTCACGAAGCCTTTTTACAAAAGATTCCACAAGCAGGTGCTTATAAGGATCCTGAGTTATCTATGGACTTCTACACAAAGCCTATGGATATTGTAGGTGGGCGATCTATTGGTAATGTAAGTATCATGCAGATGTTTCCTTGGTTTGGTACCCGTAAGAGCGCCCGTATAGAAGCTAGTCACATGGCTAATATGCAAAACGAGCAGTACAAAGAAGTAGTTGATAATATTACTTTACAAGTACATACCCAATGGTATGCAATGCAGAAACTAAACGAACAATTAAGAAATAATGAAGAGAACAGAAAACTCTTACAACAATTAGAACAATTAGCTCTTAGAAAGTTCTCTGCTCCTTCAAATACAGCAAAACCAAGTACAACTCCACAAGTAAGTAGTAAGACTGCCTCTACTCCATCTACTTCTGCATCCGCAGGTATGGGATCAATGAGTATGGGTGGTGGAGCTACTGCTAGTAGCGCACCAGCGATGTCTTCTTCTATGGGATCTAGTGGAGGTATGAGCGAGATGAGCGGCAGTAGCGCCTCAGGAATGTCTGATGTATTGCGTATCGGATTAGAGCTTATTGAAATAGAGAATAATATTGAAAGCTTACACTCTCAATTAAAAGCAGAGAAAGCAAAATTCAACGCTCTTTTAAATAGAGAGGCAAACCATGAAGTAGTCTTAGGTGACATAGAGAAAACACCTTTTATATATGGGGAGCAAGATGCTCTTCTAGCCATAGAAGCTAATAACCCTATGCTTTCAATGATCACAGAAGAAGGTCTTGCCTATAAAGCCAAGGCTGAAATGGACAAGAAAATGAGCTACCCTATGATAGGACTTGGATTGCAGTATATGGTTATCGGAAAGACTAATGATAAAATGCTAGCTATGGGCGATATGAATGGAAAAGATATGATTATGCCGATGATAACTGTTAGTCTTCCTATCTTCCGCAAAAAGTATAAAGCCCAACAAGAAGAAGGTAAACTATGGTGGAAGTCTAGTGAAGAGAAGTTCAAAGACACTTATAATACTTTAAAAAGTGAGTATTATGGATACAAAAGTCAATTAGATGATGCCCAACGAATTGTCACCTTGTATGAGAAGCAAACTACATTGGCTGAGACAACTTACAACCTTATTATCAAAGAATTTGTAACAGGTAAAAGTGATTTAACCAATGTAATACAAGTACAACGTCAATTATTAGATTACCAATTAAAAAAAGCAGAAGCAATTGCTAACTACAATACCATGGTAGCTTCTATCAAGAAATTATTAGCAGTACGTGACAACACACAAAATATTTAGGCAATGGAGAAAATAAGAAATATATTCAAAAACAATATTGTGCGTTATAGTGCAATATTACTTGTAGGTTTATTATTAGGATGGATGGTCTTTGGTGGTGCAGGATCGCATCAGCACAATACAGAACCAGCTACTACAGAAGAGGAAAATACGGTATGGACCTGTTCTATGCACCCTCAAATCAAAATGGATAAACCAGGGAAGTGTCCTTTATGTGCTATGGACTTAATTCCACTTAAATCTTCTGATGGCGGTGATGATGCAATAGACGATCAGGCAATCCAAATGTCTAAAGAAGCTGTCGCTCTTGCTAATATACAGACTACTGTGGTAGGACATCAAGATGCTGTAAAAGACATTCAACTCTATGGAACCATACAAGTAGATGAGCGATTACAACAATCTCAAACTTCCCATGTCAATGGTCGTATCGAAAAGTTATATGTTAACTTTACAGGAGAAGCCGTAAAACAAGGACAACTAATTGCTACTATCTATTCTCCTGATCTGTTAACAGCTCAACAAGAGTTATTAGAAGCTGCTAAGTTAAAAGACTTACAGCCCTTATTATTAGACGCAGCAAAAGAAAAATTGCGCATTTGGAAGATGTCTGAAGCTCAAATAAGCAAAGTCTTAAGCTCTGGGAATGTTTCTCCTTTTGTATCTATACATGCAAATACAAGTGGTATTGTCGTGGCAAAAAATGTTAACCAAGGAGATTATATCAGTCAAGGAACTGTGCTTTATAATATTTCTAATTTATCTAAACTGTGGGCTGTATTTGATGCCTACGAAAATGACCTTCCATTTATCAAAGAAGGAGATGTATTAGAATATACACTTCAGAGTTTGCCAGGAGAAGTATTTAAAGGAAAAATTGCTTTTATCAACCCTATTATAGATGCTACTTCTAGAACAGCTAAAGTAAGGGTAGAAACAGATAATAGAAATAATAACCTAAAACCTGAGATGTACGCAAGTGCAAAAATATCAGCTCCTTTAAAACAGTACAATAAAGAAATGGTCATTCCTAAATCTTCTGTACTATGGACTGGTAAACGCTCTGTAATCTATGTAAAACAACCCAATACCACTACTCCTGCCTTCAAGCTAAGAGAAATCGTATTAGGGCCTTCACTTGGAGAGAATTATGTAGTGATGTCAGGACTTGAAAATGGAGAAGAAATCGTAACCAATGGAGTATTTACAGTTGATGCCAGCGCACAGTTAGAAGGAAAACGCAGTATGATGAACAATGATAATGCTCCTGCTGCTACAAGTCACGCTCACAGTACTACAGCAAGTGCTAATCTAGAACATGCCATTCTTAAAGTAAAAGGAAACTGTGACCTGTGTAAAGAAAGAATAGAAACCGCTGCCAAGAAAGTAAAAGGGGTATCTACTGCTTCTTGGGATGTAAAAGAAAAAGTATTACACCTTAATTTTGACAAGAAACTAACCTCTAAAGCTGCCATATCTAAGGCCGTAGCTAAAGTAGGTCACGATACAGAACTAGACAAAGCAACAGATGCAGATTATAAAGCCTTACACAGCTGTTGTCAATTCGAAAGATAGTAAGTCGCTTGGCTCAAATTAAGAGTTAAGAATTAGGAATTGTATGCCTTAAGACATTAGATACTTATATAATGTGATATGGTTTGTGTAGAACGTATATCCACAATACACTTCCACAACGGTAGGCTTTCCCAGAACTACTATGTATTACGACAACACACAGAAATACAAAAACAGAAAAAAGAATGCAGACCTACTCTACCTTCTTTTTTCTAACTTTACTTGACAAAAAAGATGTTGTCGCAGATTTATAATCTGTGACTTGAAATAAAAGAACAAATATCAAATAACAATCAAATGAAAAAAGTAATTTTAAGTTTTGCAGTATTAGCTTTCACACTTACTGCATGTAATGACAAAAAACAAGAAACAACAGCTCCAACAACACAAGAGCACGCAGGACATGATCACGATGATCACACTACAGCTAGCGCTGTAGAGAAAGTAACAACAGTAAAAGAATCTAATGTATTACAATCTACTCTTGATGCTTATTTCTTAGTTAAAAAAGCACTTCAACAGGACAATCAAGAACAAGCTGCTACGGCTAGTAAAACACTAGTAAATAATCTTAATGCAGTAGTAACAGAAGATGCTACAGCAAAACAACTAGTGAAAGAATTAGTAGAAACAGCTACTAAAATTGATGCAGTAGACATTAAAGTACAAAGAGAAGAATTCGAAGACCTAACAGAAGACTTAATAAAACTAATCAATACCGTTGGAACAGACAGAGTAGTATTTGAACAATACTGCCCAATGTACAACAACGGTGAAGGTGGTCAATGGCTAAGCGATGTAGAAGACCTATCTAACCCATTATACGGTTCTTCAATGCTTAAATGTGGTGCGAATCAAAACAAAATCACATTTGAAACTAAATAGGCTTATAGTCTAAATAATAAAAGGCTGTCTGGTGTAAGGACAGCCTTTCTATTTTTAATCTAATAAAAAGGTTATTTTCTAATTAGAGTTACCCTAGGTAGATTACTCATCTTAAACTCTACTTCACTCTCTGATTTATAAGTAAAAGCATACTCTGTTAATAGACCTCCCATATCTATTGATAAACGATAATACCCCTTTTTATTCTCCTGTACTACCTCTACTTGATTTGGATCTACTTTATCCATAGCATTAATCTGCCCTTGATAACAAGATGATACTACGTTCACTACACATAGATCATTTGCCTTTAGATTAAAACTGTGAAAATTATACTCTGTACTTCCTTTAACTACCCATTGTCCTTGTAACCATTCAGGTATTTTTATCTTATGAGAATGTGATACGCCTACTTGTATTGACCCTTCAGGATTACTTGCTGCTTTATTATCATCTGAAGAACAAGCTAATGCCATAGATGCCACCATTAGTAATAGAACAATTCTTTTCATTTCATATTTTTTAAATATTAGTACTACTTCCTTTGTTTCCATAGGAACGACAAAGATATATTCTATAAACAACTCACTCTTACGGTTTTCCTCATACACAAAAACAAAACAACTGATTTTAAAACATTTAGAACAATTCTACTTTATTGCTACTATATGCTCTAAAACTGAAAATATAAACTTGATGAGTTCAAAAGATGCTAAAAAACAAGGTGCTTTTATACAGTGGAACCACCCTCCTTATAAACAAAAGACTAAAGATCAATGGGAAGCTCCACAACAAAGATTGCTAGAGGAAGGACTATTAGATGGAATAGAAATTGTAGGTCATACTAATTTATTTACCAAAGCAATGCAATGGGCTGATCAATATCAATTAACGATTACTTCTTCTTCAGATATTCATTATCTTATAGATACAAAGCATGAGTTTTATCACCGTCCCATCACACTTATCTTTGCTAAAGAAAATACTGTTGAAAGTATCAAAGAGGCTCTTTTTCAAAAAAGATCAATCGCATATTACAAAGATCAGTTAATTGGAGATAAAAAATTCACCGAAGCTATTTTTACCACTTCAATAAAAGCAGAATATTTTGACTGTTCAACTGAGAAAAAAAGTAAGACCTTTGCGTTAAACAATACAAGTGATATTCCTTTTAAACTTACACTTATCCAGGCAACAAGACAATATAACTATCCTAAAGAGATCTTATCAAGTTGAAAATATTATGGATTTAAATAAGAAGAAGTTACAGGTTACTTTTTAACCTAGAAAAACAACGTAGATATAACTTTTTAAAAGTACTATAAACCAAATGTCGTAGTAAGTTTATCAGTACCCACCTTGGTAACCACAGGGGTTGTCTTTTTTTACAATGAAACGGCCCCTTACTTTTTCTATCTATACTCTAAGACAAAACATTTTCTATACAGCAACCTTATTGGATTACCTCTTTTTATTTTTCGATTGCAATATAGTCTTCTTAAAAAGTTATAGGTGCTGGTAAATAACCTTCTTTTTAATAGTGAGGTCGTCTTGACTTTTGCAAAATAAAGAAGGGTTATAGAAATTTGTGTCGCTAAACAAACAAAACTACAACCCTTTATACCAAATACTCCACAAAGATAGTATAGAATTAGATATAGTCCCTCAACAGGCGTATGGCAATCTTGTTGGACAGAATTATAAAAAAAGATAAAAGTTCCTCTTTTATAAAAAACAAAGAGGGAGCCCAAAAAGTCCCCCCCCTCTTCTATATCTTTTTAGTACTTACTAACTCCACTATCACTCCATACTTCCCTTCAGGAAGTGTTAAATAAAAATTAGGAGTCCCTAGACTAAAATTTAAGACACCTTCAGTGTTTATCTCAATATCTGTAATGCTAATATCTATTAATTGATATTTACTATCTAGTAACATTATTTTATAGATTTCACCATGAGCTAAAAACTCTAAAACATTTTTGTCTAAATGAACACCTTTAGCCTCTGCATTATCATTTTCTAAACTTGTTGTTGTGTAAAAACTATATACATAATTTCCTTTTATAGATTTTCCAATGTATGCTATCTGTTCTGAAATATTATATCCTATCTTCTGTTTAATATCAAAAAGAGTCTCCTGTGAAGCATTGGCTATATTATCTATAAGTCCTGGTATTAGATTTAGCTCTTCTATGATTTCCTCTCCATTACTATCCTTGCGTTTAATATATAAAACTTCTCTATCACTCTGTCCTATCTTACCATAATAGACGTTGTTTCCTATTAATTTACCTTCTATTAATGCTATGATTTCTTCTTTATCTATAAAAGAACTCCAACTAGTACCTGTCCAATAGTAATACCCTAACACTAGTCCTTTTTCGCTGTCTTCTGTTTGATTAAAAACAAGTAATCCTATATTACGTGGATCATCATGATCACCTATTATAGGAGCAAAAAGACCTTTATCTGTCAAAGCTACTTTAGGTAATAACACCCCTTTATTGCCATCAGGGCTATGCACTTCTAACATAGAAGCTGAAGCAGGTCTTTGTACTCCAATCCCTACTTGGGAATATCCTGCTAAGGATACCCCAAATAAGAATAATATTAAAACTAACTTTTTCATGCTTCCTTTCTTACTTCGAAGCAGTGTACTCAAAAACTACTTCATAATCACCATTGTCTAATGCTATATACATTCCATTCTGACCAAAATAGAATGTCAATTCGTTACCACTTACACTTACATCAGTAACTGTAGATACCACTACTTGTTTTGTTTTAACATCAATGATATTGGCTGATAGCAATGTCTCTATAGTAGCAGTACTATCTTGATATGTTACTGTTCTGGTACCACCTTCCACTACTTCTTTTTTATCAGAAGGTTTAGCTGTAATACTTCCTATAAAAGTCACATCATATCCGTCAGCATGGTTCACTTTTATTTTCCTTTTACCTCTATAGACAATATTTCCATCAATAGAGGAATTAACCGCCACATCCACAGAATCCGTTATAATTTTTATCTCTGTTTGCTGTAAGATCTTCTCTACAACACTGTTATTTACAGTCTCTTCGATAACCTTTTGTACATCTTTAGAGATATCTATTGGATTTTTATTATTGTCTTTATCTACTATATAAAGAAGGTTCTGTCCATCTATATCTCCATAATATACATTACCTCCTTCGGTGGTATAGTTATTAACTGTATTGAAGATTTCTTGTTTTAATGTTTCGCTGTTTTGTACCGAGTTAATTACATCATTTGTCATATTGATGTAATATGTCTTACCATGCTCTGCTTTATAAGAGTAATAAATATCTCCTTTTTTAAGATCTTTGGACTCTAATACTTGTGTAGATTCTCCATCTATTACCTGACCATCAGCATTTACAACATGTTTGAAGATTTCTGTTTGCGTCTCATTATTCTCTAAAGAAACTTCGTGTTTGTCGTTATTATCATCTAAATAGACTAAAAACTCACCTTCTTCTCTTTGCTCTACCCATACGTTATTTGGAGCTTTTTTAATAATCTGGTTAATAATCTCTGTATTGGTATTATTCTCAAAGATCTCTTTAAAGTTGCTATTAACCACTCCTAATACATCAATAGGAGTTCCGTTATCATCTGGCATATCATCAATAGGATTGCCATTAGGATTATTCTTTAACCAGTCTGTTATGGCTTTCTCTGAGAAGTAAATGTATTTTAATATTTTATCCTCACCTTCTACGTTAGTTTTTATTTCGCGTATAAATGTATTGGTCTGTTCTTCTTTAACAGCTGTTTTAAAATCGATCTCCTTTTTATCATATCCTCCTCCTTCTTTTGGCATTAGATAAGTAAACAAATGAGATTCTGGATTATACGAAACTAAATAACTAATATCTTTTTCTGTTCCTCCATCGATAATGGTAATTTCTTTAATCTGAGTTTCTAATGTTGTCTGAAGTTCAGTTAACTTCTCGATTACTTGACTATTTGCTGCTACTTTTTCCCATTTAGTAGAAGCCCAGTAGTAAAAACCATGTTCTAATACACTACCACTATTATAAACTATTACACCATCTGGATTTGTACCTCCATTTAATTTGTGATCTTCGCCTGATAATTCAATTCGAGGAAGTAAAACCCCTTTATTTGTTGCTTGAATATCAAGCATAGCAGCTTTACTAATTCTCTTAGTTCCAATACCCAAACCTGCCTTATCTTTTTCTTGTGCTAAAGCAACCGTACTTAAGGCTAATACTAATAGTGTGATTATATTTTTTTTCATCTTTTTTTTGTCTTTAATTCTTAAACTAATACTTTTAATTACTCTTTGATTCTACAGTTGACACATAGTTAATAATTACCTCATACTCACCTGATAGTAGAGTTGTTTGTAAATTTCCCATACCGAATTTGAATTTTAATATTCCTCCTTCGTACTTAACCTCTGTAACTGAGTTCTGTACTAATTGTTTTCCTTTTAAAATCTGAACACTTAAAAGAGAATTAAAATTATCTATTCTAAAACCTGCGTTAAACTCTGTATTGTAGTCTGCTCCTATAGTACTATTATAGCTATCTACTTTAGCTTTATACTTGCCTTTAAATACAGAAAAACCATCATGTGATTCGTTTATCTTCACAGCTGTTCCAGTTATAAGTTTTATCTCTGTTTGCTGTAGGATCTTCTCTACAACACTGTTATTTACAGTCTCTTCGATAACCTTTTGTACATCTTTAGAGATATCTATTGGATTTTTATTATTGTCTTTATCTACTATATAAAGAAGGTTCTGTCCATCTATATCTCCATAATATACATTACCTCCTTCGGTGGTATAGTTATTAACTGTATTGAAGATTTCTTGTTTTAATGTTTCGCTGTTTTGTACCGAGTTAATTACATCATTTGTCATATTGATGTAATATGTCTTACCATGCTCTGCTTTATAAGAGTAATAAATATCTCCTTTTTTAAGATCTTTGGACTCTAATACTTGTGTAGATTCTCCATCTATTACCTGACCATCAGCATTTACAACATGTTTGAAGATTTCTGTTTGCGTCTCATTATTCTCTAAAGAAACTTCGTGTTTGTCGTTATTATCATCTAAATAGACTAAAAACTCACCTTCTTCTCTTTGCTCTACCCATACGTTATTTGGAGCTTTTTTAATAATCTGGTTAATAATCTCTGTATTGGTATTATTCTCAAAGATCTCTTTAAAGTTGCTATTAACCACTCCTAATACATCAATAGGAGTTCCGTTATCATCTGGCATATCATCAATAGGATTGCCATTAGGATTATTCTTTAACCAGTCTGTTATGGCTTTCTCTGAGAAGTAAATGTATTTTAATATTTTATCCTCACCTTCTACGTTAGTTTTTATTTCGCGTATAAATGTATTGGTCTGTTCTTCTTTAACAGCTGTTTTAAAATCGATCTCCTTTTTATCATATCCTCCTCCTTCTTTTGGCATTAGATAAGTAAACAAATGAGATTCTGGATTATACGAAACTAAATAACTAATATCTTTTTCTGTTCCTCCATCGATAATGGTAATTTCTTTAATCTGAGTTTCTAATGTTGTCTGAAGTTCAGTTAACTTCTCGATTACTTGACTATTTGCTGCTACTTTTTCCCATTTAGTAGAAGCCCAGTAGTAAAAACCATGTTCTAATACACTACCACTATTATAAACTATTACACCATCTGGATTTGTACCTCCATTTAATTTGTGATCTTCGCCTGATAATTCAATTCGAGGAAGTAAAACCCCTTTATTTGTTGCTTGAATATCTAAAGCTGCAGAAGGGTTAGGAACGTGTCCTCCAATACTAAAACCTAAATCCTGAGCTTTTACATTTATTAAACCAAAACCAGTTAAACAAATTGCTAAGAGTACTTTTCTTTTCATATTATTTTTATTAATCATTTTTACTTAAAAGCTTTAAAACAAAGATACAGAACATGAGAATTATTCAAAATATCAAAATAAAAATAAGCGATAAACAATAAAATTATAATAAAAGCAAAATTATTATTAATACTAAAGTTGTTTTTATAAAAAAAAACAATTAGTTGTTTTAGTACTAAAATCTACATAAAGAGATATAAAACAACTAGAATACTTATTCTAGTGAATTACCTAAATATCCTTAATTAGAACAAGTATAATAAATCACAAAAAGCAACATCTATCAATTATTAAAAATAAATACATTTCTAATTCGTAATACTTTCATTTTTTTCAAGCTTAACACTCTAAACAATCCTATTACATCTTTAAGCCCTACCTCTTTGAAAAAAAAATCAAAAAACACTTAAAAAAGCACTGTAATTTAAAGGCCTTGAAGATTAAGAAACTCTTTTATTAAAATGTAATTGATAAAAAGCGCTTAAACTATATCATATTGAAATAATAAACAGGAATTAAATCTTCTCAAAAAATCACATTCAAAATATTAATCAATATCATTTCTGTGATTTTTGGTACAAAATCTGAATCAATTACACTAAATGCAAAGATTTATAGTGTTAAATAAAGATTATTTTCATTTGTATTTTAAATGTGAAATTATGAGAACTAAAAACATAATCATAGACTTATCTGAATCAGAGCAGTTAAGTCTTTTTTGAATAATATCATCGAGTTATCCGTTTAATATCGGTTAATCATATTTAAAAAGGAGTTGGTTTTATTTTAACCATCTTTACAAACGTGTAATGAAAAATTGTTTTCTTGAAATAACAATACAATAAAAACAATCTTTATGTCAATAATCTATATTAGGCAGAGTTAAAAACTATAGAATAAATTTTAAACTCTAATTAGTTCAAGAACTAGAACAAAGAGAACTTAGCCTTTCACAAGCAAAATTAAAATATGGCATTCAAAGCAATTTAACTATTTACTAATGATTACCTTAGCACACGACAAAAGTATTAATTAGTTGATTTTAAGATAAATAAAGGGAGGAATTATTTGTAAAAAAATACAGAACTTCTAACAACTATAAAAGCCAATTTTAAAGGTAAATTAGGGTTAGCTAGGATCCGACTTATTTG
>NZ_JACAKB010000031.1 GCF_030326305.1 Myroides odoratimimus | reverse complement strand
TTTTTACTAACTTTTATCTTTATTATAGTTTTTGAACTCTTGAGGTTTCAATATTTGAAAAAAATCACAGAAAATAGTTTGCTAAATATCATAACAAAGAAGACTGGCTCATTTTGCTATGAGACAGCCCCGCTTCTCTTTTCGAAAGCGAAATAAAACAGTATTATTAAGAAGATAAAACACACCTGCTCCACTAAAATACATCACGCAATCTAACCAATCTCCAGTATAACGAGGATTGTGCTTGGGTAAATACCACTCAAAGTAAACACTATAGTATAAAGCCACAAAAAGGATAAGCGATAGAGGTAATAGAAGATCTGTCCGCTTCTTTAACTTGCTCAATATATATTGACAAATACTCAATGCCAACGGTAGAGTCAGAAAATCATTGACATAATTGTTAGCCCAAGTAGGCAAAGCAATATGAGATTTCTGTAAAACATAGATAACAACAGAAATACCAAGGGCTATATAAAAAAGTGTTTTCTTCATACAAGTATAAAAGAGGAACGATTACAAGTTGTAACAGCTCCTCTAATTCTAATTTAAAAAAATAAACAACTTACTATGCTGCTATAAATCCAATAAGATAAGCTATCCCAGCCATAATAGATACCCCTACCACCCATATAGCATTGACTATCATAGCTGGTACTCTGATAAAAGGATTAGGATGCTTGAGCATTCTACGAGTAAATTTCTCAAAACTAGTAAGTTCCCTATTTACTTCTTTTTGTATTCTTTCATTGACAACTCTTTGTTGTTCCATTTGACGGCGTAAAACCACATTGATTATCTCTCCACAATTCGTACAATAATCACTATTAACATTCTCTGTTTTACACTTTTGACAAGTGATATAATGCTTACTCATTTCAGTTTGTTTTATCAATAAACGTTCCTATGTTATAAAAACAGGACAAAGTTCAAGCAAACTAAAGGCTTAAAAAAGAACATTTACCACCCAAAACTGTCCTTATTCACTCCTATTGTATCTTATAATCAAACTCTCTTTCGATATTCTCGAGGAGAATAACCTACTTTTCGTTTAAAAAACTTGCCAAAGAATGAAGTAGTATTAAAGTTAAGTGATTCTGCTATTTCTGATATACTCAATGTCGAGTTAGCTAAAAGTAACTGTGCCTCAACTATTACAGCATCATCTATTAACTCACCAATAGTCTTAGCTGTAATCTCCTTTATCACTTTAGCTAGATAACTCTCAGAGACACAAAGCCTATCAGCATAAAAACGAACCAATTTCTTTGATTTAAAATGAAGCTGAAGAAGCTCTAAGAACTGAATAGTCAAGCTTTCCTTACGAGACAAATTACTCTTCAACGCCTTATAATTATAATGACTTGCATCTACTAATTCCAATAAAAACAAAGCAAATAAATGCTTAATTGCTTCTTTTTGATTAGCAGACTTCCCTTTTTGGGTGTTCTTATGATTAAGTAAAGTACACAGACTTAATAAAGAAGTTTGCTGTTCTTGATTCAGCACTAATTTAGTCACTGTATTAGGTGTCAATAACACGAAAGTACTCTTCTCATTTTGGGTATGTGTATTCTCTATCGCAAAAGCCCGATCAAAACTAATAGCAATGAAGTTAATGTCTTGACTAAACTCCTTAAACAGAATAACCATCTGTGGAGGAATAATCGTTATAGTGCCAGGTTCTAAACGATACTCAATCAGATTTACCTGTACGGTGATCATTCCTTGAGTCACAAAGAGCAAAGTATAATTCTCATTGCGATAAGGATACTTTAAAGGATTATCTGTAAAAGAGGTATGTATATCCACATAGATACCACTATCCTGATACTCCTTATCTAATAATTGAAGGATATCTTTTATCGTATAGTCGTGTATCTGATCAGCATTACTCATCTTTTTTATTTACAAAAATAAAGAAAACCTACCTGATATAGTCTCTATTATCCCATTAGAAACTATCTACTTTTACTAAGTCTATTGCTATTTCTAACCCAGTTAACAACTTATACTCCATCTTTACGAATCCATATTGTTCAGAAAAATAAAACACTAACTCTGTTTCTCCTAAAGTAGATTTAGCTGTAGAAATCACCTTTAGACAAGACAAATCTCCTAAAGCTGTAGAAACCATCTCTTGTTTTTCTATCCTATAGGTATAATCTAATAAGAGTTTTCCTTTCCATTCTCCCCATACTGGATTAGACCAATAATCACTTATCCTCATTTGATCTGACCAAGTATAACCTATAGACTTACCTAAGTGAATATAAGGAAATGGAACTGTCTCTAATGCTTTAAAGAAACGTGAACGCATCGGATGTAACCATACATTCTGTTCATTCTCTACCAATCCTGTTGAAGATCTAAAATCAGTCATAGGTTCAAAACTATATCTTATTTCAGTCTGTCTTTTATTCGTTCTTTTACCCTTTTCAGGAGCTATGACCTCCATTTTAAACTGATTAGCCAATGCGTCATCCTTAACAGAAGTCAGTCTCTCTGCATCCTTTGCATCTATAAATAGGCTATCTCCCTCCTTATTTTGAATCTTATAACAATAATAAAAAGTACGTCCCACCTTATAGATAGTATTGTTTACATCTACATTCTTTTTTTCGGTATATACTTTGTCATAATTCTGTGCCATACTATTGCCAGACGCTACCAACACAAATAAAACTAAAAAACAATATCTCACCATAATTACTATCAATTACAAAAAACTAAAGATAAGTATTTCAACACAATACCCCATAAAAAAAGCTACCCATACAGAGTAGCTTTAGTCTATTTATATGCTCTTACTTAGAGAAATACGTATTTGGATACAACTTTTGAAATGCGTTGTTCACCGCCTGATGGATCACTGTTGAGTGTATTTCTTGAGGTAGATAATCGAAGTGAGACTTGATATTCTTGTTCTTTTGAAGTATCTTATATAGTTGTTCCCCATACTCATACATCTTCATATCCTCTTCCTTATTAGGCACCCCTACATATACATTCACAGGTTGTTTTATCTTCTCTATCAGACACGTATGTGTCTTGTCTAATAGTTTCTCATCACCCCACCATAGACTAGGACTGATAATGATATAGTTTGTAAATAGATAAGGATGATACTCTAACACATAAGTAGAATACAACCCTGCTAATGACTCTCCTATTACAGTACGAGTACTACTTCCTTTATAATTCTTCTCTATATATGGAATCAATTCAGACTCTAAAAATGCCGTATAAGCCTCTGCTCTACCATACTCTGGAAACATATCTTTACTAAAACCTGCTTTCTCTACGAAGTTTAAATTATCTACCGCGAAAGTCATATCCTTTCTACGGTTGATTGTCTCTATCCCTACGATAATAGAATTAGGAAAACGAGCTATCCAAGGTAATGAGTTAAAACGCACTAACCCTGCAAGATGTATAAAGTCCTCTTCTACTCCTCCATCTAAGATATACACGACAGGATACTTAATAGTATCATTCGCATTATAATCAGGTGGCAAAACGATATTAATCGTTCTATCCTCACTTAGGATAGTAGAATGTAGTTGATCTGTTGTTCCGAATGTAAGAGGTTTACTATTCGTTTGGCTAATACTAGATACGCCTAATAGCAACATACCCGTTACTAATAATGCTTTTATATTTATCATGTTTGGTTAGTTAATTTGTTGGCTTCAAAGATAAATAAATCATTGAGCTACAAAAGTTTTTTTATACCAAAACACCCCAAAACAGTATAGTATTAACAAGATAAAATGAAGATTATTTATCTGTTTGTATTATTAGAACATCTATTAGTATAATTAAGACAATTACTAAATTTATAATCTCTATGTAAAAGCTTTAATAAAGTATTTCTTCCCAAAAAAAACGTGTATTAACACCAAATTCATTTTCTATTAAAGATAAAAAAGACTCTTCCTTACCACTTTCTTTAACATATACAGAAGTACCTAACCCTTGAATAAAACTATCAAATGAAGGGGCTACTATAACTTTATCATCAAAAGATATTTCAGAAGAGACAACATAAACAACTCCCTCTTTTAAAGATAGAAGTATAGTATAAGGATCTCCCAAACCAACAACCATAGCATCTATACTTAAACAATCTTGATACCAATAGTTATCTTTATTATTGAGGTTTATTAACCTATTAATATAATTTCCTCCACTACCAAATTGTATATTAGCCAAGGTTAAGTTTCCTAAATTATATCTCATTATAAAATCTTCAAACTCTTCTGGCAAAATAGTAATATTTAAGTACTCTTTTAACCTTAAAACTTCTTCTTTACTTCCTTTATAAGGTATTAATAATAGTTCTGAGATAATATCTTTATCGACATCAGCAAATTTCTTTTCGAGAAACACACTTACTTCTTCTATTTCAAACAATTTCATATTACAAACAATTTACCTTACATCCTCTGCACAGCGATAAAAACTATCCTCCTCAGTTATAGATCGATAATAAAATGTCCCAATATCTAATCCTGTATCTTTAAATAATACATTAATATCTATCTCCGCTTCTCCTCTGTAGAACGCTTCAGAACTTACATATCCTACTGTCGCAGTATTCAGATTAAAAACAATCAAATCCTCTTGAAGACCTGTACCTATAATATAGTAACCTTGCTTATAGATGTCTCTATTGTGTTTTTTGAAGTTCATTTTATGTAAATGAAATACCTGATCAAAAGTGTTGATACCAAAACGCCACCCTGAACGATATGAATGACTAATAAAAAAAGCCCCTATCTCCTCACCGAAATTCTTGATAAAATTACCTTCCGCTGTCTTTGTTAACGGCCATTTGATTAGTTCATGCTCTTTGCTTAACAGCTCAACTGCCTGATCAAAAAGAACAACATTCACTTTGCTTTCTTTTTCCATAATACCTATTCACATTATCTTCTAATGACAAAATTAGAGTTTTAAATTCAGTTTATAACTATCTAGCAATTGTTTACTTATTTCTCTCCACTAATTGTCTCTACTTTTTTTGTTGAAAACCAACACAATATTGAACCAATACACACCATGACCGTCCCTTGCCAAAAAGATATTCCCAGTGGAGTCGCTAACAATACTGAAGAAAGAGCTGATGATAATACTGGTATAAAATAAGATGCCCCAGTTAATATCGTTACATTGCCTTCTAAAATCCCAACATTCCATGCTGCATACCCGAATCCCATAGCAAAAGCAGCTAATAATAAATAGACAATAGAAGATAGCGTAAAGAGCATTTCTACCTGCTCAGCCATAATAAAATACTTCATCCACAATACAAGCGCCACTAATATAAAGAAGAATGTTATTCCATTCACTCCATTCGCTGAACGAACAGTAACTACACAATATGCTGACCAAAGAATAGCTCCTAAAAAAGCCAATCCATAACTCAGGGGGTTAGTCTTAATATTTACAAACATCTCAGATAAATTAAACCCCTCTTCTCCACCTAAAACCCAAATAATCCCTATTAATGAAGCCACAACACCAGGAATGATTAACCAGTTCGCTTTTTTTGACGTAAAAAGAACAGTCGCTATCATAGTAAAGGTTGGCCACAGATAATTAACCATTCCTATCTCTATCGCTTGCTTACTACTAGTAGAATAACCTATAGACAACGCTAAACATAACTCATAAGCAACCATCAAAATAGCACCATAAATTAAATATTGACGGGGAAACTCAGACAGTGGTACCCATTTCATACTAAACAACAGAAACATACTTGCTACAGTATAAATCATCGCAGCACCACCTGTAGAACCAAAGGAATAGCTCACTTCCTTAATAAGCCCAACAATAGAACTCCATAGTAGTATAGCACAAAAACCAATTATCGTAGCCTTAACTTGTTTAGTCATAGTATGTATTTAATATTCTTAAACGTCTATATTTTTTCTTTTTAAAAAATCCACACACTAAGTATAGTGCTAAAAAAAAATACAATAAACAAAACTATTCTTTTTATACTGATTAATAAAAGCACTGTCAAAAATAGTTTTAAAAGTGAACTTTCACTCATGAAGTATAGTAAAATCAGTACTTCGCACTATTATTAGGTAATTTAATATTCTATATTTGTGATAACATAACAACACAACGCTTAAGTAATGAAACACCTTTTTTTAATAGCATCACTATGCTGTTATACATCCTTGTTTGCACAGTCAAATGACACTTTAAGCAACCAAAAAATAAATGAAGTAGTGATCACCACTACCCAACAACAAAAAGGTTTTTCATCTAAAATGCCCCTCACTTATATTGAGAACCCTCAGTCTTATGACATTATCAAATATCAGACAGCTAAAGACCAAGTAGCGACTAACATAAAAGACGTATTACAGAATGCTACAGGACTAGTGCGAGTATGGGAATCAACAGGTGTAGGAGTCACTGGAGGAGAATATTATACGATGAGAGGGTTTGCATTCCAGCCTAACTTACTTAATGGTATGTCTAGCTTTACTAATAACACATTAGACATTGCTAATATTGAACAAGTCGAAGTAGTCAAAGGCCCGAACGGAACACTTTATGGAGGTAATGTGGTCTCTTATGGTGGATTAATCAATGTAATAACCAAAAAACCTTACGAACAATTAGGGGGTGAAGTCAACTATATTGGTGGGTCAAATAATCTTAATCGAGTCGCGCTAGACATCAATACCCCTATTAATAAAAAGCTTTTTATACGTTTAAACACAGCATATCACAAACAACATGCTTTTCAAGATGCTGGCTATAAAGAGTCTTTCTTCGTAGCACCATCTGTCCAGTACAATATTAATGAAAAACTAAAACTATACGTTGACTTTCAGTACAAAGCTAGTGAAGGAGCTAATACCCCGATGTTTTTTATATCTAGATATATGCCTGTGAGCTTTGAATCATTAGACCTATTTGAGGCTAATTACAAAAAAGCATACACTAGTAACGAATTAACCTTAAAAAACCCAACATTTACAGCACAAGCCAAATTAGAATATAAAATCAATAACAACTGGACATCCAATACCATTATCAATAAAAACAACGCACAGAGTAAGGGATATGACCTACTATTTGAAGACATTGGTACCACAGATGAGTTCGCTCGTTATATCTCTAAAATAGACTCAAAAACCAATATATTTAGTATCCAACAGAATATAACAGGTAAGTATAATATTGGTTCAATAGACAACACTATATTATTCGGATTAGACTATTTATCTAAAGAATTTTCTAGTATAGATGGTGATTATATAGAGCACGGTATCATCTCCTTAATCAATCAGTCTGACACAGGAGATTTATCGAAAACAGCTATTGACAATGCTCTCTCAACGAGTAATTATATACATAACAAAGCGAAAACCCAGACCTTCAGTTCTTATATATCTAATGTAACTAATATTCTTCCTAACTTCTCATTCATGGCAAGTTTAAGATTTGACTATCTAGAAGGAAGTACTTCAACAGTAAACGATCAAAAGACGAGTCAGACTACACTCTCTCCTAAATTTGGATTAGTCTATCAACCTATCCAAAATAAACTAGCACTTTTTGCTAACTATCTAAATGGTTTCGTATTCCTAGATCCTGCTATTATCTCTGATCCAGACGGAACCAATAAAACCATTCAACCTTTTGATCCAGAACAAGCAAACCAATTCGAGATAGGTGTAAAAACAAATCTATTAGGTGATAAATTATCTGCAACGATAAGCTACTACCACATAAAAGTGACCAATAAACTAATGACAGTCCTAAACTCTTTAAACAGTTTTACACAAGGCGGAAAAGTCAAAAGTGAAGGAATAGAACTTAGTTTGACAGGAACACCTCTTCTAGGATGGGATATTATCACAGGATTTAGTCATAACTATAATGTAGTAACCAAATCCTTACCTGCTGATGGCAATCTTGGTTTCAGACCAGAAGAAGCAGGACCTGCTAATCTATTCCACCTATGGACCAACTATAAATTACAATCAGGCATCTTCAAAAACCTAAGCTTTGGAATAGGAGTAAACTCAGTAAGCGAACAAAAAACAATCAACCGCTCTACCCTAGGAGTATTCACGTTACCAGGTTACACGATCTACAATACAGCCATCGGTTATGATTGGAAAAAATTCAATGCAATATTAAAAATAGACAATCTTACAAACAAAAAACATTTCACAGGCAACTCCACAGTTAACCCTCAAGGTCTAAGAACTGTATCATTATCTCTAAACTATAAAATATTTTAAGAGACTCCTTGTGTTGGCGCAGATTTGAAATCTGTGCCATGTATACCCCCATGCCGAAGGCAAACAATTCTTAATTCCCCGAAGGGAGAACATTCGTAATTTGAAAATCGTAATTAACAAGCCATACCTATTTTATCATCACCGTCAACGTCCCAAAGAAATTACTCCCATTATGTGCTAGTATAGGAAACAGCACACTTCTACTCTTGATAACTATCCATCCATAAACATACCCTGCAAAAGCAGTCTGTACAAAATAAACTGTATCAAAAGACACTACATACTCTTTTGAAAGTGTAAAAGCATGAACAAAACCAAACAATACAGCTATAATCAAGTTACTCGGATTACCTAAATACCTCACCTTCATTCTTAAAGAAGACAATAACACCCCCATCAAGACCCCTCTAAACATAATCTCTTCATCTATGCCAGGCATCGTAAGTTGAAAGGCTAAAGTCTCTATATTCCACTCTCCTCCACTACCAGCAAACCACCAAGCTACTACAGCCAGTAAAATAATACCTACAGTCACTAGCCAAACTCCCTTTTGACTACCAGGTGCTTGCTTCAGCCTAAAGAAATTGTGTTCTTTAAAGTAAGAGCGAAAAGCAAAATAACAAATCACTCCCCATATAGTACCATAGACCTTCCCACTCCAATTCCAACTGCCATTGATAATACGAAAGCTTTCAGATACCTGTACTAACATCAATGCACAACTATAAAGCACAAATACAAAACAAAAGATCCCAATACGCATAAAATCTTTTTTGCTCCTATCTTTCATAAACAAGATCATAAAAGGAAGTAATACCCCTACTTGCATTAGTGCTTCAAGTATAACTATGGTCATGGTCATTAATTTAGTTCTTCTAAAATAACATATTCGTATAAAATAACAAAGCCCCAAGTGATTGAGGCTTTTTTGTTATTCATTATTTTTTATATGTAATTCTTCTCTTGTCTACAATCCCAAATAGTAACGATAAAAACCGTACACACTTCTATAAAATAGATTATTTTATAAATATTTCTAACCAAGATATATCTATAATTTACTGAGCCATCAGCTAATATTAGCTCTAAAGTTCCCATTTCAGGAAACTGACTTAATGCATTAGTAGCTGACTTAAAATCTTGTATTATTTTATCTCGAGCCTTTTGACTCTTAAACTTATAATAAGAATGAATTTCCTTTACTCTTGTATTGCTATTTTTGACCAAATTACTTCTACCATTTCTTCAAAGAAGTCCTTTTGTTTAATACCATAACCACTCCTAACTTCTTCTACACCTAACAGAACCTCTTTTCTTAGTTCCTCCGCAGACATTACAGCAGGTAATTGCTCATCATGCCTCAATATCTCCCTTATTTCTCTAATAAGAGAAATATCTTTTACTTATAAAAGAGAGTTTATCAACTCTTCTCTTTCTGACTGTAATGTGCTATTAACCATATCTTTCATTTTTAATAAAACAATCTCATAATCATCACCTTATACAAAAACACACTTAATAATAATTATAACTATAAATTTTAATACTTTTTAATTCTAAAATTTTCATCTATTCCCCTCTAAATCAAAATACTTAATAAACCAAAAGCCTCAATTACTTGAGGCTTTCGTTTATTTCTTCATTAATTCATTTACAGTCTCTTCTATAGAGTATTCAAAATACTCTCCTTGTTCATCCTTATTACACATAAAGAGTTTATGGGAATACTTAGCACAATTTAACTTCAAAAAAAAGTAATAATAATCATTTAGATACCACTTAAACTGCTGTTCAAAAGTAACTTCTTCTGTCTCTTCAGAAACATCAAATACCTTGAGAATAGTCACTATCTCAGTTATCTCTTCTCTGCTAATATCCTTTACTACTAAAGGATCAGGTAATGCTATTCTAAAGGCTAACACTTCTGCCCCTTCTCCTTCCCAATACTCCCATAAATCATACCTAGACATATCTTTCCCAGTCAGCTGATGTAACTCACCCTCTACTCTTTTATACTCAATAAAGTTTTCATCTCCATACTCATCACAGAAGTCAGTATATCCTAATACAGCTTTTAGCACTATAGGATAACGCTCTTCTGCTACCTTCATTTGAGGAGCTATTTCACTTCTTAGACTCATATCATTCGTTTTATACTGAGACTCAAAATATTGACGTCTCTACCTTATATTTATTACGTAAATATACATTTTGACACATTGCGATGGCGCAGATTTGCAATCTGTGCTGTGTATACCCCTATGCCGAAGGCAAACAATTCCTAATTCCTAATTTTAAATTCCTAATTAAAAGAGCGTAGCGTCACTGCTATTTTCTTCGTAGCGCTAACCTTACTCCACTCTTCTATCAAGGCAATAACTGTAGGATTAGTCACCTTAGCATTATTTGTATGAAGTACCTCTACATACTGCTCTAATAAAGTCTTCAGACCTTTAATAGGACTAGCTCCTAATTGCTCTAAAATACTCTCTATAAACAACTGCAATGCTTGGTTATGTTGCACACTCACATTCATCATAACCCCTTGTATAGAATCAGTCAAACGCTTAATCGTCACATATTCTTTCGCCTCTACTTTACCGATGATATGACCTACTTTTTGTTGATCTAGGCGAAGTGCCTCTTTGACCCAATATTCTGCTACGAAAGCACGCGTTACCTTATCATCACATATCAACGCAAGTCCAAAGAACAAATAGAATTGCTCTGAGAAGACCACATTATTCATTTGCAACAGGTAGGTAAACATCCCTTGAAGCAATTTCTTCTCAGCCACTTCGAAGGTAGCACTACCACCATAATGCAGACACTTCTCTACCACAGCTAAGTAAATAGGATCTAACTGTCTAGGGTTAATAGCCAATAAAGACTCGCTTAAATTCACTTTAGTATCTCTAATCTGATACATGATCAAGCCCATTAGATTTGCAGACCCCATACGATCACCTACCTCTGTCTTTGGCATCGCTTTATTAATACGACTAAAGATTAAAGACAAATTAATATCATACGGTATCTGCTCAAACTTCAGTTTCTTATGCGTAAATACCTTATCTATCTGCGTCTTCGTTTTATGATCCCAATCCTTATACGTATGAGACTCTTCTATCACTTCCCAGTTTCCTAACCAACCCGCACAGTATTCTTGTTGCTCTTTGGTATAGTGCTCATTCGTCAAGCTTTCTAAGGGTTGATGAGGGTACTTTAACGCTGCCGCTACTCTCCATATATCATAGTAATCTACTGACTCTTCTTTTACCTCTTCATTACCTAGGTAAAACTCAAATATCGCTAGCAACTCCCCTTTTAGTTGTTGCTGAGCTAGTATCAACCCAGCCTCTTCTGTATTTTTATCTATACGTGCTAATGCAATCTGTAAATCCACTGCATCTACTAATTCTCCCTCTTTTTGATAAGCTACTAATCGATCTACCAATACCCTACTATCTATATAAAAAGGCTCATGTGTAGGCAAACTCAATATTGGGAAAATACGCTTCTCTTTCACCAATTGTAAACTGTAGTAATACACCGTCAGATAAGGGCGCAGAGCAGCATAATAATAACTAAATCGATTACTTGCCTCTAACTTTACCTCTCCCAGCGTGATTCCACTATTGGTATATATCTCTGCATTAGCATATTTGTGATACAGCTTGTCTAATGCTGTAGTCTCTATAGTAGGATCTGCAATCAACATACGCGCCCACTCTAACAGCCAAAAAGCCATAGCGTTCTGTATCGTACTTGTTGACCACAAATCTTTAAAGGTCTTAAACACTTTATCAAAAGCAGGTAGTAACTGATCGATGTGCTCTGCTTTTAATTCTCTTTGAAGTCTAATAATCGCATCTATGGTTTGCTCAAAGGCATAGTCACTCTCCAATGTCTTCCAAGCCGAACAATGGAAAATCAAATCTTCTACTGTGGCAATAGCCTGAATAGGCACTAGCTCCGCCTCTCCCTCTTCTACAGCCTCTGCAAGCGTTACACTCTCCTGCACACTCATATATCCACTAAACAACATTTTCGTCTCACTCATCATCATTTCTTGATAAGCTTCTAATTGCACTGCCAGATCTTCATTAGGTTGAGCATATTTCACGATTTGCTTCGCTACTTTAGTCTGCATCGCTTGATCCTGTATATGCAAAGCCCCTACGATAGCAACAGCACTTGCCTCCTTATAGGTAGGATGTACTTTATCCAATACAGCCACGATACGCATCGCCTTATTGATTGTCGCCTTAACGGTACTGCTCATTAATATAGGCAGACTATTGACAAAAGCCTCTACGTGAAAAGCCTTGTCTTTCGCTATTTTAAACAAGATGTCCAATGCTTCATTGACCACCTTAGACAATGAACTATTCAACAATTGGAAGATATCCTCCTGAAACGACAATATCTCATGATCAGCAAGAGACAATTTACTTAACAAATTCACATTCCATCCACACAACGCTTGATTCGTATGAGTCAATGCTCCTTGAATAGCAGTCTGTACAATGCGTTGTTTATCTAATCGTCCTTGTTCTATTAATGTAGCGATGACCTCATCCCATGAGTAGTGATTAATATTCACTTCATGGTCAAACAAATACCAAAACTCTTTCTCTAACAACTCAGGGTATTGATCAAATAACTCAACCTTACTTGCATTGACCATCACAGTCGCCCAAGTAGCTTCTGTCAATAGGGTCTTAAACACTCCTTTCTTATAAGACTCATATAAATAGTCTATCTCGTTAAAAGGCGCTCTCACCCATCCTTCTCTAGCCGAATCATTGATATAATCACCTAACCAATCAGGCACATACCAATCCAATACTTGCTTAAACTCCTCCTCACTAATAATCCATATTCCCGTAAAATCTTTATATGTACAACAAGCCAATACCGCCACACTCACAGCTGATCGTTGCTCACTATTTCCTCTATATCCATACGAATTCCTATTGCCCTCCTCTGGTACATACTCTTGATAGTATTTCCCTAGCTTAGAGATCTTCTTAGTGTACTTAAGCCTTTCCTCTAAAGGGGTTTCCTTAAGTAAGAGAAGTAATCTTCTAGTATTTCCTTTTCTTACAAACTCTTCTAATTCAGTATAAAATATATCTTTACTCATAGCGATTCTCTTGTGGTTTTGTTGTTTTGGTATGCTGTGTTTTTATAACCTCACTTTCAAGACCGAAAGATACAATTTTACAACCTAAAATAAATAACGGAATAAAGGGGTTTAAATAGAAAAACGAGTGCTGTGGCACTCGTTTATATGCTTACTTAATTTTATCTATTAACCCTAATTGTCTGGCTATATCCATAGTGAACTTACTCATAGGGCGTTTATGTATATCCTTATCCTCTGTATAGTTCCCAACTATAGTCCTTTTAAATAATGAAGGATTTAATTTTAAACTACTAAAACTACTTTGTAATGTATCAATATACTTTTCATTATACATCTGACTTTTAACAATTAACTCTTCTACTAAGTCTTTTTGGGTGTTATATATTCCCTGGATATGAAACAATTCTTCAAAACTATGATTATCTCTCCCTTTAACTTTATTTACTTGTGGTTCATGAAACTTTACTACAATAAACTCTCTCTTTTTATTCAATAGATAATTACTTAAAGAGTTATCAGTTAGTTTAAATGAGTATAAAGACGACTGTGTTAACATCTTATCTTTAATATATAAATCAAAATCAACATCTTTAACACCTTTACTTAGATTACAAGATCCACATACTGGATACAAATTAAATAAACTAATACTTAAAAACGGATATTTAGACTTAGCATGATAATGATCCAATTGATACTTAGCAGAGCGAACATTTTTATCGTTTTTTCTTGCTACTATTGTTAACTGTGAATTACAATAAACACAAGCATTAATACCTAAAACATTAAAATAAGAAGGATAAAAACTACTTCTTAAATCTGAATATTTCAAAGCTTTTAAAACAATGTCTTTTGTTTCTTTTCTTTTTGAAGTAGGTAGCTCACCAACAGACTTAATTAATTTTTCCATTAAGTTTTTATCCGCAGTAACTATACTTTCTTTTTTATTCTTAAACACTTTAATTACTCTATCTATATATGTTATTTGTTCATGTAGTAACTTACTTTTATCAATTGTATTTAAATTGTTCAATGCATCTATTCTTTGAGATTCCAAAAACTTCAAGTACTTTTTTTGAATTTCTTGTACAAAATCATAATCTATTGCAATCATAACTAATTCTTGTTTAAAAGTTCTTTCTTACGTTCTTGTAACCTAATAATCTCTTCATCAATATCTTCTATTTTTGTATCAGTACTAAAAGCCTCTTTATAAAGGTTTTCTAAACTTATTTTTAGTATTGGTTCCCCAACCTGAGAAATAATTTGTTTGCAAGTATCTTTTTTATACTCAACAATTTCACCTATAGTTTTTATTTCTTCATTGAGATTCTTTTTTTCCTTATCATTAGTAGAATTAGCTTTCCTATTTCTCAATATTTTTACTTGAAGAAACTTAATCAATGAATTTATCTTCTCCTTAGCAAACTCTCCCATAAAACCATTATTCTTTAAGAAAAATTCATCCGCTAATAGATCATGTATATTAGCCCCAAAAGAATTAACCATATCACCTTTAACAGGCACTCCATCCTCTAACATAAGAATACTCTGTGATGGTATATCAGAGAGGATAAATGGGGAGTGGGTAATGAACATTAAATTTATATTCTTTATTTGTTTAAACTCATTTTTCTTCAGAAAAACTAATAAATCATTTATAAATGTCCTTTGTTGTTCAGGGTGAAAATACAACTCTATTTCGTCCAGAATAATATTAACGTTTTCGAATTTAGAGTACACAACTTTGCCTTTCTTTTTTTCTTCTTTTACTGAGTCTAAATTTCTTAAATGATATACTATAGAACTTAACAATCCAAGCTTCTGATACTGTCCTGAACTCATTTTATGTATCTCAATATCCTTTTTTGCATTATTTATGTTCTCATCATCTTTTTTAATCAAAATAAAATCATATTTAAAGATACTAGGCGGTAATACATTTATTAACTCAATCTCATTATTTTTTGCTAAGTCAAGTAACTCTTCTCCTAATTCACTAATATCATACTCTACATTAGTCTCTTCAAACACTCTTAAATACTTTTTCTCTATTTCAGAATTAGGATTTGATATAGTAAACTTTAATAATTCATAACATTGAATCAGTTTCAAAGTTATGTGGCTCTTTTCAAAATACACTTTATTCAAATAGTCTAATAAAGATTTATTCAACTCAAACAGCTCCTCTTTTGAAAGATTAAGAAGTTCTTTTATAGAGACTTTCAAAGGCTGATAGGTCATTTTTTTATACCTAGTTATACTAAGACTTTTTTTTACAAGATACCATAACAATTCCATTCTAAATTTATTATTCTCTATATTTGAAGTAGATTCAAACTTATTTAGCCAAAACTTATATATTGTAGCGTACTCAATTAATTTTAATAATTCTTCATAAGAAAGGTAACTAATCAAGTTATAAATTTCTTTTAATTTTATAAACCATTCAGAAGTATCACTACTTTCATTAAACTTCTCAAGTGATATTTTTTGTAATTCTTCATCTAAAGGCATGCCATCTATCATATCTAAAATATCTTCTTGCTTATAATTTTGAGAACTATCTTTAGACGATAAATCGTTTATTTTTTGCTTTTGTCTATACACTTCTTCCTGAACTTCTTTCGGGCTTTTATATAAGAATACACCTAAAATACATATCTGTATATCAGTCATACTTTTACTTTCTTTTTTCGATTCTTCAAAGAAATACTGATCTCTTATCTTGTTAAAAAAAGCCTCATTCGATTTTAAATAAAAATATACTAAATCTACGTATTTATTTATAGTACCATCTTTAACACACTCATTTAAATCATTAAAGGAAAAAATTGTATGTAAAATATCTTTTCCTTTCCCTACTTTTAAACGATTAACAATATCACTTAAACAATTATTCTTTTTTTCTATTTTAATTCTATTGATTAAGTGCCCCAATATCGAATCCCTATATTTTTCATTTGTAAATAATAAAGAAGCTAAACGTTGGTTCATCAAATACTTTTCATTTCTAACATTAATCATTGCATCCTCACGATATGGATGAATAACTAATGGCGTTTGATAACCATCATTTTTATGAAAAATTCTACTTAACCAAGATATACTATTACCCTCTTCATCTTTACCTCTTCCTTCTTTCATAAAATCAAGTTCATCCAATCCATAAAGAGAATAATTAACATACATCGTAAAAAAGATATTATGTAATTTATCATATCCTTTAGATTTTAAATTACGCTTCCTTATTTTTTGTGATAAAACATTTTTTTGTTCTAATACTACATTTCGTAGAGTGTCTAAATCATACCAAGTAATATCTATTGGAAAAGCATCAGACATAAGTGTAATTACATTTATTTTACCTTGATATAAAAAAAACAAACTACCATTAATCCCTTTTGCTCTAATCAAATTCAGTTTTTTACTGTCATCGTCTCCTATTTTTTTTGAATTAAACCAAAAAAAATTATTCAACATTCTCAATAAAAACTCCACTATGCTACTCTTTCCACTTCCATTCATCCCTACTATAGCCTGAACATTAATATATTCAAGAGATGACTCTGTATTTTTTTGTAGAAAAAAATCATTATGTAAATCTGTAATATCTTCCTTTTTTACAATATAATCACTGTCCTCATATTGTTCGAACGAATTATCAAAGAAGTAAAACTTATCTTCTTCAAGGTTTTTAAGAACATCGTTAGAACATCCCTTCAGTGGTCGTATAGCAAGTAATTTAAAGCTCATTGTTAGTATATTTTAAGAATACTAATATACTACACCCTTCCTAATCTATAATATGGTATTCCGTAAAACAAGGCTTTTATTTAGGCATTACACTCTTCTCTTTCCCTCATCATTATACCTACTTCTTCAAGACCGCTACAACATCTCTTTAAGATTCCTTCAACAAATAACCTCTTAACTAGAGCATTCTTGGGGAAATGTTGAAGAAGTGTTAAAGGAAATCGCTCTATGAAGTGTCATTACTAGGGTTAGGATAGGTTTATTATTTTATATCTTTATTCGATATAAACATAAGTATCTAATTATAAACAACATATACAAATAAGGTAAAAATAAAAAGCTATCCTTTTTTAATGGATAAGAGACTAAAAGAGGTTTTATAGACTAAAAACAGCTTGTAATTATAGTTAATTAGGGTAGATTATGGGTTTTTAAAGCAATTGAGGGGGGGGATTTAGTAAAAAATATGCTTGATTATACTGCGGATGTAATCATCACTACCATTGCGTGCCGATAGGATGGGATTCTTCGCAGGCTCGGAAGGACATAGTGTATGGGGTATTGCGAGGATGTATGTAATACATCCCTACCATTGTGTGCCGATAGGATGGGATTTTTCGCAGGCTCAGAAGGACATAGTGTATGGGGTATTGCGAGGATGTATGTAATACATCCCTACCATTGTGTGCCGATAGGATGGGATTCTTCACAGGCTCGGAGGGACATAGCGTATCATAATTTACCCCCTGCTCTGCGGGTACCCCTCCATGAGAATAACCTCATTTCTTTGTGATATCGTGATAGTGTAAAGATATTGGTTTATAAAAGACAATTTACTTGAACGAAACAACAAAAGACCAAAATCACAAAAAAACTATAGTAAAATTACAGTTCGTCCTTCAACTGCTGGATATACTTCTCTCTTTCAGGATAATCAATGCTTTCTAGATATTCTGTTACCTCTGAGAGCCATTCTTCATTGGACTTGATCTTTACTCGAGCTACTGTCTTCTGTTGGAAATAAGGCCTATCGTCAAAAGCCTGAGCCAAATGCTGATTCATTGACGCTGCTGTTTGCGGGCTTACGGGTTTTCCTTCTGATTTAGCTAAAGAGTGTAATATTCCTCGCTGATAATCAGGGTTCATAATAGCTTCTTTATACTCTCCTGAATAGGCTAATACTACTGGGATTTCTTTCTTTTCTAAGATAGCAGCTCTTAATCTATAGTTGCCATCTATAATCCAATATCCTCCAAGAGAGGGGATATACCATGCGAATATAGGAGGTAGTGTTCCCTCTATCGCTTTCTTACGCCACCACTTTAGACGACCAGAATATTCATCTACTTGGCGTGAGTATAACAACTCTCTATCCCAAGAGGCATAAGTAAAGGCGTCAAAATCATCTTCTGCTGCTACAGTCGTTCCATAATTAGGTGGTGAGGCGAAGTCTTTATATCCTTCAAACAACCAAATAGAGTCATAAAAGAAGTGCTTATCTGATGACACCATTTCTTCTGCAAAATAGCGAGACCACGACTTTAGTCTTTCTTCAGTTGATAGCTCTTTGCGCTTCTCTACTTCTTGGGAATTGATATTCTTAATCAGCCTACTCTCCTCTTCGAAAGTTCTTACTAATCCTATATCACAGAAGTCTCTACTGATCAGTCCCCACATCACTGGTTTATCTTCACAGACCAACTTCATCTTCCAATTCGAACCACTCAATAATTGCATTGTAGGAGGTGTTAATCCTTCTACTGTTAGTTCTAATGCTTTCCATTGTTGATGTTCATCTGTGATATCTTTCCAATAATATTTCATGGGTATTTTTTATTGAGGTGTAAAGGTAAAGTGTTTTTTATTAAAATGGGTGCGAAGTCTGGAGACTTCGCACAGCATACAAGACGTGATAAAGATTGTGTGACACGTATAGTAATGCGTCTTTACATGATATACCAACCGAATTCTTAATTCTTAATTTTTAATTAATAATTGATTTCAAACCTTCTCTTTCCTTCTACCTCGTAATCTGATACTTCTACGAAGCCGATATTTTCCATCATCTTTAGAGACTTTTCGTTTCTGCTACGGGAGATGCCCACAATAGTAGTTACCTCAGGTTCATTAGCCTTAATATACTCCATCAAGCCCTCTGTTCCCTCTTGTCCATAACCATATTTCCAGAAGTCTCTTCCTATAGAGAAGCCTATTTCTACAGCTGTTGGAGATTCGAAGAAGTACATCGCAGTTCCGATTAATACCTCTGTATCTTTCTCTATCACCGCCATTCTCATTTTGGCTCTACTGTCCCATTCTTTATGAGCTTGGTGTACCATATTCTCTGCTTCTTCTATGGTCTCAAGAGGTTTACTCCCTCTGTATTGCATCGCGTCTTTATCAGAGTAGATGTATAATAATTGTTCTTTATCTTCTATTACTAGTGGTCTAAAATATAATCTGTCCATGGTATCGTTAATTTGTTTGTTGTTTTGGTTCTTTGTATTCTCTTTTTTCGACTAGGCTTGCTCCTGCTTCTACGCTTAATCTTGCAAATACACGACTAGATAAGATGGTGATAATTCCCATGACTAAAAAGGTGTATCTAAACACGTCTATTCCTTGATCATTTGTCCCAATACTGCTATTTTGGAACATCACTAAGATCATCGCTGAGATAGATATCCCTAAACTGATAGCTAACTGTTGGGTAACGGATAATAAGGTGTTTCCCTCACTTGAAGTATCATTGTCTAAATCTGCTAATGCTATGGTATTCATAGAAGTGAACTGTACTGCATTAAATGCTCCGTTGCAAATCATCAAGATCACCAATATCCACATTGGGGTATTTTTATTGATAAAGAAGAAACAAGAGATGATTATCCCGGTCAATATTGTATTGACAATCAATGTATTTCTATATCCGAATTTGCGTACAATAGGGATGACAAAGTTTCTAAAAACAAGGTTGGCTCCTGCCTGTGGTATCATCATTAACCCTGCAAAAAAGGCTGAATAACCAAAGCCGACTTGTAGTAATAAAGGTACCATTAGAGGCATTCCACCTACTCCAAATCGAGTAACGAGATTACCTATTAGCCCTACTCTTAATGTTTTTATCTTTAATAAGCTTAACCTGATAAGGGCTTTAGTAGTTCTCTGTGCGTATCGTATGTATCCTAATACGCAGATAATGGTTAGTACTCCTAATAACATTAGGGTCATTGCTGTAAATTGGGGAGAGTTCCATCGTTCGATAATCAGCGTAATGGTGGTCAATCCTCCACTGATTAGTAGCCATCCTTTTAAGTCAAATTTGCCAACTGTATTGGTAAAATTAGGAACAACTTTTCTTGCCCAAACCATAGCGACAATGCCGACAGGTAGATTAATCAAGAATATCCAATGCCAAGAGAACTTCTCTACTAAAAAGCCTCCTGCAGTAGGCCCTAACATTGGCCCTATCAATGCGGGTATGGTGATAAAGTTAATGATACCTAGTAATTGATCTTTTGGATAGGCATAAATCAGTATTAACCTTGCTACTGGTACTAACATAGATCCTCCTATGGCTTGAAAAATACGAGCCAAAACGAGTTGATCTAAGGTATTGGCTATAGAACAAAATAAGGATCCTAAGGTAAAGATACCAATGGCTAACATCAGCATATTACGTGTACCAAAGCGGTCTGCCAACCATCCACTTAAAGGGATTAACAGGGCTACTGTTAGGGTATACGATACGATAACGCTCTGCATCTCTAAGGGTGACTCTCCTAAACTTCTAGCGATAGAGGGCAATCCTGTGTTTAGGATAGTACCATCTAATGCCTGCATAAATATAGCTAACGCAGCAAGCCAAGGTAAATACTTTTTTACCTTTGGGTCTTCAACGATCCCTATTTCCATAATATTGTAATACTAAGATTAGTTAATTCATCATCGCTATTGTAGTAGAGTTAACTTTAGATAGGCCACGAGGTAAAATGAATAAAATACAATGCTCTTATACACTATATAAAGTTGCTATCACGATGATAAACAAATATAAATAATCCAATCTATTCCCTCAGTTGTCCTATGACAAGTTCGGTCTAAAGAAATTACAAAAAGACCTCAGCTCTAACAACAAAATCATAGCATTACATCAATTAATGTACCGAATAGAAGTATATCTTATTTTTTATACAACGAATTTAGTTGAAGTTCATTTGTATAATTTAGTAAAACTTTAACCCTGAACAACTGATAAGTAAACAGGCCTAAGCAATTCTACTTTACAATAGCTGATTTATACTGTCTAATAGGGCTAAATATACTTGTCAAAAGGTTTGTTTACAACACTATTCTATAAGGATACCAATCAAAAGAAGTCTCATGAAGTGCAAAGAAGTGCGTTGGCAAGACCAATCCGATAGCCTCTAGCCCTTTCTGTAAAGCGGTAGTACCTTCTAATTCTTTTATTTCGGCACCAATCATCTGCTTATACTCCCCTGTCAATTCATCAAAGTAATACACCATCATCTCTCCATCGAAGACCACTGCTATTTCTTCATCCATATCCCCTCCCCACATCTCACATTTATAGTACACGAAAGGTTGTTTCGTCTCTTCATTTAACTGTTGTAAGAAAGCGAGTAACTTACACTGTTCTAATGTAAGGTTCAAAGACAATACCATGGGAGCAATCTCTATATGTTCTAAAAATTGCCATTTGTTCTTTTTGTATTCAGCATAACTTTCATAGAACGCATTATACTCATCATCATAGGCTGTTCTACTTATAGAAGGATTGATAACGAATAGTCCATCCTGTGGCAAACTGTGTTTAATATGCTTTCGTTCATGATGCTCATTCTCAAAGAAGATTTCTTTGGTCCATTTACTTCTGATTCCTTTTTCTAGTGTATCTATGTTGAATAATCCTTGTCTTAATTCTTCTATTTGTTGCAAGCGTTCTATTACTGTGGTATTCGCAATAGTGTACACCTGCTCTGCACTCCAGCTCATAGTATCTATTTTAGGCTAAGATACAATTATCCGTTTTTACTTAAAGTAGGTTTGTTAAAAATTGTCTTGGTAATCCTTTGCATTATTTGTAACTTGCTGTATAACAAAACAACACTTATCTATTCTTATGGTACAGTCTCAATATAGCTCAAGAGTGATGCGTTTACTACTTGTTTTACTAGTTATTGCTTTGACACTATTTACTATCTTTTACTTTATCTCTGATAATGCCCAAGCAGGTCATGTAAGCTTTAAAACACACTACAGTTTCTTAGGAGGTGTGACTTTAGGGTTGGTCTTATTTGTATTCAGTTTTTCACTGACTATGACGATGGTCAAAGATATTACCATCAAGGATAATGATATACTAGTCAGAAATCTTCTTGGGAGTCGAAAGAAGTTTTATAAACCTAATACAGTATGCGTACTTGCTCATACTAAAAGAGTTTTTCTAGGAGCTACAGAATATATCGTATTACAAGAGGGCGATAAAAGCACAAAGATATTTGAGTTTAGCTATAAAAACTTCGAAGAAATAAAAAAACATCTCAATATAGATGTAGAGGGAAAAAGGAGAGGATAGTGTCTGTAACACTAACTCTCCTTTTTTTACTATGACAATCTTAATCAATATGTAAATCAAATAAAATGAGCGCTAAAGAAGATCAAATCACAATCGACAACTATCTAGACAATCATTATATCAATCGAAGTAATTGGCTTAGAGCAGCAGTACTAGGTGCTAATGATGGTATTATATCTGTATCGAGTTTAGCAATAGGTGTTGCCACAGCTAGCGCATCAAGAGAACCTATTCTACTTGCCACAATTGCAGGGCTAGTAGCAGGTGCACTGTCAATGGCTGCAGGAGAATACGTATCGGTAAGTTCTCAGACTGATATAGAGAATGCAGATATAGCAAGAGAGGCAAAGGAACTTGAAGAAATGCCTGAAACAGAATTAAAGATTCTAGCACAGATCTATGAGCAACGTGGACTAAAAAAAGAAACGGCTATGCAGGTAGCTATTGAACTAACAGAAAAAGATGCTCTAGCTGCTCATGTGAGAGATGAATTAGGGATTAATGAAATTAATCAGGCAAATCCTATGCAGGCAGCTCTAGCTTCAGGAGCTTCATTTACTATCGGTGGAGTGCTGCCTCTTGGGGTAGCACTATTAGCACCTGTAGAACAAATGGAATATTGGCTATATGGTTTTACCATTATATTCCTTATGATATTAGGAGCATTATCTGCTAAAACAGGTGGTTCTAGTATCCAAAAAGCTGTTCTTAGAATCGTTATTTGGGGATCAGTAGCGATGGGACTATCTGCATTAGTAGGCTATTTATTTGGTGTCAATGTATAAAAAATATCATCTTATAAATACGAAGAGAACTTAATATAAAGCTAAGTTCTCTTTGTATTTTAATTAGACTTTTCTAGAAACTCTAGATAGTTACTTATTTCTATACCCTAAAGGAGAGTCCCCTATATGTAGCTTGAAAAAGCGATTAAAATAAGATATATTGTCAAAACCTAGTTCGTAAGCGCATTCCTTTACAGTCATATGACTATGTCTCAATAAATACTGTGCTTCTAGTAATAGACGTTCATGTATTAGCTGAAGTGCCGTCATACCTGTTTCTTCCTTTATGACTTCAGTCAAATGCTTCGGCGTAATACCCATTAAATCTGCATACTGCTGTACTGTTTTAAGTTCTTTAAACTTTTCTTCTAAATATTGTTTAAAAGTATAGGTCAATTGATATTGTCTATTCATTCCCTTATGAAATCCTAGCAGGCAATACTCACAAGCTCTATTGTAATCATATAATATCTCAATCAGCTTTAAACGGATAATATTAAGGTGATAAGGTCTCTTCGTATCCAATTCCCACGCTAGGTTATTAAAGTTCTGTAAGACTTGCTTAAAAGAGTCTCCTAGTTTATATACTGGTGGGTAATCTGCATTCAAGAAAAGTAGCTCATCTACAATCATCTCCTTAACATAATTACGATACAAAAAGCATTTCTTAAAGAAAATCTGAAAGACTCTGAAATCTGGTGAAGCCTCCCCACCAAGATAAATTACTTCAGGTGATATAATGGACATAGAACCTTCATCAACTGTAAAGTTATGATTCCCTACTTTTAAATCTATATGCCCCCTTGTACAAAGAATAAGTGTATAGTAATCTTGTTTTTGTGGCGTAGTTAATGTTAAATTATCTACTGCTATTGAAAAGTCTATTTCTTTATTTGTTTCTAAACCGACTATCTTCATCTTCCTACTATTTTATCTGACTACAAAATAAAACTAATTAAAAATAGGAGTACTTAATATTACCTTAAAATCCGTGTTTTGTACTATATCTTCCGACAAATTACCCCTAAAAAATATTTCTATAGAGTCTCTTTTCGATTAAATAGTAGCACAGTTTTTTTTTCTTTAATGTAAAAAAGTTCTCTTACTTAAATATATTAAAAATCATTCTTTTACATTTTAAACTACTTTATTAAAGATAGCTTAATTTCTAGTATTTAATGGTATTATCCACTTTATAATCAGTATATTTATCAGAAACAGACTAGTAACCGTAATTTATAACACCACAATGCCTATGAAACCTATAAGGACAGAAGAAGATTACCACATGGCTTTAGTGAGATTACAACTCCTAAAGGATGCTAAGCCCAATACACCAGAAGCAGATGAATACGAAGTTATAAATATCTTACTAGAGCATTATGAACGAGAAAATGCTCCTATGGGAATGCCAGACCCCATAGATAGTATCAAGATATTTACAGAGTATTTTTCAGATAAAGAAGAAGATCCTGATAAAGAGGAATAATATACTAAACGCTTACTAATGAATGGTAAGCGTTTTTTTTTATCCAAAAAAAAAGCACCTCTGTAATAAATTACAGAGGTGCAGAGGGTGATAAATTAATTAAAAACATTACTATATATAACCTAACTATATAGTAATATGAACATAAAACTTACTAACACTTTACTTCTCTTTATTCATAGATTTTTGAAGATTGTTGTATATAGACACTTCTACTTCCGACCTTCTTAATTTTTATTCTTTACTTTCTATTGATTTCTTTGTATTAGGTATCGAATAACGCAATCCTAACTGCATATTAAAATCAAAAGGCTTCTCTGTATAAATAGTTTTAACAGAGCTTCCATTGTCAAAGTAATATCGAGCTCCTGGTTCAACAAACAGTCCAACACTCTTCGCTAACTTGTACTCTATTCCTACAGCTAAATTTACTGAAGTCTGTATTCCTTTGACTTTTACCTTTTCATCTGGTATTTTTTCTACATGTTGATCAGCCTTAAACTTTGTTTTCAACGTTCCATACACTGATTTCTCAAAATGAAGTCCACCATTGGCATAGGCTGAGAAATTCCCTTTCTCCCATACGTTATAATTCACTTGAATTGGTACTCCTACATAATGTAATGTCTGTGTATTTATAATTTTATACTCTTGACTTCCTGAAGTAAGATCAGATGATAATTTCGTATAAGTCACCCCTGTATTGATTCCCCATTTATCCCCCATAGGATAATATAGAGCTACTCCAAAACGAATAGGTTTCTTATGCTTGATATCTGTATAGACCTCCTTATTTTGATTAACAACATAAATCTCTGACAGTACAGCACTCGCCATCCCCATATCTAAAGAGACATTACTATCATCCTTCATCATTCCCTTCATTGTACTGTATCCATTTTGTTGCATACTAGAAGTAGAGGCTATATTACTAGATATTAAACCTAAAGAAAAACCTCTATTCTTTTTTGACTTTACTTGATCTTTTATTTCTGCTTCTTTCAGCTGATTATCAACTAAAGCTTTCTCTATGTTTTGATTACTTTCTTCAACTAAAATCGCTAATTGCTCTTGTACTTTATCTTTATCAACTAAATCAGAAAGTACACCACTACCTACCTTCTCTTGTTCTATCGAACTTGAGTTGTTGTCAACTATCTCAACAATAGAAGTCTCTCTCCTTTCTTCTATTGTCTTGATAGTATGACTGCTTGCCTTCTCCTTTTCATTTGAAGTCAAAGCTTTGGTATTTGTGTGTGTTTCTTTGGTTATTATCTCTTCTACTTTATCAAGGTATTGACTAGGCGTAGAATCAAGCTTTAAATTACTCTCTTTAGCATCTATAACAATGCTTTCTTTTTCTTTATCATCATGCTGTAATGCACGTCCACTTCTCAAATATAGTTCTGCACCTCCAATAGATAGTATTGCCACAGAAGCAGCGATACCAATAATCCTTTTAAAGTTTACTTCTTTAGGTGCTTGTCTTTTATTTGTTGCTTGCTGTACAGTATCTGACCATAATGGTATGATTTTTCCCTTCTCTTCCCCAAAAAGCTTTTGTTCCAAATCCTCCCATAACCCCTCTGGTCCGATCTCTGTATGATCCTTCATCTTCTGCTCCAGATCATTTAACCATTTATCGTTCATAAGGCGTTTGTTTTTGGTTTATTATATAACTTTATCTTCTGCATTAATATCTTCTTCGCTCGGTGAAATTGAGAGGCAGATGAGCTCTCACCTATTTCTAGCAGTTTACCTATTTCTTTATGACTTTTTTTCTCAAAAACATAAAGGTTAAAAACCATTCGATACCCATCAGGTAAAGAACGAATCAATTCTAATATTTCTGATTCTGGTATCTCATCTAAATTAGGTTCCTCCTCTTCTATTACTTCTGGTAATTCTTCTACTAGAGTAGGAAACTCTATCTTAGCAGTATCTCTAAGAAACTTTAAAGACTCATTAATTATTAGACGCGTTGTCCAAGCTTTTAATGATCCTACTCCCTTATACTCAAATGAACCAATAGCATTAAAAATCTTGATAAAGCTATTTTGCATCACATCTTTGACATCATCATGACTCTTAAGATATCGCATACATACATAGGTAAAATGTCCTGAATAGAATTCATAGAATTCTTTCCAAGCAGATTGGTCTTTAGATCGTAGTCTATCCACTAACCCTCGTTCTACACTATCTTTTTTAGTCATTTGTTATATAAACATTTTGGTTGGAATCTAAGGAGTAAAACCTAAATTTTTTTACCTCTTAACAGATCCTGGAAAGAAATACTTCACTTCTATAAAGTCGTTATCTTCTTTTCCATCCACAGTTAATTTGTCTACTATCCACTCAAACTTCACCATATCATACCTATTAGACACATAAATCCCTTTATACTTTGCAGTGACATGAGCCACTACTTCTTTTTTACTATCATCCATCGGAATTGTAAATTTCAATTCTCTTGGACTCATCGTTAATATTAACGCTGTTCCTGTCTTATCTATTACAGATGTATAAGCAAGATTATACTTTACTTTATCCATCTTATTTAATATCTCCTCGGTTTTTCTAGCGTCTTTAACTACTGATCCCACAAGTTCTCTTACTGGCAGATTATCAAATACAATCAAGCTATCATTAATCTTAAAAATTGTATTTTGTTCATTCATCCATTTCCCTTGTAGAGTATAAGCTTTCCCACTATAACTTCCTACTATATCTCCTATCTTAACAGGTTTATTTGGCTCTATACTATTATCATCACTAATACATGATGTAAAACTAATACCAACTAAACTAAATAAGACCGTAAACATTTTAATTCTTCTTACTGCTCTCATTTTAATATACTTTTAGCTTGTTTAACAATATTTCATAGTGAGTACTCATGTATATAAACCCGACTTTTAGAAATCCTTGCATGAAGAAATTAAAAAAAATGACTTATTCTATACAAATTCACAAAAACAACCATTAAAACACTACAAAACAACACATTATACAAAAAAATATTTTTATCCTTTACAGTTTAAAAGATAACCTATTACCCTTGTCTCCTAGTAATAGGCTATCCTATGTAAAAACTAAATAAATAAACTGTTATATTTTTCTTACTTTTTGACAGAAGCTGGAAACGCGTAATTAATAGGTACTAATCTACTTTCTAATACCTCATCAATTGTTAACTCAGATACTGTAAAACCAAATTTCACTACATTCGATTTACCAGAAACGTAGATTCCTTTATCTTTTGCAGAGAATATTACTTTTACATTTTTTACCTTGCCATCTATAGGAACTTTAAGTTCTAGAGCCTTTGGTACAAAAGTCAATTCTACAGCTGTACTATTTTTATTTAAAGCTGCTTTATAATCTAAATTATATTTTACCTTTCCTAGAGCTTTTAATGCCTCCTCAGTCTTTTTAGAATCACCTACTACAGTAGATACTATTTCTTTAACTGGTAGTTCTGTAAAAGAAATAACTCCCGCTTTAGCGCTAAAGTTTACATTCTTCTCATTCTTAACCTTATCTTGAGAAGTGATTGCCTTTCCGCTGTAACTTCCGTAGACATCTTCTACTTTTACTTTTTTATTTGGTTTGATAGTATCATCATCTTTACTACATGATGTAAGACCTAAACCTATTAAACTAAACACGATCAAGATTGCTTTAAATTTTATTGACTTTTTCATTTTCTTATAATTTTGAATTGATTAAAAATATTTTACTGTGAGCGCTCATCATATAAATCCCCTTTTAGATAAACTTTGCATTCATTTTATAAAAAAATAAAAACTTTTTTTAACAAATAAAACAACAATAACACCCTTATAAACAAACACTTATAATTATTTATTTTCTTATATTTTTAAACAAAAAAAAGACTTACTATCCTAAACTAGGACAGTAAGTCTTTTTAATTTTATAAGCCCGAATTCTTATTCTATTTCTTCTAAACTACAATAAATCATCTACAAGATCATACCCTTCTAGATAAACATTAAACTCATCAATATCATCTGCTACAACTTGCATTCTTAGTCTTTTACCTTGTTTAATTAATAAACCAACTCTTAGCGTTAGCTCTCTATCTTCTTCCTCTGATAAGCCTTTAAACAATTGCATTGTCTTGCTCTCTTCATTTATTAATAATTCATTGTACTTCATCATACTTACTCTATTTATAATTTAAACAACGGAACCATCCATCTCACCCCCACTGCTATCTGATGTTCATTCTTATCTGCCTTAGAAACTTCATAATTCTTATAATCATAATTCAGAAAGTTATAAGCTGCAAAAAGTCTAAGATCCTTAAACGCCTTATCATTAAATGGATTGTACTCTATAGCTGTCGAAACTCCCTTTAAAGCATAAGATACATTACTCTCAAGATCTTTTCTATAGTTATACATCACTTTTACATATGGAGTCACTTTATGGAATTTATACTTCACAGAAGCTGTCGTCACATTATCCTTCACATACGCGATTCCTTTGGTACCTGTATTTAAGTCTGTAAAAGCAGCATCTCCTACATTTCTAAAACCATACATCCAGTCTACCTCTGCCATAAAGTTATTCAATGTCAACCTATTTCCCATAGTTACCCAGCTGTAATACTTCTTCGCATCATGCTGAAATAGCGCATATCCATAACGAGTTTTCAAATGTTTTTTAAACAATTCTCCTTCCCATAAAAACAATCCTCCATAAGCCTTATTTTTATAATCTTCTGCCGCAAACTGCTCTCCCTGAGAGACCATCTGTAACTTAAAAGACTGTCCCTTTACTTTATAAGCAATACTAGCTCCAGGACTAAATAGCTCAATAGAACCAATGATATTCGTAAACATATATAAATCAGCACTGTTATAAGACAACTCCGTAGATCCCCAAGCTGTAAACTGTTTTCCCATACCCACTGTCCAATGGTCATCAATATTATACTCTAAAAAAGCAAACTCCAAGGCATTAGAAGCTACTGACTCATTCAACCTATATCGCAAAGAATAAGTAAGCTTATTATTATAATTCCCTTTTAAATAAACTCGCGACTGTACTAATCTAAACTTACTATCTGAAGTACCGGCTCCACTAGTCTTAGTCAAATTCTCGTACTTTGAGTCTAGATACACTTCTAAGGTATTCACTTTCTTAGGTGCATCGGGGTTAGCCTGCTGTGTCAATACACCTAATAAAGTTGATTCTTCTTTTTTTTCATCTTGAGCCATCACACTTATCGTTCCCAATAGGATTGCACAGATTGTATATTTAATATTCATAGTTTGGTAGATTTTTAAAAAGTTTAATATAATTCTTTTTTAAATATTATTAACAAAACTTTATCATAATTACATAAATATGATAATTCTAAAAATAGAAGTTCAGACTCTCAAATAACACAACATAAAGAGTAATTCTATTTATTATGCTAAATAAAATCAATATTTCAATCAACAATAATCACCTCTATACGAATAGATACAGATCATTCGATAACTTAGAACGTCGTATTGAGATAATTACCGATAAGATTATGACACAAAATAGATATTCTCATTTTATCTATATAATACTATGTTTTTAACAAAACTTATTGTATCTTTATAATGTTGTGTATTAGTATGAATTTAATGAAGAATCACTTTTTATGCCTAGGTGGGTGTATTAAGTGATTTTTTTATACAAAAAAAGCCGTTAGTAAATTCTACTAACGACTTGTCTTTATGCTTATTTCTTCAATAATTCTACATATTTTTTTACAGCCTCACTCACTTCTTGCTCCGTAGGTCCATACGCATTATTTAAAGCTACAAACCCTATATAATTTGCTTCAATATACTTGATAGTAGCTATGACTGGTAATAAAAATTCTTCCACTGTAAATCCGTAATGACTATCTTTTACATAAGACTCTTTTACTCCACCAGTAGGTAGTGTGGTTACTATACCTATTTTTTTACTTACTAAAGCACCTTGTTCTACTCCGAATGCTCATCCATAAGTAAGAACCTCATCTAGCCATAACTTCAGTAAACTCGGTACATTAAACAACTGAGTAGGGAACTGAATGATTATTCTATTGTGATCTAATAACAACTCTTGTTCCCTCTCCACATCTATCTGCCCATCGGGATAAACCTCATAAATATTGTGAATTGTAAATTGTACATCTTGTGGCAATGCTTCTAACAATGCTCTATTCGAATTTGCCCCTATATAATTTGGGTGCGCCTGTAATGCGTTTTAATGAAATAGATAAAGCAATAGGAGATATTTCTCAAAAAATGCTAGCCAAAACTTTAAAAACCTTAGAAGCTGATGGTTTTATTACACGAAAAGTATATCCTACCGTACCTCCTAAAGTAGAATATACACTTACTGAACTTGGATTAGACTTAGTTCCCTATAGCGAAAACATATCAGTCTGGGCATTTAATAATTTAGAGACAATTCTAAACAATAGAAAAGAATTCGAAAAGTAATTAATACAAACTTCTCTATCTACTTTCTCTTAACTCAATAGGCATAGACATATCACAAATACAGCTAATAAATCATAACAGAAGCACTTAAACTAAATCTATAAAGCAATTATATGTATTACACAACGTGTATCCGCACAGTGATGTTGCGCGGATTTAAATCCGTGTCGTAGATTCCACACAGTGATTCCATAACAGTAGGAATGTATTAAGATAAACATTTCTAATTAATAATTTGAGCGTAGCAATACCCCCCACCCTACGGCTCCTCTATAGAGGGGAATGTTAAGCATGGTATGCGATGTGTGATTACGTTATGGATCTCCAGCACTACTATTCCCCCTCCCTTAGAGTGATTTATACACAATCTAGATCACGTTATATAAGTTTATTATACAGTAGCCAAAATTCCTAATTAGAGCACAACGATTACGTGCCGATAGGACATAATATCCATATAGTATAAGGCGTATATATCCACAAAAAAACGACAATACAGCCTAGCCATATTGTCGTTTTTTTGTATATCAAAAGTTTTTAAACAAATTAATTCTTAATTAATTTATCTGACGTTTTGTTTAAAGTAAATCTGTGTAGCTCCTAATCCATACTTTTGATAATTCGCATCTTCAGCTACTATCTCCGCATATCTACTGAATAGAAACTCTAACTCAGCCTTTAATACACCCTCTCCTACACCATGTATAAATACAATACGAGGAATGCGATTGCGGATAGCGAACTCCACCTGTCCCCTAGCTGTATCTAGCTGTAGAGTCAGCATATCATGCTTCTCCATACGTCTATAGTCATTCGTAAGTTTCTCTATATGCAAATCTACTTCTAGGATAAACTCATCCTTACGCGAACGTTTTTCCTTCGTAAAGGAACGTTTTATAGGATCTACTTTTTCTTGTAGTGCTTCACTAACTGAACTTCTAGTACTAGCCGAACGCATATCTACCTCGTCCTCTTTAGCTATTTTTAAAAGCTCATTCGGTTTATACGTTAATATAAAACCTTCTTTAGATTCTATAGTTACCTCATCTCCTATAATATTAATGACAACTCCTTCTTCGTTCTCATCTAATACTTGTACATAATCTCCTTTGCTAAGCATCTTTCTCTTCTTCTTTTGCTTGATTGATTAAATCTTTCTTTATTCCTGCATCGAACTCCCGTTCCGCAGGTCCTTGTTGACGAGTGTTACTAGGTGTCTTTTGCATCAATCTCGCCATGGAGAAAAAGAACAAGGCTACACCCACTACTTGCACCCATATTTTTGGTTGGTCCTTAGAACTTTCCATTAACGCCCATCCCATAAATAACAGGGTTGCGATAGTTAATATGATCTTTGCTATTTTCATATTACGGTGCTAGTCGTTCTATTTTCCAATCTAAACCATCTTCTGTCAGCGTATATCGAATACGATCGTGAAGGCGATTAGCTCTTCCTTGCCAAAACTCAATAGACACAGGCTTTACTACAAATCCCCCCCAATTCTCTGGTCGTTTTACCGTATCTTTAGTTGCTTCTTTTTCTAATTTATTAATAGCATCTTCTAGTACTTGGTGATTAGGGATAACCTCACTCTGATTAGATACAATAGCACCTAATCGACTTCCTAAAGGACGGCTATCAAAATAATTATCAGACTGAGCTGCACTAGCCTTACTAGCGATACCTTTGATAATAATCTGACGCTCCGCAGAAGGCCAAAAGAATGATAAACACAAATGTGGATTAGCAATAATAGCCTTGCCTTTCTCAGAGTTATAATTTGTGTAAAACACAAATCCCTCTTCGTCATAAGACTTTAAGAGTACCACTCTAGACTTCGGAAAGCCATCCAAACCTATTGTAGACACTGTCATTGCATTTACCTCATCTACTCCACCGAAATCCTCTATCTCATAAAACCATTTCTTGAATTGCATCATTGGGTTTTCGTCTACACTACTTTCCAACAATACACTCTTCTCATACGATTTTCTGTAATCACTTAAGTCACTCATATCTAAATCTATTATAGGTCAAACACTTTACCATCGTCTGCATTCAATATTTTACCACTAAACACAGTCTCTGCTTCTTTCTTAAACAAGGTAATATCATTATATCTCGTAGAATAATGTCCTAATATTAAAGTCTTTGCATTCGCTAGTTTTGCAATACTTGCCGCCTGCTTAGCAGTACAGTGTTTCGTTCGTTCTGTATAGTGCTCTTCACTGTCTAAGAAAGTACTCTCATGGTATAATACATCTACATCTTTAATGATAGGTACTATGGCTTCAGAATAGTAAGTATCTGAACAGAATGCGTAGCTCTCCGTAGGTTCTGGATCATAAGTAATATCCTTATTATCCACTACAGTACCATCATCTAATGTGATATTACCACCACTTTTAATCTTCTGATAATAACATCTATCAATACCTAAATCTTCAATAGCTCCTATGCGCAACTTTCTATCACCAGGTTTTGTTTCGAATAAATACCCATTTGTATACACACGGTGATCTAATGGTATGGTACGTACAATAACCTTATCATCTTCAAATACAACTCTACTCTCTTTACTAGTCTGTTCATGAAAGAACAACTTATATCCTGAATAAGAATTAGAAAGTCTCAACTGTAATAAAGTCACTTCCTTAATTCCCTTAGGTCCATAAATATGCAAATCAGAAGTTCTGTTTAACAACATATACGTTGAGATCAACCCTATCAATCCATAAAAGTGATCTCCGTGTAAGTGAGAGATAAAAATATGATTAATACGTTGAAACTTCAACTTATGACGCCTTAATTGTACTTGAGTTCCTTCACCAGCGTCGATTAAAAACATCTGCCCTCCCATCTCTAAAACTTGAGATGTAGGGTTAGTTATCGTTCTTGGTGTTGCTGCATAACAGCCTAATATAGTAAGTTTCAATATTGTTTTGTTTTAATTTTTGAGCTTGTAATTTACAAAAACGACAAGCTAAGTCAAAATAAAAGGCTTAAATTACTTTAAGCCTTTTATATATTTTTATCTAAAATCCTAAGTCTCTTTGGATTTCATCCATTTCTATCAAATCATGTGCTTCCTGTAAAGTCGGAGCAATAATCAAATCTCCATCAAACTCATTAAAGTCTATTGACTCCATAACGATAATAAAAGACTTATTAGCCTCCTCTATATGTCGTATAGCTAGAGATTCAAAACACTCTAAATCCTCTTCTAATACCTTATATTTAACCTTTGTTAAATCTAGTATTAAATTAGACTGTACAAGGCTATGCTCATACTGCTCTTCTAGCTTTTTAAGAAACGTTACTATATCTCCCTCGTCACTCGTTATAATAAGTGTATGTCCTTTTTCTTTTACTTTCATTATATACGCCTTAATTTGATTAAGCGAATATAAAACGAATATAAATACTATCATATAGCAGAGCAAAAATATTATGGAAATACCCATCCGCAATCTATGTCCCCTAACGATAGGAAGGATCTCACACATAACTCTACAAACAAATAATAGTATAGTTTTAGAGCTAATGAAAGAACTATGAAGTAGAATGGCTCTGTAGTATTTGGTTAATGCGTATTTGGGGGTTAATACTTACTACTTAACAACCATTGGATCAATTCTTGATTATTCACGATCGTCCAAGAGTGTGGATGACGCAACTGAGTATTCATGCGGTATCCTTTATTTGATGTAGTAATAAGCGTTGCCTGCTCATTTCCTAAACGTCTTAATTCATTGATAAAAGCAGAACTTTCTGTTGCATTCATACTAGTCAGATCCTCACCTCTCTCATGTATCCACCAGTTTACATCTGGTTCTGTATAGATTCTCAAGGGAAGTTGTCCAAACTTCTTCACTGCAGTCTGATTAAGATCCGTGAATGAATAGGGAGATGTACTATAAAAGGCTTCTAATGCAGTAGCAGGAGTACCTCCCATCACTTCTTCTATTTTACCTATCATATAGACACTCTCTTCACTAGCATTGTCTACACCTGACAGCCTTATCTCGCGCTGGCTAGAGTTATAAAAACGTTCAAAATCTAAGGGTGGATCAATCGCAAATACAGCATGTGGCTTCGTTATGGTCTCTTGTGCGTACTTAATAGCCGTACTTCCTCCTATCGAAAACCCACCTATGAAAAAACGCTGATCCATAAGCTTGTGTTTACTTCTGACATCTTCTATGATTTGACCTAATGTACTCTGACTCGTCTTATCTACTCCAAACGAAAGCAATCCATCTTGCAGACATGGGATAATCACTAGCATACCACTCTTGGCAGCTAGTAGTGGTAGATCTGTTTCTAACAATACCTTCTCTGCACTCTCTCCAAAGCCTGGTATTAAGACTAAATACCCACTCCATGGCAAATGAGAAGGATAGATTTTTGTATAATAGTTTTTGGTCTTATCCTCTTTATCTAAAAAGACTTGCTCTATCTTCTGAGCTTGTATAAAAGTAGACAGAAGTAATAGAGTGATCGTTAGGATGTGGTTTTTCATGAAACGTATAGTGATCTTTATCTGTTAAACACAAATTAAGCGATAAACATATAAAATGAAAAGAAATTATACAAAATAAGTCTGAATTAGTGATACAAGCATACAATAATATGATTTTAGAAGAAATGAAAGAGATATGAAGCAAAATTGCTTTGTAACCTGAGTTCGATTAATATTAATGCATAAAAAAAGGTAAAAATCCGTATATTTAAGTATCTGAAATTTAAATATAT
>NZ_JACAKB010000030.1 GCF_030326305.1 Myroides odoratimimus | reverse complement strand
TTTAAATCGCCTAATGAAGTTTTTGCAGATAAATTAGACAAAATAGCAACTGTTGCATTTATAACTTGAATTCACGACATTAACGAATCTACAGCATTTGGATTATATACATTTAGATAATCTTTTATAGTCTTATGTAATAGATCATTCTTCTTTACACCATCACAGTTAGTCATAAAAAACACTAATATCCAACAAGAAAAAATCAGATAAAGAGATTTAGACATATTATGTAAAAAAATGTATATCAAATATTTATAATTAAAAAGTCATTATCTAACCAAGAGAAAAGCGTATGTAAATATAATAGTTAAATTCATCACAACACACACTATTTACATTTCTATACGAGATCTTTTCTCAATATATGGATTATAAATAGTCGTTATATAAAAAAGCCTCCTATTTAGGAGGCTTCTCATTAGTTATTATGTGGATATATTTTTAAAGTCTTACTAGTATTTTCTCTAGTTGTAGCTACCAATTCTGGATGTTCATTTAATTTCAATCCAAAAGTAGGAATCATTTCTTTAAACTTACTTTGCCATTCTGCAGATTTAAACTCTTCTTTAAAACATTGAGATAAAAGCTTTAACATAATTGGCGTTGCAGTTGATGCTCCAGGAGAAGCACCTAATAATGCAGCTATAGATCCGTCTGCAGCACTTACGACTTCCGTTCCAAACTGTAAGATACCTTTTCCATCTTTATCTTTTTTGATAACCTGAACACGTTGTCCTGCTTTTTCAAGTTTCCAATCTTCTTCTTTAGCATCTGGATAATATTCTCTCAATGCTGCATAACGAGATTTTGAAGACTGTAATACTTGCTCGATTAGATACTTAGTCAAATCCATATTACGAAGACCAGCACCTAACATTGGTCCAATATTATTAAGTTCTAATGACTTAATTAAGTCCCAGTATGATCCTTTCTTTAAGAATTTTGTTGAGAAACCAGCATAAGGACCAAAAAGTAATGAATGCTTACCATCAATAAATCTAGTATCTAAGTGAGGTACAGACATTGGTGGTGCACCTACAGATGCTTTTCCATATACCTTAGCCATGTGTTTTTTAACTACTTCAGGATTACGGCATACCAACCATTCTCCTCCAACAGGGAAACCTCCATAACCTTTACTTTCAGTTATATCAGCTTTTTGTAATAAAAGGATTGCTCCTCCTCCTGCTCCTACAAATACAAACTTAGATTTGATTACTTTCTTTTGTCCTTTACTATCAGTTGCAGACACTGTCCAATCAGAACCAGTTTTTTTAATATCTGTTACATCACAGTTAAAAGTCATATTAACTCCATCCTCATTCTTTAGATAGTCAAATAATTGACGAGTAAGATCTCCGAAGTTAACATCCGTTCCAAGATTCATATGTGTAGCAGCACATACTTCACTTTCCTTTCTGTTCTCCATAATCAATGGAGCCCATTCTTTTATTTTCTCTTTATTATCAGAGAATTCCATTCCTTGAAATAATGGATATTTTTGAAGTTCATTATAACGTTTTCTAAGATAGTTCACGTTATCTTCTCCCCATACAAAGCTCATATGAGGTACAGTATGGATAAAATTACTTGGATTTTTAAGGACTCCCTTATTTACCAAATAAGACCAAAATTGACGAGAAACTTCGAATTGCTCTACAATATTGATTGCCTTAGAAGCATCTATTGTACCGTCTGCTTTTTCAGGCGTATAATTTAATTCACAAAACGCAGAGTGTCCAGTTCCGGCATTATTCATTGCATCAGAACTTTCGGCAGCCGCACTGTCGAGACGCTCAATAACCTCAATTTTTAAGTTTGGTTTCAGCTCTTTCAGTAGGACCCCAAGAGTAGCACTCATAATACCTGCCCCTACCAAAACAACATCAGCCTCTGATTTTTGTATACTTGACATTATATCGGATTTATTTAATATGCAAAATTACTCTTTATTTAAGAGAAATAACCAACAACTTTTCTTAAATAAAGTAAAAAATGACTAACTTATTTTCTCATATAATCTTGAAGAATAATAGTTGCTGCTATTTCATCTATCAGCGCTTTATTCTGTCTTTGTTTTTTCTTGAGTCCACTATCAATCATTGTTTGAAAAGCCATCTTAGACGTAAATCTCTCGTCAATTCTCTCCACAATCATAGTTGGGAATAACGATTTAAACTTCTCAATAAAGCTATTTAACAAAGGGACTACTTCAGAAGGCTCATTATTTAATCGTTTTGGTTCTCCAATAATAACCTTCTCTACTTTCTCTTTAGAAAAATAATCTTTTAGAAATGGCAATAATTGCTCTGTATCAACTGTCGTTAATCCTGAAGCTATAATTTGTAATTCATCACTTACAGCTATACCTGTACGTTTTTTACCGAAATCGATAGAAAGCAATCTTGCCATTTTATATTGTATGTTTTTTTTAGTACTTAAATGTTCCGTATTCAGAAGTGATTGTCAATTGCTTCTCTTCTGATGCTTCTACTCTTCCTACTATCTGAGCTTTTACATTAAAAGATTCCGAGATAGCAATAATATCAGCTGCTACTTCTGGTCTTACATATAATTCCATACGATGCCCTGAGTTAAACACTTGGTACATCTCTCTCCAATCTGTATTAGATTGCTCTTGAATTAGCTTAAATAACGGTGGAACAGGGAACATATTATCTTTTATGATATGTAATTTATCCACGAAGTGAAGAATCTTAGTTTGTGCTCCTCCACTACAGTGAATCATTCCATGAATATCATCTGATTTATATTTATTCAATATTGATTTAATAATCGGAGCGTAGGTACGAGTAGGTGATAACACTAGCTTACCTGCATCAATAGGAGAACCTTCTACAGCATCAGTAAGATGTACTTTTCCTGAATAGACTAACTCTTCTGGTACCGATGAATCATAACTCTCTGGATATTTTGCAGCTAAAGAATGGTCAAAAACATCATGTCTAGCTGATGTTAATCCATTACTTCCCATACCTCCATTATACCCTTTTTCATAAGTAGCTTGTCCAAATGATTCTAAACCTACGATAACATCCCCTGCTTGGATATTAGCATTATCAATAACATCACTTCTCTTCATACGAGCAGTCACAGTAGAATCAACAATAATCGTACGAACTAAATCCCCTACATCAGCGGTCTCTCCTCCTGTAGAGTGAATAGTCACTCCAAAAGATTTTAGTTCATTAATTAATTCTTCTGTTCCATTAATAATAGCAGAAATAACTTCTCCTGGAACTAGATTTTTATTACGCCCTATAGTGCTAGAAAGCATAATATTATCTGTCGCTCCTACACATAATAAATCATCAATATTCATGATTAATGCATCTTGAGCAATTCCTTTCCATACAGAAATATCTCCTGTTTCTTTCCAGTACATATAAGCCAAAGAAGACTTTGTCCCCGCTCCATCAGCATGCATAATTAAACAGTAATCTTCATCTCCTGTTAAATGATCTGGTATAATCTTACAAAATGCCTTTGGGAATAATCCCTTATCAATGTTCTTAATTGCATTGTGAACGTCTTCTTTCTCAGCAGAAACCCCGCGTAGTGCGTATCTATTATTCGAACTCATAAATGTTGTGTTGTTTCTGCAAATTTAGCGCTAATGTTAATGTAAAGCAATCTTATTTTTGGTGAAGTTTTCTCTTTTTTTAGTTAAGATTACTACTTCTCAATTCTAAAAACAAAAAATCCACTCTCTAGGAGTGGATTTAATTTATATTTAAACTACAATCTGATTAGATTGTTTTCAATACTTCGATTAAAATATCAATATCTTCTTTTGTGTTTTCATGACCAAAAGAAAGTCTTAAGCTAGGCTTCTTCAAATCCTCTGCACATAAAAACTGAGATAATACATGTGAAGGCTTTTGACTTCCTGATTGACATGCACTTCCACGAGATACTGCAATTCCTTTCATATCTAATTGGAACAACATCATTGCTGCTTTCTCTTCTGATAACGGCAATAATACATTCAAGATATTATAGAACCCTACATTATTTCCATTAAAACATACTTCTGGGAATACTTCTACTAGTCTCTCTTTACAGTATTCTTTAATACTAGTAATATGCGCTCTTTCTTCATCTAGTAATTCATAAGCCATTTCTAGTGCTTTCGCCATACCTACCACTTGGTGTACACCTTCAGTACCAGCTCTTAGCCCTTTTTCTTGCTCTCCACCAAACATCACAGGTTTTAGCACGTTTTTCTTACGGATAAAAGCAAAACCAATTCCTTTTGGTCCATGAAATTTATGAGCACTAGCCACAATAAAATCTATTGGTGTTTCTGCTAGATCTATTTTAGTTTTACCGATAGACTGTACAGTATCACAATGAAATAAAGCATGATTCGCTTCACATAATGTAGCTACTCGCTTCAAGTCTAATTCTGTACCCACCTCATTATTAACATGCATTAAACTCACTAATGTAAGCTTAGATTCATCTTTTAATAATTCTTCTAATTGCTTATAATCAATTTCACTAGTAGGTTGAATATCTAAGAACACTATTTCTATACCAAATTCTGCACCTAGTTGCTTCACAGTATTTAAGACAGCATGATGCTCTAATTTAGAAGTAATTATTCTCTTAACTCCTAAGTCACGTACTGCAGAGCGTAGAATCCAGTTATTACCTTCTGTTCCACAAGAAGTAAAGATAATCTCAGAAGAAGTAGCATTAAATTGTTTTGCTATTACTTTTCTTGCATTTTCTACTAACGACTTTGCATGTCTTCCGATAGCATATGTTGAAGAAGGATTACCATAATCATTTCTAAGTACATTAACCATTTCTTCGATTACTTCTGGACGTACAGATGTTGTCGCAGCATTATCAAGATAAACGTGTTTCATTTTATTTGTGTTGGTAAAATTATTGTTATACTCTTTGAATAGAGTTGTTTTGTCATGTCTTTAATTGTCACGTATTCGCAAATGTAATAAAACTCGTATTATTAGCGCAAATCAAATTACAACTTTTCAAGACTTTTACGAAATTAACGAATTCTTTCTTCGTTATTCTCATATTGATCTTCTGTAATAATATCACTATACAAACAAGTATAAATTCACACTCCTTATCTTATTTACTTTATCTCATTTATATACATTTAATCCAAGATGTATAAATTGTAAAGTCTTTTTTCAGATAAAAACTAATCAATATTATCAATATCTATTTGTTGTTTTGATAATACTCGTTTCGCTACTAAACCAAAGGCTAATAAATAAGCAAAACATAGTAAACTCACTATATAAGATTGGTGAATACCTAATATATCTGCTACCTTTCCTTGAATCGGAGGAATAATACCTCCTCCCAATATCATCATGATTAAAAGAGAAGATCCCTGAGCTGTATACTTACCTAATCCTATAATAGCAATATTAAAAATAGCTGGCCATAATACACTACAAGCTAAACCGCCTGCTAAGAAAGCATAAATAGCAACCATACCTGTACTAAACAATCCAACTAACATTGCCAACAATCCAAAAAGACTGAACAACATTAAGGTTCTAGCTGATTTATTCTTTGCCCAATATGTTAATACGATTTGTAAAACCACACATATTGAATAATAGTATAAAGGAGTGATATTATTACCTGCCAAATAATTAGCCCCAAGAACAGCGAAATAAGCTAAAAATGGTACAATGATCATCGCTAATAGTTGTTTCCCTTTAGTAAGGTTAAATACACTTACAGCACCTGCCCATCTTCCAATCATTAAACTTCCCCAATACATCGATATATAAGGAGTGATTTGAGACGATTGCAGATTACCGAACTCTTCTAACTTAAGCAGCTCACCTAGATTACTACCTATACTTACCTCTACTCCTACATAAGCAAAAATACCAAACATCCCAAGTAACAACTGTGGATATTGCATTGCACCCCATCCTTGTTTATTCTTTCTACTACTTCTAAAAGCAAACCCAATACTTCCACCTATTACTATTAAAGCAGCCGAAAGTAACATAATACGTTTGTTATCTAAGCCTTCTTTAATCTCTACAATTTGAGTATCTAAAAACGCTATTGCTTTCTCTTTTTCTCCTTCCTGAGATACATCTACCTTCTTGTTTTCTAAAATCTCTTTTTCTTTAACCAATAGCTCTATAGGCTCATTAGCTGACTGACTATATGTACTAAATACTGGTACATAAATCATCATTAATAATACTGTCATGGTAACTAAAGTTCCTATCGCTTTCTTAGCTGGCTCCATAGGTTCAATACGTACACCATCAGGTATCTTTTTTGAGAATCGAAATAGCATAGCTGCAATAACAAAAAGAGCTCCTACACCTGTATATAGAAGAGTCATACTAGACAGACTCAGATGTTGTATTTGATCATCTGTAAGCGCCACTGTACTTCCAAATAAAGCAAACGCCATTAGCAATGGTCCTATAGTCCCTCCTAATGAATTAACTGCCCCTCCTAAACTTACTCTACTCGTTCCTGTCTTAGGGTCTCCAACAGAGATCACCAAAGGATTAGCAGCAATCTGTTGTAACGAGAAACCTAGAGCTACTACAAAAAGTCCTACTAATAATGCTGTATAGACATTAACATTGACAGCCCAGATCATTAATCCTGCTCCTACTGCCGAAAATAATAAACCAAATACTATAGATTTTTTATAACCATAACTCGTTACAAGATCCTTACCTTTAACTGTGCTTAAAATAAACAATATCAAAGCACCTGAATAATACGCTGTATAAAAAGCAAAATCAATTAATTGAGATTGAAATTGATCCAGATGAAAATACGCTTTACAAAATGGAATAAAAATACTATTACCTGCTCCAAAAAATCCCCAAAAGAAGAAGACCGTTACTAATGTATACAGTGCTGGATAATTAGTTTTTATTGTCGAGTTACTCATATAAGTATGATGATTTATTACGATTAATTTAACACATCCAAATATAGACAAATACTATATTCCCCTAAAAAAGACATTCATTTTTTTTATTCTATCTTTAATGAGCATTATAAAACACTAAAACTCCCCCTTTAATTATCAAAAATATAATGTCTATAAATATAAAACATATAAATAAACATAATATACCAATGCAAACCGTTTTATAGAAAGAAAAAAACTATTTTTGCTGTAGATAATAATATATTCACTACAGATGAAAAAGTTTTTTACCCTTGCAGGTATATCTTTCATATTTTTACTTACCTCATGTGATGATGGTAATTTAGTATATAAAGACATTGACTTTAGTAAAGTAACTGCTGTACAAAGATGTACTACACCAGGAGCAGATAAAATCTTTTATAAGTTACAAAAAGATGAAGCACTTATACTAGTGATAGATGCTGATAATATTATGAGAGACGAGACTATCTCTAGAGCTAGAGTAGATATCAATGGAACTGACACTAGTCTAGACTATAGAAAATACACTGATAAAGTAGAAGGAAAATCTATCTGTAACCTTCCTCCTCCTGCCACACCTTCTGTTATCCAGAGTATAGCAGCATCACCTGGAGGAACTGTAATCATCGATAGAACTGTACAAGTTACTAATAACACTACAGCAGCAAATAACAGCGTGAACCTTATTTATCAATATACATTTTCACTTTTAAATGTTAATTTTAATCAAGGGGATACAAATATTAAATATGACAATATGCCTTTTGGTTCTACCACTTATGCTAATAGGACTTTAGCTTTTAAATTTGATAATAATAACGGGAATGGATTAGACAACTTTAATTGTAATAACTCACTGTATAATCTAAAAGATAAAGAGGCTTTAATCTTAAATATTACAGAAGGAGACCTACCTACAGAACCTACGACTGAGAGTATTATAGAACTAAACGAAAAAAGAGTAGTAAGTCTAAAACAATATAGTCGTACAGGAATCAACCTAAATCAGGTATGTGAGTACCAAGGGGATATACCAGGATCAAATACCAATAACCCAAATAAATTAGAAGAATATTGGATCGCTTCTAAAGGGCAAATTGTTATCAAGTCAAGATGGACTGAACCTGCAGATGGTTCTGAGCCAAAGTTATTACACGAGATCTCATTAAGAAATCTAACATTCGTAAAGTCTAGTAACTCAGATAGAACGTTTGTAAAACCGACACTAACTTTTGGTACAATTACAACAGAAAAAAAGTAATTTTTTAAAGCAATAATTAGATATAAAAGCCACTGTTAAAGCAGTGGCTTTTTTTATTATTATCAATAATATGTATTGTTTTTTATAAATCTTACAAAAGTAAAAGATTACTAATCTTACAAAAAATGGTACTAAACATCTATATAGAATTGACAAAAACTACAGCTATCTAAAACCTCAAGAACTACAAAAACAGTGAAAACATAGCTTCTCAAAAAAGACTGTACATGAATCTCTGTTTTTATATCTCATCTATTATATGGCACTTTTTAACTTTTTTTGCCTTCAAAATTCAAAAATTGCTACAACAATAAAATTCAAAAATTTTAAATATCTTCCATTTTATTCAAAATAACACAACTATTACACAATTTAGCATACTGATATTGAGGCATAGAAGTGTTTATATTCAAATTTTATTAGAATTTTAAAACAATTTTAGATAATACTAAACATTTTATATATTGCACTTGTAAACAAAACCCAAAAGGTCTTAAATAAAACAATAGTTCTTTATTCTTTCTATAATTTTTAAAAGTATCTAAAGATTAATATACTATTGTACTTTTCACTTTTTTAGTTTTGATATTTTCTACAATGAAGATTTTACAAGAAAGGGCTAAATAAATTATACTAACAAGTGTCACTCTGAAGATACCAGAATAAAAAATATAGATGAGAAATAAATTCACATTTACTGTTGCTTTAATTGCAATTAGCTTGGCGAGCTTTGCACAAGAAAGAACAAATACAATAGATAATCAATTCAATACTTTATTAAACGAATCAACGAATTGGCAAAAATCTAAAATTGTTGAAGTAGAAAAGTTACACCAATTACAGAAGAATGTAAATGATTCTCTTACTAAGTTACACCTTACTATTGCTAACAATAAAGATGCCTCGTTAGAACATAAAGAGTCTGTAGAAAGCTTAGCTTCACAGCTAAAAATAACAAGAGATTCTCTTTCTACTTCATTGTCTTCTACTAAGAATATTGAAGTTTTAGGAATGTCTTCAGAGAAATCAACTTTCTTAACTATAATATGGTCGATTATAGGTATATTAATTATTGTATTAGGAGTAATATACTATCGCTTTAAAAGAAGCTTTTCTGAAATTAGAGAAGTCAATAGAAAATTAACTGAAACTGAAGAAGAGCTAGAAGAACTAAGAAAATCTTCACTAGAACGCGAACAAAGAATACGTCGTCAACTTCAAGATGAAATCAACAAAAACAAACCTGTTGAGAAAAAAGAATAAATATAAAAGGGAATCTACACAATAGATTCCCTTTTATATTTAAATAATACTAAACTAATTCTTTAATCCTAGTCCTTTTATAACTTGCTTTATGATCGATGATTTCTTTTGCTTTTTAACCTTAGTGATTTCCTCATTCATATTGATTACTTTGCTTTCATCACACGGATATTCTTCTCCTCCTAGATCTTCAAATTCAAAAGAAGGTATAGAAGTAACGACTTCCTGTTTCTCTTGTACAGTTATCTCATTAACCCCGAAACGCATACATCTCTCCTGAGGTTCTATATCCCATAAATATTCACCTAAGATATCCTCTATTAGATGATAGATGAGCTCTACTTTACTCTCTTCTACATCCTCATATTCGAATTGTTCCCCTCTACTTTCTACTACATCTCCTTCTACTTCTATCACTTTTCTCGTCAAGAAGCCATTCTCTGTATAATAAAGGCTAAATAACATTGTTTCTTCATCTATAACAAAAGACATCGCTTTCTGTTGAGTTGCCTTATATGCTAAAGAAGCTATAGCTATAGATGACATAATTAGAGTCGCATCGTCTAAAAAGTAGATATCTAATACATCTGACTCTTTATCATTAGCTGAAGCCTTTTTAAACACAACCTCATCTTCAAACACTAATTTCTTGTTTAGTATTACTTCTAATCCCTCTAAATCAGATTCGTAATTTTTATCTATTACTAGCCCTCCTATCTGTAATCCCATATATTATTTTCACTGTCTATTTACAGTGTGAAAGATACACTTTTCTCATCTAATTACAGCTGTCCATTTGTGAAACACCTGTTAATTATACTGAGTTTCTGGTTCACTTGTCTCCTTCCTAAAACAGCCCAATTATTTAAAACCATATTATACCCTAACTATACCTAGTGACTAGATACTCTATTATAGGTAATCCAAACATATTTAGCTCTTGATTGAAAAAGGTCATTATCATATTCATTAACCTCTCTCTCCAATACTAGCTTATCATCCGTTAAAACTAGAATATCATATTCTTGATAATCATTAGAGTCTACTTCTCTACCAATACCTAAATATAATTTATCTTCTCTCATACACCATTGGAACAGAGATTGTTCACTACAGACTACCTCTAGTTCTCCTTCCTCTTTATAGAAGTCAGTCTGAATCATGATCTCTTGTCTATGGAATACTAATATTTGAGGAGGGTAATTAATGTCCTCTTCAGTCGCACTGTATATATGATGGCCATATCCATCATAATAATTCTTACTCTCTAACTCCCATTTACCAAGTATTAGCGCTTTATTTTTACCATGATGAGTAACCTGAATATCATCACTAGAACAAGAAATAATGGTAAAAAATAGCATAAATAACATTGATAAAAAAAGTAATTTTTGTTGCATAATCCTTTGTTTTGTAATTTTTTGACAAAGTTACAAGGACAAAAACAACAAAAAACAAGACAAAAGTCCCTACTATAAATAGGTCACATAATTAACAGTCGATTATAACAATTAATTAAGACTGACATCAAGCCAAAATCTAGAAAACTAAACTATGAGAATTTATTAAGGATACTACACCTAAAATATAACATAGATTTACGCAAAAAACTAAAGAAAATCCTAAATAATAATAAAATAAAAATACTCTATACTGTTTTTAATATAAGAAAACAAAGCATTTATTTACTTCATAAATTTTACAAAAATAACATATTTAAAGTATCTATTTTTCACACATTAACATTGATAAACAAATCACTTATAAAGATAAAACACTATTTTAAAAGCTACTATATTCTTTAGTTATAGTGAGTATTTCCTCTATTTATTCTTCTTACACCACTTAAAAACAAAAAAACAGTTATCTCCACCCTCGTTTTGATAACTGTTCTTCAAAGTTATATTACTTATTATTTACAGAATCTTTTTACTACTTACATTGTAATAATTACGGTAAGGGTCTAATGTTTATGAGTAGTAAAAGACTAGTTCACTTTTTTATAGGTAATTTTAATACTGCTTACGTTAGAAGTATAACGATTACCATCATTTGCATCTATCTTGCGTTCAATAATTAACTCATTCTGATTTAATACTTGAACATCATAGATCTGCTCAGCATTTTGTTCTAATGTTTTACTAATACCTAAGTACAATCTAGTACCACTTAGCATCCATTGTCTAGGAGATCTTTTATTGTAGTAATTACCTTGACCATCTTTCTTATTTACATAGTCAGTTTGAATAGAGATTCCTCCTTTGTAATAATCTACTGTTTGAGCTGGGATATTAAGACTGCTTGCTGAAATCTCTTTTACTATCTTACCATCTATATCCAATTCTACTTTTTCTACAAATTCCCATTTACCAAACATTTTAGAATTATTCTGCCCAGCCTCTGTGACTTGTACATCATCACTAGAAGAACAGGCTGTAAGACTTACAACAGACATCACTAAAAATAGGATACTAAATAGAGTTTGTTTTTTCATACTAATTGTCGCTATATTTATATTTTTGACAAATATATGCTCACATATATGTATTATCCAAAACAAAACATCAGAATAAATTCACAATCAGTGAACAACTGTACATTATAACTAATATTTAACAATCTCATTTTCTTATATTTGTTAAATAATCACTTTATGTGATTTTACTACTAAATAAACATAGTTTAATAGTGAACTAATAAAATTGATAAACACATAATAAATTATTCGTAAAAAAGGGATCGTACAAAAAAAGACTCTAGTATATACTAAAGTCTTTTATAATCGAATAGCAAAGTACATCTTTACCAGTTTCGCTTCATTCCTTTCTTCCAATCATAAGGTATAAGCGATCCTAAAGTTACATAGTGATCATCTTCTACTTCTACGACTGCATTTTCATTATCTTGCGCTAATTGAGTCATAAACTCTCTACATCTTCCACACGGAGGTACAGCCTCTCCCTTCTCAGTTACAGCTACTACACGTTTTATTCTATTTTCTCCATGCTTTAGCATATCTGCTATTGCTCCATGCTCTGCACAGAATCCCATAGAACAAGCAGTATCAATGCTAATCCCTGTATATATATTACCGTCTATAGTCTCAATAGCTGCCGCCACACTACCATACGCAACAAAGTCATTTAATTCAACTGACTTTGCATACTTATGAGCAATTTGCTTTAATTCCTTTGCTTCCATTTATTTTTTTTATTAGGCATATCCATACCATATTATTTCCTCACTATGTTCACTATACCTATTAAATTCCCAATCGCCAAATACTTCTGCTATTCCCAGTCCTGCATCAGTTACTAATTGTCCTATCTCATTAAAGCTAGGAAAAGCAATCATAGATTGTGAACTAAAACTCTCTTGTGTATTATCAATACTATAATAAGTTGTATAAGTCAATCCTTTTGCATCTCCTTCATAAGTATTCCACGCTGTGATTTGTCCATGCAGAGGATGTTTAAATTGACGTATAGACTCCTCTTTTGTCCAGGTTAACCAATCTTTTACTAACGGATTTCTACTATCAAAGATATACCTACCTCCTTTATTTAAGTGCTCTTTAACTGTTTCTAGGACAGCCAAACGATCTTCTTTCGTCAAAAAAACCTGAAATACATGACCTGATAAAATAATCAAATCAAACTTCTGCTCTAAGCGAATAGTTCTTGCATCTCCTTGAACCCATTTTACTTCTGAACTTCTTTTCTTTGCCTTATCTAGCATCGCTTGAGCATACTCCACCCCTACGACATCTTTTCCTCTTTCTGATAAGACAGTAGCTAATCGCCCTGTTCCACATCCTAGATCTAAAACTGTTTTAGCTTTATCTGCTAGTTGTATATACTTTTCTTCATTGTCCCATAAGTTGTCATAATCGTAAAATTGAACCAGATCTACATTTTGGTATAATTGATCTTCCATAATTATAGTTTAATTGTTAGCAAGTCTCTATTTAAGAAAGGAACTAACTTATTAATTATATCTGTTGTATGCAATTTCAAATAATGAGTAGTAGTTCCATCACTACAGCCATAAAAAGGTTGATCCAAAATATCTTGATCAAATACTAATTGAATATTGCTAGTTGATTCTCTTAATATAGATGCTGCTCCTACCTTGGTCTCCATCTTTTCGTATAGCATCTCTGCTGGTGCAAACGAAACCCTAGAGATGCCTAAAGCCTCACTAAATACTTTACTATTAAAAGGCTTATCTCCTAATGTAATAAATAGATAAAACATCGTTTTCTGTCTATTGCACAAAAAAAGTGTTTTGACCATATTCATATCTAACCTCTCGTTAATCAACAAACAATCTTCCATTGTAATTTCCTCCTCTGTTTCAACTCTTTGCCAAGTCATAGAAAGCTTTGACAACACATCATAAGTTTGTTCTTGTAATCCAGAAAGATATATTGACGGTCGTTCTAATGATACTTCACTGACATAAAACATATTTTATCTATCTATTACAGCGCTCTCTAGAATAGAGAAACGTTTATTAATACTATCTATCTCAGCCATACAACCATAAGGTAAAGTAAAACTTGGACATGTATGACCAAAGTCCATCTGTGTTATCACTGGTAGTGTACTTAAGCCTTCTTCATCAAGTATCTTAAGTAGTATTTGTTCATATTCCTCAGCATACATATTGTCATAAGGCCTTCCTACTATAATTCCATTTACCACCTCTAAAATTCCCATTGCTGCATACCCTCTTAACCAACGCTCTATATAAAGAGGAGCTGTCTTTTCTTCAGAAGTTTCTAAAAACAATATACTTCCCTTCCACACATCTAATTCTGGCCAAAGCTCCGTTCCTTTTATTATTTCTAATACTTCCATGCATCCGCCAATTAAAGTCCCCTGTACGCTTTTATCTCCTCTCACATAGCGCCACCCTTCACATGGAATCAACTTGCGTTTAGTGTTTTGTAAGCTCACATCAAACCAATCTAAATACTCTGTAGTCCAACCTTCTGTATTTGGATAAACTATATTTACTGGCTCTACATCGAACAGTGTTCGTTTGATATCTTGTATCTGATAATCGTGCATTGTACCATTCTCCGCAAATCCCACTAATAACGAAGTACCATAGAAAGAACTCAATCCTGCTTTTAGGCACATAAAATGTGTTACTGTACTATCTGAGAATCCTAGAAATATCTTTGGATTATTTCTTATCACGTCATAATCTATATACTTTAATAATCGAATACTCTCATCTCCCCCTATATTGGTAATAATAGCTTTTACTTCCGGGTCCTTAAATGCATTCATTAGATCCTGAGCTCTTGCCTCTGGGTGATTATAAATCCATGCTGCTGATTCTAAAGCATGAGGTGTCTCTATGACTCTAAGTCCAAATATGTTTTCTAATCGAGCTTTTCCTACTTGATAACGATGTGGTAACTCACCTGCCCCACCCCATGACAAAGAAATTGTAGCTACTGTATCTCCTACTTTTAATTTCTTTGGTTTTATTAATCTTGTCCTCATATACTTATAATCTCCTTACCTATAGTTTCATGATCATCTCATGTTGAGTAATATAGTGCTCTAAGCCTATTCTCTTTAAAAACGAGATGAAATCCACTCCTTTATCATCCACATTAGTAATCAGAATAGGGGTTTCCAAAATATTGACCACATCATTCACTAGAAGTTTTGCTATTCCTTTATTTCGATGAGTCTTGTCCACTGCTAATTGAAATATTTTCCCATTACTTTTGTGATAGATTACATACCCCACAATATTACCTCTCATTTTAGCCACTTTAAATCGAATGTCTTCCTTAGCTTTTTCTAATACAGCGATTGAATTTTGCCAACTTGGTTGAATATCCCAAAATGGAAGAACCGTCTTCCAACATACTTGCTCTACATCTTCTATTACAATATTAGCTGTTTTATAATGCATCTCACGTGGTTGCCCTTTAAAGCACAATAAATCTCTACTTATATTATATCCTTGAGCCCTATAAGCGCGAATAGCTTTATCGTTTCCTTTAATGACCTCAAGGGATAGATTTACACTACTCCCGGCTTCTTTCCAAATAGGAATAGCATAACTGTACATCTGAGCGACTAACCGCTGGCCTCTATAAGCTGGTCTCACTCCTGTACCTGCATTATAGTAATAGGTTTGCTCATCTACTCTTTTCACTCCTGTTAGCATAAAAGCAACTAACTTACCCTTATCAAACGCCCCAATAGAATAGTCTAAATCAACCAATTCACTATTAAGTTTAAATGCCAAGCTATCTTCTGTTAAGTGAAAGGGAAGTATATAATCTGAAAATGAATCATTAAATACTTCTGTGAGCTCGCGTACACTTACTTCTCTAAGACTTCTAATTTTCATATCTTCTTGTTACTTTAATTTATTGTATTCTTTGTATAATAAGCTATAGACAACAGAATCTTCTATCTGTCCTCCTTTTACATAATGACTTCTCAATTGTCCTTCTCTAGTAAATCCAAACTTCTTCACTGTATTTAAGGAAGCTATATTATCTGGGCTAATAAAGGCCTCTACTCGTCTTAATTGCATAATTTCAAATCCATAATTCAATACTGTGTTTAAAACTTCACTCATCACACCTTTTCCTTTTGAGTAATCACTATATAGTCCATATCCTATCTCAGCTCTATCATGTTCTAAATACCAAGTGTGATACCCACAATATCCTAATATATCCTCTGTTTCTTTATCAATGATTAAAAACATCAAATATGATTTATTATAAGTTCGGAAGCCATAGGCTGCTTTTGTTTTTTCTTGTTCTACTTCCTCTTCAGGGATACCTATATAATGCAAAAGTTCTTCTGCAGTAGCTAATCTTAAAAAGTTTTGATAAGCCTCTGCTTCTAGTATTCGCAATTTAAAACGGGAAGTTTCAATATGGTCAAATATAAATTCTCTCATTCTGTGTCATTCTAAGTGAACTAAATATAATATTGAATATATTTAGGTTCCTGCAAATTAAAAAAAAGTCAGCATATAAGATAAATAAACAAGTGTGAATCAACATTTTTATAGACTGAAAAGACAAAAGAAGAGCTATCCTTGACTTTCATTCTGACTAAGTTTTCCATCTTTCTCTACTATCTCTATTATGATAGTGTAATGACTCCGTTATTTTCTATAAAATAACGGAGTGAGTACGGACTCATAACGGACTCACTACGGACTCATTCAAAGCTAAAGCTATCTCATACTACTATAAATGTACACTTATCATAAATAGTCTACCTTACTTAAGTAGATTACATAAATTAGTAAATATTTGAATATATAAATAATTATCAAATAAAAATAAATACCTTTGTAGAAGAGTACACAATTAATTATCAACAACTTAACCCATACGCTATGATAAACTATCACGTCATAATACCAAATGATAAAAAAGCAGTATTTCAAGAGTTTCTTGAGATAATTGGTGCTGATTATAGTGAACAGATTAATGACCTTAACCTAACTCTAGAACAACAAGGCATCTTAGAACAAAGGCTTGCAGAACCTAGTGAGAGTTATATTTCTCTTGATAAGGCACTTAATGAACTATACAAAAAATATGACTTATAATATAGTTATACTTCCAAGTGCTATACATGACTTAGATGCTATATTTGAGTATTATTTTTTGATATCTAAACGTATTCTAAATTCCTTTAAAAAAGAATTTGATAAAACATTGAAGGTATTAAAAAGTAATCCTTTCTTTCAGATAAGATACAATGACATACGAGTTATTTCTATTAAGAAATTTCCGTATGTCATTTTTTTTAGAGTCGATCCTTATAAGCAAATGATACATATAGTAGCTGTTTTTAATACTTCTCAGAACAGTGATAAGTATCCTGTATAAAAAAAGGGTATCACGAATGACACCCCTTTCTCCTCTAATCAATAATAATCTTAACAGATCAATTCAACCTTCCCACTTACTACATCATAATAAGCTCCTACTACACCTATTTTTTCTTCAGCAATCAATTTAGTCAACGAAGGACTCACTTCTTGTAACTGTGCGACTATCGTTCTTACATTCTCCATCGTCACTAACTCTACTAATTCTGATGCTGACAAATCTTCATTACTGTGTTTTTGGCGAACTTTATCTACTACTGGGTGGATGCGTTCTAATATAGTGTCTAGTTTACCTAAAGTTGTGTGATTACATGCACCTGTCACAGCACCACATCTACTGTGTCCTAATACCATGATTAATTTACTACCAACTACATTACAGGCATACTCCATACTTCCGATTACTTCATCTGTCAATACATTACCTGCTATTCTTAAACTAAAGATATCTCCTATCCCCTGATCTAATACATGCTCTAGTGGCGCACGACTATCCATACAGCTCAAAATAACGGCATGGGGATGTTGACCATCCTTAGTCTCTTGTAGTTGGTGCAAGAAGTTTCGGTTAAACTTCAAGTTATTTACAAAGCGGTTATTTCCTTCTAATAATAATTCTAAGCTTTGTGCTGGTGTTGTATTTGCTAATATTTCTTTTGTAAATGAATTCATAATTAAATAGTTTTTCTATGTGATAAAATAATGTTTTGTTGGTCTCCTGATACTTTCACTTCTTTGTGAAAACCTGTTGTTGTAATCAGTATGTTTTTTTCTTTTGCCTTTTCATTTATAAACGTCTCTATAAGCTCTAAGACATCTACATGGATATACCCCATACGCTTTGCGTCTATAGCCAAGTGACAATTATCTGGCAATTGATAAAGTCTGTTTTTAATCGCTGTCTTGTTCAAGAACGATACTTCTTCTGCCAAAGTCAAGGTATATATTACTTGTTCTTGTTTCATCTGACGATGCATAGAGAATGCTTTTCTTACATTTCCGATTAGTAAGAATAATACGCTCACTCCCATACCTACAAGTACGCCAACAAGTAAATCTGTTACTACTACCATAATAAATGTGATGATAAAAGGAATAAACTGTGTGTATCCTTTATGCCAAAAGTGCATAAGAATAGCTGGACGAGCTAGGTTATACCCTACTAAGATTAATACTGCCGCTAAAGATGCTAAAGGGATCATATTTAATACTAAAGGCAAGGAGATAACTGCTATTAATAAGAAAATACCATGAATGACTGCTGATGCTTTATACAATCCTCCTGCATTCACATTAGCAGAAGAACGTACTACTACAGAAGTCATCGGAAGTCCTCCTATCATAGAGCTTAGAATGTTCCCTATCCCTTGTACTTTTAACTCTCTATTAGTATCTGTATGTCTCTTCAATGGATCTAAGCGATCTGTCGCCTCAATACACAATAAGGTTTCAATAGAAGCCACAATAGCAATAGTCCCTCCAATCATCCATACAGCAGGATTAGCAAATCCTGTCCAATCTGGAAAAACAAATATGGAACTGATATCTGATAAACTATCAAACATAGGGATTGACACTAATCTCGATGGTTCGATAGCTAAAGAGCTACCTGTAGCAATCCAAAACTGGTTAATCAAAATACCGACTACCACTACAATTAAAGCTGCTGGTAAAAAAGAAACTTTCTTAGTCCACTTCATCTTATTCCACAGTAATAATATGGCTAATGAAATAGCAGTAATAATCACCGTACCCAACTGGACAGATGCAAAAGAGGTGATATCACCTAAAGCATCTACTCCAAAAACCAATGGCAATTGTTTAATTAAAATCACTAACCCAATACCTGCTAACATCCCCTCTATTACACTTGATGGAAAATAGTTGGCAATAGTACCTGATCTTAACAATCCTAATATCACTTGTAAAACTCCTGCAATAATACCTGCTGTAAGTAATAATTCGAATGATCCTAGCTCCGTTATAGCTCCTAATATAATAGCCGCTAAACCTGCTGCTGGACCACTTACACTAATATTTGAATTACTCAGTAATCCAACTATTACTCCTCCTACCACACCTGAAATAATACCTGCAATAGGGGGTGCACCAGAAGCTAACGCAATTCCTAAACACAGTGGAAGTGCGACTAAAAAGACCACAAGGCCTGGAGCAACACTCTTCTTAAGTGCTGCCATACTCATATTTTTTGTCATTGTTATTTTACGTTTAGTTTTTCTTTTTTAGCCACAGATAAAGGCAATAGAATGTCTGTTGATTCATTGTTATCCAAAAAATCAAGAAGGTAAATATTGACTTATTCAATACTTAAAAGCTAAAAAAGAAATGATTAACGAACTAAAGGCTTCTTAATTGCTGACAATTAACCATTTTGCAAAAGAAGACTTTCGTTACAACAAAAGACATCATAGGTAACTAAAGGAAACATAACACATACTCTACAGAACACAAACCAAGAAACAGTATTAGCTAAATACTACAAAAAGATTCTAAGCCATAACTCTTTCTATAGCGCTATCATTATACTATCGTATGATTATAGTACTAATTCCGATTTGCATTGCGTAATTACTGTTCATTGATCTATCTATTGCTAGTTTTAGAATGAACTATCTAATCATCCATATCTATAAAAATAGATAGGCAAATAACCTATAAAATGTCTTTTGCTAAATCCTCTACTAGTGTTTACTAATAGAAGTCATATTAAACTAAACGTTCAGGAGGGGGTAATAAGATATCGAACTCTTGTGATTCATACACAAGTTTCAAATGAGAGAAATTTAATTCCAATCCTTCCCCTGCATCTACTAAATTAAGATGATTAGAAACAGATAAATCCCACAAATGTCCTTTGTGCTCTTCTTCTGCATTAGTGATTGGCTTTTTATTTTCTTCAGAAATGGTCACAGAAGGTATCTCTAATTCAATGCCAGCTAGCACCGCAATAGTCGGCGTAGCGATAAAGTTTACAAAGAATAATAATACAATTAGTGATACATATTTCATATCACAAAAATATTTTTTTTCTGAAATATGACAATATTAGACTTGTTAATTTTACTATAAAAAGTAGTTTTTCTACTAAACAACATCACATTTAAACAAGGTTTTAATGTAAAAACCACACTTAATGTAGCTTACTTCCTTCTATACTTTCTTGTACTTTTCTTCCTATTCATCTGATAAGCAAACACTAACCCCACTAAAGCTCCTACTAAATGTCCTTGCCAAGAAACACCCTCTGCGACATAACTAGGTAGTATTCCATAAACTAGTCCTCCATATAGTATCCCAATGATAATAGATACTAAGATTAAAACTAGCTTGCGAATAAATATTCCACTAAAGAATAGAAAGAAAAAGAGCATATAAATCAATCCACTTGCTCCTATATGACAACTCATCATACTTGTCTGGAAGTAACCAAAATCAGGCAAGAGCCACAAGACTAAGCCTGAGGTAATCCATCCCATAATAAGTACCGTATACGCTTGCTTTTTATAAAACAGAAACAGTACTACACTAAGTATAAATAAGGGTAAAGTATTACTAATAATATGGTCTAACCCACCATGAAACAGAGGACTTAGAAAAATTCCTTTAATGCCTTCTATACGCCAAGGAATTACTCCATAACAATCTTGAAATATACCTAATTGTTGTAAACCGAATATAAACCACATCACTCCTACCAACAATAATGGTGGATAGAAATCCTCTTTCTTTAATCTAAGTTCATCGTTTCTCACTGTACTCTATTTTATGTTAAAAATACGATTAAGTAATTTTCTGTACAATAGATTATGAGATAGTTATCGTAGTTTGTTAACTTTGAATAAATGAAAAGTATGAAAATACAAATCCTTAGTGACCTTCACTTAGAGTTTGGTTATAGCGGTTCATTAAAATTTGATGAAGTAGATTTAGTGATCCTTGCAGGAGATACACATATTGGTAACACACAAATAATCTGCAATCCACATGGATATATAGATGATAAGGATAATGGATTTGAGAGAGAGTTGATTATAGAAATATAAAAAAAAGTTGCCTATAAAAACAACTCTTTTTGATTCTATCTACTAAACCTCAACACAAACTCACTTCCGACTCCATACTCACTATTCACTGCTATTGTAGCTCCTTGTGCTTCTATAATTTCTTTACTTATTGAGAGACCTAAACCTGTACCTTCTCTATGTGTTCCAGGTACTCTAAAGTAGCGATCAAATACTCGTCCTAAATACTCTGGAGGAATACCCATTCCTTCATCTTTTACTTTTATTATAGTATGAAACTCATCTTGTTTAACATTAACCTCAACTATTGACGATTCGTGAGAATAATTAATTGCATTAGCAATAAGGTTGGTCAACACCCAAGTAGTCTTTTCTGCATCTACTCTTATCTTATCAATTAATTCTGGTAGTTTTACGCTTAAAGTTATATTTTTTTGTTCTGCCAGAATATGGTTTGCTTCAACTGCATACTGTACAATTTGTCCAACCTCAGCAGATTTTATATTCATATTAATTTGACCACTCTCTATTTGCGTAAGATTAAGTAATTCTGAAGTAATCTTCAGTAAACGTCCTGCATCATCTTGAATACTGTCTATCAGTATTGTCTGCTCTTCATTCAAACTACCTATTCTATCATTTTTTAGCAATTGCAAACTCATCTTCATTGACGAAATAGGTGTCTTAAATTCGTGAGAAACCGTAGCAATAAAACGCGTTTTAGCAGCATCCAACTCTTTAAACTCAGTAATATTCTTTAAGATAATCACGTGTCCTACTAACTCCTTATACTCCTCTCCTGTAGGCGTTATCTCAATGTGTAAAAACTCCTTATTAAAATAATTCTCTTTATCATTGTGAATAATCTTTAATGGTTCTTTTTCTATCTGCTCTACATTCATCTCCTTCAGCAGCATACGCATTAAATCATTGTAAATAGCAATGTCTTTACTGCTTTTACCTGCCATTTCTTCTTCTGTTAATCCAAGTACTTTACACGCCTCTTCATTGACAAATATCACTTGCATATTTTCGTCCAACCCTATCACTACATCAGGCATATTATTTATCAGAGCTTCTATTCTTTTTTTCTGACGCATCAGTTTTGCCAAATGGCTATTATTATACTCTTCTAACTTTTGTGCCATCGTATTAAATGATTGAGCCAACTCACCGAACTCATCATTCTTATCTAAGAATACACGTTCTTTATAATTACTACTCGCAATTTGCTTAATACTCATCGTCAATTTCTGAATCGGATTAGCAATATTAGAAGGCAAATTAATCAATAACCCTAATGCGATAATAAAACAGGCTGTTCCCGCAATAGCAATCCAAATAGTAGCCTGTATAGCTGTTTTATTAGCTAATTCACTCTTGAGTTCAATAGCTTGCATATTCATCTCCATCACTTCTATTAGCCATTCTCTAATCTGAAGTAAATCTTCGTTGCGTTGACCATCTTTCTTATACGCTTCAAAATAGGTACGCAAAGTAGCATTCATCTCCCTTTCACCCTCTTCTGTAGCATTACCCTCTTGTTTTCTCAATTGCTCTTCAAACTGAATCAAACGACTATCTCCTGTTTTGTCTAAAGCACGCAACATACTCTTGGCATACAAAAGAGAATTGTAATTATCGTGCAATATATTACGCGTATCAAGCTTCAAAAAGTGAATATACACCGCTCCGATTCCTCCTAAAAAGATAATCAGTGTGAATAATAACCCTAAGCCTAACGTTAGTTTTGTTTTAATTCTCATTTCGAAAAGATTATAATATCAATTGGCAAAGACGATAGTTTCTTTAATAGCTGGTTGAATACATTCGTGGCTAAAATAATTTGATATAAACGCAAACGAGGCTTCCCTATGCAAATAGTTGTTACTTGTCTTTGTTCTACTTGTCCCATAATTGCTTTAGCAATATTCTGATGTTCACTCTTAATAATTTCAGCTCCTAATTCAGTAGCTAATTTAAAATTATTAATCAAATGTCGTTGCTTGTCTAAGGCTATTTTATCAGGATGTTCTTTAGGAGTTTGCACATAGAGTACATACCACTTAGAATTTAAATATCCTGCCAAACGAGCTGTTTTTCTAATTACATTTTTTGCGTTCTTATCATTAGAACTAATACACGCCATAAAGCGATTAGGCTTTGCTAATACTGAGATACTTACTTCAGTAGCCACCTTGTTCTCTACGTGAGAAGCTACTTCTTTTAAAGCAAGTTCTCGCAGTTGCAAGATATTAGAAGACACAAAGAAGTTCTGCAATGCAGCTGGTATTTTCTCTGGAGGATATATCTTTCCTTCTTTTAATCGCTCTATCAAATCATCTGCTGTAAGATCTATATTAACCACCTCATCTGCCTCTTGTAATACTTTATCAGGTACACGCTCTGTCACATCTATAGATGTTATCTCTTTTACAGCGTTATTTAAACTTTCGATGTGTTGGATATTAAGGGCAGATATCACATTGATACCTGCCTCTAATATCTCCATTACATCTTGCCAGCGTTTAGCATTCTTGCTTCCTGCTATATTTGAATGAGCTAATTCGTCAATAATGACTATCTCAGGACGATCCTTTAAAATAGCTTCCAAATCAAGCTCTTCAATCATCTTTCCTTTATAGAAAACTTCTTTACGCGGTATAAGGGGTACCCCTTCTAATAAGGCGTGTGTCTCTTTGCGATTATGTGTTTCGATAAAACCCAATTTCACATCTATACCATTGCGTTGTAAATCTCTTGCTTCCATCAGCATTCGATAGGTTTTCCCAACACCTGCACTCATTCCTATATATACCTTAAACTTTCCTCGTTTAGATCTACGAATAAGTTCTAAAAAATCTTCTGCACTTTGACGAGCTTCTCTTTCCATCTATAACTTAATTGAAATAGTACTTCCTATAAAGGTTTGTCCTGTTGCTTCTTTATCATTTCGCATAAATATAGCATCTCTACTGTTTAACGAACGTACTTCTGCTCTCCACAATACACCTTCTCTAATCTGATAATCTACGTTGACAGAATAGCCCCAAGTCTGAAATCCATTAGTCGTACCTGTATTTATAATCACACCATCCTTATCAGCATAATACTCTGCTCTTGCTGCCACTCTCCAGTTATCAGTTATCTTATACTGTCCCATTATAAGTGGGGCATACCAACTGCTATATACCTCACTACCCTTCTCCTTTTGCTGAGCTCCAATATCAAAACCAGCTAATAGATTAAGGTGATCATTCAACTTATAAGTTGCATATAAATGGTGAAAGTAACGCATCTTACGCTCTACATCTGGTGTATCACTACCTACAAAAGAACTACTATTAATTGTCCATCTTGTGTTAGGAGTATAGGTCAACTGGTGTCCTACTGCTAAAGTAGAGTTATCCTCTGGGCGTTGAATACGCTGCCAACCGTTCATTAAATTAACAGCAATCATCCATTTTTGGTTAGGCGTTAAATAAGATAACTTAACCGCTGACGAAAAGTAAGGAGAGTTCTCCGCCATCATACTGCGTGACATCGTCATAATATCAGCTCCTATATTACTCTCAAACCCTATATGGGAAGGCATTATACCTGCGTCTAACCACAGCTCTCGTGTTGGAGATAATTTCACTCCTACATTAGCCTCATAGATATTCTTTAATCCATCTGGTTCATTTGCCATATTAGACTTTACATACGTTCCCGCCATTAAAGCAAGATTAGCACGTACTCTATCTTTGTTGTAACTCAACTTAGCCATTCCGAAGTTTAAATTTACTTCATTATGTCTGTTATAAGAATACAAGAAATTGTTTATTTGCCCTGATTTTGGTTGATTAAGATCATACATATAATACAACTCTGCATAACCACTCACTTTTAAATCATCTGTCCATTTGCGTTCTTGTGCTTGGACTGATGAAAAAGCAAGTGCACCGATGACAAGTGCACCCACTAAAGAAAAACTCTTTTTCATACTATTTTAAGGCATCTAATGCTATATTCAATTTTACTACATTGATTACTTGTGGACCTAATATTCCCAACAAGGGTTGTTGTGTTTGTTCAGTTACCAATTGTTCTAAGCGATTTATTGCAATCCCCCTTGCTTTGGCAATACGAGCTATTTGAACTTTAGCCGCCTGTACAGAAATATTCGGATCTAAACCACTACCACTGGCAGTAATTAGATCTACTGGAATATCTTGTTTATTCACCTCTGGATTCTTAGCCATAAAATCGTCAATGCGATTTTGTACTTCTGTTAAGTACTCCCCATTGGTAGTAGCTTTATTACTTGCACCAGAACCAGCTGCATTATACTCTACAGCTGATGGGCGAGACCAAAAATACTTGTCAGAAGTAAAGGTTTGTCCGATGTTCTCATAGTTTTTACCATTTGTAGATTCTACTGTAAATCCCTCTCCCGAATTAGGAGAAAGCTTTGCTATCCCCCACATCGTTAGAGGATAAGCACCACATAGCAATACTAATAAGGCTGTGGTTAATATAATAGAGGGTAATAGATTTGTTTTCATTGTTTTATTACATAAATAGTGATACAAAAAGGTCGATTAACTTAATCCCTATAAAAGGAACAATCACACCACCTAATCCATAGATTAGTAAATTGCGTCGCAATAGTGCACTTGCTCCAATTGGCTTGTAAGCCACACCTTTTAGCGCTAATGGAATCAAGAATGGAATAATAATCGCATTAAAAATAACAGCTGATAGTATAGCACTTTCAGGGCTGTGAAGATCCATAATATTCAATCCTTGCAAAGCTGGAATAGCAGTGATAAACAAGGCAGGAATAATAGCAAAGTACTTCGCTACGTCGTTCGCAATACTAAATGTAGTTAACGTACCACGAGTCATTAGCAATTGCTTACCAATCTCTACTACCTCAATTAACTTCGTTGGGTCATTGTCAAGATCCACCATATTACCCGCTTCTTTAGCGGCTTGTGTTCCACTATTCATTGCTACCCCTACATTAGCTTGAGCTAAAGCAGGAGCATCATTGGTTCCATCCCCCATCATCGCTACTAATCTACCTTCTGCTTGTTCGCGTTTGATGTAGTTCATTTTATCCTCTGGTTTTGCCTCTGCGATAAAGTCATCCACACCTGCTGCTGTAGCTATGTATTTTGCAGTCATTGGATTATCTCCTGTAACCATTACCGTTTTTATACCCATTTTTCTCAATCGAGCAAAACGTTCTTGAATACCGGGTTTTATTACGTCTTGTAGCTCCACCACTCCTAACACTTGCTCATTTTGAGACACGACTAAAGGTGTTCCTCCATTCTCTGCTACACGTCTTACACAGTCTGCTACTTCACTTGGAAATACATTTCCTGCATTCACACAGATATTTTTTATAGCATCAACTGCACCTTTTCGAATGCGTACATCATCATAATCTATACCCGAACTTCTTGTCTCTGCTGTAAATGAAATAAAACGTGGGTTATTTACCGTAAAATCTGTAGGATCAACTCCTGCCAGCTCTATAATAGATTTACCCTCTGGAGTATCATCGCTTAATGAACTTAACACAGCTGCTTTTATCAATACACTTTTATCAATACCATTAGATGGGTGAAAGTTGGTTGCCTTACGATTCCCTATTGTAATAGTTCCTGTTTTATCTAAAAGCAATACATCAATATCGCCTGCTGTTTCTACCGCTTTACCACTTTTTGTAATTACATTAGCTCTTAAAGCTCTATCCATCCCCGCTATACCAATAGCTGATAACAATCCACCAATTGTGGTCGGAATTAAACAAACATACAATGATATTAATGCACTAATTGTAATCGCTACATTAGCAAAGTCAGCAAAAGGTTTTAACGTAATAATCACAATAGTAAATACTAAAGTAAACCCCGCTAATAAGATGGTCAGCGCTATTTCGTTTGGCGATTTCTGTCTATTAGCTCCTTCTACTAATGCGATCATTTTGTCTAAGAAGCTCTCACCTGCCTGAGCAGTAACACGTACTTTAATACGATCAGACAATACTTTTGTACCACCTGTTACTGAACTCTTATCTCCTCCAGCCTCTCTAATTACAGGAGCACTCTCTCCTGTGATAGCGCTTTCATCTATCGTTGCTAATCCTTCTATAATCTCTCCATCGGCAGGAATCACATCTCCTGCCACACAGATATACACCATTCCTTTTTGCAGTGTAGAAGACGATACTTGTGTTCCATTTTCTAACGTTGCAGGTGTTTCCTCTCTTGTTTTGCGCAAGCTATCTGCTTGTGCTTTTCCCCTTGCCTCTGCAATAGCTTCAGCGAAGTTGGCAAACAACAGCGTTACAAACAACAGTAAGAAGATGGTGAAGTTGTAACCAAAGCTACCTTGACTTGTTTCACCAAGTAATATCCATACACACACACCAAGCATAATCGCTGTTCCTATTTCTACTGTAAACATCACAGGATTGCGGAATAGTGTTCTTGGGTCTAACTTAATAAAAGCTTCTTTTAATGCTTTCATCACTACCTCTTTTTGAAAAAGAGCTTTATTATTTTGAGTTGCCATTTTCTATAAACTTATTATTGTAAAATAATCAGCAATTGGTCCTAATGTTAATACTGGGAAGAAAGCTAAAGCAGCTACGATTAAAATTACTGTCAATACAATCGTTCCAAATGTTGTTGTATCTGTTGCCAATGTTCCTGCACTTTCTGGCACATATCGTTTTTGTGCTAAAAAACCTGCTAGTGCTACAGGACCGATGATTGGCAAGAAACGTCCCATTAATAAAATGATCCCTGTCGAGAAGTTCCACCAAGGTGTATTATCTCCCAGTCCTTCAAATCCACTACCATTATTCGCTGCAGAAGAAGTATATTCATACAATATTTCACTAAAACCGTGGAATGAAGGATTGTTTAAAGTCTCTCTTGTCATATCTGGAAAGGCAGCACCTAATGCAGTACTACTCAATATTAGTAATGGGTGAATCAAGGCAATAACCATTGCTATCTTCATTTCCTTCGCTTCTATTTTCTTACCAAACAATTCTGGTGTTCTACCCACCATCAATCCACTGATAAACACTGCCAATACGATAAACACAAAGAAGTTCAAAATACCCACTCCTACACCACCGTAAAAACAATTAATCATCATCGCTAATAATTCATTCATTCCTGATAAAGGCATTGAGCTATCGTGCATTGAGTTAACTGAACCTGTCGAAATAACTGTCGTTACTATACTCCAAAATCCTGATGCTGCAGCCCCTATACGGACTTCTTTTCCCTCCATAGCTCCAAGGGTGTTATCTACTCCCATCGCTGTGATATTAGGGTTACCGTTGGATTCCATCATTACGTTTGGTACTGCCAAACACAAAAATCCCAATGTCATTACACCAAACATCATCCAAGAGAAACGCTTGCGATTAATGTAATACCCAAAAGCAAATACCATTGCCAATGGAATAATCAACTGAGCAATCATCTCAGTCATATTAGTCAAATAAGTAGGGTTCTCAAATGGATGGGCTGAGTTTGTTCCAAAAAATCCTCCACCGTTTGTTCCCAAGTGCTTAATCGCAATAAATGCTGCTGCTGGTCCGCGTGACACTTCTACTTGTTGTCCTTCTATTGTATTGATACTATCTTTTCCTTCAAAAGTCATTGGTGTACCTTGGAAGATTAAAATTGCAGCTACAACGATACTGATAGGCAATAAGATACGTGTAAGCGATTTTACAAAGTAAACATAGAAGTTTCCTAATAGTGTAGTCGTCTTGTTTTTAAATGCTTCAAACACTGTAATAGCCGCCGCCATACCTGTTGCTGCACTCACGAACTGAAGGAACATTAACCAAATCTGTGTTAAGTATGTTACTCCTGTTTCTCCGGCATAGTGTTGTAAATTACAGTTAACTAAGAACGAGATTATCGTATTAAATGCTAAATCAGCAGACATACTTGGGTTGTTATCTGGATTAAGTGGCAAGACCCCTTGAGTCATTAACAAAATAAATCCCATCACAAACCAAACTGCATTGATTGTTAACAAAGCAACTAAGTGCTGTTTCCAATCCATTCCTTCTTCTGGTTTAATTCTACTGCTTTTGTAGAAGAAATTCTCTAAAGGAGACATGATGCAATCTAAGAACGTAGGTTGACCTGCGTAAACCTTTGCTATATATTTCCCTAAGGGAATTGAAATACCTATTGCCAATAAGAATGTGACAATGATTCCGATTATTTCTGTATTCATTTTAATTAATCAATTAGTAATAAAATTTGATGTATGATATCGACTACCAGGAAAACTATCGCAAAGACGAATAAGGTTGCCCATATCTCTCTACATATTTTTCTAAAATTTCTCTGGTTTAAGTAAGACATAGCACAGATAAGCAAATACTGCCAAGGCAATAATTAATAATAAAATCATAAGTCCTTTAATTTATAAGTTGTCAAAAAACTGAATGGCTTTGTAAAACAAAACAAAGCACACAACGCCTAAAACGATACACGTTATAATTGTCATTGATAGAATGGTTTAAATTATGTTTGATTGTTTGTTATAGCTCTAAGAGCTAATTCTTGTTTATGGAGTAACTGTTTGTTACACCTACTTAGTAATAGATATGGTGTTTTCATTATGTATTGTTTTGCCAATGTATATGCGAATGGCATACCATTTTGGCACAAAAAACAAACATCACTATCAATCAATTAGTTATAAAAACTTGGCACAGATACCAAAAAAGAAACCCTATCGTTTTGATAGGGTTTAAAAAGTGAAAGCCTTTCATTTTGAAAGGGGGCAGTAGATATAAATAACTTTCATTAGGATATTTATTAAGAAATACCATATTCCGCCAGCTTGCGATATAATGTAGTTAGAGCGATCCCTAATAATTCAGCTGTCTTGGTCTTATTGCCATTAGTATGTTGCAACACTTTTTGTATATGTTGTTTTTCTACAGAAGCTAAATCCAAAGCTGATTGATTACTATATATTGGATTATACTTTTGTTGCACTTCATAAGGAAGGTCAGCTACTTCTAATGTTCTCCCAATACACAGAATTACAGCGCGCTCTATAGCATTACGCAATTCTCTTATATTACCAGGCCATAAATATAATTTCATTGCTTCTAAAGCTTCTTTAGAAGTAGAACTGACTTGGCTTCTCTGTTCTGCTGCAAATTGTTTTCTAAAGCGCTCTGCTAATAAAGGAATATCATCTATACGTTCTCTTAAAGCTGGTAAATTAATTTCGAATACAGATATACGGTAATACAAATCCTCTCTAAAATGTCCCTCTCTAATCTCTTTCTCAAAATTTCTATTGGTAGCGGCAATGATTCGGACATCAACTTTTGTTGGCTTAGTTTCTCCTATTTTTAAAAACTCTCCTGTTTCTAATACACGCAATAACTTTGCTTGCAACTCTATAGGCATTTCACCTATTTCATCCAAAAAGATAGTTCCTTGATTTGCCTCTTCAAACAATCCTTTCTGGTCTTTGATTGCACTAGTAAACGAACCTGCTTTATGTCCAAACAATTCACTCTCCAACAAGTCCTTGCTAAAAGCAGAACAGTTTAACGCTACAAAGCTGTGTTTCGCTCTATTACTGGCAAGGTGTATAGCTTGAGCGAAAACTTCTTTTCCTGTACCTGTTTCTCCTGTAAGCAATACTGTAGCGTTAGTAGGTGCCACTCGCTTAGCCAAATGAATAGCTGACATAAAAGACATCGATTGACCTATCACCTGATCAAAACCTGTAACCTCTTCTTCTATTTCTACTTCCTTCTCTGCTAATGATCTATTTACTGCCACGCGTTCTAAAGCGCGATACAGCAGTGGCAATATTTTATTATTATCATCTCCTTTAGTTATATAATCAAAAGCTCCATTCTTAATTGCTTGCACCCCATCAGGGATATTGCCATAAGCAGTAAGTAAGATAACTTCTATTGTAGGATATGCCAATTTAATCTGTTCTACAAAAGCAACTCCATTTCCATCAGGTAACTTCACATCACACAAAACCACATCAATAGGCACCTGTGCCAACTTCCTAGTAGCCGACTTTAAGTCAGATGCTTGATGTACTTCAAAGCCCTCTAACTCTATAATACGCGATAATAACTTGCGCAACTTCTCTTCATCATCAACGACTAAAACCTTCTGTAGTGCCATATTCACTGATTTATAACAATGAGCTAAAGGTATAAAAGAATCCTTATTTCTGCTTAATGCCTTTTTTAAAATTAGCAGTAAATAAAAATAGTACTATATAATAACACAAAAAATGGCTACTCCATTACAGAGTAGCCACTTCCTAATTATAATAGATGAGCTTTGATTTTATAATTGTACTTTACTCACAGTATCACCATTCGTATCTACTGCAGCTTCTTGCCCTTCAACTTTAGGCATTCTCTTTGTTTTATTTGTAACATAAGCTACTCCTGTATTTTTGTTTACTGCTACAGTATTAGGATGACTTCCTGTCTCTAATTCTGTAACTACTTCGTAGGTTTTACCATCAACAATAACAGTTTTACCGCTTTCTCTATTTGCTAAAACAATTTTATCTTGTTTTGGCAAATAGTTTACTCCTAAAGATCCTCCTTTAAACTTTACTACTTTTAGTAACTCCCCACTGTCAGCATTTAATACTGTTAACCCTGTAGAAGAATTTGTCACAAACAATCTTCTTCCTGATTCATCAATAGAAACATTAATTGGACTTTCTCCACCTGAAGCAAACTTCTTAACCACTTTTTTAGTGGTTGGATCAATAATAGCTACTTCATTCGTTCCCATATTAGCAGCGTATAACTTCTTCGTTTTAGTATCAAAAGTAAGTCCTGCTGTAAAAATACCTGTATTGTCTATATATCCTTTTAATACATCTTTATCTCCATCAATGATCCACACTTTACCATCTTGTTGTGTGTCTGATGCATAAATAGTATTTGTCTTCTCATCAATAGCAATTTCTCTATTGTGACCGCTTTCATTCGTTCCTGGAATTACTTTAGTAGCTCCAGTTTTTAGGTCGATTACGGTCACTGCATTAGTAGTTGTATTCGTTCCATAAATCTTTTGAGTTTTTTCATTTACTGCTATACCAAATACAGGGTTCCCATTCACACTGTACTCTTTTTCAACAGATAAGTCATTGCCATTTAATTTATAAACAACTCCTTCTTTAGTTTTAAAATCGATTACAGAAGCAACATATACTCCATTGTCCACACTATTGTAAGCAACTTCATATAGTCCTTTTCCTACTTGTTTATTTTGATCTATTGATTGTGCTGTAGCAGTTGTTCCCATTGTTGCTAATACTGTAGCACTCAAAAACGTTAATGATTTAATGTATTTCATATTGTTATTATTAAAAATTAGTACTTTCTACTTTAGATAAGCTACCTATCATCCAATTAAAAGCTTGTTGCCAATACCACGCGCCATGCTTTCCTTTTGGATTAATATTCAACTCATAATTCAGGTTTAATACCTTGTTATTTGTTTCTAAAAAACGAAGAATATCTTCATCCATTCTAACCACATTCCCATCTCCTTTCTTGCGATTCTCACGTCCTCCTCCATAGATAAAATAGGTTTGTTTTCTTATTTTTTCTATTTGACTAGTAGATAAGACATTGACATAAGTATCTAGGTTGTGATCATCTTGCCATATAGAAGGAGAGAACACACCAATCTTTCCAAATGTATCTGGATAAGTCAACCCTGCATATAGAGAAATCAATCCTCCTAAAGAACCTCCAGCGATACCTGTATGATGAACATCTGATTGGGTTCTATAAGTCGAGTCTATATACGGCTTTAGTGTTTTAACTATAAAAGAGATATAAGCTTGTCCTTCTACGACAGGATTCTTCTGTGTAGGAAAAAAAGAATATTCTTTCTCTCTTAGATTCTTATGATAATCATGATCTATCCCTACGATAATATATTGATCTCCATATTTGGCTATAGTCTCATCTACTTCCCATTCTACTGGACCTAGTCTACCTTCTGAAGTAGCCTCATCGAACAAATCTTGTCCATCGTGCATATACCACACAGGATAAGATTCTTGACTATGATCATAATCTTTAGGTAAATAAATTCTAATATCTCTTACTCTATTTAACTCGGGGATATAGAAATTCTTCAGTATCACTAGATGATCTGGAGCTGTAGACGCTTCAAACTGATCTCTCCATGCAGAAATAGTATTCTTTAATACCATATCTTCATTAACTTCTACATCGTGTAAATTAATCAATCTACCTCTCTTAGATGACTCTAAACTCTGCCAAGTACCTCGTGTGAATTTATATTCTAAAACTCCTGATGGAATGTTTTCAACTTCTACTAAATATTGATTAGATGTCCCTGAGATATTACGCATTAGATAACGCTCATCCTTAGGATTCCATTGATTAAAATTACCTGTTAAATAAATAGGCTCTTCTGTGTGAGCAAAGTCTTCCACTGTGACTTCTACTCTAACTTTAAAACTGTTCTGTGCTTGCAAATTCATAACTACCATTAAAACAATAAACACATACTTTTTCATTAATTACTTTTTATAACTTGTTTACTTTAAACAATCCTTGAGGCTTTCCTCCTTTTTGAATCTCAATAGAAGGCGTTGCTTTTAGCATATCTTCTGATAATTCATAGTATCCCAATTTTGTATCATTTACCACGCGAATAAATTTCTTATTATCTATTTTAGATACTCCTAATGAAGCGGCTGGTGTTTCGACTAATGTTACTCCCTCTATCTGAATAGGTGTTACTGCCTTACTCTTAATATCAATAACAACGTACTTCCAAATAGGAGTCAAATTAATTGTTTGTGGATTTGCTAATGGTACATCATTTACTAACGTTACGATTTTTCCTTTCTCTACATAGATTGTTGAGAATTTACCTGGTGTTACACTGCTAAACATCGTATTGAAATCTAATTCCCATGATTGATCTACTTCATTTGCCCCATTCTTAATACGTGCTATTTTAGATTGATCTCCTAAACCTCCTGTTTTAATACCTTGACACACGAAATACAAATCTTTATTCTCGTCAAAATAATACAACGGGTTCTCATCAACGAAAGCAATATTACCTGTATTCTTTACCTGAGTATCTCCTATCCATTTTCCATTAGTCAAATCAATAACAGCAAGATGTACATCAGTTGATACACCATCAAACATACCTCCCTGTGCCCCTTGGTTCTTTCCAAAAGTGATATCAGCATATAGTTTATTTCCATTAATTGCTAATAAATGTTGACCTATTGCTTTAAAGTTTACATCTTGTAGATTTAACTTTTTCTCTAACGCATTGATCTGTTCAGCATAATCACCTAACATTCCTTTTTTTGCCATTCCTATAGGATCAAAAATCTGTATTTGTGTAGGTTGAGCTCCTTCAAAATAATATCCTGTTGTATGATCATTCGTTAATGTAAAGTTTCCTGAACCTGCTATTTTTGGTTCTACAGCAATACTTTTAGTTGTATAAAAGCCTTTATCATCAAAAATGAATTGACCTAATGCACGAGAATTATTGTCATCAAACATTCTATACACTCTATTACCATATTGACGATACCCTCCCATTCCTCCTGTAGTTGTTGTGTTACCTGTAGCATTATCTATTGCTCCTTTTGGTAAAGAAGAATAGGCTTTTAAGAAACCGTTTTTAATAGGCCCTTTTCCTTCTGATAAAGTCATCAAAAAATACTGACTCTGTTTTACTTCTGGGTCTACTGGTGTTACAGGATTATTGTCATCTGAAGAAGAGCATGATGCTAGTGTTAATGCAAAAGCAAATGACATTGATAATAATGGTTTTATAAGTCTCATGTTAATTAAGTTTATAGTTAAGTTTTAAGTAGATACTTCTACCTGCTTTTTGTATTTTAAAATAATCGTATAAATCTTGATTTAATAAATTGCGTACCTCAACTCCGATAGATACTCCTTTATCACTTAGCTCATATAAAGTACCTAGAGTAAGAGAAGTCTGATCTGGAACAATGTTTTTCACATCTCCTTTACTCTTTCCAAACAAACCTAAGAATCCACTTGGCTCCATTGATTTATCTATGGGTTGGATGTAAAACTCGCGTACAAAATTAAGATTAGCGTACGCTGTTAATCGATCTTGTTTCTTGAAAACATCAGTAAACTTAGCTTCTGCTCCGACGTTGGCAAAAAAGAATGGAATATTTGGAACTCTATTACCTTTCAGCCATTTATCAGCAGCTTGTTTAAACTCTCCATAACGGATACTTTGCCAAGTAAAGTTTCCATAAAACTTATAGTTCTTTTTTACTTTCAGACTTAAATCTCCTTCAAAACCATATCCATTAGCCTTTTCTTTATTGACAAAAACAGAGAGAGGTGGATTACCTGACACAAGTACAATGATATCTTTGGTGTGTCTATAAAAACTATTAAAACTATATTGGAAGTTACCCACCTCCTTCTCTATTCCTAAATTTAAATTGATACTCTGTTCTGGCTTTAAATTAAAGTTCGATGCTACAAAAATATAGTCACCAAATAACTCTGTATATCCTGGTAATCTCCTTGCATCTTCTACAGAAAAGCGAAGATTTGTTTGTTCTGTTAACCTATATTTAGCTCCTATAGCCCAACCAAATGCATTATCTGATACCTCATGAATATCTCTAGCTGATAAATCGACATTACTAGCGGTGTTAAGTCCTCTACTTGAATAATTATACAACTTCACAATTGCATTTGTCTCCAATTTCTTATCCCACCACTGACTCGTCAATCCTATAGCTAACACATTCTTTTTATAGCGAGTAGGTAATTCTATCACCGTTTGGTTCAAATCCTGAATAACTCTTCCATATGGATCTTTTCCCTCTCTCTTAGTATAATTATAAACCTGAGTTCGATTAATATTAATGCATAAAAAAAGGTAAAAATCCGTATATTTAAGTATCTGAAATTTAAATATAT
>NZ_JACAKB010000002.1 GCF_030326305.1 Myroides odoratimimus | reverse complement strand
TTCGAACAGAGAAGTTAAGCCCGCTAGCGCAGATGGTACTGCTAACCAGTGGGAGAGTATGTCGCCGCCTTTCTTTATAGAATCCCCAATCTCATTAGAGGTTGGGGATTTTTTGTTTGTATACCTTTCTACTTCAATATTTTTTTAAAAAAGTGATCTTTTTTTGTAACGTTTCATTCTATTCTATACTTACTATGTATATTATAGTCTTATAAATACTACATAGTTATGAAGCGTGTATTTTCTTGTATTTTATTATTTGTTTTAGTTAGTTTTCAGTGCGTTGCTCAAGATATTAATGTATCAGAAAAAAGCTTATTATGGGAAGTTTCTGGAAAGGACTTGAACGAGCCTTCTTATGTTTTAGGTACATTTCACATTTTGTGTAAGGATGAATTAATTATTAGTGACAAAGTTCAAAAGGCTTTAGATAGCGTTGAGCAATTAGCTTTAGAGGTTAACTTTAGTGATCCTGTTGAATTGGCATATATGCAAAAAATGTTCGTGTCAAAGCAATCTTTGTCTTCTCAATTGACCCAGGAAGAGTTAGCTGAGTTTGTGGATATTTTGAAGGAAGAATATGATTTAGAACTAGAGCAAGTAAATAGCTTTTCAACTATTGCTTTGGTTGGATTAATGATGTCTAAGTTAGTGACATGTGAAGTTAAAGAATATGATTTAGAACTTTTTGAGAAAGCATTGCACGCTAATAAATCAATAATTGGTTTGGAACATTTCATTGATCAACAGAAAGTAATGGAAAATATATTTTCACCTAAAGAGTTGATTAATCAATTTAAGGAAGTTAATGCTTATAAGGAGACTTATAATGAGATGAAGCAATCTTTCTTAGATGAGGATATTGAAGCTTTATATGAATTTGGAACCAATCCTAAGTTTGTACCTATAGAGTTTAAGAAAGACTTATTAGATAATAGAAATATAAAATGGGTAACTAAGATGCCAGAAATAATGAAGAAAAAGTCCACAATATTTGCTGTAGGAAGCGCACATCTTGGCGGAGACTATGGAGTCCTAAAATTATTAGAAAAAGATGGGTATAAAGTAAGAGCTATTTATAATTAGTAAATGTGAGCAAGACTTTAGAACAAACCTTTCTACATCAAATAGAAGAGCATAAAGGTATTTTATATAAAGTATCTAAGATGTATATGGATAACCAAGAGGATCAAAACGATTTGTATCAAGAAATTATTTTACAACTGTGGAAGTCCTATACTCGTTTTCAAGGGCAAAGTCAATTCTCTACTTGGATGTATCGAGTGGCTTTAAATACAGCTATTACTTATTTTAAAAAAGCTAAGCAAGTAGTTGAACGAAATGATATTTTTGATGATAAAGTTAAGAATCTTCAATCAAGTGAAGTTGATATGATTGTAGAAAGCCAAGTACAATATTTGTACAACGCTATCTATTTATTAAATGATGTAGAAAAGGCATTGATATTTTTGTATTTAGAAGGATTCTCTCATCAAGAGATAGGTAGTAATCTTGGTATTTCTGAAGGAAATGCTAGGGTGAAACTCAATAGAACAAAAAATAAATTACAAGAAATAATAAAGAATCAAGGCTATGAATTTAGATGATTTAAAGAAGTCATGGCAGGAACAAGAACTGTCTACAGATATAGTAGCTTCTCAAGAGCTTAAGGAAAAAGTAAGTCGTCTACCATTAGACAAGATTAGAGGTAATGTCAAAAAGGAGATTTGGATACAGATTGTAAGTATAGTTTTTATCGTTTTCACTCCAAATCTTTTGGATATACAGAATAATAGAATAGGTGGTTTTTATCTTTTCTATGGAATATTTGTACTTATTACAGGGTATTATATTTTGAAGATGTATCGCTTTTATAGATCATCTGCTTCTTTAGAATTAAGCAGTAGAGACAGTGTATATGATAGCTATTATAATGTAAAGTTGTATATTCAAATGTATGAGAACTTTTGTTATTCACTTATTCCTTTTGGTATTCTATTACTTTTAGTAGCATCTCCTTCTTCTCAATTAGACCTTATTTTGGGAGGTGATTTACACGCTTTAAAGTATTTAGGAATAGTGTCTATTATTATGGTTGTTCTAATCTACTTTATTGCCAAGTATTGGATTAAAAAACTATATGGACAATATCTTCTACAAATTGAGCATACCTTAAATCAGTTTAAGGAACAAGAATAAAAAAATCCCGATTACTATCGGGATTTTATGTTTGTATTAAGTTATATAAACTTCATCTTTTGAATTCTTACAGCATTTAGTATGGCTAATAATGCAACTCCTACATCTGCGAATACTGCTTCCCACATCGTAGCTACTCCACCAGCCCCTAATATAAGCACAATCACTTTCACTACTAAGGCTAGTGTAATGTTCTGAATTACTATTTTACGTGTTTCTTTACCTATATGCATTGCAGTTGCAATCTTAGATGGTTGATCCGTCTGTATCACGACATCAGCTGTTTCTATAGCTGCATCACTTCCTAATCCTCCCATAGCTATACCTACATCACTTAAAGCAAGTACAGGTGCATCATTTATTCCATCTCCTACAAAAGCGATTGACATATTCGGATGTTCTTTTTTAAGCTTTTCTACTTGCTCTACCTTACCTTCAGGTAGTAAACCTCCTAATGCTAAATCTATATTTGTTTCTTTAGCTACTTTTTGAGTGATTGTATTTTTATCACCACTAAGCATTACAGTTTTCTTTACTCCAAGAGACTTCATCAGTTTGATTGCATCCTTAGAGTCAACTTTGATCTGATCTGCAATGGTAATATATCCACTGTATTCTTTATTGATAGCCACGATAACGATACTTTCTACAATATCATCTATATCTGTTGGGTAATTAATGTTATAGTGTTTTAAAAGAGCTGTATTACCAACGAGTACTTCTTTGTCATCTACTTTACCCATTAATCCTTTCCCCGAAATCTCATGTACCTCTTCTGCAGTTTTGGAAGTAGGGTAAGCTTCTACAATCGCCTTCGCTATAGGGTGTGTAGATTGTTTTTCAATAGCTGATACAATACTTACAAATTCAGTCTGTTCAACTGTAGTTTCTACTTTTTGAACTTTAAAAACTCCTTCTGTAAGTGTACCTGTTTTATCCATTACTACGATGTCTAATTTAGCCATTAGCTCTAAGTAATTGGATCCTTTAAACAAGATACCATTTCTAGAAGCAGCCCCTATTCCTCCAAAGTATCCTAACGGGACTGAGATAACTAATGCACAAGGACAAGAAATTACTAAGAATACTAATGCGCGCTCTAACCAAGTTTTAAACTCATATCCTTCTCCTAATACAAAAAAAGGTATAATCGTCAAAGCAACAGCTAGAAAGAATACGATAGGAGTATATACCTTAGCGAATTTTCTAATATAAAGTTCTGTTGTAGCCTTACGTGCACTTGCTTCTTGTACCATTTGAAGGATTTTAGCAAGAGAACTATCTTGATACAACTTTGTTGTTTTAATCTCGATTACATTCTGTAAGTTAATCATTCCTGTAAGGACAGTTTCTCCTTTCTCGTATGTACTAGGTTTACTTTCACCAGTCAAGGCAGAAGTATTAAAGCTACCTTTATCCGTTAGTAGCTCTCCATCTAATGGAATCTTTTCACCTACTTTTACTTGAATGATCTCTCCGATGCTTACTTGTTCTGGATTGACAACAGTGTATTCATTGTTTCTAAACACTGTTGCTTCGTTAGGGCGAATGTCTAGTAGAGCCTTGATATTACCTTTAGCTTTATTTACAGCGCTTTCTTGGAATATTTCACCGATGGTATAGAATATCATTACAGCTACTCCTTCAGGATATTCACCTATAAAGAAAGCTCCTAACGTAGCTACTCCCATTAACGAGAACTCATTAAAGAAATCTCCTTTGCCTCCTAATTTCACAGCCTCTTTTAGAACAGGGAATGCTACTGGTAGGTAAGCAACGATGTACCACGATAGCCTTAATGTATTATTGTTGATAAACCAATCTGCTTTTATAATATTAGCCAGAAAGACTCCTATAAAAAACATAACTAAACTGAAGCCAACAAATAGCTTTGTATTCTCTCCTCCGTGGCTGTGGTCATGATCATGGTCGTGTCCATGATTATGATCACTGTGGTTATGTGAGTGATTATGATTTGAATGTTCTTGACACATAATTTGATGATTTTTTGTTTTTGTTTAAAGCAAATGTACCACCTTATAATGATTATAAATAATGTCAAACCATGTTTGCAATGCTGTTGCATTACTTACTTATCCACGTAATTCTTTTTAAATAAGTACATTAAAGGGAAGCTTCGACAGCACATCCAAACACCAAAAGCAATCCACACACTGTACAATTTGAAATCTAAATAATCAAACAGCAATAGAGTAGGGATGAACCCACAGAAGGTAGCAAAGAGTAAATTATTGCGAAGTACTTTAGCGTCTCCCATACCTTTAAAAATACCATCAAAGATATAAGCGAGTGAGTTGATAGGTTGCATAAAGAGAACTAACCAAAACACGCTTATGAATACCTTGATGACTTCAGGATCTTGATTAAATAATAAGCCTATCGGTTTATAAAAGATTGCACAGATTGCAATTAAAATCAGTGAAATAATAATGGCGTATTTACTGATACTTTTAGAGAGAGACCACATAGTCTGATAGTTTTTTTCACCTGCTAGTTTCCCTGACATAGCATTACCTGCACTGGCGTAACCATCTATAAAGAAAGAGAAAAATAACCAGATATTCATCAATATACTTTGTGCAGCGATATAACTTTTGCCATATCCTGTAGCATAAGCATTAGCTAAATATATTGCTAGATTTAGTGTTGCAGTACGAATAATGAAGTTAAAGCTCATAATGATTAATGGCTTTAGAGAAGGGTTAATTGTTCTTCTAACGCTTAGGTTAAAAGGGGTATGTTTAAAGAAGTAATAGAATGCCATAATCAACATGATCGTTTGTGCAATCACACTAGCATATGCCGCTCCTTTGATATGCATAGCGGGTAATACACCATCTATACCAAAGACAAAGTAGTACGTTAATACCACATTGATAATTGCTCCCGTTAAGCTACATTTCATTGCCCACACAGTATTTTGTAACCCTCTAAAAACTCCATATAGTGCAAAGGTAATTAGGGTAAGAGGAAACCCCCAAGCTCGTATTAAGTAATATTCTTTAGCATAGGTTAGAAGTAAGCCTTCAGCATTATACGCAATAAAAATTTCTTGTACGAAGAAAGTAGTGAATATGAATAGTAGTACACTTAGACAGAAATTAAATAATATAGCCTGCGGTACTAGTGTTTTTACAGCGAATATTCTATTCGCACCTAAATGTTGAGAGACAGTAGCAGATATAGAAGTTTTAGTTTGTGCTACAATCCATATTATCGCAGATAGAAAAGAACCTACTAATCCTACGGCGCCTAATGCCTCTACACTATTTTCTTTTACATTGCCGATGATAGCGATGTCAGTTAGAGAAATTAAGGACTCTGATACCCCTGCAAAAATAGCAGGTATAGCTAGTTTATTTATTTCTTTAAAACTGATTGTAGTTTGCATATCTTATTGTTTTCAATAAAGTTGCAAAGGTCGGTTAAATAATAGACAATAAAAAACCAGCCTTCTATGCAGTACATAGAAGGCTGGCAAAAAAAAATGTCTCATTAAATAATTAAAAACGCATTCCTACACCAAAACCAATTAACATTGGGTCTAATTTTACTTTTGCAGGAATATTTAACTGATCAACACCTGTTACACCTGGAGCTACTAAGTTAGTAGCGTCAACAGTAACATCTGTTTTTAAGAATAACTTTTTGAAGTCAACGTTGATAAAGAATTTCTCTGTTAAATCAATATCAAAACCGAATTGGTAACCCCAACCGAACTTGTTGTCATATTTTATATCTTTCGCTACACCAGACTTTTCGTTATAGAAAATAGTGTAATTCACCCCAACCCCAACATAAGGTTTAAATACTTCACCAAATTTGTGGTGGTATTGGAACATTAATGTAGGAGGTAATAAGTATACACTTCCTAAGTCTACGTTAGCTGTGCTAGGCCCTTGAGTAATAGGGTTATCTAAGCTAGATCCGATAGTCCCTACAGTATGTCTAGTAGTTCCTAGAATTAACTCAGCAGCTAAGTTTTCTGTAAAGAAGTAAGTGAAGTCTAATTCTGGAATAAAGTTGTTACTTACATCGATTTGTCCACCGATGATTCCAATATCTGCTCTGTTATGAGGTATAACACCTACACCACGTAGACGCATTTGCCATTTATAATCTTGTTTCTCAGGTGCACTAGTCGTTTCTTGTGCGAATGTAGAACCGCTTACGAATAATGCAGCTCCTAAAATTGAAAGTAGTAACTTTTTCATAATTGAGATTTTAAATTTCTAGAGTAAAATTACTGTTAAATTTGTATCTGAAATATGACTTTTATCATTTAAATACTTTTTGTTGTAAAAAAAGTTTAAATATTAGCTAAATTTATAAAATATAATTGATTGAAGTAAGTAGGTTAACTTCTAAAATTAATATCTTTTGATATATAGATAGTTTAATTTATGTATTTGTGTGATTAATTTGTTAAAAATATAAAAATTATGAAAACATTAGTTGTAGGTGCTTCTTTGAAAGAAGAAAGGTATTCTAATAAAGCCATAAAGATGCTTAGAGAATATGGACATGAGGTAGTAGCTCATGGACTAAGAACTGGTATGGTAGAGGATGTGACTATTCATACAGACTGGTATACTGGTGATGATATAGATACAGTGACCCTATATCTTAATCCTACTAGACAGCAAGAGTATTATGAAGAGATTATAAAACTAAAGCCTAGACGTGTGATTTTTAACCCTGGTACAGAGAATAATGAGTTTGTTCAGAAACTATCTGATGCAGGTATAAAATCTGAAGAAGCGTGTACATTAGTATTACTGCGTACTGAACAGTTTTAGTCATAAAACAATAAAGGTCTTATGCAATTATAAGACCTTTATTGTTTTAATTTATTTTGTTTAATACCTTGCTTTGACTAGTGGAGAATAATAATAGTACGGTGATTAATCCATTGACAAGTATTAGCTCATTGTCAAAAACATACCCACCTAATAAGGTAGCAGAGTTATTGCTTAACCATAGTGTCAAAAATGGAGCGACTATACATATAATAGGTACTAACTTATCTTTGACAGTTCTATTATTAAACAGAATGGCGAAGGCAAACAGACCTAATAGAGGTCCGTATGTATAAGAGGCTATCTTGAAGATCATACTTACTACAGAGGCATCGTTAATCGCATTGAATAATATAATCACTAAGAACATTAATAAAGAGAACACTAAGTGTACTACCTTTCTTTTCCACACATTAGAAGCATCGTCTTTCTTCTTATCCATGTGCAGAAAGTCTATACAGAATGATGTGGTCAATGCCGTCAGAGCTGAGTCTGTAGTAGCAAATGTAGCCGCTGTCAATCCTAATAAGAATATGATAGCAGGTACTATACTTAGGTAATTAAAAGCAATCTCTGGGAATAGCAAATCTGTTCTAGGCTTACCAGTAACTAAATCTAGTGGTACTTGGATGCCGTTCTTCTCTGCATAGATGTATAATAATGCTCCTACACCTAAGAAGAATAGGTTAATCACTACAAAGATAGCAGTGAAAGAATACATATTCTTTTGTGCTTCTTTGATGTTCTTACAGCTTAGATTTTTTTGCATAAGATCTTGATCAAGGCCTACCATCGCAAGCGTTACAAATATTCCTCCTATAAACTGCTTTAAGAAATGGTATTTAGAAGAGATGAAATCCTCAAAGAAGAATATCTTAGAATAGTTACTGTCTTTTATAGTTTCAAAGGCTTCTACGGCCGAAAGGTCTAGACTGTGACAGATAAATATAATGGTAAATACAACAGAGGCAACTAAGAAGAAAGTCTGTAAGGTATCTGTAACGATAATGGTTTTTAATCCACCTTTATAAGTATAAGCATAGATTAATAATAAAGCAATCAGTACTGTGGCGAAAAAGGGTATTCCGAAATAATCGAATACATATCGCTGTAGTACGATGACTACTAAATACAGTCTAAATGCTGAACCGATCGTTCTACTCAATAAAAATATAGAAGCAGCCGACTTATAACTATAATGCCCAAGTTTCTTTTCTATATAGGTATAGATAGATACCAGATTATATTTATAATACAAAGGAAGTAATACAGAGGCTGTTAATAAAAAACCGACAGCATTACCTAGAACAAACTGAAAGTACTTAAACTGTTCACCATTAGGAGAACCTACTTCTCCTGGTACGGATATAAAGGTTACCCCTGATAAGGCCGTACCTATCATCCCAAAAGCGACTAAGTACCATTTAGCATTTTTATTAGCACTAAAGAATGCGTTATTACTACTATCTTTTTTACTGATATAATGTGATATACCTATCAGTATTCCGAAGTAGATGATAATAATCGTGATTATGGTTATAGGAGTCATAGTAAGTCAATTGTTTTATTTGCTTAGAATTCAAAAGTAATTCTTTTTTAGAAATAACGACTATTGCTTTTATAGCGATCAGTTATAGAATAGAGAGAGTACATAAGTATAGTAGTAGTTTAGAGGAGTAGAGTTATTTATTAGTTTATTTTTTATCTTTGCAGTTATGGAATTCCCTTCAAAATTATTAGAAAAAGCAGTCGAAGAAGTATCACAATTACCTGGGATAGGTAAGCGTACAGCATTACGACTAATGTTACATATATTAAAGCAACCAGAGGAACAAACTCTACACTTAGCAGAAGCATTACTAAAACTAAGAAAAGATATCATCTTCTGTAAGAGTTGTTATAATATATCAGATACAGAACTATGTGATATCTGTGCTAATGAAGCACGTGATCATCAGACGATATGTGTCGTAGAAGATGTACGTGATGTAATGGCACTAGAGAATACTCAGATATTTAAAGGAATATATCATGTGCTAGGAGGTAAAATATCTCCTATAGATGGTATAGGACCTAGTCAATTAAATATTCAATCTCTAGTAGAAAAGGTAAAAGCAGGGGAGGTAAAAGAAATTATCTTTGCGCTGAGTTCTACTATGGAGGGAGACACTACCAACTTTTATATCTATAAGCAGATAAAAGATACTGGTGTTATCACCTCTACTATTGCTAGAGGTATAGCGGTAGGGGATGAATTAGAGTATGCAGATGAAGTGACGTTAGGTAGAAGTTTAGTACATCGTGTACCTTTTGAGAATGCATTTAAGGCTGTATAGTATTACAGTTTTTAAAAGAAAATCATAGAAGAGTAATTAGTAGCCCTTACCAATTACTCTTTTTTTATGGACTTAAGCTTGAGATTTAGGATGTCTTGTTTAAGGATCTTAGCTTTAGAAGATAGTAGCATTGAGATCAGTTATTATTTATATATTTTACCCTATCTTCATGCAAACTGCTATTTACATCATAGGATTATAAAAATAAGTGTATAGTTAAAATCAGGATTATAAATAATAACTGTACAGCTATAGTAGGATGAGGCAAATCCTAATTTGACTGATCGCATAGTGGTCGCATAGTGATGGCATAGTGGTCGCATAGTTTTGGCTATTTTTTATGCGACCACTATCCTATCATTACCCTACAAGAATAGTATAAAATCACCTTAGAATGATTTGAATTTTAATTAAGTAATGAATAGTGTTATCATAAGTTAGTATGAAAGGCTTGTTTATGCTAGACGTATGGGCTTATTTGCTTATAAATAGACTCATAACCTTAAATTAGAATGTTTTTAGATAGAGGTTTTAACACTAAATTAATTGTTAGACGTGTCTAATTTTGTAATTTTACACATCTAAAGAAAATTGTAATGAATTTATCAGAACTAGCTAAAGGAGAAAAAGCTACTATACAAGGTATAAAGCGAGGGTGTCCTGTGGAGGTACATCAGCGTTTTTTAGACTTAGGGTTTGTACCTGGTGCTGAAATCTATATCCATAATATCAGCCCACTAAAGGATCCTGTAGCTTATTCTATCTATAATACCATTATTTCGTTGAGAAAAGAGGATGCAGAGATGGTATTAGTGACTTTAGCTAACTAAATTATAAAAGAAGGGAAAAAATTATGGCGCAATCAGCCTGTGATATTTGTGATCTTAATGCAACAGCAGAATTAAAAAAACTAGGTGAGTCATCTGGTAAGTATGATTATACTATCGCTCTAGCAGGAAATCCAAATACAGGTAAGAGTACGATCTTCAATGCTCTTACTGGTCTAAAACAACATACTGGAAACTGGCCAGGAAAAACAGTTACACGTGCAGAAGGAAACTTTCAGTTTAAGGATAGTAAGTATAAGATAATCGACCTTCCGGGTACTTACTCACTGATGTCTACTTCTGAAGATGAAGAAGTGGCACGTGACTTTATTTTATTTGGTCGTCCTGATGTTACTGTAGTAGTAGTAGATGCTGGTCGACTAGAACGTCATTTGAGCTTAGTAGTACAGATACAGGAGATTACAAATAAGGTGGTGGTGTGTCTGAACCTGATGGATGAGGCTCAGCGCCATGGTGTAGAAATAGACGTGAGAGGGTTATCTCGTGATCTAGGAGTACCTGTGATCCCTACTTCTGCGAGAAGAAAAGAAGGTATTACAGACTTATTAGTAGCAATAGATCAAGTAGCAACAGGTAAATATGTACCTGAGCATAAGACAATATCTGGTATATCAGGAGAATCTAGAGAGGCAGTACAGCAGGTAGCATCTAAGTTATTAAATATAGATGCAGATTTGCCTAGTCCGTCATGGCTAGCGATGAGATTGATACAACAAGATACTACTATTCAATCCGCTTTAGTAAACCAAACTTTATCTACTAAAGTCAATAACGAGAATATTAAAGAGGTGATCACTTTGGCGAATAGTTATCACGAAAAGCTAGGATTAGACTATTCTGATAATGTGGCTGGAGCTATCTTCACTCAAGTATCGAAGACAGTGAAGAGTACTGTGAAATCAGATATAAATCAGCGTGCTTTCAGAGTAGACCGTATGATCGATAATGTAGTGACGAGTAAGCGATTTGGCTTTCCTATTATGTTATTGATGCTCGGGGGTATTCTATGGCTGACTATTATCGGGTCTAACTATCCATCTAGTGCATTATCTACCTTATTATTAGAAGAATTATATCCTATTTTAAAGAATGGAGCAGAGAGTCTTCATTTTCCATGGTGGTTATCCGGTTTTTTAGTAGACGGAGTATATCTAGCTACAGCTTGGGTTATAGCAGTGATGTTACCACCTATGGCTATATTCTTCCCTCTGTTTACCTTATTAGAAGATTTTGGGTATTTACCAAGAGTAGCATTTAACTTAGATCGACTTTTTAAAGGAGCAGGAGCACATGGTAAGCAAGCTTTGACAATGAGTATGGGCTTCGGGTGTAATGCTGCTGGAGTGGTCTCTACTCGTATTATTAACAGTCCTCGAGAGAAACTAATTGCTATCATTACAAATAACTTTTCGCTGTGTAATGGTCGTTGGCCTACACAGATATTGATGGCAAGTATCTTTATCGGAGCCTTAGTACCATCGTATTTGTCTAATACTATCTCTACACTTGCAGTAGTGGGGATCGTAGTATTAGGGATAGGATTTACATTCTTTACTTCATGGATGCTGTCTAAGACTATGCTAAAAGGGCAGGCTTCATTCTTTACCTTAGAATTGCCTCCTTATAGACCTCCAAGAGTGTTACAGACGATCTACACATCGTTAATAGATAGAACGTTAATCGTATTATGGAGAGCTATTGTCTTTGCAGCACCTGCAGGAGCAGTTATTTGGTTGATCTGTAATATAGATATAGGAGATAAAAGTATTGCCTTATGGACTATTCAAGGATTAGATCCTGTAGGAGTGTTTTTAGGATTAAATGGAGTTATTTTATTAGCCTATATTGTAGCTATTCCTGCCAATGAGATTGTTATCCCGACGGTGTTAATGTTGACCGCTATGGTATTAGGAGATGCATCTATCGGTGAAGGAGCAGGTGTCATGTTTGAGGTATCAGATGGTGAGATAGCGACTATCTTACATATGGCGGGCTGGACTACATTGACAGGAGTGAACTTGATGTTGTTTAGTTTACTACACAATCCATGTAGTACTACAATATATACGATTTATAAAGAAACGAATAGTGTAAAATGGACTACAGTAGCGTCATTATTACCTGTTCTTTTTGGAGTTATTGTGTGTTTTGTAGTAGCTCAGTTATGGTATTTATTTACCTAATTTCTTAAGAGTATAATTATATTTATTATAGCATCCCCTTTTTCATTTGATATGGAGAAGGGGATTTTTTATGCATAATTGCATAATTGCTTTATTATTAGATAAATCAAGAGATTATATGATAGACCATATGGATTCTCTTAGTGTAAGTACATATTTTATGTGAATTAACTCTTTATGTTTGTCGTCTTGCATACGAATTGTTTTATTTGAGTAATAATCTTTATAGGGATTATTCTTTAATTTTAAAAAAATGAGCTATGAGAAGAGTTTTAGTATTAGGAGCATTGCTAGTCTTTACTAGTATATATGCACAATCACCTAAGAATAGCAAACAGACAGATTATGAAGTAAGTGCTTCAGAGTTATTAGATAAAGGGGATTATTACAAACTAACAGAAAGTCAGAGAACTAAGATTATAGAACGAAAGCGTACTATCGGTAGAGAGTTTGAAGCAATAGGACGTGACCGTTCACTGTCAGGTAGAGAAAAAGGTTTAAAAAAGAGGGAGTTAGCTATTAGTTTCAGACAAGATATTTATATTATTTTAAATGACTCTCAGAGGGTGAAGTGGGATAAAGCATCTTATCATAAGTATCAAAATAAAAGAAGTAAGGAAGATATAGAATACCAATTAGATATGTTAGAGATAGAGTATGAAAGAGATATTAAAAATATCAAAATCATCTATAAGGACAATGATTCTAAAAGGAAGATAGCAAAGAATAATAGAAAAGCAGAGTATAAGCAACAAAAAGAAATACTTAAGAGACAGAAGAATAAGCTGTAATATTGTTTTGTAAAACAGTATGTTATAAAATACCTCCTTGATAAACCAATGGTTTATTAAGGAGGTATTTCCGTTTTAGAAACAGGTGTAAGATGTACAAAATGTACATGTACAATGCATTGATTAGTCTGTATTGTGATTTTTATTATTTACCTATTTATTTATCTAATGAAATAAATCAAATATTCAGTAGGTCTACTTCTTAATTATTTAGTGTAGTATAGTTGATTAACACAATGAAAGAGGTGAATAGTAATATGGTTTACTCATAAAAAATATTCTTTCACCCATTTTATTATGACTTTATTGGCTTTGCTACAATGTGTTTGAATAGTATAAGTGTTTTTTGTAATATATTTATTTATATGGTATAAATTTGTGTTAAAAATATATAATAAAATATTTGTATAACATAAAGTTTTGAAAAAATGAATAGATATCTACTTGTTTTAGTATGTGCAGTATTAACTTTTTCTGCTCATATAAGTTTCGCTTCTAGTCCAAAAAAAGAAGCCGCTCAATGGAAATATGATATTGAGTGTGCAGGTACAGGAAGTGAAGGAACCTTCTTAGTGAAAATATGGACTTATAGTAATAAGGGAACCATTCCTAATGAAGAAGCTAAGAAAAATGCTGTACATGGAGTCCTGTTCCGTGGTTTTGCAGCGAATGGAGTAGGGTGTGTTTCTCAACGACCTCTTATCAAGGATGCTTCCGTACAACATGAAAAAGCAGATTACTTCAACTCTTTTTTTGGTAAAGAAAGTCCTTATTTAAAATACGCTACTATTTCTTCTTCTGTTCCTGAAGTAATCAAGGTAAGCAAAAAAGAATACAAAGTAGGATATGTAGTATCTGTATCTAAAGATTTATTGCGTAAAGATTTAGAAGTAGCTGGTATTGTAAAAAGCTTATCAGCAGGATTCTAATCAACTTATATGTATGCTGGTGCTACTAATTAAAACAATAATAGGATGATCAATAAAGTAATTCGGTTATCCGTACTATCTCTAATATTCTTAGTTCTGTCGTGTAAAAGCAAACCTACTAATACTATGGCTAGCTTCTATACAGGAAAGACTGTAGAGTGTGTAAGTGCAGATATGTACGGCAATGAAGTAGTACATGTATATGCTACTGGAAAAAATAGAAGTGCGGCTATCGCTGAAGCTAAAGAGACGGCTATAAAAACAGTAATGTTTCAAGGGATCGTAACGGATAAAAAGGAGTGTTCTGTAAAACCTATCGTTACTGAGCCAAATGCTGAAGAGAAGTATAAAAAGTACTTTGATAAATTCTTTAAAAAAGGAGGTAAGAATAGAAAGTATACCTCTGTAAAAAGAGTAGCATTTCAAAGTAATGTGGTTAAACATGGAATCAGTTATGAATCATATAGTGTAGAGGTAACTGTAGCTCGTAAAGAGATAATAAAAAGACTTGAAAAAGATAAAATTGTAAAAATAAAAAGCTATGAAAAATAAATTTTTGACTATTTGTCTATGCCTGTTGAGTGTAGGGATGTTTGCACAAGCTAAGAAGCCATCTTTAATGGTAGTTCCTTCTGACTCATGGTGTACGAAGAATAGAGTAATGGAAGTATATTATAATCAAGGAGTAGAAGAGTATATTCCAGATTATAAATTAGCACTTTTACATTCTGATTTGATGAATGTAATTTCTAAGATTAATATTCTAATGGCAGACAGAGGATTCCCTCTTAAAGACTTATCTGCAACGATGAAAGCTATTAATAAAACTAATGCTGAGAATAACTTGATTACAAGTAAAGCATCCGGTGCAGCATTAGCAGAAAGCCCATTAGATAGAGTAAGACGTACAGCTAAGTCTGATATTATATTAGAAGTAGACTGGACTATAAATGCTACAGGACCTAAGAAGTCTATTACTTATAACTTAAGAGCTTTAGATGCTTATACTAGTAAGCAAGTAGCAGGTGCACAAGGTACTGGAGCGCCTTCTTTTTCTGCTGATGTAGCTGTATTATTAGAAGAAGCTGTATTAGTGAATATGGATAGTTTCGTTAATCAGTTACAAGCTCACTTCGATGACTTATTAACAAACGGAAGAGAGGTAACACTAGATATCTTAGTGTTTGACAATGGATCAGGTGTTGATTTAGAAACTGAGTTTGATGGTACTGAGTTGACAGAGGTTATTGATAATTGGTTAGCAGAGAAAACTGTTAATCACCGTTTTAGTAAAGCAGATGCTACAGAGACAATGACTTTATATGAGAGTGTACGTATTCCTCTTTATAAAGCGAATGGTATGGCTCAAGACACTGATGGCTTTGCTCGAGAATTAAGAAGTTTTTTAAAGAAAGCACCGTATAGTTTAGAAGCTAAATTAATCAATAGAGGATTAGGAAGAGCTGCTTTAGTCATCGGAGAGAAATAATAAGTGCTATGAAGAGAGTTATAGGAAAAGTATCTGTAGTCTTATTGTTATTCGCAAGTTTGTTTACGTATGGACAAACAGATAAATGTGAAATATCATTAATGGCTTCTATACCAGAGCAGACAGATGGTTTGTACTCTGGAGCAGAGGGACAATTAAGAACAAAGTTAAAAAGTATAGTTGCAGCTAATGGGTTAGGATCTTCAGATGGTTATGCTCAGTTCGCTATTACACCTGAGTTTAATGTGGTAGAGAAGAATATACTACCTGGTCCACCAAGATCTTTTGTATTAGACTTAGAGATGAATCTATTCATAGGAGATTCTTTTGGGCAAAAGGTATTTGCATCTACTTCAGTGAACTTAAAAGGAGTAGGAGAAAGTGAAACAAAAGCTTATATCAATGCATTTAAAAAACTAAATGCAAAGAATAAAGATGTAGTTGCTTTTATAGAAGATAGTAAGAAGAAGATTATTGAATATTATGATGGTAACTATACTACAATTATCAAGAAAGCAGAGAGCTTAGCTAATCAAAAGAACTTTGAAGAAGCTATGTTTTTATTAACAGCTATTCCTGAGTGTAGTAAAGGTTATGATGCAGGAATGAAGGCGACTGAAAAAGTTTATCAGTTATATGTAGATCATTCTTGTATGGAAAACTTTAATAAGGCTAAGGCTGCTTGGAATGCACAGCAAGATGCTTATGGGGCACATGAAGCTGGTCAATACTTAGTAACTATTTTCCCTGAATCTAAATGTTATTCTGCTGCAATAGCTCTACAACGCGAAATGAAGGCACAAGTAAAAGCTGATTTGGACTTTGAAATCAAGATATATAATGATGCAGTAAGTTTAGAACAACAACGAATAGAAGCATGGAAAGCTGTAGGTACTACATTTGCTAAAAGAAAAGGGAATACTTATGTAGTCTTTAGAAAATAAATACTTCAGAATAATATATTCAAAATAAACGATATGAATAAAATAAGTTTAATGTTAGTAGCATCATTGATTGGTACATCAATAGCTGCATTAGCACAAGATAAAAAACAAGTAGCAGATGACTACATGCGTAGTTCATTGTATACTATCATCGTGGATGACCACGGTATTAATGGAAATGGAAACTTAAAAGGACAAATCATCAAAGAAACGTTCTATAAAACGCCATTGCCAGAGAAGTTTAATGATCATAATTTAGATAAGTCTTTGCGTTCTTTTAAACCTAGTCAGTATCCAGTATCTGAAGCAGAGATCGCTGCTGTTAGTGGAAAATCTGATTCAGGTAAGAAAAAAGGTGGGTTAGGTAAGTCTTTAGGTAAATTCGGTAAGAGTGTAGCTAATGATAATACAGCAGGTGTTGTGGATACTACTAGTACGGATAAAGTAACTGCTCAATTTATCAAGTTTTTAGCTCAGAATAATGTAGGAGATAAGTTAGTTGCTAAATGGTTTAACGCAGGTAAATATAATGCGTCTACTCAATCTCCTTATAATATGGAGTTGATTAAAGAACGAGGATTATACAATGCTTCTGTATTTGATAAAGATATTGCTGATAAATCAACTAGAGGTAAAGCAATGTTAGAAGATGCGGGAGAGAACTTAATCTCGAATACATTCGTAGTGGGAGTTCGTTTTAACTATGTTAGTAAAGAAGAAATGGCTAGACAATTGTCTGCTACTACTGCTGCTGTTACTGGATTAATCGGAGGTAAAGCAGCTGCAGCTACTAACTCTGCTGTACAATCAGGAGCTTCTGTAGCTGGTAAAGGGTATGTGGTAAAAGCGACAGCATTTTTATTCCAATTAGATTGGACTGAGGAAGCCGCAGCTACGTTCTATACAAAATACTACAATGCTAATAGTGCTGATCAATTAATTAAATCAGGATTGTTTAAGTTAAAACTAGTTGGGACAGAGACTGCTTGGGCTGATATTCAATCTACTACTTTCTCTAAAGTTTCTGAAAAAGAATTGGTAGAACGTGCAACAGTTCGTTCTATTGATAATGTTATTGCTAAATTACAGAAAAAGTATGAACCTTTCCGTACTAAGACACCATTGGCTACAACTGAATCAGAAATTACTGCATTTATTGGTATGAAAGAAGATGTAGAAGCAGGAGACAAATTTGAAGTATTAGAGAAAACAGAAGATCCAGAAACTAAGGTTACAAAATATAAAAGAGTTACAGTTATTAAAGCTGAGAAGAATAAAATATGGGATAACCGATTTGAGGCTGATGTAGAACAAGCTGAGAATGCTGCAAATAATGCAGGAGAAGTACAAAAGATTAAAGCTACTTCATTCTCAGGTAATGCTAAGAACATATATCCAGGTATGTTAATTAGACAGATTAATTAACATTCTAGTATTTTGTTAATATTTTTTTGCAGACAAAGTCCCTGAGAAATCAGGGACTTTGTTATTATAAAAAGAGCTCAAGGTTATTTATCTTGAGCTCTTTTTTGTATTTTTCCTTCTCCTATAAGAACTGGTGCTCCTAAGTACTTAGGTTTTTTATTGATTAGGTTATCTAGTAATACTTTAACTCTTGCAAATTTTTCTCTAAGCATGGTTTTAAAGCCATAATTACGAGAAACATCTTGCGCATTATAAGCAACAGTGTTAAGGTCTAGATGATTAGCAATATACACAGCACGCTCATTGTGAAAGGGTTGAGAGATTATTGTAAAGCTATCTTGTCCAAAGATAACATTCATTCGATAAACAGAGTCTAATGTACGAAGCCCAGCGTAGTCTAAATAAATCTTTTCTTTAGGAACGCCCTTTTCTATAAGTGCTTGTTCCATGTCTTGGGGTTCATTATAATCATTACGACTATGGTCTCCACTTACTACTATATAGTCTATTTTACCCGCTTTATAGAGAGCTGCTGTAGCTTCTATTCGATAAGTGAAATAGTAGTTTACATAGCCTCCTGCAAGTAGCTTAGTAGTCCCAAGTACCATACCTACTTTGTTATGGGGTATTTCATGTACAGAGTTATACAACTGGTCTTTGGTTGTATTAGTTACCCTATAGTTTGCAAACCATATTAGGAATAAAGCGAGTAGAGCTAAGTAGAAAGTGTATTTAAAGATCTTTTTCATAATAGTATAATAGCAATTGTTAAGATCAAATATAAAGCAAAAAACGTTAGTACTAATACCAACGTTTTTTATTCTTTTTAGAGTTTTCTGATTTACGAGAATTGCTCTGACCAGGTTTTTTTCTATAATCTTTTTTAGGAGTTTGACCATCTTTAGTGGTAGTCTCTTTCCATGGGAAAGGATGGTCTGTAACAATCTTTGGTTGTAATCTACCGAACTTACAAATAGCCTCCCAATAGGTCTTCTCAGACTTATCACAGAAAGAAATAGCTATACCATCATTACCAGCTCTACCAGTACGCCCGATACGATGTACAAAGGTTTCTGGAATATTAGGTAAGTCATAGTTGATCACAACAGGTAGATTATCTATATCAATACCACGAGCAGCTATATCAGTAGCTACTAGTACTTTAGTTTCTTTGTTTTTAAAGCTATCTAAAGCAGCTTGTCTAGCAGTTTGTGACATATCGCCATGGAATGGCTCAGCATTGACACCATTCTTTTTAAGTGATTCCACTACAGTGTCAGCACCTGCCTTGGTACGAGTAAATACAAGTACATCAGCTAATTTTTCGTTACGGATGATATGATATAATAACTTTTTCTTGTCTCCTTTCTCTACGAAATACACTTTTTGTTTAACAGATTGTGCAGTTGATGAGATAGGGTCTACTGCTACATATTCTGGTTTTTGTAAGAATTCATGAGCTAACTCTCTAATAGGGAGTGGCATCGTAGCAGAGAATAACAAGGTCTGTCTATTAGAAGGGGTAAGTTGTATTAACTTTTTTACATCATCAATGAATCCCATATCTAACATTAAGTCTGCTTCATCTAATACTAAAAAGTGTAGATGATCTAAGTCTAAGTGTTTTTGTTTATATAAGTCTAATAGACGACCAGGAGTACCAATGATAACATCTGCTCCTTTGTTTAATTGTTCTATTTGAGGCTTGATAGACATCCCTCCATATAGTGTGATATACGTCACATTAGTATACTTAGCGTATTTTTCGAAGTTATCACCTATCTGAACAGCTAGTTCTCGAGTAGGGGTAACGATTAGTACTTTAGCTTTCTTTGCTTTTTTAGTATTTCCAAGTTTGTGTAAATAGTGAATAATGGGCATAGCAAAGGCTGCTGTTTTACCTGTACCAGTCTGTGCACACCCTATTAGATCTTTTTCAGCTAAGATAAAAGGGATTGCTTTTTGTTGAATAGGAGTAGGCTCTTTGTAACCTAACTCATCTATGGCACGTAATATATTCTTATTTAATTGTAAGTCTTCGAATGTCATATACTTCATCTATTTATGAATACAAAGGTACTTTATTTTATTTTTATTACACGAAGTGCTATTGATAAGCTTTTTCTTTTTGTATTGTATGTAGGGTAATGCTCTTTGTCATCAGTATATGTAGGAGCTAGTCTATTTTCTAAGCATCTGTTTTTCGTATTAATAAAAAAATGATTAAATTGTAATGTAAATTACTTTATTATGGTCAGACAACTTGAAAAAATATACTATCCTGCAGCAATTATTATGATTGTCATAGTTATCTATGCAGCTATTCAGGATATGATTTATCTATTATTATTTATACCTGTATTACTACTTTTAGCAATGATTAAGATCTATACCACTAATCAGCGTTTAAAATACGCAGGTATAACCACAACTGCTAAAATAGTACAATACGAATCATACCTAAACTTCGATGAAGACCTAGCTACTAGCCGTAGAGGAGATGTAAAAAAAGAGATTCTTATCGTGGAGTTTACTACTAAGGATAACAAAGTAGTACGTGGTAAACCTATGCAGTATAAATTGAATAAACCAGAACTAGAAGATACTGACTTCGAGTATCCTTATAATGAAAAATACATTGCTCTACGAGACTATAATCCTGTAGGAGAAGAATTTGATATTACTTATGATAGAGATAGACCTGATACTTTTACAGCAAAACAGTTTGTGATGGAAGATTTAGGCTGGTTGCTTAAGTTTATCTATATCTTAAGTGTTATCGTAGTGATATGCTTAGTATCTGTATTGATAGAACATAATGTAGTTGATACTATAAAAGGCTTTTTCTAAAGAAGGTAATCAGGTAGATAACATATTATACTATAAAACCATAATTACTAGTATCATATTCATTTTATGAAAGACTTACTTTATACTATTATTTATGTATTATCATTCTATCTGCTTGCTATAGGAGGTTTATTAATTGGTTTTCTCACCGTTGCCATGACATCAGATATAGTCTTTTGTCTAGTGTTTACACTAGTTATAGTAGGAGTTCTTGTTTTACTTTATAAAATAAATAAAAGACATCTCGATTATATTCAAACTAAAAGATCATTAAAACGAAGTTGGTTGTGGATAGCGACGTTATTAATTCCCATTATAGTTGCAATAGTATTAGGGAGAATAGACTTTAAATTCTTAATATTAGTAGTATGTATATGCCCTATGTTCATCTTTAATATCGTATTTATTATTAAATATTATAGAGATGCATATTAAAAAGATAAAAGCTCTTCAGAATGACTGAAGAGCTTTTGTTTTTATAATCTTGTGACGATTAAGCTTCGTCACCTAATAATATTTCTAACATTGTTATTGCAGCATCACTGATTTTAGTACCAGGACCAAATACAGCTACTGCACCAGCATCGAATAAGAATTGGTAATCTTGAGCTGGAATAACTCCACCTACGATAACCATAATATCATCTCTACCGTATTTCTTTAACTCCTCTATTACTTGAGGAACTAATGTTTTATGACCTGCCGCTAGAGAAGAAACTCCTAATGCGTGTACATCATTTTCTACAGCTTGTTTAGCAGCTTCTGCAGGTGTTTGGAACAATGGACCTATATCCACATCAAATCCTACATCAGCATAACCCGTAGCCACTACTTTTGCGCCACGATCATGACCATCCTGTCCCATCTTCGCAATCATAATACGAGGACGACGACCTTCTACTTCAGCGAATTTATCAGCTAGTTCACGAGCTTTCTTGAAGCTCTTATCATCTTTTATCTCTTTGCTATACACACCACTTACAGATTGGATTTGTGCTTTAAATCTTCCGAATACGCTTTCTAACGCGTCACTTATCTCTCCTAGTGTAGCTCTATGTGTAGCAGCTTCTACTGCTAGAGCTAGTAGGTTACCTTCTCCAGTCTTAGCTGATTGTGTTAATGCAGCTAGTGCTTCAGCTACCTTAGCATTATCACGAGTAGCTTTAATATGGTTTAGACGATCTATCTGAGCTTTGCGCACAGTCTGATTATCTACCTCTAAGATATGTAATGGATCTTCTTTTTCAAGACGATACTTATTTACTCCTACGATAACATCTTGTCCACTGTCAATACGAGCCTGTTTACGAGCAGCTGCTTCTTCTATACGCAGTTTAGGAATACCTGCTTCGATAGCTTTAGTCATCCCACCTAATTCTTCCACTTCTTCTATCAGCGCCCACGCTTTCTCAGCGATCTCTTGTGTAAGACTCTCTACATAGTAGCTACCTGCCCAAGGATCTACTGTTTTACATATTTTAGTCTCTTCTTGTAAGAATATCTGTGTATTACGAGCAATACGCGCAGAGAAGTCAGTCGGTAAGGCGATAGCCTCATCTAGAGCATTCGTATGTAGAGACTGTGTCCCTCCAAATGCAGCCGCAGCCGCTTCTACAGCAGTACGAGCCACGTTGTTAAACGGGTCTTGCTCTGTAAGACTCCATCCTGATGTCTGACAGTGTGTACGCAGAGCTAATGATTTATCAGATTTAGGTTCAAACTGTTTTAATAACTTTGCCCATAACATACGACCTGCACGCATCTTAGCGATTTCCATGAAGTGGTTCATTCCTATCGCCCAGAAGAATGACAGTCGAGGTGCGAAGTCATCTATCTTCATACCAGCATTAAGTCCAGTACGGATATATTCTAGTCCATCTGCCAAGGTATAAGCTAACTCAATATCTGCTGTAGCACCTGCCTCTTGCATGTGATATCCAGAGATAGAGATAGAGTTAAACTTCGGCATATGATTACTTGTGTATTCAAAGATATCAGCGATGATCTTCATAGAAGGAGTAGGTGGGTAGATATACGTATTACGCACCATAAATTCTTTTAGAATATCATTCTGTATCGTACCAGATAACAGTTTTTTATCTACTCCTTGTTCCATAGCAGCTACGATATAGAAAGCCAGAACAGGAAGCACAGCTCCATTCATCGTCATAGATACAGACATTTCGCCTAGTGGTATCTGATCGAATAAGATCTTCATATCCTCTACGCTATCTATCGCTACACCAGCTTTACCTACATCACCTACTACGCGCTCGTGATCCGAGTCATATCCACGGTGTGTAGCTAAGTCGAAGGCTACAGATAGTCCTTTTTGTCCAGCAGCCAAGTTACGTCTGTAGAAAGCATTACTCTCTTCTGCAGTAGAGAATCCCGCATACTGACGTATAGTCCATGGACGGCGTACGTACATGGTAGCATAAGGCCCACGTAAGTTAGGCGCAAACCCTGCTCCGAAGCCAATGTGCTCTACTTTATCTAAGTCAGCTTCACTGTAGACTTTATTTATATCGATACCTTCAGCAGTAGTGAAGTCAGATGCTTCTGACTGAGTTCTCACTGTTGAGGTATTTATAGTCAAATGTTGTAAGTCCTTTCTTTTCATGCCTTATTGTTTAGTTGATTTTTCTTCCTCTAATCTATTTTGTTCATAGCTTTCTGCCAGTCGTTTCTCTATAATCGGAACGATAAGCGTCTTACGAGGATTCTGTTTAACAAAAGGGAATAACTCAAGTTCGTGACTCATCACATCTTGAGGATTAGGATACTTATTAGTACCTAATAGGACTTCTTTACCATTGTTGAAAAGCTCTTGTTCTTTCTGAGCACTTTCATTAATTTTTTTCTGGATTGTTCCTTCTATTAAGGAAGTGATTAATCCATCAGCTTTTTCTATTGATTTAAACAGCTCTAATGCTTTATCAGCTAGTTGAGCAGTAAGTGATTCGATATAGTATGCCCCTTCAGCAGGATTGTCCACTGCATCGAAATAACTTTCTTGTTTTAAGATTAGGAGTTGGTTACGAGATATACGATCACCGAATTCATTCTCTTTGTGATAGATAGCATCATAAGCTAAATTACTAACCAAGTCGGCACCTCCTAATACAGCACTCATACTCTCCGTAGTAGTACGTAGCATATTCACATTATAGTCATATAATGTTTTGTTTCGTTTAGTAGGGATAGCGATGATGTGTATCTTCGTATCTATATTGTACTCTTTAGTTACTAGTTCTGCTAGTAAGCGAAGTGCACGTAGTTTTGCTATTTCGAAGAAATAGTTAGTTCCTACAGCCGTTTCTATATAAATAGGAGTATTCTTTAGTTCTACTCTGTTGAGGTATTCATTTAGATGTGCTATTGCGTATGCTAACTGCTGTGTCATATTAGCACCAGCATTTTGGTACACAGTAGCATCCACATGTATAGCTACATTATTAGCTATACCTACACATTCATTTAGATTACTTAGGTCGCTGTTCAGGTTAGTGTACCAGTTACCATCAGTTGTTAGTTGGTGTATAGGGTCTAATAAGATAGTTATTTTATATCCATTGCTAGTAGCATACGTAGATAACTTTCTAGTATATGCAGTATCTAGGAAGTTAAATACGAAGAAGTATTGGTGCGTTTTTGGTAGTGCAGTTAATAATTCTGTAGCATCTATAGAAGGATTGTCTATCGTGAAGTAAATCACTTCAGCTCCTCTATTAAGTGTATCAAGCGTCTTTGCTATCGATCTCTCAATATCAAAAACGTATACCCTCTGTACAATGTTAAAATGAGAGGTACGAGTCTGTACAGGAATCGGACGGTGATCAGCATCATTGTGATAGAATGGCTTTACCTTAATTCCCTCTAAACTTTCCCAAACAAGTGTTTCATTGTAGTCAGCGCCTTTTAACTCAAACTGTATTTGGTTTTTCCACGCTTTAGAAGAAACTTTTTCAAATTCTTCGAATAATTGGTTAGTCATAATTTTTGGTTGGTAGTGAAACTTATTGTGCAGACAGTGTGTCAAACTCTATAATAAAGACATCTTCATTCTCCCGCTTCATATAATAATTTTCACGAGCATATTTTTCTGTAGCGTCTCCACTTTTTAGACCTTTGATAGCCTGTCTATCTTTTGCTATTTCGTTTTCGAAGTACTTCTTATTGTCCTCCAGCTTGTTAATCTCTTGATCTATAACCCGCTGTTCTAATAAAGAAGAACTGTCAAAAAATATTATCCAAATTACAAATAAAAGACCTACTAAAAAAAAAGGATTTTTTAGTAGGCTTACATATTTATAATTTTTTAAGGTATCAACTATTTTCATAGCCTAAAGATAGTAAATTAACCGATTTTTTCATTAATAACTGTACGAACAATATCGATAGCAACAGTATTATAGGTGTCATTAGGGATAATGATGTCTGCGAATGCCTTAGAAGGCTCGATAAACTGGTCGTGCATCGGCTTTAAAGTTGTCTGATATCTATTTACTACTTCCATCATATCTCTACCTCTGTCCGCTATATCTCTCTTTAATCTTCTAATCAGACGCTCATCAGAATCTGCGTGAACGAATATCTTAATGTCACACATATCGCGTAGCTCTGGATGACATAGAATAAGAATACCTTCTACGATCATTACTTTACGAGGGTGAGTTAAGATATAGTCATCAGTACGATTGTGTTTTACGAATGAATACACAGGTTGGTTAATACTGTTTCCTTCTTTTAATTCTTTTAGGTGTTTTACCAATAATTCAAAGTCAATTGAACGAGGGTGGTCAAAGTTAATTAACGTTCTTTCTTCTAACGAAAGATTATCAGTCGCCTTGTAGTATGAATCCTGTGATATAACTCCTACTTCAGTTTCGGGTAGTTCATTTATAATTTGTTGAACTACTGTAGTTTTACCACTTCCAGTACCTCCTGCAATTCCTATAATAAGCATGTTATAATATATTTTTAGCAAAAGTATAAATTAATAATCTTGCATAGAAACATTTTTTATCGATTCACTGTTTTTTGGCTTTTATTATCAAAAGTTTAATAAGCTTCTATATGCTGATTCAGACTTCTTATTTGGAGTTGTATTTTAAAAAAGGACTGTTGTTTTTTTGTTTTCACGTCCTTTTTTTAGTTTTCAAATCTTCCTTTTATAGAATGTATATCCTCTTTTTTTTCTAAAAAGTAGTTTTTAGCGGTCAATATGGTCGTTTTTCAAAATAAATGATATACTTTTTTTAAACAGATTATTTGTTAATGTATTGAACTATAATGGTTTGTTTTGATTTTGTGTTTTGTTAGTGTATTGAAAGTATGTTGCTCAACCCCTGTAAAATATAGAATGGTGTTTAAGTTGTTCGACAATACATGGAGAGTAAGTCGAGTTTAGTGGAGTTGAGGTATTGTTTGTCGAAGGATACATCTTTTATTATCCATGTATTCTCCTTTAAGTACAACATATGAGCTAGTATATAGGAAATAATACTAATTATAAGGTAGTATAGCCATGCTGTAGAGTGTAATGATAGCTAAAAGGAAGAATAGATTATAACCAGAATCAGCCTATATACTGACGTCTGCAATAGTATGATAATACTAGCTGTACTTAGGTATGAGAATTAATTGGACAATAAGAGGGGCGTATTGGATAAAATACTGATTTAATCAGCTGTTTATATTGAATCTAAATAAAAAAGTTATATTTGTGTGATTTATAGAAATAGAACCAAAGAATAAAACAACAATATGGCAAAGAAAGGTAACATACAGCGCAAAGTATTTACATTAAAGAATAGAGAGTATATCACGCCACATTATATACGTATTACATTAAGCGGGAATGATGTGGCTGATTTTAAGGATACAACGATAGGAGTAAATAATAAAATATTTATCGCTCCAGAAGGATGTGCTGAGGTACACCTACCAGAGTTTGACTACGAGAAAGGGGCATGGAAACCTCAAGACGAGGCGATTAAGCCTTATGTACGTACTTATACACATAGAGGAATAGATCTAGAGAAGAATGAGTTATACATAGATTTCGTAGCACATGGTGATGAAGGGCCAGCTTCTAACTGGGCTATTAATGCTGAGATCGGTGATCCGCTAGGTGTAGCTATGGGATGTGATCCTAGTGAGCTATATCCTGAGGCTGCATGGTATATCCTAGTAGGAGATGGTACAGCTATACCAGTACTAGGAGCTATATTAGAGTCTCTACCTGTAGATGCTAGAGTGAATGCTGTGATAGAGGTAGAAAGTGTAGAGGATATACAGGAATTACCTACTCATGCAGAGTCTAAAATAGAATGGCTGATCAATCCTACTTCTGGGCAAAACTCTGAACTAGCGAAGAGAGCAAAAGAAATCATAGCAGAGCACAGTGATGAGATATCTAAGTTTGGATATGTAGCAGCTGAGTTTGATACAGTAAAAGAATTGAGAAACTATCTTCGAAAAGAATTAAACTGGACTAAGGATGAGTTGTACGCTTATTCTTACTGGAAGTTCGGTAAAGCAGAGTCTGCTTCTGAAGCTGACCGTAGAGCTGAAAAAGCGAGCCTAGAATAATCAATTTTTGATAGAAATGCTTCATCTTTGTTGTCTTAAAAAATAGAATGATGAAAAGAAGTGTTGCGGTAATGTTGTTCTCCTTATTAGGTGTGTTTTTCTCACAGTGTAAGGAGAGTAAAGAAGTAAAGCAGACTATAGAAGTGTCTACTCCATCAGAACAAGGTGTTATACTCCCTGCTGAAGATGTAGTAAAGGAGGAGGTCATATATGGTACTTATGACGGAAAGTATCCTTGGACAGAAGAAGGAGAAGATATGGAGGTACTCCAAGTATCTGCTCAGATCAAAGAAGATAATAAGTATGTGTATAGAGTCATTAGCTCCACAGGTACACATCATGAAGAAGGAGAGTGGGAGCTAGAAGGAGATAGGATATATCTGAGAGAAGATGAATATAGTGCTGCACATGCTTTCTTAGTAAAAGAGGGCAAATTATATTTTCTAGATAGTGAAGGAGATGTGGTGAATGAGCATGAGTCTGGAGATTATATATTAGTGAAGAAATAAAATAGTTTTCCATAAATTGAACAAGAAGAGATGATACGATATTATTGTATTGTCTCTTTTTTTTTGATGAGGTGTTATAATACAGGTATTAAGAATTTAATTAGACGTAAATTAGCATTATAATAAAGTATATATGAAAAAAACATTAACCTTATTAGTGATGTTGTTCACAATGATAGTGTCAGCACAGACTAAGGAGAGTAACGCCTTTAAAAAGTATGTTCCTATGGAGTATTCACTACAGGAAGTAATAAAGGGGGACTTGAACAAAGATGGAGTAGAGGATATCGTCTTGCTGATAAAAGGGACAGATGAGGAAATGCAACTACCTGATCAATGGGGAAATGAGATAGTAGATAAGAATAGAAGAGGAATAATTATTCTGTTTAATGTAGCAGGACAGTATAAAGTAGTTTCAAAAAATTATTCATGTTTTTCATCAGAGAATGAAGATGGCGGAGTATATATGCCACCTGATTTGTATTTTACAATAAATAACAGCAAGCTATATATACACTATTCTCATGGGCGATATGGATACTGGAAGTATACATTGAGGTATCAGAATGGAGATATGGAATTAATAGGATATGATAGTAGCTCTCATAGAGGGCCAATAGTATTATATGATACCAGTATTAATTTTTCTACGAAAAAAAGATTAGATCGAGAGAATATGAATGCTGACAAAGGTGATGAATTAGAAGTGAAGTTTGTGAGTAAGTGGTCATCTATTGACTTTCCTAAGCTTCTTCGATTATCTGAAATAAAAGATTTTGACGATTTACATTTTTGGGAATAAGCAATAGAATTAGAGTTGTAATTATGAATACTTTTAAAATAGAGGTGATTAAGCTTTACAGTTTATTTAAAAAAGTTGTTTTAAAGTATTGGTTATTAAATAAAGTGTTTATATTTGTCCCAAATCAATGAAGAAAATGTTTATATCAATTATAAAGAAGGGAAAGAAACAGTACTTACGTCCGACGTCGTGAGCAGCTTTCCTATGGATATGAACTAAAGATATACTAAAGGGGCTTGTCATCACGACAAGCCCCTTTTTTTGGTTTATGGTCAGAGGGTATTACAGAATAGTATAGTTTTTGATCTGAGTAAAGAGAATACATTTAATAACAAATTAATTTTATATGAAAGTTTTAAAATTTGGAGGTACTTCAGTAGGAAGCCCAGAAAGGATGCAACAGCTGTTGCCGATTATTCACTCGCAGCAAAGCGATCGCCATTTAGTAGTCTTATCTGCTGTGTCAGGTACTACTAATGCCTTAGTAGGAATAGCAGAAGCGTATACTAATGGTAAAAAGGAGGATGCAAAGAAACAAATCGATAACCTATATGCTACTTATAAAACTTTCATAAAGCAATTATTTAAAACAGAGGAGGGTCTGCGGATGGCAACAGAAGTGATAGATCACCACTTTAATTTGTTAGAGTCTTTTAGCAATGATCTATTTACTGCGATAGAAGAAAGAATAGCATTAGCACAAGGAGAGTTACTATCTACTACGCTATTTCACTTTTACTTAAAAGAGATTGGGGTAAGCTCTGTGTTACTTCCTGCACTTGATTTTATGCGTATCGATGAAGAACAAGAACCTAATCTTGACTATATCCGCACTCAAGCAAGTACTCTATTAGCACAATATCCTGAGGAGACTTTATTTATTACTCAAGGGTATATCTGTAGAAATGCTTTTGGAGAGATCGACAACCTTAGAAGAGGAGGGTCTGACTATACCGCTTCTCTAATAGGAGCAGTATTACAGGCAGAAGAGATACAGATCTGGACAGATATAGATGGATTCCATAACAATGATCCTCGTTATGTGCCGAATACAAAGCCTATTGCTAATCTGAGCTTTGATGAGGCGGCAGAGTTGGCTTATTTTGGAGCAAAGATTTTACACCCACAGAGTGTATTCCCTGCGAAGAGATTTAATGTACCTGTACGATTATTAGATACGATGGAGTTAAGTGCGCCAGGTACTTTAATCTCAGATAACTGTCAGAACGATGATCAGATTGTAGCAATAGCAGCTAAGGATGGTATTACAGCTATACGTATTCATTCTTCACGTATGTTATTAGCATACGGGTTTTTAAGACGAGTATTCGAAGTATTCGAAAGGTATAAAACACCGATAGATATGATCACTACGTCTGAGGTAGCTGTATCATTAACTATAGATAATACGCAGTATCTAAAAGAGATCATAGAAGAGCTAAACTTCTTCGGTCATGTAGAAGTAGATACAGATCAGGCTATCATCTGTATCGTAGGAGATTTTAGAAATAATAAATTAGGACATGCTACTATCGTCTCTGAAGCAGTGAAGCACTTGCCTATCCGTATGATATCGTATGGAGGAAGTGAGCATAATATTTCTATTTTAGTTCCAGCTAGCCAGAAGTTAGAAGCATTGAGATCATTACACAGTAGATTATTTTAAACAAGGAATAGGATGACAAGAGAGATAATACAAGAATTAGAAGGAGTAGAGACTCCTTTATATTACTACGATTTACCACTTTTAAGAGAAACACTATCTGTTGCGAAGAGTGCAGCAGATCGTTTTGGTTATCATATTCACTATGCTATAAAGGCTAATAATAATCCTCGTATCTTAAGAGAGATTAGTGCTCATGGTTTTGGGGCGGACTGTGTGAGTGGACTAGAGATAGAGCGCTCTATAGCAGAAGGCTTTGCTCCTTCAGATATCGTATTCGCAGGAGTAGGGAAGACCGATAGAGAGATACTGATAGGGTTAGAGAATCAGATTATGTCGTTTAATGTAGAGTCTGTACAAGAGCTACAAGTGATAGGTGATTTGGCTACTAAGCATCAGCTAAAAGGGCGTATAGCCTTGCGTATAAACCCTAATGTCGATGCAAAGACGCATCACTATATCACTACGGGATTAGATGAGAATAAGTTTGGGATCATGATGCACGAGTTAACGAACTGTATCGAGATCATCAATAAGAATGAATATTTAGAATTAATAGGATTGCACTTTCACGTGGGATCACAGATCACAGACCTAAATGTGTTTAAACGTCTATGTCTAAAAGTAAATGAGTGGAATACTTGGTTCTATGAGAGAGGACATGATGTACCTGTGTTAAACTTAGGAGGAGGATTAGGAATTAATTACAGTGAACCTGATGAAGAAGCTATTGTTAACTTCTCTAATTTCTTCTATTTGTTCCACGAGTTTTTAGACGTGAGACCACACCAACAAATTCACTTTGAACTAGGGCGTTCTATCATTGCTAATAGTGGAACTCTGATTAGTAGAGTGCTATATATAAAAGAAGGACTGAAGAAGAACTTTGCTATTCTAGATGCAGGTATGACAGAGCTATTAAGACCAGCCTTATACCAAGCATATCACAAGGTAGAATTGCTATCTGATAAATATACAGATGAGGTGACTAACGAAACAGAAGTGAAATATGATGTAGTAGGGCCGATCTGTGAGAGTAGTGACTGTTTTGGCAAAGATGTTTTACTTCCAAAATTAAAAAGAGGAGATCTAATCGCTATACGTTCTGCAGGAGCTTACGGAGAGGTGATGTCATCGCGTTATAACTTGAGACAAGAGTTAGAATATTTTTTCAAAGAATAACATTAAAATAGTTTCATATTAAGAATAGTTTGTTAAATTTGAGTTCGAACAATAGAAAGTTATAAATTTAAAAAAGAGTAATAATGACATTAGGAGACATTGATGTAGCAGGAGAAATAATTGATTTAAATTTTCAATTATTAAGAACACAGATTTTATTAGAAGAAGTTTTAAAGCACAATGCAGAAACAATGAAATTGCCTTCACCAGAAGCAATGAATGAAATCAATGAGTTCGCTTTGAAATCTATTCAACAAAAATTCCCAAATATGAATATTGGAAGAAAAGAAGATGAGCCTCAAGCAGAGCAAGCTGAATAAGCTAAATAATACAAAAAAAAGTCATACTTATTAGTATGACTTTTTTATTATAGTTAATTGAGGTAATGTATCTCTTTATGTTATAAGCAGTAATCGGCTCCCCAGTCTTGGTGACCTCTGTCTTTCCAGCACTGGTAACTTTCTTTAATACCTAGTACTCTAAAAGTGTCTTTCTTTTTTTCTACAGTCATGATTACTTTCAGTGCTTTTAACGAATCATCATTTATACCATCTTCTAATAAAGAAAGAGTGAATTTATTAGGATCTGTTGTAGTTGCCTTTGTGATGATATAGGTATAGTTTCCTTCAGCCTCCATATCTTCAGGGGCATATTCTTGCATAATCTTCTCGATAGAGTTTAGCTCTTGTTCTATAATAGTCTTGTTCAGCGTGTTGATTTCACTCTGTTCGATTATTCTAAACTCTCTATCTTCTGCTGTAATTGAAGTCAATAAATTCGGTTGATCTACAGGAGCATTGCCTGCAGTAGCACTATTATTCCCACAACCCATAGAAATGAAAGCAAAAATAAAACCTACTACAACGATAATCTTTTTCATACTTATTTAATTTTAGCTTTGAATTATGTTTCAAAAGTAAACAATAAGAACTTAAAGTTTGGTTATAGTAGGTTTGATAAAATACTAAATAATAGTTAATTATTTAGGGGGTGTATTTTTGATAATAATAAATTATTGACATTTTTTTTATTATATTCCTATTTCGAACTGTAGTCTAAAATACCAATTGTTCTTTGTAGGGCCTTGATAGAACTTCTGTTTATCATACGTTAACTCAGCTTGTAATTTAAAAGTGTGCTCCCAAAGGTATTTGTTCGCTCCTAATGAGAACTGAGTTGTATTCGGCAAATTAAAGTCTGTGTTTTTGTGTAGTTGATCTTTCATTGTTTGAGTAGATACTCGTCCTATGATTTCATAATTGCTAGGGAATATATAACTCAGCTGGTAGTCCATCCCTTGACCAGCGAAGATGTAGTTATATCCAGCTGTAGGGTCTTCAAGATTGTTTAGTGATAAGGCGTCATCTAAGGTTCTGTTCATATACGATACCATACCAGCCCACCCATTATACTTCACGATACCGTCTAGCATTAATGAGTTGAATGATTTAGCTTCTCCTAACTTATTTCCTGTTTGACCTTGTGATTTCATTGCATTATTATTGCGATGGAAGGTACCTGACAACATTAGTTTAGGAGTTGCTTCTCTGGCTAAATCACCTTCAAAGAATGCTCCGTTTTTAGAAAAGCTACCTAAAGGGAATAACTCTACTCTACCTGTCAATGCATAACTATCGCTTTCGCTACCTGAGAAGTTACGACCTCTACCTGTTGATACTGCAGTCTTAATGTTATATCCGAACTCATTCTTCTTTTCGTGTAGATAATAAGCTTGGATACCGAAGTCACGGTCGATATTAAATTTAGCGTTATTAATAGAACGGTCTGTTAACTGAAGAGCTCCTGATGAGTTAATACGCTGTCTGTTACCTGGTAATTTAGTCTGTCCGAAGATAAAGTTCCAGTTTTCATTAGGACGATAAGTTAAGGCAGCATCACGGATAATATTGATAGGTTCATTTTCTTTGGTTGTACCTAAATCTTTAGGAGCGAATGAAAGCTGAATTACATATAAGAACTTAGGGCTACCTACGAAACCATCAAATCTTAGACGTAATCTTCTGATTTCTCCTTCATAGGTGTTTTTCTCTCCATCGTTCTCATTGAAGGTTAATCTGTTCTGCATTCTGAATCGTATATTCAACTGAAATATACTATCTGCGGAAGTCATCCCTAATCCTTTACCATAACTATAGTATGGTAGTTGTTCTAATTTTAATTCATTACTAGTGGTTTCATGCTTAATGTCCTGTGCCATTATCAGCATTGGACAAAGCAAAAAAAGACATTGTAAAAGCTTTTTCATAGTGTGTTGTATTTATTTGTGCAAAAATAACATTAGTTTTGCAATTGAAATACTTATGTTGTTAGTTCAATGTAAAATTAATGTTACCAAAAGGTTAAGGAAACGGATTTAATTAAAAATTATGGTATATATAGGTTATCATTTTAATGTAGAACCAAGAGAACTTGGTACAGAAATACTAATTGCTGAGTTAGGAGAGAAGGCATTTGAGAGTTTTGAAGAGACAGCAACAGGTGTTAGTGCTTACGTTCAAAAAGATTTGTGGACAGAGGATATTCTAGAAGATGTTTTTATTTTACAGTCAGAACAGTTTACTATTACTTATAGAAAAGAGGAGATAGCTCAGGTAAACTGGAATGAGGAGTGGGAAAAGAACTTTGATCCAATCGATGTAGATGGAATATGTTATGTAAGAGCACCATTTCACGAGAAGACAAGTGCTCAGTATGATATCGTTATAGAACCAAAGATGAGTTTCGGTACAGGACATCATGAAACAACTTTTATGATGATTCGTCAGATATTAAATAATGATATGCAGGATAAGGTAGTGTTAGATATGGGGTGTGGTACTGCTATCTTAGCGATACTAGCTGCTATGCGCGGAGCTAAACACGTAGATGCTATCGATATCGATAACTGGTGTTACCTTAACTCTATAGAGAATGCAGAGAGAAATAAGTGTACTAATGTAGAGGTGTTCGAAGGAGATGCTTCTATCATTAGTAAGGAGCCAAAATATGATGTTATCTTAGCTAATATCAATAGAAATATCTTATTGAATGATATGGATAAGTATGTAGCTAGTTTACAAAAAGGAGGTGAAATTTACTTTAGTGGTTTTTATACAGAAGATATTACAGCAATAAAAAATTGTGCAGAAAAAATTGGTTTGGTTTTTGAAAGTAATTTTGAAAGAAATAATTGGGTATCTTTGAAGTTCATTAAAGCATAAAAAACGTTATTATAATATATTATGAGTACACAGGAACAGATTCAAGAAAAAGTCAATGTAGAAGAGTTGTTGAATGGAAATAGTGAAATCGTTCTATACAATGATGATGTTAATACATTTGACCATGTAATTGACACTCTTATTCGTGTATGTGATCATACATCTGAGCAAGCAGAGCAATGTGCTATGTTAGTACATTATACAGGAAAATGCACAGTGAAGACAGGAGAGTTTAAGAAACTTAAATCTCAGTGTTTACAGTTATTAGATGCCGGATTAAGTGCAGAAATAGTGTAGATTGTCTTTGCTATCTAAGCAATGAGGTATAGTATCTAAAAGATCGTAAAGAAAGTAAGAACAGATTATCACAATAAGGGGTAATCTGTTTTTTTATGCTCATTATTGAGCTTTTTTTGGAGTGGTCACATAACGGTCGCATAGTGATCGCATAGTGGTCGCATAGTTTTAGGCTATTTTAATGCGACCATTATCCCTTCATTATTCCACCGACATGCTATCATAGGGATATAGATTAACAAAAAAAGGGCTATCTGTTTAGAATAGCCCTTTTAGTATTTATTTTTCTCTAAATTTTATGCCAATGAAAGTTCGAGTAGGGTTACCTCTCTCTATTTTCGTTTGGTTTAGCCACGTACTCTTTTCTTCTAGTTTGATTTCATTTAATGCCATTTTTTGAAATTTCTCAAAAAGTCTTTCTGTAGCCAATTTTTTATTTTGGTGCTGTGATCTACTATCCATAGCCAGTACAGTAATACCTGTAGGGGTATGAGTAGCTCTGACAGCGGAGCTAACTTTATTGACATTCTGTCCGCCAGCTCCTGAACTGCGTACGGCTTGGTATTGAATATCAGTGTCAAGAATTATGTTATTACTTGATTTAGTACTTTCAAATATACCAATGTACCAATTCTTTCTTTTGTGTTTAGGTCTAAATGGACTTTCACAAATCCACTGTACAGTACCCAACCAAGTTCTCAAAAAAGTATCAACTTCTTTAGACGCTTCGACGATTTGGATAAAGACCGACGCGCCATGTGCGTCGGTATTATCCTGTATTGGATCAACTTTAATATTGGATTTGACTGCGTCGTCTATAAAAAGTTGTGCGATTTTCTTAACGGCAAAATCACACTCTTGAGGACCTCTACCTGATGTAATCTGAATAACTTTTGCCATAATTACGTATCCATTCTTACAAATTTTGGGGTAAAGCTTCCCAATACTTTTACTAATTCGCTTTGAGCCTGCATTACTGCGTTGATGTCTTTATAAGCCATTGGGGCTTCATCTACACTACCTCCTATAAGCTGTACGCCAGTAGAACTAAGTTCTTTTTTAATCTCACTCTTGGTAAACTTCTGTTTACATGCCGCGCGTGAGTGTAGGCGTCCTGCTCCATGAGAGGCAGAATTTAGGCTCTCTGCATTTCCCAGACCTTCGACTATATAGCCATTAGTAGTCATAGATCCAGGTATTATTCCCAATTGTCCTTCTGCAGCAGGAGTAGCCCCTTTGCGGTGAACAATTAACTCTTTGTTGTTAATCACTTCTTTCCAAGCGAAGTTATGATGGTTTTCTATGGTGAAAGCTATCTGCTTACCTAATGCTTTAGCAATGCGACGGTGTATATCATCGTGGCAAGCTTTTGCGTAATCTCCTGCAAGATTCATGGCTAACCAATACTCTTGTCCATCATGTGTGTTGAGGTCTAACCAAGCTAAATGCTGAGCATTGCTTGGTAGGGGACATTGTTTAGTCGCTAAGTATGTATAATGTTTAGCGATGTTTGCCCCTAATCCTCTTGATCCGCTATGTGAAAGAACTGCAATATATTCTCCAGGCTCAAGTTTCCACTCAGGTTTAGTCTCTGTCAATCTGACGATGCCAAACTCTACAAAGTGATTACCACGACCTGATGTTCCCAATTGTTTATAGGCTTTGTCTAATAAACCTTTGACAAAGGGGATATTCTTAAATTCATCTCTACTGAATACCTCGTGATCAGCTTTTACTTTATGTGTGTCATACATACCGAATTTAGTGTGTTCTGACAAAATGTTTAGTAACTGATGGTCTTTACCTTTTAGGAAATTAGCAGGTAAATTAAAGACTGACATACTCATGCGACAGCCTATATCTACTCCAACTCCATAAGGGATAACTGCGTTATCAGTAGCTAATACCCCGCCTATAGGTAAACCATATCCATAGTGTGCGTCAGGCATTAGTGCCCCCTGTACTGCTACAGGTAGTTTTAAAGCAGTGAACAGTTGATACTTCGTCTGTTCGTCAATAGCATCTTCTCCATAAATAGAGAACGGAACTCTATTGGTATTGAGTTGATGTTTTTTGACTTCTACTTGTTTGATCATACTCTCTGCTACTTTTCCCCAGATACCATCTCCCATAAAAGATTCAGGATTCTGTAGTACAAGTTTAGCTTCTTCAAGTATGCTGTTTTTATTCTCTTTTTTCTTATATCTATTTACTTGCCCTAAGGCGATGTTTATGGTATTATTTTGAGGAAAGCCTATTTTAATAAAGTCTTTCCCAGAAAGTTTCCTTCCCATGATGTAAAATTTAAATTGACTAAATGCTCAATCCTTATAAATAGGACTGATTTGATTTTTACTGAAGATCTTTAGCATCTATCAGTCAATTCGGGGTTAATCTCGTTAAGGGTCCGGAATAAACAAAAAAAAGCCCGAATCAATCTTCGGGCTTTTCTATTATATGTAAAATTTAGATATTTTAGATAAAAGTAGCACGAAGACACACCCCAGCAATCCCTGCTGATGCGAATGATGTAGAAGTATAATTTAGTACAAACATTGTTCTTCGTTTTTAATAGTTAAACTTTATTTCGTTGCAAAGATTCAGTAAAATATTTGAATTGTGCAAGGATATATGTAATATTTAAAAAAGTATTTTTAGATGTATTGATATTGAATGAAAAGAAATTTTAAAAGTAAATAGATGATAAAGTTGATTTTAAAGGTAACTATCTCTTACCTTTGTGTATCAAAAAAAATAAAACAAATGAAAAAGATTTATTTATTCCTTTTAGGATTGAGCTTATCACTTCAGTCATGTGTGACGAAGGAAGAACTGTATGTGAAGGATAGTGGGGCTGTAGATTACACCTTTAAAATGGACTTTAAAGAGTTATTGCAAAATGTGCCTGATAAGAATGCTATTTTTAAAGGAGATGCCGAGAAGTTAGAATTAATTAGTGGACAAGAGCTAAGTATAGATCAGATACTTGACTTTGCGATGTTAAAAGAAAAGAACGGAGAACAGAAGAAAGATAGTATCATTAAAGCGAATAAAGAGTTGTTTGATAATACTAAGAATGTGCGCTTTATGATTAATATGAAAGACTCTTTGGCTGATTTTAATTTAAAAGTGATAGCAAAGGATGTAGCAGATTTAAATCAATCACTTATAAATATCAATAAAATAACAGATAAAACAAGTGAATTAGATAAGAAGCAAAATGGGAAAAAACAGCCACCTTTATTAGTAGAAAGTCAGTATAGCCTAGACAGCAAACAATTCGAAAGAAAGGTTAGTGTAAAAGATACTGAAGAAGCTAAGAAAGCTAATGAGATGGGAGGAATGGAAGCGATGTTTACTTATGTTCTAAAAACAAGTTTTGACAAGAAGATTAAGTCTGTATCTTATGAGGATGCTGTAATCAGTAAAGATGGTAAATCTTTTGAAAAGAAATTCTCTATGTCTGATATTATAGCTAATCCTAAAGTATTAGAGTATAAAGTGGAGTTTAAGTAAATTTTTTAAACTTAGTACAATAAAAAAAAGAGCTGTTTCATCAAACAGCTCTTTTCTTATTTATAATTTATTCATATTTCCAGCTAAAGCTTCAATGAATTTACCGATAGGACCTTTTACCATCATCGCCATCATTGGGTTAAAGCTACCTTCGAATTGAAGTTGTATCTCAGAGTTATTAGCATCTATCTCAGTAATATTTCCAGTTAATGTAAAAGGAAGTTTATCACTAGCAGCCCCTAGAATAACTTTAGAATTAGGAGTTTGATCTTTCTGTTTTAATTTGATTTCAGGCATTCCTTTAAGTGCAAATATAAAAGAATCATCTCCTGTAACTTCAAACTTAGCAATTGATTCAGGCATTAACTTTTCGAAGTTTTTAACGTCTGTCAAAGCGTTGAAGATATATTCAGCTGATTTAGCAACGGTTACTTTTGGACTTTCTAAGTTCATATATTCTAGTATTTAGGATATTATTATTGATTCCACTCTGAAGGATTCTTTCTCCACTCTTGTAGTGTTTCTAGATCACTGTCAGAAATGTATTTTTGATTTACAGCATTTTCTAATAAAGAAGTGTAGTTACTTAGTGTTGTAAGTTCGATACCAGCGCTTTTAAAGTTATCTTCAGCTACTTGGAATTCATATGTAAAGATAGCAGCCATCCCTAAGATATTAGCTCCGTTTTCTTTTAGTGCTTCTACAGCTTGTAGACTACTTTTACCAGTGCTGATTAGGTCTTCGATTACCACAACAGACTTACCTGCTTCTAATTGTCCTTCGATTTGATTTTGTCTTCCGTGTTTTTTAGGCTCAGGACGAACATATACAAAAGGCAATTCTAATGCTTCAGCTACTAAAAGACCAATACCTATAGCTCCAGTTGCGACACCAGCTATAACATCTGGTTTGCCATATTTAGCTACGATATTCTCAGCAAACTCTTTTTGTAAGAATTTACGTATCTCTGGATAAGACAATGTAATACGGTTATCACAGTAGATTGGAGATTTCCATCCTGAAGCCCACGTAAAAGGATTTTTAGGATTTAATTTAATTGCGTTAATTTGCAGAAGTGACTCGGCAGTTTTGTGTGCTGTTTCTTTATTAAAAATCATAATACAAATGTATAAAGTTTTTGTAAACGACAAACCATTGTTCTTAACAGATAAAATCGAGAAAGAAACCGATTTTCAACTGTTCTTATTAGATAGTGTCGATATTGACAAAATTATCATTAAATATTTTCAAAATAAAATTGATAAGGCTTTTTTATATCATCCTGATGAAAAAGAGATCTTAAAGAAGATAAAAGAGAAAATTCCTGTGCAAAAAGCAGGTGGTGGAGTGGTCTTTAATCCTAAAGGAGAAGTACTGTTTATTCTTAGAGGAGGCAAGTGGGATTTACCTAAAGGAGGAATAGAGAAAGGAGAAGAAATGGAGGAAACGGCTATACGTGAAGTAGAAGAAGAAACAGGTGTATCTAATCTAAAGATAGTGCGTAAGTTGCCTAAGACATATCATATCTTTAAGCGAAATGGTAAGTATAGATTAAAAATTACTACGTGGTATGAAATGACTTCTTCTTTTGATGGACCATTAGTAGGGCAGATAGAAGAAGATATAGAACAAGTAGCTTGGTTAAATAAAGAACAGATTAGAGAAGCAATGAATAACTCGTATGAGAATATTAAGTTGCTTATAGATGAGCTAGGAATATTGAAAGATAAGTAAATCAAAAAAAAACCTATCTAAAATTATTTAGATAGGTTTTTTTTTTGATTCTATACTAGATTAGAATTTTACTGTAGGAGGGACTAGTTTAGAATAGTCTCCTTTATTGCGAATAACATCTCTTACTATACTAGAGCTAATAAATGATGTACTAGCTGCTGTTAGTAAGAAGACAGTTTCTATCTTTGTTAAGAAGCGATTAGTATGTGCAATTGCTTTTTCAAACTCAAAGTCAGCTGGATTTCTTAGCCCTCTTAGGATGAACTGTGCATCTACTTTAAAGCAAAAATCTGTAGTTAAGCCTTCATAAGTAGCAACTTTAATTTTAGGTTCATTTCTAAATGTTTCTTCAATAAACCGCTTTCTGTCTTCTAGTGAAAACATATATTTTTTATCTGAGTTTACTCCTATAGCAACAATAATCTCATCAAATAGAGGTAATGCTCTTTTGATAATATCATAATGGCCATTGGTAATAGGATCAAAAGAACCTGGCAAGACTGCTCTTCTCATAGTATCTAAAATTAATTTGCTTTTTGCAAAGCTAAAACAATTGCGTTGTCAAACAAATCAGCTAAGGCAATATTAGCCGCTTTTGCTTGTTGTGGTAAAATACTTTCTTTCGTTAATCCTGGAACAGTATTCATTTCTAATAAGAAAGGTACACCGTCTACAATGATAAATTCGCTGCGAGAGAAGCCTTGCATATTTAATATTTTATATACTCTACTTGCTATATCTGCAACTCTATCTCTAGTTTTGTCATCTATTCTAGCAGGAGTTATCTCTTGAGACTTACCTAAGTATTTAGCTTCATAATCAAAGAAGTCATTTTCAGAAACTATCTCTGTCATAGGTAATACTTTAATTTCTCCTTGATAGTCAATAACGCCTACGGATACTTCAGTACCATTTAAGAAGCTTTCGATTATAATCTCGTTATCTTCTTTATAAGCTACTTCTATGGCAGTAATTAATTCTTCTGTAGTTTTTGCTTTAGAGATACCAAAGCTAGAACCAGATCTATTTGGTTTTACAAAACAAGGTAACCCAACACGTTGAATAATTTCTTCAGTATTGATTACATCCCCTTCATTTAAGTAATAAGATATTGCAGTTTTAATACCAAACGGTTTTAAGACAGAAAGCATGTCTCTTTTATTCATTGTTAAAGCAGCTTGGTAGTAGTCACAAGAAGTATGAGGCATTCCGATTAGAGAAAAATAAGCTTGCATTAGTCCATCTTCTCCAGGAGTACCATGTATAGCGTTAAATACAACGTCAAAGGTTATTTTGTTGCCTTTGTAGTTTACCGAAAAGTCATTTTTATCAATAGGGAATTCATCATTGTTATCATCTACATACACCCATTTGTTTTCAAAGATATGTATTGGGTAAGGAATATATTTAGAGCGGTCTAGTGTTTCGCATACCACTTTACCACTAGTCAATGAGATTTTGTATTCGCTAGAATATCCCCCCATAATTACTGCTACGTGCTTCATATAGAGCTAAATTTTAATACATTAGTATAAATTACTACTTTGTATTTGTTCAAAACAAATTTATAATAAAACATAGAAACAAAAAATGTTTTCGATTTTATATCTTTGCTCAAAATAAGTAGATATGAAATTAATGGATTTTCTAAAAAGTAGAGCCTTTTTTATTTCCTTAGCGAGTGCTGTCGTAATCGTTATACTAGGTGTATTATTAGCACTTAGATGGTTAGCACATACAACTAATCACGGTGAAAAAATAGAAGTGCCAAGTTTGATTAAGCTAGATACTGATCAGGCATTACAATTGTTACAGAAGAATGAGTTGAACATGGTTGTGTTAGATACACTTGACTATGATAAAGACTTTCCTCCATTAAGCATTGTAGAACAAGACCCAGCTCCTAAGACTGGAGTGAAAACAAATAGAAAGATATATGTAAAGATTAATGCATCTGGATATGGTAATGTAAAATTGCCAAAACTAGAAGAGTTAACTTACCGTCAGGCCTTAGCGACTATTAAGTCATTAGGTTTAAAAGAAGGAACTATTTCATATCAGACTTTTATTGGGAAAGATGTAGTTCTTAAAGTTTACCAAAAAGGAAAGGTTTTAAATGAAGGTGATAAAATAGCGAAAGACTCTAGAATTGATTTTGTTTTAGGAGATGGTAGAGCAGGCTATTCTGAGGAGGAATTGGATGTTGCACCAGCTATTGAAGATGCTAATGGCAACTCTAGTAATTCTAGTGAATTTGATTTTTAAAAGATTTAAATAAGATTAATGCAAGAAGATAATGTAGAAATGTTCGATGACTTAGAAGGTGAGTTATTTGAGCATTATAGATTTGAAGCTGGGAAAGGACAAGCTCCTTTAAGAGTGGATAAGTTTTTAATGAACTTAGTAGAGAATGCTACACGTAATAAAATACAACAAGCTGCTACTAATGGGAACATATTTGTAAATGATGTACCTGTAAAATCAAATCATAAAGTAAAAGCAAATGATGTGGTGCGTGTGCTGATGAAACAACCACCATTCGAAAATATTATAATACCTGAGAATATTCCTCTTGATATAGTATATGAGGATGATTCATTATTAGTAGTGAATAAGCCAGCAGGTCTAGTAGTACACCCAGGACATGGTAACTATACTGGGACATTAGTAAATGCTTTAGCTTATCACTTTGAGAATTTACCTCTAAATAGTAGTGAAAGACCAGGGTTGGTCCACCGTATTGATAAAGATACTAGTGGATTATTAGTTGTTGCAAAGACTGAATGGGCAATGACTGAGCTTCAAAAGCAGTTTGCAGAGAAGACATCTGAGCGAGAGTATATCGCTATGGTATGGGGAAATGTAGAAGAGGATGAAGGTACGATAGAGAGCTATATCGGTAGACATGTAAAAGATAGAATGCAGATGGCAGCCTTTGATGATGAAAGTATGGGTAAATGGGCTGTGACACACTATAAAGTACTTGAGCGCTTGGGGTATGTAACTTTAGTGTCTTGTCGTCTAGAGACAGGTCGTACACACCAGATACGTGTTCATATGAAACATATTGGTCATACACTGTTTAACGATGAGCGTTATGGGGGTAATTTGATTCTAAAGGGAACGACCTTCACGAAGTATAAGCAGTTTGTAGATAATTGCTTTGCTGTTTTGCCTAGACAGGCTTTACATGCTAAGACTTTAGGTTTCACACATCCTATCACGAAAGAAAGAATGAGGTTTAACTCTGAGATACCTACAGATATGATAGAGTGTATAGAGAAATGGAGAACGTATGCTCAAGCTTCTAATTTTGGAAATAAAGTAGATGGACTATAGTCTGTTTTAATATATCAAAGCCTCATCTGATGATGAGGCTTTTTTTATTTGCTTTTTTTAAGTTGTCCTAAAAAATCATTTAAAAAAGGAGAAAAAAGCTTTAATCTAGGTTAAAAAAACATAAATAGAAGGAAAGTAATTAAATTATTTTAGTTACTTTGTTGACTTTAGTTGAAGATGTTTAATCAGTTTAAATTACATATAGAGAATAACTTCAAAGAGTTATTAGAAGAACCGTTATTATTAGCAGTAAGCGGAGGGATAGATAGTATTGTTTTAGCGTACTTATGTCATAAAATAGGATTAGATATCACTATAGCACACTGTAACTTTCATTTAAGGGGAGAGGATAGTAATGAAGATCAAAGATTTGTAGAAGAGTTCGGTGCTAGATTAGGTATACCCGTTTTTGTAGCAGAGTTTGACACAGAACAGTATGCTATAGAGAACAAAGTGTCTATACAAATTGCAGCTAGAGAATTGCGCTATGATTGGTTTAGAGAACTAGCTGCACAACAGAGAAAGACTTTTCTGTTAACTGCTCACCATTTAGATGATTCAATGGAGACGTTCTTAATTAATTTATCTAGAGGGACTGGTATAGAAGGATTGTTAGGAATACCTGCTAGAAATGGCTATATCAGAAGACCATTATTGCCATTTACTAGAGAGGATATCGCCCATTATGCAGAAGAGAATAATATTACTTGGAGAGAAGATATAACAAATAGTCAGACAAAATATTTGCGTAATAAAATTCGTAGGAATATATTGCCACTTCTAAAAGAGACGAATGAATATTTTTGTCAGTCTTTTTTACAGACAATAGAATATTTGCAACAGACAGTAGATTTGAGTGAAGATGCTAGTAAATATTATTACAGTCAGGTAGTTACCGAACATGGCGGTGAGAAGATAAGTATTAACTTAGAGAAGTTAAAAAGTCTTTCTTCACCTAAGGCGTATTTGTATAAGTGGTTATCCCCATTAGGATTTACGGCTTGGTCTGACATTGAAGATTTAATTAATGGAACATCGGGAAAAATGATTTATTCATCTACTCATGTACTGTTGAAGAATAGAGGAGAGTTTATTATAAAACCTCTTTCAGAAGAAATAGAGAATAAAGAACAAATATATTTTTTAGAGAACAAACAAACATTAACCCAACCACTAACGATTAGTATAACACCTTATGAAGAAAAACAGTTAACAAGCGATGCTTCGACCATTTATGTAGATGGAGATTTATTGACTTTTCCATTGACTATACGTAAATATCGAAGTGGAGATAGATTTATCCCATTTGGGATGAAAGGAACAAAGAAAGTGAGTAAGTTCTTTAAAGATGAGAAGTATAGTCTTTTTGATAAAGAGAATACTTGGCTTTTATGTTCAGAAAATAAGATTGTATGGGTTATCGGTAGTCGAATGGATGAACGATTTAAGATAAAAGATACAACAACAAACATTATTAAAATTCAAATTAATCTATGAGAAAATTAGCTTATTTGCTACTTTTTTTATTGTCATTTATATCAATTCAGGCTCAGATTACTAATCCTGCTAAATGGCAATCTAAAATTGAGAAAAAGTCTGATACAGAATACACCATTACTTGGGATGCTGTAATAGAAAAGAACTGGCATTTATACTCCCAATATAATCCAGAAGGAGGTTCGTTGCCTTTAGAGTTTATTTATAATAATCAAGAAGGTAATTATACATTAGAAGGTAAAGCAAAGGAGAGTGAGACAAAGACTTCATTTAATGACGTTTTTGGTGTGGATGAAATCTACTTCGTAGACTCTGCTAAATTAGTTCAAGACATTAAGATAACTAATCCTGCTGTGGAAACTATCCAAGTAGAATTAGCTTATCAGGTATGTGATGAAATGTGTATTAGTCAGAGCAATTTATTTGTTTACGACTTAAAAACACTTGAAACGAAGGAAGTAAAGAACTTTGAGGACATAGCAACTACTGCTGTAGATACTAAAAAAGACAGTGATACAACTGATACAACAGTAGCTACAACAGGGAATGCGAAGGAAGAGAAAAAAGGATTGTTTACTATTTTCTTTTTGGCATTCTTATCAGGATTTGCAGCATTACTAACACCATGTGTATTCCCAATGATTCCGATGACAGTGAGTTTCTTTACTAAACAGTCTAAGACTAGAGCGAAAGGAATTAAGAATGCAATTATCTATGGATTATCTATCATCCTTATCTATGTAGTATTAGGAACGATAGTGACTGCAATATTTGGAGCAGATTCATTAAACGCACTTTCTACGAATGTGTATTTTAATATTATCTTCTTCTTATTGTTAGTGATATTCGCTACTTCATTCTTAGGAGCATTTGAGATTATGCTACCTAACTCATGGGCTAATAAAGTAGATTCACAAGCAGACAGAGGAGGTATTGTAGGGATCTTATTTATGGCATTAGCTCTGGCTATAGTGTCTTTCTCATGTACAGGACCTATCGTAGGAACACTATTGGTAGAAGCAGCATCTAAAGGAGGTATAGCACCTATAGTAGGAATGTTAGGGTTCTCTCTAGCATTAGCATTGCCATTTATGTTATTCGCTATGTTCCCGGGATGGTTAAACTCTATGCCACGTTCAGGAGGATGGTTAAATACTGTGAAAGTATCTTTAGGATTCTTAGAGTTGGCTTTAGCGTTTAAATTCTTATCTAATGCAGACCTTGTGTTACAAGCACATTGGTTAGAGAGAGAAGTATTCTTAGCGATCTGGATTGCTATCTTTGGAGCATGGGCGTTGTATTTATTAGGAAAGATCAGGTTACCTCATGATAGCCCTACAGATAGTATATCAGTAGGAAGGTTGTTTATGGCTTTATTGGTATCTGTATTTACGATTTATATGATACCAGGGCTATGGGGAGCACCACTTAAGATTATCTCAGGTTTCCCTCCACCAATGACATATTCAGAAAGTCCTTATGGTGTAGGAGGAAAAGGTGGTAACGGAGGAGGAGTAGCTACTGCTATTCCAGACGGAGCTAAACTAGGAGCACATGATATTATTGCCTTTACAGATTATGAAAAAGGTATGGCTTATGCTAAGTCTGTAAATAAACCAGTCTTACTTGACTTCACAGGTTTTGCATGTGTAAACTGTCGTAAGATGGAAGACTATGTATGGTCAGAAGCAGAAGTATTATCTATCTTAAAAAATGAAGTTGTTTTAATTTCATTATATGTAGATGATAAGAAAGAATTACCAGAGAGTGAACAGTATATTTCTGAAACTACAGGTAAGAAAATAAAAACGATTGGTAATAAATGGAGTGATTTCCAAATGAAACATTACCAAGCGAATGCACAGCCTTATTATATCGTATTAGATAAAGAAGGTAATCGCTTAAATGAAGCTGTTGGTTATATGCCAGATGCACCAGACTATAAAGCATGGTTAGAAAGCGGTATTAATAAAGTAAAATAACTTACGATTATATTTTAAGATAAGCCACGTGATATCACGTGGCTTTTTTTATGGTAGTAGTATAAAAAAACAAAGGTGTTTTGATTTAATTTTAACAAGAAAGTTAATACATTTGATAACCTTCTAAAGTAGGGTAGCAAAACACAATATTTAATTTAAGTACCTTTTGTTAATCAATAATAGAGGATGTATTCTTCAGAATATTAGATGATTAATTAGAGCGTATAAAATAAGCTAAGAAAAATGAAAAGAAGTTTAGTTGCATTATCATTTGCATTGTTTACACTGTGTACACAAGCACAAGTTCACACTCCACCTACAAGTACAAAAGCAGAATCACATCAAGTAGTGGGACTTACAGATATCAAAATTGATTACTCAAGACCGAATATGAGAGGGCGTTTAGTATTTGGTGATTTAGTTCCTTATGGAAGAATGTGGAGAACAGGAGCGAATATGAATACGGTAGTTACTTTTGGTAATGATGTAGAGATCGGTGGTAAGAAATTAAAGAAAGGATCATACGCATTATTTACTATTCCTAAAGTAGAAGAATGGGAAGTAATATTCTATGCAGATACGAATAACTGGGGATTACCAGAGAAATGGGACGAGAGTAAAGTAGCTTTATCGACTAAGGTTAAACCTATTGGTTCTGATCGCAAGTTTGAGACATTAACTGTAGCAGTAAATAATGTGAACATAGACTATGCGGACTTAGAGATTATGTGGGAGAAGACTGTTGTGCCTATCCGTTTTAAAGTACCAACAGATCAATTGGCAATGCAAAGTATAGAAGAGACATTTGATGGACCTACAATCGTTGACTACTATGGCGCAGCAGAATATTACTACCTAACGAATAAAGATCTTGTAAAAGCTCTAGATTGGGTAAATAAGGCTATAGAAAAATCAGGGGAGAAAATACCGTACTACTTTGTACGCTTAAAATCACAGATCCAAGCTAAAGGAGGAGATAAAATTGCTGCTGTAGAAACTGCCAAATGGGCATTAGAGTTAGCAGAGAAAGCGAATAACCTTGATTATATAAAGATCAATAAAGACGCTATAAGAGAGTGGAGCAAGTAATTTTAATTAAGAAGTGCTTAAAATACTGATTTATGAAGTATTATAGCTGAATATATAAAGAAAAGATAGTTCTAATGAGCTATCTTTTTTTGTTTCTATGAAGTTGTGAACTGTTAATTAATCATATCTCTAATTCCTATTACCTTATGCCGTAGGCAAACAATAGAAAACCACCTTCACAAAAAAACAAACCTACTATCAACTATCTTTTTTATTTAAGTTATTTTGATTCTGTATTGAATGCTTTATCTTTGTGTCTTAACAACACAATCTAAAATATGCTAACAGAATTAAATGCTATTTCGCCTATCGATGGGCGTTATAGAGGTAAGACCAATGCAATAGCTAATTATTTCTCAGAAGAAGCATTAATCAAGTACAGAGTATTAGTAGAAGTAGAGTACTTTATTTCTCTATGTGAGCACAATGTTCCTCAATTAGCCAATGTCCCAAGTTCTATCTTTCCTGAATTGCGTAAACTGTATCAAGAGTTTACTACAGAAGATGCTTTGTGGATTAAGGAGATGGAGAAAACTACGAATCACGATGTGAAAGCAGTAGAGTACTTTCTGAAAAGCGCATTTGACATTTTAAAGTTAGAAGAATATAAAGAGTTTATTCACTTTGGACTAACTTCTCAGGATATTAATAACACCTCTATACCTTTATTGACTAAAGAAGCGTATGAGGATGTGTATAAACCATCTTTAGTCACTGTTATCAATAGATTAAAAGAGTTAAGCATAGAGTGGAAGGATGTACCTATGTTAGCACGTACGCATGGTCAGCCTGCTTCTCCTACACGTCTAGGTAAAGAGATTTACGTATTCGTGGAGCGTCTAGAACAGCAGTTAGCATTATTAGAGCAAGTACCTTTTGCAGCTAAATTTGGTGGTGCTACAGGTAACTTTAATGCACATCATGTAGCTTACCCAAAACAAGATTGGAAACAGTTTGGAACTGACTTCGTAGAATTGACTTTAGGGCTTAAGCATTCTTTCCCGACTACACAGATAGAGCACTATGATCACTTCGCGGCATTCTTTGATGGATTAAAACGTATAAACACGATACTAATAGACTTAGATAGAGATATCTGGACGTATGTATCGATGGATTACTTTAAACAGAAGATTAAGGCAGGAGAGATAGGTTCTTCGGCTATGCCTCATAAAGTGAATCCTATTGACTTTGAAAACTCAGAAGGAAACTTAGGTATCGCTAATGCAATCTTTGAACACTTAGCAGCTAAGTTACCGATATCACGTCTTCAACGTGATTTGACTGACAGTACAGTATTGCGTAACGTAGGAGTACCTTTTGGACATACGCTTATTGCATTTGAGTCTACATTAAAAGGATTGAATAAGTTATTGCTGAATGCAGATAAGTTTGCTCAAGACTTAGAGAATAACTGGGCTGTAGTAGCAGAAGCTATTCAGACTATCCTAAGAAGAGAAGGATACCCTAATCCGTATGAAGCTTTAAAAGATTTAACTAGAACGAATACAGTGATTAATAAAGAATCAATGCATAATTTCATCGACACGTTAAATGTATCTGATGCGATTAAAACTGAACTTAAAGCAATCACACCAGCTAATTATTTAGGAGTAGATATTCTGTAATAAGAATTTACAATAAAATGAATAAGCGAGTCTTTCGAAAGAAAGACTCGTTTTTTTATTAATTTTAATATTAATTCGAAATGATTTAAAAATGACGGATATCATTAATTTTGAAGAACACCTTTTTAAGGATCAGCTTGCTATATATATCAGTTCTGTATGGGTATTGAATAATACTAGTTCTTTTGGACATGAGATTGTTTTAATTCCTGATGGAATGATAGATATGTGTTGTTTTTACGATTTGGAAGGGAATATGCAGAAGATGTTGTTCGGTTTGTGTACTAAGCCAGAAATGACTGTCATTCCTCCTCATAGTGAGATGAGAGTGATTAGTTTCACTCCACTTGGTATAGAGTATCTCTTGAAAATTAATATTAATGATATTGTAGATAGTCAATGTTGTTTACCTTCAGATTTTTTGCCTCAAATTGATTTTAGTAGAGGAAATATTCAAAAGCTAATAACTTCTGCTTATATGTGGGCTACTTCTATTGATGTAGAAGGTGTTGATCATAAGAAGATTGATTTATTTGATATTGTTACTAAGAATAGTGGGAATATTGTGATTAAAGAGTTGGAATCAACTATTTTTTGGAGCCAAAGACAAATGAATAGATATTTTAATAATGGTTTTGGTATATCCTTAAAGAAGTATTGTAATATTTTGAGGTTCTATTCTAACGTAGCAGGGGTTAAGAGAGGAAGTTTCTTTCCTGACATAGGTTTTTCAGATCAGGCTCATTTTATTCGTGAAACGCGAAAGTTATGTGGGGTGACACCAAGAGAATTATTTCAAAATAAAAATGACCGTTTTATTCAATTATCAAAGTTCTCCGATATTTAGTTTTGTCTTTTTAATCAAAAGAAAGAAACAAATGATAACAGAACAAATGGTAACAGTGTATTTTGATCAACCTTATTGGGTTGTTTTATTTGAGAAGACAGAGGGTAAACAGTATTCTGTAGCTAAGGAAGTTATAGGAACAGCAGAACCAGATTACTCTACCATTAATAAGTTTCTGTGTGAACTTGATTTTAATGAATTGAAATATACCTTTAGTATTAAAGGGGCTTGTAAGAAGAACAAGTATAGATTTAAGAAACAAGTTAAGAAAAATCGTTTATTACAAAGTGACTTAAAAGTGAAATATGTTTTTACAAAAGCACAACTCATGTTGAAAGAGCAACTAGAGATAGATAAGAGTGTGCGCAAAAAAGAGAATAGATTACTAAAAGAAGAACGTGAGCAGTTTAAGTATGTCTTAAGGCAAAAGAAGAAAAAGGAAAAACATAGAGGACATTAATTTTAAAGTATAAAAGAAGTAAGGATAAATAAAAAAACGGGCTACCTTAAGGCAGCCCGTTTCTATATATTGAATAATCTAATTCTTATAAGTGGATTACTTCACCGTAAGCATCAGCTACAGCTTCCATCACAGCCTCACTCATAGTAGGGTGTGGGTGCACAGCTTTAAGGATTTCGTATCCAGTAGTTTCTAATTTACGAGCAACTACAGCCTCAGCGATCATATCTGTAACACCAGCTCCGATCATGTGGCATCCTAACCACTCACCGTATTTAGCATCGAAGATAACTTTAACGAATCCATCAGGAGTACCAGCAGCTTTTGCTTTTCCAGATGCAGAGAATGGGAATTTACCTACTTTAAGTTCATAACCAGCCTCTTTCGCTTTAGCCTCAGTCATACCTACAGAAGCGATCTCTGGAGTAGCATAAGTACATCCTGGGATATTTCCGTAATCTAATGGCTCTACATGGTGTCCAGCGATTTTCTCAACACATAAGATACCTTCAGCAGAAGCCACGTGAGCTAACGCTTGTCCAGGTACTACGTCACCGATAGCATAGTATCCAGGTACGTTAGTTTGGTAGAAGTCGTTTACTAAGATTTTATCTCTATCTGTAGCGATACCTACTTCTTCTAATCCGATGTTCTCGATATTCGTTTTGATACCTACAGCAGATAATAAGATATCAGCTTCTAATACCTCTTCACCTTTAGCTGTTTTTACATATGCTTTTACTCCTTCACCTGTAGTGTCGATACGCTCTACAGAAGAGTTAGTCATAATGTTGATACCATTTTTCTTTAAAGAACGCTCAAATTGTTTTGAGATATCTTCATCCTCTACAGGAACGATATTTGGCATAAACTCAACAATAGTTACATCGGTACCCATTGATTTATAGAAGTAAGCGAACTCCACTCCAATAGCTCCAGAACCAACAACAATCATTTTCTTAGGTTGTTGAGGTAATGTTAGTGCTTGTCTGTATCCGATTACTTTTTTACCATCTTGAGGTAAGTTAGGTAACTCTCTAGAACGAGCACCTGTAGCGATGATAATATGGTCAGCAGATAGTTCAGTTACTTTTCCATCTTTGTCAGTAACGTCTACTTTCTTACCTGGTTTTACTTTTCCGAATCCGTCGATAACTTCGATCTTATTCTTTTTCATTAAGAATTGAACTCCTTTGCTCATTCCTTCAGCTACGTTACGAGAACGTGCGATAACAGCATTGAAATCTTTATCTACATCACCATTGATAGTCAATCCGTAGTCAGAAGCGTGTTTAAGGTACTCAAACACCTGTGCCGATTTAAGAAGAGCTTTCGTTGGGATACATCCCCAGTTTAAGCAGATACCTCCTAAATTTTCTTTTTCAACAACTGCAACTTTAAAACCTAACTGAGAAGCTCTAATCGCAGTAACGTAACCTCCAGGGCCACTTCCTAAAACAATAATATCGAATTTCATATATCTATATATTTCTATATTTTATGCTACGAAAATAATCATTTATTTCTGTTATTGAAACTTTCAATACGAAAAGTTGATAGGCTGTAACTAAGGTAATTGCAAGGAGTGTAGCTTATTTGGCTATTAGGACGTGACAATTATTATCAAAAAGGCAATATTGTTGATAATCTTTTAAAAAACTAGGATAGAATAGTGTGCTAAAAATATTGAAATTTTAGAACAAAAGTATTTCTACTCTTCGGAAGTTTTCGTCTAATTCATGTTGAGTAGAGAAACCATCTTTATAATGAACAATAAAAAAGCGATAGATGTGAACCTATCGCTTCTGTATATTGAGCTATATTTGTTTGTTAAACTGTGACTCATGTAGATTTTTATAGTATCCGTTTTGGATTTCTAATAGGTCTTTATGCGTTCCTTTTTCTACTATTTTACCTTTATCCATTACGATGATTTGATCAGCGTTTACTATCGTTGCTAATCGGTGTGCTATAATGATAGACGTTCTATCTTTAGTTAGATAGTCAGTCGCTTTCTGTAATAACTCTTCTGAATGCGTATCGATAGAAGAGGTGGCCTCATCTAGTATCAGAATACTAGGGTTACTAACATACGCACGTAAGAAAGCGATCAGCTGGCGCTGTCCAGATGATAGCATGACACCGCGTTCTTTCACATTATAATCATACCCACCAGGGAGTTGTAAGATGAAGTCGTGTATCCCTATTTTCTTAGCAGCTTGGATGACAATTTCTCTTGTGATGCTCTTATCGTGTAGCGTAATATTGTTATATATCGTGTCACTAAATAAGAATACATCTTGAAGTACTACTGCTACTTGTTTGCGCAGTGTAGCCAGTTTATAGTCATTGATATTAATACCATCGATACAGATCGTACCACTGTCTATATCGTAGAATCTATTTAATAGATTGATGATAGTAGACTTACCAGCACCAGAACTTCCCACGATCGCAATAGTGCTACCAGGTGCTATATCTAGGTTAATCCCTTTCAGTACTTCTGTTCCTTCGATATAACTAAAGCGAACATCTTTTAGCTCTATTTTACCGTCAAACTGTGGAGCAGTGACTGTTCCGCTATCATCTATTTGTTCTTCCGTTTCTAATACTTCGAATACACGCTCTGCTGCGATAATCCCCATTTGCATGACATTAAACTTATCAGCTATCTGTCTCAATGGGTTAAATAGCATGGTGATCAACATCGTATAAGCGAATAAATCTCCGAAAGAAGTTAGGTTGTCCCCTTGTACGATAGACATCCCTCCATACCAAATCACAAAACCAAGTGTAAGAGAAGATACGATATCTGCTATCGGAAAGAAGATAGAGTTATACAGAATATTCTTTAGCCAAGCTACATTGTGCTTATGGTTAATCTCCTTGAATTTTTCGTATTCTATTTCTTCTCTCGTAAAGAGTTGTACGATCTTCATTCCGGTTAATCGCTCTTGTACGAATGTATTTAGATTAGATATCTGTGTACGCACTTCTTGGAACGCAGTTTTCATGTGTCGTTGGAACTCTCGCGTAGCATATAATAGAATAGGCATAGCTATCAGTACGATACAGCTCAACTTCCAGTTCATATAGAACATGATACACAGTACCACGAACATCTTTAGTAAGTCACTGACGATCATAAAGAGCCCTTGACTGAAGATACTAGCGATAGATTCTATGTCAGAGACTGCACGTGTCACTAATTTTCCTACGGGTTCGTTATCGAAATAGCGCATTCTGAAGTTGATGATTTTATCAAATAGTTTCTCTCGAATGTCTTTTACGATATCTTGTCCTAACCAGTTCGCCCAATAGGTAAAGAAGAATTGTGAAGATACTTCTAGTACGAGTACTAATCCCATCAGTAGGATATAGAGTAAGAGTCCAGATTGATCTTGTTTCTGTACGTATTCGTCTACAGTTATCTTTAGCATATACGGACGTATGGCAGCGAATATAGAAAGGGAAATCGCAAATACAACTACCCAATTAAATCGCTTTTGATACGGCTTAGTATATTGTAATAATTTCTGTAGAGATAATGATTTTAGTTTTTTCATAAGTAAGGGTAACTAACTTGAGTTAAATAAAGACCTTTTCCAGGTACAGAAAAGCCAGCTTTGCCTCTGTCTTTACTTTCTATTATCGTTCTGAAGTCATCTAGTGTTATTTTTTCAAGTCCTACATTGACTAAGGTACCCACTATCGCTCTGACCATATTGCGGAGGAAGCGATTAGCAGATATGGTGAATACTAGTCTGTTATCAGGTAGAATGTCCCAATGTGCTTTATAAATAGTACAATTAAAGGTGAATACATCTGTATGTGTCTTAGAGAAACATTCAAAGTCTTCATACTCAAATAAGATTTGAGCAGCTTGATTCATTAATGCTACATTCAGTGGTCTAAAGTGGTAGTAGCTACCCGCGTTACAGAACGCATCTTTATACTGATGAATGTGATACTCGTAGGTACGTGCCGTCGCATCGAAGCGTGCGTGGGCATCATCTGCTACGGTATGTATATTATAAATAACAATGTCTTCAGGTAAAAAAGAATTCATTCGTTGTACTAAAGAATCTTTGTCAAAAGGTAACTCGTGATCAAAGTGTGCATACATCTGCTTAGCATGTACTCCAGCATCTGTTCTACCTGCTCCCACTAGCTCTATAGTGGTGCGTAGTAGGGTAGAGATTGCTTTAGTCAGTACTTCCTGTACTGATATAGCATCAGGTTGTAATTGCCATCCGTGATAATGTGTTCCGTTATATGCGAATTCTAAAAAGTATCTCAATGTAATTCTCTTTGTTTTGTAAAACGCAAATATACTTTAAAATCGGGACTAGGTAGTTGATGTTATTATAAAATTAGGAACTCATATTTTTAATAGAAGAACAAATAATTATCAAGTGAAAGGGCTAGATGAATTGCTATTCGTGTTAGGCAAGAATGAAAATTAGATTTATTTAGAGCTATTATGATAGAATAATGATCGTAGTTTGATAGTATAGTGATCGCATAGTATTATCCTTTTTTTATGTGACCACTATGCGATCACTATCCGACCACTATGCGATGACTTCAGAAAAAATCAATTTTTTGATCTTTCGTAATTGCGTGCTTAATGTGTATAACTCTACTGTGAGCAGTGCATTAGGCTGATGGCTCTGATAAAATTATGTTGATTATAGCAGAAAGACTAACTCTATGGACAGGTCAATTAACTCTATACGAAGTAAACAACGTTAAAACCAAGAGATAGTTTAGAATAATGTTTATTTTTACGACTTGACTTGTTGTAACAAGTAATTAACCCAATTAACCTAACTATATTAATAATGAAAAAACTACTAGTATTACTGGGCTTGTGTATAGGCTCTTATGTACAGGCACAGGATTTTAATCAATATTTTGAAGACAAAACATTGCGTCTAGATTATGTATTCGGAGGAAATAACGAGAGACAATTTATTTTGTTAGATGAATTAATCTCTTTGCCTTCATGGGCTGGGCGTACACATAACTTAGGAGAGAATGCCTTAAAAGGAAATGGACAAGTGCGTGTATATGATGAGCAAACAAATACATTAATCTATACCAATAGCTTCAGTACACTATTCCAAGAGTGGTTATCTACAGAGGAAGCACAGAAGAATACAAAAAGCTTTGAGAATGTGTTTTTAGTACCGTTTCCGAAAGATAATGTGCGTATAGAGCTAATACTCTTCGATGCGGATGGAAAAGAAAAAGATAAATTAGTACACCATGTGGATCCTAAAGATATATTAATCCATACTAAGGGAACTAAAGACGTAACTAAACATGAATATGTACATAAAGCGAAAGATAACGCTAAGGCAATCAATGTTGTATTCGTAGCAGAAGGATTTAAAGAAGAAGAAATGGGAAAATTTATGGATGCTGTAAAGGTGTCTATAGAACAATTATTAGCGCATAAGCCTTTCGATAAATTTGCTGATAATTTTAATTTTATTGCTGTACAGAGCGCTTCTAAAGACTCAGGGGTAAGTGTTCCAAGACAAGGAGATTGGAAAAAGACAGCTGTAGAGTCTAATTTTGATACTTTTTATTCGGAGCGTTATTTGACTACAAATAGAATTAAGAAGTTACATGATGTATTGGCAGGTATTCCTTATGAGCACATCATCATTCTTGCAAATACAGATGTGTATGGAGGAGGAGGAATCTATAATTCGTATACATTGACGACTACAGGACATAAGGATTTTAAACCTGTGGTAGTACACGAGTTTGGGCATAGTTTTGCAGGATTAGCAGATGAGTATTTTTATCCAAATGATGTGTTGAGTGATTTGATTTCTAATCAGACAGAACCTTGGGAGCAGAATATAACTACGTTAGTAGACTTTGATAGCAAGTGGAAAAAAATGCTTAAAAAGGGAACTCCGGTACCTACTTTAGAAAAAGACAGTAAGAAATACCCGTTAGGAGTATATGAAGGATTAGAAGGACGCAAGGTGTATAAAGGTACATTAGACTGTAGAATGAAAACGAATCAGTACCCAGAGTTCTGTCCTGTTTGTCAGAATGCAATAGAAGAATTAATTTTGTTTTATACAGAGTAATCATAGTATAGCCTCTCACTAAGAGAGGCTATCTTATTATAAATAGATACAGGTGAAAAAAATATTATTACTATCAGATACGCACGGCACTATAGATGAGTCTATTCTTAAGTATGTCAGACAGGCAGATGAGGTATGGCATGCAGGTGATATAGGAGACTTAGTAGTGACCGATACCATAAAGGCGTTAAAACCGCTTAGATGCGTATGGGGGAATATAGATGGTAAAGAGGCTCGACTAGAATTTTCAGAAGAGTTATTCTTTGATTGTGAAGGGATGAAAGTCTATATGATCCACATAGGGGGCTATCCTGGGAAGTATAGAGCTCAAGTAAAAGAGCGAATAAAGCTAGAAAAACCAGGCATCTATATCTGTGGGCACTCTCATATACTGAAGGTGCAGTATGATCAGATGATGGGAGTACTTCATCTAAATCCTGGTGCTGCCGGTATAAGTGGTTTTCATCAGGTACGTACGATGTTGCGTTTTGTGATAGATAATGGAACTATAAAGGATATGGAAATTATCGAATGGCCTAAAAACAAAAAAGCCGAACTCATATAGGTTCGGCTTTTTTAACGCACTAATAAACTAAGATGTTAGGTTTATCGTAAACGATCCACAGATTTTACGAGATCTTCATCCTTTTTAATGGCTCTGTTCGCTAAGACAAGGAACAGGATAGAAATAATAGGGAGGAACATCCCAATACCTTTCTCAGAAATAGCTTCCGCAGTTTCTCCAGATACTGTTAGTGTACGATATACAAATAATCCTAATAGTATAAAGTTTGATATTATATTCAATCTATTAATTACAAACTGTCTCTTTCTATTTTTATACCCCATAATAGCTACTACAGTAAGAGCAGTAGATAATCCAAATAGGATAGTAGATGAAGGCATCATCATGAAATAGATAGGTTCATTCGCACCATTTGTCCATAATGGGAAGAAAAAAGGTAGCACTCCCATAATGATAAAAACAAGAATCAAATAAACAGTCTGTATTCTCTGTAACATAATTGTAAAAATGTATGAAGTACAAAAATAGTGTTTCTTTTTTATAAAAACCTATTGTTTATAAAATTTTATTCGTAATATTGCATCAGTACTGTCGTAAGTTCTTCATAATACGACAATTCTATTTTAAATTTCCATTCTTATTTAAAATTACACAACTCAATATTTTTATAATCTATAAACATTTATATGTTTGAAATTTCCGAACTAAAAAAAATGAAGGTCGCAGATCTTCAGGAGATTGCTAAAAAAGCAAAAATTGCTAAGGTGGCTTCTTTGAAAAAAGACGAACTTATAGGGCAGATATTAGAACATCAACAAGCGACAAATGCAGAGGGAAAAAAAGCACCTGTAAAAGCTAAACCTGTGGATAAAGCTCCTTTAGAGGAAAAGAAGGCTCCTGCAGTGGCTAAAAAAGTAGCTGTAGATAATGCTAATAACGATGTAAAAACAGATAAAATAGCTAATCAAAATACAACTCCTACTACTGAGAAATCAAAAAGACCTAGACTAGGTAAACCTAATGAGGATGAGGGTAAGGTAGAGAGTAAAGTGGAACAGGCTTCTCGTGTTTTAGCTGATAATGCGCAACGCAAAACATCTCAGCACAGAAATGAAGAAGTTCCTGCGAAACAAGAACAGAAGAAAGAAACCGTAAGTGAATCAACTGCTGAAGAAAAAGTAGGTTCTACAAACGAAAATAGAAGGGATTTCAAAAAGAGACAATCTGATAATAATAGACGTGATGGACAAAAACGTGATTTTAAATCTCGTCAACAACAATCACAACCAAAGAATAATACTTCTACTGAAGGAGGTAATGCTACAGCAGTAGATAGAGAGCCTGTAACGAAAGAGGAAGTGTCTACTGTAGACAATACTACTACGCAACAGTCTGAAAACGACAATCAAAAAAGAAATAACAATCAACAGAATAGAAATAATAACAACAAAAAGAATAATTTCAGAGAACCTGATTATGAATTTGATGGTATTATAGAGAGTGAAGGGGTATTAGAGATGATGCCTGATGGATATGGATTCTTGCGTTCTGCGGATTACAACTATTTATCATCTCCGGATGATATTTATTTATCTCAGTCACAGATTAGATTATTTGGTCTTAAGACTGGTGATACAGTAAAAGGAGTGGTGCGCCCTCCAAAAGAAGGAGAGAAGTTCTTCCCATTAGTAAAGGTGTTAAAAATTAATGGTCATGACCCTCAGTCTGTTAGAGATAGAGTTTCTTTTGAGCATTTGACTCCTTTGTTCCCGAATGAAAAATTTAATCTAGATGCGAAGAGTAGTACTATTTCTACCCGTCTAATGGATATGTTTGCTCCTATCGGTAAAGGGCAACGTGGTATGATCGTAGCTCAACCAAAGACAGGTAAGACTGTTCTTTTAAAGGATGTAGCGAATGCTATCGCTGCTAATCACCCTGAGGCATACTTAATCGTATTACTTATAGATGAGCGTCCTGAAGAGGTGACAGATATGCAACGTAGTGTGAATGCTGAGGTAATTGCTTCTACATTCGACGAACCAGCAGAAAGACATGTGAAGGTAGCTAATATCGTATTAGAGAAAGCAAAGAGATTAGTAGAGTGCGGTCATGATGTAGTAATCTTATTAGACTCTATCACGCGTTTAGCAAGAGCTTATAATACTGTACAGCCAGCATCTGGAAAGGTGTTAAGTGGAGGGGTAGATGCTAATGCATTACAAAAACCAAAACGTTTCTTCGGAGCGGCTCGTAATATAGAAAATGGAGGATCTCTTAGTATTATTGCTACAGCTTTAGTGGATACGGGATCTAAAATGGACGAGGTGATTTTCGAAGAATTTAAAGGCACTGGTAATATGGAGTTACAGCTAGATCGTAAGTTGGCAAATAAACGTATTTTCCCTGCGATAGATATTACTTCATCTAGTACACGTAGAGATGATTTATTATTAAACGAATGGGAGCTTAAGCGTGCTCTTATGGTTAGAAGATATATAGATGATATGAACTCTGTAGAAGCGATGACATCTATCATTGACAATGTGAAAAATACTACGAATAATGACGAGGTATTAAAAACATTAAGCAAGTAAAATAACCTGTATGTATATTGGAAAAGAGGACATTTATAATTTATAAGTGTTCTCTTTTTTTTTATGATTAATTTCTTAAATATTATGTAAATGTGTAATTTTCAATATAAAATGTTTTGAGAATAAAACAAAAGTTGTTTCTTTGACTCAGTTTTAATGACAGAAGAAATGACGATATAAAGAGAAGTCAGTAGTAGAATGCTGTATTGGTTTTTGTCTAGTTGTTTTTTGTCAGAGTATAGGGTGTAAAAGAAGAAGATTATGTATGAACTAACAATATTTATAGTAGTAGCTATACTAGCCTATTTTATCGTTAGAAGGTTTTTCTCTATTAAGCGTTTTAATACCAAGGAAGAATATCTTCAATATAAACAGGAACAAGAGGAAATGTTGAGAGAAGAAGAAGAGGAATGGGACGATGATTTAATCGATAAAAAGAGTTTTGACTTCTTATTTATAGGAGTTGTGGCAACTGTGTTATTTTTGGTCTGTGGTCTTTTTACAGGTAATCCATTCTATTTTGTTTTGATGATTTTCGTTATTACAGCGATATTATTCCTACATTTTTTACCGTCTAAAGGAGATTTTTAAAGTTTTATTTGTTTGTAATACTCTCTGTGGTATTAGATATAGACTCACTTTTGATTTGTTTTTCTCTTATAGATTCAAATAAATATTACCTAAGAAATGAAAGAAGCTAAGGTTTTGGTAGAAAAGATCTAATAAAAGAGATGTTAAAATTATTTTTTTTCAAATCATTAAACGATTAATAGTAAGAAAGTTAAAAAATAGAGGTGAAAATTAATTGATATTTTTTTATTGCTGGGTTTGTATTTACAGAATATCGTCCTATATTTGCACTCGCAATTAAGCAATAGGCCACGTGGCGCAACTGAATAGCGCATCTGATTACGGCTCAGAAGGTTGCAGGTTTGAATCCTGCCGTGGTCACTAAAGTCTTGATTTGAATCAAGACTGTGATAGAAATAAATAAAAGAATTAATGGCCGCGTGGCGCAACTGAATAGCGCATCTGATTACGGCTCAGAAGGTTGCAGGTTTGAATCCTGCCGCGGTCACTAAAAGCTTCTCATTTGAGAAGCTTTTTTTATTTATATGTATTTTTGTAGAAGAATCTTTACTATAATGGGATGACTAAGAAAGAGAACTATTTTAGATATTGGTGGAAGTCAAGTAATGAACATGGGGTACACTCTCCATTTATATTTAATTTACTGACTAAAGGATTATATCCTAAAGATAGCAGATGGAGAGGAATGGCTAAGAAAGATGCTTTTATGTTGCGCATGCTAAGCTATTATCAACCTCAGTCTCTTGCTGTACATGGAGTCTTATCTGTGGAGGTGGCTTGTGCTGAATCACTGAATGAATCTTCTGATGTAGTAGATATGATCTATATGTCTAGTGTTAATGACGTCGATATAACTAAACTACGTACTCGAATGCATAATGATAGCGTCCTTGTGATTGATAGAAGAGAAGGACGAGAAGATGTGGAGGCTTTATGGAAACAGATTGTGTTAGATGAAGGCTTCAGTGCTACGGTAGATTTCTATTATTACGGTGTGGCATTTGTTAGATCAGAGCAATTAAAACAACATTTTATTCTACGTATGTAATAGTTTCTATCAGATAGTTAGCACGTAGATGTATTATTTCTAGTAATTTATTTATCTTAGAAGAGTCTTTCAGATCGTCAGAAAAGATAATGAACTAAAAGCATAACTAAACTATCTATTATGTCTACTCATATTATTCAAATAAAAGATATTAAACGCGATTTTAAATTAGGCTCTGAAACAGTATATGTGTTGAAAGGTGTAAATTTAGAAATAGCAAAAGGAGATTATGTTGCTCTAATGGGACCCTCAGGAAGCGGCAAGTCTACCTTGATGAATATATTGGGGTGCTTAGATACACCTACTTCGGGTAGCTATTACCTAGATGGTAAAGATGTTAGTGCTCTAAAAGATGATCAATTAGCAGAGATTCGAAATAAGCATATCGGTTTTGTATTCCAGACTTTTAATTTATTGCCTAGAACGACTGCGTTAGACAATGTGGCGCTACCTATGGTATATGCTGGTAATTCTAAAGCAGAACGCAATGCGCGTGCAAAAGAAGTACTAGATCAGGTGGGATTAAGTGATCGTATAGATCATCATCCTAATCAACTCTCAGGAGGGCAGAGGCAACGTGTAGCTGTAGCTCGTGCTCTAGTGAATAAACCAGCTATTATATTAGCTGATGAGCCAACAGGAAATTTAGATACTAAGACTTCTGTAGAAATAATGAGTCTATTCGATGAAATACATGCGAATGGAAATACAGTTATACTAGTAACACATGAAGAAGATATAGCTGCGCATGCACATCGCATCATTAGACTTAGAGATGGTGTGATAGAAAGTGATGAACGTATTAAGTAGACGTTGATATTTGATGTTTAAAAGTAACTAGCTTTAGGGATAGCATTGTTTTATTTAGTGAGTATAAGTCTTCAACTAGAAATAATAGCTATTTGATTAGAGAATAAATATTATACAATTCTTTTTTTGTTGTACTTTGTGAGTTAATTAAACCAAGAACAATATTATGAAAGTATATACAAAAACTGGAGATAAGGGAACAACAGCGTTATTTGGCGGTACACGTGTGCCAAAACATCATATCAGAATAGAAAGTTATGGTACTGTAGATGAATTGAATTCGTATATCGGTTTAATCCGCGATCAAGAGATGAATCCCTTGTATAAAAAAGTATTGATAGAGATTCAGGATAGATTATTCACTGTGGGAGCTATATTAGCAACTGATCCAGAGAAAGCAATTTTGAAAAATGGAAAAGAAAGACTAAATATTCCAAAAATAAGTGTGGCGGATATAGAGCTGTTAGAAAATGAAATTGACCGTATGGAAGAATCATTACCACAGATGACTCATTTCGTTTTGCCAGGTGGACATACTACTGTGTCATATTGTCATATTGCAAGATGTGTTTGTCGTAGAGCAGAGCGTTTGTCAGTGAGTCTGAATGAGTCAGAGCCTGTAGACGAGTCAGTTTTAAAATATTTAAACCGACTTTCTGACTATCTTTTTGTGTTGGCACGAAAGTTGACTTTTGATTTACAGGCTGAAGAAGTGAAATGGATTCCAAGAAAAGAAGACTAAAAAAGTGTTATTTTTCTTAAAATCTGTAGATTTTAAAAAGCTACGTTCTTGAAAACAGCTGAAATAAATAAAAAAAAGCTTGATAATTTCATAATAAAAATTATTTTTGCATTAAAAATTTAAAACGAATAGAGATGTATTGGACATTAGAATTAGCATCTTACCTAAGTGATGCTCCATGGCCTGCGACGAAAGATGAGCTTATTGATTATGCAATTAGAACAGGTGCTCCTCTAGAGGTAGTAGAAAACCTTCAATCTATAGAAGATGAGGGAGAGATCTATGAATCAATGGAAGAGATATGGCCAGACTATCCGACTGACGAAGATTACCTTTGGAACGAGGATGAGTATTAAGATATAGATAAGAAAAAAGCCTCTAAAAAGGCTTTTTTTTTATTTAATTTTACGATTTGACAGTAATAAAAAAATAAACCACATAAATTTATGAGTATCATAAACAGCATATTAAAGGTGTTTGTAGGAGATAAATCAGAAAGAGATATCAAAGACATCAAGCCTTTAATTGAGAAAATAAAAACGTATGAAGGAGCTTTATCTAGCCTTTCAAACGATGAACTAAGAGCGAAAACAATTTACTTCAAAGAAAAGATACAGCAGTCTAGAGCAGATCAAGATGCTAAAATCGCTTCTTATAAAGAAGAAATTGAGAAAACGCAAGATATCGATAAGAGAGAGTCTATCTACGCTAGCATTGATAGCTTAGAAAAAGAGGCTTATAACAACTCTGAGAAATTGCTATTGGATATTCTACCAGAGGCATTCGCAGTAGTAAAAGAAACAGCTCGTCGATTCAAAGAAAATGAAACAGTAATCGTTACTGCAACAGAACAAGATAGAATCTTCGCAGAGACTAAACCTTATGTGACTATCGTAGAGGATAAGGCACACTGGGCTAATACCTGGTCTGCAGCAGGAAAACAAGTTACTTGGGACATGATTCACTATGATGTACAGTTAATCGGGGGAATCGTATTACACCAAGGTAAAATTGCAGAGATGCATACAGGGGAAGGGAAAACATTAGTAGCAACTTCACCATTGTACTTGAATGCATTAACAGGAAATGGAGTTCACTTAGTAACAGTGAATGATTACTTAGCAAAACGTGATAGTCAGTGGAAAGCTCCATTGTTCGAGTTCCACGGAATGACTGTTGATTGTATTGATAATCACCAACCAAACTCTCCAGGTAGAAAAGCGGCTTATGCAGCAGATATTACATACGGTACAAATAACGAATTCGGTTTTGATTACCTACGTGATAATATGGCACATACTCCAGAAGAATTAGTACAGAGAAAACACAACTTTGCAATCGTGGATGAGGTGGATTCTGTATTAATCGATGATGCTAGAACGCCATTGATTATTTCTGGACCTGTACCGCAAGGAGATCGTCATGAATTTAATGAATTAAAACCAGAAGTAGCTAACCTAGTAGAAATGCAAAGAAAGCTAGCTAACGGATTCTTAGCAGAAGCTAAAAAATTAATTCGTGAAGGAAATACTAAAGAAGGTGGATTCTTATTGTTTAGAGCATATAGAAGTTTACCTAAGAATAAAGCGTTAATTAAGTTCTTAAGTGAAGAAGGAGTAAAACAATTACTTCAAAAAACAGAGAACTACTATATGCAGGATAACAATAGAGAAATGCATAAAGTAGATGAGGCTTTATACTTCGTGATCGAAGAAAAGAATAATCAAGTACAGTTAACGGACTTAGGTATTCAATTCTTATCAAAAGATACAGATCAAAACTTCTTTGTACTTCCAGATATCGGTGTTGAAATCGCTAAGATCGAAGCGCTAAACTTATCTAAGGATGAAGAGGCTGAAGCAAAAGAAGTATTGTTCCAAGACTTCGGAGTGAAAAGTGAGCGTATCCACACTTTAAGCCAGTTATTAAAAGCTTATACTCTATTCGAAAAAGATACAGAGTATGTAGTAATGGATAACAAAATTATGATCGTAGATGAGCAAACAGGACGTATCATGGATGGACGTCGTTACTCAGATGGATTACACCAAGCTATCGAGGCTAAAGAGAATGTGAAAATTGAAGCAGCTACTCAAACATTTGCTACAATTACATTACAGAACTACTTCCGTATGTATAACAAACTAGGAGGTATGACTGGTACGGCGATTACAGAAGCAGGTGAGTTCTTACAGATTTATAAATTAGACGTTGTAGAGATTCCTACAAATAGAGGTATTGCTCGTCATGATAAAGAAGATAAGATTTATCGTTCGGTACGTGAGAAATTTAAAGCAGTAATCGAGGATGTAGTAGAGTTATCAAATGCTGGACGTCCAGTGTTGATCGGTACAACATCAGTTGAAATTTCTGAGTTATTAAGTAGATCATTGAAAATGCGTGGTATTAGACACAATGTGTTGAATGCTAAATTGCATAAACAAGAGGCTCAAATCGTAGAAGAAGCAGGACAATCAGGTATCGTAACTATTGCTACAAACATGGCAGGTCGTGGTACGGATATTAAGCTTTCTCAAGAAGTAAAAGACTTAGGAGGTCTTGCTATCATCGGTACTGAGCGCCATGACTCTCGTCGTGTAGACCGTCAGTTAAGAGGTCGTGCAGGTCGTCAAGGGGATCCAGGTAGCTCACAGTTCTATGTGTCACTTGAAGATAACTTGATGCGTCTATTCGGATCTGACCGTGTAGCTAAATTAATGGATAGAATGGGATTAGAGGATGGAGAAGTTATCCAACACTCTATGATGACAAAGTCTATAGAAAGAGCTCAGAAAAAAGTAGAAGAGAATAACTTCGGTATTCGTAAGCGTTTATTAGAATATGATGACGTAATGAATGCACAACGTGAAGTAATCTATAAACGTAGAAAGCATGCCTTATTCGGAGAGCGCCTTAAAGTGGATATCGCGAATATGATGTATGACCTATGTGAGCGTATTGTAGAAACTAACAAATTAGCTAGTGACTATAAAAATTACGAATTTGATATTATCCGTAATTTCGGTACGAACAATGTAGTTAGTGAAGAAGAATTTGCAAAAGGCGATGTAGTTGCTATCGCTAATAAGCAATACGATATCGTTTATAATGCTTATGCTGATAAATGTAAACGTAGTGCAACAGAAGCATTCAAAGTGATCAAAAATGTTTATGAGAACAATGCAGGTCAGTTTGAGCGTATCGTAGTTCCTTTTACAGACGGTGTTAAAACGATTAATATCGTAACTAACTTAGAAGAAGCTTATGCTACTGAAGGAATGTCATTAATTAATGATTTTGAGAAAAACATTACTTTGACTATCCTAGATGAGGCATGGAAGAAGCATTTAAGAAAAATGGATGAATTAAAGCAATCTGTTCAGTTAGCTGTGCATGAGCAAAAAGATCCATTGTTAATCTATAAATTCGAAGCATTTGAATTATTTAGAAAAACTATTTTCGAGGTTGATTCTGAGGTAATGACATTCTTGACTAGAGCAGATTTACCACAACAAGAACAACCAGCAGAAGAGGTATCTGAAGCTTAAAAATAAATATGTCATTATAAATGATGTGAAATAAAAAAGACGTGTTTTAAGCACGTCTTTTTTCGTTTCTATAGATTTGTAGTTAGGAATGTTAAATGGTTTTATACAGTACTAAATGCATGAATACGGAATGCTATGGTATGTGCAAATAAAAAAGGATTGACATACGTCAATCCTTTTTGTAATTTTAAATATATTGGAATATTACTTTTCAGTAGTCATTTCTAATTGGAAAACTAAATCAGTGTTAGGAGGGATAGGACCAACTCCACGTTCTCCGTAAGCTAAATGAGCAGGGATAAAGATAATTGCTTTGTCTCCTATTTTCATTTGTTCTATTCCTTCAATGAAACCAGGTATTAAACCTGTTTTAGTACCATATTTAAAAGGAATTGGAATATATTGATTAGCGTTAGCTCTTCTTTGATCAAAAGTACCGAAAAGCTTAGATAATTCCTCGTTGCTTGAATCAAACATAAGTCCATTTTCAAAGAATCCTGCGTAATCAATCATAACGTCTTGTCCGATATTAGGCTTTTTCCCTTCTCCTTCGTTAATGATAACATAAGATAGACCAGAGTGTGTTTTAGTAGCTTTTGCTTTTAATTCTGCGAATTTAGAAGCGTATTCTTTTTGGGCACCTTCTACTTTGTCTGCTTGATCCTTTTTAGCTTTGTCAGCGTCTTCAAAGTATTTTTTAAACACTTTAACTGCGTTGAATTTTTTAGCTTCTTTTCCTACTCTAATGATTTTTACAGACTCCATCTTGTCTCCTTGAGTGATAGCGTTAACAATGTCAAGACCTTTTACAGTATATCCAAAAACTGAATGCATTCCATCTAAATGTGGAGTAGCTTTATGTGTAATAAAGAATTGACTTCCGTTCGTAAAAGGACCACTGTTAGCCATAGATAAAGTACCTGCTTTATCATGTTTTAAACTTGGGTCAAACTCGTCTTTAAATACATATCCAGGTCCACCAGAACCTGTACCTGTAGGATCTCCACCTTGTATAACAAAATTAGGTTCTACTCTATGGAAAGTAATACCGTCAAAATAAGGTTTGTCTTTATATTGTTTATCAACAAAAGGGTTATTACCTTCTGCTAATGAAACGAAATTAGCAACTGTTACTGGTGCTTTTTCATATTCTAGTTCTACAACGATATTGCCTTTTGATGTTTTGATATCAGCATATAAACCATCTGGTAAATCTGTTTTCGCTGAAGTACAAGAAGCAGCTAATGCTACAATACTTAGAATTAAACTTGTCATTTTTTTCATATTATTTTAGTTACTTTTTTCTATTGATTTTAGATCTATAGTGAATATTAATGGTTGGTTTTTACCTATTTTGTTTCTGTCTCCTAGATAACTATACGCTAAGATAGAAGGACTAAGTACTTTTATAGACTCATTTTTTTTCATGAGTTTTATAGAGTGTCTTAATATAGGAAGGATGTCTTCTTTATCTACTACATAAGATAGTACCCCTATATCATTAGTAGAATATAATAAACTATCTTTTAATGTACTAACTTCGTAAGTGTACATGATAGTATTACCTTCTGACGGTCTGATAGAGTCATGTATTTTTCTTTCTTTATAACTGTACCAAAAACCGTTTTTAGAATTTATATATGTGTTTTCTTTATCTGTTTCTATGTATTGGCTTATGAGTTCTTCTTCACTTTTAACCATATCCATATTTTTCAAAGCAGAGCTTTGTATAATACTTTCTTTTGACTTCGATATCGGTTTTCTTGCTTCTTTATCTTGATTACAACTAGTAGCAAAAACAGCAAATAATGCTAAACTTAGAAACTGAATAGATTTATACATAGAATTCTTTTTTATGCTTTTTAATGATGTCTGTAAATCTTGTTATGGTATCTTCTAAAGATAAGGTTGATTTACCACCCGCTGCATTTACATGTCCTCCACCTTCGAAATATTTACGAGCTAGTTGGTTCACATCCATATTACCTTGTGATCTTAGTGATATTTTTACAATTCCTTCATCTTTTCTTTCAATAAAGAAAAAGGTTAAATCAATTCCTTTTATCGATAAACCATAGTTAACAAAACCTTCTGTATCTCCTTTTTGATGTTGGAATTCATTAAGTTCTTTATCAGTTAGGAATATATATGATGTGTTATATTCTGGTAAAATAACCATGTTTTGTAACGCTTTACCTAACAACTGTAATCTGTTATAATTACTATTGTCGAATAAAGCATTGTGTATAGCAGGGTTGTCTATTCCTTTATCTATAAGTTCTGCTATAACACGATGGGTGTTAGCGTTTGTTTTAGGAAATCTAAATGATCCAGAATCAGTTACAATGCCTGTATATATACAAGTAGCAGCATCTTTATCAACTAAATGAGTTAGTTTTAATCCTTGTATAATAGTATATAGTAGTTCGCATGTAGATCCAAATTCAGGGTTAGAGAAGGTTAATGCAGCATAGTCACCAGGCATTTGGTGATGATCTATCATTACAAATGGAGCGGTCATTTTTTCAAGAACTTTTTCCATTTCTTCCCCTGTTCTTAATAGAATATTAAAATCTAATGTGAATATGTAATCACTAGAAGAAAGAATCTGATTAGCTAGTTCTTTTTTCTTATCAAAGATTATAATGTCTTCACTGGCTGGCATCCAAGCAAGGAAGTGAGGAAAGTCATTAGGAGATATAATATATGCTTCGTGTCCTAAAGCTTTTAAAACATGATATAATCCTAAGGTAGAACCAATGGCATCACCATCAGGGTTTCTATGAGGGATAATACTTATCTTTTTTGGCGAGCTTAAAATAGATTGAAGCTGCTCTATATATTTTTCATTCATCATGTTGCGAAAATACATTATTTTAAGAATATTAAATAATGATATCTAAGTTTAAATGATAAAAAGTTACGTTAAAGAATGAATGATATTATTGAGCTAATGCTTTTAGTTCGTTTTTGTCTTTTAGAATGATCTTTTTACCAGATAATTCTATTATACCATCTTTTTTAAGTTCTGATAATAAGCGAATACAACTTTCTGTAGCAGTACCTACCATATTAGCAAGATCTTCTCTAGATAGTTGAATATTCAGGGCATTATTTTCAGGATTAATCCCTCCAACTTCTTCTAGTTTTAGAAGTATGATAGCAAGTCGTTCTTTAACTGTTTTGTGTGTGTGGTCAGCTAAGCCTTTATCTGCATCTTTTAAGTGGTTACAGATATCTCTGGTGACAAGTAGAGAGAACTTATTGTTATCTGTGAAGTATTCCATCATTTCTTTTTTAGGAATAAAACAGATTTGCATGTCTTCAATTGCTGTTGCAGTAAGATTTGATGTCTCTTCATTAATGATAGAGCGTTGTCCTAAAAGGTCACCATTTTTAGCAAGCTTAACAATTGTGTCTTTACCATTAGAGTTCAGTTTTGTCAATTTACAAAAACCGTCTTTGATACAAAATACGCCATTTAGGTTATCGCCTTCAGTAAAGATGGTTTCTCCTTTTTTTACGATAAAGTGCGTTTTAGTTTCAGATATTGTTAAAAGCTCTTCTCTAGTTAATGCTTTTAGAGAACTAAATTCTCTAATAATACACTGTTCACATCTGCCCATGACCAAGTAGTTTTGTTAAAATAACTCTACAAATATAGTGATTTTTTATGATAAATGTCATATATTCTCCATTATTAAACGTAGACCTTTGGTATAGGTAAAATGAGCAATAATTTATGGATAAGAATAAGTGTTATCACTGTGGTAATGAGGTGACTACTTTTAACCGCATTGACTTCGATGATAAAGAGTTTTGTTGTAATGGGTGTAAGACAGTTTATGAGATTTTTAGCGAGAATGATTTAAGCTGTTATTATGACATGGAGACTACTCCAGGTGCTACTCCAGAAGAAGCAAATGGGAAGTATGATTTTTTAGAAAAAACAGAAATTATTAACAAGCTTCTTGAGTTTAATGAGGGGACAACTAATATTGTTTCTTTATATATTCCACATATCCACTGTAGTTCTTGTATTTGGATATTAGAGAATCTGCATAGGCTAAATGAAGGAGTGATTAGGGTATTGGTTAATTTTCCTGAAAAGAAAGCGACTATTACATTTAATTCGGAAAAGGTATCTTTAAAAGAACTGGTGCTATTGTTAACTAAGATTGGTTATGAGCCTTATATAAGTTTGAAGAACTATGAAGATAAACCTCAGGCTATAGATAGAAGCTTAATTTATAAAATAGGAATAGCATTCTTTAGTTTTGGGAATGTTATGATGCTTTCTTTTCCAGAATATTTTAATATTGATGATATCTGGATGAGAGAATATAAGGATTTTTTTAGATGGCTTATATTACTTATTTCTTTACCTGTCTTTTTTTATTCAGCTTCTCCTTACCACTTAGCTGCTTGGAAAGGTATTAAAACAAAAAACTATACTATTGATATTCCTATGTCTTTAGGGATTATAGTTATGTTTATCCGTAGTACCATAGATATTATATTTGATTTAGGTCCTGGTTTTTTTGATAGTATGACTATGTTAGTTTTCTTTATGTTATTAGGGAAACTGTTTCAACAACGCACTTATAACTTCTTGTCTTTTGAAAGAGATTATAAATCCTATTTTCCTATTGCAATTACTAAGATTGGAGAGGATGGAGTAGAAGAACCTATTCAAGTCTATGAAGTTGTAAAAGGGGATCGTCTTCTGATTCGTAACCAAGAACTAGTACCTGTAGATTCAATATTAATTTCAGAATCAGCGTTTATTGACTATAGTTTTGTAACAGGTGAAGCTGTTCCTGTAGAAAAGAAATCAGGAGATAAAGTTTTTGCAGGAGGAAAACAAGTAGGAGACGTTATTGAGATAGAGGCAGTGAATACGGTTTCTCAAAGTTATCTAACTCAGTTATGGAGTAATGACGTCTTCCAGAAAAAAGTAGATATTAAGTATAAAACTATAACAGATACGATTAGTCATTATTTTACCCCTGTATTGTTGCTGATTTCTATATCTGCTTTTATAGGCTGGGCTTTTGTGGATATCAATGCTGCTTTTAATGTGTTTACAGCAATTCTAATCGTAGCCTGTCCTTGTGCGCTAGCTTTGACAGCTCCATTTACTTTAGGAAATGCTATTCGTATTTATGGTAGAAATAAGTTCTATTTAAAAAATGTTACTGTCGTAGAACAAATGGCAAAGGTAAATACCATTGTGTTTGATAAAACGGGTACGATTACTACCAATGCAAGTTCAACTATACAGTATGTGGGAGAAGAGCTGTCTAAAGAAGAACAAGGTGATATTCGAAATATTATTAGAGCATCTAATCATCCCTTGAGCAGGAAACTGTATAATTTTTTGTCTACAAAGGTGGTTGTTAAACCAGAGATGTTTGAAGAAATACCAGGAAAAGGACTGTTAGGTACAATAAATAAGAATAGTTATCTAATAGGATCTCCTGGTTTATTAGGAATTCAAAGTGAGCAAGTATTAAATGAAACAGCAGTTCATATACAAATTAATGGGGAGTACAAAGGGAAGTTTGTATTTGCTAATCACTATAGAGAAGGTATTACAGAATTGTTTGAAAATTTAACAAATATAGGATATAAATTAGTTATTCTATCGGGGGATAATGATGGTGAGAGAAAGGTGTTGGAAAAACTTCTTCCTAGCTCTACTTCGTTGGTTTTTAATCAGAAACCAGAAGAGAAATTGGAATATATCAAAAAAATACAAGAAGAAGGAGGAAATGTAATGATGGTAGGGGATGGTTTAAATGATGCAGGTGCATTAGCTCAAAGTAATGTAGGAGTATCTGTTTCTGAGAATGTTAATGTTTTTACTCCTGCAAGTGATGCTATTCTAGATGCGAAAATGTTTAAATATTTAAAATCGTTCTTAAATTATTCAAAGAAATCTGTTAAAATTATCAAATTAAGTTATATCTTAGCTTTGAGCTATAATGTGATTGGTATTACAGTGTCTATAATGAACAAAATGTCTCCATTAGTAGCGGCTATATTAATGCCAATAAGCACTGTTTCTATAATAAGCTTTGTAACAATTATGAGTAATTATTTTGCAAGGAGAATTATAAAGAAAGATTAAGATAAAAAGCCAAATATGATAGTTATCATGTTTTAAGGTATTAGATAATGTTAATTTTGACAAGTAAATATTAGGTATGAGTGTTATATATTTCTTAATTAGTATCAGTGTAGTAGTAGCTGGTATATTTCTATACTTATTTATACGGTCAGTAAAAAGCGGTCAATTTGATGACGCGTATACACCTTCAGTGCGTATGCTTTTTGATGACGAAGTGAAAATCACTTCAAAAGAGAAGAAAGAAAAAAAAACAGATAATAAACAAAAAGAAAATCAAATATAAACAACTATGGAAGTGCAACAATTTTATTATGACAACAAAATTGTAAAGAAATTTCTTTATGCTTCAATATTTTTTGGAGCTGTCGGAATGCTTGTAGGATTAGTTTTAGCAGTGATGTTTATATTTCCTAACTTAACAGATGGAATATCTTGGTTGAGTTTCGGGAGATTGCGTCCATTGCATACTAATGCTGTGATTTTTGCGTTCGTTGGTAACGCAATTTTCGGAGGAATATACTATTCTTTACAAAGGTTATGTAAAGCCAGAATGTACAGTGACTTTTTAAGTAATCTTCACTTTTACGGATGGCAATTAATTTTAATTGGTGCTGTAATTACCTTACCATTAGGTTTTACAACATCGAAAGAGTATGCTGAATTAGAGTGGCCTATTGATATTGCGATTGCAGTGATTTGGGTAACATTCGGTGTTAATATGATTATGACGATTATCAAAAGAAGAGAGCGTCATATTTATGTTGCAATATGGTTCTACTTAGCGACTTTTGTTACCGTAGCAGTATTACATATCTTTAACTCATTAGAGTTACCTGTAAGTGCATTTAAATCTTACTCTGTGTATGCAGGGGTGCAAGATGCATTAGTACAGTGGTGGTATGGACATAATGCGGTAGCATTCTTTTTAACTACACCTTTCTTAGGGTTAATGTATTATTATTTGCCAAAAGCAGCGAATAGACCAGTTTATTCTTATAGACTATCTATTATTCACTTCTGGTCTTTAATTTTCTTATACATCTGGGCAGGTCCTCACCACTTATTGTATTCAGCATTACCAGAATGGGCTCAAAACTTAGGAGTTGTGTTCTCAGTAATGTTAATTGCACCATCTTGGGGAGGTATGATCAACGGTCTTTTAACTCTTCGTGGAGTTTGGGATAAAGTAAGAGTTGATCCAGTATTAAAATTCTTCGTAGTAGGTATTACAGGATACGGTATGGCTACTTTTGAAGGACCAATGTTATCTCTTAAAAACGTAAACGCTATTGCTCACTATACTGACTGGATCGTAGCTCACGTACACGTTGGAGCGTTAGCTTGGAACGGATTCATGACATTTGGTATGGTGTACTGGTTAATTCCTAGAATGGTTAAAACAGAGCTTTATTCTAAAGCAGCTGCTAACTTCCACTTCTGGATTGGTACATTAGGTATTATCTTATATACTATTCCATTATATGTGGCAGGTTTCTCTCAACACTTAATGTGGAAAGACTTTAACCCTGATGGAACTTTAAAATATGGTAACTTCTTAGAGACAGTTACAGCTATTATGCCAATGTATGCAATGCGTGCTATTGGAGGTACATTATATTTAGCAGGGGTATTAGTATTGATTTATAATATCTATAAAACTGTAAAAGCTGGTCAACCAGTTCAAGATGAATTAGCTGAAGCACCGGCATTACAAAGAATTTCTGCTGGTAGATTAAAAGGAGAAGGATGGCATACTCATTTAGAGAGAAGACCTATTCAGTTTACTATTTTAACTACAGTAGCTATCTTAATTGGAGGATTGGTACAGATTGTTCCTACGATATTTGTTAAGTCAAATATTCCTACAATTACAAGTGTTAAACCATATACTCCTCTAGAATTAGAAGGTCGTGACCTATATATTAGAGAAGGTTGTGTGGGATGTCACTCACAAATGATTCGTCCTTTCCGTTCAGAAGTTGAAAGATATGGTGAGTACTCAAAATCAGGTGAATATGTTTACGATCACCCATTCTTATGGGGTTCTAAGAGAACAGGTCCAGATTTATTTAGAGTAGGAGGTAAATATTCTGATAGTTGGCATTATAACCACATGTATGACCCTCAGTCAACATCTCCAAATTCAATCATGCCTGGATATAAATGGTTATTTGCTAATAAAAATGCAGACTATTCAAACATAGAAACTAAAATGAGTGTGATGAGAACTTTAGGAGTTCCATATACAGATGAGGATATTGCTAACGCAAAAGCTTCTATAAAAGCACAATCTGAAGAGATTGCTAAGAATTTAGAAGGAGATCCTGACTATGTTAAGTCATACGAGGATAGTAAAAAACGTGCACAAGCAAAAGGTGAAGAGTTTATACCTATGAGTGATCGTGAGATCGTAGCAGTGATTGCTTATCTACAACGTTTAGGTACCGACATTAAAAAGGTAGAAGAATAATATTTTAAAATGAATCAATATGCTAAAATTCATTAAACATAATATGGAAACAATAGGTGGAGTGGAGATATTCCCTATTATATCACTTATTATTTTCTTTACATTCTTTGTTGGACTTTTCGTGTGGGTTGCTACTTATAAGAAAGACACAATAGAAGAATTGAGCAATATGCCATTCATGGATGATGAAGAGCACAATGTTGATAGTAATTCACGAAAATTATGAAAAAGTTTTTTCCAGTATATGTAAGAGTTCCTCTTCTATTTGCTATTTTCTTTTTAGCGATAGAATGGTTAGTAGGGGGGGATAGTGATAAACCGGCTTTTGTAGAACATCCCGTTGTTCTAATATTATTAGGTTTATTCTTGTTCGCATTGATTGCTGTTGAAATTGTAGCATCTGCAACAAACAAGATTTTGGATCGCTTAATGACTCCTGAAGAGAGAGCTCTAAAACAAAAAGAAGCTAGTCGTCCATTAAGAGATGCCCCTTGGGTAAAACGCTTAATGCAAAAATTGACTAACACTAAAACAATTGAGCAAGAAGGCGATATCATGATGGATCATGATTATGATGGAATTAAAGAGTTAGATAATGATTTACCACCATGGTGGGTTGGACTTTTCTATGTAACTGCAATTTTTGCTGTAATCTATATGTTGAGATATCACGTATTTGATGCAGATAATCAAGTTGCCGAGTTTGAAAAAGAAATGATAGCTGCTAAAGAACAAGTTGAGGAGTACAAGAAAAATGCTCCTGACATGTTAACAGCGGATCAAGCAGTATTCTCTGACGATCCAACTGTATTAGCTGCTGGTAAAGCACTTTTTGATACTAACTGTGCTGTGTGTCATAAGAATGATGGTGGTGGAGCTATCGGACCTAACTTAACTGACGACCATTGGATATTAGGAGGAGGTATGAAAAATGTCTTCAATACAATTTCTGAAGGTGGACGTCCTGGAAAAGGAATGGTGCCTTGGAAGTCAAATTTCAAACCATCTGAAATTGAAAAGTTAGCTTCTTATGTTATTTCTCTTAATGGTACAGTTCCAGCAGAGGCTAAAGCTCCGGAAGGAGATATCGTATGGTCTAAAGCAGAATTGACAAAAGGAGATGCATCAGAAGAAGGTGTGAAAGAAGAAACTTCTGAAGAGGTTGCTGTAGACGCAGAAACTGTTGAAGTAAAGAATTAAAATAATATAGTCTATGCTAACTTATTAGTATAGACTGGTAAAAAGAATAGAGGGCTAAGGTTGACAATTTAGCCCTCTTTTATACCAATTATTTTCTATTAATTAAGGGGTGTTGACTTATTTAGCTTATTGTTGTTAATAAAGGTGTTATATGTAGTATTATTATCATAAAAACAATGCATATTGAGAGCTTTTTTCGTACCTTTCTAGTATAGAAAAGTTTATGTCTGTCAAGGTTCTATTTAGTTGTTAAATGAAGACTTGGTAGAGTTAAACTGTTTAAAGGAGTAGGTATTTAGAAGTGATTATGCTTTTTGGAGCTTGATAAATATAGATGTTGATTTAACAGTAGGATGAGAAGTAAATCTTATCTTTTTAATAAGCGAATAGGATTGTTTGTGTTTTTTACTTTGGTTAGGGAAAGCGGAACAGTTAGATATATTTCAGATTAAGAGAATATGGAATCTTTTAGGCGACAATAATTAAAAGATTTCTGACAGATTATCTGTCAAGAACTTGTGCTTAGGCACTATTATAAACTAACATAATAAGAATAGAGTATAAGTAGTTTATTGCTTTATTACTCATTGAAAAACATTTTACTATGGCTACAATACATGATGAGAGTTTCCGTGACTCCATAGGTACAATTGACAAAGATGGTAAAAGAGCTTGGATCTATCCTAAAAAACCTTCGGGCCCTTTTTATAATAAACGTAAGATCGTAAGTTACGCTCTTATATTGTTTCTTTTTGCTGCGCCATTTATTAAGATAAATGGGAACCAGTTTTTATTGTTTAACGTAATAGATAGAAAGTTTAATATTTTTGGTTTTCCTTTCTGGCCACAGGATTTTTATCTTGTAGTAATATCTATGATTATAGGGGTAGTTTTTGTTACTCTATTTACAGTTTCATTTGGTCGTATATTTTGTGGTTGGATCTGTCCTCAAACGATTTTTATGGAAATGGTTTTTAGACGTATTGAATATTGGATTGATGGAGACAGAGGGGCTCAAATGCGTTTAGATAAACAACCTTGGACTTCTGAGAAGATTAGAAAGAGAGTCTTAAAATGGTTTATATTCTTTGTTATTTCCTTTTTGATTGCTAATGTTTTCTTAGCTTATATTATTGGAAGTGATGTCGTTCTTCAGATGATGAAAGACGGACCAGCAGATCATATGGGACGCTTTATGGGATTGATCATATTTACTGGAGCTTTTTACTTTGTATTTACATGGTTTAGAGAGCAAGTATGTGTTATTGCTTGTCCCTATGGTAGATTACAAGGAGTATTATTAGACAACAAATCTATAATTGTAGCTTATGATCACGTACGTGGTGAAGCAACAAACGGAAGAGCTAAGTTTAAAAAAGGAGTTGATAGAGTAGCCGAGGGTATTGGAGATTGTATTGATTGTAAACAATGTGTAAATGTATGTCCTACAGGTATTGATATACGTAACGGTACTCAGTTAGAGTGTGTGAACTGTACGGCTTGTATTGATGAGTGTGATCATATGATGGAGAGTGTTGGTTTACCTACTGGTTTAATACGCTATGCATCTGAATCTGAGATATCAGAAGGTACTAAGTTTAAGTTTAGTCTACGTCAGAAAGGTTATGTAGCTGTTCTTTGTATCCTAATGACTATTTTGGTAGGGTTATTGTTCTTAAGAACAGATATTGAAGCTACTGTGCTTCGTGTTGCAGGTCAAACTTATACACACGTCACTATAGATGATAAAGAGAATATTAGAAACATTTATACCTTTAAGGTAGTAAATAAAACGATGAAGGATTTCGAGAATGTAACTTTTAAGTTGTCTTCACCAGAAACGGGAGTTATTACTTTAGTAGGGAATCCAATTATAAAAGTGGATAAAGAAGGGTATGCAGAAGGAACTATGTTTATCGATGTTCCGCAATTCTTGTTAGAAAGTCATCGTACAAAAGTTAAAATAGAGGTATATGAAGGAGATAAGTTGATTCAAACAACATCAACAAACTTCTTAGGCCCTAGAACATTGGATTAATATTAAAATTTGTTAGGTATGAAGTTTAATTTTGGAACAGGTATTGTTATTGCTATGGGGATTTTTATGGTCTTCATTCTGCAATATGTTATAAGAGTACAGATTGATAGTAAATATGATAATGAATTAGTTACTGAAAATTATTATCAACAAGAAATAGAAGTAGATGGTAAACACGATAGGGAAGTAGCAGCATTGAAGCTTGCGACTCCAGTGTCTATTGAGTCTACTAAAGCTGGAGATATATCTATTGTATTTCCTTCAGATTTTGACGCAAAAAATATTACAGGTAAAATATTCCTATACAGACCGTCTAACCAGAAATTAGACTTTGATATGCCAATATCTCTGTCTTCTTCCAATTTGCTCATACCTAACAATGCTTTGGTAGACGGTCGTTGGGATATTGCGGTAGAATGGTCTTATAATGGAGCAGATTACAGAAATAAACAAAGTTTAACTGTAAAAAAAGATTAATTAGTGATTACAGCTCTTATTTTTGGACTGATTAGTAGTTTGCATTGCATTGGTATGTGCGGCCCTATAGCTATGATGTTGCCAGTTTCTAAGAGTAACGGTACTAAAAAAGCTATGCAGATATTCACCTATCATTTAGGAAGAATATCTGCATATTCTATTTTAGGACTTGTTTTTGGGATGTTTGGTAAGGGGCTTTACTTAGCAGGGTTGCAACAGCAGATGTCTATAGTAGTTGGAATCTTAATGATTGTCTTTATATTAATACCACAAAACAAGCTTGGTAACTTTGGCTTTTTAAAACCTTTTTACTTTGTAGTGAGTAAGATTAAAACTAAACTAGGAGGTCAGTTTAAAAAACAGAATAAAGGGACATTGTACTTTATTGGTTTTTTTAATGGCTTTTTACCATGCGGTATGGTTTATGTCGCATTGTTTGGTGCATTAGCTACACAGAGTGTATCTATGGGGATGCTATATATGGCTCTATTTGGAGTAGGAACTATTCCTTTGATGAGTTCTATTATTTATGTTAGAGATATGTTTTCTCCTAAAGTAAGAAACGGTATTATGAAGTATTACCCTTATGTTATTGTAGTCTTTGGGATGTTGTTTATTATTCGTGGATTAGGACTGGATATTCCTTTTCTATCTCCAGATAATTTAAATCTTTTTGTGAGAGGAGAGGCTGATTGTTAGTTGAATACAATTTATTTTAAATAAATTGTATAAAATGATGTGACTTTTTTCAGAATTATTGTCTTAAGTGTATAACGATAAAGTCATCAACGATTTTTAATGCTATGAAAAGGAAAAGATATGTTGATTGTTTGTTACTTATAATTTATCGTTATAGTACTTAAAATAAAAGTATAAAATTGCGCTATGAAAGAAAAAAAGCTGACCTCTGGTCAGCTTTTTTTATATGCTTAGTGACTGCTTTTTAAGATAATCGATAGCATGTCTTCCTTCATTGAATAATAAGTCCAGAATACTTAGATTGTTTAGGTAGCCATGTTTTTCATCAAAAACTTGGATGTATGGTGTGTAGATATTAGTATCTTTTTTACCATTTATTAAAGTTCTCAAATCAGTAATGTCATTGCTTACCTCTTTATGGTAGTCTTTAGTTTGTTCATAAGGGAGGTCTATCCCTAAGCAAGAACATAACACTTCATGTATTTGAAGGTTAAGATCTAACATAAACTTTGGTTTTCCTTCAAAAATAGGACGAATCTCATCTTCAAAGTACTCGAAGTAAGGAGAAGTTCTATAAGCTGCTTCTAGGCTTTTAAAATGCTGTTTTTGCCAGCCAAAAGCATGCTCTATTCTTACATCCTTATATTTTTGTTTAGGTTCTTCTGAGTGCTTGATCGGAATATTAAGTATTTGCTTTCCATTAGCACTATAGATGAATGCTCTATTTCTATTGGTTTGTTTTTGAAAGTTATCTTCCATCTCAAATGTTATTTTGTCTGCTTGTAGCATAGCTACAAAGTGACTGATAGAAGGGAAGTAACTAGGATGAATAAGTATGTTATTCATGTTTTATTTTAATATTTTGAATTCTTTTTTTCTTTTCTCTTTTTGTAAGTATTATAACCTACTAAACCTATCACGGCTACTAAGAAGTAAGGGAAGTAAGAAATCTGTTTACCATTACCATTTACTGTGGTAAACATTCTATCCCAACGAATCTTATCTAATGCTTTTGACCATGGAACGTATTGATCTAAGCTTAACCATACAAAAACGGGTTTTCCGACGATGTGGTCTTCAGGTACAAATCCCCAATATCTACTATCTTCAGATCTGTTTCTATTGTCTCCCATCATGAAGTAATAATCTTGTTGGAAAGTGTATTTATCTGTAGCTACGTCGTTGATATAGATTTTATTATCTTTAACTTCTAATTTATTACCTTCATATACTTGAATAACTCTTTGATACATTGGGAAGTTATCAGCATTTAAAGTAACTGTCTCTCCTTTAGCAGGGATATGTAGAGGACCTAAGTCATCATTTGTCCAAGTTTTAGAGTTATGAGGGAATATTACATTAGCATACGCTGCTTGAATATACGCTTTAGCTTCTTCTGGATATCCTTTTGTAACACTTACTATTTGAGACATAGACTTTAAAACTTCAACATTATCATCTGTTAAAGCAGCGAAGATTAGAGTTTTCGGATCATTGTTAAAGTATTCAATACCCTCTCTTGTATCTAGTCGTTTTACTAAAGCATTAAGATCTAAAGGTGTACCGTCTGTTTTTACAGTATAGGTGTTCTGTAATCTAGCACGATCATTTAGTTTTAGTTTCTCATTATTGATGTAAACATCACCATTAACTAACGAAATGTTTTCTCCTGGTAAACCTACAGCTCGTTTAACATAGTTTGTTTTCTTGTCGATTGGTTTATCAACAGCAGGTCTTCTAAGTGGGTCGTTGAACTGATAAACAGTATCAGTTGGCCAGTTGAACACGACGATATCGTTGTGTTGTATCTTTTGAAAACCAGGTAATCTAAAGTATGGTAAATGTGGTTTCTTTAAGTAAGAATTTTTCTTTGTAAATGGTAAAGTATCATGTACCATTGGTAACGCTACTGTAGTTATAGGAGTTCTTGCTCCATAATGAAACTTACTTACGAATAAGAAGTCTCCTACTAATAAGGTCTTTTCTAAAGAAGATGTTGGTATTGTATAAGGTTGGATTACATAAGTGTGAATCACTGTAGCCACTACAACTGCAAATAGAATAGAGCTAACAGTTTCGCCTGAGCTTGTAGCTGCTTTTGTACTTCTATTATCTACATATTTTACATCGACAGCATAGTTGATATAATAGATATAAAGGCCTAGTGTTACTACTCCTAGTATAGTGTCTACTGTTTTGTTTTTTCCAAAGCTTCTCAGTGTCTCTACCCAAACTACTGGAAACATGATTAAATTCACAATAGGTACAAACAATAAGATAACCCACCATCTAGGACGGTTAATGATTTGCATTAAGACCACAGCATTATATACAGGCACGATAGCTTGCCAGCTTTTCTTTCCAGCTTTTACGTATAATTTCCAAGTTCCAAGAAAGTGTATAACTTGTACTAAAAGAAAAAACAAAAACCATTGAGACATTGTCATAGTTTAGTATTGTTTAATGATTATTAGTGAAGATAATTATTTTTTTAAATTCAGAACATCTTTCATAGAGAATATTCCTTTTTTATTTTGTATCCATTCAGCAGCTACTACTGCTCCTAGAGCAAAGCCTTCTCTATTATGAGCTGTGTGCTTTATCTCTATTTGATCGATAGGAGAGTCATAGAATACACTATGTGTACCAGGTACGCTATCTATGCGTTTTGCGTCGATATGTATCTCATTAGCGTCTGGGGTATCTAGTGTCCATGCTGTATAGTTTGTATTCTCAATAATGCCATTAGCCAAAGAAATAGCTGTTCCACTAGGAGCATCTAACTTTTGGGTATGGTGTATTTCTTCCATAGATACTTTATAATCATTAAGATTATTCATCATCTTAGCTAAATAGCTATTTAGCTCAAAGAATAGGTTTACTCCTAAACTAAAATTAGATCCATATAAAAAAGCACCATTGCTTTTTGTACATAGATCTACCATCTTATCATATTCTTCTAACCAACCTGTGGTACCCGATATAATAGGGATATTTAGTTCAAAACAAGTTGTAATATTCTGTACAGCAGCAGAAGGTACACTGAAGTCTATAGCTACATCTGCATCTTTTAGCCCTTCGTAAGTATCAGAACTTCTTTTGCGAAGTACTATTTCATGACCTCTTTCTATGGCAATTCTCTCAATGATTTGACCCATTTTGCCATATCCTAATAAAGCAATTTTCATTGGATAAATATTTTAAAAGCGATATTCTACATTTATCGCGTATTGGAACTGATTTTGATTCTGAAGATTCATTCTGTCTATCTCAAAGGCAGGCTTAATAGTCAAGTTCTCATTAACGTTGAACTGCATCAAGTGAGCATCTACGTTAGCGTCTATGATACTTAGAACATAAAAACCAACTGTGATTACTACAGATAAATCTCTATTACGTCTATAGAACTTTTGAGCTTCTAATATACGATCATTGTCTAATCCTCCAAAAGTAGGGTCGTTAGGATCGTTAACACCTTGTAGACGTTTTTTATATTCGTCTCTATATCTATTATACTGTTTTTGGTTATCCATCCAGAAGTATGTAGGTATTCCTATACCTGCGTATACTAACGGTACTTTCCAATATTTCTTATTATAGATTTGACCTACTCCAGGAATAACAGAGGCATAAAATGCCGCACGAGAAGGAGCTACAGGATCTAAAGGTTTATATTCTGCTGACTCTTTTTTCGTAGTAGGTACATCTTCTTCACTTACAGACTGCGCATAGGTGGGGTGACAGACTGCTCCTATGAAGAATAATAGGATTAATAACTTGTGTTTCACTAATTTTCTAATAGTTTGATAATACGATTTAAGTCTTCTTCAGAGTGGAAAGGAATAGATATCTTCCCTTTTCCATTATTAGAAACTTTAATATCTACTTTTGTTCCAAAGAATTGTCCGAATGATTTCGAATAACTTTCAGGAACATTAAATTCTGTATTTTTCTTAGGTAGAGCAGGTGATACTATACCTCTTAGTTGTTCTTGATATTTTTTTACGATAGCCTCAGTTTCTCTCACAGATAAGTTTTCTGTGATGATTTTGTGATAGATATCTGTCTGTACATCTAAGTCTTCTATATTAATAATCGCACGACCATGTCCCATAGTGATAAATCCGTCTCTTATTCCTGTCTGGATGATAGGATCTAGACGCAATAGACGCAAGTAATTAGCGATAGTAGAACGTTTCTTTCCTACGCGATCACTTACTTGTTCTTGTGTTAGATTTATTTCTTCCATTAGACGTTGATAGGATAGCGCTATCTCGATAGGATCTAAATCATGACGTTGAATATTCTCTACTAAAGCCATCGTTAGAGACTCATTGTCATTCGCTATACGGATGTAAGCAGGCACAGAGTCTAGACCTACTATTTTAGAAGCTCTTAAACGACGTTCACCAGAGATTAATTGGTATTTATTGAATTCAATTTTTCTAACTGTAATAGGTTGTATTACACCTAATTCTCGAATACTCGTAGCTAATTCTTGTAAAGACTCTTCGTTAAAGTTCGTTCTAGGTTGGAATGGATTTATCTCAATAGAGTCTATGTCTAGCTCTATAATATTGCCGATTACTTTATCTGCATTATTATCTTCAATTGATCTAATATCGTTATCCGGATCTTTTAATAGAGCCGATAGTCCTCTTCCTAAAGCTTGTTTCTTAATTGCCTTTGCCATAATATTCTAAATAATAATTCTAGAGAAATCTAACTATTTTTTCGAATAATCTCTTCTGCTAGATTGATGTAATTTGTAGCTCCTTTACTTGTAGCATCATAGTTAATGATACTCTCACCAAAGCTAGGTGCTTCACTTAATTTTACATTTCGTTGGATAATAGTATCGAATACCATATCGTTAAAATGTTTCTGTACTTCCTCTACCACTTGATTAGACAAGCGTAAGCGAGAGTCGTACATAGTCAATAACAACCCTTCAATATCTAAATTTGGATTGTGTATTTTTTGAACACTTTTAATTGTGTTTAATAATTTACCAAGACCTTCTAATGCAAAGTACTCACATTGAATTGGTATTGCTACAGAATCTGCAGCTGTCAACGCATTTAATGTAAGTAGACCTAAAGAAGGAGCACAGTCGATGATTATATAATCAAACTTATCTTTGACAGATTTAAGCGCTTCTTTAAGCATGTATTCTCGGTTTGGTTTATCCACCAACTCAATTTCAATAGCCACTAAGTCAATGTGGGCGGGGATTAGATATACATTCGGAGCTGTACATTCCACAATCGCTTCTTCTGGCGTATTACTGTGCTCTAATATTTCATAAGTACCGATCTCTACTGAGTCTACATCGATTCCTAATCCTGAGGAAGCATTGGCCTGAGGATCTGCGTCTATGATAAGTACTTTTTTCTCTAGTGCTCCTAATGAAGCAGCAAGATTAACTGATGTTGTAGTTTTTCCTACACCACCTTTTTGATTAGCAATAGCAATGATTTTACCCATTTTACCAAAAGAATGTTTTTATAATTGGTAAAAATACGATTATTTGCGACTCTACGAAATCTTATTTATCAACATTTCCCTAAAAACATTAAAATTCAATATCTTATAAAAATAAATGCCATCTGTGTTATAAATGGCATTTATTCACTAATATGTTTGTTTTAATCTAAATATGTCTATGTAATAGTTAATATACTAGTTTTTGCTTTGTATTATAAAATGACGATGTCAAATTCATGATTTAACGGCTCTAGTTGTGTTAATAGAGTTTTGATCAGATGATCACCATATTCTTTGTAATATACAGAGAAGTTTGTGATGCGCTCTTGTAGACTATTATTAGGGAATAATTCATTCTGTAATAATGTAATGCGCTCTAGCTTGTCAGCGTGATTTCTTTTCTCAGCGATACGCAGTCTTTTCTCTAAATTGTCTAACCCTTTTAGTTGTTTAACTTTCTGAGCATTCACCGCTCCGATAAACGATTTATCTGTTTGTAAAGCTATTTCTTTTAATGTTTTAAACTGCTCTTCTAAGAATCGACGTTGCTGTTCAAAATCAAATTGAATAGAAGAGAATTCTTTCGTTTTCGCATTGATTAAGAGACTTTGTTTCATGAACATATCTTTCCAAGAGAGCTCTAGTTTATCCATTTTCTCTACTTGTTTAGAAGTTGCTAATAATACTGAATTTCTCAGTAATAGCATAGGGAAAGTGATATTGTGTAAATCAAACACTTTCTTCAGCTCTAACCAATATGCTAATTCTCCTCCACCTCCAGTATAGCATAGGTTAGGCAATATTACTTCTTGATATAACGGTCTCAGTATCACATTAGGACTAAAGCATTCAGGGTGATTCTCTAGTTCTGTTAATATTGCTTCTTTAGTGAAGATGATCGACGTATTATTTACCTTATATACCTCATCTTCATAGATAATTCTTTCTCTAAGATTATCCTGTATATAGAATAAGTTGATATCACGAGGATTCACTTGTATGAAGTATTCTGATAGTGTATCATAGCTTTTTTCAACTTCTTTGATAGCACTCTGATGAAGTAATTCTTCTTTAATATGAGGAGCAAATAATTTTTTTAATTCTGCGTCATCACCATCTATAATTACCAGTCCATACTCTGCGAATAGTTCATTTGCTAAGTAACGTGTAGCATCTGTTAGATTGTCATGTTTGAGATAAGCATTTTCAAATAGTTCTTTTATATAGGTAGCATTACTACCTACTCCTATATGAGATTGGAATACTTCATATACTTTATCCAGTCCTTCAGTACTTAACCGCCCTACTGGTCCTTTGCTCTCTTTGTTCCAGCAAATCACTTTTTCTTCAAATACGAAGTGATTAATTTCTTCGAAGTCGTGATCTTCTGTTGCCATCCAGTATACTGGGACAAAGTTTTCGTTGGGATACTTAGTTTTCAGTTCTTTGGCTAAATTAATAACCGATATAATCTTGTACAAGAAGTATAACGGACCCGTAAATAAGTTTAACTGGTGTCCAGTCGTAACTGTAAATGTGTTTTCTTTCGCTAATGCATTTATATGTTCTAAAGTCTTCTCAGAAGTCTTTGTGTTTTTATATTGACTTAACAACGCCTGACAGAGTACACTTCTGTGTTCTATCGGATAGTTAGCACGCTTCTCGTCTAACTGTTGTTTAAAGTTTTCTATAGTAGGAAAGTGATTATATAAGTGTTTTAGATTAGCCTCTTGATTAAGGTAATCTACCATTAGTTTTGAAAAATAGCCCGCGTTCTGAAACGTAATTTTGTCTAAAGGCATAGTGTTTATTTTTTGCTAATTTAAACAATAATCAGTTTTTAAATGAAGGTTTAACGTTGTTTAAAGATTAAAGTTTAATTTAAAAAAGGAAACAGAGTAGAAGACTATTAAGACTAATCTATCAATAAATGAATCGAGAATAAGGTATAGAACGTTATTCTTTCCTTACAAAGGACCATCCTTTATAACAGTTAAGTTCTCTAATAGGAGCTGTGTGCTGTACAATCTCTATATGCTGATATAGGAGCTGAGGCAGAGAAGCCATTATCTCTGTGACAGCGATATCTATAGCCTCATAATTCTCTTCTGTAGGGGCAGTACTTGTGTAAATATATAGAGAGATTGTATCTTCTGTATAGTCATAAGCGATAGCTCTGATATGATGGTCTATGACACCCAAGAAAGCGGGTATCATGGCTAATAGTATATCTTGTTGTTTCATGATATTGTACTTTAGGTGTTTTTAGGTGTTTTAAATTTTGTAGTCTATAGCTCAGATTAATCAAGGCCTCCATGCATAGCAAAGCGCAGAAAAAATCCAATTAAGACAAAGAGAAAACCCACAAAGATTAGTGCCCATGCTATTAGTAGATTCTGTGCTTTTGCAGCTTTCTCACCGAAAGTGTTGTATATCCAAGTGATATTACTAAATACACCGGGTCCTCCTGTTTCATACATCCATGCATCTCCTTTCTTTGCCCAATAGCGTAGCAATAGTCCAATTCCTATTATTAGTAAACCAGGTAGTTCTGGCAAAATAATTAATAGCTGTAGAAATAGATCATTTAGCCAACCACTCTCTTTATTATTCATTAGATTCAGTTTATCTCTTCTATGTTCAGGTATTTACTAGAAGAAATAAAGATAGTCTATTTCTGAGGCAAAGGAAAAAGGAATTAGCAAAAGTTTGTCTAGAAATGAAGAGGGAAGTATTTATAAGTATATTTAAAAAAGTGGGGCTATAAGTAGTAATAGACTCAATTCTATTAAAATGATATCTAATATGAAGGCAAAAAGAAAGCAGGTATCGTGGCTAATAGTATATCTTGTTGTTGCATAGTGTACACTTATAGACAGTATTGAAGGGCATGGAGCACGCTCTCTTCTAAACAGGCAAAGGACTTACAGTTCTCTTTATACAGGGGTGCTTCCCAGTTGTAGTTAGCAATAACTTGTACGCTAAAATGTCCATGGATATCAAACTCTGGATACCAGCCAATATCAAGTGTGATCTGGTTACCAAACTCTGCTTGAAGCAAATCTTCTTTTAACTCATCTATTACCTCAGCAGGAGAATCATTAAAATTTAAATGAGATAAGGAGTCATACGTGATGATACCTTTATGTTTTTCTATAAGTAACTTTATCATTTAGAAGATGTATTTGTTGTTGAACATATTGCTTGTTATTGAACTCGATTTTGTAAGAGGCCTATTATAAAGGTTGATATGGTGTTATAAAATTCATTTTAGTAATTGAATTACCCTGGTTAAAAGTACTTTATTTTAAAAGAATTATATTAGTTAAAAAAGTACTTTATTTTTTTAAGAATAAAAAGCATAAACAAGTCTACAGTTAAAATCAGGGTTATGAACAACAAGTGTACAGTTATAGTAGGATGAGACAAATCCTAATTTGACTGATCGCATAGTGGTCGCATAGTGATGGGATAGTGGTCGCATAATTTTAGCCAATTTTAATGCGACCACTATGGTATCACTTGCCCATAATATTACTATCGTAATAATCTTTTTAATAACAGAATAGTTGGAGGTGGAAGTTTATGGATATTGAGAGATTGTATTTAAATGATTTTGTTAATGGACGATATCTTATTTGAACATAATTTTTGGCGATAGAGTAGGTGTTTTCTTATCCCCGATTATAGCTAATTATGCCAAGTTTATAGTTATTTGATCTAGTATACGGCTAGAAAATTTTATTTATAGAGGTTAAAATCTTTTCTTTGAAATAATTAAACTCTTTAACTAGATGATTGCACAAGAAAAGAGATTGTCCTATCAGTATTCATTAGGACATCTGATACTAAATATATTGTTGACCATTCTGTTTTGTAGTATTGCTACAATCAGTCATGATGTTGGAGATTATTGGTTTGTGATTATAAAGTATGTAATTACGGTGTTAGTTACATGTATAACAGTGAGTCAAGTTATATACCTCTGTACTGCTTATGTAAGGGAAGATAAGCTGGTACTCAAAAAGTATTTTAGAAGTGAGAAACACTATACAGCTAAGCAGTTAGTCAACGTCAAAAAGTATAATCTTGGACGTATTCACCTTATCATGGTATCTATGAAGAATACAGATGGAAGCATAGAAAGATATATGATTATGAATATCTACGCATGGTATGCACAGTCTGTATATGATGCCAAAGAGGAATTGATAAAATGGTCTGAGAAGTAAATAACAGAGTTGTAACCTGAAGTGGAGGGAATAAAAATATCCCCCATTAGAATAGATAAGGTATTGGGAACAGTGATGTAAGTAATCTATAAAAAAGAGAGTTTTGGGAGCATTCTCTTGATATGACAATAATAGATCACCTTACAGGAAATACAATACTTATCTACTAATGAGGGATACAATGTGCGAAGTGCTGGGGAGAACACTGAGTTAGTAAAGACCTTTTATAAACTGATAGTCTTTTTCTTCTTTAATTTCTTTTTTCCACATCTCCTTATTCTTAGAAGAGTAGAGGTAGATTTTAATCACCTTAGAAATGATAACACCTGAGACGATCAGGATGGCTAAGATGAGAAATAGTGATATCGTAATAATCATAATCTTCTTATTTAATGTTTAAGATATATTGAGTCAGATCTTCCATATCCGTATCATTGATCTGAGGGAATGGAGGCATCTGTGGTGCATCAGGGCGTTTCTTACCTGGAGACTTAATCCACTTGATTAGATCCGTTTTATTGTCTGCATATATTTCTTGCATTTCTGTCACAGGAGGTCCTACTAGTGGTGTCTTCTCTTTATGACAGGCAGCACAGTAGCTATTAAATACTGCTTTACCCTTAGCTGTATTATCACCAGAAGCTTCGGCAGTTGCTATCGCTTGTTTTTCTTCTTCTTGTGCATTAGCAGCTTGTTCTCTTGCTTCTTTGGATGCTTGTTCAAATTCGGCTGTCTTTTGAGCCATCAGTTCTCGGTGTGGATTAATGGCATTGGCTCTATAGACATGACGGCCACTTCCCATGAATACGACTACAATCCCCATAGAGATCACTATTCTTCTGAAGTATCTGTCTAGTTGGTCATCTGTACCTCTTAGTGTTTTGATCATATAGTACACAGCATATACTGCGACTGCTACACCAGATAAGATCACTCCCATCATGGCCCAACTAAATCCTTTGGCAGGTAAAGTAGCCATCACGATAGGACCAAATAAGAACTGAGCTACAGATGCTCCTAACGCTAACTGATATCCAAGGCGTTTAACCTTCGCTCTGGTGAATACTTTAAAGTAATCTTCAAAAGGATAGTTCTTACGTCCCATATACCAAGTGATAAATAGACCTGTCAGGGCTAGTGATGCACAGATAAAATGGAAGTATCTCGGGAATACATTTGGCAGTGCTAAAGCGGATAAGAATCCTCTTACGCTCATCCATTTTTCAGGGAATAACATCAGATTAATATTCACTAAGAAGATTAAGGGAATGAATAAGAACATAATCACTGCCAAGGCATTGATAGATATGTGTAACAATTTCATATTTGCCATGGCTTCCCAAGTGTACTTGTGTAAGTAGGTCAATAGGAAAACAATCGCTACCATAGGGATAATCAATATCCACATAATCCCTGTCAAGGAGTTAGCTGTGTAAAAATAGATCGTGTACAGAGCATTAATACTCAGTAGGGGAGCTACCCCAAGTACTACAGCTAATGATTTGTTTACTGTTATTGTCGCAGCTATTTCTTGTGCCAGTACATCGTATTCTTTGTTTTTAAGTCCTTTTATTTCTGCCCATAGCGTAGCTATAGAACCTCCTACCATTAAGTTTACAAACACAATATGTGCTAAGAATGAAACTACTAATAGAATAACTAGTAGCCACTCTGGTAATGGTAAGTCTAAGGGTATATCTTTAGGTAATGGAGTATTATTCATCTTTGTTATTGTTTAATTTTTGTTCTATAAAGTGTTCTACAGAGTGAGTAGGGTTGAGATGTGCTCCAGCACTCTGTGCCCCCTCTAGTGTCGCACCACTCTGTTGTAAATAGAAAATATAATGTGCTAAGGCATCAAGCTCTTCTTCGTTACCTGGATAAGGAGGCATATAGGTTCTACCGTTGTGCATATTAGGTATATACGCTTTCATAGAGTTGATATCTAAAGGCTTTCCTATTCCATACATTTTTTCGAAGACGAATATGATAGAGTTAATTCCCTGACTAGTATGACATCTAGAACACGCTATCATAAACACATCTTTACCAGCTTCTAGTTTATTCTCTTCTGTAATCTCTGTGATAGAGGTATAAGTAGAGTGCTTCAGTATACCGTCTCGCTGTAGCAGAGGATAGTCTTCTTCTCTGATCAGGTTAGAGTACATATAGTTACCAATGACATAAGGCTTACGGATAAATTCTCGTACACGTTCAAATATTCCTAAGAAACCAAGCGATAGTACAAAAGGAATAATCACAATGATAAGATTGACTTTCTTAGGTTTCCACAATGTCCAGATTGCTAATAATGCTAATGAACTTGTCGCTATAAGTATAATGTATTTTAATAAATCATAGTATTTAGCAAAGTCCATAGTACCTACCGCTGTACTCATATTAGCAGTCATCGCATCAGGTATCACGTTATAGTAATAAATAGAAGCTAGAATAGATAGCGGTAACCATAGTAATACCCATATAGCTGTAGTCTTAAGAGCTGTAGGTCTGATCGCACTAGACTTCTTAGTAAATAACATAATCAGTAAGAAACCAAATGCTCCTGCTACGACCATAGCAGTTGGTGTTCTAAATAATAGCTGAGGTAAGTAAATAGGGTTAGTTAATGCACTTACTAAAGATTGTTCTTGTATCCAGTTACCAGGATCCATCATAAATCCTAATATCGCTACGATAATAGCCATAGTCAGCCATGAGAATCCAGAAAGGAACCAACCGAATCGGATATGGCGTTGTTTAGCACGTAGAGATTTATTAGAGTTCTTCCAGGTTAAGAAATAAATCATGATAAAAACTACTTCTAATACGAATACAATCCATTCTGTAAACCATCCCCAGTAGAAAACGCGGATTAAACTACCGATAGAATTAGGACTAATTAGTGCTGCTGAGAACCATATACCGACTCCTGTCATCGCTCCCATCGTGGTTGTGATCACAAAGCCGACCATCATCATACGGTGTACCATCTTATCCCAGGCAAGATCAGTAATGTCTTCTGGTCCACTTTTGACTACTCCTTGTTGTTCTAATAATGTAATATAGGGCAAGAACCCAACGGCTAGCCCATGGTTTATAAATACGTGAATAATCGCTATCATCGCAATGAGGAAACGATCGTTCAACCAGTCTAAATGAAATAGAGGGAAATCCATAATGTATTATTTTTCAGCAAAGTTAGAACCCTACCTACTGAAATATATTACACTAAACGTGGTGATATTTACACTAATCAATTTAGAATAGTGTGATAAAAGCGAATTGTATTTAAGTAATCAATTCTTAGTTCTGTTTTCTGAATTCTTCAGGGGATAGCCCTGTGTTCTTTTTAAAGAAACGAGAGAAGTAAGCATTGTTCTTAAAGTCGAGTTCATAAGAGATTTCTGTAATCGATAAATCGGCATTGACCAATAATCGTTTACATTCTAAGATCACTCTATTACGGATAACTTCACCTGCTGTTATTCCTACTACTTTTTTGCATAAAGAGTTGAGGTGATTAGGAGTGATGTGAAGCATATCGGCATATTCTCCAGGTAATCTTTTTTCTATAAAATGATCTTCTACGAGCTTTTCAAAATTCTTGATAATGAAGTGCGCACCCTTAGTCTCATTAGGTTCTTCAGGCTCAAATACTTTCTTGACTAAGAATAGTTGTGTCTCTAAGAACAGTTCTAACATTAATACTTTGATATAGTCTTTCTGTAAGGGTTGGTTCTCTAAGGAGGCATAATACATCTTTTCGAACTTAGTGTGTAGTGTCTCATAGCACTTCTCACAAGAGAACTTAGAGTACAGAGCATTCCCTCCGAAGAAGGTAAACTCCTTTAGATAATTCGGGTTAACTAAGAATGTACGTAGAAAGTTATCATTGAAATTGATAAGAAACCCTTTTGTACCAGGTTCGAATTCCCATTTGTGTACTTGTGAAGGGTTGAGATAAAATAAACATTTCTCCTCAATAGAGAATTTCTCAAAATCAATAGAGTGTATTCCCTTCCCTTCTGCTACAAATAGAATTTGATAGAATGCATGTCTATGAGGAGCAGACACCATATTCGGTCTATTAGAAATATACTCTTCTAAGCGATATACCACACAGTCTTGGGATATATTGTTATTGTCAAGTAGGTTACAGATGTTGTAAATTGGAATACTATTGTTCTCCATATTTCTAATATTTTAGGCAAAGATAGGAATATGTTAAATTCTTTAAATGGTAATTGAATAGAAATAAGTTATGATGTGATTTAGATTTAGTACTTTAGGAGTGATATTGTCGTTTATGTATAAACATATTTAAAGTCTATAATCCATGTCAAATGAGTCAGAATAATTATAATCCAGAATATATAAAAAGTATGTTCAATCAGATGAGTGGTTCTTATGAACGGATAAATTATATTACTTCATTTGGATTCTCTATTCGTTGGCGAAAGCAGTTGATCAAAGAGTTAAAACCTACACCCGAAAAAGTAGAAGTAATAGACCTTATGACAGGTATAGGGGAAATGTGGGGTGTTATAAAGAGAAAGTTTCCACAGGCTAAACTATCTGCCTTAGACTATAGCGATGAGATGATTAAAAGAGCAGAGCAGAAAAATGAGACTGAGTATATGGGAGGTGTCGATCTACTTCATCAGAATGTATTAGTGAGTAGCTTGCCTTCAGAACACTATGACTATGTTACTTGTGCTTTTGGGTTAAAGACATTTAATGAAGAGCAAATACAGGTATTAGCTAAGGAAGTAGAAAGAATACTCAAACCTAATGGGCAGTTTGCTTTTATAGAAGTTTCCGAGCCTAAAAATCGTATACTCAAGTTGTTATTTGGTTTTTATTTAGGGGGTATTGTTCCTGTATTAGGGGCTTTATTGTTGGGAGGTATTAATGAATATAAGATGCTGTGGAGATATACGAATAAGTTTAAAGATGCGAGTAAGAGTGCACAATATTTTGAGTCAGTAGGGCTACATGTTAAAAAGCATTCTTATTTCTTTGGTTGTGCAACAGGATTTAGTGGATATAAGAAATTAGAATAGCGGGAATAGCAAGTGGATTTTAGAAGTAATAAGTTATGGAAATAAAGATAACTACAGAGGTAGATGATCATAATGCGATGGCGATTAAGGAGATCTTATCTTCTTATAATGTAAGTCATACGGAACATTTAGTGGCTTGTATCAATGAGGCATTAGAGATTACTTTAGTGGAAGAAGGAGAGGTGATAGGCGGGTTATTGGGGCGTTCTTTATGGGGAACGTTAGAGATACAGAACCTTGCGGTGAAAGAGAGTCATAGAGGACAAGGCCTTGGTAAGAAACTCATGTTAGCAGCAGAGCAGGTAGCTATAGAACGCAACTGTAAGTATAATCACTTAATACTTTTTCGTTTCAAGCTTCTGACTTTTATCAATCTTTGGGATATGAGATTTTCGCAGAAGAGAAGGATTATCCGTTAGGGTATTCTAAGATATATCTGCGTAAGGTGTTGATGTAGTGTTCTCTGAAAAAGAGGTAAGAACTTTTAGTACTGTGTAATGTGTTGTTTTATAGTTTGTTAAATGTTGATTAAATAAGAAGTAATGCATATCATATACAGTTTTTTACTCGGTTGAATAGTAGTATCTTTGCACTCCAAAATTAGATATAGTGAATACAACAATTGCTTTTATAACTCCACCGTTTACCCAGTTAAACACACCTTATCCAGCAACTGCTTACATCAAGGGATTCTTGAATACTTTGAATATTGACAGTTATCAGGCTGATTTGGGAATAGAGGTTATATTGAAATTGTTTAGTAAACAAGGATTGATAGACTTGTTTGATTATGTACATGAACACATAGAAGAAGTATCTCCTAATATACATCGTATTCTTGCTTTAGAGGAGGATTATATCTCTACTATCGATGCTGTTATTGCTTTCTTACAAGGAAAGAACTCTACATTAGCACATGCTATCGTACAAGAGGATTATCTTCCTAGGGCATCTCGCTTTGAACAACTAGAAGAATTAGAATGGGCATTCGGTACAATGGGAATACAAGATAAGGCGAAACACCTATCTACACTGTATTTAGAGGACTTGTCTGATCTCATTGTTGAAACAGTAGATACCAACTTTGGGTTTAGTAGATATGCGGAGCGATTAGGTCGTTCTGCTCATACGTTTGATGAGATGTATGATGCGCTACATCAACCTTTGACTTATATCGATGAGATTACCCTTGATTTATTACAACAGCTAATAGATAAGACTAATCCTAAAATAATGGGATTCTCTGTACCCTTTCCAGGTAATTTATACAGTAGTTTTAGATGTGCTCAATACATTAAGAAGAACTATCCTCATATCAAAATCACGATGGGAGGAGGGTTTCCTAATACTGAGTTGCGCTCTTTAAAAGATGTACGTGTATTTGAGTTCTTTGATTTTATCACTTTAGATGATGGAGAGGCTCCACTGGAGAACTTGATTCTCTATGTAGAAGGAAAGATAGCACAAGAGGAGTTAAAGCGTACACTCATTGCTAAAGATGGTGAGGTAGTGTATGTCAATAATCCGCTGAAGCGTGACTATAAACAAGCTGAGGTAGGTACTCCTGATTATTCAGACTTACTGCTGACAGAGTACATCTCTGTGATTGAAGTTGTGAATCCAATGCATCGTATGTGGAGTGATGGACGATGGAACAAACTAACGATGGCGCATGGATGTTATTGGGGTAAGTGTACTTTCTGTGATATTAGTTTAGACTATATCAAGGTATATGAACCAATAGCGGCTAAGCAGATTGTAGACCGTATGCAGACGTTAATTGAGCAGACGGGAGAGACAGGCTTTCACTTTGTCGATGAGGCAGCACCGCCAGCACTAATGCGTGAGGTAGCGTTAGAAATCATCAGACGTAAGCTAACAGTATCTTGGTGGACGAACATCCGCTTTGAGAAGAGCTTTACGAAAGACTTGTGCTTATTATTAAAAGCTTCAGGATGTGTGGCAGTATCAGGAGGATTAGAGGTAGCCTCAGATCGATTATTAAAATTAATAGATAAGGGAGTTACGGTAGAGCAAGTAGCCCGTGTGAATAGAAACTTTACGGAGGCTGGTATCTTAGTGCATGCTTATCTGATGTATGGTTTCCCAACACAAACGGCACAAGAGACAATAGACAGCCTTGAGATGGTGCGTCAGTTGTTTGAAGCAGGAGTAATGCAATCGGGCTTTTGGCATCAGTTTGCGATGACTGCTCATTCACCAGTAGGTATGAACCCAGAGGAATACAAGGTAGAACGTGTACATGCAGAGATGGGGACATTCGCCAATAACGATGTACCGCACGTAGAAATGAATGGAGCGATACATGATAAGTTCTCTTTTGGACTGAAGAAGTCACTGTTTAACTTTATGCATGGGATGTGCTTTGATATGCCATTACATGAATGGTTTGATTTTAAAGTACCTCGTACAAGTATATCGCCTGATTATATTTTTACTTGTCTTAATGACGAACCACTAACAGTGTGTAAACCGAATCAGAAAGTCGTATGGTTAGGGACATTCCCTTATATTGAGTACTTCGAAAAGAAGAAAAAGAACAGAGTGTTTGAAATGGCACAATTGGTTTTCTATACTAAAAAAGAGACGATAGGTGTAGATGTAGATAGAGTGGTAGGAGATTGGTTTGTACATTTTGTGGAGACTTTGAAGGAGAAAGCTTCTCAGACGATGACTTATCAAGAAATGAAAAAGAGCTTTGAGGAGTTTACGAATGAAGACTTTGAACCATTCTGGTATTCTAAACCAGCACAAGCATTAAAAGATATGGCACTACTAGTGCTTTAGATATAGAAAGCCTCGCATTTGCGAGGCTTTTTTAGTTATAGTTGTTTAGAATGTATTATTAAACAAGCCTTTATTTTTTTAACTAATAAAAGGTAAAATAACACAGACAAATAAAGTAATGAAGTATAGTAGCCATTCATACCAGCGCATAGGATCTGTAGAATACTTTAATCTCGCATAAATATTTGAAATCAATAATGGGAGTACACTGAAAATAAGTATGATAAAATGTATAAACTCTGATACATCAATAAAATAGAAGACTATTCCTAAAAGAGCTAATACTATACCCGTACAGCGGACTGTGCGGTTAATTATATTAACAGTAGAGGTGATGTCATAAAGCTTTTTGCGCTCTTCTGATAATGTATTGTAACCTGCTAATATACTGTCAGCATTAGTATGTGTTAGAAGAAAACTAATTCCTATATACATAATAGCGATAACAAAATATACGGTCATATTATTTCTTTATAAAGTTAACAATAGTAGGTACTAGTTCAGTGTGAAGAGGCACATCAGGCTTCTTGTATAATGCTAAGTTCTCATCCTCTTTTACAACTGTTTTTAGTACATGATTCATTCCTTTTATTGTCACAAGAGTTGCAGCAGGTACAGCTTGTTTTAAGTTGTCTCCCTGATCTGTCTTGACCTGTAAGTCCTTATCCCCTTGTAAGATTAAGATCGGTTGTTTTACTTTTTTAAGTTCTACAGTAGGATCGTACTTCATCCAAGAGATAAGGTAAGGCTGAACAGAAGTGCGATATAAGCTTTGTAGCATAGGAGGGATGCTATCTACTATTTCGCCTTTTCTAAGTTTAGAATGAATGTCTTCTATTGATTTCGCAAAGAAAGGTGCTTGCGCTGTTATCTGTTTATACAGTGTTTTATCTATTGTCTCTCCTGGCCCTTGTAGTGAGATAAGCTTAGATACAGTACTATTGTCTTGACTAGCCAATGTTGCTACCATGGCTCCTTCACTGTGTCCGATCAAGATAATACTAGGATATTCTTTTTTGAAATAATCAATAACTATATTTAAGTCATTCACATTGTCTTCAAACTTAATATCTGCCTCATTTATCGTCTGGTTCTTCATTTGAGCAAACATCCTTTTGTTATACGTGAAGGTGTTGATACCATTCTCTTTTAGCCCTTGAGCAAGATACTTATACGAGTTCGCATTTACCCCTGCAGGGCTGTTCCCGTTCTTATTAGTTGGACCAGAGCCTGCTATTATAATGGCAAGTTGTTTACTGTCTTTATTAGCTAGGTATAAGTCACCATCAATTTCACTGTCTATCTGAACAGCTGTTTGTGCAAAGCTAAATGACGTAGCAAAGCATACGATAAGTGCAGTTAATAGTTTTTTCATAGTGTTGTTGTGTTGGTTAATGACTAATATTTGTATACTATCAGTTTAGATACTATTTCTGCAATTAGTACGGCAGGAATTAGAAGAATTAGATGGGAGATCTTTTTAGTATTCGTAGCAGTTTTATAGCCTTTGTAAATTAAGATTCCAATAAAGATAAGTGCCCCAAAAAACAAAAGCGATCCTACACCAAGTACAATTAAATTAATCATAGGCAAATTTGAAATTGCAGCTGGATTGTCGATGTTAGCAATGATATATTCGCCAGTTTCTTGATTAACACCTCCAATATTTGTAATCAAAGTAAAGTAAATGGGAATACGCGCTATTAAACTAACATTTAGTAGATCTATAATCCGTGTTTTCGTAGGTTGTAATAATGAGAGCAGATAAAGAAATAAAGTTAAGCACAAGGTATTGACAATGTTGTCAAGTAAAGGTTGATACCATAATACTTTACTTCCAACATGCATATCTATTACTCCATCAAAACGAGCATGAGTTAAGTAAGCAAATAGTGAACTGATTAAGATTGTGCTTATTCCAATCCATAATAGTGTTTTTTCCTGAATTGTTTCAAATGGTTTAAGAATGTAGTTTTTGAGTGTCATAAGGTTTTGTTTATAGTGAGTTATTCTTTTTTCTGTAAGTGTTGGATATGTTCTATCATATCATCTAGCTTATTTCGGACAGTAGGGTAACTGATGTTCATCTGTAAAGCCATTTGTTTTAGACTACCACTGTTTAAAAAGAAAGCTAAGATAAACTCCTGTTCCTCTTTACTCAGCTGTAAGAGTAGGGGCAAAGAGAAGTTACCATTGACGATAGTCTGACAGTGCTCACAAGATAGCTGAGTGACCTTTAGTTCACTTTCACAACTGGGACAATGTATAGGTAGTTTGGGTTTAATTGACATAATGTGAATTGTTTGTTTCATTTTATTGAAGTCTAATTTAATAAAATTAATATTTATATCAAAATAGTTGATTAAAATAAAGAGGGATGATACTTCTATAAACAAAAAAAATCCCAAGTATAATACTTGGGATTTTTTTTGTTTATAGAAATTATAGGTCTCTTAGTATGCAGGTACAGGCACCTCCGCTGCTACAGCAGTAGCAGCTGCATCTACTGCATAGTCATAAGGACTACTGTAGTATGACATTACATTATACTCATTGTTTGGGTATAAGTTTTCTAGTTTTATTTTTTTACTAGCCAATGGGTTTAAACTATGATCTCCTTTTTTAACTTTCGCTTCCATTTTAAATACTTCTTTATTATCATCAGTATTCAGAATACTGATCGTATAAGTACCTTTCTTATTATTTAATACAGTGTACTTAGAAGTATCTTGAGAAGCTTCGTATGAAGAATAATAGTTGTATGGCTCATAATTAAAGTCTACTATACCTACAGAACCATCTACTAATGTTCCTTCTTTAAAAGTAGCTTGATATTTCACTTTACCATTTTCATAGTATTGGTATGCTCCATCTAGCTCACTATCTGTAAGATTGTATTTATACACGATAGCTTCTGTTTCTGGATTATAGATAGTTCTTTCGAATGAAGTAGAAGCTCTATAATTCTCTTCCATCAGTAAGTTCGTAGGTGAATAAGCATCATCCACGTTGTAAACTTTTACATAAGTTAACGCTCCATTCTCAAAACCTTTCGTGGTGTAGTTTATATACGAAGCTTCAGTTAATACTCCTTCATAAGGAACTCCTTCATTGTAAGTCAGCGTAGATAATACCTCTCCTTCACTATCATAGTATGTAGAGACACCGTGTATCACATTGTCTTTATACTCACTAGATGATTTAAGAGTACTGTTCTCATAAGACTCTATTTTAGTAAGATCACCTTTATCATCATAGTAGTTGATATTGATAACCTCATCTCCACTAGAATATTGAATAGTCTCTTTGCCTATTTTATGTCCGTTTTTATAAACAGTTTCTGTTTTGTAATACGAGTCTATGATAGTCACTGTTCCTTCATAAGGAACACCATCTTTATAAGTAGCTGTAGAGATTACTTCTCCTTTTTCATTATAGAATTTTCCTTGCTTATTATAGTCGATATCAGCTTGTAAGAAATAAGAGTTAGTAGCGTATGAGTTACTACCTGTTTTTAATGCATATCCCTTTTTAGAAAGAAGGTTCCCACCTTGTAATTTCTCTATAGAAGTTATTTGTTTGTCATAAGATAATTCTATACGAGTACCTGTCTGAGAGATATAGTCATACGTACCTATTTCTTTTCCTGCTTTGTCGAAATGTGTTTCTTTTACAGGAGAATAAGAGTATGAGTTAGGCGAATAAATAGATACCTTTGCCTTTTTACCATTGTCATGATACTCTACTTCTTTGATTAACGCATTGTTAGAATAGTATGACTCTGTTGATAATATTGCTTTATCAGTATTTGTATCATAATCAGCTTGATATACTAATAATTCTTTTTCATACTTAGCAATAGTAGAAATTAAATCATTAGATAATACATATCTAGTACCAGTAATATATGACATCGAACCATAGATAGGATCTAGTTTAAAGTCAATACGACCTATCTCTTTTCCCTTTTGATCATAGTATACAGAAGTATTGTTTTTTGTAACCTCGAATACCTTGCCATTTTCATACGTTTCTGTTCTTTCTACTAATTTGCTATTCTTATAAATAGAGACTACATTATCTGCTATCATAGTCCCTTCTTTAGGAGTATATCCATCCTCGTTATAAGTGATTTGTCCTTTAGAACTACCATCTTCATTGAAGTATTCTACTTTCTGGATATAACTCTCTTCATTGCTATACGTAATAGACTTCACTACATTCTTTTTAGGGAATGTATAGTATTCTTTTACCTTTACAGGTACATTTTGTTTATAGGTATAGATAGAGTAGATTTCATCAGGATGACTATCATATGTATTGAATATGTAGTTAGTTCCTTCCTGATAAGTAGAATATCCATCGTCTTCTAATTTACTCGTAAAGGTACCTAGTTCTTTACCAGACTGATCATAGTACACATCTGTTGTTACATTAGCCACAGTTGTAGATTTACTCTTCACTTTTCCTGTTGTATAGTAAGCTACAGTAGAGACTAGAACACCATCACTATATTCGCTGATAGACTGTACCGTGAAGTTGTTGTAGTCTAAGGTAGTCACATACCCTGCATAAGGTGTCCCTCCACTATAATTAGCTTGCTGCTTTAGCTCTCCATTTACATCGAAGTATTTCTCTTCTGTGATATAATTATTCTCATCGAAGATATAAGCGACATAGTTCTTTTCATTCTTAGGGTTTATAATCTCATAACGAGTATATATACCTCCCTCAGCTTCTACATAGATATACGTTCCTTGCCAGTTATAGATAGCCTGACCATCTTGGATCATATTATCGCTATAAGTACATATATATTTATTGCCATTACGCGGATCTATAGTCTCTGCCTTAGTGATCATATTATCTTGATCATAAGTATAAGTAGCGTCTATTTTTCCTTCTTTGTTATAATAGTTTACAGCTCCTGTATATAGAATATGTCCTCCTTCTTGAAGAGTTCCGTTTCCTTTACTTTCTATTTTTTTAGAAGCCGCATTATACACTTCTATTGATTTTAATGTAGGTTCGCCTTTGATATCTTTTGCAATTTTAAAAGATTCAGCATTCTTTTTAGCTGTTACATAGTCATAGCTATCTACCCAGATAGTATCTCGTGCTACCTGACTGAACATCGGTGTAGAGAATAAAATGGCTAATGAGAAAATCTTTTTAATCATAGGTTCTTTTTTAAATGGTTTTGTTTGTGTTTTATAGATGGTAAAAGTAAAGAAGTCTCTTTTATTATTTTCACATATTGGCAATATTTTATGTTCTGTTTCGCAAAATCACTATTTTCAGCGAGTCGCTTAGTGAACATCTGGACTAGCTTATATTATTAAATCTGTGTTATCTATTTGATCAAAAGGAATATTACATTTGTACTAACAGTAATGGATAATAGTCTAAAGTGAAATCTAACTGTTGTTTAGTTCATGATATCCCTTAGTATCAATCTTTGGGATATCCTTTTTTAAATCGAGAAGTATGAAAACTAGAATAAAGGATAATTTAGCAAGTATAGAAAAGCGTATTACAGCAGCATGCGTACACAGTGGTCGTTCTAGAGATGAGGTGCAGCTACTACTCGCTACTAAGACGGTAGATGCAGATAGAATAAAGATGGCTATAGAGGAGGGATATCCTCTGATAGGAGAGAATAAAGTACAAGAACTAAGGGATAAGTATGAAGGTATAGGTACAGATAACTGTACTAGACATTTTATAGGACATCTACAGACCAACAAGATTAAAGATATCCTGAAGTATGGTGTGACTTGCATAGAGTCTATAGACCGCATCAGTGTAGTAGAGAAGTTACAACAACTCCTAGAAAGAGATGATAGAACTATAGATGTATTAATCCAAGTGAATACTTCTGATGAAGACAGTAAGTTTGGGGTAGCACCAGAAGCAGCTATTGATTTTATAAAAGAAGTAGCTACGTATGATCGATTACATATAAAGGGGCTAATGACAATCGGGTTATTCAGCGCAGAGGAGAGTTTAGTACGACCTTGTTTTAAAATATTAAAGAAAGTACAACAAGAGACTATAGCACTACAACTGCCTAATGTAGAAATGAAAGAACTCTCTATGGGAATGAGCCATGATCTAGAGATAGCGATAGAAGAGGGGGCTACCATCGTGAGAGTAGGTACTGCCATCTTCGGCGAACGTATCTACCCAGATAGCTACTACTGGAACGAAGAGAAAAGTATAAAGTAACTCAATCCAATAAAAAAGCCTTCTCTTGATCAGCAAGAGAAGGCTTTTTAAAATTATATATAAAAACTACAATGAGGAGGTTATTCCACTACCTCAATTTTTTTCTTTTTAAATAATAGGTTGCTATTCATCAATACGATAGCTCCTAGTATCATTAATATTCCCATCCATTGAATGAAGATAACTTCTTCTTTTAGAACAAAGAAAGCTACTGTTACTGACGCAGGTAGTTCTAATGAAGAGATAATACTACCTAGGCCAACTCCTGTCAATGGGAATCCCATATTCAAGAATATCGGAGGCAGTACAGTACCAAATAAGGCTAATACAAGTCCCCATCCATAGAAGATACTCCAGTCAAAATCACGGATACCAGAAGTATTGTCAGAGAACATCGTATAGAAGCTCATCATCGCATCAGAGTTATTAGGTCCTATCTGTGTAATGATCACAAAGATAGATACGATAGTCGCTGCACCGCATAGCATAAACATACTGCGCTTAGGAGCAGCTAAGTGATTAGCGATACGCCCTGAAGCAAATAACGTAGTAGCAAAAGAGCACGCTGCCATAAAACCAAATATCACTCCTCTAATATCTAACTTGATTTCACTAAACAATACATTAGTCGCTAGTACTGTCCCTGATAAGATTAAGATAACAGAAACTATTTTTAGTAGATTAGGAAAAGTCTTAGTCGCAATACTGTCTAATATGATACCGATCCACACAGACTGCATTAAGAGAACTACTGCGATAGAAGCATCGATATAGCTCACAGCCATATAGTATAGTACAGAAGTGAATCCCATAGAAGTACCCGCTAAGATTAATTGTCTAATATCTTTAGAAGTCGCCTTTTGCTCATCACTAGACTTCTTGCGAAGCATATTGATTAAGGTCACACAGATCAATCCAATAAGTACTTGAGACAATGTTACTTCTGCAGTTGTATATCCCTGTGCATAAGCCAGTTTTACGAACGAAGCTAACATACCGAAACTAGACGCTCCGATAGCAACTAAGAAAACACCTTTTGCTGTATTTTGTTCTTTCATTTTTATTACTTTTTGCGTGGCAAAGGTAGTCATATTTTTCTCAGCAGTCTAGGACAAATGTCTAGCGAGATGCTTCTGTTAGGAATTAAAAATGTAGATTTAGAAATGCTTGTTTTAAGGCTTCTCTAAGTTGTCTACACCTCGTTTGGCTTGCACTTTCTAGGGGTTTGCTAGGAGAATCCTTGGAGTTTACTTGCCTAGAAGGCCGTTTTATCGAAGGAATGTGCAAGAATACCCCTAGCAATGTGCTAGTATAATAAAACGAGATAGAAAGATTAGTGATTAAGAACCGTAGTGGCTGTACTGTGGAAAGGGAGAAATGTAGTCTGGGCTAAACCATTTAAAATTAAGTAAAAGCAACAGAAGCACAGTTGAAAAAGAGGTGCAGAGGATAATGTAAAATGAGTATTGTAAAACTGTAATCCTTAATATTAAATAAAAAAAGCCCATAACAGCGATGTTATGGGCTTCTCTGGAAGTGCTATAATCTTATTTCAGATTGTTGAAATTTCTTTTTACAAAAGCAGTAAGTTCTTCACCTTTTAATAAACCTTGAGATAGTTTTGCAAGGTCCATTGCTTGTTTGATACTTTCTGTTCTAGTTGTTTCATCAGTGTTACTAATGATGTTAGATGCTAGAGGAGAGTTTGTGTTCACCACTAGGTTATACATCTCAGGGAAGTTACCCATACCGAACATACCTCCACCACCTGACTGGCTCATCTCTTTCATACGACGCATAAACTCAGGCTGTGTAATGATGAATGGCTCTGCTGTGCTGTCCATAGCTTCTAGCTTCACAGTATATTTATCCTTAGGTACGATATTCTCTACGATCTCTTGTAATGATTTTTGTTCATCTTCAGATAATCTAGAGATTTCAGAATCCTCTTTCTTAATCAAGTTATTGATATGGTCAGAGTCTACACGTACGAAAGTTGTTTTCTCATTATCACTTTCTAACTTTTGGATCAAGTGAGATACGATAGGAGAGTCTAGTAATAATACTTGGTATCCTTTCTCTTGTGCAGCTGCGATATAGCTGTGTTGAGCATCTTTATTAGAAGCATATAAGATTACTAGATTACCATCTTTGTCAGTTTGGTTATCTTTAGTCGCTTCTTTTAATTCTTCTAATGTATAGAATTTATTATCTACAGTAGGGTAAAGCATGAATGCTCCAGCTTTTTCGTAGAACTTCTCTTCAGATAACATACCGTATTCTAGTACGATTTTGATATCATTCCACTTACTTTCGAAGTCTTCTCTGTTTTCGTTAAATAACGATTTTAACTTATCCGCTACTTTACGAGTGATATAGTTAGAGATCTTCTTCACATTACCATCTGCCTGAAGGTAAGAACGAGATACGTTCAATGGGATGTCTGGAGAGTCGATTACCCCTTTTAACATTGTCAAAAAGTCAGGAACGATACCTTCTACATTATCCGTTACGAATACTTGGTTTTGGTATAATTGGATTTTGTCTTTTTGCATTTGAAGATCAGCATTTAACTTAGGGAAGTATAAGATACCTGTAAGGTTAAATGGATAATCTACATTTAAGTGGATATTGAATAAAGGATCTTCAAATTGAGTAGGGTATAGCTCTTTATAGAAGTTCTTATAATCTTCATCATTTAAATCAGCTGGTTGTTTTGTCCATGCTGGGTTAGGGTTATTGATAATAGTATCTACTTCTACTTTATCCTCTCCTTCACCTTCTTCATGTGTACCGAACTTAATAGGCACAGGCATGAATTTATTGTATTTTACTAATAATTCACGGATTTTATAGTCTTCTAAGAAGTCTAGTGAATCCTCCGCAATGTGTAATACAATCTCAGTACCTCTAGTTGTTTTGTCGCATGCCTCTAAAGTGTACTCTGGGCTACCATCACATGTCCAATGTGCAGCAGGCTCATCTTTAAATGATTTAGTGAAGATTTCTACTTTATCCGCTACCATAAAAGCAGAGTAGAACCCTAGACCAAAGTGTCCGATGATACCTGTGTCTTTAGCCGAGTCTTTATATTTCTCTAAGAACTCTTCAGCTCCAGAGAAAGCTACTTGATTAATGTATTTTTCTACTTCTTCTTTAGTCATCCCTAGACCTTGGTCTATGATGTGAAGTTTTTTATTTTCTTTGTCTATTTTAACTTCGATAATAGGATTTCCGTACTCTACATTAGCTTCTCCTATACTAGTTAAATGTTTTAGTTTTAATGTTGCATCGGTAGCATTAGATACTAACTCTCTTAAAAAAATTTCGTGATCACTGTAAAGGAACTTTTTAATAAGTGGGAAGATGTTCTCCACTGTAACGTTAATTTTTCCAGATGTCATAGTTGTATGTTTAATGTTATTTGAATTTTTAATATTTTTACAGTGATGTTAGGACAAAAAAGATACCAAAGCAAAAAGAGTGTCACTTTGTCAGAAAACTTAAGGTTAACTTATTTCTTTGTAACTTTGAGATTAGTATCGTTCAAAAAAAATGTAACAATAATAAAAGATCTATGAAAAAATTAGTATTATTTGGTGCACTGGCTCTTGCAGTAGCATCGTGTAAACCTACTATGGATACCAAATCTCAGGTAGGGATAAAAGGGAATTGGACTTTAACGGATATCAAGCACATCGGGGGTGAGTTCGTAAAAGTGAGTTCATTTAATATTGCTGATTCACAATGTTTTATTGGGAGCCAATGGAAGTTTGTTTCTAACAATAATACAGGTATAGTAGAATTGACAAAAGGAGGAGACTGTCCTAGTTTTGCAAGTGACTTTAAATGGACTATTACTCCGAATGGTAACTTCGAATTCAAATTCGTCGATGAGGGTGTCAAAGCTAAAAATGTGACAACAGGATATTCTCTACGTGTAAAGAATCAAACAGCTAATACATTTGAATTAGTTGATAAATTCTATGCAGGTGGACAATCGTATGATGTGACATATCGCTTTACTAAGAACTAATTACCTTTTATAACAAAACAATAAAAAAGATGAAAAAAACAGCCACATTTATATTAGCAGGAACATTATTAATCTCTTCAGTATCTTTAACAGGATGTGAAGCTGCTAAAAACTCTAATAAAACACAACGCGGTGCTGCTATCGGTGCTGCAGGTGGAGCTATTATCGGAGGGATCTTAGGTAACAATATCGGCAAAGGTGGAAATGGTGCTTTAGGTGCAGTACTTGGAGGTGTAATCGGTGGTGCTGCTGGAGGAGTGATCGGAAACAAGATGGATAAGCAAGCACGTCAAATCGAAAACACTGTACCTGGTGCTCAAGTAGAACGTGTAGGGGAAGGAATTAAATTAGTGTTAGGAGAGAATTCTGTAAACTTTGATTTAAACTCTTCAACATTGACACAAAGAGCAAAAGATAATTTAGATAAGTTAATTACAGTATTTAAAGATCCTGAGAATCAAGATACAGATATCGAGATATATGGATATACGGATAATACTGGTAGAGAAGAATATAACTTAAGCTTATCTAAAAAACGTGCAGCATCTGTAAGACAGTATTTAGCATCTAAAGGAGTAGCTGCTAATCGTATGAAGACAGATGGTTTCGGAGTAGCTGATCCTATCGCTTCTAACGATACAAAAGAAGGACAAGCTAAGAATAGACGTGTAGAGTTTGCGATTAAAGCAAATGATAAAATGATCAGAGACGCTTATAACGAGTCTGGTTCTTACTAATCAGATGGATATAATACAAAAAAAGGTTCCTTTAAGGAACCTTTTTTATTGGTAATAATTGAAACAAAATTAATATTACTAGCAGTCAGAGCATTTAAGGGTAGAGTCCTCTTGCATCTCATACCAATGCGCTCCGGCTGTAAGTGTCTCGTTTGATTTTATTAATGCTTTTACTGGTTCACTGATGTATACTTTTTTACCTTTTGGGATGTAAATAGTGTATACTATTTTAGCATTTTTAGTATCTGTATTTGTTGTACTTTCTGGAAATAGATTGTTAGAAAGGATTAATTGATTTCCTTCTTGATTGAAGTTAATTAAGTTTAGGTCTATCTCAATTAACTTGTTTTTCTTTTTATTGATAGCAAAGTCTTTAACCTCAGAAGTACCGTATATCTCGTTTTGAAATGTTGGTAAAATCTCTATTTCTATAGGCAAAAGAGAGTTGATTTCTTTTACTTCAAACCCTTCCGTTTTTGACTTATCTGATTTAAAATAATCTTCTGTTACTAATGTGATTTTAATGTCATCAATAGTATCATCAAAGTTGAATTCTGAAGTCACTTTAGCTGACTCTGTATATTCAGTTCTATAGATGTGTCTTGCTTCATAGTTTTTAGCATTTAAGAATGGTATAGAGAACAAACCTAAAGAAATAAACCACAGTAGTAATAACCCAATTATGATTAGAGCTACATACTTAATGTTAGTATAGATCATGCGTAACCCTATAATTAACAATCCGATGAAAGGAAGGGTAACTAATGAAGTTAGCAACAAGATACTTACCCAAAATGGATATACTCCTGCAGAAAGTAAAGGAAATTCAGAACCTATTTCTTCTAAGATAATTTCTTTATTAATCAAAGCTGCTGAAATACCGATTATGCTTGAAAATATTGATAATACACTTATGACGATAAAGAAGATACCGATAATATTTAGGATGATTTTACCACTGCGTTCACCCGCTCTTTTCGTTTGATTTTTGATATGTTCGTAGTCTACATCATTGATCTTGCTCGTTACATAATTAACATTCTCCATTACCTTTTTCTCAATAGTAGAGATATTTATAGGTTCTCTTTTCATTTCTAAGATCTGAGAAGTAGTCTTCGCTTCTGGTACGATAATCCATAAGATGAGGTATAATAAAACTCCTGTTCCGTAGAATAATACTAATATCATAAAGATAATTCTCATCCATACAGTATCTATCTTAAAGTAGTGACCTAGACCTGCTAATACTCCACCTACCATAGCGTTCTCACCATCTCGGTATAGTTTTTTCGTACCAGTGTAGACGTATTTAGTCTCAGTTTTTGCAGCTGGTTCTTCATCTATTATGTAGTCTTCTGGACTTCCCATAATAGAGATTACTCTATCTACATCAGCTATTGTGATAACTTGATTAGAGTCTGTAATATTCTCAGAGAATAGTTCTGCTATTCTGATTTCAATATCGTGAATGATTTCGTCCTGTTCTTCTTTAGGAAACGAACGTTTTATTGCCTTTAGATATTGATCTAGTTTTAGATAAGCATTTTCATCTATGTGAAAAACTGATCCTGCTATATTGATTGTAAGTGTTTTATTCATCGTTCATTTTTTTAGTAGTTATTTCTTTTACTGCATTAGCTAGTTCATACCATGTTTTCGCTAATTCGTCTAAAAATAATTCTCCTTTTTCGGTTAGCTTGTAGTATTTACGTGGAGGTCCAGAACTAGACTCTTCCCATCTATAAGCTAGGTAATCATCATTTTTTAATCTAGTTAGTAAAGGATATACTGTACCTTCTACCACTACCAACTTGACGCTTTTTAGTTCGTCTAGTATTTCTGAGGTATAACAATCTCTCTCTTTAAGAATAGAAAGAATGCAAAACTCTAAAATACCTTTTCGCATTTGCGCTTTTGTGTTTTCTATATTCATGGTAATAGTGTTTCTTATTTTCTATAGCAAAGATATATCTAAAGGAAGGTACTTTGTATTACATAGTACTGTTTTTTAACACAGAATTAACTTTTGTTAAATTTATGTTAGGGATAAACATTTTTTGTATATTTAGTAAAAATCTAAGTTTTATGAAGTTTAACGTATCGAATATTAATAAGTTTTTGTTTTTTAAATTGCCATCTGCTTATTGGACAGGTGTGCGTATGAAAGAAATATCTGATGTAAGGGCAGTTACAACTGTTAAGCATGGTTGGAAAAATCAGAATCCATTTAATTCTATGTACTTTGCTGTACAAGCTATGGCAGCAGAATTATCTACAGGGGCATTAGTTATGCGTAAGATAGCAGAGAGTGGAGAGAAAATATCTATGCTAGTAGCCAATAATAATAGTAGTTTTACAAAGAAGGCAACGGGACGTATTTTTTTTGAATGTGTAGATGGAGCCTTATTAGATGAAGCTATAAAGAAAACAATAGAAACGGGTGAGGGAGTGACTGTATGGATGAAGAGCATTGGAAGAAATGCAGATGGTGATCAGGTGTCTGTCATGAACTTTGAATGGACTTTAAAAATAAGAAGTAAAAAATAATGAAGGTACTGATAACAGGTGCTACAGGTTTTATCGGGAGTAGAGTAACTCAATCTTTGATCAGTCAAGGTCATGAAGTGCATTATCTTACACGCTCTTTAGGTAAGAATGACGTAAGTAGTGCAAAAGGATTTGTATGGGATCCTTATAAGGGCGAGATCGATATCTCTTGTCTAGAAGGAGTAGAAGCTATTATTCATCTTGCTGGGTCTAGTATAGCCGATTCTTGGTCTAAGGCTGGTAAGAAGTTAATATTGGATAGCCGTATTATACCTACTGCTTTTCTTTATCAAGTGTTGAAAGAAAATACGCATGAGGTGAAGCATCTTATTGGCGCATCTGCTATAGGTATTTATAGTAATATAGCTGAGGTACAAGATGAAGAGCATTATCAAAAGGCTACTAACTTTTTAGGTAATGTAGTAGAGCAATGGGAAAGAGGTAATCTAGCGTTTAAAGAATTAGGAATTAAGGTGAGTCTTGTGCGTATAGGTTTAGTATTAGATTTGCATGAGTGTGCATTAGCTACTATGATAAAACCTGTTAGGCTATGGTTAGGTGCACCTATTGGTACAGGGCAGCAGTATTATTCATGGATTCATATTGATGATTTAGTAAACTTGTTTGTCTATGTCTTAGAACGTAGGCTAGAGGGAATTTATAATGGTGTGGCTCCAGAACCTTTGACTAATAGAGAGTTTACAAATAGATTAGGTGAAGCAATGGGGAAGCCTATTTGGTTACCTGCAATACCAGAAAGCGTTATTAGAGTAGCTCTAGGAGAAAAAGCAATCTTAGTAACAGAAGGACAAAAAGTAAGTAGTGAAAAGATTATCAGTTCAGGATTTGAATTTAAATTCAAGACTTTAAAAATGGCTTTAAGGGACTTTTTTAAAAGGTAAAGAAAAAAGTACAATAGATAATGATAGAAGGAAACTTTAGGATGCTAGAGTTTCCTTTTTTTATGAAGTGAAATAGGAATTTTGTTTAAAGAGATTAAGTGAGGTAATTAACACGAATATAGCTTAATAATGAAAATGTCATAATGACAGATTGACTAAGTTGGCAAAGGATTTGCTATGAAGTTAGCAGTTAATAAGAATAATAAATACACAATCATGAGTACTGAAAATAAAGATATAAATAAAGAACAAGAAGAAATTCAACAAGAAGTAGTACAAGATACTGCTGAAACGCAAGAGAACGTAGAACAAGAAGTAAAGAGTGCAGAAGAATTACTTGCAGAACAATTAGCAAGTGAAAAAGATAAGAATTTACGCTTGTTTGCTGAATTTGAAAACTTTAGAAAGCGTACTGCTAAAGAGCGTTTAGAGCTTTTAAGCACTGCAAGTGAAGGTGTGATGTTATCTTTATTACCTGTGTTAGATGATTTTAATCGTGCTATTCTAGAATTAGAGAAGCATGGAGAGAGTGATCATCTTACAGGAATTAAACTAATTGCTACTAAATTTACAGATACATTATCTAGCAAAGGTTTAGTAGAGGTGGAGATTAAGGCAGGAGATGACTTTAATGCCGATTTGTCAGAAGCTGTGACACAAATTCCTGCAGGAGATGATATGAAAGGTAAAGTGGTAGATGTTATAGAAAGAGGATATAAATTAGGAGAAAAAGTTATTCGTTTCCCTAAAGTAGTTATAGGACAGTAATCTTTCTAAAATAGGAAGTAAAAGACAGTAAAGATGAAAAAAGATTATTACGAAATATTAGGTATTGATAAAGGTGCAGATGCTGCAGCTATCAAAAAAGCATACCGTAAGAAAGCAATTGAGTTTCACCCTGATAAAAATCCTGGAGATAAAGAAGCAGAAGAGAAGTTCAAAGAAGCAGCTGAGGCTTATGAAGTATTAAGTGATGCGGATAAGAAAGCGAGATATGATCAATATGGTCATGCTGCATTCGAAGGCGGAGGTGGCTTCGGCGGAGGTGGTCACATGAATATGGATGATATATTCAGTCAGTTCGGAGACATTTTTGGTAGTGCATTCGGAGGCGGAGGCTTTGGTGGCTTCGGCGGAGGTGGTGGCGGTCAGCGCAGAGTGAAAGGAACTAGCTTACGTATAAAAGTGAAGTTGACTTTAGAAGATATCGCTAATGGAGTAGAGAAAAAAATAAAAGTAAAACGCAAAGTTCAAGCGGATGGAGTTACTTACAAAACATGTCCTACCTGTAATGGTACTGGGCAAGTAATGAGAGTAGCTAATACTGTGTTTGGACGTATGCAAACAGCTTCTCCTTGTAATAGCTGTCAAGGAAGTGGTCAAGTAATGGATCACAAACCTGCTGGTGCTGATAATGATGGTATGATCGTAAGTGATGAGACCGTATCAATCAAAATACCTGCAGGTGTAGCAGATGGTATGCAACTGAAAGTATCTGGAAAAGGAAATGAAGCACCAGGAAAGAATAGTATACCAGGAGACTTATTAGTAGTTATAGAAGAATTAGAACACGATACATTACAACGTGAAGGAGATAATCTTCATTATGATTTATACATAAGTTTCGCAGAAGCAGCTCTTGGAGGAAGTAAAGAAATTGATTCGGTAACAGGACGTGTACGTATCAAATTAGAAGAAGGAATTCAGTCTGGTAAGATTTTACGCCTAAAAGGCAAGGGATTACCAAGCTTAAATAGTTACGGAAATGGTGATTTATTAGTACATATTAACGTATGGACACCTAAAAAGTTGAACAAAGAGCAAAAAGAATTCTTTGAGCAAATGCTTGAGGATCAAAACTTTAAGCCGAGTCCGACTAAAAATGACAAATCTTTTTTTGAAAAAGTGAAAGAAATGTTTTCTTGATTGAAAATAAGTTATACATTTGTAGGACACTTATTAAACAGTGGATTTTCTTTTTCATAGCAATTTTTCCCAACCTTATTTATCCAAATAAGGTTGGGTTTTTTTATGCCATATCGAAAATAACTGTCCTCATTCTCCCGTTTTCAAATATTTACTTATTTTTACAGAAATTAATTGAATTCACCGATGCAATCTATATTAGAAGTAAAGGATGTGGTAAAGACATATTCTGATAAAACAGCATTAAATAAAGTATCTCTCACTGTGCCTAAGGGTACAATCTATGGTCTTTTAGGACCTAATGGTGCAGGTAAAACTTCTTTAATCCGTATAATAAATCAAATCACTTATCCAGACTCAGGACAAATCTTACTAGATGGAGAACCTCTAAGTCCAAGACATATTCAAGATATAGGCTATATGCCTGAAGAAAGAGGTCTGTATAAAACTATGAAAGTAGGAGAGCAGGCTATGTATTTGGCTCAATTAAAAGGACTTTCTAAAGCTGAAGCTAAACGTCAATTAGATTATTGGTTTGATAAACTTGATATCAAGGGGTGGTGGAATAAAAAAATACAAGAACTATCAAAAGGAATGGCTCAGAAAATACAGTTTGTAGTAACTGTATTACACGAACCAAAATTATTAATCTTAGATGAACCATTCTCAGGGTTTGACCCAGTTAATGCAAATATCATAAAAGATGAAATCCTAGAGTTAAAGGAAAAAGGTACTACTGTTATATTTTCTACTCACCGTATGGAAAGTGTAGAAGAAATGTGTGATTATATTGCATTAATTAATAAATCAAATAAACTAATAGAAGGAAAACTAGTAGATGTAAAAAGAGAACACAGAACGAACTTGTATCAAGTCGGAGTTTTAAGTGATAATATAGAACGTTTATTTTTAGAATTGAGTGATAAATTCAAGTTCCAAAATACTAGTTTTAAATCTCTTAATAATGAAGTACAGTTAGAAGTGGACTTAGGTACAAAAATGCCTAATGAATTATTAAGTATATTATCTGTTAACGGACAGGTAACTCACTTCGTAGAAAAATTACCAACTGTAAATGATATCTTTATTCAATCTGTAAGCAAGTAATATGAATATACTACCATTAATAATAAAGAGGGAGTTCATTGCTAAAGTACGCAATAAGTCATTTATCGTAATGACTTTCGTAAGCCCTATATTTTTTGTTTTACTAACTGTATTTATTGCTTATTTGAGCAGTATGAAAGGGGAAGTAAAAAAAATAGCTATCCACGATGAAAGTGGATTATTTGTTACTCAATTTGAAAGCAATGAAGCTTTTGAATATCAAGATTTATCAGCAGTTGATTTAGATATTCTTAAAGAGGGAGTGAAAGAGGAAAAGTACGAAGGGGTAGTGTATGTTCCAAAGTCTGATAATATTGGAGATTATCAAGAGAGTGTAACTTATATTTCTAATGAAAGTCCTAGTCTTAGTTTTGTTAGTAAAGTAGAGTTATTGTTAGGAGATAAGATAACACATGTCAATTTAGAACAAAGTGGAATCGATATTTCTGTAATAGATAAAGCTAAGGCTGATGTAAACTTAAAGCTAGTGAAAGCAGATGGAGAAGCTACTGTAAAAGGTCTTAATGAAATTAAGATTATTATAGGTGGGTTATTTGGATACTTTATCATGATGTTTATTATTATTTATGGAAACATGGTGATGCGCTCTGTGATAGAAGAAAAGACAAACCGTATTATAGAAATCATTATCTCATCTGTAAAACCTTTTCAATTGATGATGGGAAAAATAGTAGGAACGTCTATGGCAGGGTTGCTACAATTCCTTATTTGGGGAGTAGTAGGAGCCATTTTATTAGGTGTAGCAAGTAGTGTATTAGGTATCAATGCTATGCCAGGAACAGGAAGTGCTGAAGCTATGCAAGCTGCTAATGGAATGATTTCGAATGAAATAATGTTCGATGTGCAGAATTATGTGAGTGAAATATTAAGTTTACCATTGATTTCTCTGTTTATCTATTTCATTATTTTCTTTATCGGAGGATATTTCTTATATAGTTCATTATATGCAGCTATAGGAGCTGCTGTAGATAACGAAACAGATACTCAACAGTTTTTATTGCCTATTTTGCTTCCTTTAATGTTAGGTGTGTATATTGGTTTCTTTACAGTAATGAAAGATCCACATGGGACAGTTGCTACTGTATTTTCAATGATTCCATTTACCTCTCCAATTGTTATGTTGATGAGAATACCTTTTGGTGTACCTTTGTGGGAAGTTATAGTGTCTATTATTATTCTATTCCTTACATTTATACTAGTAGTATGGATAGCGGCTAAGATATACCGTATTGGAGTGTTAATGTATGGAAAGAGACCTTCATGGAAAGAACTTTATAAGTGGCTTAAATACTAGTGTTATAAATTGCTTTGAATTATAATATATGGGAAAAACATCTAAAATATTAATAGTAGAAGATGAAGCTGCTATTCGTAGAGTGTTAGTAAAGATTCTAGAAGAAGAGTCTTCAGAATATGTAGTAGATGCTGCTGAGAATGGAGAGGAGGCACTACAAAAGATAACGGTTGAAGATTATGATTTAGTAATCTCAGATATCAAGATGCCTAAAATGGATGGAGAGGAACTGTTAGTAGCAGCTAAAAAGATAAAGCCAGATACAGTATTTGTAATGATATCTGGGCATGGAGATTTAGAGACTGCTGTAAACACAATGCGTTTAGGTGCTTTTGACTATATCTCAAAACCACCTGATCTGAATAGGTTACTTACTACAGTTAGAAATGCTTTAGATACTAGTAAGCTAGTAGTAGAGAATACGATATTAAAGAAAAAAGTAGGGAAGAAATACGAAATGATAGGAAATAGTGAACCTATCAGTCAGATAAAGGATATTATCGAAAAAGTAGCTCCTACAGAAGCAAGAGTATTGATAACCGGACCTAATGGGACAGGAAAAGAATTAGTAGCTCATCAGATACATTTGCAAAGTAATCGCGCTCAAAATATGCTGGTAGAAGTGAACTGTGCAGCTATTCCTTCAGAGTTAATAGAGAGTGAATTATTTGGTCATGTAAAAGGGGCTTTTACTTCTGCTGTAAAAGATAGACCAGGTAAGTTCGAACAAGCTAATCACGGAACTATATTTCTAGATGAAATAGGGGATATGAGCCTGTCTGCCCAAGCAAAGGTACTTCGAGCATTACAAGAAAATGTAATCACACGTGTGGGAGCAGAAAAAGATTTGAGAGTAGATGTACGTGTTATTGCAGCTACAAATAAAGATCTTAGGAAAGAAATAGAGGAAGGGCGCTTCAGAGAGGATTTATATCATCGCTTAGCTGTTATTCTAATTAAAGTGCCTGCATTGAATGATCGTAGGGATGACATTCCTTTATTAACGGATCATTTTGTCAATCAAATAGCAAAAGAGCAAGGAACAGCTCCAAAGGTATTTAGTAGTGAAGCTATCGAATTGTTACAACAGTATGATTGGACTGGTAATATTCGTGAGTTGAGAAACGTAATAGAAAGATTAATAATATTAGGAGGCAAGGAAGTTTCGAAACAAGATGTCGAGATGTTTGCAAATAAATAGAATATGAAATTAAAAAAGATAAATAGTACTTTACAAGAGAACTTAAGTAAGAACGGTCTTTTAGAACCAACAACTCTTCAAAAGAAAACTTTTGGAACAATTAAAAGTGGAAGAGATGTAGTTATTTTTGGACCTAAAGAACAAGGGAAAACTACAGCTATGATTATCGCAGCTCTACAGCGTACAGAAAAGCCTGTAGAAGGAGAAATCGCTACTAGAGTATTAATTGTTGTTAAAGATAAGTTTGAGGTAGAGAGATTAATGGAAGTCTTCGAAGCATATAGTAGATATACTGATTTGAGAATCTATGGAGTGCACGATTACACAGATTTAGACGAAGATAAGAATCTACTTTCATTAGGTAATGATATCTTGATAGGTACTGCTAATCGATTGAATGAGATGTTTGCAAGTGCAGGATTTGATGTAAATCAGTTGAAGATGTATATTATAGATGATATAGATATTCAGCTTAGAAATCGCTTGGAACCACGTTTACACAGATTGTCAGAAAGTATCGGGAAAACACAGCGTCTTTATTTAGCTAAAGAATTTGTTGAACAATTAGATATGTTCGCTGATAAGTCTCTTAGTGAAGATGCTGAGTGGTTTGACTTTTATGATGATGACGAAGAGGAAGAGGATAATGAATAAAAATATAGGCTGTCTAGATGGGCAGCCTTTTCTTTTATAATATGTTTTTGTTTTTGACTTCAGCTAAGATGCTTAAAGCTTTTTTCTTTATAACAGCAGGAAGTTGTTTGAAGTTACTGTCTTCTTCTATCTGATATTTATCTTCTTCTTGATAAGGAATATAAGCTGTAACCTTAGATTTATAAAGTTCATAACTATTTGCTTTAGCAGTGTATACAATTACTTTTAAAGGCTTAGCATCTAGACCGTCAGAATTCATAAAATAGGTTAGGTAAAATTCTGGTTTACCATCTTTGTCTATGTCTGTGATGATACAGTAATCATATAGAAACTCTGGTTGTGCTAAGCCTTCAGCGTAGTCTTTGAATTTCATTTTTTCTAATATTCCTCCATGATCTTCTATATAGATACCAGATAATATATCTGTAGGTTTACTAGATAAATAGCTAGGTTTGATTGCTTTTCGCTCATTGAAAAACCATAAATAACTCCCCGTTTTATCTCCTATGTAATTGATAATCATTTTAGGTGTTCCTTCTAGTGGATTACCTAGTTCCTCAATTATATCTTTAAACTTTTGGTCTTTAGGTTTTAATCTTTAGTTTACTTGAGCAATCGAATTAAAGCTAATACAAAGAAATACTAAGGCTAATAGAGTTTTGTTCATATTTTTATATATGGTTAATACATGGTTAAAGATTGATTGATAAAAAGACAATAGCTAGTATTGCTAGAAATATAATGAGTGCGATAATCATTGTTTTTTTTTGTTCTTTTTTATCAAATTCAAAGGTATTTGGCTGTATAAAAAAATCAGCAAATACACTATCGGCTATTTTTAAGTCCGGTCTGTATAACGTAACTCCTTGTAAGAAGTGCTGTCTAAGTTCTCTAGAATTAGTAGAAAGGTATGTGTAAAAAATATCAGTATTCTGAAAAGATACAGTACGTTCCTGATGATTGTAAAATACTTTTAATACCGTTTTACTACTTACATTGACACCTATTGTTTTTGTAAATATATCTTTAGAATAAGGTTGTTTAGATTTGTTGAGATCTTTGTATAATAGATGTTCTATTTCTCCATTGATTTTGTGGTAGTGTATTCCAAGTTCATTGACTACAATTTTTTGTATGAAATGGGGACTTTTCTTTTTATACTCTGTAATGAATTTATACACTCCATAAGTAAGTAGTAAAGTATATAAAACTATTAGTATATAAGCTCCTGTATTGTTTGTATATTCGTTTATTAAAGCAAAAGGAATAAGATATAGTAATAATAAGAAAAATGAGATAAAAAGTAGAAATACGATACGAACGAACAAAGTTAATTTGGGATTTGTAAGAGTGGTTAATTCTGGGAAAGCATCTGAAGTGTATTTCATTTTATCTTTTATCAATATGTAAAAATATAAAATTATTGGGAAGTTGATTTAGAAAAGAAGAAGTAAAAAAAGGAGACCTAAATAAGTCTCCTTTGTAGTAGCGGGAACAGGACTCGAACCTGTGACCTTCGGGTTATGAGCCCGACGAGCTGCCTACTGCTCTATCCCGCGATATTGTGGTGCAAATATACTACTAAATAGTAACCATGCAAGGGATAGAAGCTTTTATTTTAAAAAATATTTTAGTTTTTTGGTTAATGTGTTGTTATTAAGGTTGTTGTTTTTAAGGTTGTTGTTTTTATAATGTGTTTGGGTATATATCGATATTATGAGGTTTAGAGTCTATTATTGCATAGTTTTGAACTTCCTTTAACCAGTTTTGTCGATCTTCTAATGATGAATTATTCAGTAAACCGATGAAAGTACTATCTGTCACTTCTACACCACAGTATTCTAAAATACCTGTTTTGAGTTGAACAAGGGCGCTATCATTAAAAACAGTAGTGTAAACATCTTGACTAAGGTCACCACCAGTTGTGATTATTCTAGCTGTACGTCCTTTTAAGAGACCTATTGTTTCTGTTGTAGAGATATGGTTAAATGTGATGCCAGGTAAGAAGGCTCTATCAAAAAAGCCCTTCATAATAGCTGGTAGACCTACCCACCAAATAGGATGTAACCATACCATATGATTGCTCCATTTAATATCATCTAAGGCTTTTATTAAATCAGGTTCTAGTACTGTGCGTTTTCTATATCCGAATTCAAGATTAGGATTGAAGTCTAAACTGTGAAGGGCTAAATATTTTACTTCTATTTTATGATTATCTTTAAGTGCTTCTATATAAGCAGTAGCAAGCGATTGATTATAACTTTCAGGATCTGGATGTCCATTGATTACTAAGATTTTTTTTGTCATATCGTATTAATGATTTTTAAGACGACAAACTTACTGGTGTTTTTTAGACAGTAGTAGGTATATTTATATGGTATTTCGGTAGTATATATGGAAGGAATATAAATGAAAAAAGGACACCTAATGTAAGATGTCCTTTTATGTTGTAGCGAAGACGGGAGTTGAACCCGTGACCTCAGGGTTATGAATCCCCACTCCTATATATTTTAAGTTGTAACTATCTGTAAATCAATTATTGTTTTTTGATTTATTCCACATAAAGTGGATATTTTTTAATTTGTATTGTCGGCTTAGGTTGTCGGCGTTTGATAAAAATATTGTCTTGTAATCCCATTACCCAATAAGGATTTACATCATAAGTCTCAACTAATTTTTTTAGTTCGTCAATAGTCAATGTACGCTTCTCTGCAACCATATTAACTAGTTGTTGACTATTGATACCAATTGTCTCACAAAAGTCTTTCTTAAACCTTATAGAGCCTTTAGCTTGTAATGCATCAATTAATACGTTTATCTTTTCTCCGTTCATTGCTGTTGAATACTATTTTTGTATTTGTTTTAAATAATCACGATTTACTACTTCTTTAGATTTTTCAGATGTAGGAGTAAGGTCTATTAAAATATTGTTTTTATTTACTATAGTATACATATTCACTTTCTGTGCTTCAGTATACTTATCTGGTTTTATTTGTGCTTTTTGTTTATAAATCTTATATAAAACAGTATTATCATTTTTGTTTTGCTCCATTATGGTAATAAGATTTTTATTGATTGCAATACTATCTTTTATAGCGACTATTTCACTTTTAGTCTTAGACATATCTTCATTATCTTCAGCTATGAGTTTTTCTATTCTCTTTCTGAATTCTGCATTTTGTTTCATACCTGTCTCATACTGTTTAAGTACAACTTTTTGAACAGAATCTTGTTTATGAATTTTCTTCTCTTTTAATCGTATTGATACTCCTTTAAAAACAATATCATTATTTGTATCTATAAGCAAATCATCTATTATGTCTTTTTGGGTTATATCACTTAGATGTGTTAACTCTATAAGTTTATAATCATCAGCATTATTTCCAGCTGATTTTATTTTTTCTTTTACTTGTTTTTCAATTATCTGTTCAATGCTTTCTCCACATGATAAAGAAAGTAAACCAAGTATAGTCAGTAGTAGTAGTTTTTTCATTTTTTCATTTTTTCATTTTTAGATTATGCTTACGAATAATAAGTTTCTTTATTTCATAAGGCATAAATAGAATATTATCATTTTTGTCTTTAACTATTATGTTTTGATTTAGCCCATTTTCTAGTTCAGAATAGTAGTCCGGGTATTTTATAATTGCCTTTTCGAACTTATTTCTATTTATAGTATTTAATCTTTTTATAGTTAATTCAATTAATTTAATCTCAGCTTCTTTATTGAATAACTTCCTGTAAACTAGGATTAGTTTATTATAAGCTCCAAGATAAATAAGGGTATCGTTTTTTTTGAAAGTATCTATTATTTTTTGCAAATATTGTATAGACTCATTATAACATTTGGCTTTATAAAAAACATTTGCTTTTGAGTAATTAATATCGTTAAGTTTTAATAATTCTGATTCTTCATTTTCTTTGTTTATAATATCTATTACTGCGTCATAATCAGCTCTAGGAACATTGAAAAAATTAAATCCAAGATTAACTGCTCTTGTGTATAATTCTATTAAATTAAGTGAAACTTTATTAACATGAATTATAGGTACATATTCAAGAAAGAAACTTTCTGTAAGTAGTTTTATTTCACTACTATTTGTCTCTGATTCACAAGAGTTAGGATTAGATTTATTTTGCTTAAATAGTTCAAGTTCAGCTAATGTAAAGTCACTTTCTAAGTACTCTTCTTTACCAAATAGATTTATTTTAAGGCGTGCATGTATTCTATTATGAGAATCTTCGTAAACTTCAAATAATCTATTATTAGAAATAAACTTTTCCATTACTTTAATTAATTAGCAACAGGATCGTCTACTATTTCAGTAATAACTATAGTGCTATTTTTAATATCACTTTCTATCACAGGTTTATCACCTTTTACAACTATTTTTGCTTCATCTGGATTTATTATAGTTACTTTATTAGATGACCTTTTATAATCTCCATATGTTCTACGTTTACCATAGTTTTCTATTTCAGACTCTATGTAGTAATATACGACAGAAACTGGCTTATAATCATTCTTTACAACATAAGTTATAGTTGATTCGTATGTAGTTTCATTTATTTTCTTGGCCTCTACTTTTTGAGATACTATATAGACTTTAGATCTATCATGACTGTTATCATCCGAACTACACCCTATAAGTACTAGTATAGGTAGTATTAAGTAAATTAATCTTTTCATAGCTTATTTTTATTATAATTGATTGCGAGTTATTTTTCCTTTTACTAGGAATAAGGATACGATGTTTTTCTTTGGTATAATTGTATCTCCTGCAAAACTTGGGTTACTTGCCCTTAGAATTATTTTATCTTCTTCCTTATGTGGGAATAGTAATTTAATAGTACGGAGATCATTTGCTTCAGAATCTGTCACTATCATATAAGCTTCTCCCCATTGTATAATGTCAAAGTTATAAATCTGTTTAACAGCTATTATTTCTCCTGAACAGTATTTAGGATACATGCTATCTCCTGCCATAGGAAGATAGGCTGTACAATCGTCAAAATGAGGATAACTAATATAGAATGAAGGATTCTCTTTAATGTCATTAAAAGAGGTTAAAATAGATCCTGTTGCTTCTATACCTTCATAGTAAGGAACACCTTTCGAATTATCTTTAATCAAACCATCGTTTGATTTTATCATATTTCCATTTCCAGTTAATAACCAATTAGCATCTATTTCTTCAAATGACTGTTTTATTTGAGATAGCTTATCTATGTCAGGTTTTTGCTTGCCTTTTAAGTAATTAGATACTGTTTGATGGTTTAGTCCTGTTCTTTGTGCAAAATCAGCATAACTTTTAATGTTATAGTAATCAGCTATTTGACTTATTCTTTGATTTACTTCATTCATATTAACAAAAAATTAACTACACAAATCAAACGATTGTGTTTTGAAGTCAAACAAACGTTGTATATTTGTGGTAGATAATAACACGGCAAAGATACACACATAATTAAATAATTAAATGGTTATATAATTATTTGTACATCTGACTCGTGTGAAAAAGGTTTAATAAGTTCATTGACATACTGATAAATACTGGGTTTAGGCTTTTAATCATTTTTTTATTTTTTATAAACTCTCCAGTGTAGTAACACACCTTATTATAAGGTTTTGATTTCGTAGATCATTTGGAGAGCTAATCAACTAAAAGCTTATGAATAATATAATACGCGAATTAGGTAAAGTTAATTTTCTAATAGAGGAAACAAAACTTTCAATTGAATGTGTAGAGAACTCACCTTTATATCCATTTGTTAAGGATGAATCATTAAAGGAAATAGAGCTTGATGCATTACATAATAAGATGTCTGAATTAGCTAATAAACGCTATAAACTTTTTGAGGATCTACAGATTGAAGCTGAGAAACAAAAAGTACTTACATCTTCTATGATAAAGAATATTACACTAACTAAAAATAGGAGAGCAAATGCTATTTGATGAAGAACACTATGGAAAGTTGATTTCAAGTCAGCTTTCAGATTATTTGAAGGAATGGACCACGATGCATGATAGAATTGATATTGCTGAAGAGCATAATATATCAAAGTCACTTCTTGAAGCTGTTATGAGAAGGGAAAGAAGTTTGACTAAAAGTAATTCTATTGGGATTATCGATTTAGCTCGTAAGGCGGTTCATAATTGCACTCATAAGATTGAGAGAGCAAAGAAAGTTAAGAAGCAACTAGATTACCTTTTAAACGATGACAAAAGAGGAAATAATTGCATTTCAAACGGATAAATTAAATACTGCACATGAGTTAATACGAATGTTCAGAGGACAACTGTTAGCCGCAGAACGCATGGAAAGTGAGGCAAGACTTGCTCTTTTTCGTTTGGGAGCGAAAAGGGGCAAGAAAACAGTAGTACTATCACAAGAGCAAAAAGAAAAGCTACAAAGACAGTTACGGGTATAAAAAAAGCCCACTTGGGAAAGTGAGCCAAAAAAGTATCTCTACTGAGAATCGAATTAAAAAAAACAATAGAGATGATTTTTTAATTACCATCGACACAAAAGTACATCAAACCATCAACAATTTCAACATGAAAAAAATTGAATTAAAGAAAATGTCTCTTGAAAACTTCAAGGGCATTAAAAGTCTATCAGTTGACTTTACAAACAAAACTGATATTTATGGAGCTAATGCATCAGGTAAGACAACGTTATTTGATGCATTTACCTGGTTACTATTTGGAAAAGATAGTACAGATAGAAAGGATTTTGAGATTAAAACACTTGATTCAAATAATCAGGTTATCCCAAAAATAGATCATGAAGTTGAAGCTACTCTTGTAGTAAATAATGAGGAGGTAATCTTAAGACGTGTATTCCGAGAAAAATGGGTAAAACAAAGAGGAGCGTTTGAACCATCATTCACAGGAAATGAAACCATTTATTATTGGAATGAAGTTCCAATGAATCAAAAAGAATACACATCTAAAATAGCTGATATTTTGGATGAAAGTATTTTTAAATTGATTTCTAATCCATTAGCATTTAATTCTTTAAAATGGCAGGATATACGAAATGTTTTAACAAGTATTGCCGACAATACTGACTATCAAAATTTGATAAAAGGAGATAGAGATCTAGAAGTCTTATTGCAGTTAACAGAGAAGAAAACTATTCAGGAGATAAAGGCTGAGAATAGTAGTAAGGTTAAAAAGATTAAGGCAGATTTAGATCTCATTCCTACTCGAATAGATGAGGTTCAGAAATCAAAACCTATCCCGATTGATTATATCGGATGTAGAAAGCAGCTTAATGAGTTAGAGCAGAAATTAAATAAAGTTGATTCTGAGTTATTAGATAGTTCTAAAGCATATCAAGCTGAACTGGATAAGAAGAAAGACATTCAGAATAAAAAGTTTGAAGTAGAAACTGAGTTAAGTACTTTATTAAATAAGTTCAAGAGTGAATCAGATAATGAATGTAAGGTAGATACTAGTACAGTTGATAATCTTCGACTTAAGATAAAAGAAACTGAAAACAACTTACAGTCTTATAGAAACGGAATATCTTCTTTAGAAGTACAAAAGAGCAATCTAGAAACAGAAATAAAGCAGCTTGAAAGTAAAGCAGAAGCATTAAGAACTAAGTGGCATGAAGAAAATGCAAATGAGCTAGTTTTTAATGACAATGAGTTTGTTTGTTCTTGTTGTAATCGTCCTTTTGAAACAAATGATATTGAGAGTAAGAAATCAGAAATGATTACAAATTTCAATAATAACAAGAAGTCAATTCTTGAAAATATTAGTAGCCAGGGGAAAGGAACTAAAGACGAGATTACTTCGAAAAACAAAGAAGTTGATACATTATTTCATCGCATAGCAGATGGACAATCTGTAATTACTAAACAAGAACAGGAATTAGGAATGCTAAAATCAACATTAGAACTTGAACTAGGAAAACAAACTAATGTTAAGAATCCTTCTTGTTTATATAATGAAAAGGTAAGTGCTTCTAATGAGGTTAATATTCTTAAATCTGATATTGAACGATATAATCAGTTATTAAGTGAAGAGGTAAATATTGATAATCAATCTTTGTTAAATAGTAAGAGCGAGATCATCACACTTATTGATGGCGTCAAAGAGAAACTATCAACTGAGGCTACAATTAAAAGAGCAAATGAACGTATTGATGAACTTCAAAGAGAAGAACAAAGTTTAGCAAACTCCTTAAATGAGTTAGAAAAACAACAGTTCACAATAGAACGTTTTATCAAACTTGAGATAGAGTCTTTAGAGAATAGTATCAATGGAAGGTTCAAATATGTATCATTTAAATTATTTGAGTCTCAGATTAATGGAGGGGAGACAGAAACTTGTCAAACTCTGATTAATGGAGTGCCTTTTTCTGATGCTAACACGGCATCTAAAATTAATGCTGGACTTGATATTATTAATGTACTAAATGAATACTATTCAGTATCAGCTCCAATCTTTATAGATAATAGGGAGTCTGTTAGTGAGTTAATAGACACTACTTCACAAGTGATTAATTTGTTTGTGAGTCCAGAGGATAAAGAATTAAGATTTTCATGTAAATAGTTGTGTTGGTTTTAAAAGGAGTGAGTGGCGGAATTAAGGTAGACGCTATAGTTAAATACTAGTCAAACTTAGATTGGTAGAATAGTCAATGGATAGTAGACGTATCTGTAATGGAGTAAAATCGGAAGAACACAAACTATATCTCATACATCATGTAGGTTCGAATCCTACCTCATTCTTTTTTTTATCGATACATAATCTAAAAAAATAAATACCATGTCAAATACAAATACTCAGCAACTAGAAGTTGTAAAGAAAGATATATCAACTCAAGTACTACAAAAAGTAGAAGCATTTAAAAATGCTGGAGAATTAAGAATACCAGAAGATTATTCTCCAGAGAATGCACTTAAAAGTGCTTATCTGATTTTGTCAGAAACAAAAAATAGAGAAGGCAAATTTGCTTTAGATCATTGTACGAAAGAAAGCATTGCAAACGCATTATTAAAGATGGTTGTTTGGGGATTGTCTCCACTTAAAAAACAATGTGACTTTATTATGTATGGTAATAAACTTGAATGCTCTATTGAATATACAGGTAATATAGCATTAGCTAAACGTTATGGAGGATTAAAGGATATTAAACCCATAACTATTTTTGAAGGGGATGACTTTGAGTTTGAAATCGATGCTGTTACAGGTCGTAAGAAGATATTAAAACACAAACAGACTTTAGAGTCTTTAGGAAGTAAGAACGTCAAAGGGGCTTATGCTATTATGACATTCTTAGATGATACTACAGATGTAGAAATTATGTCTATTAATCAGATAAAGGATGCTTGGAATCAAGGAGCAGCAAATGGTAATTCTCCAGCTCATAAAAACTTTCCAGACCAAATGGCTAATAAAACAGTAATCAATAGGGCTACTAAATTACTAATACGTGCTTCTGATGATTCTGTTCTATTTAATAAAGAGGAAGAAGAGGTTCAACCAAGTATTGTAAAGGCAGAAGTAGAACACGAGATTACGATGAATGCTAATGCTGAAGAAATAGCATTTGAAGAATTACCAAATGAAAATACAGAGCCAGTTCAAGAGAATTATAATCAACAACATTACGAAGAGCAAATCCAGAGTAATGATGGTCCAGGATTCTAATGAGATTACATGTTATTGGAACAGGATCTAGAGGAAATTGTTACCTGCTCTACAATGAGCAGGAAACACTCCTTATAGAATGCGGTGTACCATTTAGAAAAATAAAGGAGGCTTTAAACTTCGATATTTCTAAAGTAGTAGGATGTATAGTAACACATGAGCACGGTGATCATAATAAATCAATTGATGAGGTACTTAAATCAACTATTCAAGTTTATGCATCTAGAGGAACTCTTTCTGCTAGTAATCATCAAGAACATCATAATGTTCATATTGTTAAAGCTAAAAAGATGTTTAAAGTAGGGGGGTTCTCGATAATACCATTTGATGTAAAGCATGATGTGAATGAACCTTTAGGCTTTCTAATACATCATAATGATTGTGGTATCACACTATTCTTAACCGATACTTTTTATTCTCCTTATCGATTTAAAGGACTGAATAATCTTATAGTAGAAGCTAATTTTTGTGAGGATATCATAGAAGAGAAACTTAAGCTAGATAAAACATTCCTTAAGAATAGAATACTTAAGAGTCACTTGTCTATTCAGAAGTGTATTGACCTATTAAGGTCAAATGATTTATCTCAAGTAAATAATATTGTTCTAATTCACTTGTCAGACTCTAATTCCAATGAACTAGAGTTTAAGCGCAAAGTAGAAAACGCTACTTTAAAGAATGTTAGTGTTGCTTCTAATGGGATGGATATCGAATTTAATAAAACACCTTTTTGATGAGAGATTTTATACAATTAATGGAAGATAAACCTGCTGTTTTTCTTGCTATAGGCTTTTTTATAGTGATAGTTTTAAAAGTAATTTTTAAAGATAAAGATAAATGCAACTAAACATTACTCCTAAAGAGCAAATAGAAATTGAATTACAAGAGATTCAAGATTTTTGTGATATAACAATGAGCGAGGATGCTCAAGAAGCACATGAAAGAGGTAATGTATTATCTGCTTATATCTCTAGAACAGCAAAGCTTTTAGCAGATGCAAAATATCATAAAGATGAAATATTGAAGTCTGAAATGATTTCAGAAATTACAAGGATAATTTCATTGTCTCCAAGTGTAGCAACAAAGTTTATTGAAACCTTAACCAAAGAAGAAAATTATTTGTTTCTCTGGGCTGAGAGGATTCATAGAACATGTGTACATCAGTTAGAATGGTGTAGGACTGTAATATCAAAAGCTAAAGCAGAAATGCAAGCTTTCGGTAAATAAACAACTCTTTTCTTTTCAACAATAAGCGATTGTATTCCCCACTACATCGCTTGTTTTATCAACAATTTAAAATCAAAAACCATGATCAATTTATTCAACGTAAATATTGAAACGTTATCAATACACCAGGTAGGAAATAAAAGTAGAAATGAAGCTTTCTTTCTATCAGAAGAACCATATAAATTAAATGATGAAATAGCTCCTTTATTAAAAGAGTATTTCTTCAAGCCTTTCCGTGAGAAGGAAGAGAATTATTATCAATTTGCTCACGATGTTGATTTAGAATTCAACGAAATGTACAATTATGTGAATGGGCTGTTTAATACTCCATCAACTGAAAATGTACATAACATTTCTCAAAAAATAACACGACACCTATATGAGCAATCTAATCATCCACATATTAAAAATGGAGAAGTATATGTGACTTATCTAAGTAATGTATCGATTGACAATAATGTAGTAGATGCTATAGGTATCTTCAAGTCTGAAATTAAAACTGATTTCATTCAGTTTGAAACTGATAGTTCAAGTCTTAAAATGAAGTTAGAACAAGGCATTAACTTAAACAAGCTAGATAAAGGATGCTTAATATTCAACTACAAAAAAGAAGAAGGTTATAAAATCCTAACTATTGATAGCAATAAGTATGATGCACGTTATTGGTTAGAGCACTTTTTAAATGTAGATATATTCCAAGATGAAGCCTATATGACTAAGAAGTATCTAAAGTTCTGTCAAGATTTCGCTAAAGAAGTAGTACTTCCTGCAGAGGATAAAAAAGAAGAGGTAATGTTTATGAACCGTTCTGTGAACTACTTTGCTAAGAATGACGATTTTGAGGAATCAGATTTTTTAAATGAAGTAATAGATAATCCAGATCTAGCAGCTGAGTTCAAAAACTACAAAGTTGACAAAGGGGAGAAATACAGTATCGAAGACACAACATCTTTCCCTATCGTTAACAATGCGGTTACAGATGCTAGAAAGAAACTGAAGAATGTAATCAACCTAGATACTAATATCACAATAAAACTTGACTTTGTTAACCCTGAAAGTGCTGATGAGTTTATTGAGAAAGGTTGGGATGAAGAAAAACAGATGTACTACTACCTATGTTATTTCAATAAAGAACAAAATAAGTAGTATGCAAGACAGTTTAAACGCATTACAAAGCTTTCTTGACACTCTAGGATCTAAAGGTTTCTTCTTTCTGTTTATTAATCATAATAACAAGTTTTTTAGGCTAACATGTAATCATTATGATACAACAGATAAAGATGACTTCTTATTAGAAACACCATGTACTGAATGTGGTGTTTCTAATATGCTAGAGATGATAGAAAAGTATGTTGAAGAATACACATCCAAAAAATGAAACAAAAGACTAAGTTCCCAACATTAGAAACTTTAATGTTGATCGTAACTGCATTCGCAGTCGCTATTATAAATTTTTTACTTTCTTAAAATATTAACCATGAATAAAAAAGTAGATTATGTGCAAAAACAAAAGGTATCCAGAAAACAATCTAGAGAGCCAAGCTCACTATGAGGAGCATGAAAAGGAGTTTACTAAACAATGTAAGCTTGTTCACGATGCATTAAAAAGAGGAGAGAAGTTAACCACACATGAAGCTTTACTTAAGTACAATATAGGTGACTTAAGAAGACGTGTGAAAGACTTAAAAGACATTTATGGAATCCCAGTATTATCAAGTTATGTTCCTGGGACAAGATTTAAACAATATTATTTATGAGTAAAGAAGCATTTTATTTCAGCCACGACAGTAACGCCCGTAATGATGAGAAAATACTCGCCGTGCGGATGAGACATGGAGCTGAAGGATATGGTGTTTACTTTATGATTCTAGAAAGGTTGTTAGATAGCACAAAATACATGAGCGTCAAAGATTATAATGTTATAGCCTTTGACCTTCGTGTGAGTGCATCAGTAATTAAGTCAGTAATTGAGGACTTTGGGCTATTTGTCTTTACCGAAGAAGGTAAGCACTTCTACTCCGAAAGCTTAATTAGACGTATGCAACCATTAGATAATTTAAGAGAACAAAGAAGAGCAGCAGGTAAAAAATCAGCTGAAAAAAGAACTTTAAAGAGTGTTGATAATCAAGGTATTTCAACGACCGTTGAACGGTCGTTGACTAAAAATCCAACAAAGGAAAGTAAAGTAAAGGAAAGTAAAGTAAAGGAAACAAACACAAAAGGCGTGTGCGAGGAAAATTTGTGTTCTGATTTTAAAAATCCTGAAACAGAAAAAAAAGAAAAAAGTTCCGCGAAAAAAGAAAAAGAAATTGAAGAATTGAAATCATCTGATTTTTTTAAACAGTTATGCACTTTCTTTTCTCAAACAAGCGAAGTATTACAAATGCGAGCTTTTGGTGATTTGTTGAGGTTAGATGATGCTGGAGATTTAGAAGAATTCATTAAACAAACAAATGCCTATATGGCTTATAAGCAGATTACAGGGGAACGCACACATAGATTTCAAAATTTCATTTATGAATGGAAAAATGATGATTGGGTTAATAAATTAAAAAAACAACAGTATCATGAAGGAAAACAGTTGCAACAATCAGGAGCCATCAGTTCAAATAGACCAGAGCCAAATTGGTAAGGCTATCGGCCGACATAAGTACGCAGTACTGAAATCTAAGCCAAAAGAAGAGCTTACAGGCATTGAATTGCATCAAATAGAGGTTTATGAGGCTAGAGGTAAATTAAGTGCTGAATCTGCTAAAAAAATGGCTGCATACTTCGAGATGATTAGAAGGCCTAAAGTTGAAAAGATAATTACTTTCACAGCTAAAGAACTATATGATGCTTTTCAAAATACATTCAATGAAATGTATGGTAAGAAGTATGAATTAACTGAAGAGTCTCTTGATAACCTAAGCCCTTTGATTTATTACTTCTCCAAGGATGAACGTTTCTTTGAATGTAAGAATCTATCTAGAGCCTCTAAACCTAGTTTTGAAAAGGGATTGTTAGTGATTGGTGGCTACGGAAATGGCAAAACATCATGTATGAAGGTATTTGAGAAACTTATGCGACCAATAAAAGGCAAAAGCTTTAAAGGATATACAGCCAATGAAGTAGTGACTATGTTTGAGAAATGTAAAGAGGATTCTGATAGAAGTGAATTTGAAGATATCATGTACAAAGGGCAACGCTACTTTGATGACTTAAAGACAGAACGTATAGCATCAAACTATGGTAAGGTCAATATCTTTAAAGAAATATTAGAAGAAAGGTATATACGACAGTCTAGAACCTTTGTAACTTCAAACTACAAAGAGAATCATCCCAATGATCTTAAACTTGGGATAGAGGAGTTTGGAGAAAAATATGGAGATCGAGTATATGATAGAATATTTGAAATGTTCAATATCATAGAGTTTAAAGGACAGTCGTTCCGTAAATAAAAATCAACGAAAACTTATTGTATAACACTATCCGAAATAACTCGGACAGATAATCTATTGTTTAAAATGAAAGTAATTATAACATTTTCTGGCGGTAAAGATAGCCAAGCTTCAGTCCTTTGGGCTGTTGAAAAATATGGTTTAAAAAATTGCACAACAGTATTTTGTGATGTTGGATGGGAAGCACCAGAAACCTATACACATATTGATTATTTCGTTAATGATTTAGGAATAAATCATGTCACTTTAAAATCATCTAAATATGATGGTATGGTAGATCTCGCTATAAAAAAACAAAGATTCCCAAGTACAACAGCAAGATTTTGCACACAAGAATTAAAAGTCAAACCAGTCATTGATTGGATTTTAGAGCAAAATCAAAGCCTCTTATTTGTGGATGGTATCAGAGCAGATGAGTCAGCCAATAGAGCAAGTAAATCACCTGATTGTAGATATTTCAAATACTATTTTGAACCCTATAAAAGCAATGAAATTACAATAGCTAAATATGAACAAAAACCACCAGTCACTCATAAGCAAAAAGCAGAGTTACAAATAGCTGTTGATAGATTAGCAGAAGGTAAAAAAGATGAAAAGTTTTTCACATATCGTAAAAAAGAGGTTTTAAAATGGTGTTCTGAACATGATGATAGTTTAATAAGACCTTTCTTTCATTCTACAGGTAATGATGTAATTAATTTTAGTTTAAGTAGAGGATACGCTATTAATCCTCGATATTTCAAAGGATACTCAAGAGTCGGTTGTGACCCTTGTATAATGGAAAAATTACCTGAATTAAAAATAGCTGTAAACGATCCTAATTCTACAACTATTGATAAAGTAAGAAAAGCAGAAATAGAAGCTAATTCATCTTTCTTTCCACCAGATAAAGTTCCTAAAAGGTATCATAGTAAAGTAGCACCAAATGGTAAAACTTACCCGACTATAGATGATATTGTTAAGTATATAAATGACTTAGGAGCAACTGGAGATTTATTTGAAGAAGAACCACAATTTCAATGTAAGTCAGTATATAACATCTGTGAATAACACATAAAACTTATTGTTTAACCAACAGTTCGGGAATACCGAACAGTTCAACTATTGTTTAAAATGAAAACAGAAACAACAATAAATGTAGGTAGTGACTTTAGTGGTGTAGGTGCATTCAATCAGGCATTGATGCGTTTAGAGATAGAGTACAATGAAGTGTTTGCTTGTGATATGGATAAGTTTGCTAGAAAAACATTTATTCATAATTATGGAGAACCTAAGTATTATCCATCTAATGTGTATGATCGAGAAATACCAGGAGAGAGTCTTGATATTTATATGACTTCTCCTCCTTGTCAAGCATTCTCACTGGCAGGAAAACGAAAAGGAGAAAATGATAAAAGAGGGATTTTATTTTATAATTCTCTTGAATTTATAAAAGTTAATAATCCTAGGTTTTTCATTTTTGAAAATGTTAAGGGGTTATTGAGTATGGATAATGGTCAAACCTTTCAAAATTGGTTAACATTTTTAGGGGGTAAGTCTGTAAATGGTAACCCTATTATTTTTCCACATGAGAAATCAGTACCATATCATATCTATCATACTGTTTTGAATGCTAAACATTATGGAGTACCACAGAACAGAGAAAGAGTGTTTATAGTTGGAATACGAGATGAGCAGGATAATGATTTTACTTGGCCTATAGGTATAGAATTAAAAACTAGGTTAAAGGATTTGTTAGAGAGCGAGGTTGATGATAAATATTTTCTTAGTGAGAAAATGGTAGAGGGTTTTACAGGAATAGATGTAAATGATGCATCTAGAGCTATAAGGTGTGGTGGTGCAGCTTCATTAGATGATAAGCATAATTGGGATATAATTAATTTAGGATTCATTAATCAAGACACACAAGCATCGCAAGTTTATTCAGACAAAGGTATAGGGCAGACATTGAGTGCAGGTACACATGGTTATAGTAATGGATATGTAAGTATAGGGGCTATTCGTGGTCGTAACCCTGATAATCCAAAACTAAGAAAAGCAGGAATGCCTACAGAGCAAATGTTAGAGCTGAATATGAATGGCACTTCTAATGCATTAACAACGGTTCAAAAAGATAATGTTGTAGTGTATGCTCAGTTAAGAGGTGATAAATGGGAAAAAACTCATGAGCAATCAGGAAGAGTTTATGATATAGAAGGTATTGGACCAACTCTACACACAATGGGTGGGGGAAATCAAGAGCCTAAAGTTGTTATTCATCAATTACCTCAAGGTAAAAATAAAGGAGGTAAGCATTTTATATCTCCGGCTGTAACTTCTAATGCTTGGGAGCAAAATAATCTACTAGAAGTATGTAGTACTCAGAAAGAATATGAACCCCCACTTTATAATGATAGAAGATTAAATGAATATGTATTAAGTAACGATCCTAAGGCTGATAATGAATTTATTAATACTTATGATCAAAAAGGATTTACTGATGTTACAGGTACAATAACAACTAGAACATCGGCTTCAAACATTAACTTTATTAGACAGAAAACAATTGAGTGCGAATGTAAATATGGTTTTGATAGTTGTTTAAATAGTGATTTATGCGATAGTTGTGATGAAGGATGTAACTATGAGATGGCAGGCGACTATGAACAGTATAAGATAAGGAAATTAACACCTCGTGAATGTTTTAGGTTGATGGACTTTCCTGATTCATTTGATTTTAGTTGTGTATCAAATAGCCAAGCGTATAAACAAGCAGGTAATAGTATAGTGGTGGCAGTATTGGCTGCTATAATTGCAAAATTAAAGATAAAGTAATAGTATATTGTATCTTTTAAATTATTGATTTATAGTGATGTAAATTATGAAAAGTAATGATAAATAAAATTGTTGTTTTGAAAGTAGATTAATAAGTTTGTAAATATATTTTTTGATATGAAAGTTAATATGGATATTGGGGTAGTAGACCTTTTTTGTGGTATAGGAGGATTAAGTCATGGAATGTATAAAAAAGGGTTTGATATATTATCAGGCTTTGATATAGATGATACATGTAAGTACGCATATGAATTTAATAATAAGTCTAAATTTCATAATGTTGATATTAGTAAACTAAGTGGTAAACAAATTAATGAGATTTTTGCTGATAAGAAAGTGAAAGTTTTAGCAGGCTGTGCCCCTTGTCAACCATTTTCATCATATGCTTTTAAAGTAAAAGAGAAAGATAGTAGTAAATATGATTTACTTTATGAGTTTGGAAGATTAGTAAAAGAATCTAAGCCACATATTGTTACAATGGAAAATGTTGCTCAAATACTTTCATTTAAAGAGAAACCTGTTTTAAATGATTTTGTGACATTATTAGAAAATGAAGGATATTTTGTTCAAGTAAATAAGGTGTTTTGTCCGGATTATGGTATCCCTCAGAAAAGATCTAGGTTAGTTTTGCTTGCTTCTATATTTGGGGAAATTAGTTTAATAGCCCCTACTCATAGTAAAAAGAATTATAATACAGTAAGAAAAGTAATAGGAAAGTTACCAAAATTAGAAGCAGGGGAAGTTGATACAAAAGATCCTTTACATAGAGCAAGGATATTATCAGATTTAAATTTAAAAAGAATTAAAGCTACGCCTCAAAATGGAGGATGGAAAGATTGGCCTGAGGAATTGTTATTAGAATGCCATAAAAAAGAAAGTGGTAAAACATTTAGTAGTGTTTATGGGAGGATGAATTGGGATGAACCAGCTCCAACAATGACTACATTATGTACAGGTTTAGGAAATGGTAGATTTGGGCATCCAGAACAAGATAGAGCTATATCTTTAAGAGAGGCTGCAATTTTTCAAACTTTCCCCAAAAGCTATCGTTTTTTTAAAGGAAATACTGATGTTTCTATTACAAAAGCATCTAGATATATAGGGAATGCTGTTCCTCCAAAGTTAGGCGAGGTAATAGCAATTAGTATAATTAATCATTTGAAAAATTATGAGTAAATTTAAAATGACAGTATCCTTAAACATAATAAATCATTTAGGTTTAAGTCTTTATAGTAATACCCCTTCTGTTTTGTCTGAGATAGTAGCTAATAGTTATGATGCAGATGCAAAGGTTGTAAGGATAACTACAGACGATGAGGATGGAGACCAAATCATTATTATTGATGATGGAAATGGAATGAGCATTGAGGAAATTAATGAAAGATTCTTAAAAGTTGGATACCAAAAAAGGAAGGAAAAAAATAAAGGTCTATCAGAAGTTTTTAATAGACCAGTTATGGGAAGAAAAGGAATAGGAAAGTTATCTCTATTTTCAATTGCTAAAGTTGTTGAAATACACACTAAAAAGCAAGGAGAAAACGGACAAGCTTTTAAAATGAATCTTGATGATATTCAAGAACTAATTGGAGATAAAGACAATACAAGAGAATACAATCCTATAGAAATAGATTTTGATAGTGAAGGTATTGAAGATTCAGGCACAAAAATTATTATTTCTAAGATAGACAAAAATATAAGTAAAGCAGCAACTTATTTACGAAAAAGATTAGCTAGAAGATTTTCATTAAAAGACCCATTAGGAGGATTTGATATTTTTATTAATGATGAAATTGTAAAAAAGGAAGATCTAGACTATTATAAAAATTTTGAGTTTATATGGCCTATAGGAAATTTTGAATTACCTTTTAAATCATCAGGAGTTACTCAAGCTAGTTTAGATGGGATAATAGAAGGAGGTATTGAAATAAAAGGTTGGATTGCATCAGTAACAACACCAAGTGTACTAAAATTAGAGAATAATGAAAATAACAATAAGATTAGTATAATGTGTCGTGGTAAATTAGCTCAAGAAGATATTTTAAGTTCTTTTAATGAAGGAGGAATTTATGCGAGTTATTTAATTGGTGAAATTCATGCGGATTTTTTAGATCTTGATGAAGAAAAAGATATTGCTACTTCAAATCGACAAGAACTTAACCAAAATGATGAAAGATTTAAGAGTTTAACGACTAAAGTTAATAAACTCTTAAAAAAAATACAAAGTACTTGGACAAATCTGAGGAACGAAAAGGCTACAGATAAAGCAATTATTCAAATGCCAATTTTAGAAGAATGGTTTGAATCTCAGATAGGAGATGAAAAAAAGTATGCGAAAAAGTTATTTCAAACTATAGAGTCTTTAGGTATAGAAGATGTGGATATTGATAAGAAAAAAGAATTATACAGATACGGTATTTTATCATTTGAAAAATTAAAACATCAACGAAAATTAAGTGAATTAGAACATCTTAAAATTGAAAATATCATTGAATTTGGTAAACTTTTTACTGAATTACAAGATATAGAAGCTACTATGTATTATGATATTGCAAGACAAAGAGTAGATATAATTAAAAAGCTGAGAGATGCAATTGATGAAAATGCAAAGGAGCAAGTGTTACAACAACATCTGTTTGAAAATTTATGGTTACTTAATCCTTCTTGGGAACGAGCAACTAAGGGAACGGAATTCATTGAACAAAATGTCCAAAAAGCTTTTAAAGAAATTACTGTAAAATTGACAGAGGAAGAAAAAAAAGGAAGATTTGATATTCGTTATAGATCTTCATCAGATAAACATATTATAATAGAGTTAAAAAGATATAATGCAAGTTACAAATTTGACGAGCATGATTTAGCTAGACAAATTGGTAAGTATAGTTCTGCTTTAAGAAAATGTTTAGAAGCCAGTGAAATAAAAAATCCTTTTATTGAATCAATTTGTATTGTTGGTAAAAATGCTATTAATGATATGAATGAAGCTAATGAGTACTTAAAAGTAAAAAATGCTAGGGTTATTTGTTATGATCAATTGATAAATGATTCTTTAGTAGGTTATGAATCTTATGTTGAAAGTGTAGGAAAAATCGATAAAATTTCAACAATTGTTAACGGTCTATTTGAGAAAAATAATTAAATAAAAAAAGAGAAAAATATGGATTTTGAGGAAATAAATGATACAACTAGAATATATTCAGATGACAATGATAAAAAGTATGAATTTAGAATAGATGAGGATGAGATTGCTGTTTATATTACATATCTAGGAACATCAGAGGTTATTGGAGAGTTTGAGTTCATAGAGGTTGGAGAGTATGGATATAAGACAACTTTTGAAGGTTATAAACTTAGATATATGGATGTAAAAGATGGTTATAAGAGGAATGGTCTAGGAACTGCAGCAGTTGAGTTTTTTAAAGAGTTTTACGGAGAACCTATTATAGTGTCTAGCTATAATGGTATGGAAAGAGCAGATGGTTCTCATCTTACTGGGGAAGGACTTCCTTTCGCAATGAGATTATTAGAATTAGGAATTATTGATTATGAGAATTAAATAAATGTCAAGTGGTAAAATAGACTGTAAACCTTTATCAGTTAATGAATGCTGGCAAGGGAGAAGGTATAAGACTGAAAAGTATAAGGTATATGAACAGGTGGTATTTTGGCAGCTTCCTAATAAATTGGAAGTAAAACCACCTTTTCGAATAGATATAGATTTTGGCTTTTCAGCAAAGACTGCAGATATCGATAATCCTGTGAAACCATTTCTAGATATTCTCCAGAAGAAGTATGGTATTAATGATAAGGATATCTATGAGTTGCACCTTAGAAAAAGAATAGTTCCGAAAGGACAAGAGTATATTTCGTTTAATGTTTTGAATTTATGGTTATGAGTTGTACGTTTAATGAATGGATTTCAATAATAGTTGGTGCTATTATATCTATTTGCTCTATTTTAGTAACATCGTATTTAAAAAAGAAAGGGGATAATTTAGCACAGAAAGAAGATATAGAGGAGCTTACATTAATTGTAGAAGATATAAAGCAAGAGAATTCTAAGGAATTAGAAGTTTTGAAATCAGGTTTAAATCGTTTAAGTGAAAAAGATAAAGTATTGTTCTTAAATGAAAGCACTACTATAATTGAGTTTTATACTAAGAGTTGTGATTTTTTATATAATGGTTTAAGCTTCACTTTCAGCCAATATAATAGTATCGATAAGTTACTAGAAAAAGAAAATACAATTCAAGAGTTTTTTAATGAAGTTTTATTCCAATACTCTAAATTAGAATTAGTTTGTAATAATGATAAATTGATTGATTTTGGTGAAAAATTTCTGTTCTCTTTATTAGATTCTAAAATAAAAATTGAGTCAATTATAAGTGACTATATGATTTGTTTCAAAAGAGATAACGATTTTTTGAAATATGATCCAAAAGAATCTGAAGAAATTAAAAACCAAAAAAAAGTTATAAAAGAAGATTTTGATAAATTACTTACAAAACATCATAGAGTTGTTTTACCTGGAATAAAAGAAATTGAAGAAGGTATTAAAAAAGAATTTAAAGATACAGCTAGAGAATACTTAAAAACATTTATTAATAAAGAAATTTAAGCGGTTTTTATAACCGCTTTTTTTAATTAAATTTGTAAACATAATGTTTAATAATTGGTTGTAATGGCTAGACCTAGTAAATATGAAGTAGAGTGGCGTGACAGACTTATTGTTGTCCAAGGTTGGGCTACAGATGGTTTGTCAGATGAACAGATAGCTCATAATATGGGAATAGCAACATCTACACTATATGAATGGAAGAAGAAGCATAGGGAGTTTTCGGAGGCTCTAAAAAAGGGAAAGGAAATAGTTGATAGAGAAGTAGAGAATGCATTACTTAAAAGAGCATTGGGGTATAAATTCACTGAAATAACAACAGAACGTAGAGCTAACTATAATGCTAAAGGTATCTTAGAAGGTTATGAAATGGTTGAGACAAAACGAGTAGTTAAAGAAGTTCAACCAGATACAACGGCTCAAATATTTTGGTTAAAGAATAGAAAACCTGAAGAGTGGAGAGATACTAAAGTGCTGCAGGGAGATGATGAGAAGCCATTAGGAATGCCTAAAATTAAAATGATTATACAAGAAGATACTAGAACAGATGATGAAGATTGTAAGTAAGTTTGAATTAGAGGAGATTGTTTATTTCAAAACAGATTTAGAACAATCTGAATACATAGTAACAGGATTTAAGGTTAGAGGCACAAAGGAGAATCCTTTGATACTCTATTTAGTTTCTTGTATGGGACATGAAGTAGGAGCTTATGAATATGAATTAAGCTCAGATAAGAATATTAAAAAGCAATTAGGAGTACACTAATGGAGACTTGTAAGACAGCTAAGTTATCACGACCACAAATGAAGGTTTTCGCTAGTCGAAAACCTTTGACGTTATTTATGGCTGGACAAAGGCTTGGTAAGTCCCATTTGATAGGCTCTAAATCTGCTCTATATGCTATTAATCTTCCTATGATAAAGGGAATGATAGCAGCTAATACTTATATGCAGCTTAGACAGTCAACCATGGTTGCAGTAAAGAAAGTATGGGCTAAAGATTATGGCCTTTCTGAATTCGATAAGAAAGGAAATCCAAAAGGGCATTACGTGGTTGGGGTTAAACCACCTGATCACTTTGTTAAGTTTAGTACGTTCGATTCTTACCATGGTGTTATTTCGTTTATTAATGGAGCCATAATCTATACAGCATCTTTAGATAACTATATGGCCCATGATGGAAAGGAAATAGGTTGGGCTGAGTTAGACGAGACAAAGGATACTAAAGAAGAAGCTTTAAAAGCTGTTATACTTGCACGTTTATCACAACCAGGTATGTTGTATCATAAACAAACTTTAGAGATTGTTTATATAGACGATATAGAGGAACCAATAGAACATTATGAAGCCATTAATCCTTGTTGTATAAATACTTCTCCTAGTATTGGTATTGTACAATGGCTTAATGATATGTTTAAACTTGGCGAGTATGAAGAGGACATATATCGTAAGATTACAGATCCTAATGATTTCTTTTACAAAGAAGATGATAATAAGGCTGTTTGTATTGCTTCTACATATTGGAATGAAAAGAACTTACCTAAGGGGTATATTGATAATAGGTTGAAGTCATTAAGCGAAAACGAAGCTTTAAAATTCGTTTTTGGTTATCCTTTTGCTAAATCAGGGAAAGCTTATTATAGTTCATTCTCATCTAAAAAACATGTACAAGATTTTGGATACAGAACAGATTTACCTATTCATGTTACTTATGACTTCAATGCAGTACCTTACATGACTCTTCTATGTGCACAGATAATTATAGATTCAAAAAATAAAAAGTTCATTATACGCTTCTTTGACGAGTATTGTGGAGAGACTCCAGATAACACGACAGAACGTGTTACAGAGATGTTTGTGGATGACTATGGAGAATTTAATCCAGAAGTATATTTTTATGGTGATGCATCTGGAGATTATAGACAAGCAGGTAATGGTGACCATACTCAATTTGACACAGTAAGGAAAGTACTTGCTGATTACATTTCAATTTATTCTGATAGAGTTCCTTCTTATAACAAAGGGATAATGAATAGACGAACCTTTATGCAGAAGATATTTGAGGGCAAATTATGGATTGATTATGGAGGAGAACAATTATTAGTTGAGGTATTGTTTGAAAAAGAATGTACTCATATATCAGATGACTTTCAATGGTTAAAACAAGGGGCGGATGGAAAGAAATTAAAAGAGAAGGTAAAAGATCCTGAAACGAATCAAATGTATGAGAAGTATGGACATACCTCAGATGCTGTAGAATATTTAGTGTGTGAGGTATTGGATGATTATTTTTTAAACGATTAAATTAAACATTATATTTAATTTTTACCTTTGTTAATAAATATGTTGTTTAGTTAATACTGCTGTTATGAATATCGAAGCACTTAGGAGTACCTTAGAAAATATTATAAATAATAATTTAACTCATGCTAATTATGATCATGTATGCAATCTAGCATCAGAATATGAAGCATTTATCACTGATGAGAAAAATGAGCAAGGAGAGCGAAAATTAAATACCTACTTACGTCAATTTGTTAGAAGAGAAGATAATGATTTGTTTGAACAAAGAAAGAATATAACGAAACACTATACTCCTTCTATTTGTGCTCAAATTATAAGAACTTTTGAAAAGGTGATACGTTCTAATAAAGTTCAGAAGTTAGTAGAACACAAAGACAATTCTAAGGTAGAAGAAATACAACAAAGCATTGATAAGTTTTATGGAGATAGTCATGATAATGGTGTAGATAAGTATCTAAATGAGCGTTTTAAAATTCTGACATTTACAGACCCAAACGCTTGGATATGGGTAAATTTTAAACCATTTGATTATCGATTCGAAAAGCCTCAAGCTTACCCATTAGAAATTAGTAGTAAGCAAGCAATAAACTTTAAGATAGTAAATGGAAAGGCAGAATGGTTAGTCGCTAAGTTTAGTTATAAGTATCAATGTAAGGATAATAAAACTAAAGAGGCTATAAGATATATTATATTCTCTGGTGATAATCATGTGGAGTATAAAGAGATCCCAAAAGATATTGTAACTCCTTTCATTGATTGGGATGATATTTACGAAAACAAAAAGAAGAACAAGAAGTATGCTGTTTATTTCTATGAGCACAAACTAAAAACTTTACCTCTTCAACGTGTAGGATATAGACCAGATATAGAAACGAAATCTGAGACATTTGTAAATCCTTTTCACTATGAGGCTATGCCTTTATTAAGGCAATTTATCAAGGTTAGTTCAGAGTTACAGTTATCAATCACTTTACATACATTTCCTAAACAGATAGCCTATGTATCTCCATGTACAGCTAAAGGGTGTAATAGTGGTAGACTTGCAGAAGGTAAGACCTGTGATGATTGCGGAGGTACTGGTGTAAAAAGAACGCATACAACCGCAGCAGATGTAGTTGAATTACCAATGCCAAAGAATGTTAGTGATGTAGTTGATGCATCTCGTCTAGCTGCTTATATACCATTTCCAAATGATGTAATGAAGTTTCTTGATGAGTATGTAGATAAACTTGAGAAGAAGATTATCAGAATGGTATTTAATTCGGAGAGCTTAATGCAAACTAGGTTTTCTACTGCCACAGAAGTCGAAGTTGATGTTGATAGTATATACGATACTTTGAATCCATTTGCACAAAAGTATAGTGAGATGTGGATGTTCATTGTGAAAGTTATTAGCGAGTTATTATTTGATGAGGTAGATTCATTCTTGATATGGCATAAATATCCTACAGATTTTAAACTTAAAACTATGGGGCAACTATTGCAAGAACTTAAGTTAGCTAATGAGAGTGGAGCACCTTCTTATATTAGAGAGGGATTAAATAATGATATCAGTGAGATAATCTATGCTGATGATCAAGATGAATTAGCTAAGCTTAGAACTAAGAATAGATTCTATCCATTCCCTGGTAAAACAGATTTAGAGATTCAAAATATTATAATTCAGAACCTAACAACTAAACGTATGCAGGTTCTATATGCTAACTTCGATAACATATTTGACTCAATAGAACTTGATATCCCAGAGTTTTACAATATGGCTTTAGGTAAGCAAAGAAGTATTATTGATGATAAAGTGAATATACTTATGGAGGAATTGCAAGATGTTACTAAGCCTTCATTTGTTATTGAGTAATGAAATGAGAACGGAACAAATATTACAAAGGTCCAGAGATAAAGCTGTTGAACTAGATAAATTAATTGATATTATGGAAGACAAGATTCAGTCTTCCTCTAGTCAATTGACTAAATCGATGTATAGATATTTTATATTAAAGCTTAAGCATGAAAACGGTATTGTTACAGATGTACAAGATGCTAAAACAGTATTGTTATTTAATATAGCTTATTCAAGATTCACAGAGACTTATACTAAGCAGTTGATTAAAAACATTTCAATTGATTTAAATACAATCATAAGCAGTAATACTAACTACTATAGAAGCGTAACTACAGTCGCTCCTGAAGTAATAGCAGAAGTAAAAAAAGTTATTTTGAAACGAATGGGGATTAAAGCTGATGGTACTTTAATCAAGGATGGTTTTTTAAATGGGATGTTTAAAAATGATGGGCTTAAAGCAGATATGTTTAAAACTGTATTTAGTGAGATAACTAAAGGGACTGGATATGAAGCATTAAAAAAAACGCTTAAGAATTATATCGAAGGGACGGAGCACAAGGTAGGAAACTTCAAGAAGTACTACAAGGTATTCTCATATGATACTTATGCAACAGTTAATGCTTTCAATGGAGCTTTATATGCTAGTAAGCTAAATCTAAAGTACTTTATCTATAACGGTGGGATTATAAAGACTTCTCGTAAATTTTGTATTGAGCGTAATGGAAAGGTGTTTTCAAGTGAAGAGGCTGATAAGTGGGTTAATGATCCTGATTTGACAGCAATAACCGATAGAGAAACTTACAATTGGAAAATAGATAGAGGAGGATATGGGTGTAGACATGGAGTTGACTATATTCCTTATGAGATAGCGGTCGCTTTACGTCCTGATTTAGCTACTTAGTTTTGGTTTAAAATTAAACTTAGTATTTAATAAATTATTTAAAAAGTAAATATTATGTTTAATTTTATATACATTTGTAGTGTTAGTTGTTCAATTAAAAATTATGCATCATAATGAAATACATAGAAATTCAGAGAGATGGAGTAAAGCGCAAGGTGACAATAGCTGCTTGGCAAAATATGAAAAAGGAAAAAGCAACCTATGGATGGTCAGAGGTTCATTCTTTACCAGAAGAAGTAGCTGTTAAAGAAGCTGAAATTTTAGAGTCTAAAGCAAAGGCAGATGAAGAGAAAGAGAAGACTGATGAATCTACAGTAGATGAAACAAAGAAGGAAATTCAAAATACTGAAGCTGTTAAAGAAGTGAAGGTTAAGAAGTCTAAAGCAAAGGCAGATGAAGAATAATGTTGTAAATCTTAAGACAGGAAAAGAATATTATATGTCAAATCCTGAAGCATTTGTCAGTAACAATAGATCTTGTTTTGCTCTTATTGAACAAAAACAAACTCAATTGCCTGAAGAGGTAATTGAAAAGGAAAAAGAAGTTAAAAAGAAACAAAAATAAAATTTCTTATGTCATACACAATACTTAGAAATTCATTGGTGGGAGTGCTTGCAACCACATACAATATGCAAGAGGAGGAATTGTCTAAAATTTTACCAGTAGAAGAATCAGCATTTGTAGCTGATACTTTTAAAAATGTTGTTTTGGAAAAAGATGCTGCTAAAGTATCACATGGAAAAGAGAAATTTGAACAAGGATATAGCAAGGCTAAGTCTGAAGTTTTAAATGGTTTGGAAACTGAGCTTAAGAGTAAACACAAAGTAGAGGAAGACTTAAAAGGGGTTGACCTAATCGAACATATTATTCAAAAAGTATCTAGTGCTGAACCTAAAATAGAAAACGTTTCTACACATCCTGAGGTATTAAAGTTATTAGCCGAAAAAGAGACTTCATTTAAGAAGCAAATAGAGGAGGTTAAGTTAGAGTACAGCCAAAAGGAACAACAGTATCAAAAAGAACGCACATTTGAAAATGTAAGTAAGAAAGCATTAAATGTTTTAGACAGCTTAAAGCCTGTATTATCTACAGATTCAAATAAGGCAACTAATCAAAAGAATATCTTATTAAATCAATTAAAGGAATATGATTTCCAAGATAACAATGGAGAACTAATTGTTTTAAAAGATGGAAAAAGACATGAAAATCAACATGGACATGGTATCTCTTTTGAAGAATTGGTAAAAGAAAAGGCATCTATGTTTTTTGATTTTCAACAAGCAGAACCTAGAAAAACTCCTGATGGAGGTGATCTTGGTGCAAGTGGTGTAAAACTTCCAAAGAATGATGATGAGTATGCTGCTCTAATGACAGACAGAAACATTTCTTTTGAGGATAGATTGAAGATTAAAGAGCAATATGAAGCTCAAAAAGGCAATTCTTAGTTAGTACTATTAATTCCTTAAAAAAGTAAATAATGGCAGAAATTTCAATCGCAAATCAATGCGACATTTTATTGAAAGCTGAAGAGGATTGGAATAATTCCCAATCTCAAAAAGATATGTATAAAGCTGAGGCTACAACAATCTCAGCTTTAACAACAGAGCAAGTAGGAAGAAACAAGGTAATTACCTCATTAGAGGATCCTTCAATGGATGATGATGAGGTAACTGTTGTTTGGATTGATAACTGTGAAACAAAGCTTGATGATGATTGTCAAGATGTTTGTAATTTCACAGGAAGTCAAGCTTCAATGAACTCTAAAAAGTTCAAATTGACAAAATGTAAGTCAGCTTCATTCAGTATAGATGAAAACGCTTTAAGACGTTCTCGTTATACTTTAGAAGAATTTGTTGCTAATCAATTATTAGTTAAAACAAAAGCTTTAGATGAGTATTTGAACAAACAAGGATTGTTATTCTTATCAGCAAATGCTGGTTATAATAAGAATCAAGATGAGTTTACATGGAATGCAAACTCTATGGAGGTTCCTAAGGATAGATATAATATTGACTTATTGGTTGATATGAAAATTGATATCCAAGTGAACAACATGGCAGATGCTTTCTTGATTGATAACCGTTCTTTATTGAAACCGTATATGAATGCTGGATTAGATAAAGAAGATCTACAAAGTGGAAACTTCAAACGTTCAGAGTTGTTTAAGACATACTTTGATATTGCAGGTTTCCCTGTAGCAGGAGTAGATGATACGTCTTTCTTAGTCGCTCCAGGTTCTTATGCGTTTGTGAATAGAAATTACAATGAGTCAACTCCTAAACAGGTTAATCCTTCAAGTGGTTGGCAACAACGTTATTCTATTCCATCGTTCAATGTACCAGGAGTTGTATATGATGTTTATTACAAATATGACTGTAGTGGAAAACGTTTCAAACATACCTACTATATGGAAGTTAATTATGATTTCTTATTAAATCCTGTAGGTTGTGGAGAAACAGGCAAACAAGTATCAGGAATCTTGTCTTATAAAAAAGTTGATAAAGCACTAGTTGGTCCTGGTGAGTAATTGTTTTTTGGTTTGATCATGAAAAGGGACATTTTATAAGTGTCCCTTTTTTAAATCTTATGAGTTATGAATGTAGAAATAAAAGAATGTTTTCGTGAATTAGTTGGAGTAACTAGAACTGAGTGTGATTGTATAGAAGTAGATTCTTTAGTTAAAAAAAGTAAACTTAGTCTTTACATTGATGAGCATAAATCATTGTCTTTAAAGCTTATTCAAGATGTTTTAGGATGTGGAGAAGAAATAGAATCAGAGTTTAAGAAGACGTACTCAAATGCAGTTAACTTCTTTGAAAGTGATTTTCAAGTAGCTATATCTGAAAATCATAAACAGAAATATAAGCCTTATCGTGGCTCTATAGGAAAGCTTAATTATTCAACGCCAAGTAATAACAAGTCTGCTTTCAAAGGTATCTCGATTAAGGGAAAGCCATTAGAAGGAGCTTCTATAGTTATTGATAGTATAACATTATTCTTTAACAAAGAGGCTACTATTGAACTTAAAGTGTATAAAAATAATATAGAAATAGAATCTTATCCTATTACTGTAAGATTAGGAGCTACTGTGTACCAACTTGATAAACCTCTAAACTTACCTTTGTTTGATAGTGAAATGCAAAATACTTATGTTATTGGATATTCGCATTTACATGAAGATTTGAAACCGTTAGAAAATTTGGTTACATGTGGTACATGTGGGAATATTGATCATGTAAGAAAGAATTTTGTGGATGTATCAGGAGTATATGGTAATGATGTTTATAGTACTTCTAATAGTACAGATGCTTTCGGTATCTCAATAAACACTGTTATTAGTTGTAGTATTCTTGATATGATTTGCCCTGCAATGCAAGATGAGTTATTTCAACGTAGAGCTGGTATGGCTTTATGGTATAAGATAGGTGAGATGATGTTAGGGAAAGCTTTAGCAAGTTCTAATATCAATTTCAATATAATGAGTAATAGAGAACAAATGGCAAAGGATGAAGCTATTCTGAAGAACTCATATAAGAGTTTAGTAAGTTGGCTTGCTGAGAATTCGGATATTAAAAACTCAGAGTGTTTTATTTGTGATCCTGAAAAGACAATGACAGTTGGTAAAATATTAATCTAATTATGGCTTTAACTCCTGGTGAATTTCAGATAAATATAGAAACAGCAACTGAGCGAGTAGCAACTGAAATGCTTCCTGTATTAGAGTCTGCTGCTTTAGCAGCTAAAGCATTAGTTACACGAAGGATATTAGCTGAGGGTTTTGGTAGAAAATATACTTCTAAGCCTTATATAAATTACCGATTAAGGTTAGGACGGTCTGTTGAATTTGTGAATCTTTCACTAACAGGATTAATGTTCCAAGGATGGAATGTACCCGAATCAAAAAGAGTAGGAAACATATTAACAGCAGGTGTAAAAGGGGGAGATAATGCAACGGCATTTAAACTTACTGAGAACAAAAAGAGATATCCAGAGTTTGACTTGTTGAATGAATTTGAAAAGGATTTAATTATTGAGACCTATCTTAAACCTAAGTATCAGGAGATATTAAAAAAAGTATTATCACAATGACATCAGTGTTAGCAAATCATATAAAAGGGACGCTTATCGATTTGAAATTTATTGATAAGAAGGCTGGTTTAGTACAGACAATGGAAAGACTAGAACCGACTATTGTAGAAGATACATTTGCAGTATCTAAATTTCCAGCATCTGTAGATGTATCTTTTGATGACTGTGGTCGCAAAGGGTGTTTTACAGATTTGGTGCCTAATTCTAATTTAAAAGGAGTATTGTATTTTGAAGATTTAGGAACTACTCCTCAAGGTAGTAGAGGTAGCGATTTTATGTATAAATCTACTCTTAGACTTGTAGTTTGGTTAAACAACCAAAAAATACAAGGTAAGGAATGTCAATCAATCAGACATAGACTTATTACCTATATCAGGAGTAAACTAGAACCGAATGTTTTTAATATACCAGAACAATCTATTAAGAAGGTGTCTATTGTAACAGGAAGGATTATTGAAAATGACTATGAGATTTTTAAACGTTATACATATCCTCGTGATGTGATAAAGTATTTAATGCATCCTTATGAAGCCTTTTCTATTGATTTGGTTGTTGAATATACTATGAGTAGTAATTGTTTACCAGAGCTAATTTTAAAAGAAGATATATGTTAGAGTATTTTATTTTGACTTTTTTATGTGCTTGTATTGTGTGGTTGTACTATGGAGTATTAAAGGATTTTCTTTTATCAAGTTTCTTCTTTTGGGGATATCGCATTTTTGGACAAGATGAAAAGAATTGGAAGTATTTTATTTATAAACCGATATGGGGATGTAAACCATGTACAAGTGGACAATTAGCATTTTGGACATACTTGTATTTTTATTTTCATAGTTATAATCTAGTGTATCACATAGGTTTTATAGCTGTATGTGTAATTATTAATTTGATTTTAAATGACAAACTTAGTAAGCTTCAAGCCTGAGATTGGAGAACAATTTGAGGTTAATGGCAAAAAATATATTATAGAAGAGAAGTTATCTATTGCACGTGCAATAGAGGCTTCTAAGATTGAATTAGAGTTATTTGATATGAATGTACCTAATTTAAAAAATAGTTTAATTGGTGCGTATAATGACCTTAATGGGAATAATAAAGACAAGTGTGTTAAGTTCGCAGATGCTTCTATTAAGATTTATAACATAGTTCAGAAAATGGAGAAAGGTTTTACTTTAGAACAACATCCTGTACTGAGTTATTGTGCCTTGTTCATTAATGAAGAAAAAGAAGATAGACGCATTATTAATGATCAAATGATACAATCAAAGATAAATGATTGGCAGGAAGGAGGGGTTGAAATGAACTCTTTTTTTCTCTTACTCCTGTCATTGGTAAAAGGCGGGAAAGAAGAATTCAAAAAGTACATTCAAAATACTTCAAGTCAAAATCAAGAGAAGTAAAACAATACCAGGAGCGATATTATGAAGCTGAACAGATAAGAATAGACAAAGAATGGAGTGGGCTATTATACGATATGTCTAGAGGAGATATCACACAGTATGAGACGCTAAAGGGAGTTGATGAGGTTGAGTTTTATTCAATACTTAAGAAGTTTGAGGAACGTATCAAGTTTGAAGCTGAACATCCACAGTTGAGATTTTAATTGTTGTATATTTGAAATACCTAATTTTGTAAAGATGACAACTAAAAAACAAGATATAAAAGAAGATACACAACAAGCATCAGCTGTAGAACAGGAGACTTCAAAGAAAATGTGTGGTATTATCATGCCTATTGCAGATCATCCTGATTACCCTAAGGGACATTGGGTTGAAGTGTTGAGTATTGTAAAACAAGCTATCGATTCTGTGAGTTTAGAATCAAGAATAGTTAGTGATGATATTTCTATTGGACTTATACATGAGCGTATAGTTACAAATATATATAATGATGATATTGTAGTTTGTGATGTTAGTTCAAAAAACCCAAATGTTATGTTTGAACTTGGATTGAGATTAGCATTTGATAAACCAACAATTATTATTAAAGATGAAAAGACTGGATATTCATTTGATACAAGTCCGATAGAACACCTCTCTTATCCTTCATCTCTAAGGTTTACAGAAATTATTAAGTTTAAAGAAAAATTAGCTGAAAAGATAAAAGGTACTTTAGATAAATTTAGAGACGAACCAGATTTTAGTCCTTTTTTAAAGAGTTTTGGGAGGACAATTGTTCCTGCAAAGATTGGCACTACAGAAGTTTCTATGAATGATTTTGTAATTGATAAATTGGATAAAATTTCGAAAACAGTTAGTATTTTAGTTGATGATAGGAATAAGAATATTAATGAAAAATGGTTTAGATTAAGTAAGAATGAACAAGATTCTGAAAAATATAACTATAGAATTACACTTGATTTACCTGACGCTGCAAAAAGATTTATCGATCAGAATATAGAAGATTTTAAGGATAAAGAACCTACTTTGGATGATGTGAACAATATAACAAATAGAACTTTGAATTATATGCAGAAAGCCAAAATGTTTCCAAATAAGTTAAGCATGAGTGAGGCAGAAAATAAGATAATATCATATTTAATTAGTGTATTGTTATAAAAAGGAGAACTTAAATAGTTCTCCTTTTTTTATTCTTCATAATTAAACATCATGTTTAATTTTTATCTTTGCTAATACGGGAGCTCGCCACTCAGTAGGCTATTTACATTTTAATTAATTCTTCAAATTAATCGTGATGGAGAGCGACAATGATATCCTTGTTAAATTAGGACTAGATATAGGTCCATTAAAGGACAACTTTCAAGACTTCTCAAAGGAGTTTAAACTGGTTCAAGCTGAGGCAGACAAAACAAACAAAGCTTTAAAAGAAATAGTAGATAATTATGTACAGCATGGTAAAGCTGTCAAAGAAGCTATTGGTAGTAATGTAGCTATTATTGCTAATCAGACTAAGGTTATAGATGCATCACAAAAACAAATCAAAAAATCTATTGACGAAACATCAAAGTCTCTTAAAAGTAATGAGATATCTAAATATGCAAATGATGTTGAAGGGTATTTGAATAAGCTTAATGAATTATCTGATATCAATTTATCTTTTGATGATAAGGAGTTAATGAAGATTCAGAAAGCAATAGAAGAGTCAAGTGATGACATTGAAGTATTAATTTCATTGTTTGATATTCTTATTACTAAGTTAGAAAGTGTAGATCAGACAGAAAATGTTACGGCACTATCAACAGAATTCAAGGCCTTAAAAACTTATTACGAAGAGGTAGTAAATCAAAATGAAATATTAGAAAGTTCAGTAAAGTCAAGTACTTCTAGTTTTGATGATTTGAATTCTAAAATAGCTATTACTGAAGCTAAATTAAATGAGGCTAAAGATGTTTATGAGATCATAGGAAAGGCTATTGAAGACTTTGGAAGTACTAATGGTTCTGCATCAGCTTATTTTGAGTTAAAAGAGATGCAAGCTTCAGCATCTAAAGAAATAGAGAAATACACCAAAGAACTAGAGAAACAAAACAAAGAATTAGGAAAAGCTAATACTTCTCAAAAGTCTCATTCCACAGAATTACGCAATGTAAAGAATGAACTTGTCGCTCTTGAGATAGAAGGTAAGAGAGGTTCTGAACGCTATGAAGATTTACGTAAAAAAGCAGAAGAATATCAGAGTGCAATAACTAATGCAAATGCAGAATTAAGAAGAAGCATTTCATCTACTAGAGGATTAGATCAGGTGTTAGGTGCTTTAACTGGTATTGTTGGTGCATTAACTGCTGCTCAAGGAGCTGCTGCACTATTTGGAAATGAAAATGAGGATGTAGCCAAATCATTGGTGAAGCTTAATGGAGCTATTGCTTTATTAAATGGTCTTCAGGCAACGCAAAATGAATTAACAAAACAAGGTTCTGTACTGAATAAAGCCTATGTGTGGACTCAGAACCAATGGACAATTGCTACAGATGGAACAACAAGGGCAACCACTCGTTTAGCTGCTGCTACTAAGTTACTTGGTATAGGATTACTAATTGGTTTAGTTGCTTTATTAGCTACTAATTGGAATAAAGTAAAGAAAGCTATCGGTTTAGCAACTGCTGAATCAGAGCGTAATCAAAATATAGCTAAAAAGGCAAATGAAACGTATGGAGAGCAGATTGCAAAACTTCAGTTGTTAAGTAGAGAGGTTGAAAAGGGAGGTAAGACATTTGAGCAGAAGAAAGAAACTGTAAAGAAATATAATGATGAGTTTGGAAATACATTAGGTACAGTAAAATCGTATACAGAGTTAGAACAGAAATTAATTAACAATGGTCCTAATTATGTAAAGTATCTTCAGATGAAGGCAAAAGCTGAAGCTTCATATCAGCTTGTTTTAGAAAAACAGAAAAGACTTCTTGAACAAATAACTGCGTTAGAGACTGGAGACTTAAAGTGGTATGAGCAATTGCAAGATATTTCAGATAAGGCTTATGAAGGTTTTTGGAGATTCGTTGGAGTGGATATAGGTGAGTCTAAACATGAAATAACTAATGAGGAAATTCAATATCTATTAGGATTGCCAGATGGTAAACAATTGGACAAAGCTTTGAGTAAATATAGTTCTGTTTATCAACAGAGTATTAAAGAATTTAGAAAGGAACAATCTAAAATTAATAAGGAGTATGATAAGTCAGGTGCAATGTTTAATGAAGCTGCTAAGGCCGCGGAAGAACTAGGTATTAAAATAGTTGATGAAAAGGATCTAAACAAGCAAAAGAATTTACTAGAAAAATATACTAAGTTGATGAACGACTTAGTAAAAAAGGAAGAAGCTACTAGAATTGGAGCTTTGGAAAATGCTCGCCAAAAAGAGATAGAATCTTTACAACAAACTTTAGAGGAAGACAAGAAGGCTTACGAGTTAGAGATTAAGAATCTAGAAATATCAGAGTCTAAAAAAGCTAAACTAAGAGAACAATTCAATAAAATTTACAGTACAGAGAATGGTACTGCCTATGAACAATTGCGTAAAGACATTGCTGAGGTAGATAAGAAGTATGATAAACAAATTGAAGAAACTAGGCTTAAGGCTATACAGGCTATAGATGTTACTTATAATCGTTTCTCTGAGGCACAAATATCTAAGATAAAACAAGACTGGGAGAAGATACGAGAAGAACTTCAAAATCAAATTAAACTAACCACTGATGTATCTAAAATAACAGAATTAGAAAAGTTAATAACAGAATCTAAAAAAGCAGAAGCAACAGAAATACAAAAGTTTACTACAGCATTTAACTTGGATAGGTTAGATGTAGAGAGACATATGGCTGAGAGTGTACTTAAGATTTACGAAAGTAACACTAAGTATATAATAGATGATGAAGCTTACAGGCAGTCTATGCTGCTAGAAATGGAACGTCAATATCAACAAAAGAAACTAGAGATTATTAGGCAGTCAATGACTGAAGATAATAAAGGTCAATTTGATGGTATGATAAATAGCATGATGAGTAGCACAGATCCTGGTGAGGTACTTCGTATTTCAAAAGAAATGAAAGCTGCTTTTGGAGAGGAAATGGCAAATGAGATTCTTAAAACTGTAGCAGCTCTACAAGAAGTTAATAATGCTATTAATGAAGTTTCTGTTAATGATGGACTAAAACGCTCAATGAGTGATTTAGATAAATGGACAAATAACCTTGATTCTTTTTCTAAAGAACTAGCCAAATCACTTAATCTAACAGGAGCAAAGGCAGATGAGTTTGCCAAATCTATTTCAACTGCAATCAATACTATTTGGAGTTCAATGTCTACAATATTTGATGCTCAAGTAAAAGAGCATGAGGATAGAGTTAGAAGAATAGACGAGTCCATTAATGAGCAACAGAAGAAAGTAGATGAAGAAAAGGAACTTCAAGAGCAAGGTCTAGTAAACAACTATGATATTAGACAGAAAGAGTTAGAACAACTTCAAGAGCAGAAAGCAAAAGAAGAGGAAGAGTTAGAAAGGGCAATGGCAAAGAAAGAAGCGATGGCTAAGGTAGAAATGGCTCTTCAAACAGTTAATCAAGCTACCTCATTAGTTACTGCTTCTGCTAATATCTTAGAATGGACTTCTGGAATTCCATTTGTAGGACAAGCTCTAGGTATAGCACTTATTGCAGCTATGTGGACAACATTTGCAGCAGCTAAAGCTAAATCATTTGAAATGACTTCAGGTTCAAAATATCGTACAGGTTTAAAGAAAGGGGCTGTAGAATTAAATGGTCCTTCACATGAGAATGGAGGATTCCAAGTAGTTAATTCAAGAACAGGAAGAGCTGTAGCTGAGTTTGAAGGAGGAGAAGATGTGTATGTATTAAATAGAGAGCAGAAACGCAACTATGGACATATAATGAAAGCACTTATTGATGATGCTCAAGGCAAAGGAAGATTAGATGATGTATTACATAGTATGTATGGAATAGAAGATATGTCTGAAGGATCTAAAGATAGAATAAGAGTAATAAATAGTATAAATGTATTAACCAAGGAATCTAAAGAAAATAGAGCTAAAGAATCTAAAGATGAATCAGCATCTGTATTACGCGAAATGATTAGGCTTCAAGAACGCGATAGAAGCGAGAGAGTAGAGTTTTGGGAAACGCCAGAATTCTATTTTGTAAAACAAGGTAAAATAACTAAAAAGTACAAGAAATTATGATAAAAGTTAGAGCGATTACACCACATGGGCCGAAGTTTTTAGACTTCACAAACAGACTAGATATTAAATGGGATCTAGAGGATAAGAATAACTATGAGTACAAAAAGAAGTATCCAGACATTGTTTTACTTGGAAAGGACTTCGAGTTCTTTAGAAGAATAGAATTATCTGATAGACGATGTGAGCAGTGTATTCTTCAGATAGTTGATGTAAGCACTGATGGAACTGAGAAGGTGCTGTTTGAAAATCCATTTTCTATGAGTGATGGTAAGTGGAATATGGACAAGTGTATGGTTACTTTTCAGATTGATGAACTAGATACAAAAGCAAGGCTTTATGAAATTATCAATGATAATGAGAAATATAATGTATTTATAGATGTAGTTGAAGATAGGGACAATCCTATTTTATCTACTAATCCTGATCACTATTTGGAGTTAAGAACTAACCAATATTTAAGACCAAGTGAATTAGATCTTAGAGGATATAGAGGAATGTTTCAAAGAGAAAATAAAACAAAGTTTATTTTTGGTAGAGAGATATGTTTTTGTGAACCAGGAGACATTCCTCCAACAGAAGGTTGGAATATTGATACTATAAAAGATGCTTATCAGGTAGAAGGTAAAGTGAAATTTTTTAGGACTCTGGACAAGTCTACAAATGGCATTGGCTATGGAGCAAATACAGGTAATTATGGTTCACAATATATTCATAATGAACCTATATTTCCAGAGCTAGATAGTGGTGGAGTTGAATTTAAATCAGTCCGTATCGCTAAAGCTGAAGGAAGAAAGTTATCTGATGTTCTTCAGTTGTTAATCAATAATGATAAATTGGGATTAACATTAAAATCGGATTTCTTTCAATGGAATCCTGATGTGGTAAGTGATATAAATTATGTTACTAAAGAAAAGAACGTTTGGAACAATATACAGGTTGATTCAGTTAACAATGTGGTGAACTATTTCTATATTGATTATTTTGGATATCAGAAGAATACAGTACATGAGATTAGTTTACGTGAGCTATTAGAAGATTTATGTAACCTGTTTAATTTAAAATGGTATATCGAAGATAACTCTCTTCGATTAGAGCATGTTTCTTATTTCACACAAGAAGATGGTATTGATTTACTTCATGTAGAACACAAAGATTTAATGCGAGGACGTACATCATATAAGTATAATACTTCAAAGTTACCTATAGAAGAGATTTGGAAAATGAAGTACAATAACTATAGTAAAGACTTCGAGGGGTTTCCTATTGAATACAAAGGATTGTGTACTAACTACAGAGAAGATTCTACTGTGAAATATGAAGTTAAGACATTGTGTACTGATTTCTTTTCTATAGTAGTTAATAGACATCGTGAGAGTTTCCAAGAGCCTAAGCTAATCTTATTTGCTATTGATGAAGAGAGAGAAAAACTTAAAACTCTTTTTAGTGCTAAAAGTTACTTTTCAGATGAGGTTACAACAAATAGTGTATTGTCTTTAGCTTATTTACATGACAAGTTATGGAAACATAGACGTAAGCAGAAAGACGGTTATATGAATAATCAATTGACGAAATTCATATCAATAGAAGCAACAAAAGAACAAGACGAATTTCCAATTATTCTAACTCCAGAAGAGTTTTCAAAATGGAATCCTTTTGATAGAATGAGAACCCAGTTGGGATGGGGGATAGTTAAGTCAGCTGAGTATGACTTATTGAGAAATTCAATGAAATTAAGTTTAAAATTCGAGTAATGGCAGCTGTATATAATCACAACTTTGCAAAGACTCCTATTAGATTTCACAAGTCTAAGGAGTCTTGGCCAAAGACAAATACTCTTAAATATAATACTGATAAAATTTACTTGCAGGTAGAAGTGCCTGCAGGTAACTTACAGTTTGATATCAAAGTATATGATAATAAGAATGTAATTATAGATTCTTTACAAACAAGTCACCAGGTAGTATCTCATAATGAAAAGCTTTTTTTAGTAATAGAGTTACTGAATGAAGCTTTCTATAAAGGATTGTGTTATGTTGAGGTAAAAGGTAGTGATGATTTTTATTTAGTATCAGATCCTTTTTGTTTTATTAGTAAATATGATCATCAAAATAAAATCGTTTACTCATCTAAAGGCAGTGCAGGAGACTTAGTGTATATAAAAGGAAGCTTCAATGAGGTTAATATACCTGCAGATGTGGTTATTTTATTAGGAGAGTCTAATATGGAACAAGAAACAGTAGAAGATGGATATGGAGAAGAGAAGGCTATCCAAAAGAAACTAATTCAGAAATATACATTCTCTTGTTTTATGCCAAATCATATCGCTGAGGCAATGAGTATTATACCTATGCATGAGAGTATAGTATTTTATATTAATGATGAAGTAATACAAGCTAGTAATGTTGAGGTTGGTTTTGAAAGTGATCAGTTAGGATTTAATTCACTTGTGATGTTTGCATTTGAAGTAAACAGAAACATTGAAGCTGGTTGTAATGATGATGTAACAACTGTACTTGTGAAATCTCCTTTTGTGTTTTCTAATAATATACAGGATAACTCTATTCAAGTAATATTCAATGAGAGTAAAGCTGCTTTAGGTATGAAAGGATATTTCATCGGAATTAAGAAGAACAGTGAAGAGCAGTGGAGTGATAAATGGTTAGAGGCTATTAAGGATAATGATATGTATGAATATGATTTTACTGAATTAGCAAAGAACCAAATATATGAGATAAGAGTAAAAGCAGTTGATACAATGGATAATGAATCAGTATATCAGCATTTAACATTAAAAACAAAACCTTTTTAATATTAAAAAGTTAAATATAATGTTTAATTTTTTATATTTGTCATGTGTATGACTTCGGGAGAATCACCCACTCAGACGGGTTCTAATTTACTACAGGAGGTTGCGCTCAAATAGCTTATTCATAAACTTAATTTTATTAAATAATGGCATATACTCAATGTAATGACATAGATAAATTATGTCCTGAGAATTGTGATGAGCAACAGTTACCAGAAATTCTTTTTGATGATTGTAGTCCTGAAACAAACAAGTCTGAGATTGAATGGGTTGTCGTTGGTAAGTCAAATTCTAAAGCATTTAAGGATATTGAAGATATCGAAGAATGGAATACTAGATTAGCACTACCATTAAAGGATACTGATTCTTTACGAGTATTACGTGTATCTGGAGATAAACCTGCTGCTGAAGATGCTACTATGGTTATTAGTGGACAGCGTGAAGTGGTTACAGATGGTACTCATACTCTTAACTATGATATCGATGAAACTAACAAAGTTAACTATGAGTTCGTTAGACGTACTAATTGTGGAGGTACTTATCGATTTTGGTATATCACAATTGCTGGTTTAATCTATGGTGGTAATTGTGGTCTTAAGGGACAGATGAAGGCTAGATTAGTTCAAGAGCGAGGTGATGGAGCTATCGAGAAATATACTGGTTCACTTCGTTGGAAAGATAAGTTTGATCCTCCACGTGCTACATGGCCATTGGCAGGTATGACTAAATTCCCAACACCATCGGACACCAATCCCTGATTATTCCCCATTATACTATGATGGGGAACATTATAGCACAGAGTTTTAATGGCTCCTTAATTGGAGCCTTATTTTTTAATTTACGCTTCTAACCATGGCAAAGAAAAATGACATTGAGAAACTTATTGATACTAATCTAGCTGATAAATCAAATATTAAACCTAACCGACATAGAGAGGTTCACAAAGCTGTATTGGATTATGCTAATGATGAAACAGCAAGTTTACAAACAGAGTTCAATAAAGAAAATACTAAGTTACGAGACGAGCTTACTACTAAGATTAATACTATGGCAGTAGGTATTCAGGGAGAAGCTTTTCCTAATTCTATAGGTCCTAAGAATAATGGTATGTATACAGCTCAGGAACCTGGTATATATTTACATTTCTTAGATGAGAAAGGTGAACCTATTATTGTTACACAAGAGGATTATGATACAGGGTTAGTGTATGTAGTTTATAATGGGATCTATTGTTTTAAAAGTGTTACTCCAATTACTAATAATGGAGAAGTACGTGAAGGGGATATGAGGGGGGTGAATGGTAATGAAGTTTATTTCTCACTTAAAAGTAAAACAAAATATTACAATGACATTCTAACATTTGATATTATCAAAGATGTAAGAATTAGTGCTGAAGGATTTTTCCCACAAAAGAATAATATCTTATTCAAACTATCTTTTGAAAATATTTTAAAAACAAGTGACAGAGTATTTATTAGCAATCATTTACCAAGTACTTATAGATATCTTCGAGAAACCTATGATGGTCAGATTGAAATTTTTACTACAAGTACAACAGGAGGGTTTAATGCTTTGTTAATTGATGAAAACACTAGATATTTATACGCTTGGGTTTGTAGATCAGAAAATTTCCCAAATGGGGTAAAACTTGAAGATTATAGAGATATACGTATTTCGTGGACAAAAGATGAACCATCTATGGAGTCTGAGTTAGTTGAATTTAAAAATGGCAAAATTAATTTTATAGATCCAGTATTTCATCAGAAAGCTAACTTTTTGAAGACCTGGCAAACAGACTATCAATATAATTATTATATAAAAAAGGCTATAAAAAAAATAATAATTGAGGGACTTGATTATAATAGTAAAGTATCTCTGTATGTAATAGAAATTACTACTAATAAACAAAGATTAGTATTTTATTTAGATACTGGAGATGGTAGTGGTCGAGATAAAGTAGAATTATTAAGTATAAGTACTACATATAGTGATTTGAATAAGATATATAAAGTTGAAGGAGAAAAAAATGGTGTACGAATTGAGGCTTTTATTGATTATTCATTTTTAAAGTCTAGTGCATCTAACAATTACAATTCTTGTGGTTTTTCAGAAAATATCTTTCTAAATTTTAAGATGAGGAATAACGTCCTGCCTCCAATTGAGAAAAGAGGTGTTATAGATATTACATTAGTTAATAATAATTCCAATAGCCCTGTATTAGATGAAAACAGATTGACAGATATTTATACTGTTATACCTGATTTAATAGAAGGGAAAACAGCAGGATGTACTGGTTTAGGTTTTGATTCTAAAAGAAGGCTTTTTGTTGTGTGCCAATATTCCTATGCTAATCAATGGTATTTAAATTTGTATAGAAAAGAAGATTTATTGCCTTATAATTCTACATCAGAATTAATGCCTCTTCCATACCATAAAATTGATTTAAGAAAGTATTTAAACTCTATACAAGGCAACTGTTATGATCAATTAACAGATAGTTATTTTGTACTCGGAAATGGACAGGGAACAGGAGGGAAAAGATGTATTATTAGAGTTAATTATGAAGGTGATTTATTAGAGTTTACAGAAATAAAAGGAATTCCAGAAGAAGCACAAAATGGTATGTTAGCTATTGATCCTATTACAAATAACATTTACCTATCCATTAATAATGGATATGAGTTATTTTTAATTGATCGAGATACAAAAAATGTAATTAAAACAGTTCAAACAAATCAAATGTTTGAAGGAATGGGTGTAAATCAAAAAAATGGAAATATTATTCTTGCTGGAGATTTAGGAGATGTAAGGATGTTTGATAAAGACTTTAATGTATTAGATAATTATTCTTTTAAAACATTTCCAAATGAAAATAACACTCAAAATATTGAAGGAGTTATTTTTTTAGATGATGACACAGTTGTTTTTTCTGCAGATTGTTTTCTGCATGGTGGTACAAAAAATGGGAATGCATTATTTTTCTATGACTTTGCTAAAACTAAAGGAATAAATATAAAGTACCCTCTACTTATAAGTAATAGCACGATGAATAGTAGATTAGTTGATAATACTTTGATGATTGATGATGAGTACTATGGGGTTATTATTGATTGTGAATATCCTGTAATTGATAATATAATTAATCAATTTGGAGATTATATTTTACAATTTGAATCAAGTAATGACAAACCTGAAGTTGAAGAAAAGCACTATAATGGTATAAAATATTATGAAAATTGGGGAAATATTCTACCTGAAAAAAATTACAATAATAGATATGTAAGAGTTATAATTAAAAAGAATCATGACAGAGTATGATATATATAAAATTATAAGATTATGATACATTATTTATTAGAGAAGGATTTTGATTCAATATTGTTACAGTTATTCCTTGTGTTTACAGCTTGGATTATGGTTATGTTTAGTATAGGGATTGATTTGTATTTCGGGATAAGGAAGTCAAAGAAGGAGGGGATATTTACGCATAGTTATGGGCTTAGAAAGACATCAGAGAAGGTGGTGGAGTATTTGGCATTTATGTTCTTTATGTTGTTTTTGGATTTTCTAAATCCAGCATTTGCGTACTTTGATATTGCTGCGTTGCCATTGCTTTCTGTATTTGGAGCAATCGTTTTGATTTATACAGAGTGGAAGTCAGTTCGTGAAAAGAGTGATGAGAAGTTTAGATATGCTTTAAAGCGTAATCCTACTGAGTTAATCAAGTTTGTACAGGAGAATAAGGAGTTAATTGAGGAGTTTAAAAAATTAAAAGAGAAGTAAAGATGGCAGATATAGAAAAACTAGCTCCTAAGATAGCAAAATGGGAGGGAGGTTATGTGAATGATCCTAAAGATAGGGGCGGTGCTACGAATATGGGAGTAACAATTGCTACATGGAAACAGGTGGGGTATGACAAAAATAATGATGGAGTGATTAATGAGAAAGATATTAAGTTGCTGACTCATGATGACTTTAAGTATGTTCTTAGAAAGTATTGGGATGTGTGGAAGGCTGATCAAATTAATAATCAAAGTATCGCTAATATTCTTGTAGATTGGGTTTGGGGGTCTGGTAAATGGGGAGTAATAATTTCTCAAAGGATTCTTGGATTAAAAGAGGATGGTATAGTAGGGCCTGCTACATTGAATGCTGTGAACTCTGCTAATCAAAAAGAATTGTTTGGTAAGATATATCAAGAACGCGAGAAGTTCCTAAACAATATCGTTAAAAACAATCCTTCACAGAAACGTTTTATAAATGGCTGGATGAATAGACTTAGAGATTTTAAATTCATTGAGTAATGAGAACAGTACTTTTATTATTAGTGTGTTGGATAACTATTGGCTGTGGATCTCGTAAAGTAGAAAAATATTCGAAGAGTATTATAGAGGATGTAATAACTAATGAATTTGAACAAGTACAAGTTACAGAGCTTGAATTAACGAGAGAGCAGTACACTAATTTAGTAACTTCAACTTCAATTCGTGCTGATTCAATCAAGACAGATGCTAAAGGTAATACTACTCTTTATAATCCTATTATTGAAAACAATAAACAAGAGACTAATACTGATATTGATAAGCTAAAGATCAAAGAAACAGAATCTAGTAAAGTAAAGTCAGAACAATCTAAAATTGAAAGTAAAGAGGGAGGTAAGAAAGTTGATAGGAAGCAGTTTAGTTATTTAGAAATTTTATTGTTATTAGGTGCTATTGTAATAATGTACTATTTTTACAAAAAAGAATAGTAATAAATATGTGCTTTGGAAGATAATATAGAAAATAACATTAATCCTGTAGCAAATTGGTTACAGGCTTTACCAAAAACAGCTACTAATTTATTGACTTTCATCTCTCTTTTGGGGATTGGTTTTTCAATGGGAATGTTTATCTCAAATCAACAATCTAAGATTGAAAAATTAGAATTAAAAATGGAATTTGATAAGGAGTTAAAAGAATCAAATACTAAGAAAGATGAGTTAATAGAACAACTTAAGGAAGAGTTGAGAGAGTTTAAAATGGATTACAAGATTTTGAAAAACAAGGATGCTTAAAAGAATATGAAGAATCAAAAGATAAATATAAAAGAGGTATTTAAAGATATTGAATCTAAAGTGCAAATCTTAAAAGAAGACTATTCTATTAAAGATGAAAGTGTCTGTGAATTACAAGACAAGATTGAAGTAGTTAATAATGATTTTAGTAATTTACAAAGAAAGTATAATCAATTAGTTAATTTTATCATAGCAGTTATTATTGTTTTTACTGTAGCTTCAGTTTATTTTCAGTACACTTTTGATAAGAAAATAGATAAAATAAGTGATGGTTATGGATTGACAAAATTTGATTCTATTAAAAGGACAATACTCCCTATATCTAATGAAATAGATAGTATAACTAAAAAAGGATATCAGGTTATTTCTTATGAAACTAGAAAGGGTAATATTGTTACATATAGTGATTTAATTGATCAAAGAGATTCTATAAAAAGTGATTTAACAGCCTCAATTGATACATTGAAATTAACTAACTCTAAACTGAGAAAAGAACTTGAAAATAAAGATATAGTTTTAAAATTAATAAAAGGATACTATGAGGTTGATTATAGTATTACTAAAAACAAAAATAGTTACACGATGAGCGTTTTTTCACCTAAAATTGATTCTACTTTTGTTTTATATGATATTTTTAGACATAGATTGTTTTTTGATGAAGATACTGGTTATTGGTATGTTAAAAAGGAACCTGGAGCTCCAGAGAGAATTAAATATATCAAATAGAAAAAATGGCTGTCATTTTTATATGACAGCCATTTTCTTATACATTGTATACATATTGAAGAGAAAAAGTTGAAATTTTAGGGAGTGTAACACAAACTGTGTCAGTCTCCATTTCCTAGCTTTTGGGCTTAAGCCCAAAAGCTAGGAAATGGAGTTTTTTTTTACGGTTGTAATCTATCCCCAAATTTAATATACAATTGTGACATTGTCAACCCCCAATTATGAATAGGCATAGTCCATTTTTTAGAGACCTCTGTAATAGCTAAAAACATTAATTTCAAAAGAGATTGTTCAGTAGTAAAGGCTCCCTTAGTCTTGGTTACTTTTCTTACCTGTCGATGCATAGCTTCAATAGCATTAGTGGTATATATTGCTTTTCTGATATGAGGGTCAAAATCAAAATAAGTTGACAAATGTTCCCAATTGTCCAACCACCCTTTAGCGGCTAATGGATAATTCTTTGCCCATTTTTCTTCAAACTGCAATAACCTTTCATAGCCTTGTTCTTCACTTACAGCAGTATATATAGGTTTAAGATCAGCAGCAACTGCTTTCTTATCTTTATGAGGAACAAAACGCAGACTGGTTCTTATTTGATGAACAATACAAAGTTGTACTTGTGTCTTAGGAAATACAGCTTGTATAGCTTCAGGAAAGCCTTTTAAACCATCCACACAAGCTACAATGATATCTTGGACACCACGCGCCTTAAGATTAGTTAATACTGAAAGCCAAAACTTAGATCCTTCAGTATCTCCAAGATAAACTCCTATTAATTCTTTCTTTCCTTCTTGATTAACCCCTAATATATTATACACTGCTTTAGATGTAACACTACCTTGTTCTTTTACTTTATAAAACATACAATCTAAGAAAACAAAGGGGTATATAGCTTCTAAAGGGCGATCACGCCACTCTTTCATTGCAGGTATGACTTTATCAGTTATACGCGATATTTCTGTGGCTGAAATATCCATACCATACATTTCCATGATATAACCCGCAATATCACGAGTACTACTGCCTTTAGCATATAGGCTAATTACATTATCCTCTAATTGATCTGTGATAATAAGTTGACGTTTAGGTAACACCTTTGGTTCAAAGGTTCCATTGCGATCGCGATTAGATTCTAATTCAATAGAACCCGACTGCATACTTCGAACAGTTTTAGTTGTCTTGCCGTTGCGACGATTTGCAATCCCTTTAGCCTTTTCTTCTTCCAAATGATTCTCTAGTTCACTTTCTAACATAGTCTCAAGGAAATGTTTTAAAAGGGGACCAAAAACACCATCTGGACCTCCCATTTTCTTTCCTTGATAAATATCAGCCATTGCCTGTTCTTTAAAACTCTCGAAATCAAATTCTTTCTTTTCTGTGCTCATTTTACTAATGTACATATTTTATTATACAATTATTTTAATGACACAGTTCACGGGACACCCTCAAATTTTACCCAAAGGTATTATTTAAAATTCGAATCTTGTTATTTCTTCTTTCTTTTTCTCCTACTGCATAATGAGTAATTACCATTCTAGTAGAAGTATGTCCTGCAGCAGAAGCAGCATCTTCTATAGAATATATCTCAGCAATATCATCAAGGTTGAGGTGTTTCAGTGCATAAAAGTCAGCTGTGATACCTAGTTTATCCTTTACATGTGTTTTCCATCTACGTTGAATCTGTTCTCTGCGTATTCTATTATCACCTGGTAGCAATCCATTAGAGAAAACATAATGGTCATCATCCGCTCCTGTAATAGCTCGTTCCCAAAAAGGTAAAGCGATATCCTTTATTACTTTATTAGTATAAATAAATTGTTTTCCTTTTTTTACAAGTATTCTAAATGTTCCATTTTCTAGGTTAACATCCTTTGCTTTAAGATCTAGTAGTTCACTAATACGTGCTCCAGAGTGAAAGAAGATATTAGTAAACCTCCAAAAAGATACATAATTATCTCTAAGATGATTATTAACTAAGGTTCTTTGTTCTTTACTTAGTATCTCTCTAGGCTCTCTGAATTCTGTCTTCTTACGAATAGATTTTACAAAGTTGTTTTCTATAATTTCATATTCTTCTAGTTCTTTAAATAGAATAGAAATATAAGATCTGTACTTATTGAATTTGTGTGCTGAGAATTGCCCTGTTTCTTTTTGAATGTTATCAAGTATAAAACGAATGTGTTTTTTCTTCACTGCTTTAATCTCTAATTCTTCAAAAGCTAATCTAACTATAGCTTCAGTAACATACTTAAGAATACTTTTTAAATCATTCTTTGTTGATTTTGCTACTTCAACATTATTGTATGCCCAATTAAGAGCATGTAAGAAAGAAGACTCTTCACTTATATGAGTTGGATCTAGTTCCTGGTCTTCTTTATCTATCATGTACAATTTAGTTATAGGATTGTAACCTTGTTTAAATAAAGCAGGTATTTCTAGAAGCAAGTATTCAGCAGCTTCTATTCGTTCTTTTAATGTTTGAAACTTATTAATCTTTTTACGATATGGAAATCCTTTAGGATATTTATCCTTGAATTTAGGATCATAAAAATAACATTGTACATACCACTGTTTAGTCAGCGATGCTTTTTTTGCTTTTTTAAAACCTTTAGGAGATACCCAAAGTTCAGTAAAATAGCATTGATTTTTTGTGATGGTAATCATATTTGTGCTTTTTTGGGTTGACGTTTACATTGTCGTTAACCTAAAAACACATAGGAAAGTGAATAATAAAAAAGCTCCTAAAACCTTGTTGGGAGTGGTTTTAGGAGCTCTGTAGCGAAGACGGGAGTTGAACCCGTGACCTCAGGGTTATGAATCCTGCGCTCTAACCGACTGAGCTACCTCGCCATTATTGGCCTGCGTTACTTCTGTAATGCGGGTGCAAATATAGAATAAAAAGTTTATAATGCAAATAGAGAATGAGAAAAAAAATATTTTTTTATTTACAAAATATGATTATATTCGAAAAAATTATAAAATTTGAAAAAAGGCTATGAAAGAAAAATACGAACTAGAATTCTCAATTAATTCATCTCCGCAATTATTGTATCAGTATATTTCGGATCCCTCAGGGCTAAGCGAGTGGTTCGCTGATAATGTAAATTCACGTGGCGAAATATATTCTTTTATTTGGGGAGATTCTGAAGAGAAAGCTCGTGTTGTTACTCGTAAAGCAGATGAGAGAGTTAGATATAGATGGTTAGATGAAAATGATAAAGAGACAGATTATTTCTTTGAGTTAAAAATTAATAAAGATGAATTAACTAAAGATGTAACAATAATCGTTACTGACTTCGCAGAGCCAGATGAAATCAATGAATCAAAACAATTATGGGAAAATCAAATCATGGACTTAAAACAAGTATTAGGTTCTGCATAATTCCATAAAATATAACTTATATTTGCCGTTAATAGTAATCAGAAGAAAATAGAATATGATTAATGTTAACGGCAAAATTGTTTCTAATAGTAATGTGTCAGTAGAACACAATAGAGGTTTTTTATATGGAGATGCTGTTTTTGAAACAGTTAGGGTTTTAGATGGGAAGGTTTTATTCTTAGAAGACCACTACTTTAGATTAATGTCTTCTATGCGTATTCTGCGTATGGAAATTCCTATGGAGTTTACAATGGAGTATTTTCAGGAAGCAATACTTAAAACAATCAATAGCCTTGAATCAGTTACAAATGCATTTAGAGTGCGTTTTACAGTATATAGAGATGCTGAGGGCAAATACCTTCCTTTAACTCGAAAAATAGGCTATATTATTTCGGCTGAGGTTTTGAACAATGGAATATATAGTCTGAATACAAAGGATTATGAAATCGAATTGTATAAAGATTTCTATGTGACTTCACACTTATTATCAACTTTAAAAACAAACAATAGACTGATAAATGTAACAGGTAGTATCTTCGCTGAAGAGAATGGTTATCAAAACTGTTTATTGCTGAATGATGCTAAGAATATTGTAGAGGCATTAAATGGAAATATTTTTATCGTAAAAGATAATGTGGTGAAAACTCCTCCATTGTCTGATGGATGTGTGAAGGGGATTATGAGAAAACAGATCATAGAGTTATTACAAAAGAATACTGACTACAAATTTGAAGAAGCAGTAATCTCACCATTTGAATTACAAAAGGCTGATGAATTATTCATTACGAATGTCATTATGGGAGTTCAACCTGTGACAAAGTACCGTAAGAAAAATTATACTAATGTTTTAGCTGCTGATTTGATAAATAAGTTAAATGCAAAAATTAGACTGATGTAAGAATGTTATCTAACTATCCTAATTGAAGTTAGGGTTTTCAGGTGCATTTAGCCATAGAGAGTATTTGTTTCCCAATTTAGCTAATGAGCTTTTCCATAGCTCTGTAGGAGATTGGGAAAAAATATTCTTCGTATCTAGTTTATTAGAAGCTATCCAAAAGCTATCTTGAATCTCATTTTTTAATTGGTCACAGTCCCAACCCGAATAGCCTAAAAAAAAGCGAATATCATTCTTAGTAAGTATACCTAGGGATAGGATATTATTAAGCTCCTCAAAGTCTACTCCCCAATATAAATCATCTACGATATGAATGCTGTCAGGGATTAACTCTGGTTTAGTATGTATGTAAAATATTCTGTTTTTTTGAACCGGACCTCCATCGTAAATAGTGAATGAAGCCTCTATATTTGGTAAAAGATCTGATAAAGTTAGATCTAATGGTTTATTTAGTATAAAGCCAACAGAACCATCCTGACTGTGTTCTGTTAATAGAATAACGGATCTTGAGAAAATAAGATCTGCGTTATGAGCACTAGGTAGTGAGATTAATTGATCTCCTCTTTGTATAGAAAGTGAATGAATCATATGTGTAAACTATCAGATGGATTTCATCTTCTAATATAATAAAAAAACCTCACTAAAATTAGCGAGGCTTTATATTTTCGAAAAAGTGTTAATATTATTATTAATATTATTTTTTCTTCTTGTTTACAGCGTTTTCTAATTCAGAACCAGCTTTAAATTTCACTACATTTTTAGCAGCAATTTTGATTGTTTTCCCAGTTTGAGGGTTTCTTCCTTCTCTAGCAGCTCTTTCAGATACTGACCAAGATCCAAAACCAACTAAAGAAATTTTTCCACCTTTACCTAAAGTTGTTTCAACATTTGATAAGAATGATTCTAATGCTTTTTTAGCAGCCACTTTGCTGATTTCTGCATCTTTAGCAATTGCATCAATTAATTCAGTTTTGTTCATAATAATTTTTTTTAAAGGTTAACTTTATTAACGTCCTTATACAAATTTAGGGTAATTCTGTAATAAAGCAAGTCTTTTGCATAAAAAAAAATAAAAATTTGATAAATCAAAGTGATTTAAAAGCTAAAATAAACTATAAATTTGTTAAGTGTTGATTTATAGTTGTTTATAATGCTATTGCATCTTCACTAAAAGTCACTCCATTGAGTAATTCGTTGGCTTTCATGGGTTTTTTACCTGGAAATTGAAGTCTTAAAATATTGATAAAACCTTTCTCAACAGCAATTTTAAGCTCTTTTTTACTAGAAACTACTTTGCCAATAGGATGGTTGTGGCTATCTTCTTCATAATTAGCTTCATATATTTTAACTGACCATTCGTTGCTTTTATCTTTAAAAAAACACCATGCTGTAGGATATGGACTAAGGCCTCTAATAAGATTGTGTATTTGATGACCCGCTTGTGTGAAGTTAATTTTAGTATTGTCTTTATTTAATTTATAAGCAGTTTTGGTTTCTTCTTTTGGTTGTGTTACTGTGGTAACTTTGTCTAGCTTTATTAACTCTAATGTATCTAGTACTGTAGAAGCTCCTAAAATCATTAGCCTATCATGTAATTCACCTGCATTTTCATTTGTCCCAATATTTAGTTCCTTTTTAAGAATGATAGCTCCTGTATCTATTTTTTCGTCTATAAAGAATGTAGATACTCCAGTTGTTGTCTCTCCATTTATAATAGCCCAATTAATAGGGGCAGCTCCTCTATAATCAGGTAAAAGTGATGCGTGTAAGTTAAAGGTACCTAATTCTGGCATTCTCCATACTGCTTCTGGTAACATTCTAAAAGCAACTACTACATTAAGATTGGCATTAAAACTTTTTAATTCACTTAAAAACTCTTCATCTTTTAAGTTTGTCGGTTGTAGTATTGGAAGTTTTTTTTCTAAAGCATACTCTTTAACTGCAGAGTATTTTATCTTTTGACCTCGACCTGCAGGTCTATCAGGTGCAGTTATTACGGCTACCACATTATAATTATTTGTATATATAGCATCTAGAATTCCAACTGCGAAGTCTGGAGTTCCCATGAATACGATACGTAAGTCTTTCATATTACTAAATATTGATTTTCTAGGTTTATTTTAACTTTATTTTGTTCTTGTAATACTTGTAATGAGTATATAATGTCCTCTTTGTCGATGCCATGTTCTATTTCTAACTGTTGAATAGTACTAGGGCTATGTAATAGAATTTCGAATATATTGTCAATAATAGCACTATTAGTATTACATTTCTTTTTATTAGAAATACATGTAGAGCAAGTACCACAATCAGTTGCCTTATTTTCATCAAAATACTTTAGAAGTATTTTGTTTTTACAAATATCTTCATTTTCAATATAAAATAAGAGTGATTTATATTGATTTATCTTTTGTTCATTTTGTTGTTTTAAATAAGGGAATGTACGATATAGTGCTCTGTCTTCTTCCCAGGCCTCATTAAATATGACTGTGAGGTCATTTTCTTCAGGAATGTAGTTGCATAAGTTTTGATCATGACAATCCTTTAAACAGGCTATAATACTCTCTTGACTTTCGCCAGTATGTTGTTCTATTAGATGTAAATCTATGTCTTGTTCATATTCATGTATTCCTGTATAAGTACGTAATATAAAGTGAATAATATTTTCGTAACTCTCATTGTCATACGTTATATCCAATATTTTACTACTAGGAGCAGTAAAGAGTAATTTAGTCTTGTTTTTACTGTTTTCTAATAATCGAATAATACCTTGTCTATCTAAGAATTGTAGAGCGTTGTAAGCCTTTCTATGAGGAAAGTTATTATGATTACAGAATTTGTTGAAATTTAAACTGTAAGTACAATTATATCCCTCTCCATAAGCAATACTTAAAAAGTTATTGAGTTTTCGATATATGCGTTTAAGAAACTCTTTGTCAAAGAGATTTGTTTCAAACATCTCATTATTATACTTGATTTCTTGTGCTGTTACTAGCATGGTTGCAAATGCTTTATTACCGTCTCGTCCTGCTCGTCCTGCTTCTTGATAATAATTTTCTATGTTTTCGGGTATTTGTATATGGATTACATTTTTTACATTCTTTTTATCAATCCCCATTCCGAAAGCATTAGTAGCAACTATAATAGGTGTTTTTTCTTCTATCCAATCTTGCATTCTTTTCTTTTTTTCAATGATAGATAAACCACCGTGAAAAAAAGTAGTTTTATAGTTCATTTGATTTAATTGGTTGGAGAAGAAAAAAGCTTCTTTTCTATTGCGAACATAGATTATTGTTGGCGCAGGATTTTTTTGTAATATGCGCAGAACCATACTCAGTTGGTTTTCTACTTTATAAACACCGTAAATAAGGTTTTCTCGAAAAAAACTTTTCGTAAATAGCTTAGGAGAATTAAGTTTAAGATTTGTACAAATGTCTTCTACTACTTTTTTATTAGCTGATGCTGTTAGTGCAATAATAGGTACTTCTGCAAAAATATCGCGTAGTTTGCTTAATTCTAGATATGCCGGCCTAAAATCGTGTCCCCATTGAGATATACAGTGTGCTTCATCTATGGCGATAATATTGATTTTAAGCTTTTCTATTCGTTCAAGTATCCACGTCTGTTTTAATCGCTCAGGTGATATGTATAGAAATTTATAGTTTCCATACAAGCAATTGTCAAATATTGCATCTATCTCATGCATTGGCGTACCACCTATAATAGAAGTAGCCTTTATATTAAGTTTATTAAGATTGTTTACTTGGTCTTCTATTAGCGCTATCAGTGGAGAAACTACAAGGCATGTTCCTGGTAATAAAAGTGCAGGAATCTGAAAACAGATACTTTTTCCTCCTCCTGTAGGGAGCAATGCAAAAGTATCATTCTTTGCTAGGACAGAATCTATAATGTCTTTCTGAGGCTCTCGAAAACTGTCGTAATTCCAGTACTTTTGAAGAATTTCAATTGGTGTAGTCATGTTCTAGCAGGAATAAATGAAAATATGATAACGAATTTACAAAAAATGTTGTAAATAAAAGGGTTATAGTTTGAATACTATAACCCTTTTAACTAAAATATGATGATTTCTTAAATTCTGCTTAATATAAAATCAATTCTATTCTCAACTGTATCTCTTGGAACTTCGATTAGATCGTAGCCATAGTTCTTATATGTTGAGATAAGATGTTCGTGTATTTGGCTAGCTTGCTCAAAATTCTCATATCGTTGTTCATCACTTTGGTATATCGATTCCCAAGGAGGTAACAAAAAGATTTGGTGATAAAGATGTTGTTTACATGCTATATCAAAACTCTCAGGGTATTTATCTCCTGTGTAATGCATATAAGCTAGTACATCTGGAATTCCTCTGTCTATAAAAACAATATTCGCTGATTCTTTAACAGCATCTTTATGTTGTTCGATTCTTCCTTCTAAAAGTAATTGGCTGAATAATAGAGGTTCTGTTAAGAACAATTGATCAATACCTTTTTCTTGGGCTTTTTTGGTTACCGCACGAGATATTTCTGGATAGCAAACATATCCTTTGTTAGTAAGTTCGTTAATCAACGTAGTTTTACCAGATCCGGGCCCTCCAATGATTAAGATTATTTTTGTGTCCATTTTGCTGTAAATATCAAAGGTGCAAAAGTACAATAAAATGTGGTCTGCAAAAGAGTTTTAACTACATCTTTTGAAAATTATAGTGGTTAATTTGATTATATTTGCCTAATAAAAACGATATGGACGATAAGACAATAGAATTTTATAAAAGATTAAAAGAGCAATTAGAAGACGATAAAACGTGGCCAAGACCTTATCTTTATAAATTTATAGTGCCTGGTGAACCAGAGAAAATTGCGAGAGTAGAAGAGGCTTTTGACGGTTGTAATGCTGATATTCAAATTAAGAATTCAAGTACTGGAAAATTTGCAAGTGTTTCTGTAAAACTTACAGTGAAAAATGCACAAGAAATCATTGATAAGTATATTGCAGTTTCAACTATTGAAGGAATAGTTTCTTTATAATCCTTTTTTTACCTATTTTTAAATAAATTACTTTTCAAGTATTAGGTGATACGAGAACTAAGAAGTAATTATCCCAATATAACAGCATTGATAATATGAAATTTGATTCCAAAGAAGCAGTAACTCATTTAGATTACAATTCCTTAAGAAAACCATTGATAATACCTGAATATGGACGTCATCTACATAGTTTGATTGACCATATCTGTAAAATCGAAGATAGAGAAGAGCGAAATAATGGCGCTAGATATGCTATTAGTGTGATGGGAAGTATGAATCCGCACTTGCGTGACGTACCAGATTTTCAACATAAGTTATGGGATCAATTATTCATGATGTCTGAATTTAAATTAGATGTTGATAGTCCTTTCCCTATTGCAACACAAGAAACTATATTTACAAAACCTGAGAAATTAGCTTATCCTCAGAATCACCCTAAGTATAGATTTTATGGTAATAATATTACTTATATGATTAATAAGGCCATAGCATGGGAAGATGGCGAGATGAAGGATGCATTGATACTTGTGATTGCTAATCATATGAAGAAGAGTTATCTAAGTTGGAATAAAGAGACAGTAAAGGATGAAGTAATCTTTGAACATCTATGTGAATTGTCTAATGGAAAGATAAATTTATTTAAAAAAGAAGAAGAATTATCTACTACTGCTAATCTAATGCAGGTAAATAAAAAGCAATCTAATAAAACGAATCACTCAAATAACCAAAAGAGTAATTCTAACAACAACAATAACAATAACAACAATAAGAAATATAAAAGTAATAACTATCATTCAAAAGGTAAGAAGTAATGAGTACATTTAAGATTGAAGGAGGTTTTAAGCTAAAAGGAGAGGTATATGCTCAAGGTGCTAAAAATGAGGCATTACAGATTTTATGTGCTGTCTTGTTAACGCCAGAAAGAATTGTACTCTCTAATATACCGGATATCATTGATATAAATAAATTAATAGAGTTATTAGGCAAATTAGGAGTTAAGATTGAAAAGTTAGGTCCTAATAAAATGTCATTTCAAGCGGATGATTTAGATTTAGATTATCTTATCTCAGATGATTTTAAGACAGATGGCAAAGCCTTAAGAGGGTCTATTATGATGGTTGGTCCTTTATTAGCTCGTTTTGGAAAAGGATATATCCCAAAACCAGGAGGAGATAAGATAGGACGTAGAAGACTAGATACACATTTCGATGGATTCATAAAATTAGGTGCCACATTTAGATATAATAGAGAAGAATATTTCTATGGAGTAGAGGCGGAGAAGTTAGTAGGTACTGATATGTTGTTAGATGAAGCATCTGTAACAGGTACTGCTAATATATTGATGGCTTCTGTGTTAGCAGAAGGTGTTACTACTATCTATAATGCTGCCTGTGAACCATATATTCAGCAATTGTGTAAAATGCTGAATTCTATGGGGGCTAAGATTCAAGGTGTAGGGTCTAATTTATTAACTATCGAAGGAGTTACAGCATTAAAAGGTTGTGAACATACGATGCTACCTGACATGATAGAAATTGGGTCATGGATAGGATTAGCAGCAATGACACAAAGTGAAATTACAATTAAGAATGTAGGTTGGGAGCACTTAGGAGTGATACCAAATACATTTAGAAGACTAGGAATTACTTTAGAGAAGAGGGGAGATGATATTTATATTCCAGCTCACACGGATGGATATGAGATTCAAAACTTTATAGATGGTTCTATACTTACTATAGCAGATGCACCATGGCCAGGTCTAACACCAGACTTATTAAGTGTTATTTTGGTAGTTGCTACACAAGCTAGAGGAGAGGTATTAATCCACCAAAAGATGTTTGAAAGTAGATTGTTCTTTGTCGATAAACTAATTGATATGGGAGCTAAGATCATCTTATGTGATCCACATAGAGCTGTTATTATAGGACATGACTTTAAGTCGCAGTTAAAAGCAACGAAGATGTCTTCTCCAGATATTCGTGCTGGTATATCTTTATTGATAGCTGCTTTATCAGCTAAAGGAGTAAGCGAAATTCAAAATATAGAGCAAATAGATAGAGGATACGAAGCTATAGATGATAGATTACGTGCTTTAGGAGCTCATATAGAAAGAATAGAAGAATAGTACTAGAATATATTAAAAGGATTAAGTCAAGCTTAATCCTTTTTTTGTAAATAATGTCTGTAGATAGAGTTCTTTGTTGTATACCTAATTCTGATTAAAAAGACTTTATAAAAGTATTGTTTAAGTAATACCAATAGGTGTGAAATGATTAAAACGTAAACAGTAGTTAATATCTTAAATTAGTACAGGGGGTGTGATTTCAATATTTGGTATTAAGATATAAGCGTAAGGCTTGCACTTTATAGGGGTTTTCCTGCCTAGAAGGTGTTTTTGTCGAAGAAATGTGCGAGAAATGTGCGAGAAATGTGCGAGAAATGTGCGAGAAATGTGCTAGTATAACAGTATAAACTTCATTAACTACTAAATATACACTGAGAAGAATGCCGGTTCTTATATACTTATTTATGAATGTAGTTTTTGATATTTCAAGATTCAGGTTTTTGAAGTCGTGGTTATTCTATCTGTTGTGTAATTGTAGACAGCTAAGCACTCTTTTAAACTAAGCTTGTAAAGTAAGAGTCTATAATAAGAACGACTTCTATTCTTATTGAATATCAAATGATAATACAGCGTTATTACTTTTGGATTAAATCGAGTACTTTAATACCAAATACAAAACCAAAATTTTTATAAGGGCCATTCGAAACAGTTTTAAAGAAGTCTATTCTAAATGGTCTAAACTTTCCAAAACCAAAGTTGTTTAAGCCTATACTGTATTCTCCATACACATCTTTATCAGGAACATTCAGCATATGGTATCCCACTACTATAGAATATCGAGTTTTATTTAATAGAGGAATTTTATTCATTATATACCCTCTAAAGTCATGTTCTAAATGGAACTCAATATAAGATTTATTTGTACTGTACTCATAGTATGGTAGTAGATTAAACTGTTTGTTATAAACAGCGGTTGATCCTATAAAGGTTCTATTACCATTAAAGTGTTTATAGTCTGTGAAGGCTATGTCGTTTTGCTCTAAGTATTTTCCAGCTGCTAACCCTATGTATAAGTTCCCTATTTTACCGATATTATCATTGTATTGCGTTGCAAATGATACAAAGGTATAGTTGTAATTACTGGTTGTAGCATTCAATGTCTTATCTAAAGTAAGTGATATAATAGGATACTTAGAAGTAGGTAAGTATTGTTTGTAATCAGGATAAGTGATTATTTTTTGGTCAAAGATTATGTTTAATCCTAAGTTAAATTTAAAGATAGAATTATCTTTAAATGGTGCATTATCAAAATCTGTAGGATCTAAAGGGTTGTTAGATGTAAAGTCTTTTTGTGGAGCAAATGGTGGGCTGTTAAGACTATTGCTTAATGATTTTCTATGAGCATATTCTAATAACCCACTAAACTTAAATCTATTAAATGCATATTGTTCATACTTGATTTGAAGATAACTTTTTTGAAAGTATTTAGCATAGTTTTTACCAAAATAAGCACTTGCAAAAGAGTTAATAGGAGTTTTAATAGGATCATCTTGATTAAACTGTAAGATGGTACTACCACCAGAGATAGTGATAGTATTATAGTCTATTTGATTAAATATGTGAGATGCATATCCTGATACTCTATATTTATTTTCAGAGATACCATAGTTGACGATTGTACCTAGTTTAGTTTGAGAGTAGTCATCTTTTACTTTTACATAATCTAAGCCCGTGGTAACGTTAAATCCCTGAACAGCATTAAATGCAAAGGTAGAAAGTAATCCACGATAGGTAATAGCTGAGTTTTTATAAGAATTTAAATGTTGATATCCTTTGACTAGCTTAAAAAGAGTGAAGTTATTAGTTCTATTATCTATTGAATCTAATGTAGCTTTAGTGGCTTCCTGAATTTTTATTTCTTGTTCATTGAAAGTTGCCATCTCTTTTTTAGATAATGGATATGGTCTGTTCTTTTCCCAATAACTTTCTGGCTGATGTAAAAAGTTATTTGAATATTGGATTAATTCATTACTGAATTGCGATTTATTAATAGAGTTGTCTGTTTGGTAATTTGTATAATGTGCTTTAAATGAACCAACATAGTCAAAGACCAAGAACTTTCCTTTTAAATATAAGTTCTGGCTCTCTTTAAGGTATAGATTTAATGCAGCGTTGTGTTTATATTGTTGAGTGATTACTACTTGTTTCACATTCTTTAATCCTACATTTTCTCCATTCATAGCGGCATAGAGTTCTGTAATTTGCCATTTATCGCTAGTGATTTTTATTTTACCTTCCATGATAGGTTCTCTATCTCTTTTTGGAGTAAAGCTTATCGTATATATATCATTTCCTAAAGAATCTGTCTCTTTTTTCAGTAATTTAAAATAGTAATATGTTTTAGCATAGGACATCAAAGGAGAGATTACATTGATCTGATTAGAAACGATTTTATCGTATAAATTAATATCACTATCTGTTGCTGTTAAGAAGAAAAGATCTTTTGCCTTACCTATTTCATTAAAGGCAATAACCCTTTCTTTGCCATAATCTTCATTGAGTACAGTTTGTTGAGAAGATAATTCTCCTAGATAGATATAGTTATTTACATCTGTTATATCTAGTGAGGGGTCTAAATCTTTTCGTTTTTGACCTAAGAACGTTTCCCTTCCAGATGCAAGCTGTAAATTTCCCTTAGAATAATAGTCAAGAGTGTACTTCTTTAAGTTGTTAGTTTTCTTATGTGTACTAGCTAGATCCATAATGAAAACAGCGTATTCATCTTGAGGGTTGTCATAAAAAATATCTGTTTGTTTTAATGGTGTTAGTACTAATTGTAACTTATCATAAGTACTTTTGTTAGGAGAGTACTCTGTTCTTTTGATTGTGTAATCTTCCTTTTGGGCATAGATATATTGCCCTGAGGTTATTTGTATTTGAAATTCTCCATTTTTATTAGTGATAGTTTGCTTGTCTGTTCTTTTTATAAATACTAAAGCATTCTCTATAGGATTACCCTCTAAGTCTACGACTTTTCCATATACAGTTGTGTCTTGTGCGTAACTACTATATATAGATAGGAGCACAAAGCATATAAAAGTAATATACTTAAACAAAGAATGTTTCATTATAACTGAAAAGAAGCAATAGCTAGGTCATAACTTTTTAGTCCGAAACCTAATATTACTCCATGTGATACTGGTGATATATAAGAATGTTTTCTAAAATCTTCTCTCTTATGTGTATTAGAGATATGTACTTCGATAACAGGTGTTGTTATACCAGAGATGGCATCAGCTATAGCGATAGAGGTATGTGTATACGCTCCTGCATTTAAGATAATAGCATCGTAGCTAAAGCCAACTTCATGTATCTTATTAATAAGCTCTCCTTCTATATTAGATTGATAATATTCTAGCTCTATTTCAGGGTAATTAGCTTTAAGAACTTGAAAGTAATCTTCAAAAGAAGTGTTACCATATACTTCAGGTTCTCTTTTCCCTAAAAGATTCAGATTAGGTCCATTTATAATTAATATTTTCATGAAGGTCATTTTACTTCTGACAAATATATTATTTAATACTTAATCAGTCGCTTAAAAAATGATTTATACTTCTTACTATATGTTATATAGTGTTTTTATAAATAGTTTCTTACGACTTTAAGAATACTGTTTTTTGTTTTTATATGTATTTTATATTGTTATTTATGTTAAAAAACATTTTATAAATGCTAATTATGGTGTAGAATAAGATAATAAATGTTTTTTTGTGTTTAAAAATATGTTTTTTAACTATTTTTTATGAATTTATTTTAATTTACTATTATCTTGTTTATTAGTGTTTTAGTGTTGTTTTATTGTTTTTTGTGTTATGTAATTGTTATTTTAATATTAAAAATTACATCGCTCTTGGTGATAGTCGCTACATTTGAATTGTTAATTAAAAATAGCTTAAAAACATGAAAAAACTAGTACTTTCATTAGTTGCAGTTGCAGCTTTCGGGTTCACTGCTAACGCACAAGAAACAGAAAAACCAACTTTCGGATTCCAAGAAACTAACGTATTTGTTGAAGGAAATTTTGGATTCAATTCTAAGAATGATAAAAATGACGATACAAAAAGTAACGTATTCAATTTCAATCCTAAAGTAGGATATATGTTATCTGACAAATTTGCTGTAGGAGCATCTTTTGAAGTAGGTTCTGATAACAAAAAGAAAGATGGAACTAAAGTTGATAAAAATAATAACTTCTACGGAGGTGTATTTGGTCGTTATTATTTCTTAGAATTAGGACAACGTTTCAAAACTTATGCTGAAGTTGGTGTTGGATACAACCAAATTAAAGAAGGTATGGATGGAGTAAAAACTAAAGGAATGAGAGCAGGTTTAAATCTTGGATTAAACTATTTCGTTACTGAAAGTATCGCAATCAGCTTTAACTTAGGTGATGTGATTTCTTATTCTTCAGCTAAAGCTGATGGTGGAAAATCAGTTAACGAGTTTAATACTGACTTAAATGTATTCAATAACTTCTTTGATACAGCTACATTCGGTTTAACTTACAAATTCTAATTAGAATAAAATCTTATTTGAATATAGAGAGCCTCTTTTTAGAGGCTCTTTTTTTGTTTGTATATTTGAGATATAAAAGAATGTATTATGGCTTCTGGGTATTGGGAAGGATTTATTAAGATGTTTACGACTTATTTAAAGTTAGAGAGAGGGCTCTCACTTAATTCGATAGAGAGTTACGAGTTAGATATTCGTAAGTTTATCGGGTATATAGAAGGGTATGATGAGCAAGTCTTATTAGAGACTATAGATGTTAGTGTGGTACAGGAGTTTTTGTATAGTATTGCTGATATAGTTGCTCCTACTACACAAGCACGTATAATATCAGGATTAAAGAACTTTTTTAACTACTTTATCTTAGAAGGGTATCTAAAGGTTTCTCCCGTAGAGTTGATAGAAACTCCTAAGACAGGACGTAAATTACCAGATGTGTTAAGTGTAGAAGAAATAGACATGCTTATAGGGTCAATTGATCAATCTACTCCAGAAGGCTTTAGAAATAAAGTGATGTTAGAAGTCTTGTACAGTTGTGGTTTGCGTGTAAGTGAATTAGTAGGGCTTCGGCTATCAGATCTCTTTTTTGAAGAAGGATTTATTAGAGTTATAGGTAAGGGGAGTAAGCATCGCTTTGTACCTATTGATCATAATAGTATGGAGCTAATCGTATTGTATAATGATTCTATACGGTCTCATCAGGTAGTCAAGAAAGATAGTTCTGATATCTTGTTTTTAAATAGAAGGGGAGGACAGTTAACTCGTGCTATGATATTTACTATTATTAAGCGTTTAGCTGTGGAAGTAGGTTTAGAAAAGAATATTAGTCCACATACCTTTAGACACTCCTTTGCTACACATTTATTAGAGAATGGAGCAGATATAAGAGCCATTCAACTAATGTTAGGGCATGAGTCTATTACCACAACAGAGATTTATACACATATTAGTACAGAGCGTTTGAGGTCAGTATTAGAAGAGTTTCATCCACGTGCTGGTAAGATGTAAAAAAAGAGCTATTCAAACGAATAGCTCTTTTTTGTGACTTGTAGTCTTTATTATTTAGCAATATTGATTGCTCTAGTTTCTCTAATTACTGTAATCTTCACTTGACCTGGATAAGTCATTTCTGTTTGGATTTTTTGAGAGATATCGAAAGAAAGAGTAGCAGCCATTTCATCAGTTACTTTTTCGCTTTCTACGATAACACGCAATTCACGTCCTGCTTGAATAGCATAAGCATTTTTAACTCCTCCGAATTCATTAGCTATACTTTCTAAATCTTTAAGACGTTGAATGTATGAATCTAATACTTGACGTCTAGCACCTGGTCTAGCACCTGAGATAGCATCACATACTTGTATAATCGGAGCGATTAATGTAGTCATTTCTATCTCATCGTGGTGAGCACCTATTGCATTACATACTTCAGGCTTCTCTCCATATTTTTCTGCCCACTGCATACCTAAGATAGCGTGAGGTAATTCGCTTTCTGTTTCAGGAACTTTACCGATATCGTGAAGTAATCCAGCACGTTTAGCTAGCTTAACATTTAGACCTAGTTCTGCAGCCATCAATCCACATAATTTAGCTACTTCACGAGAGTGTTGTAGTAAATTTTGTCCGTAAGAAGAACGGTATTTCATTCTACCTACTATTTTGATTAGTTCAGGGTGTAGACCATGAATACCTAAATCAATAACAGTTCTCTTACCTATTTCGATAATTTCTTCATCGATTTGTTTAGTTGTTTTAGCCACTACTTCTTCGATACGAGCAGGGTGGATACGACCATCTGTTACTAATCTATGTAGAGATAGACGAGCAATCTCTCTTCTAACAGGGTCAAAGCAAGATAGAATAATAGCCTCAGGAGTATCATCTACGATGATTTCTACTCCAGTAGCAGCTTCTATAGCTCTAATGTTTCTACCTTCTCTACCGATGATTCTACCTTTTACATCATCAGACTCAATATTGAATACAGATACACAGTTTTCTACAGCTTCTTCTGTTCCTATGCGTTGAATAGTATTGATAATAATCTTTTTAGCCTCTTGCTGAGCAGTAAGCTTCGCCTCTTCGATAGTTTCTTGTATAGAAGCCATAGCATTTGCTTTTGCTTCATTTTTAAGGCTTTCTACGATTTGAGCTTTTGCTTCCTCAGCTGTAAGACCAGAGATGATTTCTAACTGTTCTACTTGAGAACGGTGAAGTCTATCTACCTCTTCTTGTTTCTTTTCGATGATTTCAAGCTTATTGTTGTATTCAGCAACCTTTTTTTCACTTTCATCATTTGCTTTCTTCGCTTTAGCTAATTCACTTGAAATTTGAGACTCTTTATCTCTAGTTCTTTTCTCAGCCTCTGCCATCTTCTTATCACGAGCTAAGATTACTTGTTCATGTTCAGATTTTAACTCTATAAACTTCTCTTTAGCCTGTAATATTTTTTCTTTTTTTATTGCCTCTCCATCAATTTTTGCATCACGCAATATCGTTTTGGCCTCGTTTTGAGCATTAGACAATATTGAGGAAGCATGGTTTTTTTCAAGGTACTTCGCCACCATGAAGCCTATTGCAGCACCAAGTATTATTCCCCCAACGATCATTAGTATTTCCATAAATGTTTCTATAAATTATATATAAAAAAAGCCCACATTAGTTTGAGTCGCGTAAACTCTCTTATTAACAAGTTTTGAGTTAGCTTGCTTTTCAAGGATCTGCGCAAGGCAGCATGCTTTAGTTGCAAAGATTCACCCATTTTAATTTGTTTGTGTTGAGTTTATCAAACAGTACTAATGTGAGCAGTATTTTTAGTATCTTATGTTAAGAACGAATTGTTATATTTTTTTAGAAAGCACACGATCTAAAGCTTCATCCAATCTGATTAAACGTTCTACAGCTTTGTTATAACTATCTGTAGTGTCAATTGTCTTTTGTTCATTTTGTGATGCGAACTGTAACGCACACATCGCTAGAACATCTTGCTTATCTCTTACAGCATAGTTTTCCTCAAATTGATGTATCATTAAATCTATCTTCTTCGATGCCGATCGCAGTCCTTCCTCTTGCGAATATGCTACCGTTAGTGGATACACTCTATCAGCTATAGATAGTTTTATTTTTAATTGTTCATCTTTTTGACTCATATTTCTCCTATTTTGTGAGATGAGCTATACACTGATCTATTTCTTTAATCAATGAATTTATCTTGAGTTTCGTATCTCTTCTATTTTCTTCACTGCCCAATAGTGAATTTGCTAATTGTATTGACTCATATTTTTTATAAATAGAGTCTAATTGCTCTTCATTTTTATGAATCTCTTTTTGAGCTTGCTCCAAACTAGTTTTTAACTGTTTGTTCTCTGCCTCCAAGACACTTAGCCTTTGCATAAGTTTAGCAAACTTTACCTCTAAAGAATTAATAATATCAGTTAGCTCGCTCATTATACTTGTTATTCACTATCCTTTCAACAAAGTTACAATTAGTATTTAAATTTAAAAAAGTTTTCTGTAAAAAAAAAGGTTATTTATCTTTTTCTTTAAACAGCTTTTAGCTATGTGTTTCATTTTTAGAGATAATACTATTTTTTATGGGGTTATTATGTATTTTAGCAGAAATGTTTTAAAAATTATGAAAGTTAGAATACTACCTAGTCTTTTTTTAAGTGTATTAGAAACTTTTGCTTATGCACAAAATACCGAAACCTTCGATAGTCCTTTAAATATTAACATACACGCCTCTGGTAATTTCGGAGAATTAAGAGGAACCCATTTCCATACAGGTCTTGATATAAAGACACAGCAGAGAATTGGTTTACCAGTTTATGCTCCAGCAGATGGATATGTATCTCGTATAAAAGTATCGACTTGGGGATATGGTAAGGCTTTGTATATTGATCATCCTAATGGACAGACTACTGTATATGGACATTTAGATTCTTATGCTGGAGATATTGCTACTCTTGTATTGAATAGACATTATTCAGAGAAGAGTTTTGAGATAGAGATTTTTCCTCGTAAGAATGAAGTATTAGTGAAGAAGGGACAAATCATTGCATATACTGGAAATACAGGCGGATCTGGAGGTCCTCACCTTCACTATGAGATTCGCGATACAAAGACACAGAATATCATTAATCCATTAAAAGAAGGAATGGATAAGTTGCTAACAGATACTCAAGCCCCTACTGTTAACGGACTTTATGTATACCCTGTTGGCGATGGAGCTATGGCTAATGATAGTGAGACTCCACAGCAGTTATCTTATGTGACACAGAATGATGGTAGTTTTTTGACCTCTCCAGTAAAGGCTAGGGGAGACATTAGTTTTGGAATAGATATTCATGATACTGCGAATTTTAATACCAATAAGAATGGCGTATACATGGTTGAGACTTTTGTAAATGGCAAGGCTTTATTCTCTTATAAGTTTGATACTTTTTCTTTCTCTGAGACTGGATATGTCAATGCTCTAATAGACTATGAACGCTATGTGTCAACAAAGAAAAAAGTGCAAAAACTGTTCTATGAGAAACCTTATAATCTATCTGTTTTAAAAGTAGATCCTAATAAAGGAATTGTCACTGTTAAGAATGGACAGAATTATAATTATAGTATTGTGTTGTCAGATTATCACGGGAATAAGAAAACGATCAATATTCCTGTAGAATATACAGATGCGACTGCTAAAGTGAAGAAGTCAGTAGCAAAAGGAGAATACAAGATAGTTACTGATAGAGATTACATTTTTGAGAAGAAGAACGTAACAGTGAGTTTTCCTATTAAGACATTTTACAATGACTTTTTGATGGATATGTCTGTAGAAGATGGTGTTTTAAAATTGCATAAACCTGTTGTTCCTCTAGCTAAGAATATTCTTGTGTCATTTGACACGTCTTCTATGAATATCTCTAATCGAGACAAAGCATTTATTGCTAGAGTAGATGGAGGTAGAAGAGATTATTTTAAAACTACTAAAAAAGGTAATTTGTGGTCAATCTACACCAAGAGCTTTGGAGATTATAAAATCTTAGTGGATGAAAAAGCGCCTGTTATAGAAAAACCTAGTTTCACAGAAGGACAATGGTTAACTAAAGAGTCTCAGATATCTTTCTTGATTAAAGATGATTTATCGGGCATTAATACAATTACTGGCTTTATCAATGGCAATTGGATATTGTTAGATTATGATTACAAGACACGTAAGATTGTACACAAGTTTAGTGATGGCAAAGTAGTGACTGGTCGAAACGATGTAGTTATAAAGGTAAAGGACAATGTAGGAAATGAAGGAGTCTTTGAATCACATTTCTTTAGAGGATAGACAAATCTCATATTATTAACTATAAAGCTTTGTTGAAAAAATGCTGAGTTAGTGTTGTGTACAGAAATACTAATTATGTATCTTTGAAGTATTAAATTTTCTATTATGAAAGTAAGAATAACCCTGTTTTTAAGCGTACTATTTTTAGTAACAGCTTGTAAACAAGAAGGCGAAAAACCAAAAGTTATTTATAAAGAAGACGGTACCTCTGCTGCTACAACTGAAGTGGTGAAAGAAAGAGACCGTTCAGAAGATATTCGCATAGCTGACCTTCCTATTATGATGGGAAAATCAGATCACCTGATCCATCCTATAGGAGAGATTAGAGTATATAGCTATTCTTCTAAAAGTGGTATGAGTAAAGTAAACCAAACTTCTTATACTGTATCTAACTATGCGCCTTTTGAACTAACAGGGTATCTAGAGAACCTTATGTTCCAACATAAAGATTCTTTACAAATTAGACCATTAACAGATAAGAAAGTGCAGATACAGAATGTATCTTACCTTAATACGATAGCAGAGAAGACTAAGAAGAATATATTAGTGTACAGTCTATTCGATGCAGATACGAATAGAGATGGCAAGGTAGACTCTAATGATATCAAGACATTGTATATTAGTAAGGGAGATGGTACACACTTTAAGAAGTTAAGTGCTGATCTACACGAGTTGTTAGATTGGACAGTTATTGATAGTCAGAATAGATTGTATTTTAGAACAATAGAAGATATCAATAAAAATGGTGCTTTTGACAAAGATGATAATGTAAACTACTACTATATTGACCTGTTAAGTAAAGATTGGGAAGTGATCAGTTATGACCCACTTCATATCAATGCAGAAATAGAAGTAGATAAATAAAAACAAAACTCGTGAATTGCTTCACGAGTTTTTTTATGCCTTCTCAGCTCTGTTTTTTAAAGCGATATTCATAGCTTCAAAGCCTTGTCTAGTTTTAGTTTGTAGTTTCTTTTTGAATAGGGGAACTAATATTCCACTGAATACCTCTCTGTGTATAAATAAGCAATGTTGCTCATCTAGCTGTTGTATTTCGAATTGATGATGTCCATCGAATATCCCTTTTATCCCTAATTTTCCCTTCCAACTAAAGAGTCGTTCTTTTTGATTAGTTAGAACTATAGGTTTAAACTTCATCTCAGGTAGGTTAATATTGATTTGTTTCCCTATTATTGGTTCACCTGTGATGGATAGTATAAAAGGATTCCATTCAGGATATTCAGAGAAGTTCATTAATACTTGCCATATTGCATCCTTAGTAGCTTTAATCGTGATACTCGTTTCTATTGTCATAAGATTGTAAATTAGATAGACAAAGGTTGTATATCTCCATTTATCACCTCTTGACATTTATCAAGAAAAGTAATCAGACAAGGGAGCTAAGCTTTCTGTAGAATAAAGTCATCCTGAGGAGTGGTTCCTAGATTAAAGTGAAAGACCTCATTATAATCTACAGGCACTTTAAAGGTGTTGTTGATTGGAGTTTGTAATAGGTAGTTCCACATACATCTTATCGGTCCTGCGTGAGTGACTAATAATACTTTTTTATACTCAGCTTTGCGCAGGTCATCTAAGAAAGAAGATACCCTGTCTTGTACTATAGACAAGCTCTCTCCATAAGGAGGACAAGTTTGTGCGAGCTTATCCATCCAGTTTTGTAATTCATCTTTTGGTATTTCGTCCCATTTTTTCATTTCCCATTGTCCGAAATTCATTTCTAAGAGTCTGTCATCCGTAGAGTACCACTGAGAGAAGTAATCCGCTATAAAAGTACACCTCTTTAGAGGACTAGAGATAACAGTGTCGATATCATTTGGGATTCTATCCTTGAAGGTAGTTATATCATCAGGATAGTTATTTAATAGATTGACATCAGTCTGCCCATAACAGTGGCCTGGGGGAACGTCTACTTTCGTATGACGGATTACAAAAATTTCCATAGTGTTAGTGTTGTTAAGTAAAATAAGACTTCACATACCTGCTGTATTGTGCCAAGACAGTCGCCAGTATATCCGCCTATGTGTTTTTTGAAGTACATAGTTAGATACATTTTTCCGATGTAGCTAACAAAAAAAGCTATAATAAATAACCAGTTATCAAATAGTATGTAAGGGACGATCGCTAGCATCAGAGAAAACAGTAAGGATGAATAAGACAGCTTTTGATTAGCCATTGGCTTAGACTTACTGTCATCTGTATCTCTTACATATCGATGAGTATATATGGCTGTAGCAGCGTGAAATCTACTCGTGATATGTCCATTTAGCATCACTACGAGTAAAAATGAAGTAGATAACTCGGCAATATTATGCAAGGCAAGAAACTTCAACAGGAGTAATAGAACGATACCTATGACACCATAAGCTCCTATACGACTATCTTTCATGATCGTCATAATCTTTTCCTTGCCATATCCACCGCCAAAAGAATCACAGACATCTGTAAATCCATCTTCATGAAAAGCCCCAGTCAGTAATACTGTGCTCACCATAGAGAGCACGATAGCTATATCTGCAGAGAATAAATAGGAGGTAGCCCAATAGACGAGTACTGCCATACCACCTACAAGATAACCTATCAGGGGGAAATATTTCTGAGACTTATTCATGATCTCATGGCTATAAGGAACTTTAAAAGGAATAGGTATTCTCGTAAAGAACATGATAGCCGTCAGAAAGTAAGTGAGTTCTTTTCGGATCATTTGTTAGAAACATTTGCAGATTCGAAACTAGCCATTTCGTTTAAGAATGCTACAGCGCTCTGTATTAGTGGATATGCTAGAGCACATCCAGTACCTTCTCCTAGACGTAAGTTCATATCTAGAATTGCCTGTTCATTAAAAGAGCGAATCAATAAGTGATGACCTATCTCATCAGATTTATGACAGAAGATTGCGTTATCAGTTATTTTTGGCTCTAAGTTAGCCGCGCATAAGAATGCACTTGATGCGATAAAGCCGTCTACTAATATGATCATATTATGTCTGTATGCCTCTAGCATAGCAGCACACATCTGAGCGATCTCGTATCCTCCATATTGTTCTAGAGCATCTTTTGCATTCGCAGGTTTTGGATGAGTATTGATAATATTGGTAAGGATTTCTTTTTTTCTTTTTAATCCTTCATCATCTAGACCAGTTCCTCTCCCTACACATTTATCTATAGGTAGATCTAATAGAGAACTCATCAGTAAAGAAGCAGAAGAAGTATTTCCTATTCCCATTTCTCCAAATCCTATAATATTTGTCCCCGTAGTAGCGATATCTCTCACTATTTGCTCTCCAGAAGCGAAGCAGAAGGCTAGTTCATCCTTAGTTATAGCAGGGCCAGAGATCATATTATGAGTGCCATGACCTGCTTTAGCTTGTATTAAGTCAGGATGAGAGGCAAAGTCTTTACTCACACCAGCGTCTACTACTTTTAGATTGATATTGTGTTGCCTACAGAATACATTAATAGCCGCACCATGATTAAGAAAGTTAAGTACCATCTGATAAGTGACTTCAGTAGGATAAGCACTCACACCTTCTTTTGCTAGTCCATGATCAGCCGCGAAGACGATGATAGTAGGAGTTACTAGATTAGGTGTCAGAGTCTGTTGTACCTTTCCTATTTTGTAAGCTATCTTCTCTAATAGACCTAATGCTTGTAGAGGTTTTGTTTTTAAATCTATCTTACTTTTTAATTGTTGTTCAAGATTCATTTTACATTGTGTTTTTTGGTTTACACAAATATAAAATAAAAGAATGAGGACTAATCTCTATATCTAAGAAGCTCATTTATATAGAGTCACTATAATTAGAGAATGAAGGTGGTGTGTATGAGAAGTAATTAGAGTGCTTTCGTTTGTTTTTTTCTTATTCTACTCAGTGTTTCAGGTGTCATACCTAGCATGGATGCAATATACTGATGAGGTACTTCATTAAATAAATACCCTAGTTGATCCATAAAGTGGAGATAGCGCTGTTCTGCTGTTAAAGAGATAAATTGAAATATTCTATTTTCCATCTGTGTGAAACAGTGACCGATGAAGCCTCTCTCTTTTTCTGCCCAATTAGGGATCTGCTTTGCTAATGTCTTGTATTCTGTAGAGGTAATCTGTAATGCTGTGACAGGCGTAAGAGCTTCTATTGTCCATCTAATAGGTGTGCCAAATAGCCAATTAGACAAGTCAGTCATAAAGTAGCCCGCTCCACTTATCCACTGTGTGACCTCTTTATCATCTACTAGAGCATAGATACGGATATACCCTTCTGTGATATAGTACAGAGGAGCACTCTTCTGAAGTGGAGTAATAATAGTCTCTCCTCTATTGAATTGTATAGAAGAGAATAGTCCTTCTACTATAGAAGCTTCTTCTGTAGAGAGCTGTAATGACTGCTGTAATTGAATAGCTAATGACATAGATATAAATATATAAAAAAAAACGCCTATAAGGCGTTTTTTGATTATTCTTGAACTTCAGTAGTTGTATTCTGAGTAGTTGTCACTTGTGCTTCTGCTTCTTTTCTCTCTTTGATATACTCATTCAGTTGCTTTCCGTATTTGCGAGCAGTTACTTCAGGAGATAGAGAGTTATAGATCGTATCTAATAACTTAGTATGAGCATTGTACAAATCTGTCAATGCGATATAAGGACTCGCATCAGAGTCTTTATGATTAATAGCAAAGTTTACAGCATTAAGATACTTTCTGATAGTAAGCTTCTTAGATAGATTAGTAAGGCTATCTTTTTTAGCAGTGTTTTGTTCTTTTTCAGCATTAAAGATGTCTACTAATAAACCATTCTGTTTATCGATGATTAAAGAACGAGTCTTTAGATATTCATCATACACCTCTTGAGATTTAGAACCTGTCACCTTAGCATCACTATAAAAATTCTTTAGAGTCGTGTTGATTGTCATCTTTCCAGGCTCAGCGAAGAACATAATCTGGTTGTCCTGAGAGTTAGAATGACCGCGGTCTAAGGTTAAAAAGAATACTTCAGGAGAATCAATATTTAAGTCAAACTTAAAGTTAGCGTCTCCTTTTACATTTAATGAATCTATTGCTTTAAATACAGTATCTTGAATCTGAAATAGGTATAATTTACCTTGTTTAAATCCATCTACTTTACCTGTAACAGTAAGGTTACCTTTAGTTTCTTCTTTATTACAAGACACGAATAACGCCCCAGTAGCAAGTAAAAGAGCACAAACAATTTTTTTCATAATATTATTTAAATAGATCTAGTCCAGGGATATTCGGCATTCCATCTTTAGCAGCCGCAGCTAATTCTGCTTCATTGATAGCAGAGGCTTTTTCGATAGCACGGTTCAGTACCATGACTAAGTAATCTTCTAGTTGTTCTTTGTCCTCCATTAGTTCATCACTGATAGATAGAGAACGAATAGTTCTATTAGCAGTCATCGTTACTTTTAGTAACCCATCCTTACTCTGATCATCTACTAATACGGTGTCTAATCTCTTCTTTGTTTCTTCTATCTTAGCTTGGGTCTCTTGTAGTTTACCCATCATGCCCATTAAGTCTCCAAACATGTTATGTACATTTTAGTTAGTGTCGCAAAAATATTAAAATCTTTTTAAGATAAATGATTTTGTTATAGAATAGTTAATAACAACTGAGGGATATTCTATATTATGACAGTGAATAGGGGAACCTACGGCTGTAAAAACGAAGTAGTCAAAAGGATATAAAAAAAGTGACCTAGTTATTTGGGGGTAACTAGGTCACTTAAGAAAAAGAAAGTTTTGTTGTTTTTGTTGTAATATGTGATTTACATATATCGTGCCAAAAAATATAAATACATAAAAAATTATGTTTTTTATTGAGATAAAATGTTTGTTATTATTCATTAAGTAGTTAATTTTTCTTTTAAATAAAGGGGTGGGAGAGATTGAAGTATTTTACTAGCACAGGATGTATCGGTGTGATCTTTATGTAGAAAAGTACAATAAACTTAATCTAGGTCAAGTCTAGTAGACGAGATTTAGTTCTAATTTTGTAATAGAGGATAATTAACCAAGTAAATGTATAGGATATGAAAGAAGAATTTGTAAATTTAGAAGTAAATAAAAATGCTGATACTAACCGTTTTGAATTAACAGTAGATGGTCATACTGCATTTATAGATTATGCTGAAGAAGGTAATATTATTAAACTTATTCATACAGAGAGCCCAGAAGAGCTAGCAGGTAGAGGAGTGGCTACTGCTCTGATCGAAAAGAGTCTGATGTATATAGAAGAGCATAGCTATGAGCTGTACCCATTATGCCCGTTAGTATATGCCTATATTAAGCGCCATCCAGAATGGAAGAGAATAGTATCTAGAGCGTTTCCTGCATACGATAAACTATAACAATAAATAAGCTATGAAAATATTAGGATTTGGAGCAAGTACATCGAGTACTTCTATTAATAAAAAGTTAGTTGAGTATACCGTGCCTTTGTTCCCAGCGGGAGAAGTGGAAGTGATAGATCTGAATGACTATAAAGTACCTCTGTTTTCTGTAGATCAAGAGAAGCAAGGTTTTCCAGAAGGAGCGAAGTTATTCTTAGAAAAGATAAAACAGTCTGATGCTATCATCTGTTCTATGTCTGAACACAACCGCAATTGGACAGCTTGTTTTAAAAATTTGTTTGATTGGTGTTCTAGAATAGAGTTAAAGCTATTCCAAGAGCGACCGATGTTCTTAATGTCTACATCACCAGGAGGATATGGAGGACAGAATTCATTGAATATCGCTAAGACTGTCTTCCCTCAGTTTGGAGGACAAGTAAAGGACAGCTTTGCATTGCCTAAGTATTATGAAAATTTTGATGAGGTGAATGGTATTATAAATAGTGAACTCGCAGCAGAACTAAAAGAGAAAATAGAAAAGTATAGAAGTGAATTAAACGAAGTGGCTTTATAAAGTAAGGTTATATATTTAGTGGATAATATAAAAGGTCAAGGAGATAATCTTTGACCTTTTTTTTACTTTTTAAATTCTTTCTTAGGCAATTTATATACCCAAAAGATTTCTTAGAAGGTACTTTTTTATTTTTCAGCTTAATTTAATGGGGCCTGAACTATTTAATTGAAAAAAGATATCTGTTTTTTTTAAGCCTATTAACGCCTGTTTTTTGTTTAAGTTGTTGTTTATTAATTTGTTATATGTTTTTTGTGTATTATACCTTATTATGTACTATACCTGCTGATTGTAGTATTCGTGGGGCTTAGAGTAAACCTCTTCGACAATTCATGGACAATCCCTCGATATTAGTGGAGTGGAGGACTTGTTTGTCGAAGAATGCTCCTTTTATATATCAACTATTCTCCTAGGATGTGCTGTGAGGAGAAAGGATGGTACAAATAGATGTAAAACCAATAATATTCAGTATAGATATGATCTAGCAGAGTAATCCTTAGCTGTACATAGAGGTTAGAATACGCGTGTCTATTTACTTTTTTATTAGCGTTATAAGTCAATAAAGCACGAGTTCTAATCGCTTTCAAAAAACGAGGTTTATACATACTGTAAAGTGTGGAGTTATTCAGTTATTTTCGAAAAGATCAGAGACGTATGTTTCTGACCTTTTCTCTTTTATAGGTGTTTGATTGACAGTAAATAGCAAAGTTATTTTAGTGTTAATAGCTTAACTGCTCTGTGGCGTTATCAATATATTTAGAACATTAAACATCTAATTAACGATATAATGAAGAAATTTTTTGCACTGTTTACACTATTGATTTGTACTGTTTCTTTTGCTCAGCAAAGAGAGTTGAAAGAGGTTAGTTCTGAAAGTCTAATACATATATGGGGATTAGTCAAGTATAAACATCCTAATGTAAGTAGAGGTGGTTATGATATGGATCAAGAATTCTTAAAAGCATATACTACTCTAGAAACAATAAAGAACGAAGAGGCTTTAAATACTTTCTTAAAGCAATGGATAAAACAGTTCGACTCTTCTAAACACCCTCTAAAAAAGGATGGTATTAAAGTAAGTGAAGATAAATTATTTACAGTTAATGCTAGATTTGAATGGATAGACAGTGATCTCTATGATAAGGAATTAAAGTCTATTTTGACAGACTTAAAAGACAATACTAATTATGGTAAGTATTATCTAACTAATCGTAAAAAATCCTCTATCGTAAAGTTTGATAACGAAGAGGCTTTGGCTGACTTTAGTAATGAGAATGAAAGCCACCGTATGCTGTTTTTATCTTCTTTTTGGAATAGTATCCGTTATGGCAACGTGAATATATATCTAGCAGATACGCCATGGGATGAGGTATTGACTGAGTTCGTTCCGAGGTTTAAGACGACTGAAGGGATAGAATTTGAGTATCTAAAAGATGAGCTTTTCGTAAAGTTAAACGATTCACATAGTGATTATCAAGCAAGTTATTATCTGAACACTAAAGTTAAACGTTTTAGTACCTATGGAACCAAAAATATAAATGACTCCTTAGTGATAACAACTATTTATGACCCTATCGAGGCTAAAGAGAGTAATATAGAGCTAGGAGATGTTATTTTTAGAGTAGAAGGAAAGTCTGTAAAGGACTATAGAGAAAGTACAATAGGAAAATATGTAAGTGTATCTAATCCCAATTATTTAAAAAGATTTGAGAGTTTTTATTTTCCTGCTTTAGGAGATCAAGAATCAATGACAGTAAGTATAAAAAAGAAAAGTGGAGAGATTATAGAAAGAAGTGTTCCTCTATTAAAGGGAGAAGAGTTTAAGAATTTTAAAACAGTAGAGTCACTTTTTAAAGAACAGAAAGCTCCTGAATTAGGTGATGATATAGGATATCTTCATCTAGGTAGAGCGACAAAGAAAAAACTGAAGAATTTCTTTAAGGCTAATAATAGTAAGCAGAACATTATCTTAGATCTACGTGATTATCCTAAGAATATAAGCCCAGAGCTTATTACATCTTACCTATTACCTCATAGGACTACTTTTTTTAAAGCATTAGGTTGGTATGGGCCAGCGTTAGGAGAATGGGATATTAAGAAAGGCATTGCTAAGATTATAGATCCTTTCAAGGCGGGCAATGAGAATAAGGATTATTATAAAGGAACTGTAGTCCTACTTGTGGATCATACTACGCTGAGTGCTGCTGAATATATGGGAATGGGGATTCAGCAGGCACCAAGATGTATCACTGTAGGTAAGCAGACTGGAGGCGCTGTGACTAATCGTGTACGGGTACTTTTAAAAGATGATACTACAATAGACTTCTCAGGTTATGGCGCTTTCTACCCAAATGATAAAGAGTATAATGTTCACCGAAATGGTTTAAAGATAGATTATATAATACCTGAGTCTGCAAATAACTATAATGCGTATGGGATGATACAGTACGCAGTGGACTTAATTAATGAAAAGGGTTTAAGTAAGTAAGACAAACTGCTCAAGAGTAATTTTTAGATTAATTAAAATATTCTTTACATGAGTTTATTTAAGTTGTTATATTTGCTTTTTCATATTTAAATAAATAAAAAGATGGTGAAAATTCGTTATATTATGGTAATAACTTTTTTGTTTTTGCAATTTTTTGCATTTGGGCAGAAAAAAGTAAAAGATTTTACCAAAGAGAATTACTTGGCTGATTTTGATTTTGTAGTAAAGGCAATAAAAGAACAGCATCCTAACCCATTCCGATTTATAACAGAAAAAGAGTTTGATAAAAAGGTAAAGGAATTACGTCATACTTTAGAGCAGAAACCTATCATAGAGAATTTTATCTTATGTAATCCAGTTGCGTTAATACGTGATGCTCATTCAGGTATTGAGATGGATGATATTATTTATGAGGATTATGTTAAGATGAGTCATTTCTTTCCTGTAGCTACTAGTGTATATGATAATAGAGTGTTTGTCAATCAGTACACTTTAGATATCCCAATGGGAGCTGAGATTACCAAAGTAAATAATGTAAGTACTGCTGACTTATTAAATAAGATACCAAATAAGGTAGATGGAGGAGTAGAAGCTAGTTCTAATAAGAACTTCTCTAATTATGCTTCTTTAATGTTTCCAGAAGTTCAGGAGTATACTATCGAGTATAAGGAGACTGTAGAGGCAGCTCCTAAGACGATTATGCTAAAGGCAGTGAACTATAACGATTATGAGTATCATGCTCAGAAGAGTGTGCTACCACTAAGCACTGTTGCCTTCGCTAAAGGGATTTTTGGGTACCCATTAAATGATGATACTTATATTCTGAAAATTACTACATTCAGTGTATCAGAAGCTTATGCATACTATATCTTGAACAACGTATTCCAAGACATCAAAGACAAGAAAATAAAAAAGCTAGTAGTGGATATTCGTGATAATGGAGGAGGTCTATTGTCTAATATTCCTTTGTTTTATTCTTTTATTAGTCCAGAGAAGAGTTTTAAAAATATTTATAAATATGCGACTAGAGTCCCTAAAGTAAATATAAAGGAAAATCTATTAGATGAAAATGGAAAGTTGGCAAATACAGCTGATATCATTAGCCAAGACAACTTTATGAGTCAGCGATTTGATTATAATGAAGAAGATCAGTTCTATTATGGAAACAGTCGTCTAGATGATTCTTATGTAGAGAATTACCCACAGGATAAAAATGCGTTTACAGGTAAAGTGGTTTTGTTAGCGAATAATAATACCGTATCAGCAGCAGCTTATTTTGCACATTTGTTTAAACTGAATAAGCGAGGTGATATCGTAGGTCAGGAGACTAGAAGTTGTAGTGATTTCACAACTGCAGCATGGTTTTTAAGTTATAAATTACCAAATACAGAATCTGTATTATCACTGCCTAGAAGTGAGGTGTTTTTTAATGCGATAGCAAATAAAGATCGCACTTGTAGAGGAGTATTGCCTAATCATACTATTAAAGCAGATGATTTTCAAAAGGGATTACAGCAAGCACAAGATGCAGAGATGAATTTAGCATTAGAACTCTTGAAGAGATAAAGATTAATACAACGATATAGAAAAGCCAAAGATGAGAGTCTTTGGCTTTTTTTGTTTCAATAGGTACAATAAATGGACGAGTAGGTCATTAGTATTCATTTAAACCATGCTAACATTTATTTAAATATTAAAACCTTACTTTTGTGTTTTAACATTTGAAAATGAATAAAGATATACAAGCGCCAATAGCTACAGTGAGACCTCACGAGCTAACAGCACACAATCATACACGTATCGATAACTACTTCTGGTTAAACGATAGAGAAGATCAAGAGGTTATCGATTACCTAAATGCAGAGAATGCTTATTATGAAGCAAAAACTGCACATACTAAGGCTTTACAGACAGATTTGTTTGAAGAGATGAAGAGCAGAATAAAAGAAGACGATAGTTCTGTACCTTATTTCTACAATGGATATTACTACATCACTCGATTTGAGAAAGGAAAAAATTATCCTATATTTTCTCGTAAAAAAGGAAGCTTAGAGGCTGATGAAGAGATCATGTTTGACTGTAATGCGATGGCAGAAGGACATTCTTACTTTCATTTAAGAGGTATCAATGTATCTGAGGATAACCAATGGGTGGCTTATGGGGTAGATACTGTATCTCGTAGAGAATACACACTGCAAGTAAAGAACTTAGTAACAGGAGAGACATCTCCTATCTCGATAGAGAAAACAACAGGTGGTTCTACTTGGGCTGCTGATAATAAGACGTTGTTTTACTCTCGTAAAGATGAGGTAACACTGCGTGCTGATAAAATCTATAAGCACAAATTAGGAACTGCTATCACAGAGGATGTGATGGTGTATTTCGAAGAGGATGATACATTCGATACACATATCTTTAAAGAAAAGTCGCGTAAGTATTTAGTGATAGGAAGCGAGAGTACGCTGACAAGTGAGTACAGAATCTTAGAGTCTAATAATCCCGATGGAGAGTTTAGAGTGTTCCAAGAGAGAGTGCGTGAGGTAGAGTATAATATCTCACACTACGATGGATATTTCTATATCATGACAAATTTAGATGAGGCAGATAACTTTAAACTAATGCGTTGTCCTGAAGATAAAACAGGAGTAGAACATTGGGTGGAGCTTATTCCTCATAGAGAAGAAGTGTTGTTAGAAGGAGTGGATATCTTTAAAGATTACTTAGTTGTATCAGAGCGTTCTAATGGATTGGTTCACTTAAAGATTCAACCATGGGACAATGCTAAAGAGGCGTATTACTTGCCATTTGAGAGTGAAACATATAATGCATATACTGGTACGAACTTAGATTTCGATACAGAGATATTGCGTTATGGATACCAATCTATGAATACGCCTTCTTCTGTAATAGACTTTAACATGCGCACGCGTGAGAAAGAAGTGAAGAAGGAACAAGAGGTATTGGGAACTTTTGACAAGAATAATTATGTAGAAGAACGCATCTGGGCTACTGCAAAAGATGGAGTGAAAATACCAATGTCTATCGTGTACAAAAAAGGCATGAAGAAAGACGGTACTAATCCATTCTTACAATATGCGTATGGATCATACGGATATTCGATGGAGCCTTATTTCTCTACTACACGTCTAAGCTTATTAGATAGAGGATTTATCTATGCGATAGCACATATTCGCGGAGGAGAAGATATGGGACGTCAGTGGTATGAAGATGGTAAGCTATTAGAGAAGTGGAATACATTTGACGATTTTATTGCTTGTTCAGAGCATGTGATTGCTGAAGGATATACTTCTCCAGAACATTTATATGCTGAAGGTGGTTCTGCAGGAGGATTACTAATGGGAGTAGTAGTGAATAAACGACCAGAGTTGTACAATGGAGTGATTGCTCAAGTGCCTTTCGTAGATGTGATGACGACTATGCTGGATGATACAATACCATTAACAACAGGAGAGTATGATGAATGGGGAAATCCGAATGAGAAAGAGTATTATGACTATATGCTGTCTTATTCTCCGATAGATAATGTAGTTGCTCAAGATTATCCGAATATGTACGTATCAACAGGCTTACACGATTCTCAAGTACAATACTGGGAACCTGCTAAGTGGGTAGCTAAGTTACGTGTGATGAAAACGAATGATAAGCAATTGTATTTAGATACGAATATGGAGGCAGGACATGGAGGAGCTTCAGGACGTTTTGAGGCTTTAAAAGAAGTTGCAAAAGAGTTTGCTTTTATGTTCGATTTAGAAGGGATAAAAGAGTAGTCTCTTTGTTTTTTTAGTAAATTTGTTAGATAACAGTGGTAGATGAGATAAAGAACATCTATCCATAGTAAATAAGATATTATGAAAGAAGAAATTCAAGCGTATGATAATGTATTGGCTCTTGTAGGGAAAACGCCAATTGTAAAATTGAGTAAAGCAACAAAAGAGTTAAAAGGGAATTTCTATGGTAAAGTAGAAGCTTTCAGTGCTGGACAATCTGCAAAAGATAGAATAGCAATGCACATTATCGAGGCAGCTGAGAAAAAAGGAATATTAAAGCCGGGTAGTACTATCGTAGAGACTACATCAGGTAATACAGGATTTAGTATTGCGATGGTGAGTGCTATTAAGGGATATAAATGTATCCTATCTGTGAGTGATAAGTCTTCTGCTGATAAGATAGATATGCTACGTGCGATGGGGGCTACAGTATATGTATGTCCAGCTAATGTAGCGGCTGATGATCCTCGTTCATACTATGAGGTAGCGAAGACGGTGCAGAAAGAAACGCCAAACTCTATTTATATCAACCAATATTTTAATGAGTTAAATACAGAAGCACACTATCTATCTACAGGACCTGAGATATGGGAACAGACAGGAGGTAAGATTACACACTTCGTATGTTGTTCTGGTACAGGAGGTACGATATCAGGTACTGCTCGTTTCTTAAAAGAGATGAACCCAAATATTCAAATCTTAGGAGTAGATGCTTATGGTTCTGTATTAAAGAAATATCATGAGACAGGAGAGCTTGACCCTAATGAGATCGCTCCTTATAAAATAGAAGGACTAGGAAAGAACTTAATTCCTACTGCTACAGACTTCTCTGTTATCGATAAGTTTATGAAAGTAACAGATAAAGATGCTGCACAAACAGCACGTGAGTTGGCACGTACGGAAGGATTATTCTTAGGATATACTTCAGGTGCTGTGCTACAAGCTACAAGACAATATGCTGCTGAAGGAGCATTTGACGAGAATAGTGTAGTAGTTATGTTGTTTCCAGACCATGGTTCTCGTTATATGAGTAAAATCTATAGCGATGCTTGGATGGAGCAACAAGGCTTCTTAGATGGAGAACCTAAAAATGAGATTACTTATATTAAGTAATTTAATCTACTAAAATATATAAAAACACCTCTCTTCGGATGAGGTGTTTTTTTGTAAAATATTTATTATTTGATAGTTATGTTTTTTTATGGTATTGTTTTTTGTACATATATTTGTGCAAAATAAAATGTTATAGCATGTTAGTAGCAAGTTTTAGTGAATTTAGAAAAGACATCAAAGCTTATTTTGATAAGGTGTCTACTGACTTTGAAACTTTAATTATCAATAGGGGGAAAAGTGAAGGAATTGTTGTGATATCACTAGAAGAGTATAATTCTTTAATGACGACAAATCACGAGCTTTCTTCAAGAAAAAATGAAATGAGATTAGATGCTGCTATTGAAAAAATGAAGCAAAAAAATAAAAATGAATAGATAGAAATAAATAAAGCATTCCCAATGGAGTGCTTTTTATTTTTGGTAGCTATGGAATTGTTTTTATATCCTTGATAGTATCATATGATACTATCACAAAGTTCAATGTCTATTTATTTTCTGTATCTTAGAGATGTAAATATTCTTTAAATCAGTTTATTATGAGAAAGCCTGTGTTTTTAGTTTTGTTAGTTCTTATTGGGATGAGTTGTAAAACTAAACAAGTATTAGAAAACAAAGTAACTGCTGTAAATGAGATAGAGGCTTTTGAGTATGGATACACACCTGAGAATCCTATAAAAGTAGGAGGGGTAAAGACAAATGAAGGACCTAAAAATCAGAGAGAGTATTTAAATGATCTAACTGATTTAAAAGGAAATGACTTGTCTTTTTATAGAATAGGAAGTTGTTGTCATTTTGAGACTCCCAATGGTTTTATTAATGGAAAAGGACTTTTAGATAAGTATGCAGTATATGTTAAGGGACAACGAGATACAGTAGTATTATATTTAAATATGTATGATGAAGATAAACTCTTGGCTCCAAGAGGATTTAAGTTTAAATTGTAATTTTTTTTATGAATGTTAATTTTTTGGTCTAATACTTGTATTAGTATATTCAAAAGATTAAAAAAATGAATAAAGTAATTAGTTTTAGTGACTTTACAGAGGATGTAACTACTTATGTAGACTATGTAATGGACAGTGGTAATGAGTTAATAGTAAATGAAAACGAACATAAAGGAGTCGTTATTATTCCTATCGAAGAATATAATTCATTAAAAGGTATTGACTGCGAGTTATCAGCAAATTAAAGAGATTAAATAAACAACTTGTAATAAGATATGTTTACAAAAAAACACCTCTAGTAAGGTGTTTTTTTTATAGGGGATAGTATCATTTTATACTATCAATGTCTATAATCTAGAATAGAAAAGGACAACGGATGAGGTAGTCCTTTATTTTTTGTCTTTAGGTAGATTAAATATAATAGCAATTATAAAGAATCCTATTCCTGTAATGGTTGGAGGTAACATATCAGCCTTAAGACCTAAAAAGATTAAATAACCTCCTAGAATAGCAAGTAATACAGATAGTGATATTTTTAGCATAATAATAGTGTTTTTTAAAATTGTAGTGGTTTAAGTTCAAATATAAAGAATTAACTCTGATAATAGACTACTGGATTATATCAATCTAATTGTTTTCTAATAAGTTACTGTTGAAAAGCTTAGAATTGATTAACAATCTTTTGCTTTCGGCCGTGACATTGATAAGTAAGATTTGTTTGTTTTGTTCTTGATATTTATCGATTAATTTTTTCAAAGTTTCTATGGCAGACATATCCACTATTGTGGATTCTTTAAAATTTATGTATACTACAGGAGTGTCTGTAAGAGGAGTAAATTTCTCAATGAAAGAAGTAGTACTCCCAAAGAATAATGGGCCATAAATAGCGTAGACTTTATTGCCGTGAGGGTCAAAAGATTTTCTAGCTCGTATACGTATGGCATTGTCCCAAGCAAATACTAAAGCAGAAACAATTACACCGATTAATACAGCTAAGGCTAAGTTATGTGTGATTACAATAATGATAGTGACTAGAAATAAAACAAAGATATCGGCTTTAGGCATTCTGGTCACTAACTGAAAGGATACCCACTTAAATGTAGTAATCGCGACAATCATCATCACTCCTACTAATGCAGCTAGAGGTATCTGTTCAATGATAGGAGCGCCAACTAATATAATGGCTAAGATGGTAAGCGATCCAATAATAGCAGCTAGTCTACTTCTAGCTCCAGCATCTAAGTTAACTAAAGTCTGTGCTATCATGGCACAACCTCCCATACCTCCAAAGAATCCATTTGTGATATTAGCTATACCTTGGGCAATAGACTCTTTATTACTATTCCCTTTTGTATTGGTGATTTCGTCTACGATACTTAAGGTTAGTAAAGATTCTACTAAACCTACTCCTGCCATAACCAGAGAAAAGGGCAAGATAATCTGTAAAGTCTCTAGTGAAAAAGGGAGTGAAGGAATATGAAAGCTAGGTAAGCTACCACTGATATGAGCGATGTCCATAACTTTTCGAGTGTCTACTTGGAAGAAAAACACAACTGCTGTAGTTACAATTATAGCAACAAGAGTAGCAGGTACTTTCTTAGTGATTTTAGGAAAGATAGTTACAACTAGTATAGTTAATAGCGTTAATCCTATCATTATGTATAGAGCCATTCCGCTAAGCCATGTATTAACTCCGTCTATATCAATTTTAAATTGAGCTATTTGTGCAAAGAATATTACAATAGCTAATCCATTCAAGAACCCATACATGACCGGCTGGGGTATGAATCGTACAAACCTTCCTAACTTAAGTACTCCTACTAATACTTGTATAATACCAGCTAATACTACTGCTGCGAATAAGTACTCTATTCCATACATAGCAATAAGTGATATCATGACAATGATAGTAGCACCAGCTCCTCCTGAGACCATACCAGGTCTTCCTCCAAAAACAGCTGTTATAATCCCCATAAGAAAGGCAGCGTATAATCCTGTTAATGGATGTAAGCCAGCTAGTATGGCAAAAGAAAGTGATTCTGGAATCATAGTCATAGCTACGGTTAGACCGGCTAGTATTTCACTTTGAATTCTGATGTTTTGATTTTGTAAACCAAATAAGCGTTGTAACATTTAATAGGCGTTTAGAAGGTGTAAAAGTAAGGTATAAATGATAAAGTTATATTTATTGAAACAATAGAAATTATGTTTTAATGTCAATGAAGGTGCGATATGCTTAGTATTATGTATCATTGTAAATAATAGATAAAAATCTACTTGTTAAAAAAAGATTAAAAAATAATGTAACATAATTACACTTTTTGCTACTTATGAAATAGAACCAAAAATGTGATTATGAAATTAGTTATTAAAAACTTGAACAAGACCTATAAAAATGGGGTTAAAGCAATAGATAATTTAGACTTAGAGATAGGAGCAGGGATGTTCGGTCTGTTAGGACCTAACGGAGCTGGTAAGTCATCTCTGATGCGTACCATCGCTACTCTTCAAAAACCAGATAGTGGAACAATTCACTTCGGTGATATCAATATATTAGAACAACAAAGTGAGTTCAGAAAACTGTTGGGGTACTTACCACAAGATTTTGGTGTATATCCTAATATGTCTGCAGTAGATCTATTAGATTATTTCGCTCGATTAAAAGGGATATCAAAAGCAGCTGAAAGAAAGGAAATAGTAACGAAAGTATTAGAAGTAACGAATCTTTACGAGGTTCGTCGTAAAAGTGTGAGTGGATATTCAGGTGGTATGAAACAACGCTTTGGGATTGCTCAGTTGTTATTAAACGATCCAAAGTTAATCATAGTAGACGAACCTACAGCTGGACTAGACCCTGCCGAGAGACATCGCTTCTTAAATGTACTTAGAGAGATCGGTAATAATAATACGGTGATATTTTCGACTCATATCGTAGATGATGTAAATGAACTATGTCATGAGATGGCTATTCTAAATGGAGGAAATCTATTAGAAAGAAGTACACCTAAGCAAGCTGAACAGAAATTGGAAGGTAAGATATGGACTAGAGAAACTACACGTGAGGTGGCAGAAGAACTTAATAAGGATCTTATGATACTGTCTGGAAAATATAATCAAGATAATAAGCTAAACATTAGAGTGTATTCAGAGGATTCGCTTACAGAAGCAGGTTTTGTATCAGTACAGCCAACTTTAGAAGATGTTTATTTTGTGGCACTTAAAAACGGATAAACGATGTTTGGAACTATTTTTTCATTTGAAATAAAACGCTGGTTAAAGAACTGGGTATTTTATCTATACCTAGTATTATTCTTTTTGCTAGGTTTTTTAAGTATGGCTAGTGCCGTTGGAGTTTTTGATGTCGTGAAAGTAACGTCTAGTTCTCTAATGAAGTTTAATTCACCTTATGTATTGGCTAATTTTATAGAAGGTTTTAATAATTTACTTTATTTCTTATTTCCTTCTATTATCGGGGCTTCTATTTATAGAGATTTTCGTTATGAGGTACATCATATTTTATTCTCGTATCCTTTTTCTAAAAGAGAATATTTAGCAGGAAAATTCTTAAGTTCATTTTTAGTAACCTTATTAATTAGTTTAACGATAGGTATTGGTATATTCCTAGCGACGTTACTACCGTGGGCTAATCCTAATTTATTAGGAGAGAATGTGCTTTGGAGTTATGTACAGGTGTATTTATTGACCATTATTCCTAATATGATATTCTTTGGTAGTATTGTATTTGTTGTAGTGACAATGTCTAGAAGTGTGTATATCGGTTTTGTCTCTATGGTGATCTTATTGATTATACAAGGGATAATAGGAGGCTTAGGACATGATATGGATAATAAAGAGTTAGTTGCTTTATTAGATCCATCAGGAAGTTCGGCTTTAAGATATTATACTGAGTACTGGACAGTGGATGAAATAAACAATAATAATCTTCCTATAGAAAAGTGGTATCTATTAAATAGAGGAATTTGGTTAGCGGTATCTTTATTGTTCTTAGGAGGTCTTGCAAAGTTCTTTACGTTTACACAGCAAGCATTTACTTTTAGTAGAAAGTCTAAAAAATCAGAACGCGTAACGAAAAATAATTTCGGAGGAATAGTACGTATTGAATTACCTAAGGTTAGCTATAACTTTTCATTAGGAACACAGTGGAGTAATATATTTAGTTTCGCTAAAGGAGAGATAAAATATCTAGCTAAGAATAAGGTGTTTATGATCCTTGTGGGATTAGGTATTTTAATGATGTTGTTAGTCTCTTCTTCAGCGACTTCTCTATATGGGACTACAGTATATCCAGTTACTCGCTTAATGTTAGGAATACCTGGGACTACATTTCAGTTGGTCATCATCATTATTACTTTCTTAGGAGCAGGGTTATTAGTACATAGAGGAAAGTTGTCTAGAATGGACTTATTAATAGATGCTACGCCAACTCCTAACTATGTATTCTTCTTTTCTAAGTTTATAAGTTTAATAGTAGTACAGTTATTCTTGTTAGTAGTTATTATGATAGGAGGGATTATTGTACAAATACACAATGGTTATTACAACTTTGAGATAGGACTTTATCTTAAGGAGCTAATAGGAATAAGTTGGATATGGTATATGATTTGGGCAGGATTAGCTATTGCGGTTCAAACTTATTTTAGAAACTATCTGGTAGGATTCTTTGTTTTATTTGTGTTCTTCTTATTTGGAGGACAATTGTCAAAGTTAGGTATTGAACAACGTATCTTCTTTTTTAATAAACTACCAGGAACACCCTATTCTGATATGAATGGCTTTGGCTCTAACTTAAGTAGATATTATATCTATGCTCTTTATTGGGTAATGTTTATTATTTCATTAAGTGGATTGACATTATTGTTCTGGAGAAGAGGTATAGTGAATAATTTGAAAGAGAGATTATACTTTGCTAGAAAAAGAGCTAATAAAGGTATAGTAAGTGTTATTGTACTTTTTGGTATAGGATTCTTTAGTTTAGGGGGATATCTGTACTATGAAAATACGGTATTAAATAAGTATACTTCAGACAAAGAAAATGAGCTATTAACAGTAGAGTATGAAAAGACTTATAAGAAATATGAGAATATGATTCTTCCTCGTATTACAGATATAAAAGTAGATTTTGATTTATATCCAGCACAAGGGGACTTTTTAGCAAAAGGACAGTATGTATTAGAGAATAAGAATGAGAAAGCAGTAGATAGCCTTTATGTAAACTATGTTAAAAGATATATTAATGTCATCACTGTTGATGGAGCAAAAGAAGTATTAAATGATACTGTGATTGGTATTAGATTATACAAATTAACTAAGCCTTTAGCTCATGGAGAAAAATTGGTATTTAAGTTTGAAGTAAAGAATAAAGAAAATACCGCTATTCGCAATAATTCTTCTGTACTAGAGAATGGTACATTCATTAATAATGGTGAGTTGTTTCCTTCTTTTGGGTACATAAGTCGATTTGAGTTGTCTGATGATGAGGTGCGTAAAAAGTATGGTCTAAAACCAAAAGAGCGCATGGCGGAGCAAACAGATAGGAAAGCATTACAAAATACATATATAAGTTCTGACTCAGATTGGGTAACATTTGAAACTACTGTAAGTACATCAGCAGATCAAATAGCGATAGCTCCTGGATACCTACAGAAAGAGTGGACAGAAGGGGATAGACGCTATTTCCATTATAAAATGGACCAGAAAATGCTGAATTTCTATGCTTATAATTCTGCTAGATATGAAGTGAAACGCGATAAATGGAATGATATTAATATAGAGATATATTACCATAAAGGGCATGAATATAATATCGATCGCATGGTAAATGGGGTGAAGAAGTCCCTAGCTTATTATGAGAAAGAATTTAGCCCATACCAACATAAACAAGTTCGTATTATTGAGTTTCCTAGTTCAAAGGGAACTTTCGCTCAATCATTTGCGAATACAATACCATTCTCAGAAGCTATTGGATTTATTGCTAAAGTAGATGAAGAGGCTAATAATAAGGTAGATTATCCATTCGCAGTAACTTCTCATGAGGTAGCGCACCAATGGTGGGCTCATCAAGTGATAGGAGCTAATGTTCAAGGAGCAACGATGTTGTCTGAGAGTTTAGCTGAATATAGTTCTTTAAAAGTATTAGAAGCAGAATATGGAAAAGGACAGATGCGTAAGTTTTTAAAAGAAGCATTAGATAGATACTTAGGAGGACGTAGTGGCGAGAGTAAAAAAGAAAAAGCATTGATGTATAATGAGAACCAACAGTATATCCATTATCAAAAGGGCTCTTTAGTATTCTATGCGATGAGCGATTACCTGGGAGATAAGCAGCTTAATGATATTTTAAAAGGATATATTAAAAAGGTAGCTTTTCAAGATGCTCCTTATACTACTGCATCTGAGTTAGTAGCGGACATTAAAGAGGCAACTCCTGATTCACTGAAATACTTAGTTAAGGATATGTTTGAGACAATTACTTTATATGACAATTATATAGATAAAGCAGAAGTAAAAAAGTTAGACAATGGTAAGTATGAAGTGAAAATTAAAGCTATCGTAAGTAAATATAGAGCTGATGATAAAGGAGAAAAGAGCTATACGGATGCAACGACTAAGTCTGGTTCTGATGTGAATACACGTGTCTACAAATCGGATAAAGGAGTAGAAATTAGATCACTTCCATTAGCAGATTATATAGAAATAGGGATTTTTGCACAAGAAGATGTGAAAGACAAGTCTAAAAATAGTAAAGAGAAAGCCTTATATCTGAAAAAAGTAAAAGTATCAGATATTATGAATGATTTTACTATTGTAGTAGATGAGAAACCAACAGAGGTAGGTATTGACCCATATAATAAGTTGATCGACACAAGATCTTATGATAATAGAAAAGGTGTAAATTAATATAGGGGGAAGGGATTTAATTATCTCTTCCCTTTTTTTAGCATAAAAAAAAGAGACTGTACATTGTACAATCTCTTTTTTTATAACTCTTAGAAAGTTGATTATCTTCTTCTTTCTTTGATTTTTGCTTTTTTACCAGTAAGCTCTCTGAAGTAGAAGATACGAGCTCTACGTACTTTACCTCTTTGATTAACTTCGATTTTTTCTAAAGCTGGCATGTTGATTGGGAAGATACGCTCTACACCAACGTTACCTGACATTTTACGGATAGTAAAAGTTTCAGTAGTACCGTGTCCTCTTCTTTGGATAACTACACCTTTAAAGAACTGAGTTCTTTTTTTGTCACCCTCTTTAATTTCGTAGTAAACAGTGATAGTATCTCCTGCGTTGAATTGAGGAAAATCTTTTTTTGCAACTAATTCGTCTTGAACGAATTTCATTAAATCTGCCATTGTAATAATGTATAAAAGTTATTTTTCAGAACAACATACACGGACCTCGCCAGAGGTTGGTCTAAAATCGAGTGCAAATATAAAAAATAAAACAGAATAATAACTAATTATTTTAAGTAAAAGCATAGTTGTTATTCTATTGATTTCTATTTCGTTATAATATAAATGTGCTTACTGTAAGAAGCTCTAGAGCTTCAAGTTTCTCTATAAAGAATAAAGGTAATAAGTTTATAGTGTGCGTTCTGTTATTATTTATGTTTTTAACTTTTTTTATATCGCTAGGAGGATAACCATAAAATTTTTTAAAAACTGTACTAAAATGATTCTGTGATTTATAACCTAGATCTTCTGCTAGCTCGGAAATTGTAATATCAGAATTTTGTAATCGTTCTTTTGCTTTGTTCATCTTGTGCTCATTTAGATATCCAAACACTGTTGAACCAAAGAGCTCTTTAAAATACTTTTTCAGTTTAAATTCATTTGTACCTACTTTTTTAGCAAGAGTTGATAGAGTATATGGATGTTTAATGTTTTGAGTTAATAGTTTTCTAGCAGAGTGCATTCTTTCAATGTCTCTATTGGAGATATAAGATTTTGATTGGTCTTGATTGATATATTCTAATTGTAAAAACAGTAACTCTATTATTTTATTTTCTAAATAAACTTGTTTGAATGAACCATCTCTTTGACAGGAGTATATATCCGTGATTACGGATTTCATTTCTGGGGAGATGATTTTGTTCTTTTTTATTAAATCGTCTAGTTTTAAAGTGCTAGGTAGTTCTTCAGCTTCAAAATCTATTAATAAATCTTGTTTTAGTTTTATTATAATTCCTTTAGGTATTAAAATGGAAATGTAACGAGTTTCTTGTTTTGAGGAGTCTATTTTAAGTATATAATTCTCTTTATCTACTTTTCTTATTAGATGATGAGAAAGTTGTTGTTCTCCTTCGAGTAAGAATAGCATTAAAATACCTTTAGAGTTTGGAGATAGAGAAATGGTGATGGGGCTATTTAACATAAATTTATAGTAAGTTATAAAGTAACGCCCTACTTTTTGATTTTTTTCTAGAAAGTAATCTCCATCATTATCTGTGTATTCTATAATTGATTCTCCTTCTGTTTTCTTTGTTGTTTGTTGACCGCTTATTTTGTCTATATAGTTAGTAGTTAGTTGCATATAGTAGAATAAAATTATGATCGTAAAGGTAAATATTAATTAGATTTAATAAAAATAATCCTTTGTATGTATTTAATTATCCTTTTTTGAAAGATAAAAGGCTTAATGCTTGAAGTAATTTTGCATGACAGAATTAATAAGTGGTATACTTCTTATTAAAAATGACTTTTTATTTAAAAAAATATATTGAAGGGTGTTTAGAATTATTAGTATAAAAAAATATTTGGCTACAAAAAAGAGTAAAAAAGAAGTGTTTGGTAGTTATAGAAATATTACTTGGAGTAAATATGTTATTTATGTTTTAACGCTACTTATACCAATGTTCATGGTTGCTCAAAAGGGAACTTTATCAGGAGTAATTAAACTAAAAGATGGAAGACCTATAGCGTACGCGGTTGTTAGCTTAGATAAAGGAAACTTGTATAGTGAGACAAATGATGAAGGAGAGTTTTCTATTCAAAATGTAGATTATGGCCAATATATATTAGATGTGAAGTCTATGGAAATAGTTGATTTTAAAATAAAAATTGACTTTAAGGATTCTAAAAGTAATTTATTGGTTACAGTAGAAGAATCTAAAGGACACAATCTAGAAGAAATGCTTATTTCAGTCAAAACAGAGAGACGAGATCTTGAAACTAAAGGTTTTGCAGTGAGTGTTATAGAAATGAAAGAGGCGTCACTGATGTCTTTGCAAACGAATGAAATACTTGATAGAACTGCAGGAGTTAAAATAAGACAAGATGGAGGGTTAGGCTCTAGGGTGAATTATAATTTGAATGGTTTGTCTGGAAACGCGGTGAGGGTATTTATAGATGGAGTACCAGCAAGTAATTATGGTAGTTCATTTTCATTGAACAGTATTCCTCCAGCTTTGATAGAACGTATAGAGGTATATAAGGGTGTAGTGCCTACTTATTTATCACAAGACGCTTTAGGAGGGGCTATCAATGTAGTATTGAAGCAGAAAATGACTAATACTTTGAGTGCTAGTGGCTCTTTTGGCTCTTTTAATACGCACCAGTATAATGTCAATGGAGGATATCGAAATGATAAAAATGGACTGACTGTTAGAGCTAATGCGTTTTATAATTATAGTGATAATGATTATAAAGTCTATGGAGATCATATTAGATATGTGGATTATCAAGGAAATGTAAGTTATCCAAAGAATGGAGCTAAGCGCTTTCACGATGGTTATAAATCTTATGGAACTAAAGTAGATGTAGGTTTCACAGATGTGAAATGGGCAGATAAATTTTTTATTGGCGGAATTGTTTCTGGAAATAGAAAAGAGATTCAGCATGGTATTACTATGGAGAATGTATACGGGGATAGAAATACTAAGAGAGAATCTTATGTAGCAACACTTAATTACGAAAAAAAAGATTTATTAATAAAAGGATTAGAGGTAAAGTTAGATTTATCTTATAGTGATTTAACTAGACAAGTTATCGATACAGTTGGTAATATGTACGATTGGAGTGGAACTGTAATAAGAGATCCTTTAGGGAAACCACTGAAATATACAAGTGGTGCAGAAGTAGCATCCCAAAAAACATTAGAAAAGAACAAAGATGAATCTTGGGTTGTTCGTGCAAATGTGGGGTATGAATTTATACCTAACCATAAGCTGAGTATTAACTATTTCTATAACAGCTTTGAAAGAGGAATAACTGATGTTTTGCAACCAGTAGCTGTTATGAGATTAGTTAATACAAGAGATTTGACTAAGGATATACTCTCGTTTAGCTATGAGAATAAACTTTTTGACAATAGGCTTCAAACCAATTTATTCTATAAACTATATCATCAGAAGGCAGTCTCTAATGAACCTTATAAAGATACTAATAAGCCATTAGTTGGTGATTTATATAAGACTAAGAAAATAAATAATAGTATTGATCATAATGGAGTGGGGGTAAGTGTATCTTATAAATTGTTAGAACCATTGTACTTATTAGGTTCTGCAGAAAAGGCAATTCGCTTGCCAGAAGAATCTGAGCTTTTTGGAAGTAATGCAGATAATCTATTACCTTCATTTAGTCTTGATCCTGAGAAAAGTACAAACTATAATGTAGGGTTTATAGCAGGACCATTTAACTTTAAAGACCACTCAATGAGCTTAAATGCTACTTACTTTTATCGAAATGTAAAAGGAATGATTAGAGAGAGTATTGACTCAAAAGGAATCTTTACTAGGTATGAAAATTTAGATGATGTATTAAGTAGAGGTTTTGATATAGAATTAAACTATTCTTTTAAACAACGTTTAGCGTTCAATCTAGCACTATCTAAGTTTGATGTATTATTTAATAAACAATTTGATAAAGATGGCAATCCATATTTATACTACAAAACGCAGATAAGAAATGAGCCTTCATTTAAACTAAATGCTAATCTGAGTTATAAGTTTAATCATGTTTTATCGAAAGGAGATTTCTTTTCTGTGAATTACAATGTTTACTATGTAAAGAAATTTTTGAGGAACTGGTCTAATGTAGGGGGGACTAATTTAGATGAAATACCTTCTCAATATCCTAATGACATTGGAGTGATATATCAGTTCTCTAATAAAAAAGCAACAGTAAGTTTTGATATGAAGAATATTTTTAATCAAAGGATATATGACAATTTTGGTTTACAAAAACCAGGAAGAGCTTTTTATGGAAAAGTAACTTATTCAATTTTTTAATATTATAATAAAAACTATGAAACGTAAATTTTTTAAAAGTACATTATTATTTGCAGGACTAGCATTAATGACAATAGGATGTTCATCTGATGATAATTCTAGCCCAGATACAGTAGAGGAACTTAAAGGTAAGCAATTTCAATTAGCTTATGCTAGTGGATCGGGATCACAGTCAGCTACTTATTTACAAGGGGTAGATAAACTAGGAGAAGGAGAAATCAGTTTTAATAAAAAAGGATTTCAGATGCCTTCATCTAGAACATCTAGAATATATGTATCTAAAGACGGGAAGTATGTATATAATTTAAATTATACAGTAGGTGATTTGAGAAAATATGAACACAAAGGTGGGCAAAATTACACTCAGGTTGGACATATTGAGTCAGCTCCTGTGCTAGGGACGAAAACAGGTAGATTTACTAAAATTAATGAAGATATAGGATCTGTACATTATATCACTGCTGCGCCTCAACATGCCGGAGAAAATGGATCTGGTGAATATTTGGGGCATAAGATTACTGCAAGTATAGCTCTTATAGATTTAGAGGGATGGTCATTTTTACCTGGAGCACAAAAAGAAATCAATGTTAAGCTTAGTGAGGAATTTACTAAAAAAGGATATTATATCAGCAGAATTGACTCACCAGTATTAGTTGATAGTAAGTTGTATTATGGAGCAGCTGTTAGTCTTTATGATCCGAATACTGGAAAAAGAAAGCCTACAGATAAAACTTTTACTTTGGTCGTAGATAAAAATAATTTATCTAAAACAGATGTAATTACAACTGAACATGTCGTTGGAAGTACTAACGGATATCGTACTCCAACTTTATATGTTAATAATAATAAAGAAGTTCTTCAAATGGTAAACGGGGCAGATAAAACTTATATCGCTAAAATTAAAGATGGTAGATATGATACTACATTTAAATTTGATTTAGGTAGTGCTTTAGGAGGTAAGAAAGTTTCAAGTAATGGGTGGTTTTATGTTGGAGATGGTATAGGTTATATGCCTTATGAAAAGCTTGATGCACCTGAGATTGAGATGGGAGTAGATCCTGATGGTAAACCAACAACTACTCATGCATGGGGATTGGCTCGTATAGATTTAAATAATAAAACGGCTGTAGATTTAGAAGTACCTGCTAACTTATGGTTGACACAATACCAAACATCAGTTGTAAGAGATGGGAAATTCTATATTGCTTTAGCACCAGTTTCAGGAAAGGGAAATATTTACATTTATGATGTTAAATCAACAGCTAGAAAAGGACAATTAGGAGCTACGATAACAACAGGAGTAGACCAATATTATATAGGTGTATATTAAGAGATAAAATAAAAATTAAAAACACCTTATAAATAAAGAACAGGGATAAATCATAAACTGATTATCCCTGTTCTTATTATTTTTTTAACTAGTAGAATGACTGTTTAATCTTCTCTTTCTAATAAGTCTGGTCTTCTTTTTTTGGTGTGTTCATAAGCCATATCTTCTCTCCATTTATCTATAGCAGCGAAGTTTCCACTTAGTAATACATCTGGAACCTTCCATCCCTTATACTCAGATGGTCTTGTATAAATAGGAGGTGCTAATAGGTTGTCTTGAAAGCTATCAGTTAAAGCCGAAGTCTCATTAGAAAGCACTCCTGGGATAAGACGGATAATAGCATCACATAAAATAGCGGCTCCTAGCTCTCCTCCTGATAATACATAATCTCCTATAGAAATTTCTTTTGTAATGAAATGATCACGTACACGTTGATCTACTCCTTTGTAGTGTCCACATAGAATGATTATGTTTTTAAGCATAGACATTCCATTAGCCATTTGTTGGTTTAAAGTTTCCCCATCCGGAGTCATATAGATTATTTCATCATATTCTCTCTCTGTTTTTAATGCAGTAATACATTTATCTATAGGCTCTACACTCATAACCATTCCAGCACCACCACCGAATTGGTAATCATCTACATTCTTATGCTTATTAGTGCTATAATCACGTAAGTTGTGAAAATGTACTTCTACTAATCCTTTCTCTATAGCTCTTTTTAAGATTGAGGCTTGAAAAGGACTCTCTATTAATTCTGGTAAAACGGAAATAATGTCTATGCGCATAATTACTCTTGATATTTTGGCAAATGTACAATTGTATTCTGTAACCTACAAAATTGTATTAGTGGGCTTGACTTTTTGAAAAAAGCTGAATGATTAATACTCCTGTAATTATAAAAGCTATTCCTATCAAGGCAGGAGTGTCTAGTTTTTGTTTATATAAAAAATAAGCAGCTATAGTCACTAATACAATTCCAATTCCTGACCATAAAGCATAAGCGATACCAATAGGAATAGTACGCAAGGTCAAGCTGAGTAAATAAAAAGCGCCTGCATAACCTAATAAAGTAATACCAGTAGGAACTAGTTTAGTAAAACCTTCACTAGCTTTAAGCGTAGTGGTAGCGATAGTTTCTAAGAGTATAGCGAGAAGTAAGAATAGTATATTCTTCATTTTTTACTGCAAAAATAGCTTTTTATTAGGTCTATTGAAATTGTCTAAAGTAAAATACCTTACGATTTATGGATTGTTCAGTACTTTATTATAAGGAATGGCATATAGCTTTTTTAGAATGTAATTATGAGGAGTAGAAACTAAGTTCTATGATAGTCATGAGTCTCAATAAAATAAATAGGCTGTTGTAATACTTCTAATTTTACTGTAAAAATTATAATTTCTTACGCTAGCTTAAGATTTCTACATCTGAATTAGTCTAAATTTGTATCTATGAGTTTATCAAAATCAAATGTGCTATTTATGGCAGCGATTACAGGATTAATTGTTGCTAACTTATATTATTGTCAACCTTTAATTCCTTTGATATCAGAAGAATTTGGTGTTTCTGAAGCTTCAGCTGGAACACTTACTTATCTGACACAAGCAGGATATGCTGTAGGAATGTTTTTAATGATTCCTTTAGGTGATATGTTAGAACGCAAAAAACAAATAATTATAACAACTATATTTGCTACTATTACATTAGCATTAACAGCAGTAGTTCAAAATTTCTTTCTATTACAAATAATTAGTTTTGTATTAGGTGCAACCTCTATTGTGCCTCAATTAGTCTTGCCATTAGCTGCGAGTTTATCTTCTGAAGAGCAACGTGGCAAAGTGATCGGAACAGTTGTAAGTGGGTTATTGATAGGTATTTTGTTTTCTAGAACATTGAGCGGTTTTGTAGGTGTGTGGTTAGGATGGCGAGGTATGTTTTGGATAGCTACTATAGTAAGTGTTGTTATCGTAATTATGATTCAGATTCGATTACCTTATAATAAGCCAAGTTTTAATGGAAAAGTAATAGATCTCTATAAATCTTTATTTGTTTTAATCAGAGAGCAACCTATTTTAAGAGAGTCTACAGGTATTACAGCTTTGGCTTTTGCTCAGTTTGGTGCATTTTGGACTACAATGGTCTTGCTTTTACACAACCAGCCATTCGGTTATGATTCTGCTGTAATTGGAGCATTTGGACTGATTGGAGCATGTGGTGCTTTTGCAGCTCCTTTAGTAGGGAAAGTCGGTGGAGCTGGAGGAGCTAGAAAGCTAATACTATATGGCATATTCATGACATTCTTAAGTTTTGTGATATTTTATTTTTCAAGTACCTCAGTAATAGGTCTTATTATAGGTATTGTTTTGATAGACTTAGGATTACAGACTATACATGTATCTAATCAAACGCGTATTTATTCCCTTTTACCCGAAGCACGCAATAGATTAAATACTGTCTATATGTCATTTAGTTTCCTTGGAACTGCTTTTGGCTCGGCTTTTGGACTATATTTGTGGAAGTTTTTTGGATGGAGTGGAGTATGCATAGGAGGTATGTGTTTAGCATTATTATCTCTAGTAGTATATCTTGCTGCAAATAAGAAATCATAAAAGAAAGAATTAGTCTTAGGGCTAAGTGAAGTAATTCAAAAACGATAAAAATTAGAACAATGGAAAACGGTATTTACGCTAAGTTCAACACATCAAAAGGAGCAATATTAGTAAAGCTTACAGAAGAGTTAACACCTGGTACAGTTGGTAACTTCGTAGCTTTAGCAGAAGGTAATTTAGAAAACAGTGCACGTCCACAAGGTAAACCTTACTATGATGGTCTTAAATTTCATAGAGTTATTCCTGACTTTATGATTCAGGGAGGTTGTCCTTTAGGTCAAGGTTCTGGAGGTCCAGGTTATAAATTTGATGATGAGTTCCACCCAGCTTTAAGACATGATGGTCCAGGTGTATTATCAATGGCTAATGCAGGCCCTGGTACTAATGGATCTCAATTCTTTATTACCCATGTTGCTACACCTTGGTTAGATGGTAAACATACTGTTTTTGGTAAAGTTGTTGAAGGACAAGATATCGTAGATGCAGTTGCACAAGGAGATATTTTAGAGTCTGTAGAGATTGTAAGAGTAGGAGAAGCTGCTGAGAAATGGAATGCTATTGAAGCTTTCAGAACTTTCGAAGGAGCTAGAGAGAAAAGAGAAGCTGAAGCTAAAAAAGCTGCTTTAGTAGAAGTAGAAAAATTATCTGCAGGTTTTGAAGAAACTCCAAGTGGATTAAGATATCAAATGATCGTGAAAGGTACTGGTAAGAAAGCAGAGAAAGGGAAAACTGTTTCTGTACACTACAAAGGTGCTTTAGCGAATGGACAAGAGTTCGATAGCTCTTATAAAAGAAAAAAACCTATTGAATTCCCATTAGGTCAAGGATATGTAATCGAAGGTTGGGACGAAGGAATTGCTTTATTAAACGTTGGTGATAAAGCTAGATTTGTTATCCCTTCTTACTTAGGATACGGAGAAGCAGGTGCAGGTGGAGTTATTCCTCCAAATGCAACTTTAGTATTTGACGTAGAGTTAATGGACGTAAAATAATAAGTTATATAAAAACTCTCAACTTACGTTGGGAGTTTTTTGTTTAAATGATTACATTTTATGAAAGAGGATTTCTTAGCTTGTTTAGAACGTATTCGACCGTATGCACGTTATACTCCAATTATGGAATCTGGTCAAATAGAAAACTTTTTAGGTAACGATTTATACTTTAAATGTGAGAATTTTCAACGTGCAGGCGCGTTTAAAATGAGGGGAGCTTCGAATGCTATTCTTCAGTTGACAGAAGAACAAAGGGGGAGAGGAGTAATCACTCATTCTTCGGGTAATTTTGCTCAGGCTTTAGCTCTTGCAGCTAAATATTTAGGAGTGAAATGTTATATTGTAATGCCTAAAGATGCACCTGACGTTAAGCGTAATGCAGTTATAGCTTATGGAGGGGAGATTATAGATTGTATAGCTACATTAGAGTCTAGAGAACGTATTTGTAACCAAGTAATAGAAGATACTGGAGCAACATTTATACATGCATCTAATAATATAGACGTTGTTATGGGGCAGGGAACCGCTGCTATGGAATTATTAGAAGCGTACCCTGATCTAGATGTTATTATCACTCCAGTAGGTGGAGGAGGTTTAATTGCTGGTACTGCATTAGCAGCCAAAGCTTTTGGTAAAGAGACTATAGAAGTAATAGGAGGAGAACCTTTAGAAGCTGATGACGCCTATCGTTCTTTAATGAGTGGGCAGATTGAGTGTAATGAGACTACAGATACTATTGCTGATGGGTTGCGTACTCAGCTAGGTGATATTACATTCCCTATTATTAAAGATCATGTTTCTAAAATTATACGTGTACGAGAAAATGAAATTATTAGTTCTATGCGATTGATATGGGAACGTATGAAGATTGTTGTAGAACCAAGTAGTGCTGTTGCTTTAGCAGTATTAATAAAAGAAAGACCTTCTTTTGCAGGAAAGAAAGTAGGTATAATTCTATCAGGAGGTAATGTTGATTTAAATAATTTACCATTTGAATAAATCATCAAAAAAGGGTATCATTAATTTGATACTCTTTTTTTATATTGTTTTCTTTTTTAAAATAGGAAGTTTTATTTCTTTTCTCCCAAAGTAAAGCCCCGCTACGATTAGTATACCACCTAAAATCTGCAAGGCACCTAATACTTCATCATCTAATAGTCCCCAACAAAAAGCTACTAAAGGCATTAGTAGAGATACGGAAGAGGCAAAGCTAGCATTTGTTTCATGTATTAGTTTATAATAATAAATATTAGCTAAGGCACTACCGAATAGAGCTAATAAAAAGACAAAACCAAGTCCTTTTAATGCTTCAGGATGTTCACCAATAGTTTGGAAAAAACCTGTAGAGGTAAGTACTATGAGAGCAGGTATAAGTAAGACTAATTCTATGAATGCTGTCCAAACAATAGGAGGGATATTACCCATGTATTTTTGTGTCAATAATCCACTATAAGCATACATTAAGGAAGCGATTACCAATAACAAATGATAAAACCAATCATTTGAGACTAGACCTGTAGAATCAGGAGACTGTAATAATAGAATTACGCCTATAAAGGATAGGATAACTCCAGTAACTTCACCAAGATGTGTTTGATATTTAAAAAATAGAACTCCTAATACAATTACAAATATTGACATTAAGGCATTTAATATTCCTGCTATAGAACTGTCTAAATGTACTTCTGCTATAGGGAATAAAAACATAGGTATAAAACTTCCTACTAGAGCAGTAAGAAATAACCAGTGAAATGTTTTCTTAGGTAATTTTTTAATATGTTTTAGAGAAATAGGCAATAAGAATAAACCTGCAAAAGTAATTCTAAGCGCACCTACTTGTATAGGAGTAAAATACTCTAAACCTCGCTTGATAAGAATAAAAGACGATCCCCATATTAAGGAAAGGATAATTAGCGTCACCCAATGTTTTGGTTTAAGTTTCAATGTGTTTATTATTATGTTGTTTTTATAGGGCTAATATAAAAAAAGACCACAATAACTTTGTGGTCTTTTGTATAAACGAAGCTTAGTTAGCTTGTTATTTTACTTTTCTAGTATCTAAGTTACCGAAGTACATTTCTTGGAAACTTTTGATCACTCCGTGGTCAATACGTTTGTAGAATGTTTTAGGGTTAACCTCTTGAGTATTTTCATATCCACAAGCACTGATGAATTCTCCTAAGGCTTTCATTGTGTTTTTGTGGAAATTAGCAACACGCATTCTCTTATCTGTAACATCTAATCCTTTGTATAATGTCTCATCTTGAGTTGCGATACCTACAGGACAGTGACCACTATCACATTGTAGAGCTTGGATACATCCTAAAGCGAACATCATACCACGAGCACTATAACAAGCATCTGCACCTAAAGCCATTGTCTTAGCAATGTCAAAAGCAGAGATGATACGTCCTGAAGCTAGTATTTTTATTTTATCTCTTAATCCGTTTTCGATTAATGTTTTATTAGCGAACACTAAAGCATCATTTAATGCCATACCCATGTAATCGATAAATTCTAGTGGAGCAGCTCCTGTTCCTCCTTCAGCACCATCGATAGTGATAAAGTCAGGGTGAATACCAGTTTCTACCATTGCAGCTACGATATCTAAGAACTCATCTTTTTTACCAATACAGATTTTAAAACCAATTGGTTTACCATTAGATAGTTTTCTCAATCTAGCGATGAAATGAACTAACTCAGTAGGGTTAGAGAACGCTGTATGTCCTGATGGAGAGTGTACTGTAGTGTGAGGAGTAATACTACGGATTTTAGAAATCTCAACTGTATTTTTCTCAGCAGGTAAAAGACCTCCATGACCAGGCTTAGCACCTTGTGATAATTTAAGTTCAATCATTTTTACCTCTGGGTAGTTAGAACGCTCTTCGAATAAAGTATCATCAAAGAAACCTTTTTCATTACGACATCCAAAGTATCCAGTACCGATTTGCCAAATTAAATCTCCTCCTGAACGGTGGTATTGACTAATACCTCCTTCTCCTGTATTATGTGCAAAACCACCAATCTTAGCTCCTTCGTTAAGAGCAGTAATAGCTTTTTTACTTAATGCACCGTAACTCATCGCACTAATGTTATAAACACTTGCACTATAAGGTTGGCTACATAAGTCGCTACCAATAGTAGTTCTGAAGTTTGTATCTGATATATGTTTAGGATATACTGAGTGAGAAGCCCATTCGTAACCGATGCGGTTAGGGTCATCTTGCATACCGAAAGAAACAGTTTGTTTCTCGTTTTTCGCTCTTTGATAAACAATAGAACGCTCACGTCTATTGAATGGTTTTCCGTCTAATTCTCCTTCCCAAAAGTACTGACGCATCTCTGGTCTGATTGATTCAAACATATATCTGAATCGTGCAAAAATTGGGTAGTTTTTACGAATTGTATGTTTGTTTTGTATTTTGTCGATTATAGCAAGTGTTGCAAGAAAACCTGAAATAACGATATTTACTATACTAGCAGTTGATTGGTACAATACAAATGAAGTAATTGCGTAAATAAGGTAAAGGAAAACGATAGCCATCGTTAATTGTCCAAATGTAAACCGATTTAAAAATTTTTTGTGAAACATAAAATAGAATTTTAATGCAATCTTTTGTTGTTTAGTTTGTAATAGAATTAGCGTTTATTTTGTTATTCTTTTTCACAAGTTATTTTATGAAGATTGCACTAATTTCTTAGTCTCAAATCAATCAATACCTTATGAAATTTACGAAGCAAAGGTAGCAAAGATTTTGAATTTACCTCGTTTTTGTAATTATAATTTTGTGAATATAAAGCCTTGAAAATATCATATTGATAATTTAATACTGATTTACTACTAGTGCTTTGAAAATATGCTATTTATCCTTTGATTATATACACTTATTTCAATTTTATATCTATTATCTTATTCTTGTTTTTAAACTGTTCGCTATAGATACTTTGTTTCCCTGATGTAAAATAGGCTACAAAGCATACTACTGCTAGTAATATAGCATATTCTATGCCAAAAAGCTCTATACCCATAAATGTACAAGCTAGAGGTGTTTTAGTAGCTCCTGCGAAAACAGCTACAAAGCCTAAAGCAGCCATAAGACTTATAGGTAAGCCTGCGTAGATAGATAGATAACTACCCAGTGTAGCTCCTATGAAGAATAGAGGGGTCACCTCTCCTCCTTTAAAACCCGCACCTAAGATTAATGTTGTGAATACTATCTTTAGTATAAATACTTCCGAGCTCATGGGGGTCATAAAAGAATCTACGATCGTTGGAACACCGAGTCCTAAGTAGCTTTCATTACCTATGGTGTGGATTAAGAGTATAAAGAGTAGCGCTCCTACAAATGGTCTTAGTGGAGGGTAGGGTATTGTTCTTGTAAAAAGCTGTCCCCATTTTTGTAAACACAAGATGAATAGATAAGCTGTTAGACCAAAAAGGACACCTACTACAGCACATTTCAGCAACGTAGTTATCATATTGGAGATAGGGACATCCACAGTGTACATAGTATGATGTATTCCCCAGGCGATACAACTGTAATGACTTATATAAGCTGTCAGTACAACAGGTAATACACTATGAAGTCTAAAATTTCTTAGAAGCATTAATTCAAATGCAAAGAAAATACCTGCTATAGGAGTGCCAAATACAGATGCAAATCCAGCACTAACCCCCATCAAAAGGATTGTCTTTCTAGCTTCAGAGCCTAGATGTAAGTATTTATTAAGCTGATCTGCTATAGTACCTCCCATTTGCACAGCCGTACCTTCACGCCCAGCTGATCCTCCAAATAGATGAGTAACCCAAGTGCCTAGTAACACTAAAGGAAACATTCTGAAAGGTATTGTCTTAGAGGGAATGTGGTATTCTGAGATGATTAGGTTATTCCCTTGATTAGCCTCTTTGCCATAATAGTAATATAATAGTCCTATTAAGAACCCACCAACAGGTAAACCATATAATAAATAACTGTGTACTCCCCTTATAGACGTCACCTCCTCTAATACATATAGAAATAGCGCTGATATACTACCTATTAATATTCCAGATAATAAGATAATAATAAACCATCTTATCAGTAGCGAAAAAGAAATGTTTTTTGGATTGAAAGCTTGTTTAAAGCTTGAGAAATTAAAATGCATAGTCTATCATTCAGTTTTACATTAGTATACTATTATGTTAGACGTCATCAGCATTCTATAGAGAAGCGGTTCGAGGCAGACATCATTGCCTATGATTTAATAGTTCAAAGGTAAAAAAAAAGTCCAAGTTAAAGAACTCGGACTTATTTTATTTTGTGTGTTTCTATTAAATATCGTCAAAACTAACATCAGTAAATGAATTTACCTCATTCTCTGACTGATATTCTTTTTTGAAATCTTTTTGATGTCTCTCAGAAATAACTTCTTCTCCCTTGTGATCTACTACGAATTGAGTCATCTCATCTAAGATCTCTCTAAAAGCACCGAAATCTTCTTTGTATAAATAGATTTTGTGTTTTTTAAAGTGAAAAGATCCATCCTCTTCCGTGAACTTTTTACTCTCAGTAATTGTTATGTAATAGTCATCTGCCTTTGTAGATCTAACATCAAAGAAATAAGTTCTTCTACCCGCTCTTAGTACTTTTGAAAAAATTTCTTCTTTTTCTAACATTTCGTTATCTCTCATAATTCCTTCTTATCAATTAATTGATTTGTTCATATAGCATTCAAAAGTCTAAAAAAAAACCTAATAAACCAACTATTTATAACAATTCTTTTTCATTTAATTGTTTTTGGTACAACTCTCTATAGTACCCATCAGTATTTATAAGTTCGTTGTGTGTACCCTGTTCTACGATTTGACCATGGTCTAGCACGATTATTTGGTCTGCATTCTTAGCAGAAGAAACTCTGTGTGTGACAATTAGTGTCGTGATTTCTTTACTGTGTTCTTCTAGATTTTGTAGTATTTTCTCTTCAGTTTCTGTATCTACAGCAGATAATGCATCGTCTAAAATAAGAATAGGAGCGTCTTTTATCAGTGCTCTAGCGATAGAAACACGTTGTTTCTGACCTCCAGACAGCGTAAGTCCTCTTTCTCCTAGCGTAGTGTTATATCCTTCATTGAATTGAGTGATATTATCGTGTACAACAGCTTTTTTAGCTACTTCGATGATCTCTTCTTCAGTAGCGTCTTCTTTACCGAATCTAATATTATTACTGATGGTATCAGAGAATAAGAAAGCGTCCTGAGGTACTACAGCGATACTGTTTCTCAGATCTTTTAGATTGCAGTCTTTGATAGGTGTATTATCTATATAGATATTTCCACTAGTGACATCGTACATTCTACTAATTAGTGTTAGTAGTGTAGATTTACCAGAACCTGTTTTACCTAATATAGCAAGTGTTTTTCCTTTTTCTAAAGTGAAGGATACATTCTTTAGAGCCTGTATACCAGTGTCATCATAAGTGTATGACACATTGTCAAAGGTGATATTCCCTTCTACGTTAGTCTGGTTAGGATTCGTATTGTATATCTCAGGTTGTTCATTTAAGAACTCGTTGATACGCTTTTGAGAAGCTTCTGCTTCTTGGATCATTGAAGATACCCAACCAATAGAAGCAATAGGCCATGTCAGCATATTAATGTATAGGATAAACTGAGCGATGATACCGATATCAGGGATACTACCATTAAAGAACATTAAGGCTCCGACAGCGATCACCACCAAGTTGCTCAACCCGATTAAGAAAATCATCAGTGGTGCTATTAAAGCACTAGATTTAGCTAAGTTTAAGTATTTGTCTTTACTCTCTTGAGTTAGTGTTCTAAACTCATCTTGTTTTTCTTGTTCTATAGAATAAGCTTTGATTACTCTTATTCCAGAAAACATCTCTTGTGAGAAGGTGGTTAGTTTGGATAGATTGGCTTGGAAGATAGAACTTCTCTCATTAATCTGCTTACTTAATTTGTAGATAAAATATCCAAGCAATGGAAGTGGTACTAACGAATACAGGGTTAACTGTGGAGAGATTAAGTACATCTGTGTCAGTACTACCGCAAAACGGATTAATGTATTGATAGAGTACATCACTGCTGGTCCTACATACTGTCTTACCTTACCTACATCTTCGCTGATGCGGTTCATTAAGTCTCCAGTTCTATTTTTTTTGTAGAAACTCTGAGACAACACCTCATAATGTTTAAACACATCATTCTTTAAATCAAACTCGATATGGCGTGACATCACGATCAGTGTTTGTCTCATTAAGAAGGTTAAGAATCCTGCTATTAAGGTAGTTATCAGTATCCACAGAATATTATTCAGTAGGATAGAAGTCACTTCTCCTTTATCGAAGACGGTCATCTGTTCTAGTGTACGGATAGAGTCTCCGACTAGTTTAGGGGTGTATAATGTAAATATCTGTGCTACTATGGTAATAATAACACCTATTAAGAAACGATATTTATATTTATAGAAATACTTATTTAATTGACTTAATGCGCTCATACTTGGTATAAATGCTATATAGAAGCATTTTTAATAATTGATAAAACTAGACAAAAAAAGCCTATCTAGCTATGCAAAGATAAAGGATTATTAGCGATCCTAAATTTTAGAGTTTTAAATAAATTATTAAAATTCAAGTTAAATTATATAGTTCTATTAAATTTCTGATTTGATTAAAAGTATATTTTTATACCTTTGCCCTCGTTATACAAACAACATATAATTTATTTTTTTTAAAGTTCTTAAGTAGCATGTTAAACAGAAGACACATTCGTATAAAGGTTATGCAAACGCTTTATGCAATGCAACAAAGTAATTCTGAACAAATTCAGTCAGGAGAAAAGTTTCTAATCAATAGTATAGAGAATATACAAGATCTATACTTATTAATGATTACAACCTTAGTAGAGATTAGAAAAAAAGAAGTCGAGTATATCTCCTTAGCACAAAAAAAACATTTAGCTACTGCCGCAGAACGAAACCCAAGCAAGCGTTTTATCGAGAACAGAGTTCTAGACCTATTAGAAAGCTCTACTTCTATATCGAATAAGATAGAGGAGAAGAAGATTACTACATGGCAAGTACACGATAACTATATCCAAATGTTATTGGACGAAGTGAAAGAGAGTACTTTCTTTAAAGCTTATATGGCTAAGAGTGAAGTGACTTTTGAAGATGATCGTCAGTTCGTATGTGACATCTTTACAGAAGTTATCGCACCTAATGAGAAGATCTATGAGTTCTTAGAAGACAGTAAACTGACTTGGTTAGATGATATTCCTGTGGTGAATACCATGATCCAAAAACAACTTCGCAAGCTAAAAGAAAGAGACGTACAGTTCATCGTACCGAAGGTTTATAAAGACTCAGAAGACCAAGAGTTCGCTATTAATCTTTATAGAAAGACGATTCTAAACTTTGCGGAATTAACACAAGAGTTTGAAGATAAAACACCTAACTGGGATCCTGAGCGTATTGCAGAATTAGATACAATCATCCTGAGAATGGCTATCTGTGAATTCTTGAAGTTTAGCTCTATTCCAGTAAAAGTGACAATTAATGAATATTTAGAGATTGCAAAAGAGTATTCTACAGCAAAAAGTAGTATTTTTATCAATGGAGTTTTAGATAATATTTCTAAAGTTTATAATGACGAGAATAGACTTAATAAAATCGGGAAAGGATTGCTATAACCTTTCTAAACTAAGTAAAGAACTATGAGAAAATTTTTATTATTAACATTAGGGTTAGCTTTTACAGTAGTTTCTTGTAAAGAGAACAATGCTGCTTCTAGCTTGATTGACAGAGAGAATGCTGCTAAAGTAGAAAGTAACAAAACTAATGGAGAGTATCCAGAGATTGTTTTTGATAGAACAGTACACGATTTCGGGAATATTGCAAATAATGAATCTGTAACAACTGAAATTGAATTAAAGAACACAGGTAAAGCTGATTTAATTATTATTAATGCTACAGCCTCTTGTGGATGTACAGTTCCAGAATATCAAAAAACACCTATTAAGCCAGGGGAAACTTCTAAATTAACTGTTAAGTTTCAAACAGGGGCAGAAGGACAACAACAAAAAACAGTAACTTTGGTTACGAATACAAAAAAAGGAGAAGAGACACTTACGATTAAAGCTAACGTAGGTCTTCGTAGTAATTAATAACCTATAAATAATACCAAATGGAAAATTTACAACAATTTTTACCTATAGTTTTAATGTTCGTGGTAATCTATTTCTTAATGATTCGTCCACAACAAAAGAAAATGAAACAAGAGAAAGCTTATGAAGCTAGTATTAAAGTAGGTGATCGTATTGTTACTAAGTCTGGAATTCACGGTAGAATCAATGAATTACACGAAACTACAGTAATTATCGAGACTATGGCTGGTAAGTTACAGATGGAGCGCTCTGCGATCTCTATGGAAATGAGTCAAAAATTAAATGAGAAAAAGTAATTCTCATTACACTATAAAAAAAGCGTTATCAATACATTGATAACGCTTTTTTTATATCTTTTTTTAAAATAAAAATTACTTCTTTATCTTTTCGAAATAGGTAATCAAGTCTATTAATCTAGAAGAGTAACCGATTTCGTTGTCATACCATCCCACTACTTTTACCATCTTGTCTAAGACAGAAGTTAGTTGAGAGTCGAATAGACACGAGTTTGTATTCCCTAAGATATCTACTGAGACTATAGGATCTGTAGTATAGGCTAAGATCCCTTTTAGTTCTCCTTCTGCAGCTTTTTTGAATGCCGCATTGATTTCCTCTATTTCTACCTTTCTTTTGACGATGCAGGTAATATCTGTTAGTGATCCATCAGGCACAGGTACTCGTATACCACCACCACCAATATTGCCTTCGTATTCAGGAAATATTTTAGTCAATGCCTTTGCAGCTCCTGTAGTAGTAGGGACTATAGACTGAGCAGCACCTCTAGCTCTTCTCAGATCTTTATGAGGCTGATCATGTAGACTCTGGTCAGTAGTATAAGAGTGTACCGTAGTGATATAAGCATGCTCTATACCGCATAATTCTTTAATTACTTTGACCATAGGAGCAGCATTATTAGTCGTACAGCTCGCATTAGAGATGATAAGCTCTTCTCCTGTCAAGATATGGTGATTCACACCTAGTACGATAGTCTTGATGACATTGTCCTCTGGTGGTACAGATAAGATTACACGTTTAGCTCCTTGCTGGATATGTTGTTCTAATAGGCTATAGGTTTTTCTACGTCCAGTTGCTTCTATGACATAGTCTATATCTAACGTTTTCCAGTCCAGACCTGTTATCTCACTCTCTCTAAAGAAGGCTATTTTCTTACCCGCTACGATGATATGGTCCTTGTCATAACTTACCTCTTTATTCAGTATGCCATGTATACTATCATATTTTAGTAGGTGAGACATGGTCTGCGTATCAGCCAGATCATTTATAGCGACTACCTCTATGGTAGGATGATCTAAAAGGAGTTTAAAAAGGTTACGGCCTATACGGCCAAAACCATTTATTGCTATTTTTATTTTACTCATAAGTGTAAAAAGAAGAAGGTCGCGGAGAACGCGACCTTATTTATATTATAAAAGGTGTTTTTGCGCTCGGTAAGATGAGCGAACTAAGGCACCACTTTCTACGTGTCTGAATCCTAATTCTAGCCCTATCTTTTCGTATTTCTCGAATTGCTCAGGAGTGATAAACTCTTTCACGGGCAAGTGCTTTTTACTAGGTTGTAGGTATTGTCCTATCGTTAGTACATCTAGGTTTACAGCTCTAAGGTCATGCATAGTCTGGATTACCTCTTCTTCTGTTTCTCCTAGTCCTAACATGATACCAGATTTAGTTCTATTGATTCCCTTTTCTTTTAGGTATCTAAGTACTTCTAGGCTTCGGTCATATTTAGCCTGGATACGCACTTCACGAGTCAGTCTTCTAACAGTCTCCATATTATGAGACACGATCTCAGGATTGACCTCTATGATTCTATCGATATTTCTCTCTATTCCTTGGAAGTCAGGTATCAGTGTTTCCATTGTAGTTCCAGGGCTGATTCTTCTCACAGCTTGTACCGTTTCTGCCCAGATAATAGACCCACCATCTTTAAGGTCATCTCTATCCACACTAGTGATAACAGCGTGTTTGATAGACATTAATTTGATCGAGCGAGCTACTTTCTCAGGTTCATCCCAGTCTACTGTTTCTGGTCGTCCTGTTTTTACCCCACAGAATCCACAAGAACGCGTACAGATATTTCCTAATATCATAAATGTAGCAGTTCCTTCTCCCCAGCATTCTCCCATATTAGGACAACTACCTGAGGTACAGATTGTGTTCAGTTTATATTTATCTACTAAACCTCTAAGTTCAGTGTATTTCTTCCCAGTAGGAAGTTTCACACGAAGCCACTTTGGTTTAGCTTTAGGTTCTATATTTGAGTCTAAGATTGTATCCATAGTATGAGTTTATGAAAGTACAAATATACTTAATCTTAAGAGTTATACATTATTAATATATGCTAAAAGTTATTGCGCTATCAGAGAATCGTGATCTGAGACTTTACACTAGTGTATTTCTGTTCATGATGTCATCTGAACTTGTGATGAATTACCCTCGTATTGCTTTTTTCTCATTGTGTATATAATATGAGTATTGGTAAAAAAACGTATGTAAAGGAGCTTTAAGTAATCTATATCTCGTTTGGCTTGCACTTTATAGGGGTTTGCTAGGAGTATTCTAGGGGTTTACTAGCCTAGAAGGCCATTTTGTCGAAGGAATGTGCAAGAATACCCCTAGCAATGTGCTAGTATAGTAAAACTAAATAGAAAGATTAGTGATCAAATAGTATAAAGTAGAGAAGGGTATTTAGGAATAGTATTTTGATTAGCGAAAATGAAGAACTTTAAGACAAAAAAAATAAAAGTAGTGTTTGTATAATTTTGGCTGTTATTCCATTGAAAAATAACAAGACAGACTAGAATATGGTAGTGCTATAGTTTCTTTATTTTTTAAACAGTCTATGAAAAGGTAAGGAGATATTTTTTAGATTGATAAAAAAAGTCATGTTTTTTTGTATTAAGAGCAAGGAGTTTAAGGAACAGTTCTATTTAATTATTAAATGTGAATTATTTAAAATAAAAAGTTTATTGCTGATGTAAATTTAGTTATTTGTAAAAAACACAGTAGAAATTTGTGTAAAATGCGGAGAAAATATATATTCGCTATTATTTATTTTACAACATAATGGAAGATCAAATTAGAGAGACACCTGCAGACAAGTGGATTGCAAAACCCATGAGTAGATTCATGAGTAAATCTACGTCTGGTGGGGTAGTATTATTTTTAGCTGCTGTATTTGCTATTTTTATGGCAAATTCGCAATGGGCAGATGCTTACATGAGTTTTTGGGATGATAACCAGATAGGGTTTTCATTAAATGATATGACTTTAAACCACTCTTTAAAGCATTGGGTGAATGATGGTCTGATGGCTATTTTCTTCTTTGTGGTTGGTTTAGAATTAAAACGTGAGTTAACTACTGGAGAATTATCATCTCCTAAGAAGGCGATGTTACCTATTATCGCTGCTATCGGTGGTATGGCTGTACCAGCTCTAGTATATACTGTATTTAATGGTGGAACAGATGCGGCTCATGGATGGGGAATCCCGATGGCTACAGATATTGCCTTTGCATTAGGAGTATTATATTTATTAGGTGATAAAGTACCTACTTCGTTAAAAGTGTTTTTGACAGCTTTAGCGATTGCGGATGACTTAGGAGCAGTACTTGTTATCGCTATGTTCTATACAAGTGACTTATCTCTAGCTAATCTAGGTATGGGGTTAGGGTTCTTCGGATTATTAGTAATCAGTAATCTAGTGGGAATTAGAAATACGATATACTACGCGATCATCGGTATCGGTGGGGTGTGGCTATGCTTCTTGTTATCAGGAGTACACGCTACTATCGCAGCAGTATTAGCGGCATTCGCTATACCAAGTACAGCGAAGGTACATGAATCGTACTTCGTGTCTAAATTAAATATGCTGAGAGATCGTTTTAGCAAAATAGATCCAGATGATAAGATTCCTAACCTTACAGGAGATCAGATGGAATGTGTGCACGATATTAAAGATTTAGCTACAGATGCGTTACCAGCTTCTATTCGTTTAGAGCACAGTATGCATAATTTTGTAGCATTCTTTGTGATGCCAGTGTTTGCGTTAGCTAATGCAGCTATTCCGATTAGTATAGGAGACGGTGGATTAAGTGCTGTGACATTAGGTGTAGCATTCGGTCTATTAGTAGGAAAAGTGTTAGGAGTTTCAGGATTAACAGCATTATTAATAAAGCTTAAAGTAGTAGCAATGCCTAAGGGAATGACTTATCTTAACTTATTAGGATTAGGATTCTTAGCAGCGATTGGATTTACGATGTCATTATTCGTTACTGAATTAGCATTTGATATTAATATACATCCAGAGTTCCCAGATCAAGCAAAATTAGGTATTCTAATTGCTTCAGGTCTTGGGGGGATCATAGGATATGTATTACTATTTATGTGTGGTAAGAAAACGGGAGTTCAAGAAGAAGTCTAGTGATGATACTATAAAAATATAAGGCTCTGTAAATTAAATTTTACAGAGCTTTTTTATTAATTAAAATGTAGTAGATGGTACTTAACAAATACTATATTTGCAACTTAATTCAAAAACAGATATACAGAGTTACATGATTACAGTTAACGATATTTCAGTTCAGTTTGGTGGTACTACTTTATTTAGTGGTGTCAATTTTTCAATTAATGAAAACGACAAGATTGCTCTTATGGGAAAAAATGGAGCAGGAAAATCTACTTTATTAAAGATAGTAGCAGGTGTGAATAAACCTTCAACAGGGAATATATCAGCACCTAGAGAAGCTGTGATAGCCTATCTTCCACAGCACTTATTAACAGAAGATAACTGTACTGTAATGGAAGAAGCGTCTAAGGCGTATACGAGTATATTCTCTATGAAAAAAGAGATCGATGAGCTTAATGAAGAGTTGACTGTTCGTACAGACTATGAAAGTGATGCTTATATGAAGTTAATCGAGCGTGTATCTGAGTTAAGTGAGAAGTTCTATTCTATAGAGGAGGTGAACTATGAAGCAGAGGTAGAAAAGATATTAAAAGGATTAGGTTTTACGAGAGAGGATTTTACAAGACCTACTTCTGAGTTTAGTGGGGGATGGAGAATGCGTATCGAGTTAGCAAAAATCTTGTTACAAAAGCCAGATTTGATTTTACTAGATGAGCCTACGAACCACATGGATATCGAGAGTATTCAGTGGTTAGAAGATTTCTTAATCAATCAAGCTAAAGCGGTAATGGTTATTTCTCACGACCGTGCTTTCGTAGATAATATTACCAATCGTACAATCGAAGTAACGATGGGTAAAATCTATGATTATAAAGCGAAGTATTCTGACTATTTAGTATTGCGTCAGGATAGACGTGCTCATCAGCTAAAAGCGTATGAGGAGCAGCAAAAAATGATTGCAGAAACTACAGAATTTATTGAGCGCTTTAAAGGAACGTATTCTAAGACATTACAAGTACAGTCTCGTGTGAAGATGCTAGAGAAATTAGAAATCATAGAGGTAGACGAAGTAGATAACTCTGCTCTTAGGCTGAAGTTTCCTCCTGCAGCACGTTCTGGTCAATATCCAGTAGTAGTGAACGAATTGTCTAAATCGTATGGAGATTATGTCGTATTTAAAAATGCGAGTATAGTAGTAGAACGTGGGCAGAAAGTATCTTTCGTAGGAAAGAATGGGGAAGGTAAGTCTACTATGATTAAGGCTATTATGAAAGAAATAGAGTTCGAAGGAAGCTTAGAGATAGGACATAATGTACAGATTGGTTATTTCGCACAGAACCAGGCCTCTTTATTAGATGAGGATTTGACTATTTTCGAAACTGTGGATAGAATAGCAGAAGGAGATATTAGAACACAGATAAAAAATATCTTAGGAGCATTTATGTTCTCAGGTGATGATATTCACAAGAAGGTAAAAGTATTATCTGGAGGAGAGAAGACACGTCTAGCAATGGTGAAACTATTATTAGAGCCTTATAACGTATTGATTCTGGATGAGCCTACGAACCACTTAGATATGAAGACAAAAGATATCATCAAAGCGGCTTTAAAAGAATTCGAAGGGACTGTGATCCTTGTATCACACGACCGTGACTTCTTAGATGGTCTAGCAGAGAAGGTATTCGAGTTTGGAAATAAGAGAGTATTAGAGCATTTCGAAGATATCAAAGGATTCTTAGAAATGAAGAAGATGGAAAATCTTAGAGAAATAGAAAAATAAAATAGTAAAAGAGCATCCAATAATGGTTGCTCTTTTTTTGTATTTTAAAGTTTAGTTTTTAAATAGAGGTAGAGTGGCATATCTTTTGAGTTTTACTATTCTTATAGAATAGTTGTATTCTAAATAGATAAGTATGATTAAATATAGGTAATAAATTGAGTACTATAGTAATGAGTTCAATGTCTTGTAGACTGTCTCTCGTGTATATGTTTTATTCAATAAAAGAGTACCGCTATATTGTGTACTGCTTATTGCTAAAAAGAGCGTTTAATCATTTTTAATTGTATTAAAAAAGTTTAAATTTATAGGTAATTTTACGTAAAATATAATATTAGGAGTATAGTCTCTATATTTGCAATATATAAATAGAAAGTATGTTCATGAAGCGATTAGATTTAAGGGATTATTTCTCTGTAGTAGGAGGAATATTATTCTTTATAGGTATGTCTAGTTCTGTGTATGCACAGGAGAGTCTGTCATTTACAGATGCGTATAATAAGATGTACCAAGATAATAGTCTTATTAAGGCAGTAGAAAAACAGGAAGAAGTACACCATTATAAATGGCAAGCTACTAAGGGGCTACGCTATCCTTCTGTACGTGCATTCGGAGGAGGACTATACCTTAGCAAATCGCTAGGAGTAGATCTAAATGGACTAAAGAATGGAATAGGAGATTTTATTCATTTACCTAATCCAGATGTCTTAGGTAATTGGTCTAAGTCATTTAATAAAAAAGATATGGTTTTTGGTGGATTTATGGCTACTTGGCCTCTTTATACAGGAGGAAAGATTAATGCTGCTATAAAGGCACATGAGATAGAGAGTAAAATAGGGGAGAAAGACTTAGAAAAAACGAAAAATAAGTTAATCACTGAATTAGCACAGCGCTATTATTCTGTGAAGTTAGCTGAAGAAGCTGTAGCTGTAAGAAGAACAGTCTTAGAAGGGATGAATAAACATCTACACGATGCGACTAAGCTAGAGGAACACGGTATGATAGCAGCTGTAGAAAAGATGAGTGCTGATGTGGCAGTATCAGAAGCTAATAGACAGTTAGATGGAGCGCTAAAAGATGCTAAGTTAGCGAGATTAGCCTTAGCAAATACTTTAGAAGTAGATGAAGTAACAGCTGCTTTAGACAGTGATTTCTTTTCGATACCTCAGTTAGAGAACGTTGACTTCTTTCAAGGTTCTGCTGTAGAAAATTATCCAGAACTACAAAAATTAGTGTTGCAAAAAGAGCTAGCTGATCAAGGGGTAAAAGTAAAGCAATCTGCTAATTATCCAACAGTTTTTGGATTCGGACAAACAATATTAGCACATAATAACCCTATCTTAATAGGAGAGAAAGATAGTAAGCCGTGGGTAGTAGGGATAGGTGTTAGTTATACTTTATTCGAAGGGTTTAAAAATAAGAATGAAATCAAAGCTGCTAAGGCAACTAGAGAAAGCGTAGAGCTATTCGAAACGAAAGCGAAGAGTGATGTGAAGATGTTAGTAGCTAAGCTGTATCAAGATATTCAAAAGCAGGAAGATCAAATTAAAAGTCTTAATGTACAAGAGAAATTAGCTGAGGAATATCTACGCGTTAGAAGTAAGGCATTCTCGGAAGGGTTTGCAACATCAACAGAAGTAGTCGATGCAGAGATGAATCTGTCTGGTGTAAGGCTAATGAAACTACAAGCCAATTATAATTATGCTATAGGGGTGGCATCTCTTTTCGAAGTAGCAGGATTAAGTCATGATTTTTTACAATACACAAAATAATATAAGCTTTAAAAGATGAAAAATAAAGTTGTAAGTGCAATGGTTGCTATCGTTATAGTGCTTTTAATTTTAATTATATCACTATGGTATATGAGTGCTCCATCAGAATCCTATATTCAAGGCCAGGTAGATGCTACACAGATTAATGTGGCTTCTAAGATACCTGGACGTGTAGAAGATATTTTAGTAAAGGAGGGACAACAAGTTAAAGCTGGGGAGTTGTTATTAAAAATAAGTACTCCTGAGATAGATGCTAAGCTACTACAGGCGGAATCAGCTAAACAGGCTGCACAAGCAATGGATGCTAAAGCAAATAAAGGAGCTAGAGGAGAAGAAGTATCTGCGACTTATAATATGTGGCAACAAGCAAAAGCTGGGGCAGAATTAGCAGAGAAGACTTATAATCGTGTAGAGAATTTATATAAAGAGAAAGTAGTACCAGCTCAAAAAAGAGATGAAGCATATACACAGTTTAAGGCATCACAAGAGGTAGAGAAAGCGGCTTATGCTAAGTATCAAATGGTACAAAAAGGAGCTCGTGTAGAGGATAAGGCTGCAGCATTAGCTATGGTAGGACAGGCACAAGGTGCTGTGAATGAAGTACTGTCTCTGAAAGGAGAAGGTGATGTAAAAGCTCCACAACAAGGAGAGGTATTGACTATTATGCCTAATAAAGGTGAGATAGTGAATTCTGGTTACCCAGTGGTTAATCTAGTAGATTTATCAGATGTGTGGGTATATTTTAATATCAAAGAGAATCTAATGCCTAAGTTTAAGATGGGAAGCAAGTTTACAGCTAAATTTCCTGCTCTAGGTGATGAGGTGGTGGAATTAGAAGTACAGTATATTGCTGCTCAGGGGGATTATGCTACTTGGACTGCGACGAAAACAAAAGGTGATTTTGATATGAAAACGTTCTTAATTAAAGCTTACCCAACTAAGAAGGTAGAAGGACTTAGACCAGGTATGAGTGCTTTAGTATTAGAAAGTAGTTTGAAATAAAGGATGTAATGACTAAAACAGGTTTTTTATCTATATTTATTAGTGAATGTAAAAGGATGTTTACATCACCACGGTTACTTGTCTTGATGATAGGTGTACCTGTGATGTTATTCTATTTTTATTCGTCACTGTTGAGTCAAGGGATTTCACGAGATCTCCCAGTTACTTTATTAGATTTAGATAAAAGTAAATTGTCTCGTCAGTTAGGGCGTATGATCGATGCTACAGCTAGTATGGACATTGCTTATGAGGTAAGTGATGAGTTAGAAGGTCAGCAGACGATTAGAAGAGGAGATTCCTTTGCTTTAATTATAATACCAAAGGACTTTCAGAAAAATGCTCAGAAAGGTGTTTATACTAATGTAGTGTGTTACTATAATGGCCAGTATCTATTACCTGCAGGATTAATACAAAGAGACTTCCAAATGGTAGCAGGTAGTCTAGCTGCTGGGGCAAAGATTATAAGTTTACAACAGAGTGGACTGATGTCAGAACAGGCTGTAGCTACTGTAGTTCCTACAGGGACGAATAGTCATGTACTGTATAATCCATATACAAGTTATGGGTACTATCTGACACTCGCTTTTATGCCGATGTCATTTCAGATTATTATTATGGTCATCTCCATTTATGTTTTTGGATCTGTCTTGAGATATAATAAAGGAAAAGAATTATTAGAACAGAGTAATGATAAGGTATTCGTAGCGGTGATAAGTAGAATATTACCCTATACCTTATTGTTCTGTTTAATGGGGTTCATGATGAATAGTTTACTTTATTACCGAATCGGAGTTCCTTTTAAAGGAAACTTCTTCGTTATTAATTTATTCTTCTTTTCTTTCGTGGTGGTATGTCAGAGTATGGCCTTCTTTATGGCTTCTATTATGTCTAGTCTTAGAACAGCATTGACTATAGGAGGATCTTATGCCGCTCTAGCTTTTTCTTTTGCTGGATATACATTCCCACCAGAAGGGATGAGCGCATTCATAAGAGGGTTTAATTATATTTTTCCATTCCACTCTTATATGCGTTTTACAGTTGATTATGCCATTAAAGGATTTCAATATAATAATATACAACAGAATTACATCATCACACTTGCCATATTTGTATGTGTAGGATTGTTGTGTATCCCATTGTACTATAAAAAATTGAAGAAAGGAGGGTACGATGTTTAAAGGTCTAATATCTAACTTCGCTTTAATAACAGAAGCGTGTAAACGAGAGTTTAAACTAATCTTTTCGGATTCGGCTGTAGTGATGTCCTATATGCTATCTTTTATGTTAGTTGGATTCTTCTACTCTTATGTTTATTCACATGAGAACTTTGATGACTTACCTGTAGCAATCGTAGATCAGGATCAAGCTAAGCTAGGGCAACAGGTTAGTAGAATGATAGATGCTACACATCAGTTAAAGGTAGTGTATCATACAAGTGATTTTGATGCGGCTAAGGAAGTATATGATAAAGGTGAAATAAGAGGTATTATTATGATACCAAAAGGTTTTACTCGTGATATGCAAAAGGGAGAAGTACCATCTATCTCTGTATATGCAGATGCGTCTTATATGCTCTATTATAAGCAAACTATAGGAGCTGTGATGGTCTCTATGGGAACGTTCAATGCGCAAGTAGAAGTGAACAAGGCAATGGCTAAAAGTACGCCAATGGATCAGGCTATTGCTACTAGACGTCCGTTTAATGTCACGGCTGTACCTCTTTATAATATTAATGTAGGATATGCTACATTCGTTATACCAGTAGTGTTTATCATTGCGTTGCAAACATTACAATTGACTGGTATGGGGATTATGGGAGGAACACTTCGTCAGAATGGGATGTTTGCTCAGGTCTTCTCTTATGCGGAAAAAAGACGTTTTAGCAATGTTTTTTTAACTTTAGGAAGAGCCTTGACTTATTTGATTATTTCAATGATATTACTTCTAATAGGATTGCTTATTATCATGCATGTTTATAATTTGCCCCAACGAGGAAATATATTTGAGATTATGATTTTTTTGATTCCTGTTATATTGTCTATTACATTTATGGGAATGACTTTAGTAAACTTCTTTAAAAGAAGAGAGGAGGCGATTATGAGTGTCACAGTATTCTCTATTCCGGCTCTAATGCTTAGTGGTACTTCATGGCCTACAATAGCCTTTCCGGCTTGGATAAAAGGTGTTTCTGTATTGGTACCAAGTACGTTAGGAGTAAAAGGATTTATATCTCTTACACAGTTCGGAGCATCACTGACAGAAATTAGCGATGTCTTTATTAAAATGTGGGGGATTTGTATTTTTTATTTTATCTTTGCGGTCTGGACCAACAGAAGGTTAAGACAAACGAAAACAACTAATTCAATATAGCTTTAGAGCTAATAAAATTAAAAAAGCAGAAGTATTACTTCTGCTTTTTTATTTCGATAAAAAGAAGCTTTAATTCTTAATTGTTAGCTTGTATATTCCCGATTCGTTTTTGTCATTATCTGGGTCTTCACATAGTAAGAATTCTAAGTTTTTTCCTTCTTGACTATATAGGGTTAAACCTTCGAATTTATGTGTTTTACTTATGGTTAATGTCTTTTCTACTTTTAATTTTTTGGTATCTATACGTCCTAGTATAGTTCCTTTAATCTCTCCATCAGCATAGGTTGATTGGCCATCTTCTGCAGCAGCTAAGAAGTATATTTTGTCCTCTACTTTAACAGCATCTGTAAAGCTAGTCTGTACTCTGCTAAGTTTAGGTAATTTGATTGGAGTATAAGTGATTTGAAAATCATTTAGAATGTTGTTTCCTTTTACTACGAATATTCCATTAGCCCCTTTAGGTCCATTTCCTCGGTTAAAGAAATACCATAGATCGTTGTCAAAAATAACGCCTTCTATATTAAAGTCAGCATCACTTAAATTAGCAAAACTTTTCATAGAATCATATAGTATGTCTAATTCGTTTTCTGAAAGGACTTCGTGTGTTAGACCATTTACTTCTACTAGGTTTATTCTATTAGATTTAGAACCAGAGCCAAAAATGTAATAGTTTAATCCATCTGTAGTGATTGCTTCATAATCAGGTTTAATAGCTTTCTCTATATTCTCTTGACTTAGATTGTCACTTGATAAAGAAGTTTTATAAAGATGATTATTTTCTAAACTATAATGATAGAAATAAGTCGAATTGTCAGAAATGATATGGAGTTGGTTATCATTATACACTAAGCCAGATGCAGCTCCAATGCCTAATATCTGGAAAAGTAGTTCAAGTGCAATTTGTTTCATGGAATAAATGTTATATAAAAGCTGAGTAAATTAAAATAAAATAGTAATTTAAGCTTAAAAATTTCTGAGAATGAATATAGAGGAAAAATATAGAATAGACAATAAAGTTGAATTAGAAAAATTATCAACTGTACCTGATTTGAACTTATCAATGACGAAGGCTTTTCGAAAAGTAGAAAAACTGAGTCGTAATTTAGGTAAGTTTCAGGATGTGATGTATGCTCATAATCGTTATAGTGTACTAATCTGTATACAGGGAATGGATACTGCAGGAAAGGATAGTTTAATTAGAGAAGTTTTTAAGGCTTTTAATGCTAGAGGGGTAGTGGTGCAAAGCTTTAAGAAACCAACGTCTTATGAGTTAGAGCATGATTATATTTGGAGACATTATGTGACTTTGCCTGAGCGAGGAAAGTTTACCGTATTTAATCGTAGTCATTATGAGAATGTATTGATTTCTAGAGTTCACCCTCAAGTAATTTTAAATGAAAGAATACCTGGTATTAATAAAGCAGAAGATATTACAGAGGAGTTTTGGGACAAACGTTATGAAGAGATTAATAATTTTGAGAAACATATCAGTAATAATGGAGTTATTGTTTTGAAGTTCTTTTTACACTTGAGTAAGAAGGAGCAGAAGAAAAGAATATTACGTCGATTAGAAAAAGAAAAACACAATTGGAAGTTTGAACCTAGTGATATTAAAGAAAGAGAATACTGGGATGATTATCAAAGATATTATGAGGAAGCTATTAATAGAACATCTACACAAGAATGTCCTTGGTATGTTTTGCCTGCTGATGATAAGGCTTATTGCCGTTATGTCTTTGCAAAGATATTAGAAGAGGTGTTTAGTAAATATGACGATATCAAATTGCCTAAGCTAGCTCCTGATATTCAGAAGGATTTGGATATGTATATTGAAAAATTAAAGAATGAAGAGTAAGATAATCATAAAGCCAATTCAATTATTGAATTGGCTTTATTGTTCAGTTATGTTTCTATTTCTTTTTGCTTTTCTTTTTTAAAGAAAATCCGTAGGCTACACGGACAGCAAGTTGATCAGTGTTATAATCATTGTAGTTCTCATAGCGAAGACTTACATCTACATAGCGATTAGCAAAACCGATAGATGGTGACCAAATAAAGGTGTTTCCCATTCCTGAGTGAGTACCGATACCTGCTCCTAATTCTCCCATAGCATAGATATTTTTGTTTAAAAACTGTTTAAACCCTGCTTTTATAGGGACTAATCCTAAATCTCCTTCATCTCCATTAAATAAATGAGTATAACCTGAAGTTAAAGTAAATGAGGTTTTTTGACTAACGTCATATTGGATTCTAGTATCTACACCAAGTGCAGCATCATATTTAGAATCTAAAGGCATGCCTCCGTTTAGACCAAAACCTACTCTAAATCCTTTAGGATAGTAAGGTTTGTCTTTCTTTTGAGCTGCAGCTGGCATTGCAACTAAAATAGCACTTAGTGCAAACACTGTAAGTGAAATTTTTTTAGTGAGTTTAATCATGAGGATTGTGTCTTTATTTTGTTGTTTGAGAAAAATATACTGCAATAAACTTGCCATTTGAAAAGACGTTTTTGTTTATTCATGTAATTAGAGGAATGAGTTTACACTTACAGTCGTTATATTTGCACAAAAATTTGTAAATGAATTTATCTGTATACTATAAAGAATTTGAGTATAATATACGTTTAGCTTATCCTATTATATTAGCGATGCTTGGACATACCATAGTCGGAGTGATTGATAATATAATGGTTGGGAAAATAGGGGCTACAGAATTAGCTGCAGCATCTTTAGCTAATAGCTTTGTTTTTATAGCAGTGGCTTTAGGTGTCGGATTTTCAACAGCTTTGACTCCTTTAGTAGCGCATAGTGATGCTGAAAAAGATGTACAAGGAGGAAGAAGTATCTTTATTAATGGTTTAGCATTATGTACTATTTTAGGAGTAGTGTTATTTAGTATTATCTTTTTTGCAAAGCCTCTATTAATGCATATGGGGCAACCAGAGGAGGTAACGATACTTGCAAAACCATTCTTAGATATTGTAGCTTTGTCTTTGATTCCATTAGTAATGTATCAATCTTATAAGCAATTTGCAGATGGTAAATCACAGACTAAAAATTCTATGTATGCAACGATAATTGCAAATTTAACGAATATACTGTTTAATTATTTGCTGATTTATGGTGTGTGGATTTTCCCCGAATTGGGGATGCTAGGGGCAGCTTATGGTACACTTATTTCGCGTATTGTGATGATTGTTTACATGCATTTCGCTTTGAAGAAACAAGAAATATTTAAACCTTTCTTATCACATATTAAGCTTCATGAAATCAAAAAGGAGATGTTACTTAAAATTACCAAAATTGGAATTCCTTCAGGAATGATGAGTTTTTTTGAAGTAGCACTTTTTGTAGGAGCAGTATGGTTATCAGGAATGATAGGTACAGAAGCACAGGCAGCTAATCAGATAGCATTGAGTATGTCTTCAATGACTTTTATGTTTGCAAGTGGATTAAGTGTTGCTGCTATGATTAGAGTCGGTAATCAGAGAGGTTTAAAGGATTATGTGAAGTTAAGAGTAGTAGCACGATCGATTATTTTAATGGCTATAATTATTTATACGGGGTTTGCTCTTCTTTTTGTTTTATTTCACCAATATATTCCAATGTTATTTTTAGATAATAATAGTATTGAAAATGCTGTAATGAATCAAGAAGTGATTAAATTAGCTGGAATATTATTGCTTGTAGCTGCGGTCTTTCAAATATCTGATTGTATACAGGTAGTGACACTAGGTGCATTAAGAGGGCTTCAAGATGTAAATGTTCCTATGGGAATTACGTTTGTATCATACTGGATTATAGGATTCCCTATATCTATTTATTTGGGGTTATATACAAGTATTGGAGCTGCTGGAATATGGATAGGCCTTTTAGCAGGATTAACTACTGCTGCAATATGCCTTTATTGGCGTTTTCATACATTGTCAAATAGATTAATAAATAATAATTAGAAATAATATGGAGTTACCAAAATTTGTACTAGCTGATAATACTGAGTATCCTGAGGATATTTTTATCATACATTTAGAATTTCCTAGATTTATCATCAATTTAAATACTGATGAGGTTGAATTCTTAGAAGCAATAGAAGAGTCTGAAGAAGCTGAAATAGAAGCTGAAATGGAAGGGTTAATCGTAAAAGCAGGAGAGTTTTACGAAAGAGAAATGGAGCGTTATGTAGATGATGAAGAGTTAGACGAAGAGGACTAATTTAAAATAAGCTAAATCTTACTAAATTATTTAGGCTTGTGATTTAAAATATAAATCCAAGATCTTATGAGCAGCTGCAAATGGTGATAATTCACTGTTTTGCACTGCTGTCTTATTTTTGGTAAGCATTGTTTTTACTTCAGGATGATTATAGAAATTCATCAGTATATTCTCATTAATCGTTTCCATCATCCAATATTGATTTTGTTCTTGACGTCTGTTATCGAAGTAACCATTTTCCTTAGTCAATGTAATGTATTGTATAATGATATCCCAGATCTCTTGTATTCCTGTGTTTTCGATAGCACTACATGTACTCACCTTTGGTGTCCATCCAGAAGGCTTTTTAGGAAATAGATGTAAAGCCCTATTGTAATCTAGTTTAGCCATATGAGCTCTTTTTATATTTTCCCCATCAGCTTTATTGATAATAACAGCATCAGCCATTTCCATAATACCTCTTTTTATTCCTTGAAGTTCATCACCAGCGCCTGCTAGATTAAGTAGTAAGAAAAAGTCAACCATACTCTGTACAGCAGTTTCACTTTGTCCTACACCTACAGTTTCTACTAAGATGGTGTCAAAGCCGCATGCTTCACATAAGATTATACTTTCTCTTGTTTTTCTAGCTACTCCGCCCAGACTATCTCCTGATGCTGATGGTCGTATAAAAGCATTTTCTTCTCTTACTAGCTCTTCCATACGTGTTTTATCTCCTAAGATACTTCCTTTCGTAATGCTACTACTTGGATCAATAGCTAGTACAGCTACTTTCTTACCTAGGCTGGTCAGCAATAGACCAAAAGTCTCTATGAATGTACTCTTTCCAACACCAGGAACACCCGTTATACCAATACGTACAGATTTATTAGCATAAGGAAGACATCCTTGAACTATTTCATCCGCTTGTGTGTGATGTAATGGATTTAAACTCTCGATAAGTGTAATTCCTTGACTTAAAGCTACTTTATCTTTGGCTATAATTCTTTGGATGATCTCATCAGTAGATATCTTTTGCCTACGTCTAGCTTGAAACTTACTTATAGCATCTTGATCTGTAGTATTAGGTTGTTCAATACCTTTGTTTTCAGTTAACGCTGATTTATTATAATTATGCTGTGACATTTTTAAGAATCTATTGTGTTGGTATAATGATAAAAGGTAAAAGTACTAAAAATAGGTATATTTCGAAATTTATTTGAACGGTTAGGTCAGTATGCATACAACCTATTATATTTGGGCTTAACGAAAAACGACGTAATGAATACTAAACTTTTTGCACCCAAAACATTAGTAAACAAAATCAATGAACAAACAGTAAATCAAAAAACAGTCTTTCCAATCCTATTGGCCATAAGCTTTGGACATTTATGTAATGATTTTTTACAAGCTATAGTTCCAGCAGTCTATCCACTTTTAAAGACTAACTATAACTTGACATTTGCACAAATCGGGATGATTACTTTTTGTTATCAAGTTTCTTCTTCTTTACTTCAGCCCTTAGTAGGTACTTATACAGATAAACATCCAAAACCTTATTCACAAATGATTGGTATGATTTGCTCTATGTTAGGGGTAATCTTACTTAGTTATGCGCCTTCTTATGCTATGGTATTATGTGCTGTGATATTGATAGGGGTGGGGTCATCTATTTTTCACCCAGAATCATCTAGAGTGTCCTATGTAGCATCAGGAGGTAAACGCAGTTTAGCTCAGTCTATTTTTCAGATAGGTGGAAATACAGGAACAGCTCTAGCTCCATTATTAGTGGCTTGGGTAGTTTTACCAAAAGGACAACAACATTTACTATGGTTTTTGGTTGTTGGTTTTATTGCTCAATTTGTATATGCTTTTATTGGAGGGTGGTATAAAGATGTATTAAAGAGTCAAGTAGGAAAAAAGAAGAAAGTTATTCGTATTCCAGAACTTTCTAAGTTAAGAGTGTGGACTTCTATTGTCGTTCTATTATTACTAATTTTTTCTAAGTATTTTTATGTAGCTAGTATCTCTAGTTACTTCCAATTTTATACAATGGATAAGTTTGGAATTAGTGAAGTACAAGCGCAGGTTTACCTTTTCTATTTCTTGTTAGCTGTGGCAGCAGGAACTTTAATAGGTGGTTTCTTTGGTGATAAGGTAGGACGTAAATACATTATTTGGTTCTCAGTATTAGGAGTAGCTCCGTTCACGATGTTACTACCTTATGCTTCTTTAGAATGGACAGGTATATTAATTGTTATTATTGGTTTAATTCTATCTTCTGCATTCCCATCTATTTTAGTATATGCACAAGAGCTATTACCACGTAAAATAGGTATGGTATCTGGTTTATTTTATGGTTTTGCTTTTGGTATGGGAGGTTTAGGATCTGCTGTTCTAGGATGGTGGGCTGATCGTACTTCTATTGAGAATATCTATATGATTTGTGCTTATTTACCTTTAATAGGTATTATAGCCGCTCTGTTACCAAATATGAAAAAAGTCAAATTTAGAGAAGAGGAGTAGTATCTATTAATTTAAAGTGTATCTTTAAGAGAATCAACTTTTAACCTAGATATTATGAAAGTAGCGTATATTACACTATCGATAAGTATATTATTTATTTCTTGTGGAACAAAAGATAAATTGACTTCAGATAAAGACAAGTATAAAAAAGAGTATGAGCAAGCTTTAGTTAGTTATAATAAAAATAATGAACCTCAGATTTATAATAACTCTAATGCTCCTGTATTAGAAGCTGAAAAACCTCTTACCTTGAAGTAAATTAATATAAAAAAGGCGAGTGAACAGTTGTGTTTACTCGCCTTTTTTAGTTATACTTATTTATTACAATATCTTTCCTGATAAGAACATTGCTGCTATAGAGAAGTAGATTATTAAACCTGATACATCCACTAGAGTAGCAACAAATGGTGCTGATGCTGTGGCTGGATCCATTCCAAATTTTCTCAATATAAAAGGGATTAACGAACCAGATAAGGTACCCCATAGTACAATGAATAATAAGGAAACAGAAACACTTAGTCCAATAGCAATCCAATGCTCTCCGTAGTCATATATTCCTGCTTCTTGCCAAATGAAGATTCTTACAAAACCTATAATTCCTAAAATACCTCCTAGCATAACTCCTGACGCAATCTCTTTTCTCATTACATACCACCAGTCACTAAGTTTTAATTCCCCTAATGCCATAGCACGTATGATAAGGGAAGCTGCTTGAGAACCAGAGTTACCTCCACTAGATATAATTAGAGGAACGAATAGCGCTAATACAACTGCCTTCTCTATTTCATCTTCAAAATGCCCCATTGCAGAAGCAGTTAACATTTCTCCTAAAAATAAGATAATTAACCAACCAGCTCTTTTTCGTACTAATTCGAATAGTGGTGTATGTGTATAAGATAAATCTAACTCTTCCATACCCCCGAACTTTTGGATGTCTTCTGTATCTCTATCTTTAATAGCATCTAAGATATCATCGAAAGTTACTATCCCTACAAGTACTCCACTTTCTGTTATGATAGGTAGTGCAGAACGATCATATTTTTCGAATATATCAAAAGCATCTTCTGTTTTTGTTGTACTTGTAATAGAAGCAAATGTATTGTCTATTAAGTCTGCTATTAGTGTATTTTCATCTGCTAGAACTAATTCACCTAGTTTTAAGTCATCAATTAATCTATTGTGATCGTCTACTACATAAATATAGTTTAATGTTTCTGCCTTTTTACCATATATCTTAATATGATCTAAAACTTGTCTAACTGTCTTGTTAGCTTTCGTTTGTATATATAAAGGAGTCATTAAACGTGCAATACTATCTTCTTTATAACCTATTAAGTTAAGTGCTATTTGTTTTTCTTTATCGTTTAATAAGTTGATAGAGTATTTAATTAATTCATCCGGAAAATCTTCTAATAACTCAGTACGGTCATCAGGTTCTAAGTTATTTAGTACATCGGCATAGTCTTCTCTAGTCATGCTACGTACTATTTCCTCTTGAATATTAATATCTAAAAAGGAGAATACTTCAACTTTTAAGTCAGGTGAAAGCTTTAGAAACGCAAGGTTTCTATCGGTTCTTTTCATCTCTGTAATTGCTTCAGCAATATCTGCTGGGTGCATGTCTTTAAAAGTCATAGATCGAAGTTTATGAAGTAGTTAGTAAAATATTTTCTTAAAAACTATGCAAAGGTAATCTATACTAAGTGTACTTTAAAATTTCTAATGATTTTTTAATAAAATAAACTTCTCTTAAGATTTTATCTATTTAAACTATAGGTTATCAATAGCATTATCTAAAATTTGTGAATCTAAGCTTTTCTTAGCTTTAGCTCCCATCTCTTTCAGCTTTTGCACAGAAGTAATCAAATTTCCTTTTCCTTCACTTAATTTATTGAAGGCATTGTCATATTCATTTCTAGATTCATCTATCTTTTTTCCCACTTTTTGTAAGTCAGTGATTAGTCCAACAAATTTATCATACAGCAAGCCTGCTTGTCTGGCTATTTCATAAGCATTCTCTTGTTGCTTACGTTGACTCCACATCGTTTCTATGGTACGCAAAGTCGCTAATAGAGTAGATGGGGTAACGATGACAATGTTCTTCTCAAAAGCTTTTGTGTATAGGGTATTATCTGCGTTAATTGCTATTGAGAAAGCTGTTTCTATTGGGATAAATAACAATACAAAATCAGGACTTGTTCCTTTGTAAAGTTCATGATAATTCTTTTCGGATAATCCTTCTATATGTCTTTTTAAAGATATTAAGTGTTCTTGTAAATAGCGCTTTTGTTCTTCTGTATCTACAGTATTGATGTACTGTTCATAAGCAACTAAAGATACTTTTGAATCTACTACCATATGTCTGTTGTCAGGTAAGTAAATAACGACATCGGGTTGTAATCTATTACCTTCTTCAGATGTATAGCTTTGTTGTGTTTCATATTCTCGACCTTTTTCTAGTCCAGACTTTTCTAAGACACTTTCTAAGATCATCTCCCCCCAGTTCCCTTGTATCTTGTTATCACCTTTCAGAGCCTTAGTTAGGTTAAGGGTTTCTTGACTCATCTTTTGGTTTAGCTGTTGTAACCCAAATATCTGTTGACGCAATGCAGCATGATGATCAATACTTTCTTTATGTGTCTGTTCTACTTTTTGTTCGAAGTGTTGTATTTTCTCTTGTAGAGGAGATAATAGCGTTTCTAAGCTAGCTTTATTCTGTTTAGTAAACTTATCACTTTTTTCTTCCAATATACGATTAGCAAGGTTTTCAAACTCTTTTGTAAACTTTTCTTGAAGATTAGCTGTCTCTTGTTGTTGAGAGTCGAATTTTTCTAGAAGATTGTTGTATTCTGTGTCACGTATTGATATACGAGCTATTAATTCCTGATTGTCTAATCGGATAATCTCTAAGTTTTCTTCTATTGTTTTTTTTTCACTTTTTAGCTGATCTATTAGTTTATCTTTAAAGTCACTGTCTGCTTGTAGTCTAATAAGATCTCCGGAAGTGCTAGTTTCTTTTTTACCAGATTTACCAATGAAAAAAGCAATGATGATTAGTATAGCTAATAAGCCTATTAATATTTCTTGTGACATGATTCGTTTACTAAAGTTTTACGTCAAAAGTACTAAATATTGTGTGGATATATTATTTGAAGTTGCTATGGTTTATAGCAAAAAAAAGAGGTAAGCGAAACTTACCTCTTTTTTCTGTAATAAATATTATCTACTTAAGTACATTTTTCTACGTGAATAGATTTCATAGAATTGATCGTCTCTTAAGTTTTCGATAAACAAGATACTCTCTCCTGTAGATTTCATTTCAGGTCCTAATGCTTTATTTACATTTTTGAACTTGTTGAAAGAGAATACAGGTGTTTTAATCGCGTATCCGTTTAACTGTGGATTAAAGTCAAAGTCAGTTACCTTGTTGTGTCCTAGCATTACTTTCGTAGCGTAGTTTACATAAGGTTCTCCATACGCTTTAGCGATGAATGGAACTGTTCTAGATGCTCTAGGGTTAGCTTCGATGATATATACAATATCATCTTTAATAGCGAACTGAATGTTGATTAAACCAACTGTTTTTAAAGCTACAGCAATTTTTCTTGTGTGGTCTTTAATTTGGTTTAACACATATTCACCTAAGTTAAATGGAGGTAACATAGCGTGGCTATCACCAGAGTGAACTCCACATGGTTCTATATGCTCCATAATACCTATGATGTGTACATTCTCACCATCACAGATAGCATCTGCTTCAGCCTCAATAGCTCCTGCTAAATAGTGGTCAAGTAATAATGAGTTACCAGGAATAGAGTTTAGTAATTCGATTACGTGCTCTTCTAATTCTTTTTTGTTGATAACGATTTTCATTCCTTGTCCTCCTAATACATAAGAAGGTCTTACTAGTAGAGGGAAGTCTAATTGATCTGCTAATTTATTTGCTTGTTCAGCTGTTTTAGCAACACCGAATTGAGGGAATGGGATGTCTAATTGCTCTAATAATTCAGAGAAACGACCTCTGTCTTCTGCTAAGTCTAATGCGTCAAAGCTAGTCCCTAAGATCTTAATACCATTCTTCTCTAGTTTTTCAGCTAGTTTCAGTGCTGTTTGACCACCTAACTGTACGATTACCCCTTCTGGTTTTTCGTGTTGGATGATGTCATAGATATGCTCCCAGAATACTGGTTCGAAGTATAATTTGTTCGCTGTATCAAAGTCAGTAGATACTGTCTCTGGATTACAGTTAATCATAATTGTTTCATAACCACATTCTTCAGCAGCTAATACTCCGTGTACACATGAGTAATCGAATTCGATACCTTGACCGATACGGTTTGGTCCTGAACCTAACACTACTACCTTTTTCTTATCTGTTACGATGCTTTCGTTAGACACATAACGTGTACCATCAGGTCTTTCGATTTCAGCCTCGAATGTAGAGTAGTAGTAAGGAGTTTTAGCAGGGAACTCAGCCGCACAAGTATCTACTAATTTAAACACACGTTGAATATTCATTTCATCACGTAATGTGTGAACTTTACTCTCAAGTGTATTTAGCATATGAGCGATTTGTCTATCAGCAAACCCTTTTTGTTTAGCCTCAAGTAATAAATCTTTCGGTAATGTTTCTAATGTATATTTAGAAATCTCTTTTTCTAACATGTATAGTTCTTCGTATTGTTTTAAGAACCACATGTCTATTTTTGTGATTTCGTGAATTCTACTTAATGGAATACCGTGTTGGATCGCATCATAGATTACGAAAACTCTATCCCAACTAGCGTTAGTAAGTTTATCGATAATTTGATCATAGTTAGTATATCCTTTACCGTCAGCTCCTAAACCATTTCGTTTAATCTCTAATGATTGAGTTGCTTTGTGTAAAGCTTCTTGGAACGAACGTCCGATACCCATAACCTCACCTACAGATTTCATTTGAAGTCCTAATGTTCTATCAGCACCTTCAAATTTGTCAAAGTTCCAACGAGGTATTTTAACGATTACATAGTCTAAAGTTGGCTCGAATAAAGCTGATGTAGATTTAGTAATCTGATTTTGTAATTCATCAAGTGTATATCCTAAGGCAAGTTTAGTTGCAATCTTAGCGATAGGGTAACCAGTCGCTTTAGAAGCTAATGCAGAAGAACGAGATACACGTGGGTTGATCTCAATAGCTACGATATCTTCTTTTTCATCTGGTGATACAGCGAACTGTACGTTACATCCCCCTGCGAAGTTACCGATACTACGCATCATCTTGATTGATAGGTCACGCATTCTTTGGAATGTTCTATCTGATAATGTCATAGCAGGTGCTACAGTGATACTATCTCCAGTATGGATACCCATAGGGTCCATATTCTCAATAGTACAGATGATTACTACGTTATCATTTTTGTCGCGTAATAATTCTAATTCGTACTCTTTCCACCCAAGTAAAGCTTTGTCAATTAAAACTTCATGGATAGGAGAGGCTTCTAGTCCATACGTTAATAAATCGTCGAAGTCTTCTTCTTTGTGAACGAAAGCAGCTCCAGTACCTCCTAAGGTAAAAGAAGGACGAATAACTAATGGGAAACCAAATTTTTGAGCGATCTCTTTTCCTTCTAAGAAAGAAGTAGCTGTACTTGCAGGAGCTGCAGGAACATCTATCTTCTCTAAAAGTTGTTTGAATTGCTCACGATCTTCAGTGATGTTAATAGCGTTGATATCAACACCGATTAGGCGAACTCCGAAGTCTGCCCATATACCTTTCTCATCGCATTCTAAACATAAGTTTAGTGCTGTTTGACCACCCATAGTTGGTAATACAGCATCAATCTCTGGATGAGCTACAAGAATCTCAATAATAGATCTTGTTGTCAGTGGTTTTAAGTAAATATGATCTGCCATCGAAGGGTCAGTCATAATTGTAGCAGGATTAGAGTTAATCAAAATAACTTTAATTCCTTCTTCTCTTAAAGATCTTGCTGATTGTGAACCTGAGTAATCGAATTCACAAGCCTGTCCGATAATGATTGGTCCTGAACCAATGATTAATACAGTTTTGATAGAATTGTCTTTGGGCATTTTAATTGTGTTGTTATGTTAAATACTTCGTTGTGAATGAAGTAAGTTTAGTGTTGTTGTGTGTGATAGATGGTATGTTTTACGACAAAGTATAAAAAAAGGCGTTACAACTAATAGTAACACCTTTATTTATGTTTGAATCAAACATTATTTTTTATGTCTTGTTTCACAAGAAACAGTCAATTTATGTCTTCCTTTAGCTCTTCTAGCAGCTAATACTTTTCTACCGTTAGGAGTAGACATTCTATCCATGAAACCATGCTTGTTTCTTCTTTTTCTATTCGATGGTTGAAACGTTCTTTTGCTCATTGCTTTTATCTTTAAATCTTAATTTTACTAATCTAACTGGTTTATTTGAATTAGCTGTTGCTTAAAAACCGAGTGCAAATATATAAAAGTCTTTTTACTCTTACAAAACGTTTTTGAAAAATATTTTCAAACTTCTTTCTTTTACTTTAGAATGCAGGAATATAACTTCAATATTATTTAAAAATTATAAAAATGTTAATTTATTGTAAACTTATTTGCTAGTTTTGCGCATTGATAATTATTTAAGAATAGTGATTATGAATATAGATTTATATAAGAGAGTACTTAAGATAACTGGAGTGTATTTTGTATTCTTCTTTTTGGTTTTTCTTTCTAGTAGACTTTTTTTCTTGTTTACTTATGGAAATTTTGAAGAATTAGCTGAGATAAAAGGTAGTGTATTGAAGGCGTTTATAGCAGGGAGTAGATTTGATGTATCTGCTGTTTGTTACGGTTTTTTACCTTTATTGTTATTTTGGATAGCTTCATTATTTATTTCTAAGAAAAGGTCTAGCAAATTTTTAAAGATTTATAATAATTTTTCTTTTATCATTTTATCTGTAGTTTTAGTTTTATTTCTATCGCTTATTATAATTGATTTTTACTTTTATCAATTCTTTCAATCCCATATCAATTTATTGTTTTTTGGTATTTTTTATGATGATACTTCAGCAGTATTAGACTCTGTGTGGAATGACTATCCTATTTTGAAGATTATAGCTCTATATATTAGTGTTATTTTATGTTTGATAGGAATATATAGATTTATAGTCAATCGTTATGTCAGAAGTAAAAGTAAGTCTACTATCAGAAAGATAGATTACTTATTATTACTAGTAATACCTCTGTTTTTTATAGGAATGCGTGGTTCTTTAGGAGAGTTTACTTTGCGTCGTGAGCATACGAATGTTTCTACAAATGAATTTGTCAACTCATTAGGGTATAATGCTATCTACAGTCTGAAATTTGCTAATTCAGAACGAAAGGATAATATAATTGTACCTGATATTGAAAAAGAAATAGTTAACTCAGGCTTTAGCACGATAGACGATATTCATCGAGCATATTTAGAGACAAGAGAAGTGCTTTTTAATAATGACCTTACTACTAAAACTGCTCATAATGTTTTTTTAGAAAAGAACCCTCCTAATGTCATATTTCTTCAGATGGAAAGTATGAGTAATCATTATTTTGAGATGAATACTAAGGAGTTTAATTTGATAGGGGACTTAAAAGATGAGTTACCTAATCTGTATTACTTTAAGAATGCTATGTCTGCATTTAATGGAACTATTCAGACTTTAGAAAATTTTATTATTGGTACTCCTAAGACCATTATTTCTCAGTCTGTTTATTTTGATACACCTTTTAGTACATCGGTAGCCATTCCTTTTAAAGAGAACGGATATGAAACTTATTTTTTAACAGGAGCTAATTTATCCTGGAGGAATATTGATAAGATGTTAGAGCAACAACATTTTGATCATTTGGAAGGAAATAATGCCATCTTAGAGTTTAATCCTAAAGCAGAACAGTTTGCATGGGGGGTACACGATGGCTATTTGTTTGATTATATTTTTAATACATTAAAGAAAAGAGATAATAAACCTAAGTTTATCTTTGGTTTGACGATTAGTAATCATACTCCTTTTGAGGTACCAAACAATTTTAAAGTACAACCGATTAGAATGCCAGAAGAAGTCAGAAAAAATATAAGAGTAGATGAAGCTACAGCTTATGCTAATTTTGCTTCTCATCAATATGCTGCTTCTGAGTTAGCTAGATTGATTAGGATGATAAAAGAGTCACCTTATGGTGAGAATACTATTATAGTGGCTTCAGGAGATCATAATATTAGACAGGTGTTTGAATATACAGCAGAGGATAGTTTTATGAAGAGAAGTGTACCCATTCTGTTTTATATACCAGAGAAGTATAAACCAGCCTTTTTTGATGAACATGTTTTAGCTTCACATAAAGATATTTTTCCTACTATATTTAATCTAAGTTTATCTGATGCGAATTATAAATATACAGGAGATAATCTGTTCTGTAGTACTGAGCCTTACAGATTCGCTCTTAATGATTATAACTATATAGCCGATTCTTTAGGGGTAGTAGCGATTGAGAATGATAAACCGTATTATTATACTTGGGTAGGAAGTGATAAGCGAAAACTGAAAGTACAACCAGAATTGGGAGAGCATGGACAATATATGCTGAGTAAAATGAAGACTTTTACTACTATGCAGACGATAAAAATATACGAAGATATACAAGCTCATCAAATGAGTAGAACGAAATAGTAAAGAGCTCCACTAAGGAGCTATTTACTATTTATATAATCGTTGATTTGTGATATGGGATATTATCTTTATATCTATATCCTGTTCTGTATCGTATATGATTACAAATATAATCACCGATGTCAGATGTAATAAACTTAGAAGTCTTGTCTAAGTCAGTAGTTAATACACCTGCATTAATACAGTGTAATACTGCATCCTCTATAGCTTCTGCAGCTTCGTGTTCACCTAAATGTTCTAACATCATGGCTCCACTTAGTATAGAAGCAATAGGATTAGCGATACCCAACCCTTTTGCTTGTGGATAAGAACCGTGAATAGGTTCGAATAATGCACTTTCTTCTCCGATAGATGCAGAAGGCAATAAGCCAATAGAACCACCGATTACACTAGCTTCATCTGAAATAATATCTCCAAACATATTTTCTGTTAGGATAACGTCAAACTGTTTTGGGTTTAAGATTAATTGCATAGCAGCATTATCTACAAACATAAAATCTAGTTCAACTTCTGGGAACTCCATAGCAATAGTCTTTACTACTTTTCTCCATAGTCTAGAAGTCTCTAATACATTCGCTTTATCTATAAGTGTAACTTTATTATTTCGTTGTTTAGCTGTTTTAAAAGCTAGACGAGCGATGCTTTCTATTTCATCCTGATGATACGAACAGATATCTACTGCTGACTTACCGTCAGCAGAAGTGCTTTTGTCTCCGAAGTAGATACCACTAATTAATTCTCTATAAATTACCATATCAGTTCCCTGAATGATGTTTTCTTTTAAAGGACTTTTATTGATTAACTTTTGATACGCTTTTACAGGGCGTACATTAGCATAAAGGCCTAATTCTTTTCTAAGAGCAAGTAATCCTTGTTCAGGACGTATCTTTGCAGAAGGATCATTATCGTATTTAGGATCCCCAATAGCGCCAAAAAGCACAGCATCCGAAGCCTTGCATTTAGCTAATGTTTCCTGTGGCAAAGGATTATTTGTTTCATCTATAGCAATAGCTCCGATTAGTGCTTCGTGATATTGTAATTGGAATACATAGGTCTGTGCCGCTGCGTTTAATACTTTTATTGTCTCGTGGATTACCTCTGGGCCTATGCCATCTCCTGATAATACAGCTATATTGTATTTATTTATCATGTCTAGTAAGATTTAGTTTGTTCAAAGGATTTTATTGCATCCTTTTTAGCAATTAAGAAGTCTATATCATCATAACCATTTAATAAGCAGATTTTCTTATAAGGATCTAGTTCGTAGTGTTCTTTTTGATTATTGACAGTAATAGATTGTTGTTCTACATCTACATCTATCTGTACACTAGGATTGTTTTGTACTTCATTAAATAAGTAAGAGAGGTATTCTTTACTTACCATAATAGGAAGTACACCATTGTTTAGCGCATTCGTTTTAAAGATATCTGCAAAGTAACTACTCACAATGACCTTAAAGCCATAATCAGATAATGCCCATGCTGCGTGTTCTCTACTACTCCCACACCCAAAATTGTTACCAGCTATTAATATCTCACCAGAGTATTTAGGATTGTTTAGAGAGAAGTCTTTTTTCTCACTGCCATCATTGTTGTATCTCCAGTCTCTAAATAGATTATCACCAAAGCCCTCTCTGTTTATACTTTTTAAGAAGCGAGCAGGTATAATCTGATCTGTATCTATATTTTCTATTGCTAATGGAGTAGCAGTAGATGTTATCTTAGTTAAGGCTTGCATATTCATTCATTTTAGAGTAAGTAATCTTTCCTTCTACAGCTACGATAGCGGCAGTCAAAGGGCTTGCTAATAAAGTGCGAGCTCCTTGTCCTTGTCTTCCTTCGAAGTTTCTATTCGATGTAGATACACAGAATTCACCTGAAGGTATTTTGTCTTCGTTCATTGCTAGACAGGCAGAGCAGCCTGGCTGTCTAATGATAAAACCAGCTTCTTGGAACACTGTATCTAGTCCTTCTTCTTTAATCTGAGCCACTACTTTCTGTGAACCAGGTACTATTAACGCATTGATGTTTTTAGAAATTTGTTTTCCTTTAATATAAGAAGCAGCTACTCTAAAGTCTTCTATTCTCGCATTCGTACAACTACCTATAAAAACGTGTTTAATCGGTATCGTATCAATAGCCTGACCAGGTATTAACCCCATATAATTAAGAGCCTTCTCTTCAGACTCATTTTTATTGAATGGAATGAACGTATCTATGTCTATTCCCATACTTGGGTTAGTACCATAAGTAATCATCGGCTTTATATCTTCAGCATTGAAGTGATACTCACAGTCGAATTTTGCATCTTTATCTGTTGGTAGCGTCTGCCAATATGCTACTTTTTGATTCCATTCTTCTCCTTGAGGCGCAAAGGTTTTACCTTTTACATAGTCAAAGGTAGTCTCATCAGGAGCTATCATTCCTCCACGTGCTCCCATCTCTATACTCATATTACATACAGTCATTCTCCCTTCCATACTCATCTCTTCAAATACGTTACCAGCATATTCACAGAAGTATCCTGTACCTGCATCTGTACCTACTTGAGAGATGATATATAAGATCACATCTTTTGGCTGTACGTGGGTATTAAGTTTACCACTTACGGTGATACGCATAGTCTTAGGCTTATTCATTAAGATACATTGACTAGCGAATACTTGTGCTACTTGGCTGGTTCCAATACCAAATGCAATGGTTCCAAATGCGCCATGAGTAGAAGTATGACTGTCTCCGCAGACCATACTCATACCTGGCTGAGTAATACCAAGTTCGGGCGCGATAATATGCACTATCCCTTGGTATGGATGTCCTAAATCATAGTAAGTAATGTTGTTTTCCTTACAGTTAATTGCTAATTGTTCTACTTGCTGTTTTGATAAAGGATCTTTTATTGGTAATTCTTGATTTAGAGTAGGTACATTGTGATCCACAGTAGCGATGATTTGTTGTGGTCTAAAGACAGGGATATCTCTCTTCTTTAGTTCATCAAAGGCTTGTGGACTCGTTACCTCATGAATTAGATGCTTATCTATATATAATATATCCGGACCGTTCTCAATACTTTCTACGACATGGGCATCCCATACCTTGTCAAATAATGTTTTTGGTGTTTTATTCATTTTCTTTGTTTGTTTAGGCGTGTTTAATAATCTGGTTTTGTGTGTACATATTCATGATAGCAAATAAGTCTACTTCAGTTACTTCTTTTTTAGTATCTGCTACGCCTAAGAAATATTCGTATAAAGTATCTAGTTCAGTTTTAGTTACATCATATCCGATATTCTTGAAGCGATATGCTAAAGCTGACCTACCACTACGTGCTGTTAGAATGATAGAAGAAGCATCTATACCCACATCTTTAGGATCTATAATCTCATAAGTATCTCGTCGTTTAATCACTCCATCTTGATGAATACCAGAACTGTGAGCAAAGGCATTTGCACCTACGATAGCTTTATTCGGCTGTACTACCATTCCCATCGTAGAAGAGGTAAGCTGACTTAAGTGATTTAACATCGTTGTATTGATATCAGTATGAAAGCCTAGATTTTCATGTTGTTTTAAAATCATGACCACTTCCTCTAGAGCAGTATTACCTGCACGTTCACCTATACCGTTGATCGTACATTCTATCTGTCTAGCACCATTGATTATTCCGGCTATAGAATTAGCTGTTGCCATTCCTAGATCATTGTGACAATGACATGATAGGATGACGTTCTCTATTCCTCTGACATGATCTCTTAGATACTTGATTTTGTTTCCATAATCTGTAGGTAGGCAGTATCCCGTAGTATCCGGAATATTGATCACTGTCACCCCAGCTTGGATTACTGCTTCACATACTTTCGCTAGATAAGCATTATCTGTTCTTCCAGCATCTTCAGCGTAGAACTCTACATCATGCACATATTTTTTAGCATAAGCTACAGCTTCTGCTGCACGATCTATAATAGCCTCTTGTGTAGAGTTAAACTTATATTTTATATGTGAGTCAGATGTACCGATACCGGTGTGTATTCTTGGTCTCTGTGCATACTCTAGTGCTTTAGCTGCCGAATCTATATCTTTCGTATTCGCACGAGTAAGTGCACATATTTTAGCGTTTTTAACGATTTTACTAATCGCCTGAACAGCCTCAAAGTCACCAGGACTGGAAATAGGAAAACCTGCCTCAATTACATCAACACCTAATTCATCGAGTTGCTGAGCAATAGCCAACTTTTGTTGTTTATCTAGTTTACAACCAGGTACTTGTTCTCCGTCTCTTAATGTGGTGTCAAAAATCTCAATCTTTTCAGTTTTCATATTTTATGTTTTTAAATAACTTTAAACAAAAGTGTATAAAAGCTTTTTGTTAACTTTATCAAAAAAACAAAAACTACAATGTTAAAAAACTGATTTCAATACCTAAGTTGTTGTTTTTTAGTTTGTTAAAATATTTTTTATTACAATGTCAAATTGGGGAAAAGACTGGTTATTTATATTGATAAAATCTTTGACAAGGTCAGAGAAACGTCAATTTACTTTATATGTGAATAGGTTGCAGAATAATGCAGATGCTAAATTCATCTCTTTGTTTAATGCCATGGATAAGATGGAGGAATACGATGAACAAGTTATTCTCAGACAGAAGATAACAAGTAAACAACAACTATCTAACTTAAAAGCAAATCTGTATAAAGCTATTTTGGCTAGTCTTCGCATGAATCCCAGTAAGAAAAATGTAAGAATACAGATACGTGAGCAATTAGATTTTGCTACCATTTTATATCAAAAAGGCTTGCATAAACAAGGTTTAAAAATATTGGACAAGGCAAAACAAATTGCTTTAGATGTAGAAGAGAAGAGCCTTGCCTTAGAGATTATAGAACTAGAAAAGGTAATCGAATCTCAGTATATCACTCGTAGTATTACAGGGCGTGCTGATGAGCTTATCGCACAGTCTAATGACCTGATTATACAAAACTATTATGCAACCAAACTGTCTAATCTATCGCTGAAGTTCTATAACGAGATGCTTACCTCAGGGTATGCTAAGAGCGAGGAAGATAAGCAAGAGTTGATTACCCGTTTTAGTGATCAGTTGCTAGATATAGATGTGAAGATGCTTAACTTTAGAGAGAAGTTGTGGTACTTTAAAGCGCATGTGTGGCTATGTTTTTTAATTCAAGATTACCACAATGCTTATAAATATGCTAAGCTATGGGTAACGCTATTCTATGAACACCCTAAGATGATACAGAGTCATCCTGTGTGGTATTTAAAAGGAAATTCTTATCTATTTAAGATTTTACTGTTGTTTAAATCTGTGGATAAATACATCTATTGGAATGCTAAATTAGAAGAACAATTGGCTCTAGAGAGCTTCCCTCAGTCTATGAATATTGATTCTCAGCGATTCTTATTACAGTTTAGTAATAAGTTGAATATAGAGTTTATACAGCAGACTTATAACGGAAGTTTACTTTTTGTAAAGCAATTACAGCGTGGTATTAATGAATATAGAAATATGATTGATGAACATCATTTCCATATTCTATATTTTAAAGTAGCTTCTTTGTATTTTGGGTACAAGAAGTATGAGGACTCACTTGCTTATACAGAGCGTATTTTGAGCAAAAATGACTATTCTGTACAAGAAGATTTACTATTTCATACTCGTATCTTGTCTCTAATGGCGCAGTATGAGTCTGGACATGATCAGTATTATGAGGACTTTATTAAAGCTAATAGAACCTTGATGAAAAAGATGAAAAATAGAACACAGATACATGATACCTTTATGAGTTTGTTTGAAGGGCTATTGGGCGCTTCAATTAAAGATCAAAAGGCGGTGTTAGAGCGATTTGTAAAAGAAACTGAAGAACTTTATAAGAATAGATTCTATGTAAGAAGTATTCTCTATATAGATGTCCTAAATTGGGCAAAGAAGAAAATAGATTAGCATAGATGTATTGACTTACTTATTGATAAAAGCCATATAGACTTCATTGTTTATGTGGCTTTGTTTGATTAAAATGTGTTGTATGTTTCAAAAGAATTACTATCTTCGCCACAGTATTAGAAAATAATACAGTATTAATTCCATAGAAATAGGTTATACTTAGTTGTATATGAAAAGGGAATCGTGTGAGAATCACGAACTGTCGCGCAACTGTAAGTAACTCATTAGTTTTTTATCCAAGTGATCCACTGTTATTACTTAAGTAATGGGAAGGACGATAAAAAATAGTTACAAGTCAGGAGACCTGCCTAATTCTGTTTATAGACTATGCTTTCGCGGTTTAGAGCTTTATGTCAAGTTGGAATGTGTTTATTATTTAATCCATGAGATTATAGTCTGTATAATCTTGGATAAGCACATTGTACCTTTTCATTTAATTCCAAATCATTTTTTCGAATAGCAGTTTGATAGTTCTCTATCTAGTCTATAGTATTGTCTGAATACTGTAGGATTAACGAATATAACTATGTTAATAGAAACAGAGATAGAAGAACGCAAATCGAAGGCAATCACTAGTGTCTTTAAGGTAGTATTTCCAGATACTACTAATCATCATAATACCATGTTCGGTGGACGAGTAATCATGATGATGACTGAGACAGCATTTATGACCGCTACGCGTTTTTGTAGAAAGAACTTTGTGATTGTTAGCAGTGATAAGATTGACTTCAGCAAGCCAATACCAGCAGGCTCATTAGTAGAGATGGTAGGCGAGGTAGAGTCTATAGGTAATACGAGTATTCGCATCCGTGTCAATGTGTACAGAGAGAAGATGAGGGAAGATGAACGCATCCAGGTAGTGACAGGAGTATTCACACTCGTAGCATTAAATGATAATTTCAAACCGATATCTATATTAGACTAGGTTTTATACAAGTAAATTTTGTAAGCATCTTACATTTTTTAGTTTTTGGTAGGGGGATAGACAGGTTAGTGTCTATCCCCATTTTTTTAGACTCTTTTTAATCTAGTCTTTAAGATCAAAACATAGGGCTCTTTGTAGACATCTAAGCCAATGAATAAACTTTTTATAAGAGGTGTAATCTTAAAAATAATAAATTCACTTTTTTACTTTTTGATTCAATAATTGACCTTTTATGAAGAGTTTTTATAGGTTATACTTCTTTTTTTCTGCTAAAAGGCTCTTTAAAGCCCTGTAATGAGCTATTCTTTTAAAAAAAGAAGTCATTTTTTTTAAGAGTGATTTTTGTTTAATGTGTTGATTTATAGGTTTTTAATTGTTGTTTGTCTAGAATGGATACTATCATCATATATCCTTAAAGTCTTATAGACAGTGGCTTGATTTCGATTCCTTCGACAGTTAGTGGACAATAAGCCGTATTTAGTGGGGAAAAGAGGTTGTTAGTCGAACGAGTATCCTTTTATTGACCTACTATTCTCCTTGAGCAGGAAGTTAAGAATAAATCCAAAAAGTAGTGAATCTGTCAGATAATGTCTAGGATTTAGGAAATGGACTTTATAGTTTTGGATTCGCTTGTAAAAATCAATAGACATCACACATGAGAGGATTATTAAACATTGTATTAGCAATGGTATTAGCTACTACAACTATGACTGTATATGGTCAAAAAAAGAAAAGAAATGTAAAGCAGTATGATAGTGTTGAGGTATATCGCGGCAATGATGTTATTCAAGATTTAGTAAAAGCGGGAAGAGATACGGTTTTTACGAGACATTATTTAAGCAGCTTCTTGGTAGACTCTACACGTTTATGGAGAGAGGAAGTAACGTACACAGGAGAAAAACTGGACGATAATAAATATAAGCTGTCTGCCCAGAGTATGCTTAAAGAAAAGAATGCGGGGGAGCTAAAGTTAAATACTGAAAGTGAGAAGATATATCATAAGAATAAATCAGATGCTACTTATATACTGAATAGAAGATATCTGTTAGAGGGACTGGTAGAAGAAGTAGTTCATCAGAATAAAAAGTACACTGCCAAATGTATAGATAAGGATGGAAATGTGCTGAATGAAACAGGATGCCTTCGCTACTCTCAAACTCCTTTCCCAGTTGAAAAAACAGAAAAGTTTCAACGCAATTTACAAAAAACAATAACTAATTTAATTACCAACAGTAGAGGTAAATTACCACGTTATATCATATTGGCTATTGAGGCAGATTACGAGAGTCAGCGTTGGAATCTAGCTTTAGACTTTCCTAAGGATTATAGGTTAGGTTCTGATATGCATACTAGTTTAGTAGCTGCTATAGCTCATGTATTGAATAAAGAGAAATTAGAGGAGTATCATTTTGAGAAAGATATTAATGGTAATTATTATAATAGAACTATGTTTATCCCATTGATTTTTAAAAGATAGGAGCAGCTAGAGACTAAAGGACTTTACATGATCAAAAATATAATGCTTTGTAGAAGGGATGATCTAAGAGAATAGTAATAGGTATCTAGGTAGTAGGTCTTTTAAAACTAGAGTAACCTAAAATAAAGGATATTTAGACAATAAAGTAAGTAAAAAATATTTTATAAGGATATGGAATTGAATTATAAAATTCAGAAATAGATATGATAATGAGATCAATAGAATTAAATAGAATAACGGCTTTCATACTTTTTTTAATTTCAATATTAGGATATGGTCAGAATGGGAAAGCTTTTGTTACATTTAAATCATATGAAGGGTATCTGAGTGGATATGATATTGTAAAAGAGTTACATAAACAAGAGAAGGATACATTATTTACTAGATACTTTAATAGTATTAATGCTGTTGATTCTGTATCTAAGTGGGATAGAGTAGTGAAGTACGTAGGGAAAAGGCTAAAGGATAATCAATATTTACTACTGACTAAGACTTATAAGCTTGATATAGAAACAAGAAAATTAGTTAAAGAGGAAGAGAGTAAAAGAACTTTATTAGATAAGAAAGGAAAGAAACAGATCTTTATAAAAAGAAAATTCTTAAAAGGAGGTCTAGTAGAAGAGTATAAGAAGGATAAAGGGAAGGAGACTATTGGCTGTTATGATAAAGATGGAGCTAAGCTAAATGATAAGGGATGTCTGTTATATACTTATTCTAAAGTGCCAAAAAACAAATTTGAGAATTTAAGAGGAGAAATAAAACAGAGAATATATAATGTTTTGTCTAGCTCTACAGGAAGATTACCTCCTTATATCTTACTGAATATAGAAGCGGATTATCCAAGTAAGAAATGGTTTGTGACATTTTCTGCCCCTAAAGACTATAAAATAAGTAATCATTTGTACTCAGATTTAATGATAAGTATTCTTAATTCTCTAAATAATTTGAAAATAGAAGAGTATCACTTTAATAAAGATTTGTACGGTAATTATTATAATCATAGCTATACTATTCCTATTTCATTTGAAGCACTTGAAGTAAGGAAATATCATAGTAATTGATAAAGTATAAGCATTGTAAATGAAATTTGACTAGAAATTAGTTCATTAAAACAAGGCAATAGAGATATAGATTAAAAATAGGCTCTGATGACTAGTCATCAGAGCCTATTTTTTTATGCTATTTAGAATTGTTACTAAAGAAATAATAAATCACATATAACCATCCTAGAAAGAAATGGACAATGGCCCAAAGAATAGACTTGTTTCTTGTCCACGATAGAAATACTGCGATAAGCGAACCTAGTGTAAGTCCTCCTCCCCATATCTTGATGGAGGGACTATCTGCAAAGGCTGAGGTCGTGATAAGGATCATAGCTGTGATCCAGAATGCATGAGATTTGTTCATAATGATTTTGTTTTTTGTGTTAATTACCTATAAAGTTAATAAAAAATATTTTTATAACTTATTGTAATATAGTGTTATAAGATGTTTTTTTATATACAGCGGTATGGTGTTGTTACAAAATACAAAAACAAAAAGCTCAAGAATCCTTTGAGAATTCTTGAGCTAGAAGAGTATTATATCAGTTTATGGCTATGGTGATAAATGAAAAAAGCTACTCCCTAGGAGTAGCTTTATATGTTGCTTAGTGCTTATGCAAGAATGCTTGTCTTTGTAAAAGAGTTTCTTCGCTTTCGACATGGTTGTCGTCAGGAATACAACAATCTACTGGACAAACTGCCGCACACTGAGGTTCTTCGTGGAATCCTTTACACTCTGTACACTTAGATGGTACAATGTAGTAGAACTCATCAGAAACTGGTTCTTGAGCTGCTTCAGCATCAACTTCAGTACCGTCAGGTAAAACTACCTTACCTGTTAAGGCTGTACCGTCTTTATATCTCCAGTCATCTGCTCCTTCATATATCGCTGTGTTAGGACATTCAGGTTCGCAAGCTCCACAATTTATGCATTCGTCTGTTATAATGATTGCCATAGCTTATATTTTGTTTTATATGTATTAACTTTGTATGCAAATTTACACCCAAAACAATTCACAAACAAGTCAATATGAATTTAGATGTTAAAAAAAATGCATTTGTTAAGTTAGGTCAATTTTTGAGCCAATTCGCTGCAAATGAATTTGTAAAAAACAATGATGTATGTCATAATGATGAATTTTTTTCAAAGTTTGAAGAACTGATTCACAGCTCAGTAAACTATAATGGATGGTTCACATTAGAACAAGTAGTGATCTCGATCAACTCTTGGGCAAGTGCGTTGACACAAGATAATTTAGATAAGTGGACTTCAAAATATGATTTTTCTAGTGAGCCTAATAAGCGTGTAGGATTGATCTTAGCAGGTAATATTCCTTTAGTTGGGTTTCACGATTTTATCAGTGTATTGATTTCGGGTAATATCGCTAAGGTAAAAATGTCTTCTAATGACCAGAAATTACTTCCTTTTTTAGCTAATTATTTAGTAGCTGTAGAACCTGGATTTGCTAGTCGTTTTGACTTTATTGAAGGAAAGATGGAAGGATTTGATGCAGTAATAGCTACAGGAAGTAATAATACAGCTCGTTATTTTGATTATTACTTTAATAGTGTCCCTAATATTATACGCAAGAATAGAAACTCAGTTGCTGTTCTAGATGGTACTGAGAGTCATGAAGACATGGTAGCCTTAGGTAAAGACGTGTTTACATACTATGGCTTAGGATGTCGTAATGTCTCTAAGATATTCGTACCAGAAGGATATGTGTTTGATAGTTTTTATCAAGGTATGTTTGAATACAAAGACGTGATCGAATATGAAAAGTATTCTAATAACTATGATTACAATAAGGCTGTATTCTTAATGAGTGAGTTTAAGATTCTAGATAATGGATTCTTAACTGTGAAAGAAGATAAAGGATATGCTTCACCTATATCATCTGTATTTTATGAATACTATACTGATATTAATGAGGTAAAATCGAGACTAGCTGAGGATGTGGATAAAATACAATGTATCGTATCTAATAATCTGGTAGAAGGTAGTATTGCTTTTGGACAGACACAAGAACCACAGTTATGGGATTATGCAGATAATGTAGATACTATTGAGTTTTTGTTAGGATTATAGTGATTAGTGATGGCAAGAATTATAAATCCGCGCCAAGTGATAGATTAATTTTAGGATTATAGACTAAACGATTTAACGACATCACAAAAAACGACATCACAAAAAAACGATTTCACAGTTTCACAAATTCACGGTTTCACAGAAAAACAGAACAATATGAGTAAAGTACATAATTTCTGCGCAGGTCCTTGTTTATTACCAGATGAGGTATATAAGGGAGCCGCTGATGCTGTATTGGATTTTAATGGGAGTGGTTTATCTATACTTTCGATTTCTCATCGCAGTAAGGAGTTTATTGCTGTACTAGAAGAAGCGCAGCATTTGGCTCTATCTCTGTTGGGACTTGAAGGGAAGGGGTATTCGGCTCTATTCTTACAAGGCGGAGCAAGTATGGAATTCTTAAGGGTTCCATATAATCTAATGCAGACAAGAGCAGGATATATCGATACAGGTAATTGGTCTTCTAAAGCAATAACACAGGCAGAGACATTCGGTGAAGTAGAAATATTAGCTTCTTCCAAGGATAGAAAGTATGCTTATATTCCAGAAGATATAGTTATTCCTGCAGGACTAGACTATGTGCATTACACTTCTAATAATACGATATATGGTACGCAGTTTAGTGATGTGCCTAAAGCAGAGTGTCCAGTAGTATGTGATATGAGTTCGGATATCTATTCGAGAGTGTATGACTGTGATAAAATAGACCTAATCTATGCAGGTGCACAAAAGAATATAGGCCCAGCAGGGGTGAGTGTTGTTTTGATAAAAGATAGTGTTCTTGGTAAGTCAGGTCGCACGATACCTCAAATGATGGATTACGCTGAGCATATCGATAAAGGAAGTCTTTATCATACAGCTAATGTTTTTGCTGTATATACGAGTTTGTTAAACTTGAGATGGTTAGATTGCCTTGGAGGTGTAGAAGCTATCGAGAAGATTAATAATCAAAAAGCAGCTACTCTGTATGGTGCTATTGATGAATTAGATTACGTAGTAGGACTAGCTGATGTAGTATATCGATCAAAGATGAACGTAACCTTTGATTTTAAAGAAGAGGCAATGAAAAGTATTTTCGATGCTTTATGTGTAGAGGCAAATATCACAAACATAAAAGGACATCGAGTAGCCGGTGGATATCGCGCTTCTCTGTATAATGCTTTGAAGCAAGAGAGCGTAGATGCTCTAGTAGAAGTGCTACATACGATGAAATCAAAGATTTAATAAAGAACCAAATAACGCAGATGAGAGTATTAGCGAATGATGGTATCCCAGAAGAAGTAAAAAACGACTTAGAGGGATTGGGATTTGAAGTAAAAGAGGTTCGTGTAGCTCACGAACAGTTAATTAACTATACAAGTAAAAATGAAATAGAGGTTCTGTTGTTACAGCAGGGGACTTTATTGAATAAAAAAATGATAGATGAGATGTCTCATCTAAAGGCTATTGTTTTTGCAGGTACTTTGATAGATTTAGATATTATAGATTATATCAAAAGTTGTGGCATTAAGGTAATATGGGCAGAAGAAGCACTGTCTAATGCTACTGCAGAGTTAGTATTTGCACATTTGTTTTCGGGTTGTCGTCTATTACAAGAGTCGAACCGCAATATGCCTTTAGAAGGAGATGCTAGCTTTAAATCTCTACAACAGTCATATAGTAATGGCATTGAACTAGCAGGTAAGACACTTGGAATTATTGGTTTAAATGCAGCAGGTGAGAAGGTTGCTCAAAAGGCATTAGCCTTAGGGATGAATGTATTGTATACAGATGCTTCCGTACCAGAGGTTAAAGCTGACTTTGTATTGCCTAACGGAATACATTTTAGAGTAGATCTAGCTTCTACAGATATGCATAGATTATTACACGATTCTCATTTTATCACTATTCATACTAAGCATTATCAAAAATATATCTTAGATAAAGAAGCGTTTAGTCATGCTCATAACTTGATAGGAGTGATTAATTGTGCTTACCCAGAGGCAGTTAACGAAGTAGATTTAGTGGATGTGGTAAATGCTGAAACTGTATTGTTTGCTGGGATTGATAGATTTGAAGAGGAGCCTCATCCAGCTATTCAAGTGCTGATGCAACCCGCTTTTTCTTTATCGCCTAATATTAATGCTTCTACAGATGAAAGTAAAGTGTTAATATGGGATGAAATTTTCGATAAAATGCAAGTATTGCGAAAATAATAAGTAGTTTTATACATCTAAAAAAATAAAACTATGTTAGAGCAAATTACAAAATTAGTAGAACAAATCAGTTCTAATGAAGTAGCTAAAGGAGGGATCACTTCAGATCTTACAAGTGCAGTTACTAAAGAAACAGGAGACAGTATTATCAATGGATTAAAGGATAGTGTTAGCTCTGGAGATATTAGTGGATTGACTAATCTATTATCAGGTCAAACTTCTAATATTGCATCTAATCCTATCGTAACAGGTATGATAGGTAACCTTATCAGTGGATTAGTTGGTAAATTAGGTTTATCAGAAGGTGTAGCAGGAAGTTTTGCTAATGATGTAGTACCGCAAGTGGTATCAGCTATAGTAGCTAAAATACAAGGAGGAGAATCAGGTTTTGATATGTCTACAATCCTTAGTGGACTAGGACAAGGAGGAGCACAAGACATGTTGGGATCTTTACTAGGAGGAAAAGAAGGATTAGGTGGGGCAATCGATAAATTAAAAGGATTGTTCTAGTCGTTATAACGCATTAATATAAAGGCGGTTATTCACATAGTGAGTAACCGCCTTTTTGCATTATTTAGAATTATTAAAAATAAAAGTTCTCATAACTTGATTTTATGTTAAGATTTACTATATATTTGCAACTATATAAATTTAGTCTAAATAATAATTAATACTTGTTTTTTGCAATTAATTGAATTTTAGATTATTGAAAAGTTGTTGTTAATTATGGAGTACATAAATAGCTGTTAAATATTTAAGAGGAATGATAAACTCTTCCTTGTGACTGACATTTTAGTTAAATATTCAACATATAGTAATCAAAAGGCAGATTATCTGTTTTCTAGTGTCTTTTGAGCAATTCAATCTTAAATGAAAAAATATATACTACTTACGTTCTTATTCTCTTTTGCCCTTTTCTGCCATGCCCAACAATTGGCTTATTCTGTAAAAGGAAAAGTGTTAGATGAAAAAAATGTACCAATAGCTTATGCAACTGTCGTTGGTATAGAATCTAATCAGTCTACTCAGACTGATGAAAAAGGAAACTTTGAATTTAAAGTTCCAAATAAAAAAGAGACCATAGAGATTAGTTTTATGGGATATAGTTCTTTTAAAAGCATTATTACTTTTGATCAAGAAACTACTAAAGTGCTGTCAGTAAAATTAAAAGAACAACAACAGCAATTAAGTGAAATTAATATTAAAGCTAAGAGTGCTAGTGAAAAAGTAAGACAAAGTGCTTATACTGTAAACGCTGTAGAAGTAAAAGCTTTAGCCAATACAGTATCTGATGTCAATCAGATCTTAAACAGAAGTGCTGGAGTGCGTGTGCGTGAAGAAGGAGGACTTGGTTCTAACTTTAATTTTGCTTTAAACGGCTTTAGTGGAAATCAGATCAAATTCTACTTAGATGGTGTTCCTTTAGAAGGTGTAGGATCTTCATTTCAACTAAACAATATCCCTGTAAATATGATAGAGCGAATAGAGATCTATAAAGGGGTAGTTCCTATTAGTTTAGGAGGGGATGCTCTAGGTGGAGCTCTAAATATTATTACAAAAAATACGAAGAGCAAATATCTAGATGCCACAGTTTCTTATGGGTCTTTTAATACTGTGCGTTCATCTGTGAACATGGGAATGACTACAGATAAAGGATATAAGTTTCAATTAAACGCATATCAGAACTATTCTGACAATGATTATAAAGTGGATGTAGATGTTCACAATTTTGAAACAGGAGTACTTACGCCAAAGAGAGTTCGTCGTTTCCACGATCGTTATCACAATGAAGGAATCGTCCTAAAAGGAGGTATGGTGAATAAGTGGTATGCTGATGAGTTACTATTTGGCATTACATTAGGAAAGAATTACAATCAAATTCAGACTGGGAATAGAATGGAAGATGTCTATGGAGGGAGATTTACTAAAGGAGACTTAATCTTGCCTAGCCTTAGTTATACAAAGAGAGATTTCTTAGTAGAGAATCTGAATGTGTCTGTAAATGCAAATTATAATCTAGGTAGTGAACAAGCTATAGATACCATGAATAGATTGTATAACTGGGATGGAGATTATATTATAAAAAATACTTTAAAGAAAGAAGGTGGGGAGATAGAGAGAAGAAGATTTAAGTATAAGAATAATAATGGATCGGTAATCGCTAATGCGAATTATGCATTAAATGAGCATCATCTGTTTGCGGTAAACTATAATCTGTCTTTATTTAATAGAAAAGGAGAGGATCTATTAGATGCGACATTAAAGAATAATAATTTACCTAAGAAATCTAATAAGGCTATCCTTGGTTTTAGTTACCAATATACTCATAATGAAAAGTGGAATGCGATAGCATTTTTAAAAAAGTACTTCCAATATAATTACTCAGAACGCTATTATAACGAGACTTACTTCACACAAGACAATAGACAGAACTTTACTGGATATGGGGTAGCTGCGGCTTATAATTTACTGGCAGACTTACAAGTAAAAGGTTCTTTTGAACACAGTATACGTATGCCAGAAGCGTATGAGATGTTTGGAGATGAGGTAAACTTAGCTTCTAATTACAATCTAAAACCAGAGTCTAGTAATAACTTCAATGTGGGAGTTCAGTATGGATTTACTATTAATGAAGTAAACCAATTTAGGGTAGAGACAAATTTCTTATATCGAAAAGCTAAAGATTATATAAAGGAGGAAGTTAATACAGGGCAAGGCACCGCAGCTCAAAAAGTTAATAGAAATATCGGTGGGGTATTAGTAAAATCCTTTGATGGAGAGATAAGATATAGCTACAAAGATTTCTTCTCTGTGATGGCTAATGTTACTTACCAAGATATTTTAAACGATATGAAGTATGAGAATAACTCTGAGGAGGTAAGTGCTTTATATAGAGATAGAGTGGCTAATATTCCATATCTATATGGAAATGGAATGGTGTCATTCAATTTTAAAGAAGTATTTGGATCTAAGAATAGTTTGCGTTTAGACTATAATATGATGTATGTACAAAAGTATTATTTATATGCACCAAGTGCTGGTATCGCTAAGTATAAGAGATATATACCGGAGCAATTCTCACAAGATATCAGTTTGCACTATGCTATTCGTGATGGAAGATATAATGTGGCAGTAGAGGTAAAGAATCTAGCTAATAAGACATTGTATGACAACTTCAGTTTACAAAAGCCAAGTCGTTCAGTTACTTTAAAACTGAGATATAATTTATAAAAAACATAATTAATATAATATGAATATCATAAAAAAAACACTAGGGCTATTATCACTTGTATTAATAGCATCATGTAGTAGTGATGACAACTCATCACCAGAAAAACCAACAACTCCTGAAGAAGGTAAAAAAGCTAGTTCTTATGTATTTGTGATTAACTCCTTGACAGGACAAGAAGGAGGAACAAAATATATAGCGACTGCGTCATCATTGACAGAAGGTGTGATAAAAATAGATAAGAACAATGGTATCGAAACTGATTCTTATTCATTCTTCGTACAAAACAATCAATTAATGGCTGCTGTATACGGATTCACTGGACAAAGCCCATTGACATTCTATAGTTTAAATGCTAAGAATGAAATAGTGCAAGGAACTAAGTTAGTTACAGAAACAATTGGAAGTTATGGGAATATAGGAAATTCAGAGGTTGTAAGTGCTACTTTAGATGGAAACTTATTTGCTATTAATACAGAGTTAAAGCAGATGACTCATAAAGGAGCAATTGATTTTACTAAGTTGAAATATAAAGATGAAGAGTCTAATGCATATAACATTAATGGAATCTTTTCGGTAGGTACGGATAAAATATATATCCCTTATTCTGTATCACCTAAAGAAGGAGATACCAAGTATAGAGACAATACGTTTATTGCTGTAGTTGATTATCCAAGTCTTAAAGTTAGTAAAACTATTATAGATGATAGAACCGGAGTAATAGGAAGCTGGTTTGGGATGAATGGTGTTCAGCAAGTAGAAGATGGATCTGTATATGCATGGTCTCCAGCAGAGAAGTCTAAGAATCCTTCTGCATTTATTAGAATTAAGAATCACGAGATAGATAAAGGATACTTCTTTGATGTACAAAAAGCAACAGGAGGACATAAGTTATCTCGTGCAGAGTACATTGGAGGTAATGAGTTCTTAGTGAGCTTCTTTGTAGATAAGAATATTGAAAGTACTTGGTCTGGTGTGACTAAGTTAGCAATCGTAAATGTATCTACTCAATCTATTAGATGGATAGACACTATCGCTGAGCATGCGCAAATGCCATATAAACAAAAGATATATGTAGAGAAAGATAAGAAAACAGTACACTATGTAGCTCCAATAGAGAAGACAAATCGTTTCCAAGTATACAATATTGATGTTGCAACAGGTATTGCTAAAAAAGGTATTACAATCGAAAATGCAAATGATGTAACAGCTATCTCTAAATTAGAGTCTGTACAATAGTAGCAGTTAAAATAAATTAGTTAGGGTGTTTTGAATTAGGCAAATTCAGAGTATAATAAGTTGTTGAAGCAGTAATCATGGAAACGTGATTACTGTTTTTTTGTTTATCTTGTATTGTAAAATTATTGACTTAATAAAAATGAGTATATCAGTAATCATTAGTGATTTTATCCATTATATACGACAACCTCATACTGAAGTGTTAGATATTAGCAAGAAAGAGAAAGTAAGAAGAAGCTTGGTATTAGTTGTTTTTACATTAATAGTGATAACAGTTTATATATTCAGTATTAATAAAATAGTTCCATTACCTAAGACAGCTAGATTGTTTGATTTTATAGCTGACAAAGGACTATTAGTCGCTGTGTTGTTTATTGTATTATTAGGACCTTTAGCAGAGGAGGTTGCTTTTAGATTAGCTCTAAGGTTTAAGAGTTGGTATTTGTTGTTAAGTACTCCTCTTACATTAGTATATAGCCTTTGGATCTTGTATAGGATTAATCTGAGTATAGCCTTCATAGTAGGAGGGGTATTCTACGTGATACTGTGTACCTATCTTTATCTACATAGAAATAATATAGTGATACTTAAAGAGAGACATGAGAAGTATTTTGGGTATGTGTTTTACAGTTACACATTTTTGTTTATGATTATGCATATTAGTAACTTTTATACAATTAATACTGAAGTACTTGTATATAGCCCTTTGTTGTTTCTTCCTCAGTTCATAGGAGGACTTCTACTCGGATATATACGGATGAGATTTGGTTTTGGTTATAATTGTATGATACATATAATCTATAATACTATTCCTATGTTATTATTGTATGTGACTGGTGTTATTAAATAGATAGGTGTTCTTAGAAGGTTACATTAAGTGAAGAGGATTTAACTATAAATGATTAATGTGTTTTAAATAAAAATTACGATATGTTAATTTGTAATAATTATCTTTGAGTAATAGACTTTAAAATATTGAGTTATGAATAGTATCCATTGGCATACCAAAGCTTTTGATGAGTTGACAGTGAGTGAATTATATGATATTATGCGTTTACGTACGGATGTATTTGTGGTAGAACAAAATTGTCCTTATCCTGAATTAGATGGTAAGGATAAGAAATGTTTACACATTTATGCGACGAAGTTAGATCAAGTCGTTGCTTGCGCTCGTATTGTCCCTCCTGGACTTAGTTATCCAGAAATAGCTATAGGAAGAGTAGCTGTACATGCAGATTATCGCAAGGATGGTTATGGTCGTATCTTAATGCAACATGCTATAGATAAGATAGAAGAGGAGTTTGGAGCTCAAGATATTCAGATTGGAGCTCAGTGTTATTTGAAGAGATTTTATAGTTCATTTGGATTTGTAGCCTCTTCTGAAGAGTATTTAGAAGATGGTATTCCACATGTGGATATGATTAGAAAAGCATCAGAATATACTAAATAGATAAAATGCCTTAACATCATCTGTTAAGGCATTTTTATTATACTTTTTTCTTCTTCCATTTACCTCGCCTAAATAAAATAAAGGCAAGAATAGCGATTACTAATTCGGCAGAGGGAATAGCTATAAAAGCTCCTGTAGAACCAAAATTAAAATGATAAGTCATTAAATAAGCAAAAGGTATCTGAAATAACCAGAACCCAACTATATTTATTATTGTAGGGGTAACAGTATCTCCAGCTCCATTAAAGGCATTCATCAAGGTCATTCCTGCTCCATAAGCTATAAAACCGATAGCTCCTATATACATTGCTTCCTTAGCAACTGCTTTAATAGCTTCATCAGTTGTAAAGAATGAAGCTAAAATTTCGGCCATACTAAAGAATATAATCGTGACAATAGCCATATAGAAGACATTGTATTTTAAAGTTGCAATCACTGATTTATATGCCCTGTCGGGATTGTTATCTCCTAAGTTTTGACCAACTAAAGTAGAGGCAGCATTACTCAATCCCCATGCAGGAAGAATAAAGAAAACAAGAAGGCGTAAACATGTCAAGAAACCTGAAGAGCCTATTTCTCCTCCGCTTTGTGCTACTATACGGGCAAGAATAACCCAACTACAAGTGGATATCATATACTGTACCATACCTGGTACTGCGATTTTAATGATATTCCAGGTCATATCCCATTGTATTTTGAAGTACTTTAATTTTAACTGGATAAGAGAATCTTTTTTAGACAGATAATACAACTGATACACAACTCCCATACTACGTCCTATAGCTGTAGAGTAAGCAGCTCCTTCTAATCCCATTTCTGGAAATATCCACCAGCCTCTAACCATAATAGGGCATAGGATGATATTGATAATATTACCAAAGCCAAGACTTTTCATGGCTATGGCCGCATTCCCTGCACCCCTAAATATTCCGTTAATAAGGAATAATAGCATGATGGATACACAACTGACTAATAAAATTCTGGTATATCCGTATCCATATTCTGCAGAAGCTTCTGATGCCCCCATCCACAGTAACCAGTCTTTTGCATAGATAAAACCTAATACGCTTAATACAATAGTGATTAATATTGATAGTGTGATGGCTTGTGCTGCATTTTGTGCCGCTTTTTCTTTATCTTTTTCACCTATACGTCTAGCTACGATAGCTGTGGCCGCCATACTAATCCCTATACATATGGCGTAAATAATAGATAATAGAGACTCTGTTAATCCTACACTTTGTATAGCGTAGGCACTCTCTTTTAAATGTCCTACAAAGTATAAGTCAACTAAAGCAAATACTGATTCCATTAACATCTCAAACATCATAGGAATGGCTAATAGAAAAACAGCTTTATTAATAGACATATTAGTCAAATCAAAGTTCTCATTAGAGAAGGACTGTTTGATCAGAGAAAATATATTGTTTTTTGATTTAAATGTTGTTGTTGACATACTTAATGAATTGCCTAGGGAATTTTTAGGATTCAAATATAAGTTGATTATGTAATTAAGATATGATTTAGCACTTTTTTTATTCCAATGGTATTTATAAATAGAATATTTTATTTGTGTTTTTATTTTTTTTAAGTAATTGAAATACAGTATTTTATTTTTATAAGGATAATTATTTTGTATATAAACTATTTAATTAGTTGTAAAACTAAATAAATAGTTGTTAGTTTGGGTTGTTAAATATTGGTGATAATAAGTTAGTATTTTGTTTTAATGATTTGATTATGTTTGTTAATTTTTACTTATTAGTGTTATATTTATTTAATTAGATCATTACGAAAGGGTTTAAAATGTTAATAAAATCAAATCGTAGTTAGTATAAACCATAAATAACTAGAGAATATGATTAAGACGATGTACATATCAGTAACAGCATTATGCAGTGTGATGTTAGCTAATGCACAAGAAAAAATAGAGGTAATGAGATATGAGTATCAATTAACATTACCAACTACTAGTGCTACTGGAGATGAGGAAGCACTTCAGAGTAGCACAGAAATTATTTATCTAGATATAAAAGGAAGTGAGTCTAGATGTGCTAGTGAAGGAAATATTGGCAGAGAAGAAACATTAATGGAGTTCTCTACAGGAGCTAAGAAGGATGCTGATTTTGCAGTTCGTATGCAGGCTTTAAGTCAATTTAAGAGTAGAGTAAAATGGACGGTATATAAGAATGGTACATCATTAAATACCCATGCATCTTCTGGTATAGAGTCCTATAATGTAGAAGAGGCTAATAATCTAGTGAAATGGAATATTTCTGGAGATATAGAAGATTACAATGGTATGAAGGTACAGAAAGCGGTAGGAGAGCTGAGTGGACGTACTTGGACAGTGTGGTTTACTCAGGATATCCCTTTGATAGATGGACCTTATAAGTTTAAGAATTTACCTGGATTTGTAGTCAAAGCAGAGGATAGTACAGGTGATTATAAGTTTGAGTTCTTAAAGAGCGAGAGAGCTACTACTGATTTTTGGTTGTCAAATAAACAAGAGAAAGCGATGAAAATAGATAAGAAGCAGTGGGATAAGATTAGAAATGTAAATGCAAATAAAAGCTTCTCACAGATTATGAATGAAAGAGGAGGTACAGCGACTTTTAAAATGGTAGATGAAAAAGGAAAGGATATAACGGATGAAATGACTAAAAAGAAGATGGGTAAAGAAAGTAAACCCATAGAGTTCTATTAGTAGATGGGGGAACACATATAATAAAAAACTATAGATTATGAATAAATTGTTAGTGATTAGTATAGTTGCGTTTATAACTAGTATAAGTGGAGTGGCTCAAGAGAAAATTGAGGTAATGAGATATGAATATCAGTTAGTTTTTCCATCATGGGAAATAGGTTCAGAGAAATCAGAAATTGGAAAAAGGGAAGTTGTTTATTTAGATATTTATAATAATAAATCTAGATGTATTAGTGAAGGAAGTAATAACGTAGAAGAACTATTAGAAATTAAACAGGGTGGAAGAGGTTTTGCTAATAAAAGTAATTTAAAACAATATAATACTAAAGTTAGATGGTCTGTTTATGCTAATCAAGGAAAATTGAGTACCTATCTTAGTACTGGTTTAAATATGTATAATGTAGAAGAAATTAATAATCTAATCAAATGGAATATTTCTGGAGATATAGAAGATTATAATGGTATGAAGGTACAGAAGGCAGTAGGGGAATTGAGTGGACGTACCTGGGCTGTGTGGTTTACTCAAGATATTCCATTGATAGATGGACCTTATAAGTTTAAGAATTTACCTGGATTTGTAGTCAAAGCAGAGGATAGTACAGGAGATTACAAATTTGAATTCTTAAAGAGTGAAAAAGTAATTACTTCTTATTGGTTGCCAAAATCATCTAGTAGTGCACAAAAGATTACTAAAGAACAATGGAACAAACTTAGAAATGCTATAACAAATAAAAACTTGATTCAAATGCTTGAAGAAAGAGGTACTAAGATTGATATTAGTTCAATAAAAGATAAAACGGTTCAAGAAGAAATGAATAGAAAAATAGGCAAAGAGGATAAACCTATTGAGTTCTATTAGTCTAAAGTGATTAAGTTATGAAGAAGTATTTATTTAGTATTACAGTTACTGTTTTAACTGCTTTAGGAACATTAGCTCAGGAGAAAATAGAGGTCATGAGATATGAATATGAGGCAACGTTTAAACCATCTATTAAGTCAGACGAAATCTTTACAGATTCTGTATTCTTAGATGTATGGGATACTTCTTCTCGTTTTTATTCTAAAGGATATGCTAGCCGTGTAGAACGTTTAGCTAAAAAAGAGAATAGTGGATTAATAGGTAAGTTGTTTAGTATGGCTGATGAACAGACACGGCTTGAAGCGGTATTAGTAAAGGAAGCTAATAAATTATTCTATGTTCAGAATGTGAGTGGTACTATGTTGAAGATAGAAAGTCCAGTTAATCAGGTCAAATGGAATATAGATGATACTGTAGAGGAGTTTGAAGGTATGCAGGTACAGAAGGCTATAGGTGAACTGAATGGGCGTATATGGACACTATGGTTTACTTCTGAAATTCCTATCATAGAAGGGCCTTATAAGTTTAAGAACCTGCCAGGTTTTGTAGTCAAAGCACAGGATGATAAGGAAGATTATGTTTTTGAGTTTAGAAAGAGTGAGAAAGTCGAAATACCAGTAGACTTCAACGAATATAAACAGGCTGGATTATATAAAACTAGTGAGTTAGTCAAGCTAAGAGAGGTTAAGGCGAATATGACAGTTAAGCAGAATTTAGATAGTCAAGGTATGATTGTTTATTTTGAAGATACTGTTGAGAATCAACAGATGTTAAATAAGAAAGTGGAAAATAGTAGTAATTACCTTGAATGGTTAAAAAAGTAAACTTATGAAGTATTTAATAGGATGTGTTGTACTATTTTTAATATCTATTCATAGTATGGCTCAAGAGAAAAAAGACTTTATGCGGTATGAGTACTCATTGACTTTTAAGCCTTATGATGTAAAAGTAATGCCTGATAGTCTTCCTATCACAGAGAAGTTCTATCTGGATATAGACGGGAGTAATTCTATGTTCTATGATGAGTTTACTTACCAAGAATTTGTTGCTGAATTAGAAGAGATAGAAATAGATATTCAAAATTCTCAAGTGCCTTGGATGGTTTCTAAAGACTCAGGTAGCATTATTCTTTATGAGATGATTAATTCGCTAGAAGCTTATAAAGTAAAACAGCCTCTTAATCTTATTCAATGGACTATCTCAAGTGAGATAGAAGAGTATCATGGTATGAAAGTACAGAAGGCAACTGGAGAACTAAGTGGGCGTAATTGGACAGTATGGTTTACTACTGAGATACCTATAATAGAAGGACCTTATAAGTTTAAAAATCTGCCAGGTTTTGTAGTAAAAGCAGAGGATAAAAATAAAGACTATGTATTTGAGTTTACTGAGAGTATGAGAGTACATAATTACTGGATTGAATTAAAGGAATTAGATTTTTTTAAGGAAGTAACAGGTAAACAATTAAATCGATTAAAAACATTAAACGCCAATAAAACTTATATGCAACTCATGCAAGAAAGAGGGGGGAAGTTAATGAATGATGATAAAGAACCTTCTGATTTTATGACTAAGAAATTTGGCAAAGAGCCTAACCCTATAGAGCTTTATTAGTAATTAACCAAACGACCTTATTAACGATGAAATATGTAATATATATACTTTTCTTTATGATAGTACTGCCTTTACAGGCACAAGTAGTTCTAAAGGGAAAAGTAAATGGTGAGAATAAACAAGCATTATCTAATGTCATTGTTTCTATACTTAATCCAGAGACTAATGCTGTAATAGCTTATGAGATGACGGATAGCAAAGGGACTTATCAGATACCTATCAAGTCTTCTCTAACAACATTAAAGATCAAGGCATCTATAGTGAACTACAGTGTATTTGAAAAAGTGATTGAGAATAAGTCTCAGGATATTCAAATTCAGTTAGTAGATGAGTTTACACAATTAGAAGAAATATTCGTTAAAGCTTCTCCTATTACTCAACACAATGATACCCTAGTATTTGATCTTAGCAAATTTGCAGGGAAGAATGATAGAGTACTAGAAGATGTGATAAAGAAGATGCCAGGAATGGAGGTGAAGAGTAATGGAGAAATAGAATATCAAGGTAAGCCTCTAAATAAATTTTATGTTGAAGGAAAAGACTTGATGCAAGGAAGATATGGTGCTATTACTAAAGCCTTGCCTAATCTTCATGTTAGCAAGCTAGAGGTAATAGAAAATCATCAACCGATTAAGATGCTAGAGGGAAAAGTACCTTCAGAGAGTCCTGCTATTAATATTAGATTAAAGAATAAAATAAGTTTAAGTGGTAGTGCTAAGATAGGAGTAGGTGGTGATCCCTTCTTATGGAATAGTACTATATCTCCGATGTTTTTTAGTAAAGGATTACAGTACTTAGTAAGTTATGATACTAATAATACTGGAGAAGACCTTACTAATAAATTTAGAGCATTTGGCTCTTTTGGTTCTTTTGATGTTTATAATTATACAAAGAGTACAGGCCAAGCGCTGTCTATGAGTACAACGTCAGCTCCAGGTATTGCTAAATCACGTTATTTAGACAATAGATCTCATTATGTTTCTGCTAACTTCTTAGTGAAGTTTACAGATAAGATAGAGATGAATACGAATGCTTTTTATAACAATGATGAGGTTAAGCAATCAGGAGCACAATCTACAGAGATTAGAAACTTAGACGCAAATGGCAATGTCAGTGATGTAATTAGATATAGTAGAAAAGATGAGAACAGATACTTTAAAGAAGCATTTAACTCTAAGTTTACGATTACGAAGAATACAAAAGATAATTACTTAAAAGATTATATAACGATTAATGTAAGTAGAAATAAAGAAAGAGGACTATTATTGCAGAATAACGATCCTATAAATCAGAGTGTATTATCTCCTTCTTTTACCTTACAGAATTCTTTGAGTACCTTAGTACCAGTAGGTAGTAATAAGTTTGCTAACTTTAAGTCTATCATTGACTTTACAAGAGATAAACAAGATTATGATGTGGTAGCGAATGGCAATGTGAACTTCCCAGATCAAGATTTGAAGAAATACGATTTATTAAATCAGTCATTCTTAGACAATACTTTCTATACACAGAATGCTTTATCACTTTCGTGGAAGTACAGAAAGTGGACCTTTACAGAAGAGTATAGTTTATTGTATGAGAATAAGCGTTTTGAGACAGACTTATACGGATATAATGCTCAGTCTGTTTGGCTAGGGGATAATTATCAGAATGATTTGACTTACAATAGATTTGTAAATCGTTTAAACTCTAGTGTTAATTTTAAGGGAGTGTCGTGGGATATGACATTTACTGTGCCTATTATATGGTCATCTATGAAGCTAGATGATAAGTCTATAGATACGAAGACTACAAAGAATGCAGTAGATTTCTCACCATCACTATACCTGTCATATAAGATTAATAATATGTGGACATTAAGAGGAGGAAGTAACTTGAGTACTAGTTATACCCCTCTTGACCAACTGTACAGTCACTATATTTTTAGTGGACTAAACTTTACAGCATATAAGGCGAAGATAGAAGACACACAGAGTATTTTTTCTTGGTTTAGGTTTGAGTTTAAAAATCCTTTTAATGGAATATTCTTTAATGGGTCTTTAAATAATAACTACCAAGAGAGAAAGATTATATTATCACAGACAATTGATGAGAATGGACAGTCTGTTTTAGAAGCTTTAGAGCAAAAGAACATTTCAAATAATCAAAGTGCTAATATTAACCTAGGTAAGTTCTTTAGTGAGTATAGCTCTAATATTAAAGGAAGTTTCTCAGTTAATAAAGGTAAGTCAGAGATATTAGTAAATGAGTATCTAAGAGATGTGAATACCTATAACTATAATTATGGATTACAATTGACGAATAATTATTTTGATTGGTTAAACTTTACTTATGATTTTAATTATATGGAGACAGAGCGAAAGGATATGAAGCAGTCAACACATTCTTATGGCAACTCACATAATTTGCGTATAGACCTTATCCCTTTTAAATCACATAGTTTTATTTGGAAGCTAGATTATAAAGAAAATGTATTTAATAATCAGAAGTTTACTAATCGATTTATGGATGTTATGTACCGCTTTAAGTGGAATAAGAAGAAGATAGACTTTGACTTCGAGTGGAATAATATCCTGAATACAAAAGAATACGAACAAGTAGTAATCAATAGTATACAGACATCAACAACTAACTTTAAACTAAGACCTTCACAATTCTTAGTATCAGTAAGATTTAATTTTTAAATAGAATATAAAAAACCTCCAATCTTTAATAATTAAGATTGGAGGTTTTCTTTTGTGGTAAAGTGATATTATAAAAACTATTTATTGAAATTTTCTAAATCACGTACATTCTTTTGAACACTCACAGCAGCGAAAAGAGATAATAAGTAAGAAATAGCATAGAATCCTTTTTCACTTAAAGTCATTTCTGCATTAATTAGTCCAATAGTTAGTAATGTTATACTTGCCATGGTACCAATCCATCCTAACGTATAGAAAATAGGGGTAACAGGTACACCTTCTATCTTATCTCTAACACTCTTTTGTAGAGCAACTACTGCAAATAACCCAAATAATATAAGTGTAAAGTAAAATCCTTTCTCACTTAATAAAATCTCTGCATTCCACAGACCTACGCAATAACTAGTGATTCCAAGTCCTAAAGCTATCCAAGCTACTAATATGTATATCGCTGAAGGTTTAAATCTCTCTAGATTAATAGTGTCACTCTGTAAGTGTACTCTATTAGTAGTACTAGATGACGTTGTATTTCTTGTTTCTGTTTTTTCTTCTTCTATCATATTTTTTATATTAAAGAAGTAAATATATGTATAAATTAATAAAATTAACATTGTTTATTTATTTAATTGTGTTTTATTTTGATTAATTATTTGTTGCTTGTGATTTTTATAGTAATACTAATAAGGTTGTATTGTTTTTAGTGATTGTCTTTATTGCTTTTTTATCTTTGCAAGATGTTAGAAATTCTTTACCAAGACGAGTATATTGTAGCTATTAATAAACCACGTGATTTATTAGTACACAAATCTTTTATAGCAAGTGACATCCAGGAGTATGCTATCCAGATCTTAAGAGATCAGATAGGGCAGTATGTCTATCCTGTGCATCGCTTAGATAGAAAGACATCAGGAGTATTATTGTTTGCTTTGGATAAAGAGATTTTAAAACAACTAAATGATGACTTTGCTACCCGTAGTGTAGAGAAGCAGTACATTGCTATCGTCAGGGGATTTACGATAGATGAAGAGACAATTGATTATGCTCTAACGAATGACAATGGCCAAAATCAAGAAGCAAAAACATATTATAAAACCTTGCAAAGAGTAGAGATAGAAATGCCATTTGGAAAGCATTTGACTTCTCGTTATTCTTTGGTAGAAGCTTATCCTGAGACAGGAAGACAACACCAATTGCGTAAACATTTTAAACATATCTTTCATCCTATTCTAGGTAGTCGCCCACATGGATGTAATAAACAGAATAAGCTTTGGCTTGATACACATGGATTAGGAGCGATGTTATTACATGCTTTAGAACTGAAATTCACACATCCTGTTACGAAAGAGGTCATAGAACTTAGAGCCACTATTGATGATCAGTATCGCAAGTATAACGCTGTACTAGGTTTTGACTTAGAACAGTATTATTAGGTTGACAGTTAACTGTGTATATTACGTCCACTACATAAGGTAGAGGCAATATCTTACGTGTCATAGTAAATAAGATAATAGTGTTATAAAGGCGCAAAGTCAGTGAGATATTTCTCCATCACACCATCACAAAAAAACGATTTCACGATTTCACAAATAAACATCACTCATATCTCAATGCTTCTACAGGATCTAGCTTAGCAGCTTTCATAGCAGGGTACAGTCCTGAGATTATAGCAACGATAAAGGTAGTAGTAAAAGCAGCTATGATAGCTGTCCACGGCACTGTAAAACTAAAGTTCATGACTTGGGCTAAAGCATAAGCTGTTAGGATACCAAGTAAGGTGCCTAATAGCCCACCTAACTGACCAATGATAATCGTCTCAGTAAAGAACTGTATTGCTATTGTTTTCTTTTTAGCACCTAGAGATTTGCGTACACCTATCTCTCGTGTACGTTCAGTGACAGATACGAGCATGATATTCATCAGCGCTATAGACGACCCTAGTATTGTGATTAGACCAATTACCCAGGCTGCTACATTCAGCATATTCACTTGTTTCATCATAGAGCGTATCAAATCATCACTGCGTTCGATACCAAAATTAGAAGGTTGTGCAGGAGTTAGTTTTCTGATATTCCTAAAGTCTATAGTAGCCTGATCTATGGCTTGATTAAGCAAGTTATCTTGTAATAGACCTATTTTAATATCATAATTACCATGTGCAGTATTAAATATAGAACGAGCAATCTTTATTGGGATAAAGATTCTTTGGTCTTCATTTTGACCAAAAGTACTTCCTTGCTCTTTCAGCATACCTATTATTCTAAATTTGTACCCTCGGATAGAGATAATTTGACTTATAGGACTTTGGTCTTTAAACATCTTTTTAGAAAAGTCAGAACCGATAATACATACGAAGTGATCATTAGCAATATCAGTGTAACTAAAATTTCTACCCTCTGTGACAGTTAATCCACTATTGGATAAGTAGTTCTCATCGCATCCAATAATAGGGACTTCAGGATCTGTTTTCATGAAGTCATTTTTGACTTCAATATTTGAAGCAGCGTTAAAAGACAGAGACACATTAGCGAAAGGAAATAAGAATTCTTTTTTAAATGCTTGTGCTTCACTGTAGGTAATAACAGGGTTAATTTTTTTTATAGATTGATTCTTTGTCATTCTATCTGCGACATCATATCTCAATATCGTAAATGTATTCGCCCCCATAGAAGCAAAGTCATCTAATATTGTATTGCGCAGAGCAGATACTACAGCTAATATTCCTACTAATGCCCATATACCGATCGCTATGATAAACACAGTAATACAAGTACGGAGTATCTGACTCTTAATACTTGTCAAGGCAATTCTCATGTTTTCGATTCCGATTTTAAACATATAGAGGTAGGAGTAATTAATATAGTTGTTAGAAGTAAAAATACACAAAAAAAGTTTAAACTTCACAGTTACCTTCTTTTCTTAAAATAAGTGACAAATACTCATACTTACCCCTCTGATTCAATAGGAGGATTTTAAAAAAAGTAGTAGTTTTGTCTAATAATAATACATAAAAATTAATTAGAGATGGCAAAGAAACCTGGAATTCCAAAAGGTACAAGAGACTTTTCTCCAACAGAAGTAGCAAGAAGACAATACATCATGCAGACTATCCGACATGGATTTGAGAAATTTGGATTCCATCCCATCGAGACTCCTTCTTTCGAAAACCTTGATACACTACTTGGTAAGTATGGTGAAGAGGGTGATCGTTTAATTTTTAAGATTTTAAACTCAGGAGATTATTTAAGTAAAGTAGATGAGACTGTATTAGAGAGTAAGAATAGTTTAAAACTAACGAATCAGATCTCGGAGAAGGCATTGCGTTATGACTTGACTGTGCCTTTTGCTCGTTATGTAGTAATGCACCAGAATGAGTTAGACTTCCCTTTTAAACGTTACCAAATGCAGCCTGTATGGCGTGCAGACCGTCCACAGAAAGGTAGATATAGAGAGTTCTATCAGTGTGATGCTGATGTGATCGGGTCTAAATCACTGTGGCAAGAGGTAGAGTTCGTTACTTTATATGACAGAGTATTCACCGCATTAGGAGTAAATGGGGTAACTATAAAACTAAACAATAGAAAGATATTAGCTGGTATTGCTGAGGTGATTGATGCAAGTGATAAACTAATAGACTTCACAGTAGCTCTTGATAAACTTGACAAAATCGGGGAAGATGGAGTAAAAGCAGAAATGATCGAAAAGGGAATTGCTGCAGAGTCTATTGAAAAAGTAAAAGCATTGTTTAACTTCACAGGTACCTTTGATGAGAAATTAGCGAAACTACGTGCGATGTTAGCATCATCAGAAGAAGGATTAAAAGGTGTAGAAGAATTAGCATTCGTAGGAAAAAAAGTAGCGCTTATCGGGCTACAGACAGCGAAGCTAAACTTAGATGTGACTTTAGCTAGAGGACTTAATTATTATACAGGAGCGATCTTTGAGATTGGAGCACCTGATACAGTACAGATTGGTTCTATAGGTGGAGGTGGTCGTTATGATGACCTTACAGGTATCTTTGGCCTTAAGGATATGAGTGGGGTAGGTATTTCGTTCGGTTTAGACCGTATCTACTTAGTGATGGAAGAGTTAAATTTATTCCCAGAGACAGTAAGTGCATCTTCTAAAGTGATGTTCTTAAACATGGGAGAAGAAGAGATGAGCTATGGAGTACAGGCAGTGATGAAGCTAAGAGATGCTGGTATCCGTACAGAAGTTTACCCTGATAAAGCTAAAGTAGGTAAGCAATTCCAATTCGCAGATAAGAAGGGAATTCCTTATGCAGTGTTAGTAGGATCTCAAGAAATCGCAGATCAGAAATATACACTAAAAGAATTAGCATCAGGTGAGCAGGAGGTATTATCATTAGAAGAACTGATTGCTAAATTAAAATAACGAATAGTTTATTTTGAAATATAGAAGGTATGTGTTTACTTACACATACCTTTTTTTATACCTATGAAGAAGAAGCTAAGAACATTAAGAGTAGATAACTCGGAGTATCTATATAGTATAGGAGTTACTTATATCGCAGATACAGAGGAGAGCATTTTTACTATGCGTATCTTTGTAGATAAATATAGTAAGTATGCTTTACTCTTCCACTTCCGTGTGTTAGATGACTATTATGTGGGAAATCCACTAAATCATGGTGTACTATTGTATAATACAGCGTTAGAAAAAGAAATAGTGGTGAATTTAAATCGACCATTATTTATCCGTTTAGCTTTAGATTATGGATTAGAACAAGGGTGGAAGCCAATGCAAGTAAGATTAGAATTAGACGGTTTAGACCTATTAGTACAGCATGGTTATCAGATCGATAAGCTATTAAAAAAAACTTATAGCAAATAAGGTGATAATACTCATCTTTTAATTGTTGTAATTCCGTAATTTTAAAATTGCAATACAATAATAATATTTCAATAAGATATGGGAAGTAAAAAACTAGGTAATAACCCAAAGATGATGATGTTTAGATTGTTATTTGAACAGAAGCCTTCTATAGATTTACAAGCAGTATTAGAAGAATTAAAACAAGTGTTTCCTAATGTAACCTTTGCAGAAGAGGCTAATGTGTTTACTTTCCCTGATTGTGAAGTAGAGTTCGAAGAGGGTATTGTACCTGCACAGTGTGTCGTGATGCATGCAGAGGATGACAGTATTAAGAAGATCGACCAGAAATATACAGAACAGAATTGGCATTGGGAAGAGGGAGCAGAGGTATTGAAGAATTGTCAATATGAAGTATTGGTGACTGATTTTTTGAGTAGAAGCTTAGAGCCTCGCATACGAATTGTATTAATGCAGCAGATGCTCTTTGCGATGGCTAAGGTAGCTCAGCCTACTATCATTGTTTCAGAGCACGGTGAGAAGTTGATCGATCCAGTAGTATTTATGAGAGACTGTCTAGATCCTAACTATGTTGCATTAGACTTAATGATTAATGTCCGTTTATATAATGTGAATCAGCCTGAGTATGGAAGTTTATTGATGGATACAGTAGGGTTACATGCGTTAGGTATTTCTGATTTTCAGTTTTTCTTTGATGATGATACGATAGTGAATGAGGTAGCAGGTCGTCTATGGGATTATGCTTATTATTTAATGGAAGCAGGGGATGTTATAGAAGACGGAAATACAATAGAAGGGTTTGAGTCAGGGAGCAAATGGACTTGTCATAAGGAGTTCTCTTCATCTCAACCTAGAAGAACAGTGATCAATGTAGTCATGAGTTAGTCAGAAAAGTAGACACTTACAATTGAATATATATAATTGAACCCTGAGGAGTAATAGTTTTAAAAAGATTATTGCTCCTTTTTTGTTTATATAGAGAAGGAATATGATACATAGATCGTAGGTATTATAGTACATTTAGAACTATACTTGTTTTTTTACGAATAAAAGGTAGGTGATATAGAAGAATCTATAATAGATAGTATTTATGATAAATAGTACCTATGATAGAATAAAATCTATCGTTAGTAAAGGCTGACGTACCGTGGAGGAGCATAATATATTTGTGATGTAAAGAAAAAATCTAAACAACAAATATTAATTTTATGCTTAAACGTAGTTTTTTGATATCTGCATTAGTAGTATCATCATTTATTCAAGCTCAAGTTTTGACTACGAATACAGGTAGTCCTGTAGGAAGTAATCAACATTCTAAAACCATTGGTAATAATGGACAAGTATTATTAGAAGACATCCATTTAATAGAGAAGTTAGCTGCTTTTGACAGAGAGCGTATTCCTGAGAGAGTAGTACACGCTCGTGGAGCTGGAGCTTTCGGAGAGTTTGTAGCGAGTGCCGATTTTTCGGATGTGACGATGGCAGACTTTTTATCACAAGCAGGTAAGACTACACCTGTGATGGTAAGATTCTCTACTGTGACACATCAGCAAGGGTCACCAGAGACGTATAGAGACCCACGTGGTTTTGCGGTAAAGTTCTATACAGAGCAGGGTAACTATGACTTAGTAGGAAATAACCTTCCTGTATTCTTTATCAGAGATGCGATTAAGTTTCCTGATATGGTACACGCTTTTAAACCGTCTCCTTTGACTAATGGAGCATCAGATCCGAATAGAGTATTTGACTTCTTTTCTAATTTGCCAGAATCTACTCACATGTTTACTTGGCTGTTTTCTGATTACGGTATACCAGCTAACTTTAGACAGATGGAAGGGAATGGAGTACACGCATATAAATGGGTGAATGATAAAGGAGAAGTAACGTATGTAAAGTATAAATGGGTACCTCGTCAGGAGATTAAAAACTTGACACAAGAAGAGGCTAACGCTATCCAAGCAACTTCAGTAGAGCACGCGACTTTAGACTTATATCACGCGATAGATCGAGGTGATTATCCTATCTGGGACTTATATGTACAGATGTTAAAGAGAGAAGACTTCGATGCCTTAGACTTTAATCCTGTAGATGTAACGAAGATTTGGCCAGAAGAGATCGCGAAGTCTGTAAAAGTAGGTACGATGACATTGAAAGCTAATCCTACGAACTATTTCCAACAGGTAGAACAAGCTGCCTTTGCACCTAGTACATTAGTACCTGGTATAGAACCTTCTGAGGATAAACTGTTACAAGGAAGACTATTCTCTTACGCAGATACACAACGTCACCGCTTAACAGGGAATTTCCAACAAATACCTGTTAATGCACCTAAGAATACAGCGACTACTTATAATCAGAATGGGTATATGTCTACACGTGTACAGTCTGGTGATGTGAACTATCAGCCATCTACTAATAAACCTGAAGTGGTAGATAATGCTAAGTTTATGTACTCTAAGTCTGAGTTCTTTAAACCTGTTAGTACTACACAGCATGTGATAGATAAGGAGAATAACTTTAAACAGGCTGGTGATCTATATCGCTCGTTCTCTAAAAAAGACCAAGATAATTTAATTAAGAATTTGAGCGGAGCATTTAAGACGATTAAGAATAAGGTGATTGTACATAAGATGATTGCTTATTTTTATCAAGCTGATAAAGAATATGGTACGCGCTTATTAAAAGCAGTAGATATGAAGCTAGATGAGATTAAACCTTATTTAGCTCAATAATAGATATAGTATAAACAAGGATTCAGCATAGATACATTATCTAGTCTATATAGCCCCACATCATATTTTATAAAGAGTATAGAAGAACAGATTTAGGTACAAGCTTATATTTTTATATTATTTACTTTCTACCATTGTTCTGTACCTAGATTTGCTTCTATGGATATGTATTTGTGTTGAATCTATTTTTAGTGTTAGTGATGAAACAATGGATGATAATAGGACTGTTGTTATGTAGTGTTCATATTAGTTTTGGACAAGATATATTTACAGCCGCAAGAGAGAATAATACGGAGGAGGTAAAGCAGCTGATCAGCCAAAAGGTAGATTTAAATCAAGTCAATGATCGTTCTTTTACTCCCTTGACGATAGCTGTGTATAACGATAGTAAGGAGGTAGTGAAGGTACTACTAGAAGCAGGAGTAGACCTAGAAAAACAAGATGCTATGGGCAATACAGCCTTGATAGGAGCTGTGTTTAAAAAGAATTTGACTTTGGTTAATTGGTTGTTAGAATCAGGTGCAGATGTCAATAGAAGGAATAGTAATGATGCTAGTCCTCTTATTTTTGCAGTAACTTTTGGGACTACTGATATTGTAGGTGCTTTACTAAGGGCTGGTGCAGATAAGACAGTAAAAGATAACAGAGGCAAGACAGCATTAGACCATGCCGTATTACAAGATAATAAAGAGATGATCTCACTCTTACAGTAAAGAATAAGGATATAATCCTAAGCGAACAATTACTTTTTAAATAGTAGAAAAGTAATTGTTCGCTTTTTTATTTTTAATTGTATTTTTATCATTCGTATTAGAATAAAAAAAGTAAGGAGATATGGAAGTGAGTAGTGTTGATTTTCAAAGTTTTATAGATAATTATTCTTCATCTGATAGTGAGTGGTTAGCCCTAGATTGGAACGGAAAGTATGGAGCTAAGTTTAAAGATGATAATTACCTTTTTAGAATTCAGATAGCAGAGTTAGTTTGTCAGCAATTAGATACTGTAGATTTGCCTCTATTAAGAGAGTTATTTATCCATATTGGGACAGTGTCTAAACTTAACTTTTCAGTGTATAATAAGTTTCATTTATTAGCACAGACTTTATTAGAAAGAGGAGGGAAAGAGTATTTATTTGATTATCTATGTGCAGCTCATATTTCTTTTGATACTTTTTTGAGTACAGCTAATATAGAATTGAGTCAAGAGAGAATAGAAGAATTATTAGTGCACTTCGATTATTTAAAAGAAACGGAGTCAGATCTAGAAGTACAGAAACTACTGTCAGAGCACATGCGCGATAGATTAGAAGGATTAAAAAAGAAAATAAAAATATGAAAAGAATATTAGCAGTTTTATTCCTAATGATGGGATTAAGTGGGTATAGTCAGGAGAGTAATCTATCTGATGCTTCGGTAGAACGAATAAAATCCTTAATCACTTTGTTTGAGAATGAAGATAGAGAAGGTATTGCCAAGAGAATAGTCTATCCTCTGAAGCGAGAATACCCTTTGCCACCAGTGACTTCCGAGTTCGAATTTGTGAGTCGTTTTGAAGAATTTTTTGTGCCAGAGTTTTCAGCTAAGATAGCGAACTCTGTAATAGAAGAATACAGTCATATGGGATGGCGCGGTATTATGTTTGACTTGGGTAGAATGTGGTTGACAGAGAGCGGAGATATTTATCGCATTATCGATCAGACTGAACTAGAGAAGAAGATAAGAGAAGAAATGATTCAGGCAGATAAGAAGAGATTGCACAGAAGTGTGAATAAGTTTTTAGAACCATATGCTATTATAAAAACAGGACAAGATATCTGGCGTATAGATAGAAAAGATGAGAAAGTAATGCGCTTAACAATATGGAACGATGGTAAGCTAGTATCTGATATCCCAGACCTAATCTTAGAAGGAACTGAAGATATACAAGGTACAATGGGTAATAGAGTACTGTACTTTAAAGATAAAAAGACGAATGATGTGATTACGATCTTAATGGATAATCCTGAGTCTGACGTAGAACATGAAGTAACTATCCTAATAACAGATAATGAAGGAAATGAAGTAAGCCTAAAAGGACAATCTGATAATTAGATCCTAAACTATCTAATATAATGAAGCTGTAACAGTGATGTTACAGCTTTTTTTGTCCTTTAGTATTAGCTTTATAGTACTCTAAGTTTAGTCTTATTGCAGATATTTCGCTATTGTTTAGGATTTAAGTAGGTATTGTCTCCGTTTTTTTACTTGATTTAACGGATACACTACGGATACATAGCGGACGCATAACGGACTCAATTCAAATCATCTTAGGAGAAGACAGGACGTAGAGTAATGTTAACTAGGTATATAGATTATAGTCAAATATACTTTAAATAGACTAGTGATATTATAAGTAAAATGTAACTATAACAAGGAAGTAATAATATAAATAAGTAGCCCTACTAGCCCTCCCACTAGAGTACCATTGATACGGATATATTGTAAGTCTTTACCTACTTCTAGTTCTAGCTTATCACTTAGTTCACGACCATCCCAGCTATCTACAGTATTTCTGATTAGTTGCCCTACTTCTTTTGTGTTTTTAAGAGCTACTTTATAGATGGTGTGTTGTATCCACTTATTGATCTTGATTTTATTCTCTTCGTTATTTTCTAAGTCTAGTGCTATTTTAGACAGGCTATTAGAGATATACTTGCGCAGTACTGAGTTATTGTCCTCTAGTTGTACGAGTAGATTCTCCTTCGTAGAGTGCCATAGATCTTGCATATACGTATGAATAGTATCATCAGTAATGAATTGACCTATGATTTCATCGAACTTAGCTTTCCACATAGGAGAAGCTTCTATATCTACAGCTAGCATTTCTAACCTCAGGGTGATCTCTTTTCTTATTTTGTGATTAGGGTCTTTTTCTATATCACTTAAGAAGGTATTGATACCATTGATAAGTTGATTCGTCACCGCTTTACCTCCGATAAGCCCTAAGATAGGTTTTTTTTCTACGACATTATCATATATTTCTTGGCGGTGTTCTTCTACATAGAGCTGTGCCTTAGGCAAGATAATATCTAATAATCTGTTGTGTTCATTCTTTTCGATAGCATAGGTGACCCCTTGTGATACAAAGCTTTGAATATTAATAGTTGCGATGCCTTCTTTCGCTTTTGAAGTCATCAGTGCGATGATTGTTTCATCTTCTAGTTCAGCGAGTATTCGTTTGGCAAGTGAAGTAATCTCATGCTCCAAAATGATTTGATTATTAGGCTTGTTTAACCAAGTAGAAATCATATTCGCTAAGTCAACTTTCTCTACATAAGGTCTGATATTATCTGAAGTCAAGAAGTTATCTGTGACAAAGTCTCCTAGGTTATCTCCAATCTTGTTTTTGCTATTCACAATAAGATTAGTATGCGGAATGGGCATGCCCATCGGATGTCTAAAAAGAGCTGTCACCGCAAACCAGTCTGCTAGTGCCCCAACCATCGCAGCTTCTGAGAATGCCTTGACATATCCCATCCACGAAGCAGGTGAATGTCTGATGACATATACCATAGAGATATAGAGGATAGCCATAAGTATAAATAGTCCAGTAGCTATGCGTTTATGCTTTTGTAACTGTTTTTTCTTTTCATTCATAGTGCTGTATTTATAGCTAATGTAATGAAAAAAGAGAGCTTAGAAGCTCTCTTTTATGGTAAATGTCATTAATTCGTATGTCTTTGGATGTCTAAAAGTAATACTTTCTGCATGTAGATATAGTCTGTCTGCTTTGGTACCATATAGGTCATCACCTACTATAGGTGTGTTTAGTCCTTTTGGGTGTGAGGCATGCATACGCAGCTGATGTGTACGCCCTGTGATAGGATAGAAGTACACTTTCGTCTTACCATCTTTTCGTTCTATCACTTCGTATCTAGTCTTGGCATACTTGCCATATTCATAGCAGACCATCTGTCTAGGTCTATCGTCAAAGTCTATTCTCAACGGTAGTTCTATAGTCCCTTCGTCTTCTTCTATGATACCATCTAGTATAGCGACATATCTCTTCTCTAAGCTCTTCTTTATAAACTGGCTCTGTAGTGCTTTATGCGAGTCTTTATCCTTAGCAATGATTAAGATACCTGATGTAGGCATGTCTAAGCGGTGTACGATAAGAGGACCTGTAGCATTAGGGTAGCGAAGTTTCATACGTTCATATACAGAGTCTAGTATATAAATACCAGGTACAGATAAGAAGTCTTCAGGCTTATTTACAATAGCGAAGTACTCATCCTCATAGACTACCTCAATAGGTCTGTTAAGAGCAGGGTTGATCAATAGTGGATTATCATCTACTTCTAAGCCTTCTAGCATATGTCCTAAAATAGGCTCACATTTACTGCGACAAGAAGGGTAGAAGTGCTGATGCTTGCGAATCTCTGACTTCGGAGACTCTCCCCACCAGAATTCTCCTAAGGCAATAGGCGTATAATTATGCTCATAGGCGTATTGCATCAGTTTAGGAGCGGCACAGTCTCCTGCAGCAGCAGGCGGCTGTTGTAATACTGTCTTTTCGAAGATCTCTAATAAGCTTTGTTCTTCTCCTTTGTAATTTAAGAATTTGTAAGAAGCGAATAGTTTTTGCTGTAGTCCATTAGACTTTTGTTTGCGTTCTTCTTTTAGGTTATTTAGCTCTTCTTCTATACTTGTCGTGATATCTCTAGTCGTAGTGATTTGCTCTTGCCAATATTCTGTCAGTACGCGCAACTCATATTTATCTCTTAAGCTCTGTTTGACTAAGTCATCATTTAAAAGCTGAAATTCTTCAGGAGAAAGTATAGCTTCCTGTTCTTTTCGGATGGCTTTTCGCTCGTTTTTTTGTTTTTTATGCTGTGCTTTCTTCTCTTCGATGGCTGTTTTTTCTTCAGCTATCTGTTGTTTCAACAAAGTTTTGGCATTGCTATATACAGTATCTGCTTCTAGTTTTTCTATTTTGGCATTGATAGCATTAATTGCTTTTACCTCTACATCTTCTCTTGCAAAAAAGCCGTTCTCATTCCACAGGTCAAAGATTAGAGGTACGTATCCTTCTAGGTCTGTATGACTGCCTAGCTTACCAGAGAAGCCTGCTAAATAGCCTAGTTCTCCTTTTTCATTTTTTACTACTAGTACACCAAACATCTTACCTGTAGGTAGACAGTTCTCATCCTTTGTGTCAAATAGCGGTGCTATAAGAGGATGTGTACTTAGTTCGCGTTGTAACTCTTCTGCTGCTAGTACGGTTAGGGGATGAGGTTCGTAATAAAAAGGGAAAGTAAACTTAGTCGGCAGTGCTATAGACTGCACATCACTGGTAAACTTTCTGAAGATAGCTTTAGGCTGAGACATGTAATTCTAATTTTTAGACTGCAAAATTAAGGATAAAAGGGAAATGGGAAAGAGCATTGTTTTAAAATTAAAGCTAATGTTTATTGTATTTACTTATTAGCGTCTTTCATCACTTGCACTATTTTCATTACAGCCTGTTGAGCATTAGCAGTACCGCTGTTTGCCATAATGATATAGGCAGTATTCGATATTCCGTCTATCTGTGTATAGGTAAAGAATGTACCATCAGAACCGGCGTGGTCATATAGCTTAGTAGTCTCATTGATAAGATTCCCCCAACCTATGGCATATTTGCTTTGACTGTTAAATAAGAAGTCATAAGTACTTGCCTTAAGAGCGTTGTTTTGACCTGCAAGACCTTGTAGATTGAGTTGAATGTATTTGATATAATTCTCTATATTCATACTTAAGTCACCAGCAGGCTCTATAAGGGTTAATGCATAGTTATAAGTAGGAGGTACAGATTCTAGTACATCATACTGTAGGGCATGTCCCCAAGGTTGGTTTTCTAGATTGCGATTTGGCCAGCCGATGACGAAGTCTATACCTAGTTCGTTGGTTAGAATTTCTTTTGCTAGTTCTTCCCAAGATTTGTTAGCTACTTTCTCTAACATAGAAGCTGCTATACTATACCCTGCATTAGAATAGGTATATCCATCAGGAGCCTCTAGTGGAGACATCGTTAATACATGTTGAGCGAAAGCTTGTCGCTGTTGTTGCTTTGTTCCTTCAAATTTAGGCAGACCAATGCGTTCCGTACCACTAGTGAAGGCATGTACTTTAGCTCTATGAGAGAAGAAGTCCTTCAGCGTAGCGTTATAGTATGCAGGATTAGCAGATTCTTTTGCTTCTGGGAATAGATCAAAATAGGTAGTATTCCATTTGATTTTGCCTTGTTCTACTAGTTTGGCAGCTATAAACCCTGTAATGGCTTTAGAGTTAGAACCTAAGTGGAAGTAGTCTTTTAGGTCAGCATTAGAAGGTGTGTTCTTTTCACTGAATTTGTGATGTCCAGAGATGCCTTTTTGAACAGTCTGATCTTTTGTTACAATGGCAAAGGCCACTTCAGGTACGTTGTACAGGTTGCGTATACTATCTATTTTAGTGTGTAAGTCCTGACTGTATATCGTTTGACTATATGATAATATGAAGGCAGAGGTTAGTATAAGTAGTTTTTTCATGTTTTGGATTTATTATAATAACTAAGGTAATGATATTCGGTTTATAAATAAGTTTTTCTCCTTTGAAAAGATTTGGTAGAGAGAAGGTAATTGGTGATAAATAACCGAAATAACAAATAATTTTTAAAAAAGTATGTTTTGTTGCTTTTGCTTTTTGTGACTTAACGAGTTAAATAGTATCTTTGGCGACTCAAAGTATTAAAATAATACCGATATGTTTGATAATTTAAGTGATAAATTAGATAAAGCCTTTCATATCCTTAAGGGACACGGCAAGATTACAGAAGTCAATGTAGCAGACACTCTAAAAGAGGTTCGTAGAGCTCTATTAGATGCCGACGTTAACTTTAAGATTGCTAAAGATTTTACTAATGTAGTAAAAGAAAAAGCCTTAGGACAAGAGGTACTTACAACTTTACAACCAGGACAATTGATGATCAAAATCGTTAAGGACGAGTTGACTCAATTAATGGGAGGTGAGGCTGCAGGTATTAACTTATCTGGTAATCCTTCAGTTATTTTAATGTCAGGTTTGCAAGGGTCAGGGAAAACAACATTCTCTGGTAAACTAGCAAACTTCTTAAAGACAAAGAAAAATAAGAAACCTTTATTGGTAGCGTGTGACGTATATCGTCCTGCGGCTATTAATCAGTTACACGTAGTAGGTGATCAATTAGGTATAGAAGTATATTCAGAAGAAGGAAATAACAATCCTGTACTAATTGCAGAGAATGCTATTAAGCATGCTAAGGCAAATGGATTCAACGTAGTGATCGTCGATACAGCTGGTCGTCTAGCAGTAGACGAGGAGATGATGACGGAGATCGCTAATATCCACAAAGCTATTACACCACATGAGACGCTATTCGTAGTGGACTCTATGACAGGACAAGATGCCGTAAATACAGCGAAAGCTTTTAACGATAGATTAAACTTCGATGGGGTAATCCTTACTAAGTTAGATGGGGATACACGTGGAGGAGCTGCAATCTCAATTAAATCAGTAGTAAATAAACCGATTAAGTTTATCGGTACTGGTGAGAAGATGGAGGCGATAGATGTGTTCTATCCAGATCGTATGGCAGACCGTATCTTAGGGATGGGAGACGTTATCTCGTTAGTAGAGCGTGCACAGGCTCAATACGACGAAGAAGAGGCTCGTAAAATCCAGAAGAAAATCGCGAAGAATGAGTTTGGTTTTGACGATTTCTTAAATCAGATTCAGCAAGTGAAGAAGATGGGGAATATGAAAGACTTGATGGGGATGATACCTGGAGTTGGAAAAGCAATGAAAGATGTAGAGATAGAAGATGATGCGTTTAAACATATCGAGGCTATTATCTACTCAATGACTCCTGCAGAACGTTCTAAACCATCTATTATAGATGTAAAACGCAAGAACCGTATCGCTAAAGGATCGGGTACAGATATACAACAAGTGAATCAATTGCTTAAGCAATTCGATCAAATGAGCAAAATGATGAAGATGATGCAAGGGGCAAAAGGAAAGAATTTGATGAGAATGATGGGGCAAATGAAAGGCATGCAAAGATAATTAAAGAAGAAGGTTTAAGGTTCATTATGAGGTTTAAACCTTCTTTATTTACATACACACAACACACATTTTATTTTAATGCAACTACTAGACGGAAAAAAGGTATCGGAAGATATCAAGAATGAGATCGCTGTTGAGGTTCAACAGATGAAGGCTCGTGGAGAAAAAGTACCTCACTTAGCAGCAGTTATTGTTGGTACTAATGGAGCAAGTTTAACTTACGTAGGAAGTAAGGTTAAGTCTTGTGAGAAAGTAGGTTTTGAATCTACATTAGTTTCTTTGCCAGAAGAGACGACAGAAGAAGAACTTTTAGCTAAAGTAAAAGAATTGAATGCTGATCCTGCTATAGATGGATATATCGTTCAATTACCTCTTCCAAAACACATTGATGAGCAAAAAATCTTATTAGCTATCGATGCGGATAAAGATGTAGATGGGTTTCACCCAACGAACTTCGGTCGTATGGCACTAGAGATGGAAACATTCTTGCCAGCTACACCTTATGGAATCATGGAATTATTAGAGCGTTATAAAGTAGAGACAGCAGGTAAAAACGTAGTAGTTATCGGTCGTTCTCACATTGTAGGTCGCCCTATGAGTATCTTGTTAAGCCGCAAAGGTTATCCTGGGGATGCTACTGTGACACTTACGCATAGTCGCACTAAGAATATTGCAGAGATTACTAGAGAAGCAGATATTATCATTTCAGCACTAGGAGTGCCTTACTTCTTAAAAGGAGATATGGTGAAGGACGGGGTAACTGTAGTAGACGTAGGTATCACTCGTGTACCAGACGAGACTAATCCTAGAGGATACGTTATCGCAGGAGATGTAGACTTTGACGAAGTTAGTAAGAAAGCTGCTTTTATCACTCCTGTACCTGGTGGTGTAGGACCAATGACAATAGCGATGTTATTAAAGAATACTTTATTAGCTAGATCTAGAAGAGCTAAAAAAGGGGAATAAGAATTAGGCTATTCTATTTATATATGAAGAGAGATGAGAGATCATCTCTCTTTTTTTGTTTTATTGGGTATGTATTGCGTGATACATAATGTATTTCGATTAATAAATTATAAACAGTATTGTAACATTTGTTACAATGCATTCTGTGAATGATTGATATTTTAGTATATTAACCGAAACAATATTGTAAATCATGAAAACTCATTATCAAATTCTTATTATAGGGGCAGGAACTGCTGGTATAATGACAGCAGCTCAGCTAAAGAAGCGTAATCGCAATATAGAAGTTGGGATTATAGATGCTTCAGAATTACATTACTATCAACCTGCATTTACACTAGTAGGAGCAGGAGCTTATGATAAGAAAAAAACGATAAAACCTACAAAGGATCTTATACCTAGTGGAGTAGATTGGATTCGCGATATGGTGGTTTCTATAGATGCTCATAATAATCGCCTAAGTACTAAAGAAGGACTAAGCTATACTTATGATTATCTAGTAGTATGTCCTGGTTTGGTAAATGATTTATCTTTAATAGAAGGATTAGCAGATGCTGTAGAGAAAGGTGTAGTGTGTAGTAACTATATAGATCCAGAATATACTTGGAAGTTATTACAAGAATTTAAAGGAGGAACGGCTATTTTCACTCAACCGAATACACCTATTAAATGTGGTGGAGCCCCTCAGAAGATCATGTATCTGGCATGTGATTATTTTCGCAAGAAAGGAATAGCTAAGAATACTAAAGTTCACTTCCCAATGCCTGGGAGTGTTATTTTTGGAGTTAAACCTATTGCAGAGACCTTAATGAAAGTGGTTGATAGATACGGTATTGATTTCAAGCCATTTCATAATCCGATTAGGATAGATACTGATAATCGAAAAGTATACTTTAAACAGATGAATATGCAAGATAATAAGTGTGTGGTGATTTCGGATGAAAGTACGATCACTACTGATAATAGCATAGTAGAAATGTCTTTTGACTTCTTGCATTTAGCACCGCCTCAAGTGGCTCCACAGTTTGTAAGAGAATCTAATTTAGTAAATACAGCTGGTTGGTTAGATGTTGATTTAAACAGTTTACAACACAATAAGTATGCTAACGTATTCGGACTAGGAGATGTAGCAGGCTTACCTACAGCTAAGACAGGTGCTGCAATACGTAAGCAAGTTCCTGTAGTGGTAGATAATTTATGTAAGCTAATAGCTAACGGCGAAGCTACAAATAAAGAGTATTTAGGATATTCTTCTTGTCCATTAGTGACAGGTTATGGAAAGATGGTGTTGGCTGAGTTTAATTATAAGAATGAGTTTATGCCTGATCCTAAGTTAAAGCAAATGTTTATTTCGAATAGTGATCAAGAGCATTGGCGCTTATGGATGTTGAAGAAATATATGTTACCCTATTTATATTGGAATAAAATGATGAAAGGGAAGCAAGTGTAAAAAGGTTTTATAGAGTAAGTTGTATTTTTAGTAAAAAGTATGTGTAATGAGAAGTGATAGTATAAAATGGGCAGCTTTAGTACCAGAGTTTGTAGTATCTGACTTAGCTAGTAGTTTACAGTTCTGGTGTGATTACATAGGTTTTGAAGTAATGTATGATCGCAAGGAAGAACACTTTGCTTATTTAGGTATGGGAGAAGCACAAGTAATGTTAGAACAATATAATCCTGCTGATAGAGAATGGGAGACAGGCGTTATGGAAAAGCCATATGGTAGAGGAATAAACTTTCAAATAGAAGTAAATGCCATAATACCTATTCTAAAACGACTTCAAGAGGCTAAATATAATGTGTTTATTGATGTAGAAGAGCGTTGGTATAGAGTAGAAGATGTAGAGTTCGGTCAGAAGCAGTTCTTAGTACAAGATCCAGATGGCTATTTATTGAGGTTAATCGAGAACTTAGGAGAGCGAAAATTAGCTGAATAAAGTGATTGCATTAGAAGACATAAGTCAATACTTTAGTGCTGTGATAAAACATAGAAGAGATGAAAGCAAGAGAAGAGCTACAGACTAAGTGGTATAAGAAAGGCGAGAAGTATGCTAAGGAGATTAATGATATGGTTGCTTTCGGTACAGAACACGGCTGGGAAAAATGGGATGGTAAAGAAGCAGAGGACACAAGAGGTAAACTTGCAGAAGCAGTTATTGAGTTATTAAGAGAGGCAAATGCTAATGGTACAGTAGATACTTTTAGACAAGAGTTTCCTCCTGCACACGCTCCAATTGTACAGATGTTGGATGATAATGGAAGTTATATAGGAGATATTTGTTATATAGCAGAAGATAGTGTTGTTTTTATGCAAGGGACTTCTTATGAAGAAAGACAAGCATATATAGCAAAAGGAACAGAAGTAGTAGCATTAGATAAAGAGATTAAAAGCATCGGACAGTCTATGCGCAATCTTGTTTATGCGATAGCATACGCAGATAAGATAGTGACTCGTCAAGGATGGGAAGGAGAAATTATAGCAGAGTTTACATTAGATACTTTAGCGAATATAGGAATTACAAGACTTATTCCTTTTAATGATGGGCAGAAAGTCTTGTTCATTTCTTCAGAGGGAATTTATTTATTAAATACTAAACAAGAGAAACTGTTGTTTCCAATACTAGAAGAAGGGGAAGAAAACAATGGATTATCTATGGATCATGCTACTTTATCTCACGACAATAAATATATTGTAGTAGGAGAGCAGTGTAGCGATCACATCGTTTTGGACAGTGAAGGAGATAAAGTAGGATCAGTAGGTCCACAATCTGAATATCCACATTATTGTTTGTTTACTAAAGATGATAAACAACTATTGACTAACTCTTGTCATTTTTACAATGGGATATCGATAGGTGTAGATGGAGATAAGCTAGATGGAATGGATATACCAGGGTGGGATGATCATGAGGATATTACAATATTAGATGAAGGAATGCGTGTGTATGCTGGTGTAGCTTTTAATGACTACTATATCTTAGGAGATGCTTATGGATATATCAGAGCAATACATAAAGACGGAAGAGAGCTGTGGCAACATTTCTTAGGTTCTACCATAAGTGGAATGGTATTATCAGAAGATGAGAAGACATTGTATGTAGGTACACATGCAGGTATATTACACAAGTTGACTTTGAATAAGCCTGTAAGAGATACACATACTATTGGTACTGCCGATATTTATGAAGATTTCCGTTTGTTACTTTGGAAGAATGAGAATAGCGTATTAGTGTGGTAATCACTTGATATAAGAATGAATAAAGCTACTTTACGATATGTTAAAGTAGCTTTTTTTTATACTAAAGGTTTTGATTAAGTAGTTATCTATAGAACACTTAACTAAAACTTATAATTATGAAACACTTAATTTTATACAGCTTTCTACTGATTACCTCGATGGGTATAGGACAGAATGCTAAGACTGACTTAGAAACCTATGTCCCTAAAAAAGACAATTACTCTTTTACTACGATTAAATTTAATGTACCTGCCTTTCATTGGAAAGAAAAGATAGATAGTGTTTCTTTTGAAGGGAGTTTGATTATACCTTTGACAGGCTTCGATAAAGTAGTGATTATTAAACCAGGTACAGGATATAATACACGTAATACACATAGCTATTTAGCAGAAGCCTTATTAGATCACAATGTAGCTGTATTTAGATATGATGAAAGAGAGATGGGAAATTCAGGAGGAACAGGAGGTGGAGATATGTCATATAGCCCTTCTATGATGGGTGCAGAATTAGCTTCTGCCTTTCAGATGTTAAAGAAGAGACAAGAGTTAAAGGATAAAAAGATTGGTGTGATAGGACATAGCATGGGAGGGATAGCTATTATGGATGCTTATGCTCATTCTTTTGACCCTGATTTCTTAGTGATGTTATCATCACCTGTTGTTTCTGGTAAAGAGATGTTTCTATACCAACTAAGACAAGAAGAGAATGGTTTTCAAGATTACTTTGCGTATGATACTCAAGAAGAAAAAGAAAAGGTGTATAACGAATTAGCGGATTATTATATTTCAATTAAGGATGATAAGAACTATTGGAAGATGTATAAGAAAAAGATGAAGGAGATAGGATATACAGATAAGAAAACTAAAACGAGGTATCGATTTCTAATAGGACGTACAGAAAAAGATTTAGTAGCAAAAGACAATCAGGATAAGTATAGAGCGATAGCTATACCGATGTTTTATATGATAGGAGATCAAGACGTATTAGTAGATCCTATTAGCAATGTTGAGTTGCTTAAGAGTTTTCATAATAAGAATATAACAATAGATGTACTAGAAGGGGAAAATCATTTTTTCGCTGATGGAGAAAGTTATGAAATCCATCAAGAACCTAAACAAAAAATAGTGGACTGGGTGTTAAAGCAATAGTTGATTTAATTAGCATTTCAATACCTTATTTTTATCATTATATTAAGATTAGAAAGAGTAAATTAGAGGCTCATAATTTCACGCTATACCTCATGAAAAAGATAAGATACAGTATTGTAGCACTAGGTGTTACAGCGCTCTGTTTTGCGCAAGAACCTCAAGAGAAAACGATAAATGCTAAAGATAGTTTACCAACTTCAGTACAGAAAATATCAGAAGTGAACCCTGGTAATAAGGTATCTTTACAAGAATATGTGGAAGAGTTATATATCAACACATGTAAGCTATACAATAGAGGAGCTGTTCCTTTAGTAGATTCAGGAGATTATGATGTATTATTAGTAGATAAGAAGGGGAGTGCAGAGGGGAGTAAGTTCGTTAAATCAAAAGACTTAGCCTTACTCAAGATAGAAGAGGTGAAGGAAATAAAATATGAGAAGTCAAAACAAACTGACATGATGTACGGTACTAGAGGAGGTGCATTTGGGATAGTTGTTATTACTAAATAAAATAGAAGAGGCTGTAATCCCATTACAGCCTCTTTTTGTTTAACTTAATTATGGTTTATACTGAGGGTTTTCTTTGTAGAAGTTGTTCCAAAAGTCCTCATTGTAAGATACCCTATCTAGTAAAGTTTTGCTTTTGTTTTTAAATTCATACTCTATGAATTCGACGTCATTTGTTTTTAAATCAAATAAATGTGAGTCAGTAGAGCTGGTGAAATTATGTTTCTCTCCATTATGATAAGTTTCTTCACTAAAGGATCTATAGAAGAAGTTAGTAGCATAGTATTTACCATTATTGAGGAGATCTTTGAATACGCTGATATTTTCTTCCTTAGCAGTCCTTAATGCAATACGCTCTATATTAGAATTGTGTTTATACTTACTTTTTAAATAGTCAGCATCTAATGATGATTCCCATGTTTCAACCACTTTTACTATGGCATAGTTATCTTGATTAATATAAATTCTACCTGAGTATTTAGAGGGATCAGCTTTATTAGTGTAATTCCAACCCTCTCTCTCTGTTTCGAATGCGATAACATATAAGTTACTATCATTAGGATCTTTAGATTCTATAAACGAGAGTTTAAACTTCTTGTATTTTCTTTTGTGTAATATATTAGAGTATTGAATTGGATTCTCTCTGCCTCTAAAAATATGGTCTGTATTTTTTATGTTCTTAATACCTCTATTGTTCCATTTTACTTGTTGTACCTCAAAAGTTGTTCTGTTCAAGCCTAAATAGGTTTCCTGGTAATCTTTAGTTATCATTTCAAGGTCAAATATTTTAGTATCGTTCTTATAGATTAATTCATTACTAAATCTAGTGAAGTTAAATGGTTCAGTAGGGTGGTTCTCAGCTTTCTTTTTGATAGCAAGGCGGAGTACTTCTTTTGGAGTAAGTTGTTTGGTGATAACTAATTCATCTAGTAAGTCAAAGTTGGCTTCTAAGGAGATAACAGAAGCTAATTCATTTAAGGATACAGTATAGTTATCATATCCTAGAGCTTGTATCTCTAGTGTAGAGTTGCCTTTTGTCTTAGGGTCAAAAGGCAGTTCATAATACCCATTATCATCCGTTACTCTATAGATATCTTGTTCTACTAAAATAATAGTTGCAAAGGCGATAGGCTGTTGAGTATCTTTATCTACTAGTTGTCCTTTAAAAGAACCTTGTTCTTGCTTAATTTCTTTAGAAGGTACAGTTACCTTGTTTTGGGTATCTTGTTTCTTTATCTTTTTTCGCTCTGCTTGTGAAGCAGTATTTAGAAATATATAACCATCGTGAAATAAGTCTAATCTCTCCTTCGTATACTCTACGAAGTGAAGTAGCCTTGTGTCCATAGGTCGATGCATTGCTTCCTGATTAGAAGAAATATACAGATAAGGAGTGTTTAACTTTTGTAACTGATCTTCAAAAGAACCTTCTTGAATAGGAGTAGCATGTAATGTACGTGTCCCTGTATCGAATAGGGAATCATTGGCATGTAACGTACCTAGACTAAATACTTTCCCTTTATAATAATCTTTTATTTGTCGTCCCATAGAGATGAAGGCTCTTGCTTGTACATTTCCACTATTCGGGTTGCTGTACATAACATGGATATTATCAGCCCACACCATGATTTTTTCTTGAGGATGCCTTTTAATATACTGTATTAAGTTATCCGCCATCTGCTTATCGCGATAGTTGTCATCTTTAGAGGCAAGGTCACTTGTCATAATAGGTTCTTTCATATCATTGACTGATTGTGCAGTGCTTAGAAGACCTTTAGTGATTTGTACCCAAGTAAGATTAGTGTCTGTTTGAGGTAACCTCTCTATAGCAGTAATTATTCTTTTAAGCTCTTTTTCAAAAGCAGTAAATTTGATATCTTGATTATCGTATTTGTAAGTAACTAGCAATGCCTCTAATGCGATACCGAAGTCATCCGAGTCAAGCTTTAAACTTATTTTTTGTTGCTCTAGGTAAGTAAAGAAGTCTTCTATGAAGATATCCTCATTTAGGATTTGCGGGTCATATCCTATCACTTTAAGGTTATTATCTTCTATATACTTAACTAATCTTTGAAACTCTTTGCTATTACTCCATGCATCAAATATAGCTTGATTAAACGCATCAGGATTAAACCCCTGTTGATTCATCTTCCATATATCATATACAGGAGACTCCATAGCGAAAGTAGTAAAGCCCATTTCTTGGTGTAGATATTCAACTACTCTTGTCTTCATCTCAAAGATATTATCATACATATGTGTTTGTTCTCCTAACATGACGATTTGCTTGTCTTTTAGCTCTTCTTTAAGGAAAGACAGGTCTGTTAGTTCCTTAGTATCTGGAGGAAGTAGTGGTTGTATGATTAACTCTTGTGCTTTAGTTGCGGTGATTGCTAAAGCCATTAGTAAGGTGAATAAAAATCTCATATTATAGTGTTTATTTCTAGTTGGTTATAGATATAACCTTAAATATAAGGTTCTTATTGTTTAATCAGGAGGTGTTGTTTGATTGTTTAACATATTTATCATAAGGTGTCATGTGTTTTGAAATTAAAATAACAATAACCAATATAGCTATACAAAACGTTGCTTTATCCTCAATAAGCTTATCTATTACTTACTTAAGGGAAGTGATTTTTTTACTAGTTTTTGTTTAAATTTGACGCTTCAAAATAAATTGAATAATTGTGATAAAAGAGGCATTTTCTTATAAAGGGACTATCAACAGAAAGGCATATATCGTAAGTCTGGTAACTTACTTTGTGCTATTGTTTTTAAGCTTCTCAGTATTTGCGAGATTAAGTGGCGCTTTTTTCGGAATACTATTTCTAATAGCCTTTATAGGGTTACATATTTATCTTTTTGGTAAAGGGACTAGACGCTGTCACGATTTAGGTAAGAAAGGGTGGGAACAGTTTAACTTTAAAACTTGGTTAGGTATGTTATCTAGAGAGATAAAAGTGACGAAGCCTATATCAGAGCCAATAGAAAGCTAAAAAGGATATAATGGGTATTATACCATTACATCCTTTTTAGTTACTTCGTATAAAGGGTATACTCTTAGAACACACTGTTGTTTAGAAGAATTAATTCTTCTTCTGTAGGTTGATTTTTAGAGTCTATAAAAGCATTAAAAGCGGGTGTATCATCACAGTAGATGATGTCAAAAGAGAATCTCTCATCCCCATATAGCCCTCTGTGGATACTATTCGCGGAGAAGATAAATAGATCACCCCTATTTAGATTAAACACTTGCCCTCGCTCTAGAGCATCACTTGGATGACGACCATGCTGAGAGAGTCTAGTATCTTCTTCTATAGGGCTATCCCATAGACGATGAGTAGCAGGGATGATTTCTATTCCATTTTCTTTCTTCAAAGGGATTCTAAAGTGAACTACATTTTCTGTCTTAATCTTTTCTTGTTGTTCTTCTATCGAAAGCCCTGTATACTGAATATCCCTATGCCAATAGTTTTTTTGTTCTTTGTGATAAGGGTCAAAGAATAATTGAGTATTTAAGAATTTAGCTTTATCGGGAAAGATAGACTCGACAATATCTGTAAGTTTAGCCTGAGCAATGAATTGGAATAATGCTAGCCTTTCTTGTTTAGTAATAAAAGGACTACTCGTAAGGCTATGACTGTTGATTAATACCTTCTTATACCCTTGTTCATTTTCTATTAGCCATTGCTTGTGAAAGTTGTTAAGTATCAATTCTATAGATGTTAATTCTTCTTCCGTAAAGAAACTAGGTAGATATAGATAACTATTTTGTTCAAAGTCTAGATACATAACGCAGTCATTAGTGATTTCATAATACGAAGATAAACTAGTGAAGTGAAATAGCGCGATGCTAATTTAAATTGTTCTATTTATTCCCTTATTTTCACAATAGATTCTCAATATTATAACTAGAATTAATGAACAAGATATTTTTATTGGTGTATATTTGTTGATGTCTCATTAGAGGCGGTATGGCAAAAAAAATAAATTATCAATGGAAATTTATAACAAAAGACAGTTATTATTTAATACTCAATATAATGCTATAAGAAGTAAGTATAAAATAGTAGGAGCAATACGCTTGGTTGTTTTCTTCGCTATTATTTATTTCTTCTATCTAGCTTTGGCTAACGCAGATACCTTTTACTTATATTTTACAGGAGGGCTTATTGTTGCTTTCTTAGTATTACTACGTGTACACGTAGAGTACTCGTGGAAGATGCGCTATGTACAGGCTCTTAAAGAGATTAATACAGATGAGCTTGCCTTCTTAGAGGAGGATAAAAGACCCTTTGCCGCAGGAGAAGAATTTAAGACTACAGAACACCCTTATGCTTTTGACTTAGATATTTTTGGGCAAAAATCCCTGTATCAATACCTAAATAGAACAGCAACGTTTATAGGAAAACAAAAGCTTGCAGATTTATTAAAAGGCAAATTGACTTCAGAAGCTATTTTAGATAATCAAGAAGCGATTAAGGAACTTTCTCAGAAGGTAGAATGGAGACATGAGATTAATGCTTATAGTAAATTGTCGAATCTAGATGAGAAAGCGTATACAAGATTAAAGAAGTGGAGTGACACAGCCGTAGTACCTATTAGTAAACTAGGCCGTGCATTAAGTTATGTATTACCTGTGCTATTAGGGATTTCGATTGTTTTATACTTTCTGTTAGACCTTGACTTTATGGGATATGTGATCTCTACCTTATTCTCTTTTAACCTAATACTTACTTTATCACAGATAAAGAATATTCAGGCAGAGCTAGGAGGAGCAGATAAGGTACATGAGACTATAGAGAGCTGTAGTTCTATCATTAAGCGTATAGAAAGAGAGACTTTCACTACGGATAAAATGAAATCGTATATCAGTGAGTTAAATAAAGATTCTTTTCAGGCTAGTAAAGAGTTAAAAGAACTGTCTAGACTATTCGAGCAGTTAGAGACTATAGCTAATATTTTTGTGATGGTTGTCTTTAACGGTTTTGTACAGTATCACGTACACGTATTACACCGCTTTTTAAATTGGAAACAGAGCAAAGGACATCTTGTACCTAAAGCAATAGAGATCATAGGAGAAGTAGAAGCGCTTAATTCGCTAGCGAATTTCTCTTATAACAACAGACATTATACCTTCCCAACTATCAGTGAAGAGGGAGAGATGAAGTTTAAAGATCTAGGACATCCTCTGCTGAATGAGAAAAAGAGAGTCTGTAATGACATCAATTTTAGCAACCAACGCTTTGTGATTCTGACAGGATCTAATATGTCTGGTAAGAGTACTTTCTTGCGCACCATAGGGGTTAACCTTGTACTAGCTAGTATAGGTGCGCCTATCTGTGCTACGAAAGCTACTTTCTTCCCACTGCCGTTATTTGTATCGATGAGATTGACAGATTCATTAGAAGATAGTGAGTCTTACTTCTATGCTGAGGTGAAGAGGTTAAAGATGATTATCGAACAGGTGAGAGAGGAGCCATGCTTCGTATTACTAGATGAAATACTTAGAGGAACGAACTCTGATGATAAGCAGAGCGGAACGATAGGAGTAATCCATAAGTTGATTAGGGAGAAGACCTATGGTGTGATCGCTACCCATGATTTAGAGGTATGTGAGACAACGAATAAATTCCCTGATATTCTTATCAATAAATGTTTTGAAGTGGAGATAAAAGAAGATGATTTACACTTTGATTACAAGATTAGAGATGGCGTGTGTCAGAATAAGAATGCCACATTCATTATGAAAAAAATGGAAATTATAGATTAATTTATAGTAGTAGAAAATTCAAAATAGTCACTTCGGTGGCTTTTTTTTGTGCCATTTATTGGAGTGGTCGCATAGTTATCGCATAGTGATGGCATACTGCTCGCATAGTTTTGGCCGTTTTTAATGCAATCACTATGCGATCAAACTACCATTATTATACTAGCACAGGACAGATGGTAAAAAAAAGAACCTGTTTAGGTACTCTGTAGTATTCTTAAAGAAAACTACACAGAGAATCTAAACAGGTCTTTAAAAAAAGAGATACTTCTGCAGAAGAAGTATCTCTTAAAATTACATTATAAGAAAAACTAATTACATAGTTTTAATTAACTCATTAATAAGCTCACGAGCGATAGGCTCAGCAGCTTCTACAGCTCTAAGTACATCTTCGTGATGTGCTTCTACGATACCTTCTTCATTCCCCATATCTGAGATAACAGAGATACCGAATACTTTCATATCCATGTGACGAGCTACGATTACTTCTGGTACTGTAGACATACCTACACAGTCTGCTCCTACAATGCGTACCATTTTATACTCAGCCAATGTTTCAAAAGTTGGCCCTTGTAGTCCGTAGTAGACACCTTGTTTAATATCGAAGTTCTTCGCTTTAGCTATTTCTTGTGCTTTCTTAACTAAAGTTCCTGTATACGCATCATTCATGTTTACGAAACGAGGTCCGAAACGCTCATCATTATGTCCTCTTAGAGGATGATCAGGGAATGCATTGATATGATCTGTGATGATCATAATGTCTCCTACTTTAAATGTAGGGTTAACACCTCCTGAAGCATTAGATACGATTAGTGTTTCTACTCCCATATACTTCATTACTCTGATCGGGAATACTGTTTTTGCCATTTCGTATCCTTCGTAGTAATGGAAACGACCTTGCATAGCCATTACTTTTTTATTACCAATCGTACCAAAGATTAAAGCACCTTTGTGTCCTTGTACAGTAGATACTGGAAAATTAGGAATTTCTGAGTAAGGAATTTCATGCTCTATTTTAATATCAGCAGTAAGGTTTCCTAATCCTGACCCCAATACAATACCTATCTCAGGTTTGAATTGTGTCTTTTCAATTAAATACTTAACCGTTTCTTGTACTTGCTCCCACATAGTTTAAAATTGTTTTATCAAACTCCTCTTGATTGTTTAAAAAAGAAGTCTGAATTGGTAAATAATATAATTTATTCGAGGGGATTAGTCCATTTAAGCGGACATAATCTTTCTCTGTTGTAATAATCTTATTCTCTTTTGCTTTGTTCAAAATTAGTTCAATGTCAGTAGATGAAAAATGATGATGGTCAGGAAATGTTAAACAAATTGTTTTATCGTCCTTTAGATGGTCAAAAAAACTTTGCGGTTTAGCAATACCAGCTACCATTAAAAACTCTTCTTTTTTTAAGTCTTCTACTGAGATAGAATCAGCCTTTGAATATGCAAGTTTACTGAATTCAATATACGTAAAAAAAGACAATTGTCCCAGTTTGAGATTTAATTTTTTAACAATCTCGTTTTGTTCTGTCAATGATAACGTAGGAGGGCATTTGGTGACGATGATGATATCTGCTCGTTTCGCTCCTCTACGACTTTCTCTAAGGTTACCTGTCGGCAATATATAATCGTTATAGTACGGCTCATCATAAGTAGTCAGTAGAATATTAAAACCACCTTTTACAGCTAGGTGCTGAAAAGCATCGTCTAGAACGATGGCTTGGGTGTCTGTTCTTCGTTTTAGGATATTCTCTATTCCGTTTACTCTTTTTGCGTCTACCGCTACAGCTATATTGTCAAACTTGTGATGATATTGGAAGGGTTCATCACCGATTTGTTCCATAGTCGTATGTTCATCTGCGAGGAAGAAGCCCTCACTTTTGCGTTTATACCCTCTACTAAGAGTCGCTATTTTGTATTTGTCTTTTAAAAGTCGTATTATGTATTCCACCATAGGCGTTTTACCAGTACCACCTACACTTAGGTTACCTACTACTATAGTAGGTGTACTAAAAGAGGTTCTCTTCAATATATTTATTGAATAAAGGTAATTGCGCAGGGAAGTGATCCCGCCATATAAGATGGCAAAAGGGAAGAGTAATTTTCGCAGTAATTCCATAATACGAAATTACCAATTTTTTTATCTTTGAGAAAATATATAAATTACAGTTCAAAATTATTTGAGAAATGAAGTTAAGAGAAGTAATCACTGTGTTAGAAGAGATGACACCGTTATCGTATGCAGAGGGATTTGATAATGTCGGGTTATTAGTAGGGGACTATAACTTAGAAGTAAGTGGGATCCTAGTCTGTCATGACGCTTTAGAGACCGTGATAGACGAGGCGATAGAGAAGAAGTGTAATATGGTAGTATGCTTTCACCCAATCTTGTTTTCTGGATTAAAGAAGATAACAGGAAAGAGCTATGTAGAGAGAGCTGTAATTAAAGCGATCAAACACGATATCGCTATCTATGCTATACATACTGCACTAGACAATCATCAGGAAGGGGTGAATAAGATATTCTGTGATACGCTAGGATTAAAGAACACAAGTATATTAATACCGAAAGAGAACTATATCCAAAAGCTAGTGACTTATGCTCCTCGAGTGAATGCAAATGAAGTGAGACAGGCTCTGTTTAATGCAGGAGCTGGAGCTATAGGTAATTATGATTTGTGCAGTTTTACGACAGAAGGCAAGGGAAGTTTCAGAGGGAATGAGAAGAGTAGCCCAGTCATAGGAGAGCCATTAAAATATGAAGAAGTAGAAGAGGTCAAAGTAGAAGTAATATTTGAAAAGCATTTACAAGGTAAGGTATTAAAAGCCTTGTTTGACTTAGACTTCTATGAAGAGAAAGCTTATGAGATCTATACTTTAGAGAATAAACTTCAAAATGTAGGAATGGGAATGATAGGTGAATTAGAAGAAGAGATGGAAGAAGTAGCATTCTTACAGATGGTCAAAACCAAGACGGGTACAGGAGGTATTAGACATAGTGCGTTACTAGGGAAACCGATAAAGAGAGTAGCAGTGTTAGGAGGTTCAGGAAGTTTTGCGATAGGAGCAGCATTATCACAGAAAGTTGATGCTTATATCACCTCAGATTTGAAATACCACGATTATTACCAAGCTGAAAGTCAGATGGTTTTGGCTGATATAGGGCATTTTGAAAGTGAAAGGTATACAAAAAATTATATAACTGACTTTCTTTCAAAAAAAATAACTACTTTTGCAGTTATTTTATCAACAGTAAATACGAATCCAGTTAACTACTTATAATGATGACAAAGAAAAAAGAATTAACCGTTGAAGAGAAGTTAAGAGCACTTTATGACTTGCAATTGATTGACTCAAGAATTGACGAAATCAGAAATATGAGAGGAGAATTGCCTCTTGAAGTTGAAGATCTACAAGATGAGGTTGCTGGACTGAACAAACGCTTAGAAAAATCAAATTTAGACTTAAGTAATATCGAAGCGAGTATTAAGGATAAAAAAGCTGCTATTGAGGAGTTCAAAGCTGCTATCGTAAAATATACTGAGCAACAAAATGAGGTTAAAAACAATAGAGAGTTTAACTCATTAGAAAAAGAGATAGAGTTCCAGAAGTTAGAGATAGAGCTTGCTGAAAAACACATCAAAGAGATGAAAGTTAGCATCGAGCACAAGAAAAACACAATCGCAGAGACAGAAACTAAATTAGCTGCAAGAAAAGAACACTTAGCACATAAAGAAGCTGAATTAAACAGTATTATGTCTGAGACTGAGCGTGAAGAGAAAATCTTATTAGAGAAGTCTGAAGAGTTCAAACAAGATATCGAAGAGCGTTTATTAGTAGCGTATAACAGAATCAGAAATGGTGTTCGTAACGGTTTGGCTGTTGTATCTATCGAGCGTGGTGCTTCAGGAGGATCTTACTTTACTATTCCACCACAAACTCAAGTAGAGATTGCGGCACGTAAGAAGATCATCACGGATGAGCACAGTGGGCGTATTTTAGTAGACAGTGCTTTAGCTGAAGAAGAAAGAGAAAAAATTGAAGCTATTATAGCTAAATTATAATATCAGAAAGCCTCTTGTGAAAGAGGCTTTTTTTATTTCTAGAAGTTATATATGGTTAAGTGTCTAGGTTTATTGATTAATTTATTGTCGTTATTTGCTCCTAAGAGAGCATGCGCTATTGCTTATAAGTTATTCTCTACACCTCGTAAAGGACAGCTTAGGCGAAAGAGTATTCCTTACTTTTTGGCTCAAGCTCATCAAGATAGATTTGTTTATGATGGATTGAGTATTCAATGCTATCGCTGGAATCAGGAGCAATCAGAGTTGCCTTTAGTTATGCTGTTTCACGGCTGGGAGAGTAATGCTGGTCGTTGGGAAGAACTAGTGACTTACTTAGATGATCAGTATCAGTATATCTGTATAGATGCTATGGGACTAGGTCTGAGTGATGGAAGTAATCTGAGTGTTATCGATTATTCTCACTTGATGGATTATTGTTTACGAGCGTTTAGACCACAGTATGTTGTAGCTCATTCACTAGGAGCGTTTGCTTTATTACATCAGATGAGTGTAGTGAAATATGACTTCGTAGAGAAGATTGTTTTAATGGCTTGTCTAGATCGTTTTCAGCATGTAATCAATAATTATATTGATATGTTAGGATACTGGAAGAAGGTGTCAAATGACTTATTGCACTTCTTAGAAGGGTTAATTGATATGGATATGCAGAAATATGCTAGTCGCAACTTTATAAAATCACTGTCTAATCAGACATTGATTATTCACGATAAAGAGGATGTAGTAGTGGAATTGGCTGAGTGTACAGTTTTTCACGATATAGCTAATCAAAAGGGAATAGAGGTTTATTATACAGAAGGATTAGGACACTCTGTTCAGGACAGAATTGTCTTCGAAAAAATTAAGAATTATTTTATGAATTAGCTTCGTTATAGCATTGTTTAATAGCGAATAAAATAGCTAATTTTGTGATATGGAAAAAATGCAAACACGTTTAAATAAATATTTGTCTGAAGTAGGTTTTTGTTCTAGAAGAGAAGCAGATAGACTTATAGATGAGGGGAGAGTCACTGTCAATGGTGTAGTGCCAGAGATGGGGACAAAAGTGTCTGAAGATGATGAGATACGCGTAAATGGACAATTAATCGTTAAAAAAAATGAAGAGAATGTTTATTTAGCTTTTTATAAACCTATTGGTATCGAGTGTACTACTAATACGAGTGTACGCGATAATATCGTGGACTATATTAATTATCCTAAACGCATCTTTCCAGTAGGACGATTAGATAAGGATAGTGAAGGGCTTATTCTGATGACGAATGATGGAGATATCGTGAATAAGATATTGCGCCAAAAGAACGATCATGAGAAAGAGTATATTGTCACTGTAAACAAGCCTATCACAGATCGTTTTATCCAACGTATGGGAGCTGGTGTACCAATATTAGACACAGTGACTAAGAAGTGTAGAGTAGAACAGATCAGTAAGACTGTGTTTAGAATATTTCTTACTCAAGGTTTGAACAGACAGATTAGACGTATGTGTGAGTATTTTGACTATGATGTAGTTGCATTAAAGAGGATACGTATTATTAATATTTCTCTAGATGTACCTGTGGGTACGTATAGAGACTTGACCAAAGCAGAATTAGATGAGCTTAATCGCTTAATAGAGCCTTCTGTAATGACAGAAGAGGCGAGTCTAAATAAGAATCAAGAGAGTCAGCAGAGTATTCGTCGTCGTATGACTACAGGTAAAGACTCAAGTAGAAGAGGAGGAAGTTATGCTAAGGATGAGCGTAGACCTAAGAAAAACTTCGATAGAGAACGCAATAATAGCGTGAATAAACCAAAAGAGGTTAAGAACGAAAGATTAAGAAATAGAAGAAGAGAGAACTAGTTTAGTTCTCTTTTTTTTGTTTGTACTAATCTCTAAAGCTTTTTTATTTAGAATTAACAAGCTTTAAAAGCACATTTTGTGAATAAAGTCAGAATTATAGGTAGTTCTGACTTTTTTTATTTATAAAAGATATTAGTTAATAATATGTGAATTTTAGTAAAATATTAAAGGTTAATGTGTTTTGTTTTTAGAGTATTACAATGACGATTATTGTCTGTATTGAGTTGTTATTTATATTTATTCTAAGTTGTTGTGGTTATTTAGTTATAAGTAAATATATTTGTCTTCAATTTATAATTAATCTAAATAATATAATTACTAACACAACATTAAGTTCTTAGAACAATGAAACACTATCTACTATTAATTTTTGCAATTTTTAATATAGGACAGTTTGCTTCTTTTGCACAAGATAAACCAGTTGTCATTTCTGGGGTTGTACAAGATGCGAATGGAGAGCCTATTGATTATGCTACAGTCAGTTTATTAGATACTCATCATAGTGAGTTAACAGATAATAAAGGACGATATACTATTAAAACAAAGAGACCTGGTAAGTATAAATTAGTTGTACAACACGTCAGTTATGAATCTAAAGAGTATTCATTTGAGGTGAAAGCAGGCGAAAGTATAACACATAACTTCAAACTTGATACAAATAACTCTTTCTTAGACAATGTAGTACTACAAGTAAAACAGCCTATCGAGAAAGTGAGAGAATCTGCTTATAACGTAGTGGCTATAGATGCAAAACCACTATACAATACATCATTAGATGTAGCTGGAGCACTAGATAGAGTGTCTGGAGTGAAAGTGCGTAAAGATGGGGGTGAGGGATCTGACTATAATTTCTCAATGAATGGATTTAGTGGTAAACACATTCGATTTTTTATAGATGGTGTACCTATGGAAGGATTTGGTAGTGAGTTTAAAATAAACAACTTACCGATCACAATGGTTGATAGAATCGAAGTATATAAAGGTGTAGTGCCTGTGGAGTTCGGATCTGATGCCTTAGGAGGAGTAGTGAATATTATCACAAACAAATCTAAAGAGACTAAAATAGATGCTTCATTTACTACTGGTTCATTCCATACATACAAGAGTCATCTGAATGTGAGTAAAGCCTTTAATAATGGTATAGTAGCTCAGTTAAATGCTTTTCAGAACTACTCAGATAACGATTATAAAGTATTAGTCCCTGTGGTAGATCTGCAATCAGGAGTTTATTCTAAAGAAAAACAATGGGTAAGACGCTTTAATGACCGATTCCAAACAGCTACTGTAGTGGCTAAAGTAGGGGTGGTAGATAAGTCTTATGCTGACCGACTGATGTTAGGGTTTACTTATGGAGAAGGAAAACGTGGTGTGCAGACAGGTACTATTATGGAAAAGGTATTCGGAGACAAGAAACGTCGTTCTGTAACAATTATGCCTTCATTAGAATATAGCAAAAAGAACCTATTTATAGATGGATTAGATGTAAGTATTACATCTAATTATAATGGAGGATATAATCAAAATATAGATACCTCTTCTTATAAATATAACTGGGCAGGTGAACGTATCAAAACGTTAAAACAAGGTGAGTCTGGAGGAGGGCCTTCTATGACTAAGTTCTATGATCATAATGGTTCAACTACTTTTAATGTAAACTATAAATTAAATGACAAGCACTCATTTAGTTTTAATGATGTGATGTACTACTTCAACAGAAAGACAAAAGATCCATTAGCTGTAAAAGAAACTCAATCAGAAAAGAACAGTGAGATAAAAAGAAGTAGTTTTAAAAATATTATGGCACTGTCTTATCGCTATAATATTCTGGATAATCTGAATGTGTCTCTATTCGGTAAACACTACAGTATCAAACATACTTATCAAAGTGAAAGCACTAAAGTAGATAAAACAGGATACGGTATCGCTGCTACATACTTGTGGAAAGATCTACAGTTCAAAGCTTCTTATGAAAATACATTTAGACTACCTACTGATAGCGAGTTATTTGGAGATGGAGACTTAGTATGGGGAAATACAGGTCTAAAACCAGAACAGGGTAAAAACTATAACCTGAATATCAGTTACTCAGGTGTGATTAACAAAATACATGCAGTATTTGTAGATGCAGGTTTTGTATACAGAGATACTAAAGATTATATCCGCAGTAATCCTTATGGTTCAGGATCTCGTGCAACTAGTGTGAATATTGGAGGAGTAGAGAGCTATGGTATCAATGTGGAAGCTCGTTATACATACAATGATTTTATATATGCAGGAGGTAGTTTAACTTCTCAAAATATCAGAAGTAAACAAAAGTATACTATTGGAGATTATGGAGTGAAAAATCCATACTACAATGAGAGAATTCCTAATGAGCCTTATTTCTTTGGATCAGCTGATGTGGGGATTATCATTAAAGACTTAGGAAAGAAAAATAACAATTTAAATATAGGTTATAACCTGCGCTATATAGATCATTATAGTTACGATTTTAAAGGAATCGGTGAGGATCCTATATGGATTCCGTCTCAGGCTGTACATGATCTAAGTGCTTCATACAGTTTGTTTAATAATAAAATACACTTAACCGTAGAGACTAATAACCTATTCGATAAACTAGCTTATGATAACTATAGTTTCCAAAAACCAGGAAGAAACTTCATGTTTAAAATACGCTATACATACTAAAATTACTAATCTATAATAAATACAATTAAAATGAAAAAAAGAGTTTTTTCGACATTTGCTTTTGCTATGATATTTGGGGCATTGTCGGTGACTAGTTGTTCTACAGATGATAATAGTACTCCTACACCTGAAGAAGGGGGAACTGATGGAGGAAATAAAGTAGAGTGGAAGTACGTAATCGGAGCAAGTGCTTCTAAAACGAACTTATTACTGACTACCAATGACCTTAAATCTGGAGAAATATCTGCTAAGGGAAATGGATTAACGGCATTAGGAACTACGGTTTATACTTATGGAGGAAATAGAGCTTATGTTTTTGAATATAGAAAAGGAGATCCTTCTGGAATGCAGAGCTGGTTATTAACACCTGATGGGAAATTGAATAAACATACTACAGTTGATTTACCTACTCGTGAGGAGTTTATTACGAATTTCGGTAAATATATGATTGCTACAACTGGGGGGGTACAATTAACTACAGGACAAAAGGCTCAGGCTTTTAACTTCGTAGATGGAAATACAGGAGGGATTAATTTTACTTCTTATATTAATGTAGAAAATATTGCAGAAAAAGGGGAGTATGCCAACTTTGCTGGTCTTGAGAATATCGGAAATAACCGTTTTGTGATGGCTATCGAACCATTTAAAATCAATAAAGATGAGAAAGAAGATAATACATCTGCTTACCGAAGTAGAGTGTGGCTAGCTGTATTTAAATTTAATGAGAGCGAAACGGATGTAAATAAGAGAGTACAGTTAGAAAAAGTAGTGAAAGATGATAGAATGAGTTTTGCAGTAGCTCGTTACCGTTCTAGTCGTATATCAACTATTGCATCTGGAAATGATGGATTTGTTTATGTATTCTCACCTAATGCTATGTTAGGTAAAGATAAACCTTCTTTTTCTCCAATTCCTTCTTCTGTTTTAAGATTTAATACTAAAACTTTAGAGTTTGATAAAAATTATCAATATGACATTGAGTCATTATCAGGGGGACATAAGGTTCATAAAGTATACGCACTTACTAACAATAAGTTCTTGTTAAATATGAATGCTGATATTGCTATTGCTTGGAATTCATTAAGCACACCATATAATAAACTGGCGATATTTGATGGTACAACAGGAGAATTTAAATGGATAGAAGGATTGCCAGATGCTGAAAATATAAAAGAAGCTCAAGCTCCATTCATAGATGGATCAGATGTTTACTTACCTGTTACAGCTGAGTCTAAATCATTTGTATATACATTAGATTTGGCAACTGCTAAAGTAACTAAAGGCCTTGAGATTAAAGATCTAGCTGATGGAAGTATTGGTACAATTGGTAAAATTAATGTAGAAAAATAATAATTTAATTATATAAAGTATTCGAAATAAATTAGGGTTGTTTATTATAAGAGGTTATACAGTTTGTATAGCCTCTTTTTTTGTTGAAGAATAAGGATGTAGAATAAAAAAATATGTAGTTAACTGTAAATAGGTATTAGAGATATAAAGAATCTTTGATATAATATCTTTAAATAAGTATATGTTTATCTTTAAATGAGTACTCTATTAATGAGGTGTATTGCTTTTTAAAATACTTATATCGTGTGAATTGTGTTAAGTCCACCCCTTTGTCCACCCCCTTAAAGGTGACATTCTGTTATAGAGATTATACTTTTATCAAATAAACCTAAAGTTATAGTCTGCTTCATTATAGTACGACTATAAAATCCACCACCACATATTATTTGATTTGGAAGTTACTACCGTATAGGTATGGACGATAGTTGAATAATGATAAAAGTATAGATATGAAGACCTTATTATTTTTAAGTATTATCATCAATAGAACAATGGAGTGTGCCTCTCTATTAAAGAAAAGTATGATATGGAGTATAAATGAGAAACTATTTAGTAGTTCAATAGAATCAAAAAGATTGCTAAGAAGAGTTAGAGATTCTTCTTTACAGGAAGAGATGCTACAAATAAGTGATGATTCTAATATACAAACTAATTATATGTCTATAGGCATGGAGAGTTATCTGTGTCAAAAAATAAAAGAGTTTGAGAAACAAAAAAAATACTTAGATAAATCAATATCACTGAGTAATCTTTCTGCTAGTTTAGGAGTTAATCATCGCTATGTGTCTTACTATATTAATATGTATAAAGAAAAAGACTTTGCTACGTATATTAATGAATTGAGGATTTCTTATATGGTAGATACTTTATCAACTAAACCACATTATCTGACGTATAAGATAAGTTATTTAGCAGATAAGAGCGGTTTTGCTTCTCATAGTCGTTTTACGATTAATTTTAAAAAATATACAGGTGTATTGCCTTCAGAGTATATTAGTGAGTTAAAACAGAAAAAGGCCATGGAAGGATGTAATATTTAAACTAGTCTTTATTTTTAAATTGATTATAATTCACTGCTTCAAAAGAACCATCTTCCTTTTTAATAAAAGTCTCTTTACCACTCTGTATTTCGGCATTCTGAGCTGCTATACAGTACCAATTGTTTTCTATTTTCTGAGTTACGAAAATAAATAGATTGTTTCTAAGTTGAGGAGTTTCATTTTCTTTTAGTGCTGATTGATTACTTAATTGTAGTCTTGCATGTACAATAGCTATAGTGTCTGTTAAGTATCTGATCTTAGTTCTTTTGATTATTAGTGTAGATTCTTTGAAAATTACTCGTAGGCCATAATCATGAGCTTTAAAAATATCTTCTTTTTTATGCCACCATAACCCTGTGACATTGACAAAGTCTGCATCATCTACAAAAATATCAGCAAGTAAGTTAGCATCGTATTTATTCCAAGCAGTTACAAATTGTTGAACTATTTCTTCTGGATTTTGTCTAGTCATTGTCATTGTTTATTATAATTACGAAGATACTCAATGATTCATGAAGAGGTGTTAATGTAGAATAAGAAAGTGAGTGTAAATAAAAAAGGAACCACTATTAAGTGATTCCTTTTTGTCGGGGTGGCAGGATTCGAACCACTCCTCGTAAATATCTTTAAATCAACCTATTGTCTTTTTTGTAAAAAACCAACTCACCTAATAGCTCACCTTAGCAAATTAGGTTAAAATCAAATATAATGATTTTAAATGTATTAAAAAAGTACTAAAAAGTTAAATAATCATCTGTTTTTTTGATTGATGGAAGCGAATATTTTAGTAGAAATATTAGTTTTAGCTTTTGTTTATTTTTATTTTGTTTTTCAGTGTTTTGTTGTATTTGTTTTATATTATTAGTTAACTAATTTAATTTGATGTATTTTGTTATGGAATACTAAACTTGTTAAGGTGTTTTTTGGTTGTCGGGGTGTCTATTTGGCTTTAGTTAACTATTTTTATGGAGTAAAAGATTGAACTATTTTTAATTCTATCTTAGATTCAACTAATAAATGCTGTTGCATTTATTAGTTGAATCTAAGTAGTAAAAATCTTATAAAAGTTAAATAAGGATAAGAATTCATAGAAATAACTGTCGTATAGTAGCTAACAAAATTAATTTTCTATTTTTGAGTTTGTAAACTATGTATAACATTAAAAAAGAAGAGTTATTTTTATGAGGCAATTGGACAAAACACCTATTGAGAGGATGGTATCACCGATACAGCGATTTATGCAACAAGAAAAATCTGGAGGGATCGTTCTAGGTATAAGTGTGATTATAGCGTTAATATTAGCAAATACATCATTTAAAGAACAGTACCATCACATATTAGAGTATAAATTTGGTTTTCAATGGGCAGGCAATAGCTTCTTTGAATATAGTATTCACCACTGGATTAATGATGGGTTAATGGCTATCTTTTTCTTTGTTGTAGGGCTAGAGTTAAAAAGAGAGATTGTAGCTGGAGAATTATCAAACCCACGTAAAGCAATGCTTCCTATTGGAGCTGCATTAGGAGGAATGATTGTTCCTGCGGGTATTTATTTTTTTCTAAATCCAAGTGGAGAGATGTCTAATGGATGGGGAATTCCGATGGCAACAGATATTGCTTTTGCCTTAGGAGTCTTGTATTTATTGGGTAGTCGTATACCCTTGACATTAAAGGTTTTCTTAACTGCATTGGCGATTGTAGATGACTTAGGAGCGGTACTTGTGATTGCATTCTTTTATACCTCTGAGATTTCTATGTTACATTTAATCATTGGTGCTGCTATTTTATTAGTGATGTATTTGGGAAATAAAATGGGAGTTAGAAATATTATGTTTTATGCAATCTTGGGTATTGGTGGAGTTTGGACAGCATTTTTGCTTTCAGGAGTACATGCGACAATTGCAGCAGTATTAGCTGCTTTTACAATTCCTGCAAATGTGAGAATTAGCGAGAAAGTATATGGCGATAAGATGCAAGGTTTGTTAGATAGGTTTAGAGGCATTGATCCCAATGATAAAATTCCGACATTAACAAACGAACAATTGCATATCTTAGAAGAGATTGAGCATACAAGTAGTGCTGCTACTCCTCCATTACAACGTTTAGAACATATGATGCATCCGATGGTAACCTATCTAATTATCCCTATATTCGCTTTAGCTAATGCTGGGGTATCTTTAGATATTGATATGGATCACTTGTTTAGTACTAATGTAGCTCTTGGTGTAGCTCTTGGCTTATTAGTAGGGAAAGTAGTTGGAGTAGTTGGATTTACAGTGCTTTTAGTGAAATTAAAAGTAGCTCCTTTCCCTGAAGGAATGAATGTGAAAAATCTATTAGGATTAGGTTTGCTAGCTTCTATTGGATTCACAATGTCTTTGTTTGTAACTTCGTTAGCATTTACTAATGAGGAGTACATGACTCAAGCGAAGATAGGTATTTTTGTAGCATCCATCATTGGTGGTGTGCTAGGCTATATGGTATTGAGTAAGTCAACGAAATAATGTTTTAAATGACTAGTAAGTTTTTTGATTACATCAATCTTCACAAAGGTGAGGAGAAGGGCGAAAAAGTCCTTGAAAATATAGTAGCAAATATTGCTTTTAAAGGATCAAATCTTTGGATTTTGGCATGTGCAATTATCATTGCGTCGATAGGGTTAAATGTAAATTCTACAGCGGTGGTAATTGGAGCTATGTTGATCTCACCATTGATGGGACCAATTGTAGGAGCTGGTTTTGCACTTGGTACCTATAACTTTTTATTACTGAAGATTTCTATTAAAAGCTTGGTTATAGCTACAATTGTAAGTTTGGTTGTATCTTCAGTTTATTTTTATTTAAGCCCATTTAAAGATGTACAATCAGAATTACTTGCTCGTACTGCACCGACGATTTATGATGTGTTGATTGCTTTTTTTGGTGGATTAGTGGGGGTGATTTCAATTACTCGAGTAGAGAAAGGAAATCCTATTCCAGGAGTAGCGATTGCTACAGCCTTAATGCCTCCTTTATGTACTGCAGGATATGGTTTAGCAACTTTTAATTTTAGTTATTTTTTAGGAGCATTTTATCTGTATATGATTAACTGTTTCTTTATTTGTATAGCGACGTTCTTAGTAATTAAATACTTGAAATATCCTACAGCGACTGCACTAGATACAAAAAAGGAGAAACGTATGCGATACGGTATTAGTTTATTGATTTTAGTGTTGATTATACCAAGTTTTTACTTGGCCTATAATCTATTCAATGAGAAGAAATTTACCAAGACTGTTGAGGAGTTTATCAATACAGAGTTTACTGCTAGAGGGGTAACAGTTATCTATAAAAAAATTAATTATAATACCTCGCCACGTAAGGTAGAGTTAGCCTTTTTGGATAAGAAATTGTCTAAAGAGAATATAGAGATGTATAATCGACTTTTACAGGAAAAAGGGATAGATAATGTAGCTTTGACCTTCAAGCAAGATGAGCAAGATATCAAGTCTGAAATCATGAAGGAAATCAATAAACAAAATAGTAACCTATCCGAGAAAGACGTTATTATTAATGATTTAAAGCGCGAGTTAGCTAAGTACAAAGTGAGCGAGCCTGGTTTGGTGAGAGAGATCGGAGTATTGTTCCCATCACTTGAACAAGTATCTTTAGGTAAAGTAGAGCGAAATCTAACCGATACAACTAGTCAAGTTGATTGGGTGTTAATGTATAAAGATAGTGTTGCACCTATAAATTCGGAGAAGATACGTATCACGAATTGGTTAAAAGCTCGATTACAAGTAGATACTGTTTTAGTAGTGAATACATACCAGCCGGCTGTATATACTAAAGAGTAGCTTAGTAATTAAAAACATCGCAAAGAGCTCCTTACTTATTTTTTTGAGTAGGGGGCTTTTTTTTTAGTAGCTCACCAAAACAATGTAACTGCTTTTAGATGGGATCACAAGCAGGATTTAGCGTTAGATTTATCAGCTAGATGTATTACAGCAGATAATGGTTTTCAACGTTGGGATTTGAATGGAAAGTATCTCTCGGGAGACAAAAAGCAGAATTTAGTTCTCATCCGGCTGTCTGATGAGTATTGGTTTTCTTGGAAACGCTTTCATCCAAATACTCAGTTCATTGATTTGTAATATATAAAAAGAACCATATTAACTTTAAGCTAATATGGTTCTTTTTTGATACTAGAATAAGTTGACTAGTAATATATTATCTTAAACGATGATTGGAATCACTACTGATAAACATTTCATTTTTCTCTTCAGATATAATTTCAAGGAATCGTTCATAGTGTTTTAATACGTCAGAAATTAGCTCATTTTTAGTAAAGATGTGAACATCATAACCTTGTCTATAATCACCAAAATAAGCTTTTGGATAAAAGGTTTTATTATCGTTAATATCAGGTAAGTTTTCTTCTGATAATAAGTAATCAGAAACCATTTTAGACTCTGTTTTGACACCGTAAATAAAGTTATTTACCAAGTCGTGTTTAATCTCAATTTCTAGTCGATAAGGACCTTCATAAGTATTGATAACAGCATCAATATTATTTTTAGCAAATTCGGTTTCTAGCTCTTTAAAGGCTTCTTTGACTGTCGTATCAATAAATTTGTGTACAGATTCTTTATCGTCAAAGGATACAATTTGTTTTAATCGCTCTTTCCATGAATCTCCTGACCATGTAACCGTTGTAGTAGAAAAGTCAGTTTCATAATATTTTTTATCGATAACTAGTGCTTTGATCAAGCTTACGATAAATAATAGCATTATAATAGAGAATGGAAGAGCTGTAATTAAGGTCATGCTTTGTAATGCACCTAATCCACCTGCGTTTAACAATAACAAAGCTAATACAGCTAGTAATACTCCCCATCCAATAGTTTGCCATTTAGGGGATATTCTAGCATTCTTGGTTGATATACTGTTCATTACAAACATTCCTGAGTCTGCAGAAGTAACAAAAAATATGATGATAATTGATATAGTTAAGAAGCTAGTAATTGAACTTAGAGGTAAGTACGCTAAAAACTCAAACATCAACGCATCTGGGTTGTTAGCAATAGTACTCAATGCACCATCAGCTACATTCATATCAAACCAAATGGCACTATTCCCGAATACAGACATCCAAATAAAGTTGAATAGTGTCGGTAGTAATAATACTGCAGCAATATATTCACGAATAGTACGTCCTTTAGAGATTTTAGCAATAAACAATCCAACATATGGAGACCATGAGATCCACCATGCCCAGTATAGGATAGTCCAGTCATAAAACCAGGGTTGTGTTTTATCATTAAAGGAGTGTGTACTAAAAGTCATGGTAAAGAAGTTTGATATATAATTACCAATACCTTCTGTAAAGCTTCCAATTAAATAAACGGTAGGGCCTAAAGCGAGTACGAAAACAAGCAATACGACTACAGCAATGATATTGATACTACTTAGTAGTTTTACACCTTTGTCTAATCCACTAACAGCAGAGATAATAGATAGAGATACTAATACAGCTACAATAAGTACTTGATAGATAAAGCTGTTTTCAGGTAAAATATTTAAGGTTTGAAGTCCAGAGTTAATCTGTACAACACCAAAACCTAATGTTGTTGTAATACCAAAGAAGGTACTACACAAGGCAAATACGTCAATCATATTTCCCCATTTACCTTTTATTTTATCTTTTAAAAGAGGATAAAAACAACTTCTTAGAGATAGCGGTAAACGATATCTATAAGCAAAATAAGATAGTGCTAGACCAACAATAGCATAAATAGCCCATGCGTGTATTCCCCAGTGAAAGAAGGTGTACATCTGTGCATCTTGTGCGCGTTGTAGTGCGGTATTGTTACTGAAAACTTCATTTGAATAGTGTTGGATCGGCTCAGCAACACTGAAGTACATTAGCCCAATCCCCATACCAGCAGCGAATAACATTGATATCCATGAAAAGAAGGAATAATCGGGTTTACTATTATTTCTTCCTAAGCGAATATTACCGTATTTACTGGCCATTAAATAAATCAAGAAGATAATAAATATAGTTACAGACCATACATATATCCAATTGAGGTTAACAAAGATGAATGTTTTGATTACGTTTAATAGCTCATTGGTTATCTGTGGAAAAATTGCAGCAAGTAAACTGACTCCAATAATAAAAATTAAACTTGGTAGAATAACACCTTTACTCAAGGTTGTACGTATTCTAGGAAATTTAGACATAATTTTTGTTTTTATGTATTAAAAATATAGTTTTATTGTTTTTGTTTCGAATATACATAATATTTAGTATTTTTTGTGGTTTTATTCTGTGTTTTTCGTTGTTTAGAATTAAAAAGAAGATGTTTTTGGAGTTTTTATTTCTAGTAAACTTTCATTTTTTTAAAGGTTAAAAATTGTAGTTTTGTCTTCTATAAAGCCTCAGAAGCATATGTTTTTTTGTTGCTTTATTTTGCTATTTTAGTTAAAAAGAATGCGGCAAATAATAAGAAATTAATACAAAATTGTTTTGAATTTATCTAATCGTGATAGTAGAGTAACTTTAATTTTTCAATTAGTAATCTTTTTTATTTTCACAAAGGGTATTGCACAGCAACCAGTGAGAGTTACTATTGACTCATTATCGAAAGTGTATTCCCAGAATGTATATTCCAAACCACTTGAAGCTAGAAAGGCCGCATTTGCTTGGTTAGCTTTAAGTGAAAAGCATAACTTAGAGAAGGAAAAAGCTCGTGCTTATTATTCTTTAGGAAATTTGAATTCTATTAATGGAGATTATAAGAAGTCTATAGAATATGCATTGAAGACTATTGAATCCTTAGAGAAATTAAAAATGGAGCAAGGTTTACCTGCTGCTTATAATCTATTAGCACTTAGTTATAAGAATTTATCGCTATACTCCAAGGCAATGGAGAGCTTTATGATATGTATTGAAAAAGCTAGAGCTGTAGACGATGTACTTCAAGAGGCAAATGCGTATCAGAATGTTGCTACACTATATATACAAAAGGATGAATATGATAAGGCTATAGAGAGCTTGAAAAGAGCGAATGATTTGTATAAATCTATTGAGGATACCGATGGGGTATTGACTACATTGTTTAACTACGCAAATATTTTGAAAGAGCAGCGTAAGTTTGATCAAGCTAGGGAGCATTATATGACTGTATTAAAGTTTCGTCAAGAGGAAGGAAATAAAACAGTGGAGGCCTATGTTAAAATTAACCTTGCTCAACTATTAGTAGAACAGCATAAGTTTAAAGAGGCTATACCTCACTTGGAGAATACTTATAAGCTTCTTGAAGAGTTAAATTATGTCACTGATATGGCTATTGTATTGAATGATTTAGGAGTGTGTGAGAGTAAAGTAGGGAATACAAAGAAAGCAATTAAGTATTTTGAGAGAGCATTGAGTATTACTGAAGAACGTTCTATATTAGCCTATAATACTAACTTTTTTTTGAATTTAGGTTCCCTATATGCAGATCAAAAACAATATGAAAAAGCATATAATTATTTATATCGAAGTATAATCGATAATACAAAATTTAATAGTATTGAGAAAGAGAAGCATTTAGCAGATCTGCAACAACAATATGAAACGGAATTAAAGGAAACTAAAATAGAGTTGCTGGAGAAGGAGCAAGAATTAAAAGAAGTAGAGCTTAGAGAAGTAGAGCAAGCTGTCATTCGTCAGAAACAACTTCGTAATACTTTTATCATTGGTTTTATTTTGGTGTCAATTCTCTTTATTATTGTGATGTATTTTTATCTACAACGTTTGAAAGTGCAAAGACAACTACAGGTGGAGGTTGAGAAAAATGCGAATCACAAGATTAATGAGATGGTTAAAGATCATAAAATTTCTATGATCGAGCGCTATCAGAAAGGACAAGAGGAAGAAAGAGCTCGATTAGCACGAGAGTTACACGATGGAATAGGAAGTGATTTAGCAGGAATTAAGATTGCTTTTGAACATCATTTCTCTCAGCAAGATACGGGAGAACAAACTAAGCGTTTGCAAGAAGCAATTAACAATGCGTGTAAGGATCTGCGTTTGCTATCGCATCAATTGCATCCACTGGCTTTCTCTTCAATTGGATTTAGTAGTTTTTTGAAAGAATACGTCGATACTGTAAGTCAGAAAAATAATTTGACAATTAAAGCTTATTTTTTTCCAGAGACAGAAATTAATAAGTTGACAGATGATGTATTGGCTGGTGCATATCGCATCGTTCAAGAGTTGGTCAATAATATCGTTAAGCATGCTAAGGCTTCAAGTGCTGAGGTACAATTGACCAAACACGATGACCACCTCAATATTCTTATTCATGATAATGGCGTTGGGTTTGCCAATGTTAAGAAACAAGGGATAGGACTGCGCAATATAAGAGAGCGTTTAGAAAAACTCAAAGGAAGTATAGAAATAGATAGTAATGTTAAATATGGGACTTCCATAACAATTAATATACCTTTAAATAAATAAGTAGTGAGTAGAGTAAATATAATCATAGCAGATGATCATTTGATGTTCTTAGAGGGGTTAAACACTATATTACTTGATATGGAGGAAGTAAAACAAGTGCATTTAGCAACAGAAGGAACACAAGTATTACGTTTATTAGAGCAATTTGACATACAATTAGTCATTACCGATTTGAATATGCCCAAGATGGATGGAGTAGAGTTATTAACTAGGGTAAAGAGTAATCAATCAGATGTCAAGGTTCTAATTTTGAGTATGCTTGATAATCCTCGCGTTGTTCATAAGGTAATCCAAAAAGGAGCAGATGGTTTTGTACCTAAATTTACAAATAAGCAGGAGTTACAAGTTGCTGTAAGGGAATTAATCAATGACAAGCAATATTTCTCAGAAGTTATTAAACAGCGCTATATGGAAAGTGTATTTGATAAAAAGAAGTATCAAGATATTGAATTGACTCAACGGGAGAAAGAAGTTCTAGCACTTTTATCAGAAGAAATGACTTCTAAAGAAATTTCTGAGAAACTGTTTATATCAGTTAATACGGTGGAGACACATCGCAAGAATATCTTGTTGAAAACAGGGTCTAAGACAACTACAGGAGCGGTAAAGTTTGCTATTGAATCAGGACTATTTGATTAGTGAATAATTAAAAGGTATACTTTATTGCTAATAATGGTTTAATCTCTTCAAAAATAGAAATAAACGAATTTGGTTCAGTAATCGGTACGATTTCTCGATGAGTGACTACTTTGTTGGTAAGATTAATCGTTTCTAATAAAGCAGCTGTTACAGGAGTCTTGTGATAGCTGTTTTTTTCTTGTTCTACTTCTTTTGTATCGATTAACAGATGTACCCACACAGCTTTAGTGAAACAAGCTGTATCTACATATAATAAAGAAAAATCATGGGAACTGTAGAGGTGGTCTAATCCCGCTAAATAATCCATACGCTTCGGCAGCAATTTTTCTTGTAAAGTTTTGAAATAATTAGTTTCTTGTTTTAGTAAGCATTCTTTGACCTGCCATGAGTCCTCTATGCTATGTATAACAATCATAAAAATATCCTCATTATAGGTTGGAAGATGGATAGTAATTGTGAAAATACTATTGATTTTTAGTGTGTCCTTTTGTTGATTTAGTAAGTATAAGAGTTTTTTAGTTTTCGTTTTCAGCTCATTGGGATTTGGGTTAAAAAGATATGTCATGGTTAATGAATCATAACTAATGTCAATACGACAATCTAAATCAATCATTTTTAGTTTTATATCTTCTTTGGTATAGTAGTCAGCTAAGGCATCTTGGTATTGTTCTTTTACTGGTTTAGCATAGGAAACACCTTGTTCAATTCTATTTTCATTTTTTAAAATCTTGGCGTCAAAGAATAAAACCCATCTTACTTGTGCTAATTGATGATCGTAGATAATAACCGAAAACATATTGGGATTCATATTAGAGGCATTAAAAAAGCGTCTAATTTCAACTGCTTTTAATTGACCCTTGAATTCATGTTCAAGATATTCTTGTATTAAACGATTTGCTTTTTTCTTTCTCATACCTCCCATAATGAGAGATAGATTATTTACAGCTAGTGTTAGTGATAGAAAACAAAACCCAATTATTAAAAGTGTTTTTAGCATTTTTTGTAAAGTTTGAATACAAGGTAAGATACTTTTGGAAATTTTCATATCACGGAATTCCGTGATAAGCGCAATTACCGAATTTAGGTCTATGAAACCAATAGCAAAGATAAGACCTTTGAAATGTTAATAATAGTAATAATATAAATCATGGGATTACAAGAAAAAAGAGCTTATACAGCAATAGAAGAGCAGTACGTAACTGAGTATCAAAAAGAATTGAACGCAATTGTAGGTAAAGAACTACCTATCCAAATCAACTGGGATACTTTCGAATTAGAGCATATTAAGTTTGTGCCAAGTGTATGTTTACAACGCTTAATGGATGCAATGAAAGAAGTGTGTAAAGATAATTTTGGGAAAGAAGCAGTACAAGAGTCAATGGATAAAATTGAAGTAAACTGTATTGTAAATGAAGGAGCTGAAGAAAATAAAAAATTAGACCTTTCTGGAAAAACTTTAACAATGACAGCTTGCTGGGGAGGACATCATAGTGGTTTCTTTACTGATTTAGTGATTAGAGAGTATTTAGAAAGCAAGTTATAAGGATATAAGGATTCTTTTTATAAAATTTTTAGTCTGACTTTTAATTTTTGATTTAGTTAATATCAACTAGATAGATAATAAAGGGGGATCATAATTAGATGAGTCTCCCTTTTTATTTTTTAATCATCGTGAACTAAGTCAGTAATAACCTAGTGACTAATTATATCTATAGAAGTATTTAATTAGTTTACAACTATAATTTAGAAGTATGAGTATAGAAAATTTTCCAAAGCTATTAGAAAGTATATTGCGTAAAAAAGGAGCGACGACAGAAGATATTGAGGCATTAGCAGATGCTGGAATTCAATCTAAAGAGGATTTCGTTATGATTGGTGATACGCGAACTTTGATAGAAGTTACAGCTATGGATATCGAAATAGCACATGTAATTATGCAGTGGGCTTTAGGTACACAAGCAGCAAGCTTGGCAGTTGCTGAAACCGTGGTAAAGCAAGAGGCAGTAATCGTAGAGAGTGCAGATGTTGTAAAATGTGCACATTGTCAAGCTAAGCAGCCGAAGGATTATAAAGTTGGTGATTTGTGTTTGTCTTGTGGACTTCAAGCAGAACCAGTTCACAATTGTTATTGGTGTTTGAGTACAGGACCAGGTCAGTTTTGCCGTTCTTGTGGAGCTGAGTTTGTCGCTTCTTCCGATTATGAGGTAGCTTTACAATTAAAGTTGGAAGGTGAATCGAAGTCAGCTATCGGTAAGTTAGTTAAAGAAATGACAGCAGTTCAAAAAGAAAATATTTGGGCAAAAATTAGAAAAGGTAGATAGAAAAATAGTTCGTATAGTATGGCAGTTATCACTTATTGTGAATCGTGCTCTACACCACAACCGGGCGATTATCAGCCAGGGGATATATGTGTGGCTTGTGCGGGTAGCGTTCGTGTAGATGTACGCTGTGGATGGTGTGCTTCTCTTACTCCTGCTCAGGGGAATTTTTGTAGAGGATGTGGAAGTAAGGTAGTAGAAGAAAAACACTTTGGAGTAGCAAGAATTTTAAAGAGTTTAGGATATAATCAGGAGCAAATACCTGAAAAAATAAAACAGCTTTCTGAGGCAGAAATTACAAAGTATAAGGATGAGTTTTATAAAAACTATCGAGTTATACAGTATGCAAAGCAACAGTTGCAGTTGTTAGAACCCTATTTGTTATTACCTATAAATGAGGCTGTAATAGCTATGGAAACGGATCTTCTAAATTTTATTCCATATTCAAAGCAGATACTAGAAGAGTATGAAGATTTGCTAGCTGAGCCAGCTTCACTGGATTCTTTGTTAAAAGAGGAAACTTACGGTATCCATCGTATTGTTAGACAGTTAGTAAATCTAGTTCAGTTAAAACAATATCCCCTCAATGAGCAGGTCAATAGAAATATTCATTTGAAATGGGCAGATTTGACTACTGTGTTTGAATATGAATTTGTTCGTATAGAAGGCTTTTTATGGTTTGCTCATCCTAATAGTTTCCTTGGAAATTTTAAAGTGGACGAAGCCTTTGAACATCTTGAGCAAAGTTCACCAGAAAAAGATTTAGTTGAAGTTTTCGATAAATTAACTGATCGTATAAAAGGTATAAATAGACTTAAGCCTTATTTAGATGTAGCTCGTCTTCATTTATATTCTTTTTTAAATCAAATAGAAGAAGAGGAGCCGACTCGTCTTTTTGATGTGATACCAGCTTATACAGCGCATACGGATTATGATCTAGCTATGAGTAGTGCACTAATCGTTGATGATCAAGATAGTTTGGCTTCATTGACAGCTAAGAATAAAGGTGCAGCAACTACAGGGTATCACTATTTGCTTTATTATGGAGAGGAGCACTTGATGCTTCAAAGCTTAAAAGAGAGTGGTTTAAATTATTATCAACTTAATGGTTTACTGCAATTTGTTGAGTATAATAAGTATTTACAAGATCAAGGAAATACAGATGTATATACGAGGCAAATAGTTGTAAATGAAGCCATCGGTTTATTGCTTCAAAAGTTTAATTCGCATTTTGTATTCGAGCGTCATACAGATACTTTTTCTGACAATGAAATACGCTTATGGGTGGATTTTATTAGTCTTTATGATCATCAGGAAGTAGAATTGGATTACTCAGGCTTTGTAAGCTTATTGATTAGCCGTAATCTTCGTCATTCTCTAATTCAATTATTAGAAGAGGCGCCAGCGCATTTAGTGTTTACAGATGAGCTTGCCAAGGAGTTATATCTTATAGGTAATGAATTTGACAATACTTTAGACGGGTTTAATCTTATTGCAGGCTGGAACAAAGTCTGTGAGTTGGAATACTTCCCTAGTGTAGATGCGGTAGATCGCATGCTTATTTTTATAGGTGATAATTATAAAAATTATACAAGTAGTGAGGAAGAGAATGGCATACGTTTAATGGTTGTTGATGTATTAAGCATATTGGTTCAAAAGAGTCCGAGACATTCTTTTAAAGTAGCTGCTAAGCTTATAGAGCTGTTGCTGATTAATGAAGACACGTCAAATACATGGTTGCCTAACGAGGAGCTTAAAAATAGTGTTTTAAATAGTCATTATTGTGTTCGTTTGGACAATGGTTCTTTTGAGAGAAGACCTTTTGCCACAACAGATGTTTTTATTAATGATTTTTTTAATGGAGAGTGGAGTGAATTTATAGCTGCGTTAAATGCTAGTTTGAGTATTGGTAACCGCTATGACTCCTCACCTTATAATATCTTCCTACTTTGGATTTGTGAATCAGGTAATCACTTCGCAGATGTGTTAAAGGCAGATATGACTTTAACAAATACTATTTCTGATGTGTTGATCGAGAGTCTTGTCGTGTTAGATCAAGGACAGGAACTGTTAGGTCTTTATGATAGTTATAAACAATACCCTTTATTGGAAGTACTTTGTGATAGTCAATGGAACTATCAACAAGCGTATTATTATAGTCGTCGCCCAGCTAATCTACCCATAGCATTGGAGTATAAAATGCATGCAGCACTTGTGTCGTGGCTATCTGTTGATATAGAGGAAAAGTTGTTGTCTGAGTTGTTTCAAAAAAATATCATTGTTCAGTTTCAACAAAAAACAAGTGGACAATTGCCTCTATGTTTCTTGACACTATGGTTTATCTATAGCGATCGAGTAGTTTTTAAACCTTTTGTAAATCAGTTAGTTGAGTTGATTTTTAAAAATATTGAAATAGGCCCTTATGAATACAAGTTGCCTAGGTTATTAACGGCAAAAGGCGTAAATCAAGAAGTGGAAGGACGAGAAATAGTCCAAACTGTTTTTCACAATACTGATCAGTGGTTAAATTGGTTAGATAATCGCACAACAACGGGAAGTTTAAGTGAACCTATTCATCAATTTATGTTGTTGGTATTACTTGATTTTGGAAGTGATTTAGAGGCATTTATTCAAGCGCCACGAATTACATTCGACGATTTAGAGATACCCACGGAAGAGCAACATAAAAGTAATAGAAGTATTCTATTTGGCTATTTAAAACAAATGGTAGCTACATTAGATACAATCGAGGAAGTTAAGTTTAAGTCGTTATACGCCAAGAAGATATTAAAGATTGTAGAAGACTTCTATTATGAGGATAATTTAGAAGGTTGTATTGATATCGTAACCTTAGTGAATGATAGTTGCCATGATTTAAATGATGAGTGTGATCAAGTGGAGATTACCTTACGCATTGATAAATCAACAATAAATTGGTTTACCTTACATACTGGGTATATGGCATTGGAAGATTATTTGCTAAGTGAAGGAGAGCATGAGCGTTGGGTGGGCAAACTATTAAAAGACTATAGAAAAGATGCCTTCAGGGTAATGAAAAGTGATGAGCTGACTTCAGAGCAAGTTAGTGTTTTAGCAGATTTATTACTGCGATGTCTAGGTAAGGAACATTGGATGGTTGATATAAGTTATCAAACAGAAAAGGTCTTTAGATTGGTTGTAGATAATCTTGGCGATATGCTAGAAGAACTTCCTCCTGAGAAATTTGATCCTGAATTTGTTATTTATATTGACAATTTTATTCAAAAAAACAGTTATTGGTCAAATTACTTAGATCGTTTACAGGTGGCTGTTAGAGAGTTGAAGAAGTATCATTTTGAAGAAGTAGAGAAGCAAGAAGACTCGTTTTATGGTGATCAGCAGCAAGAGCAAATAGATGAGATCGCTAATCAAGCAATAGTAGATGAAGGCGAACAGTACTTTTCTGATGAGGAACAACAAGGAGTAACTACAGTGTTGTCAGATGTGGAAATAGCAGGGCTAATGATGAGTTTTTCGATTGACAAAGAAAATTTACTAATGATTAGTTATCACTTTAATGATTACACTCGTAGCGCTATTGATAATCCAATTGTCTTTTCTCCGATATTGACCAATATGGTTGGTGTGAAGGAGTTCTTGGCTGCTAATGTTGATCAAACTATAGCGTTTTATCAAAAACTATATCTAATTGTATTAGATCCACAGACAGCCCCATCAGGTACTTATCCTTCAGTAGGTGCGATGGCTCGCATGGTATTTGCTCAATTGTTACATGGTACGATGTATAGTGGAGCTTATGCTATAGGAATAGAAGCAATGGTTCAATCTGGTGTTTATACAGCCGATTATTCTCAAGCATTAAGTGTATTAGTAAATCAATTAAAAGCGTAGTTATGAGTGAATGTATAGCATTAAGTAGTTTTTTAAATAATCCAAAATCTATATCTAATGGTCTATTGTTGTATTATTTTCAAGATGTTTTATTAGACACGCCTTTCGGTTTAGATCCAAATAATGAAGAACATGTTTATGATATGCGAAGGTTTATGCAAATGCATCAAATCAAGAATAGTAAGTCGTTTCGTGTTTTCTTACATAATTTAAAAAAAGGTGAGTATTTTCATGCTAATGTAAAAGATATTATTGAAGAGATATATCACTTTGATGAGGTTGCTTTTGCGGAGCATCTAGAGCAACTAGAAGGCGCTTACTTGAAAAATAGATATCGTTTATTATATCCACAACGCTATGCTATTGTAGGTTATGGTATTTTAGGATTTAATTATGCACTCTATAGTTTAGTTTGTAGAATAGGTGGGGTAGTGGGATATATAACAGAGAAGGAAGTTTATACTAGACATTGTGAGTTGGCTGAATACATTTCGCGTGTATTTGTAAATGGAAGAGAACTACAGGAAAATATCATGTTGGGAATTCAATTTTATGAAGCTTCTTTACAAGCAAACCCTACTAGCTTTTCTCGAAAAGGAAATTATTGGAATATAGTACGCGAGTTACAAAATGATCAGCTAAATAGTAATCCTAGTTAAAAGTAAAAAGAGAAATGAATTTTAAAGAGTTAGTTACTTTTATTGCTCAGAGTATTAATGAAAGAGATTATCAATCCTGTGAACAAGCGTTGATTGAAGGATATGAATATCTTCATCAAGAAGAGAAATCACCAGTAGAAAGCGTAGAGGAAGTTTCTTTTTATCGTTTTTATATTGAGTTTTTTACCCGATTTATTGGTTCGGATAATTTCGACTATGATAAAGTAATGCTGGCCCTTTCTGTTTTAGAGTATTATGGAGCAGAACAACTGAGAGAGTTTGAGCTTATTGGAGGGTTAGAGCAATATTGTGATATTGCATTTTATGAGCGAGCATTAGATTATCATCCTAATAGCTTAGCTCTGCTTTTAGGATACGCTAATAAGATGGAAGAGATACAAAAGTATGATGTAGCCATTGGGTGCTTACATCATGCTTTATCTGTTTATCCAGAAGCAAATAATCTTCGTCTTCGCTTATGGGATTTACAGGTGAATTATAGTAAACAACTATTAAGTAAAGAAATTCTTGAAGAAGGAGAAATTGATATTTTAGTAGATTATGCTGTGCAGACACAAGTACATAGCGTCATAGAAGATTTACTTAATCAAAGTCGTTTTAATTTATCTGATAAGCAAGTAAATGAATTATCAATAGCGCAGTATGTTGCTAAAGACATTTTTGATTTAGAGGAGTGTGTCACTTTATGGGAACAAAAGTGGAGTAAGACATTATTGAGTGCTCAAGCGGGAATATACCTAGTTGATTGTTTTTATAGCTGTGGTATGTTAGTACAGGTGGCGGAAGTTATGGAAGTAATAGCTTTTAAAGAAGTAATACCTGTTGATATGCGAGAGTTGACAGAACAATACGTTGAAGATTTTTTTAAATCTTATAGTTGTGAAGACAGAGAGTTAGTTGTGAATTATTATAACTATAAAGCACTTTATCACAAGCATCAATATGAATTAGATCTAGCCTTGAAATATGTCAATGTAGCTAAGGTAGTTGTAGAAGAACACCCTAGTATCTTATTAACAGAAGGAAGTATTTTGACCATGATGCGAAATCCTGAAGATGAGACAGCATTAGGTATTTTGATAGAGGCCGCATATAAAGGAGCCAGTTTGCCTAACTATCTCTTAGAAATGGCTCACTATTATGACATGTTGGGAAGCTATCATGATGTTCTTAGTTTAGTGAATACCTATCATACTTATTCGCTCCCTACAGGGGAATCTTTATATCTTCAAGGAAAAGGAAACTTTGGTTTAGGTCAATACTGTCAAGCCTTAAAACCATTAGAAGTAGCAATGAAATTAAAAGAAGATAGCCCTTATCGATTGAGTATTAACTTTCTTATTATGACTTTGTGTAGGTACTTGAACGATACACCTAAGTTTGTAGAAGCTTTACAATATAGACTTTCTTGTTTCCATGTTTCAAGACCAGAACATTGGGAGACGCGTAATTATTATGTAGTATTCCTTTATGAAATGAAAGCATATGAGCAGTGTGCTAAATTAATTGTTCAATTGCATCAGATTAATCAATTATCTAAAAGTAATGAGGCTATCTTGTATTACTTGGTGGATGCTGAGTATTTAAGCAGTTCTGAGATGCAACTACCTAAGGTTACAGAGGCAATGATTGTTCAAGATCCACAGTATATAGAAGACTATCGTTCGAATGCACTATATTATTGGATTATGGGTAATAATTTAGAATCGGCTAAGGCTTTCGAAGCAGCAGCTGATTTTAGCTATGAAAAAGGTTTTTATCTAGCCAGAGCTTATTGGCGTACAACTTATGATGAGTCCTTATATGAGTATTCATTAGCTTTAATAGAAAGGTTAAAAAAAGAAGACGTAACAAGTGTAGATTATCAAATGTTGTATTGGGAACAAAATATATACTTTAGAAATGATCTAGCCCAGCCAGCCTATGATAGCTTTAAAGAGTTAATTACCAAGTTTCCCGTTACCTCAATGCGCAAAGATAGCAGTGTTAGTCATTATGCAATACGACAAAAAATAAATACAGAAAAATTGGGTAATCAGTCAGAATGTAACCGATACCTTAGTATGTATACTAGTGTATTTCGAGAGAAATAAACAATTTCATTATTGTAGAACGTCCGCTGATAAAAAATAAATTATTTTTGTTTCACTTAGTTAGTGATTAATGATGAAACACTTATATTTTGGAACTGTCTCCATTGATATTACGACAGACTTGTCTAATCTAGACCAACAGTATAGTGGCTTTTTTAAAATTTTATTCTTGAAAGCAGGGAGCCAAATACAAATTGATTTTACCAATTATACTTGTGAACAAGATGCATTCTTTTTTTTTAATGAAGAACATGCCTTTCAAATTCTAGATCAATCAAAGGGAAAATTAATCTATTTTCACGCTGATTTTTATTGTGTAGAAATTCACGATCAGGAATTAGCGTGTGACGGAATTTTGTATAGTAATGTATTAACAACTCCCTATGTCTATTTAAAACAAGAACAAAATGAGGTATTGTGCAATCATATTCTTGAAATTGAAAGAGAAAAAGATTTAGCAGATAGTTGGAGTGAAGAGAAAATTAGAATATTGATAAAATATATTATTATTGAGGCAACTAGGACTTGGGTAAAACGAGAAAATAACAATACGGGAGTATTATCTGAACACCAAGAATTTTCAAGAAAATTTAGTCAATTAGTTGATCGGAACTATATGAATTTACATAAGGTAGGTGATTATGCAGCACTTCTAAATGTGACTACTAATGTTCTAAATAAGCGGATAACTAAAGGTTGTGGTATTTCTCCAAGTTGCGTGATTGTTAATCGTCTTATACTACAGGCAAAGCGCTTGTTGGCTTATACTGATTTAAGTGTAAAAGAAATTGCCTTCTCTTTAGGATATGAAGATGTGTCTTATTTCAATAGATATTTCAAGATTCAAACTAGTTATACTCCCTTAGCTTTTAGACGTAATCAAGAACTGTCCAAGCGACCTTATTGAGCTACTATTATAGTATGGAGAGAATGTCCTATAATTGAGGCGTTTTCTCCATTGAGGAAAATGAGTATTACTTATACTTTTGTAGAATTAAAATGGCACTACTTTTTGTGTACAAGGATTTTAATTAACTAAAGTAATATTATGAAAGTATCAATTAAGGCAATCTGGCGAGATGATTTAAAACAAGGAAAAGGGAATTATGTGTCTGATAATCAGTTGTTGAATCAGATGAATTACTCATTTTTAAAGCAAAAGGATTATGCTGTAACACTACCAGAAGAAATGATAGCAGCGGCTTATTCTGCTTGTTTCAATATGACACTTACCCTGTTATTAACTCAAGCATCGTATAAGATAGAGGAGTTAGAAACTAATTGCGAAATCACCTACAACAATGAGGTTATCGTACAAGCTGATTTGGAAATTATGGCAGTCATTTCAGGATTAGATAATACTATTTTTCAGCAAGTAGTAGCGCAAGCAAAACAAATGTGTCCAATTGGAAACAGTTTTAATTTTCCTACAATTTACAGAGCATTACTGAAATAGTCATGTTTGTTATTTTCAACACCAAAACAGATATAATAGCATGAAAGATGGACGTAATAAGCAAGTGAAGTTCGGCAATGAAATAGGAGCTGAACAAATTCAATATTATACAAGTACTATAATAGACGCTTTTTTGCAACGTAATTATTTTTCTACCCAATTAAATGAATGTCAGCTTTTTATTGAAGTTCAACCCAGCGGGATGGGGTGGGAATCTTTACTTATAACCTTTGAAACAGTAGGGATATTCTTAACTGCTGAAACAGTAGGGGTAAACGGTTACTCAACTAGTAAACGAATGGGGTATAGCGTTGATATTGGGATTGTTGTAGATCAATATTGGCCAAAAACTAAGGTGCTAGAATTGGTTGAGATTATAGATTTAGGGGTGAATTATTCAGATAACCCAAAGGTGTTAACTATGATTGAGGGACTAATAAAAAAACTAAATTAATATAGCATATAGAATGAATTTATCAGAATTACTTATTAAAGATAATGAAGCACTAGCTTTTGAAGATGTATTTTTGGATGAAAAACAGCGTATAATACTCGATCAGTTGGTAAAAGAATATACCTATTTTTCGGAACTGACAGATTTAGGACTTCCTGTTAACAATAAAGTATTTTTACACGGAAGTTCAGGTTGTGGAAAGACAACTACTGCTAAAGCTCTTGCCAAGAGACTCAATAAAACAATTATTATTTTAGATTTGAGTACAATTGTTTCGGCAAAATTAGGAGAAACTTCTCAACATATTAAGCTAGTGTTTGAAAAAGCAAGTAGAGAACGTGCTGTTCTATTTCTAGATGAATTTGATCAAATAGGTAAATCTAGGGCTGTAGATGATAAAGATGTGGGCGAGATGAGAAGAATCGTCAATACCCTCATTCAATTAATCGATTACTTTTCACCTAACTCAGTTTTAATATGTGCCTCTAATCACGCTGATATCATTGATCAAGCACTAATGAGAAGGTTTCAACTACGACTAAACTATGAGCTACCTTCTCAAGAGCAATTAGATAATTATTACGATAGATTAATTTCTAATTTTCCTTCTCATTTTGCTTTATTTAAGAGAAAATATAATGTTTCTTATGCAGAGGCTAAGGATTATGCTCTTACTAGTATAAAAAAACAGGTGATTAATCAATTGGAAGCTAGAGATAAGATTTAATTATAAACAGAGAGTTTACATAGCTAAATTGTTTGTTAAGCAACAAGTTATTTGTTTTGTTGTAATTTTAACGCATAATAGATAAAAGATTGATGTTAAAACAAATTATTATATGTAGCGTTTTCTTGTTATGTACACTGGTTCATGCACAGAAAAATGATACACTTTATACTAAGCTTATTGATGATTTTCAGTTAGTCAGTCCAGAAAAGGCAAATTTTTATAAAGTAATAAGACCGATGGATAAGCAAGGGTTTAGTGCTGTTGAAGATTATACTATTGAAGGATATATTGTATCCAAAGGTTTTGCAAGGAGAGATATGCTCCGTTTTATTTATAAAGGAGAGCGTTTTTTTTATGGTCATGATGGTGAGGTTACGGGAGTATACAAATATGATGACAAAGGGAATCAATACAGTATTGAATCATTCGATTCATTGAAGAAAAAGTCTTATCGTTTAATTACTAAAGAAGGGAAGCCTTTTGCAGGAGAAATCTATGATCTAGGTGTTTTGTACACTTATGAAAAAGGTAAACAGATCAAAGTAACTTGTTATTATAATAATAGTACCCAGCCATATGCAATTAAGAAAGTAGATACCATACAGTATTTTGACATGAAAGGCGATGTAGTAGGAGAGCTAAATTATGCAACAGATAATGGTGAGTTTGTACCTCTTAACGGTGATAAATATGAGTACAAACAAGGAAGGTTTGTCAGTTATTTAAAATATCAAGATAGAGCGATTGTTTATCAAGGGAAGTTTAACTTGGAAGCTAAAGCAGTTTTTCAATTGCAGCATGAGGTGTTTTATAAAAATGAAAAGTACTATAAGGAAAATGTATATTATACTGATGGAAAGCTCAGAGTAACAAACTGGTATAGTCAAGATGATTTAAATGTTTTGATAAGTAGTGATTATTACAACCAGAATGAAGAGTATTTAGGTACATATAATGAACAAACAAAAACAGGTGTAAATGTCTATTTCTATGATGATTTTTTTATCAAACAAATAAAAACTGAGAAAGAAGGAAGGGTTTTAAAGGAAATTAATTTTTTGAAAGAGATTGAGCCCGTTGTAAAAACAAGAATATACTATAAATTAAGTGAAATTGATTATGCTCAAGGACAGGGATGGTTTTATGATCAAAAGGGTGAGTTAATTTCTAGTGTCGAGTATAAAGATGGGATTCCTTGGAATGGAACTACTTACGAATTTTCTGATGGTAATGTAGTCATTAGTCCTTATGTCAATGGATTTATAGATGGTATTCAAGAGATTTATGCAGATTATCCTAATACACCTTTGATTCTACGAAAGAATGTATATAAAGACAAAAAACTTCGTTTGGAGCAATGGTATGAACAAGGGGAGCTGTTACAGGAATTAGAATATGCTTCAGCGAATGAGGTAAATGCTATCGATGAATTGATAAGTAAAGGAAAGAAATATATTGTCTATCGCGATGGACAGCCGTATCACGGAAGTGAAACTACGGAGGAATTAAGTCATATACGCGAAGATATTTATCGCAAAGGCAAAAAGATTGAAACTACCTATACAGCGCACAATGGATTAGTGTTTGCTAAAGAGTATTTTTTTGCGGATTCAAAAATAAGACGAATCTTCTATAATGATCAAGGAAGAGAGATTATTAGTTATGAAGTTCAGTTTGAGCGATTGAATGGTGACTATAGCTATACTGATAAAAATGGGATTACCTATAAAGCAACTTTTCAGAAGGGTTACTTAATATCAGGCGAGGTATTATATAACTATATAAATGAAGATGATCAGCATAACTTGTATTATATATATGTTAAAAGACTTGGTAGTAAGGTGGATATAAAATTAAAAGATGTGAGTGAGAATAAATGGTTAAATGAGCAAACTATTAGTACAGAGGATATTGTTTACCCAAATATTTCATTATTAGCGGCTCCTATTGATGCTCAGTTCTTATACTTTGATTCAGAGTACCGTTTTTTATTTACTGATTAATTGATAATAAATAGTTTAAACTGTTTGTTTGGTTAATTGTTTTTTCAAGATTAAAAGATATGTTTTTGAATTATTTTGTGTTTTGATATTTATTTCTGATTAACGTATTTTTACCTAATAGTAAAAAGTAAGTATTATATGAAAAAAATGTTTTTAGGCCTTTTCGCCTTGTTTATTATGACTTCTTGTTCTACCGAGAGCAATGATGCTGTAAATGTTGGTAAAGAAACTCCTGAAGTACCAGGTGAAGTGGTGACTACTCCTTTTGTGGAAGGAAAGATGGTTATGAGTATTTATACTAAGGGAATAAATGTCGGTGGACTATTGGATAAAATAGATTATTCAAAAGGGGACGTATATGGACAGTTCCAAACACTAATGACAAATTTGCCAAAAGATGAAAATCCTTTTTTAGCATGGGGAGATTTATTTGATAAGAAACCTATGGCTGCTTTTGCATTAATGATGAGTATGACCAAGGCAGATTACTATGTGAAAAATAGTACAGTCTTAGCTAAAGCGAAGGGAGCAACTTGGCAGATGGATCATTTTCACAGTGAAGATCAAGATCAAGCGTCTGTTTACTTAAAAGCAATGGCTCCTGCTACTGATATGCCAGTTGAAAATCAAACAGCTTATGCTATATATACACCTTCTAAAGGAGAAACTTATACAGAAGGTAGTACTATTGACTATAAGGAGTTTAATAGAAGAAAATTAGATAAGGTAGCTTATGTAAGCAATTATGCTTGTGATGTGATTGAATATACACGAATTAAAGCGCCTTCTGATCCAAATAATGAGTTTTCATTTGGTTATAACAAGTTGTTGGTTTATATTTCTCCACTGTTTGACAAGACTATAAACTTTACTCATTCTACATATCTTCCAGAGGATGGAGGTATTTTGAAAATTGAAATGTATGTAGATGGAATAGAAGAGCCTTTTATGGTTTTTCAACCTGAAAAAGTAGAAGTCAAGACCATTGCAGATAGTGAATTAGAGACTAGAGTTTCTACACCAGTTTATGCTATTGACGATTTAGAATTTAGTGCTAAGGTACTTGGAATTATGTTTGCTCCTACAGATGAGCAAACTGAAGAACCTTTTCTTGTAAGTAAATCCTTGTAATTAGGTATTCTGCATATATTCTGTTTTCATAGGGTAAGCTAAGTAAGAAGTGAATAACTAGTTTTTTAACTTCTAGTTATCTTTTTAAATAGTTGTTAGATACTGAACTCCCGTATAACTAAGGAATTGTTATACGGGAGTAATATATAAATAGTTTTTTTTTCAGTTAGAAGTCTAATTGTTTTTTAGACTAATCTTCATTAGTGAACCACTTCACTAAATCAGTATATCCATCGGTGATGAGGTTGTTGTAATATTTAGGGTTCATATTTGCTCCACTGAATTTACTGATAGTATATTGTAATTTTTTTAATTTAAGTGATCTAAATGATGCAGGAATAGGTTCGCTGAAATTACATCCTTCAATACTAAGACGTTCAAGATTTTTAAGGTCTAATAAAGAGTTTGGTAGTCCTTCTGTATCAAAGTTGGTAAGGTGTAGTGTACGCAATTCTTTAAACTGACCGATATAGGTTGGTATCATGTCTATTTGATAGCCAGATAAGTATAGTTCTTGCAACGGTAAACATGTAAGTTCTTGAGGTACGTAGCACAAGGAGTCGTTAGTTCCTTGAAGCCTAAGTTTTTTAAGTTTAGGATATTTGACCAAAGCATTCGCACCAGCTAATCCAAATTCATAACATAAAGATAGATCAACAACCTCTAAATTTGGAGCATCTAATCCTTCTAGTGTAGGTATTTTTGAATAAGATAAATCAACTATTTTTAAATAAGGTAATTCAACAGCGGGGAAATGATCATATCCTCTTAATTTAATAGATTCTAGTAAAGGACTGTTTGTTAAGAGTTGATCTAAGTTATCAAGCTCAACGTTTTCTAATTGTAAGGTGTGCAATTTGGTCTCTTGATCCACAGATAAGCAAGGACAACTATCAGGTAAGATTGCGTTACTGTTTATTTTTAAAATTTTTAGGTTTTCACAATTAACCAGCACATTAGTCAATAGACCTATTGGCAAATTGGTGTCCAAACTAATAAGCGTATAAGGCTTAACCATTAAGTTAGTGATATCATTTACTTCATAAGTATCGTTTTTTAAAGGAAAGTATGTGAAGTGTTCTACGGATAGATAGCTGAATAAATCGCTGTGCTTTTCAACTTTGCAGTTTTCAATAGAGGCTTTACCAACGCATATAATTTTGTTAGATACTTTAATTTCAGCGCAGTTTATGATTTTTAGTACATCTATTACACTGGGAAGAAAACAAGTGTCTATTATTAGTTTATTAGATTGTTCTATAGTTACAGACATCAGCTTTTCAATACGTCCGATTGATTTAGGTAGTTGCACTGTTTGGTAGTTAAAAAAACTAAGGTGTTTAAGCGAGGTACATTGTTCTATATTTTGCGATAAAGAGTTATCACCAATTAAATTTTCAAATGTAACGGTCGTTAGTTTATTGAATTTAGACCATGGCACTTTTATTTCCGTTAGGTTTTCCATATTGGAAAAGCTCAATTTATCTAAGTTAGGAAAAGACTCAGGGTTTTGACATAGATATATTAATATTGCCTGGTCTGAAACTACTAGGTTTGTCAGTGAATCAAAAGTATATTGTTGTTCTAAGTTGATCAATTCTCCAGAAAAACAAGTAATCTTACCATTAAAAATTACCTTAGGATGAATTAGCTGGAGTCTATCATTTTTCCAAAGGCTCAACACAGTTAGGCTAGGTACGTTTAACTTGTCACTTATCGTAGTAAAATCTGGACATTTCATGATTTTAATTTTGTTCAGCTCAGGAAGTGTATTTAGTTCTTCTCCAATGGAATTAAGAGTGCTTACTAAAGAAAACTCTATCGTTTCTATACTTCTAGGCAGGGTAGGTAGTGTTGGAGTAGGCCAATTGGTGTTCATACACTTTAAAGACCTTAGAGCAGTTAGTTTTGTAAAGTCAAATTTGATATGTGTTAATTTAGGAAGCTCCAATTCCAAAGACTGTAGTGTCGTTATGTCTTCTATTGATTTTGGAAGTTTAGTATATTCTCCTTCTATGCTTAATTGTTCAAGTTGAGTAAATTTATCAAAAACATCAGGTAGTCCTTGTTCAAAGTTTAAGGTTTCGATGTTGATAATTCTAACTGAGGGGAACCTCCCTAGTAGTATTGGATTTTGAATCAGAGTAGTTGGGTCATGACTATCCCTAACGTCAAGTACATCAAACCCTAGTTTACTATACATAAAATCAACATCTAAATCATCCGATATATTTGCATATTCTAATAAGGTATTTAAAACCTCGTACCATTGGGGAATACCAATTGACTTGATTAGTTTTTTTCGAATTTTGAAGGCTTTAATAACTTTCTCACTAGCATTTTGCTCTAAAGTTTGTCTGATTTCTTTAACTGTGTTTGTGTCTTTGCTACATTTTCCAATCAAAAATAAATCATTGATATAGTCTTTAGGAAAGTTAGTTTGACTTTGAATAGTAGCATAGTATTCAGGTAATGATTCAATAAACTTATACATATTAATTTTTTTTGTTTTTTTGTTTCTGATTTTAAAATTATTTTTGGATTTTGAGTAATAGTATAAATCAGTTAATGGTAAAAAATATTTATGGATCAAAGTAAATATTTTGTTTAGACATATTATTCACTGAATTAGGTGATATTAATACAGGAGTTAGAAAGAAGTAGGTCGATCTTTTTGAGTTTTTATTTAAACTATATTATTGATATATAATATATTATTTAGGGTGTGATTTTTAAATAGTGGTACATCTAGTATGGTGTATAAACAAAGAAAAATTTAATAAAAATGGGGAGTTTATTTAGAAATGTGGGTTATGTTATAGCTATTGTTTTAACAGTGCTTTGTGTCTTGGGAATGCTACTTAGTTTCTTGGACTTTAGTAGAACAAATGAACGGGCTGCAGCCAATATAATATCTTATATTGCTGCTCCTGTGTTATTTTTGATAATAGTAATTATTACTTGTACTATTCTAATGATTGTTAATCTTATTGACGGACAAACTTTATTTTATGATTTTAATCGTTTTGTCAAGTTTTTTAGGTATTCAGGTTTAATCGTAGCAGTTTTATTTTTATTAAGTTTATTTAAGCTATAGCAGTAAAAAAGAGAAAGCCCAAAAGACATTCTCCTTTTAAAGACAACTAGTAAATAAGGAGAACTAGTTTAGTGCTGTAAATCTCTAATATTGAATAAAATTATTTTTATCTAATTTAGAATTACAGTAGTAAAAATAAAGAATGAGATTTCTCACATTCAAAAATAGTAAAATTAATAGGTTAATGGTATTAATTACTGTTTTTTATTGAAATAATTTTGTGAATCAAAAAATACGCTAAAATGAAATTTAAAATTATGTTTTTGTTAAGTTTATGCTATACCATTTTATTAGCAAGTTGTGGTTATAAGAGTACAATTCAGGATGTAGTGCCTAAACATGATACTTTTAAACTAGAATCAAATCAATTAAAAGAAGAAAGAACTATTAATGTATGGACACCAAAAAATTATGAGAGTACTCAGGATTCTTTGCCCGTAATCTATATGGCTGATGGAGGAATAGGAGAGGATTTTCCTCATATCGCATCTACCATAGAAGAGCTTATAAATGAGCAAAAAATTCCTGCTGTAATCTTAGTTGGAATTGAAAATACACAAAGAAGAAGAGATTTGACAGGATTTACAACTGTTGCAAAAGATAAAGAAATTGCACCCGAGGTAGGAGGTTCTAATCAGTTTAGAGCCTTTATTAAAGAAGAGTTATTTAAGGAAATCGATAAAAGATATAGAACCAAAGAAGAAAAAACGATATTAGGAGAATCTGCTTCAGGTTTGTTTGTGATGGAAACCTTTTTTGTTGAACCCGCCATGTTTGCAAACTATATCGCCTTTGACCCTTCATTATGGTGGAATAATCATTATTTAGTTAGAACCGCAAAAGCTAGTTTAGATCAAAATAGTGCGGTAAAAAGAAAGCTTTGGTTTGCAGGATCGAATGCTGCTGATATTTCTCCCTATACAAATAAGTTAGCTACTATTTTAGCAGAAAATGAAAATAAAAATTTAGTGTGGCACTATGTAGATGAGCCAAATGAAGGACATACAACTATATTTAGAGCAACTAAAAAACAAGCCCTAATTTGGATATTAAATAATTAAAATAGCAGTAGTTTAGCATTTTATAATCAGATATGGATAGAGGTATTAAGAAAAAGACATTTTTAAATTTTGTAGGACTTTTAAGAAGTTTTTTAATCAAGTGTTTTATTGGAATCGTCTTATGTAGTAGCATAGCGTTTTTATATACTAACTTTATTTTTGAGCAAATATTATTTGCTCCTAAGAACCCTAATTTTCCTATTTATATTTGGCATCGTTCTTTGATAGATTTTTTTAATTTGAGTTCATCATTGTATATGGAAGGGATTGATTTTGATATTCAAAATCGAAAAATGGATGGTCAGTTAATGATTATGATTTGGACTAGTTTTACCTTTGGACTAATAGCTTCATTTCCTTGGATTTTGTATCAAATTTGGAAATTTGTACAACCTAAATTATATAATAGTAAGACAAGATACAGTGTTGTATTTGTAACAATCACAAGTCTTTTATTTTTTATAGGTGTCTTGTTTGGATATTTTATTATAGTTCCTTTATCTATTCATTTTTTTATGAATATAGAGATTAGTAGTATTGTTGCCAATCAAATCGATCTTACCTCATATATTTCTCTTGTTAGAACAACCATACTAGCATCAGGTATTGTGTTTGTTTTGCCAGTTGTCATTCTAGTATTATACAAGATGGGAATTTTATCAACAGATACACTCAAAGGTTATCGCAGATATGCTTATGTTTTGATTTTAGTAGCATCAGCAATTATTACACCTCCAGATGTATTGAGTCAAGTTATTTTGGTTATACCATTAGTTTTATTGTATGAAGTGAGTATTTTCTTTTCAAAGTTTATGAAGCCTAATCACATTACAGAATAATTTATTATCGTATTTGCTATCAATATTAATTAAACTTGCATAGTTTAAATATACATCGTAATATTGCGATGTATTTTTAAGTATAAAATAATGGGAGTAACAAAATCAGAATTATTTAGTGATAAAAAGAATAGATTATCGCTTATGTTTAAGGTTTTAGGGCATCCAGCAAGACTTGCCATTCTTCAGTATATTATCAATCAAGAGGCTTGTATTTGCAATGATTTGGTAGAAGAACTTGGATTGGCTCAAGCGACTATTTCACAGCACTTAAAAGAGCTTAAGAATAGTGGACTTATCAAAGGGACAATTGAGGGTAAATCCGTTTGTTATTGTATTGACGATGTAGTATGGAATGAATTTTTCAAGGAGTTTGAATTGTTCTTCGCTCAAAAAATAGCATCAAACGATTGCTGTTAATATTTTTTAATTCATATCATCGTAATATTACGATATTGAAATAATTTAAAAACAAGTAAATATGAAATTATCAGAAGTAAAAGCCGTTTTAGAAAATTTAGACCGAGTAGATTTTCAATTTGAAGATGGAACGTTTGTCGCAGAGCATTTCCATGTAACAGAAGTAGGTCAAGTAACAAAAAAGTTTATTGACTGTGGGGGAACAATTAGAGAAGAGGTAAAGGTAAGCTTTCAATTGTGGAATGCAGATGATTATCAGCACCGTTTAAAAGCAGGCAAATTATTAAATATTATCAGGTTGTCAGAAACAAAATTGGGTATTGTTGATGCCGAGATTGAAGTAGAAGTTCAAGGTAAAGAAACGATTGGGAAGTATTTCTTAGCATTTAATGGAACTCACTTTTTATTAAAAAACACATTGACTGCTTGTTTAGCGGAAGATGCTTGTGGAATTATCCCAAGTAGTCAGGCAGCTCAAACTAGTTGTTGCGATCCCAATGCTGGATGTTGTTAATCGTAAAAAAGTAAAAGATGTATAAAACAGTATCAACTACAATTAGCGCTATGCTTGAATCACAAGTGATAAGTGATAGTAGAAAAGAAGTTTTGGCTCCTTTAGTGGCTTATATTCAAGCGAAGGTTGATTCAAAATCTCCAATTCGAATCAATTTTATCTGCACACATAATTCAAGAAGAAGTCATTTGGCTCAGATTTGGATGCAAGTAGCAGCAGCTTATTATGGTATTCCAAATGTTATTTGTTATTCAGGAGGGACTGAACAAACAGCGATGTATCCAATGGTTGCTACCGTTCTGAAAGAACAAGGACTTGAGGTGTTCAAAATTGCAGAAGGAGAGAATCCTATTTATGCGATAAAGTATGGGGATAATGAAATTCCTATTATTGGTTTTTCTAAGAAGTACGATGCCGCTTTTAATCCAAGTAGCGATTTTGCAGCGGTAATGACTTGTTCACAGGCGGATGAGGGCTGTCCTTTTGTAGCAGGTGCTGAGCGAAGAATACCTATTACATTCGAGGATCCTAAGGCATTTGATGGAACGGAAAACCAGCAAGTAGAATATTTTAATCGAAGCCTTGAAATTGCAAGTGAAATGTTTTACATCGTGTCACAAATTAAAAAATAAGTCATGCAAGTTAGAATGAAATTTTTAGATCGATACTTAACCCTTTGGATTTTCTTGGCTATGGGGATTGGTGTTCTCTTAGGAAATGTATTTCCAAGTGTTTCTAATGTGATGGATAAACTATCTATTGGAACGACCAATATTCCGTTAGCTATAGGACTAATCATCATGATGTATCCTCCACTGGCTAATGTGGATTATAATTTATTACCATTGGCTTTTAGGGATAAAAAAGTCTTAAGCTTATCTCTTTTCTTAAACTGGATTGTAGGACCTGTTTTAATGTTTGTTCTGGCTATTATTTTCATGCGTGATGAACCTGATTATATGGTAGGGTTGATCCTTATTGGTTTAGCCAGATGTATTGCAATGGTGATTGTATGGAATGATTTAGCAAAAGGTAATCGAGAATATGCTGCCTTACTAATTGCATTAAATAGTGTGTTCCAAGTGCTGTTTTATAGCTTTTTTGTTTGGCTTTTTATCAACGTATTACCTTCTTATTTTGGATTTGCGGATTATGCTATTTCAATTAAGATGAGCGATGTTGTACAGAGTGTACTTATTTATTTAGGTATTCCATTTTTAGCTGGCTTTTTAAGTCATAAGTACCTAATTAAAATAAAAGGAGAAGATTGGTTTAAACGCAAGTTTATCCCTTTTATTTCACCCTTTACTTTATATGCTTTACTGTTTACCATTGTGCTTATGTTTAGCTTAAAAGGAGAGCAGATTGTACAATTGCCAATGCAAGTTATCAAAGTTGCTATTCCACTTGTTATCTATTTTGTTTTGATGTTCTTTGTTAGTTTCTTCGTAAACAAGTCAATACATGTGGATTATGATAAAAATGCGGCTATTTCTTTTACTGCAGCAGGCAATAATTTTGAACTGGCTATCGCTGTTGCTATTGCCGTATTCGGAATTCACTCGCCCCAAGCTTTTGTAGGAGTTATCGGACCTTTAGTTGAAGTTCCTGTACTGATTTTACTTGTACGAGTGAGTTTATGGATGAAAAAGAAATATTATACAAAGTGATAAAATATAGTTGTTTTTAAATGGTGTAAAGTCGTTTCTATTAAATTAATTATTAGAATAAATCAATTCATTATTTATTTTTTTATTTTTGAGATAAACTAATTTTTTATGAATTTACAAGTGTTTTATCGAATAAGTTTTTTTACTATTTTATCTTTTTTGTTTGTGTCATGTAATGCAAGTAGAATACCAGAAAAAGCTAAACCCGTTGAAAATTTTGATGTAAATCGTTATTTGGGAACATGGTATGAAATTGCTCGGTTTGATTTTTATTTTGAAAAAGACTTAACTAATACCACAGCTTACTATAGCTTGGACGGGAACGGAAATGTCAAGGTTTTAAATCGAGGTTTTAATGTTAAAACCAAAGAATGGAAACAAGCAGAAGGAATAGCTAAATTTAGAGCAGAGCAAAATGTAGGGGCACTTAAGGTTAGCTTTTTCGGGCCTTTTTATTCGGGTTATAATGTCATTGCATTAGATTCAGATTATAGGTATGCTCTAATAGCAGGAAAAGATCTTGATTATTTATGGATTTTATCTCGAGAAAAAAGTATCCCCGAAGCTATTAAAGAACAATACTTGACACTAGCTAATGAAATTGGTTATGATGTATCTCGTTTGATTTGGGTTGAACATGACAAGGAAGATATGTCGGTAATAAAGTCTAAATAAATACAAGAAAAGCGAACAATTAAAAGAGGATATAACCCAACAAAGCTCCTGCTAAAACAATAAAAGCACTATTTACTTTTTTAAATTTAAAAACGAGTATACCACTAAGTAGGGTAATAACAAGGGGTTGCCAATTCAACAACACATCTCGTGTCATCGTTATACAAATAGCGATAATCAAGGCGACAGAGGCAACATTCACCGCATCTAAAAAGACAGATAATCCTTTTGAGTTGCGAAGTTTTTTCATCAATGGGTTGATTAAAGCTACTAGAACAAAGGAAGGTAAAAAAATTGCAATAGTTGAAAGAATTGCTCCGGATAAACCATTAATTTGAAAACCAATAAAAGTAACGGAAGAGAAAACAGGTCCTGGTGTGAATTGACCTACAGCTATTGCATCCATCAGCTGTTCTCTTGTTAACAACCCTGTTTGTACTAGTTCTGTATCTAAAAAGGCAAATAGCACATAACCACTACCATAAAGTATAGCACCTATTTTTAGAAAAATCCAAAATAACTGTCGATTGGTTGTAGTGAAAAACGTACTTTGTATGCTAAGTAAGAGTGGCAATGCAATCAAGCTTTGTAAGGTATTTTGCTTTCTCGTATTGATATAAAACAGGGCATAGGCTAAAAATCCAGCCCCAAACAATAAAAAGATTTCATTAACCCCCAGTAAAGAAGCTACCAAGACGATTAGCCCCAAAAAGGCTAAAAAGGTGGAGTTAATAGATTTTTTAGCTAGTGGAAAAACAGCTCCAAGCATAATGGCTATAATTGCTGGTTTAATTCCGTATATAAAAGGTTGTATATGCGGTAATTGCCCATACAATTTATAAAAGTAGGCGAGTACACCCGTTAGAAAAACAGCGGGAAGAATAAAACATAGCCCTGCAATTATGAGGCCTTTCCATCCCCCTTTGTCATATCCAATGTGAATGGCCATTTCTGTACTATTAGGACCAGGGATTAAATTGGTGGCACCTAGTAGATCTAAGAAGTGTTGTTCATCCATCCATTTTCTTTGTACAACGACTTCCTCTCTCATCATCGCAATATGCGCTGCAGGACCTCCAAAACCAATAATTCCCAGTTTTGTAAAGACTTTGGCTATTTCTTTTAGGCTTATTTTTTCTGACATATCGCTTCCTATTTTTAGTTTTTATTGCAATTGACGTGTTCAACGTTATTGTGTAATAGGAACGGGGGTAAAACTAATGATAATTCAATATTCAAAGGTTACCTAAATGTAAACAAAATGAGGCTTAAACCTTTTTTCAATAATCTTAATATTGCCTGTATATCCAACATTATCAAATAAACCTTATTTTTACACGAGAGAAAATCTCTTTTTATATCTAATTCGTTAAAAACATAATCTATTGCTTTCGGATCGCATTCTGTAATATCGACTCACCTAAATAAAAAGTAGCTCTCTAAGTTAATTTACTTTTGCTGTTTTATGTCTAATTCGATTTTATTGATACTTGTATGTTTATTGTATTTAAATAAGCCAATCTTTCTTATCATCTTGATTAATCTATTGGTTTATGTGTACTAACAGCGACTCTGTTCCATGCATTAATAGTAATGATAGCCATAATAATGAACCCTATGTATTCTTCGTTGAATAACTTTGTAGCCATTTCATAAGTCTCTTCTGTTAAACCACGCTCACTAATTAGAGTAATTTCCTCTGTCATAGCTAAAATAGTACGCTCTTCTTCTGTGAATAGTTCCGTTTCTCTCCAAGCATTTAGTAAGAAAATTCGCTGAGCAGTTTCTCCTTGATTCATAGCGTCACGTGTATGTAAATTAAGGCAATACGCACAACCATTAATTTGAGAGGCTCTAATCTTTATTAATTCAAGATGAGTTTTGTCTAAATCTGAATTCTGAACAAAACTGTCAAGTGCAATAATTCTTTTATAACCACTTGATACTACATTTGATAAGTCAATACGTTTTTTCATTTGTCATTTTTTTTAATTATTATAAGTATATAAGTTACAAATAAAACTATAGAATAGATTATTTTAAATAAGTATGTAAGTGAACTGCAGATAGTTCGAAGTGATTTTTAAAGTATAATTTCTGCGCAGTGTGATTGTCAAAACCAGTATCTAATACTACAGCATTCATAGACTCGGATTCAGCTATAGATCTTATGTGGGCTAATAGTTTACCTCCAAATCCTTTTCCTCTATAGCTTTCTACAGTACATAAATCATCGATATAAATAATAGAGCCACTATGTAACGTGGTCATTTTTCTATAACCAATAAAAGCAACAATATTTTCTTTGTCGTAGATACCTTTTAATGCATATTTTTCATTTTTAAGCATTTCATTAATTGTAATAAGCCAAGTATCTTTGTTTAAATGTGGTCTTAAGATTAAAGCAACAGCTAAACATTTTTGAATCTCTGATGCTGTTTCAATAGCTTTAATTTCAAATGTATTTTCCATATTTTAATATTTTTGGTAAAATTAAAACAGAGTCAAATAAGCTCAACATGCCAGATTATTAATAATAGGTAGCCCAGTGAATTTTAATACATTACTTTTTTTAGAATAGCACAAGCCTCTATCATTTCTTTTTCATCTAATGAGGCAAATCCCATACGAATACCATTAGTTGCAAATACCTCATTCTTGTAAAACAAACCATTGTCTAGATATAAACCTTGTTTTAATGCATTGTGAGATAGCTTCATTAGATCTATCTCTGGATTAAAAATAGCCCAAATAGCTAATCCACCTTCGGGAACTTTAAAGGTAATTTGATTAGAGAAATTAGTATCTAATAAACAGCAGAATGTATCGCGTCTTTCCTTATAGGTCTTAAGTGCTTTTCTGTAATATCTATTCATTTCTCCCTGATTAAAAAGCGAGGCAAATGCCTCCTCTAAGGTTGTATCGCCTTGTCTATCGATTAGTTCTCTTAAGGCGGTGGCTGCATATATAAAGTTAGCTGGGCCAGTCATAAAACCAATTCTTAGAGCAGGGGCAAAGGTCTTAGTAATTGATCCAAGATATATTACATTTTGATTGTGATCTATACTTGCTAAAGGTAAATAAGGTTTATTAGCATAGTGGAAGTCAAAGTCATAATCATCTTCTATAATTGCAAATTGATGTTCTTTGGCCAATTTTAAAAACTTTAATCTGCGCTCCATACTTAGTGTAACTGTAGTAGGGCTATGATGATGTGGAATGATATAGACAGCTTTTATTTTTTGTTTTTTTAATTTGTTTTCCAGATAGTCTACATCCATCCCATTGTGATCTATAGGTATCCTTAAAAGGTTAGCACCTGCTTGTTTAAAAATCTGATCTGCTGTAGGATAGTTAGACATACCTACGGCAATAGTATCTCCTGGATCTAAAAGTAATTGAGCGGATAAATAGATCCCCATTTGACTACCCTTTGTGATTAGTAAATCATTGATAGAGGCATTTAAGCCTCGAGTGGTAGAGAGATAATTAGACAATGACTCCCTTAGATTTTCTGAACCTTGAGGACTTCCATATTTTAAATAATTACGTCCATAGAATTTTCTGGAGATACTTCTGTATTCACGCATTAACTCATCAATGGGGGCAAGGCGGACATCTGGAAACCCATCATCAATAGCAAGTTTAGTCTTCTGAAAGTTTTGACCTAACTTAACATCCTTAAATTTGTTTGTCCATTTAAAGGCTTCTTGATTTAATCTAAAGAATTCCCCGAGGCAAGCCTCGGGGAATTCTTTAGATTAAATACATCAATTACTAGTTCACCTAGCAAGTAAAGTATTATAATTCTTATATCTAAACTACGTAGGTCAGTGGTAAATATACTATCTTCTAAGTTAATAGGTATTCACTGATGAATTCCTCTCGATTTTTTTGAATCCACCATTATTGATTATAATTTGGTTACTCCATTAAGGATTGTTTGATCTAATTAAATTTCTATCTATATCTTATTTTGTTAGGTGATTTTTTATTAAATCAGCAGTTTGTATAGGATGAGAAATAAGTCCTCCATGACCTGCGCCTTGAATAGTCTGTAATTCTAGTGAATTAACTTTTTGCTTTATTTGTTTTGCAACAGCAGGGTATACTAAGATAGAATCAGATCCTGTAATAAGTGTAATTTTGCCATTAAATTGATTGAGGTTTTCTGGTTTTATATTTAATCTTTCAGGATCATTAGCTTGATCAAGCCAAGTAGTGTAACTAGCTGTCATTGT
>NZ_JACAKB010000029.1 GCF_030326305.1 Myroides odoratimimus | reverse complement strand
ATGTGACATCTTTTTGATTGTGTAGGAACTTCAAAAGTAGATGTTTTTTTTCGCCAACAGCGGGGAACATTTGCCCCTTGGGGCAAATGTTCCCCGCTGTTCTTTTAAATGCTGTTGCATTTATTTGTTGAATCTAAGTTTTTAAAAAAAGTTGTTTTTTTATTGTCATGAATTAAAAAAGTTTTACTTTTGCACCACTAATGAGAGGAGGTGTATGAAAACATGTTAATCATTCCAATTAAAGACGGAGAAAATATCGATAGAGCACTTAAGCGCTACAAAAGAAAATTTGACAGAACAGGAACTTTACGTCAGTTAAGATCTCGTCAGGCATTCTTAAAACCGTCTGTACTTAAAAGAGACAAAATGCAAAAAGCTGCATACGTTCAACACTTGAGAGATTCAGTAGAAATCTAATAAGTATTGAATATTAAAAAATAACCGTTGTAATAAAGTATTAACTTTGTTGCAACGGTTTTTTTATGTTTGAAAATTTAGAAAAGTTTATTGAGTATATACAGAAAGAAAGAAAGTATTCTGACAAGACAGTTATAGCTTATCAGAACGATATTGGAGATTATGTTTCTTTCTTAGAGCAACTGTCTTTAGATTATCTAAAGGCGGGGTATGATGGTGTGCGTCTGTGGATAGTGAAGTTGTCTGAAGAAGGCTTGACTAATCGATCAATCAACAGGAAGACAAGTGCACTTAGTTCTTTTTATAAGTTTTTGTTGAAGATAGGTGAGGTGGAGACTAATCCGCTGTACCTTCATCGATCATTAAAGGTAGAAAAGAAATTACAATTACCTTTTTCGGTAAAAGAGATAGATACAGTGCGTGCCATGTTTGAAGGAAAAGAAGATTTTAATTCTTTGAGGGATTTGTTGATTGTGGAGATGTTGTATTGTCTTGGACTTCGTAGAGCGGAGTTAGTTGCTTTAGAAGTAGAAGATGTTGATTTTTATTTGCATCAAGTTCGCGTTTCAGGAAAAGGGTCAAAACAGCGTATAGTACCATTACTAGGAAGTGTGGAAGTGTTATTAAAAAAATATCTCGAAGCAAGGAGTTTGGTCTTGGGTTCTGTGGAGGGGATTAAGATACTTTTAGTAACAGAATTGGGTAAGAAAGTTGATGAAATGTTTGTTTATCGAGTAATAAATTCATACTTTAGTAATGCAACAACGAAGGAGAAGAAAAGCCCTCACATGTTGCGTCACTCTTTTGCTACGCATCTTCTGGAAGGAGGAGCGGATATTAACTCGATTAAAGAGCTAATGGGGCATGAAAGCTTATCAACTACACAAGGATATGCACAGATTAATCTAAGTGAGTTGAAGAAAGTGTATCAAAACTCGCATCCAAGAGGGAAGAATAAAGAAAAATAACCTTTTAAAACCGTTAATTATGAAAGTAAACATTCAAGCTATTAATTTCAATGTGGATCGTAAGTTGGTAGATTTTGCAAACGAGCGTTTGTCAAAAATCGAAAAGTATTATGATAAGATAGTTTCAGTAGATGTTTTTTTTAAATTAGAGAACACAAATGAAAAAGAAAATAAGATTACGGAAATAAAAGTATTGGTTCCGGGTGATGAGATGATTGTTAAAAAAACGTGTAAAACTTTCGAAGAAGGTGTGGATGCTGGAGCAGATGCACTAGAGCGATTAGTGGTAAAACACAAAGAGAAAATCAAAGCTCATTAATTTAAAAAAATAAGTAAATTGTTTTTTTTAATCAATAAAATATATACATTTGCAGTCCGTTAGAAATAGCGGACTTTTTCTATTGAGTCATTTGCCGGTGTAGCTCAGCTGGCTAGAGCAGCTGATTTGTAATCAGCAGGTCGTGGGTTCGAGTCCCTCCATCGGCTCAAAGAAAAGTAATATCAAACATGGTTTGAGGGGAGATACTCAAGCGGCCAACGAGGACGGACTGTAAATCCGTTGGGAAACCTTCGCAGGTTCGAATCCTGCTCTCCCCACAGAGAATAAGAAGCATCAAGCCGGTGTAGCTCAGGGGTAGAGTGCTTCCTTGGTAAGGAAGAGGTCACGGGTTCAAATCCCGTCATTGGCTCAGGTTTTTTTATTATATTTGAACACTAATTATATAACTAAGATTAAATTATTAAATCATGGCAAAGGAAACTTTTGATCGTTCGAAACCGCACTTAAACATCGGTACTATCGGACACGTTGACCACGGTAAAACTACTACTACTGCTGCTATTACTAAAGTATTAGCTGACGCAGGATTCTCAGAAGCTCGTTCATTTGATTCAATTGATAATGCTCCAGAAGAAAAAGAGCGTGGTATTACAATTAATACTTCTCACGTAGAGTACCAAACAAAAAACCGTCACTATGCACACGTTGACTGTCCAGGTCACGCGGATTACGTGAAAAACATGGTTACTGGTGCTGCTCAAATGGATGGTGCTATCTTAGTAGTTGCTGCTACTGATGGACCAATGCCACAAACTCGTGAGCACATCCTTTTAGGACGTCAGGTAGGTATTCCAAGAATCGTTGTATTCTTAAACAAAGTTGACTTAGTTGATGATGCTGAGTTATTAGAGCTTGTTGAGATGGAAGTAAGAGATTTATTATCTTTCTACCAATATGATGGTGATAATGGACCAGTAGTTCAAGGTTCTGCTTTAGGAGCATTAAACGGAGAGCAAAAATGGGTTGATGCATTATTACATTTAATGGAAGAAGTTGACAACTGGATCGAAGAGCCAGTACGTGACAACGAGAAACCATTCTTAATGCCAGTAGAAGACGTATTTACAATTACAGGACGTGGAACTGTTGCTACAGGACGTATCGAAACTGGAGTTGCTAATACAGGAGATGCTGTTGAAATCATCGGTATGGGAGCTGACAAATTAACTTCTACAATTACAGGAGTTGAGATGTTCCGTAAAATCTTAGACCGTGGAGAAGCTGGAGATAACGTAGGTTTATTATTGAGAGGTATTGACAAAACTGATATCCGTCGTGGTATGGTTATTTGTAAACCAGGTTCAGTAAAACCACACGCTAAATTCAAAGCTGAGGTTTATATCTTGAAAAAAGAAGAAGGTGGACGTCACACTCCATTCCATAACAACTACCGTCCACAGTTCTACGTACGTACAACTGACGTAACTGGAACAATCCAATTACCAGAAGGTACTGAGATGGTTATGCCTGGAGATAACTTAACTATCACTGTTGAGTTATTAAGCCCAATCGCTTTATCAGTAGGTTTACGTTTCGCTATCCGTGAAGGAGGTAGAACAGTAGGTGCTGGTCAGGTAACTGAAATTATTGACTAATTATTTAGTATAAATAAATTTCAAAAGTCAGTGGTTACGGCCACTGACTTTTATTAACAAACGGGTGTAGTTCAAGGGTAGAATAGCGGTCTCCAAAACCGTTGATGGGGGTTCGAATCCCTCCACCCGTGCAAAAACAATATTAACATGGCAAAGGTTTTTAATTACATATCTGATGCTTTCACAGAGTTAAAAAGTAATGTTACTTGGTCTCCGTGGTCAGAAGTTCAACGATACACTATAATAGTTGCTATTTTTGCAATTTTGTTTTCTTTAGTAACGTGGGGTGTAGACACTGCGTTTGGAAGAGTTTTAGGAGTATTTTATAATTGGGCTACTGCATAGAGAAAATTAAAGAAAGATTATGGCTGATACAAGTGTCAAAAAATGGTATGTGGTTCGTGCGGTAAGTGGACAGGAGAATAAGGTTAAGAATTATATCGAAACTGAAATTGCTCGTTTAGGTTTATCAGATTACTTATCACAGGTGTTGGTTCCTACTGAAAAAGTAGTAACTGTAAAGGATGGTAAAAAGAAAACTACTGAACGTGTTTACTTTCCAGGTTATGTTATGATTGAAGCTAACTTAACAGGAGAAGTTCCTCACGCTATTAAATCGATAACAGGGGTTATTGGTTTCTTAGGTGGAGAAAGAGGAGGAGATCCTCTTCCTTTACGTGAGTCAGAAGTAAATAGAATGTTAGGTAGAGTTGATGAACTAGCTGTAAAAGTAGAGACAGGATCTATTCCTTATGAGATAGGAGAGTCAGTAAAAGTTATCGACGGACCATTTAATGGATTCGATGGAACAATCGAAAACATTAATGAAGAGAAACGTAAACTAGAAGTAATGGTTAAGATTTTCGGAAGAAAGACACCATTAGAACTAAGTTTTACACAAGTAGAAAAATTATAATGTTACAATAGTCACATCTTGGCTTCCAAATGAGATGTGCCAAATTTTTTTAAGAAATGGCAAAAGAAATTAGTAAAGTAGTTAAACTACAAGTTAAGGGAGGTGCTGCGAACCCATCGCCACCGGTTGGACCTGCTTTGGGGGCTGCTGGAGTTAACATCATGGAGTTCTGTAAGCAATTTAATGCTAGAACACAAGATAAACCAGGCAAAGTTTTACCAGTACAAATTACTGTTTACAAAGACAAATCATTTGACTTTGTTGTTAAAACGCCACCTGCTGCTGTTCAATTATTAGAGGCTGCGAAAGTGAAATCTGGATCTGGTGAGCCTAATAGAAAAAAAGTAGCTAGCGTAACTTGGGAACAAGTTCGTGCTATTGCGGAAGACAAAATGCCTGATTTAAATGCATTTACTGTTGAGGCAGCTATGAGTATGATAGCTGGTACTGCAAGATCTATGGGAATATCAGTAACAGGAACAGCTCCTTTTTAATTGTAAAAGAAAGAAGAAATGGCAAAATTAACGAAAAAGCAAAAAGAGGCTGCTGCTAAAATTGAAAAGAATAGATTATATTCTTTGAAAGATGCATCTGCATTGATTAAAGAAGTTGCTTCTGCAAAATTTGACGAGTCTGTAGATATCGCTGTACGTTTAGGAGTTGATCCACGTAAAGCAAATCAAATGGTTCGTGGTGTGGTTACGTTACCTCACGGAACAGGTAAAGATGTAAGAGTGTTAGCATTGGTTACTCCTGATAAAGAAGCTGAAGCTACAGCTGCTGGGGCTGACTATGTTGGACTAGATGAGTACTTACAAAAGATCAAAGACGGTTGGACAGATGTTGATGTAATCATCACTATGCCTGCTGTTATGGGTAAATTAGGTCCTTTAGGTCGTATTTTAGGACCAAGAGGTTTAATGCCAAACCCTAAAACAGGAACTGTTACTATGGACGTAGCGAAAGCTGTTCAAGAAGTGAAAGCTGGTAAAATCGATTTTAAAGTTGATAAAACTGGTATTGTTCACGCATCTATCGGTAAAGTTTCTTTCGAAGCTGATAAAATTACTGAGAATGCAGCTGAATTAATCCAAACATTAATCAAATTGAAACCAACTGCAGCTAAAGGTACTTATATCAAGTCTATTAATATATCTAGTACTATGAGCCCTGCTATTGCTTTAGATCCTAAAGCAGTATAATTGGTAAATAAAAAATTATTCGTATGACTAGAGAACAGAAAGCAGTAGCGATAGAAGAATTAAAAGCTAAGTTAGCTGACGCTAATATCTTCTATATCGCTGATATATCAGGATTGAATGCTGAAGTTACTTCAAACTTAAGAAGAGCTTGTAACAAAGCTGGAATTAAAATTGAAGTAGTTAAAAATACATTGCTTGCAAAAGCGATGGAAGCTTCAGATAGAAATTATGAAGAGCTACCTTCTACTTTAAAAGGGAACAGTGCTGTTTTATTTGCAGATGTTGCAAATGGACCTGCTAAAATTATCAAAGACTTTAGAAAAAAATCTGATATTCCAGCTTTAAAAGGAGCTTATATCAATGAGGAAATCTACATCGGTGATAACAATTTAGATGCATTAGTTGCTATTAAATCTAAAGAAGAAGTTATTGGAGAAATCATTGGATTACTTCAATCACCAGCTCAAAGAGTTATTTCAGCTCTTAAAAACCAATTTAAAGACGAAGAGTAGTCAACGACTAAATCTAGTTTTTAAAGTTCATTAGAACGCACATTAATAAATTATATTTTTACAAATCATTAAAAGATAGAAAAATGGCAGATTTGAAACAATTCGCAGAACAATTAGTTAGCTTAACTGTAAAAGAAGTTAACGAATTAGCAACTATATTAAAAGATGAGTACGGAATCGAACCAGCTGCTGCTGCTGTAGTAGTTGCAGGAGGTGCTGCAGGTGATGCTGCTGAAGAGCAAACAGAATTCACTGTAGTATTAAAAGAAGCTGGAGCTTCTAAATTAGCTGTAGTTAAAGCTGTTAAAGAATTAACAGGTTTAGGATTAAAAGAAGCTAAAGATATCGTAGATTCTACACCAGCTAACATCAAAGAAGGAGTTTCTAAAGATGAGGCTGAAGGTCTTAAAAAAGCATTAGAAGAAGCTGGAGCTGTAGTAGAGCTTAAATAGTTTTTTTCTAAAAAATATTTTAGGTTTAGGTCTTGGGAAGCTTCCCACAGGCCTAAACCATTTTGCGTATAAAGAGATTTTGCGTAAAAACAATTCAAATTCTAATCAAAATTTTTTGTCCATTGATGATCACAAATCAGACTGAAAGATTAAATTTTGCCTCTACAAAGAACATACCTGCGTATCCAGATTTCTTGGATATTCAAGTTAAGTCTTTTAAAGATTTCTTTCAATTAGAAACGAAATCTGAAGAGAGAGGTAAGGAAGGTTTATACAATACCTTCATGGAGAACTTCCCGATCACTGATACAAGAAACCAGTTCGTATTGGAGTTCCTTGATTACTTTGTTGATCCTCCTCGTTATTCAATCGAAGAGTGTATTGATAGAGGATTGACTTATAGTGTTCCGCTAAAAGCGCGCTTAAAATTGTACTGTACTGATCCTGAACACGAAGATTTTGAAACAATAGTTCAAGATGTTTATTTAGGAACAATTCCGTATATGGCGCCAAGTGGTACTTTCGTAATCAATGGAGCAGAACGTGTTGTGGTTTCACAATTACACCGTTCACCTGGTGTTTTCTTTGGACAGTCATTCCATGCAAATGGAACTAAGTTATATTCGGCGAGAGTAATTCCTTTTAAGGGATCATGGATTGAGTTTGCTACCGATATCAATAGTGTAATGTACGCTTATATCGATAGAAAAAAGAAGTTACCTGTTACAACATTATTCCGTGCTATAGGATTCGAAAGAGACAAGGATATCCTAGAGATTTTCGACCTAGCAGAGGAAGTTAAAGTATCAAAAACAGGACTAAAAAAATATAGCGGAAGACGTCTTGCTGCACGTGTGTTAAACACTTGGCATGAGGATTTCGTAGATGAGGATACAGGAGAGGTTGTTTCTATTGAGAGAAATGAGATTATCTTAGACCGTGATACAGTCCTAGATAAAGATAATATCGAAGAAATCATTGAGGCTAACGTCAAAACGATCCTTTTACATAAAGAAGATAATAATCAGGCAGATTATGCCATCATACATAATACATTACAGAAGGACCCTACTAACTCTGAAAAAGAGGCAGTAGAGCACATCTACCGTCAGTTGCGTAATGCAGAACCGCCAGATGAGGAAACTGCACGTGGTATTATTGATAAATTGTTCTTCTCAGATCAACGTTACAATCTAGGTGAAGTTGGTCGTTATAGAATGAACAAAAAACTTAATCTTGATACTCCAATTGACAAACAAGTTTTAACAAAAGAGGATATTATCACTATTGTTAAATACTTGATTGAATTAATTAACTCAAAAGCTGAGATTGATGATATTGACCACTTATCTAACCGTCGCGTTAGAACTGTAGGTGAGCAATTATCTGCTCAGTTTGGTGTTGGTTTAGCTCGTATGGCGAGAACAATTCGTGAACGTATGAACGTACGTGATAACGAGGTGTTTACTCCAATTGACTTAATTAATGCTAAGACTTTGTCGTCAGTTATTAATTCATTCTTCGGAACGAACCAGTTATCTCAATTTATGGATCAAACGAATCCATTAGCAGAGATTACACACAAACGTCGTTTATCAGCTTTAGGACCTGGAGGTTTATCTAGAGAAAGAGCTGGTTTCGAGGTACGTGACGTTCACTATACTCATTACGGACGTTTATGTCCTATTGAGACACCTGAGGGACCAAACATTGGTTTGATTTCTTCTTTAGCAGTATATGCTAAGGTAAATAATATGGGATTCATCGAAACTCCTTACCGTCCAGTTGTTGAAGGGCAAGTAGATATCGTTAATGATCCTATTTATTTAAGTGCAGAAGAGGAAGAAGGTATGTTAATCGCTCAAGCGAACATTCCTGTTGATGAAAAAGGATTCATCACTGAGCAAAAAGTAGTAGTAAAAGAAGAGGGTGACTTCCCTGTAGTTGAGCCAAAAGATGTTCACTATACTGACGTTGCACCGAACCAGATTGCTTCTATTTCTGCTTCGTTAATTCCTTTCTTAGAGCACGATGATGCCAACCGTGCGTTGATGGGATCGAACATGATGCGTCAAGCAGTTCCTTTATTACGTCCAGAATCTCCAATCGTGGGTACTGGATTAGAAAGACAAGTAGCTTCAGATTCTCGTGTTTTAATTAATGCTGAAGGAGAAGGTACTGTTGAGTATGTGGATGCTCAGAAGATTATCATTAAGTATGATCGTACGGATGAAGAGCGTTTAATTAGCTTTGATCCAGATGAGAAAACATATAACTTAATTAAGTTTAGAAAAACAAATCAAAGTACAAGTATCAACTTAAAACCAATCGTAAGAAAAGGTGATAGAGTTACTAAAGGTCAAGTACTTTGTGAAGGATATGCTACTCAACAAGGAGAGCTTGCTCTAGGTCGTAATATGAAAGTGGCATTTATGCCATGGAAGGGTTACAACTTTGAGGATGCTATCGTAATTAGTGAAAGAGTAGTACGTGAAGATATCTTTACATCTATCCACATTGATGACTATACTTTAGAAGTAAGAGATACTAAATTAGGTAACGAAGAGTTAACTAATGATATTCCTAACGTTTCTGAAGAGGCAACAAAAGATTTAGATGAAAACGGTATGATCCGTATTGGTGCTGAAGTTAAGCCTGGTGATATTCTGATCGGTAAGATCACTCCAAAAGGAGAGTCTGATCCTACTCCAGAAGAGAAATTATTACGTGCTATCTTTGGTGACAAAGCAGGAGACGTTAAAGATGCTTCATTAAAAGCTTCTCCATCATTAAGAGGAGTTGTTTTAGATAAAAAATTGTTCGCAAGAGCAGTAAAAGATAAACGTAAACGTTCTAAAGATAAAGACGAATTGGCTTTATTAGAAACTAGATTTGAAGTTAAATTCAATGAGTTGAAAGAGCGTTTAGTTGAAAAATTATTCTTCATCGTGAATGGTAAAACATCTCAAGGTGTATTGAATGATTTAGGAGAAGAGATTTTACCAAAAGGTAAGAAATTTACTCAAAAAATGTTATTTGCAGTAGATGATTTTGCTCACTTAACTAAAGGACAATGGACAACTGATGAGGAGACAAACGGTATGATTACTGATTTGATCCACAACTACAAAATTAAATTAAACGATCTTCAAGGAGTTCTAAGAAGAGAGAAATTTATGATTACTGTAGGGGATGAGTTACCATCTGGAATTTTGAAATTAGCGAAAGTATATATTGCTAAGAAACGTAAATTACGTGTAGGAGATAAGATGGCTGGACGTCACGGTAACAAAGGTATTGTAGCTCGTATCGTTAGAGATGAGGATATGCCTTTCTTAGAAGATGGAACACCAGTAGATATCGTATTGAACCCATTAGGGGTACCTTCTCGTATGAACATTGGACAGATTTATGAAACAGTATTAGGATGGGCTGGTCAAAAACTTGGTAAAAAGTATGCGACTCCAATCTTCGATGGTGCTGAATTAGATCAAATCAATGCTCTTACAGATGAGGCAGGTATACCACGTTTTGGACACACTTACTTATATGATGGAGGAACAGGAGAGAGATTCCACCAACGTGCAACTGTTGGGGTTATCTATATGCTGAAACTTGGTCACATGGTAGATGATAAGATGCACGCGCGTTCTATAGGTCCTTACTCATTGATTACGCAACAACCATTAGGAGGTAAAGCTCAGTTTGGTGGTCAACGTTTTGGAGAGATGGAGGTTTGGGCATTAGAGGCTTATGGAGCATCTAGTACATTACGTGAAATCTTGACGGTAAAATCGGATGACGTTATTGGTAGAGCTAAAACTTACGAAGCAATCGTTAAAGGAGAGACTATGCCAGAACCAGGATTACCAGAATCATTCAATGTATTAATGCATGAATTAAAAGGTCTTGGACTAGACATCAGATTAGAAGAATAAACTAAGATTATAGGGTAAGCAGTGTTGCACTGCTTACTCTTTATCATACACTTTAACAAGTAAGTTTACCATGAATAAAAATAAAGAGAAAAATACCGTAAAAAGGTTTAATAAAATCTCAATAGGTTTAGCATCGCCAGAGTCTATTCTTGCAGAATCGAGAGGTGAGGTTTTAAAACCTGAAACAATCAACTATCGTACTCATAAACCAGAACGTGATGGTCTTTTCTGTGAGCGTATTTTCGGACCTGTAAAGGATTACGAATGTGCGTGTGGTAAGTATAAGAGAATCCGTTATAAAGGAATCGTGTGCGACCGTTGTGGTGTTGAAGTTACTGAGAAGAAAGTACGTAGAGATAGAGTTGGACACATCAATTTAGTTGTGCCAATTGCGCATATCTGGTACTTCCGTTCATTGCCAAACAAAATTGGTTATATCTTAGGTCTTCCTTCTAAGAAATTAGATATGATCATTTACTATGAGCGTTATGTGGTAATCCAAGCTGGTATTGCTAAAAACGTTGATGGTGAACCTATCAATAGATTAGATTTCTTAACTGAAGAAGAGTACTTAAACATTTGTGATACTCTTCCGATGGAAAATCAATATTTAGATGATACAGATCCAAATAAATTCATCGCTAAAATGGGTGCTGAGTGTATTATGGATTTATTAGCAACTACAGACTTAGATCAGTTATCTTATACTCTACGTCACGCTGCTAATAACGAAACATCTAAACAAAGAAAAACAGAGGCGTTAAAACGTCTTCAAGTAGTTGAGTCTTTCCGTGATTCTAATTTGAATCGTGAGAATAGACCAGAGTGGATGATCTTGAAAGTTATTCCTGTTATTCCACCAGAATTACGTCCATTAGTTCCACTAGATGGAGGTCGTTTTGCTACATCTGATTTAAATGACTTATATCGTCGTGTAATTATCAGAAATAATCGTCTGAAACGTTTAATGGAAATTAAAGCTCCTGAAGTAATCTTACGTAATGAGAAACGTATGCTTCAAGAAGCTGTTGATTCATTGTTCGATAACACTAGAAAGTCTTCTGCTGTTAAGACAGAATCAAACCGTCCATTAAAATCTCTTTCTGATTCATTAAAGGGTAAACAAGGACGTTTCCGTCAAAACTTACTTGGTAAACGTGTTGATTATTCAGCTCGTTCGGTAATTGTTGTTGGACCAGAATTAAAATTATTCGAGTGTGGATTGCCAAAAGATATGGCAGCTGAGCTTTACAAACCATTCGTTATTCGTAAGTTAATAGAAAGAGGAATTGTTAAGACAGTAAAATCTGCTAAGAAGATTATAGATAAAAAAGAACCTGTTGTTTGGGATATCTTAGAAAACGTAATTAAAGGACACCCAGTTTTACTTAACCGTGCTCCTACGTTACACAGATTGGGTATTCAAGCGTTCCAACCTAAGTTAATCGAGGGTAAAGCGATTCAATTACACCCATTAGTGTGTACGGCATTCAACGCCGATTTCGATGGTGACCAGATGGCAGTTCACTTACCTCTAGGACCAGAGGCAATCTTAGAAGCTCAATTATTAATGTTAGCTTCTCACAACATCTTAAACCCTGCAAATGGTGCTCCTATTACTGTACCATCTCAGGACATGGTACTTGGGTTATATTACATGACTAAGTCACGTAAATCAACTCCAGAGCATATCATCAAAGGTGAAGGATTGACTTTCTACTCTGTGGAGGAAGTACATATTGCATTAAATGAAGGTAAACTTGATCTTAACGCTAACGTTAAAGTTAGAGCTAAAGATTATAATGCTGAAGGAGAATTAGTATATCAAATTATTGAGACTTCTGCAGGTAGAATTTTATTTAATGAAGTAGTACCTGAAGTTGCAGGATATATCAATGAGGTATTAACTAAGAAATCATTAAGAGATATTATCGGTCGTATTTTAAGTATTACTGATGTACCTACTACTGCTGCATTCTTAGATGATATTAAAAACATGGGATACGGTTACGCATTCCGTGGAGGATTATCTTTCAGTTTAGGAGATATTATGATTCCTGAGCGTAAACAGGAATTAATTGATGATGCGAACCAACAAGTAGATCATATTACTATGAACTATAACATGGGACTTATCACAAATAATGAGCGTTACAACCAAGTTATTGACGTTTGGACTTCTACAAATGCTATGTTAACTGAGTTAGCAATGAAAAACATTCGTGAAGACAAACAAGGATTTAACTCAGTATATATGATGCTTGACTCTGGAGCCCGTGGTTCTAAAGAGCAGATTCGTCAGTTAACTGGTATGCGTGGTTTGATGGCTAAGCCTAAGAAATCTACAGCTGGTGGTGGAGAGATTATCGAGAACCCAATTCTTTCTAACTTTAAGGAAGGACTTTCGATTTTAGAGTATTTCATCTCTACTCACGGTGCTCGTAAAGGTCTTGCGGATACGGCGTTAAAAACAGCGGATGCTGGATACTTAACTCGTCGTCTACATGATGTAGCTCAAGATGTTATCGTTAACTCTGTTGACTGTGGTACATTGAGAGGTATTGAAGTTAAACCACTTAAGAAGAATGAGGAAGTTATCGAATCATTAGGAGAAAGAGTTTTAGGACGTGTTGCTCTTAATGCTGTGATTAACCCGCTTAACTCTGATGTATTAGTTGGAGCTGGAGAAGAAATTACTGAAGCTATCGCTAAATCAATCAATGCAGCACCAATTGAATCAATTGAGGTTCGTTCGCCATTGACTTGTGAGGCTAAAGTTGGTATATGTGCTAAATGTTACGGACGTAACTTAGCTACTGCTAGAATGGTTCAAAAAGGTGAAGCTGTTGGGGTTATTGCTGCTCAATCTATTGGGGAGCCTGGTACACAGTTAACATTGAGAACATTCCACGTGGGAGGTACTGCTGGTAACATCTCTGAAACATCTAGTATTACTGCTAAATTTAATGGTCGTTTAGAAATAGAAGATCTTAAAACAGTAAAAGGAGAGGATAATGAAGGTAATGCTATCGATATCGTTATTTCACGTTCTACTGAAGCTAAGTTATTTGATACTAATACTGGTATCCTATTAACAACAAATAACATTCCTTATGGTTCTACTATTTATGTGAATGATGGAGATGTTGTTGAGGAAGGTGCTACGTTATTTAAATGGGACCCTTATAATGGTGTAATTGTTTCTGAGTTTACTGGTAAAGTTGCTTATGAAGATATCGAACAAGGACAGACGTTCATGGTTGAGATTGATGAGCAAACAGGATTCCAAGAAAAAGTTATTACTGAGTCTAGAAATAAAAAGTTAATTCCTACTTTATTAATTTATGGTAAAGATGGTGAGTTAATTCGTTCATACAACTTACCTGTAGGTTCTCACTTAATGGTAAATGATGGTGATAAAATTAAGGCTGGTAAAGTTTTAGTTAAGATTCCTCGTCATACATCTAAAGCTGGGGATATTACTGGAGGTCTTCCAAGAATTACTGAGTTGTTAGAAGCTCGTAATCCTTCGAACCCTGCGGTAGTTTCAGAAATTGATGGTGTTGTATCGTTCGGTAAAGTTAAGAGAGGTAACAGAGAGATCGTTGTTGAGTCTAAAACAGGAGATGTTAGAAAATACTTAGTTAAGTTATCTAATCAAATTTTAGTTCAAGAGAATGACTACGTGAAAGCTGGTATGCCACTTTCTGATGGAGCTATCACTCCAGACGATATCTTAAGAATCCAAGGACCTTCTGCTGTTCAACAGTATTTAGTAAATGAGATTCAAGAGGTATATCGTCTACAAGGGGTTAAGATTAGTGATAAACACTTTGAGGTAGTTATCCGTCAAATGATGCGTAAAGTAAAAATCGAAGATCCAGGAGATACTTTATTCTTAGAAGATCAATTAGCACATGCTGCTGACTTCATTGCTGAGAATGATAGATTATATGGAATGAAGGTTGTAGTTGATGCTGGTGAGTCTGATAATTTGAAAGAAGGACAGATTATTACTATGCGTGAATTACGTGACGAGAATTCATTATTGAAACGTGAGGATAAGAACTTAGTAGTTAGTCGTGATGTTATGCCTGCTACTGGTACTCCAATGTTACAAGGTATTACTCGTGCGTCTTTACAAACGAAATCATTTATTTCTGCTGCGTCGTTCCAGGAAACAACGAAAGTGTTAAACGAAGCTGCTGTTGCAGGTAAAGTAGATGGATTAAACGGATTAAAAGAAAACGTTATTGTAGGTCACAGAATCCCTGCAGGTACAGGTATGAGAGAGTACGAAAGTATCCTTGTTAGTACTTCAGATGACGAAGGGTTTGCAAATAAAGAAACAGATTTAAACTTCTAGTATTATGGAAAAAGAACAAGATCAATTTAGCCTTGAATTAGACGAGGCAACAGCAGAAGGAGTGTATTCTAATTTAGCGATTATCAATCATTCTAATACTGAATTTGTGGTTGATTTTGTTACCATAATGCCTGGAATGCCAAAAGGTAAAGTAAAGTCTAGAATTATTTTGACGCCTCAACACGCGAAAAGATTAATGACTGCTTTACAAGAGAATATCCAGCGCTATGAAGGTAGTAATGGAAGTATAGTTGATGTTGAAGCTACTAGTGAATTGTCTGCTATAAAGTTTGGTACGAAAGGAGAAGCATAAATCCGATAGAATAGTTGATTTAATATCAACAAAATGAAAAAGGTCTACATTTAATGTAGACCTTTTTTGTTTAAAAAGAGTTTTTTATTCTTATTGTTTTAGAATTATGGCTTTACTAATTAATTGGAATAATCTCTTTTAGTTTTAAATATTATTAAGCTTTAGCTTGAAGTTAGCTAGTGTAATGGACATTTCATGATCATTGTTTATTAGCTCTTTGACATTGTCAATATAACTGTTAAGCTTAGAGACTAGTTTTTTGTACTTGTCAGTCTCTTGTTCTTTTCTATATAAGGTGACTAACCTAATAGATGTATCTATGTATTGTAGATAGAGTTTGGGACCTGTTTTTAGATACGCGTTATATGAAGCGCACAATACTTCTAGTCGACTTATGGCTTCGATATAATAGTTAATTGCTAAACTATTGTTCCCTTTTTGGAGCTGCTCGTTAGCAAGATCTTGCTTTAGTTGACAGCTTTTCTCTATGTGCATAATACATTCTATACTCATTTTGCTAAATTTTTATTGACAAATTCCCAGTTGATTGCATTCCAAAATAGTTGGATAAAGCTTGGCCTTGCATTTCTGTGGTCTATATAATACGCATGTTCCCATACATCTATAGTTAGTAAAGGCGTGTTCCCATAAACTAAGGGAGTGTCAGCATCCTTTAGACTCATAAGTTCCAGCTTATTTTCTGGAGTTAGTACTAACCATACCCATCCACTTCCAAATAATTTAGTCGCTTTGTCAATGAATTGAGTTTTTAGTTCATCTAGTGATCCGAAGTACTTTCCTATCATGTCTAGTAGTTCTTCACTAGGCTGACCACCTTGGTTAGGAGTGATGGATTTCCAGAAAAAAGAATGATTATAATGCTGTGCAGCGTTGTTAAATATGGCTACTTCTCCTTCTGCTTGAGTACCTGTGATAATATTCTCTAAACATTCATCTTCCCATTTTGTATTTGTTATTAAATGGTTAAGGTTGTTTACATACGTTTGATGATGTTTTCCATAGTGATAATCGAATCCTTCAGATGATATAAAAGAATTGAAAGCATTTTTATCATATGGCAAATCAGGAAGTTTGAATTTCATTACTTATAGTTTTATTTTTATTAGACATGGCTAAATTAATAATTTAGATTAGACTAAAAAATAATTTAGGTATTTTTTTGTTTACAATTATATAACAGTTATTAACTGTTTAGTAATGATTAAACGTTGTGCCGACTAATGGCATTTCATTCTTTTGTGACTGTATTAAGTGAGGTATTTAATACAACCAACAACAACACAATTTTAAGTAATGAAAAAAGTTAGACGTAATTGTCATCAAATTTGTTTGATTATAGGAAGTGTTTTATTACTACAATCAAATTCATTATTCGCTTCTAATGTTTCAACTGATGCGTTAGATAGTATTATCACTAAATCTTCTTCTGAGCAAAGTAGTGGCTCGATCGTAAAAGGAAAAGTAATTGATAACCTTGGATTGACTCTACCTGGTGCAGTAGTTCAGCTGTCAGGATCTAAGCACATCACATCGACAGATCTAGATGGTAACTTCACACTAGCTGTGCCTGATACTTTCTTAAAAGGTGAAATCATCATTTCTTTTATGGGATTTGAAGAGAAGAAAATGATCGTTAGTAAAGGTGATTTTGTGAATGTGACCTTAGTAGAGTCTAGTAGCATGCTTAATGAAGTTGTAGTAACGGCTTTAGGTATTAAGAGAGAAGAGAAACAATTAGGATTTTCTCAACAGACTTTGAACAGTGAACAACTTGATAATACTCGTTCTAATACTTGGTCAGATGCATTAAAAGGTAAAGTGGCTGGTATGACTATGACATCTGCTAGTTCTGGTCCAATGAATTCTACACAAATTAAGTTACGTGGAGATCGATCATTGAATGCTGATGCCAATGGAGCATTAGTGGTGGTAGATGGTGTGATTGTCAATAGTACTTTGTGGAGCAGTGGAGCAGGTGATTCTTATATAGGTACTGATGCCCCTGTAGATTATGGAAATGGGATAGCTGATATAAATCCGGATGACATAGAAAGTATCTCTGTGCTTAAAGGGCCTGGTGCAGCTGCATTATATGGTTCTAGAGCTAGTAATGGGGTATTAATGATAACTACTAAATCTGGAAAAAAAGATAAAGGATTAGGTATCTCATTTAACTCTAATGTTAGTTTTGATGTAATTCAGAGGTGGCCAAAGTATCAATACGAATATGGTCAAGGTAGTGGAAATAGCTTCGATAAAGAAGGTAATCCGTATTATTCTTACGGTTTATCAGATGATGGTGCGAATACAGGAAGTACTAGTAGTGCATTCGGACCTAAGTTTGAAGGACAATATTACTATCAATACGATCCTGTAACAGAGTCTCAAGGTGCAGAAAGAACCTTATGGAAACCTTATAAGAATAATATAAAAGACTTCTGGCGTACTGGTATTACTACAACTAATACTTTAGGTCTATCAGGAGGAAGTGATAAAGGAGATATTAGAACGACGATAACGCACTCTAAGAATGAATGGATAATGCCTAATACTGGATTTGATAGAACTACACTATCTACGAAGGCTAAGTATAATATCTCTGATGCAGTTACTTTAAACGCGAATGTTAGTTATACGAACAGAAAGAGTGATAACCTACCAGGTACAGGATATGGTAACCATACGATAGGATATTTTATGATCTTTCAGAATCCTAATGTTGACTTAGAATGGTATAGACCTATCTGGCAGAAAGATTACTATCAAACACAACAGATTCATCCGTTTAGCTCATACATAGAAAATCCTTATCTAATCGCTTATGAGACAACCAATCCAGTAAATACAAACACTATAACAGGAAGCCTATCGACTGATATTACTCTTGCACCTAAATTAAAATTAATGTTACGCGCCTCACTTAACTCGCGTAATGATAAACGTGAGCAGCGCAGACCTTATAGCACCACTAAGTTTGGTAAAGGATATTTTAGAACACAACAGATAAACTTCCAAGAGATTAATACTGATGTATTATTAACTTATACTGATAATGACTCAGATATATTTACATATAGTGGGTCTATAGGAGGGAATATGCTTGATTCTAAATATCACAGCGTTACATCTTATGTAGACGGACTAGTTACGCCTGGTGTATATATGTTAGCGAATGGTATCAATAATCCTATCACTAATGTTCTAGATGACGATTATAAAGTGAACTCTGTCTATGGAATGGCTTCGGTAGGGTATAAGAATATGGTATTCTTAGATGGAACTATTCGAAATGACTGGTCGAGTACATTGCCTAAAATGAATTGGTCATTTTTATATTCTTCATTAAACGCAAGTTTTGTGTTGAATGATATTTTTAGAATGCCTGCGAGTATTGATTATTCTAAACTGAGAGTGTCTATAGCAAAAGTAGGTAATGGTACTAAACCATATCAAACATTGAAATATTATTCTAATAGTGCCTTTGCTAGCTCTGCTACGTCTGCTACCACTTTACATAATGGTGAATTAAAACCAGAAGGTACTAATTCATTTGAGATTGGATATGAGCATAAGATGTTTGGCAATAGATTGGGCTTTGATGTGACAGTCTATGAAACCAATACAAAAAATCAAATTATTACCGTACCATTAAATTATGTAACAGGATATAATAAGGCTGTAATTAATGGTGGAGATGTACGCAATAGAGGTATTGAGCTAATGTTAAGTGGTACACCTATTAAGACAAAAGATTTCTCTTGGAATACTTCAGTGAACTGGGCTAAGAATAAGAATAAAATCTTAAGCCTAGCAGAAGAGTTCGAAGGAGGAGATCAGCAAGTATTAGCTACATCTGGTACGGCATCTATTATCGCTAAAGTAGGAGGAACTACAGGAGACTTATATGGATATAAATTTGTGAGAGATGATCAAGGACAAATCGTATATACAGATAAAGGACTTCCTGAACAATCTAAAGAAATAGAGTATATCGGTAGTGCTTATGCAGACTGGACGATGGGATGGACTAATACATTTAAGTATAAAGGATTTAAGTTCAGCTTTACGATAGATGGGCAATATGGGGGTAATGTGTACTCACAGTCTCATCATAAGATGAGTGAGCAAGGTAAACTAGAACATACCTTATACGGTAGAGAACAAGGATATATCATCGGAGATGGAGTAGTGAGAAATGGAGATGGTACATTCTCTCCTAATACGACTAAGGTAGACCCAGCAAGTTACTATAAAGAATATTATAGAAGAGCTAATCTAGAGTCTAATACATTCGATGCTTCTTATATCAAATTGAGAGAAGTGAGTTTTGAATACAATTTCTCTAAGCAAATATTAAATAAGTTACGCCTGAAGAAACTAAGCGTATCTGTATATGGACGTAACCTAGCGATGTTGTCTAACTTCCCGTTATTTGACCCAGAGACAGCAGCCTTAAATGGAGGTTCTATGATGCCAGGAGTAGAGATGGGGCAGATGCCATCACCTGCTACTTATGGTTTTAGTATTAAACTAGATATCTAATATTAAGAAAACGACAGATGAAAATCAAAAATATATTTTTAGGATTATCAGCAACAGTATTGCTGACTGTGAGTTGTACTTCTGATTTTGAAGAGAAGAATATTGATCCTAACCGTTTACAACAGATTAGCCCAGCAACGTTATTAAACCCTATCATCTATGAGATGGCTAGTCATAATATGTATCGCAGTTGGTCTCATAATAACCATCTAATGCAAGATATTGTGGTCTATCCTAGTGATGTACCAGGTATGCAACGATATGATCTAAGTGATGATGTAGGAGCGTCATCGTGGAATGCTTATTACAGATGGTTAAAGAATGCTAGAGATATGGAGTATGAAGCTGTGAAGGTAGCCGATCCTAACTATGAAGCGATGGCTCTAACTCTAAAAGCGTGGATCACTTCTAACTTAACTGATTTATTCGGGGATGTACCTTATTTTGAGGCGTCTAAGGGAGAAGAAAAAGTTCTTTATCCAGAATTTGATTCACAAGAGAAGATATATGATAGTATTTTGGCGGATTTGGAACGAGCAAATAGCTTATATGACCTAAATAGAAAGTTATTATATAACCCAGATATTTTATACATAGATTCAAAAACATACTGGGATGACTGGCAAAAGTTTACGAATAGTTTGCATTTGCGTTTATTGTTGAGAATATCAAATAAAGAGAATAAGAATGCATATCAACGTATGCTGACTATACTTAACGATCCAGATAAGTATCCTATTATTAATGATGTGAAGTCACAGGCTAATCTAAAGATAACAGGGGTGACACCTAATATCTCTCCTTGGAGTCGTATTCAAGATTTTACATTGAGTCGTAAGATGGCTTCTTTCTTTATAGATAATTTAAATGATTTTAAAGACCCAAGACTTCCACTATATGCAACAGAAGCCTATAGAGTAGAAGGAAAGAAGAAAGTATATATAGGGTATAAAGGAATACCTAGTGCCTTTGATGGTTCGGATTCACAGTTTGATTACGAAGCATCGACATTGAATAATGTTATGGCGGCTAATCCTACAGAAGCACCTATACTAACGTATGCTGAAGTATTATTTATAAAGGCGGAGTTAGCTCAGAAGGGATACTTATCAGATGCAAAGAGCTATTATGAGCAGGCGGTGAAAGAGGCTATTACCTCTAAGGGATTAGAGATGCCAACTAATTATTTTACTTTAGAAAGTACTAGGTATAATGGTACATTAGAGCGCATTATGTTACAGAAGTATTATGCATTGTATATGAATGATTATCAACAGTGGTTCGAATATAAGCGTACAGGATATCCTAAGCTACCTAAGACAGAGTCAATGCTAAATGATGGGAATATGCCTAATAGATTCCCATACCCGATCAATATACGTACTCAGAACAAAGGTAATTATGAGAAAAAAGTAGCAGAGATGGGAGGAGATAATATTAACTATAAGATGTGGTGGCAAAATTAGTTCTGTCTAGAACTACTGAGTTTATCCACTATTATAGCTTATTAAGCTAGAGAGTGTTTATAGTGTATTATATATTTTATAATGTAGGAGAGAGTCTGTTTTCACAGACTCTCTCCTTTTTTAGATATTTCATGTAGACTTATTTGGGTGTGATGTTAAACTGATGCGAGTTGAGTCTGTTATGCGTCCGTTATGCGTCTGTAGTGAGTCCGTTAATACAAGGATAGAAACGGACTTAGTATGGAGGAGAGGTAGAAGTACTATTAACTTATGTGTACTAAGAGGCGATGAACAGTTAAGGCTAATAGAAGGCAGATAATAACATTAGTATACAGTGAATACTATAAAAGAGCTTTAATAGGAGTTTTTAGAGGATTTTACAGACTAGTTATCCTTTATTGGATAGATGGCATAATTTATGTGTCTTTAAATAAGGATGTTATTAGTAATATTAAGGTTGTTATAATAAAATTAAAAAAGTATATACGGGATTTTTAGGTTTAAGTTTTAAAAAATAGAAATGTAACTAAACGATCTAATTATAAGGTATTGTTAAATTAATTGTCTAAAATATTATCAAATCTAAAATACTTCAAATAAATTTTTCAGTCTAGTGTAGATATATTATTTTTGCTTCTCCACAGTAGTGTGGTTAAACGAGAAAGTCTGTATTTTAAACGGGAGACCGTTTATGAAAAGTAAAGTCATATGAGAGAAATTACAAAAGAAGTTTATCTAAAGTGGTATGAAGACATGCTATTTTGGAGAAAGTTTGAAGATAAGCTTGCTGCTTTATATATTCAACAAAAAGTGAGAGGATTCTTGCATTTATATAATGGGCAGGAAGCAGTATTGGCTGGAGCTTTACATGCAATGGACATGTCTAAAGACAAGATGATTACAGCATATAGAAATCACGTTCAGCCAATCGGATTAGGAGTAGATCCTAAGAGAATTATGGCTGAGTTATTAGGAAAAGGTACTGGTACATCACAAGGATTAGGTGGATCTATGCACATCTTTTCTAAAGAACACCGTTTCTATGGTGGTCATGGTATCGTAGGGGGGCAAATTCCTCTAGGAGCAGGATTAGCATTCGCTGATAAATATTTCGATAGACAAGCTGTTACAATGTGTTACTTCGGTGATGGTGCAGCACGTCAAGGGTCTTTACACGAGACATTTAATATGGCTATGAACTGGAAATTGCCAGTAGTATTCATCATTGAGAACAATGGATATGCTATGGGGACTTCAGTAGAGCGTACAGCTAACCATAGTGATATTTGGAAATTAGGTTTAGGATACGAAATGCCTAGTGGACCAGTAGACGGTATGAACCCTGTAAAAGTAGCTGAAGCTATGTACGAGGCTATCGAAAGAGCACGTCGTGGAGATGGACCTACTTTATTAGAAATGAAAACGTATAGATATAGAGGTCACTCTATGTCAGATGCTCAACACTACCGTACTAAAGAGGAAGTAGAAGAGTACAAAAAAATAGATCCAATTACACAAGTATTAGATGTAATTAGAGAAAAAGGATATGCTACTGAAGCTGAGATCGAGGCAATGGATCAAAGAGTAAAAGATTACGTGGCTGAGTGTGAGAAATTCGCTGAAGAATCTCCGTTCCCAGAGAAAAACGTAATGTATGACGTAGTATACGAACAAGAGAATTACCCTTTTATACCTCACAGATTATAATAAAAAGAACATGGCAGAAGTAATTACAATGCCACGCTTAAGCGACACGATGACAGAAGGTGTTGTTGCAGCATGGTTAAAAAAAGTTGGAGATAAGATTTCTGAAGGAGATATCCTTGCAGAAATTGAAACAGACAAAGCAACAATGGAGTTTGAATCATTTAATTCAGGGACATTGTTATATATTGGATTACAAGAAGGTGAATCTGCTCCTGTAGATTCGTTACTTGCTATTATAGGAAATGAAGGTGAAGATATTTCTGCTTTAATCAGTGGTGCGGGTAATGCTGCTCCAGCTGCTGAGGCTGCTGCTCCTGTAGCAGAAGCTAAAGTTGAAACACCAGCTCCTGCTGCGGCTGCTATGCCTGCTGGAGTTAAAATCATTACTATGCCTCGTCTTAGTGATACTATGACTGATGGTACAGTAGCTACTTGGATTAAAAAAGTAGGTGATAAGGTTCAGGAAGGTGATATCCTTGCAGAAATCGAAACTGATAAAGCTACTATGGAGTTCGAAGCTTTTGAGGCTGGAACTTTATTATATGTAGGTATTAACGAAGGTGAGTCTGCTCCTGTTGATAGCGTATTAGCGATCTTAGGACCAGAAGGAACTGACGTATCAGCTGTAGTTGCATCTGCTCAAAACGGTGGTGCTATCGCTGTTGAGGCTCCTGCTACGGAGGCTCCTAAAGCTGAAGAACCAAAAACTGTAAGCGTGGAGGCTACTACTTCTACTAATGGGAGAGTATTCATTTCTCCATTGGCTAAGAAAATTGCTGAAGATAAAGGAATAAATATTACTGAGGTGAAAGGTTCTGGTGAGAATGGACGTATCATCAAACGCGATATTGAAAACTATACACCTGCTGCTAAAACTGCTGCTCCTGTAGCTGCAGCTACTGCGGCTGTACCTGCTGTTAAGGCATTCGTACCAGCTGGAGAAGTAAGTGTAGAGGAAGTGAAAAACTCACAAATGCGTAAAACTATTGCTCGTCGTTTAGCTGAGTCTAAGTTTACTGCTCCTCATTACTATTTAACTATCGAGTTAGATATGGATAATGCTATCGAGTCTCGTAAGATTATCAATAACTTACCTGATACGAAAGTATCATTTAACGATATGGTAGTGAAAGCATGTGCTATGGCACTTCGCAAGCATCCTCAGGTGAATACACAATGGACTGATAATGCAACTATCTATAACAACCACATCAATATCGGTGTAGCTGTAGCTGTAGAGGATGGATTAGTAGTACCAGTATTACCATTCACTGATCAAATGTCTTTAACTCATATTGGTGGTAAAGTAAAAGAATTAGCTGGTAAAGCTAAAACTAAAAAACTTACTCCTGCTGAGATGGAAGGAAGTACATTCACTGTGTCTAACTTAGGTATGTTTGGTATTCAGTCATTTACTTCTATTATCAACCAACCAAACTCTGCAATTCTATCAGTAGGTGCTATTATAGAAAAACCAGTAGTGAAGAATGGTCAGATCGTAGTAGGTAATACAATGACAGTAACTCTAGCATGTGACCACAGAACTGTGGACGGTGCTACAGGTGCTCAGTTCTTACAAACATTTAAAGATTATGTAGAGAACCCAGTGACTATGTTGGCGTAATCTAAATAATAATATACTTAAGCCCTTATTCTTTTGAATAAGGGCTTTTTTATTGATAATAATTTATTGTATATGCTACATATACAGTAGAAATTATTTTCTATAGTTAATTACCTTTTTGTATTTTTGATAAAAATATTTATAAATGAGAATTTTAAGCCTATTGGCAGCAGTCTTATTAGTTGGATGTGCTACTACTAAGACACCATCTGTTGTTAAAGCTAATGCTGAACAAAAGAATATTAAAGAAACATTATATTATTTAGCTTCTGATGAGTTACTAGGTAGAGATACTGGTACAGAAGGAGGTAAGATGGCTGGTGAGTACTTAGCTAAACGATTAGCGGAGTATAAGATTAAGCCTTATTATAGTTCTTATAACGATACGTTACAGAATGTAGCAGATGCTTGGAATATCGTAGGAGTTATACCAGGTAGTGATGAGACTTTAAAAAACGAGGTAGTGGTATTAGGTGCTCATTATGACCATATCGGAATAGAAAAGCCTGTAGATGGAGATTCTATTGCTAATGGAGCGAATGACAATGCAGCTGGTACAGCTATCCTGTTAGAATTAGCACGTAACTTAAAGTTACAGAATAATAAGCGTACAGTACTTGTGGCGTTCTTCACAGGAGAAGAAAAGGGATTATGGGGATCTAAACATTTAGCAGAGCGTCTTAAAGAAGAGAATGTGAATGTAGTGTCTATGCTTAATTTCGAAATGCTAGGACTACCTATGAAGAGAGATTATATGACTTATCTAACGGGATACGATCTGTCTACTATGGCAAGTAAGTTAAATGAATTGGCAGGGAAGCCTATTGTAGGTAAATTAGAAAAGGCTGAAGAGTTTAATTTGTTTAAGCGTTCTGATAATTATCCTTTTTACCAAATGTTTAAAGTACCATGTCAAACGTTTAGTTCTTTTGACTTTGAAAATTATGAATATTACCACCATGTAAAGGATGAAGCTCATTTAATGGATTTAAATTTTATGACTTCTTTTACACAAGATATAATACCGGTTGTGAACAAACTTGTTAATTTAGCTCCGGGAGAAATAAGAATGTATTAAGATGAAAAATGTAATTGTTACAGGGACAAGTAGAGGTATTGGACTAGAGTGTGTGCAATGGTTGTCAAAATTAGGTCATAATGTATTGGCAGTGTCTAGAAAAATATCAGATAAACTTATTGATTTAGATAATGTCACTTGTTTAGCTGTTGATATAACTAAAGAAGAAGACCTTCAGAAGGTAGTTGATTATGTACAGGACAATTGGGAGCATGTAGATATCCTGATTAATAACGCTGGAGCTATTGTGAACAAACCTTTTGAGGAGATTACACAAGAAGACTTTCAGTATGTATATAATGTAAATGTATTCGGTGCAGTTCGCCTAATGCAAGTTACTATACCATTTATGAAAGTGAATAGTCATGTGGTATCTGTAAGTAGTATGGGAGGAGTACAAGGAGTGTTAAAGTTCGGAGGATTAGCTGCATATAGTTCTAGTAAAGGAGCTATCACTATCTTAAGTGAGTTGTTAGCTGAAGAATATAAGGATAAGGGAATATTCTTTAATGTAGTAGCTTTAGGAGCAGTACAGACAGAGATGTTAGAAGAGGCATTCCCAGGATATCAAGCTCCACTTATGCCAGATGAAATGGCTGAGTATATCGTGAATTTTGCGATACATGGGAATAGATTTTTTAATGGGAAGGTATTGCAAGTGTCTACTACTACCCCTTAAATTAAAATGTAATTGATAGAGAAGCTTAAACCATATTTACCAGAACAAGCAGTTGAACCTGTATTTGAATTGATAAAACACTATCATGTGCATCTAAAGATTGTACACGAGAGAGTTACACGTCATGGAGATTATACTCGTAATCACGATGGGAAGCATATTATAACGATAAATTCTAACCTGAATCCTTACCGTTTTTTGATGACCTTGATTCATGAGATAGCTCACTTAGTGGCTTATCAAAAGTACAAAGGGGGAATAAAGCCACATGGAGTAGAGTGGAAAAGTACTTTTCAATTATTAATGTTGCCCTTTTTAAGAGAAGAAATATTTCCTAGTGCATTATTACCTTTGTTAGCAAATCACTTTAGAAACCCTTCTGCTAGTAGCGATACTGATGAGAAGTTATCTATAGCGATGAGAAGGTATGATGTCCAGGATATAAATAATAACAATTGTTTTATATATGAAATCCCTTTAGGGAGTCATTTTAAAACTTATAACGGAAAGATATTTAAGCGCGGTCCTATTAGGGTAAAGCGTTTCGAGTGTTTAGAGGTTTCAACGGGAAGAATATACACTTTTAAAGCAAATGCTGAAGTAGAGTTGTTGACCCATTATGTTGTAAATAGATAAAGATATATGAGTTCAAATTATTACGCTGTGATTATGGCAGGTGGAGTAGGGTCACGTTTTTGGCCTGTGAGTACACCTGAGTTTCCAAAACAGTTTCACGATATGTTAGGATCAGGAGATACCTTGATACAAAAGACTTTTAAACGTCTGTCTCAGGTAGTGCCTAAAGAGAATATTCTGATTTTAACGCATGAAAACTATCGCGAGATAGTAAAGGAACAATTGCCATCTGTAGAGTTAAATAATATCATATTAGAGCCAGATATGCGTAATACAGCACCATGTATACTATATGCGGCGATGAAGATTAAGAAGATGAATCCAGAGGCAGTAATGGTGGTGGCGCCTAGCGATCACTGGATAGAAGATGAGTTACAGTTCGTATCTAACTTACAACGCACCTTTGATGTATGTGAGCGTGATAAGGTATTAATGACTTTAGGAATTTTGCCTACTTTCCCTAATACAGGGTATGGATATATTGAGTTTAATAAACTAGATTCTCGTCCTATTAAGAAAGTAGTACAGTTTAGAGAGAAGCCTGATTACGTTACAGCACGTAAGTTTGTACAGAGCCGACATTTTTTATGGAATTCAGGAATTTTTATATGGAGTGTAAGCTCTATTTTGGACGCTTTCTCAGAGTTTCAACCTGCTATGACGGAATTGTTTGATCAAGGGTATGATTATCTAAATACAGAAGATGAGAAGTCTTTTATAGATGAGAACTATTCTAAAGCTGAAAACATCTCTATAGACTATGCTGTGATGGAGAAGGCTAATAATGTATATGTATTACCAGCTACATTTGATTGGAATGATTTAGGTACATGGGGGTCTTTATACGATAAGCTTCCTAAAGATGATAATGACAATGCGGTAGTAAATGCAACTGCTTTTTTTAATAATGCTACAAATAATATTATTAGAACAGCTAAAGGGAAAGTGGTAGTAGTAGATGGTTTGAATGACTATATCATCGTGGACAAGGATGATATTTTATTATTATATCCTAAGAAAAAAGAACAAGAAATTAAGGTTGTGAGTCAGCAAGTGACGGATAAACTTAAGTAAGAATACAAGAAAAGAAAAAGGAGTAATGTTATCAGCATTACTCCTTTTTTATATTATTTCTTTTCATTTCCGATTTGTCTCATAGCTTGACGTACCATTCTGAATAATTCTGATGAGTACACAAAGTCAACTACATCTTCATTGTCTGTCTGAATGATCTCTTTATGATTACCAGACCAAGCTAGTACCCCATTCTTTAAGAATACGATGTGCTCACCTATTTCTAATACAGAGTTCATATCGTGCGTATTGATTACTGTAGTGATACCGTACTCATGTGTAATCTCTTGGATAAGATTATCAATAACGATAGCTGTCTTAGGATCAAGCCCTGAGTTAGGCTCATCACAGAATAAGTATTTTGGGTTATTAACTATTGCTCTGGCAATAGCTACCCTCTTTTGCATACCTCCTGATATCTCAGAAGGCTTTTTTGTGTTAGCATTGATTAGATTCACACGATCTATAACTTCATTCACACGATGTGCTATTTCTGCATCAGATTTATTAGTAAACATTCGAAGCGGGAAAGCAATGTTTTCCTCTACAGTCATAGAGTCAAATAAGGCACTTCCTTGGAATACCATTCCTATTTCTGTTCTTAGCTCTCTTTTTTCAGTATTTGTAAGGTCTGTGTATATTCTACCATCAAAACTAATAGTTCCTTCATCTGGAGTGTGAATACCTAGGAGAGTTTTAAGCATTACTGTCTTACCAGATCCACTTTGTCCAATAATAAGATTAGTTTTACCTGTTTCGAAAGTAGTTGTAATTCCTTTCAGTACTTGAGTACCATTGAACGATTTTTGTATATTTTTTACTTCGATCATTTCTTAGTTGCTTAAAAGTAGAGAGGTTAATATATAATTTGTCAAGATAATGGCTACACTTGTCCATACGAATGAAGTAGTACTAGCCTTACCTACTTCTAGGGCTCCACCTTTCATATAATAACCAAAGTAAGAAGGTATAGTAGCTAGTAAGAATCCAAAGAGGAAAGTTTTAATAAACGCATAAGTAACATGAAATGGAGTAAACGAATCTTGTAATCCAATTATGAATTGTTCTGATGAAACAAAGTTCCCCATAACACCTCCAAACCATCCTCCGACAATTCCTAAGAACATACTAATGCCTATGACAAATGGATATAATAATACGGCAATTAGCTTAGGGAAAACAAGGTAGTTTAATGAACTAACCCCCATAACCTCTAAAGCGTCAATTTGTTCTGTAACACGCATTGTACCGATACTAGATGTAATAAAAGAACCCATTTTTCCAGCCATAATGATAGAGATAAATGTTGGTGCAAACTCTAGTATTACAGATTGTCTAGTAGCAAATCCAATAAGGTATTTAGGTATAAGTGGGTTTGTTAAGTTTAAGGCAGTTTGGATAGCAACTACTCCTCCAACGAAGAAAGATAGGAAACTTACAATACCTAAAGAACCAATGATTAGATCATCTATTTCTTTGAATATTAGTACTTTCATCACTTTCCATTTAGTCATTTTGCTAAACATTTCTTTTAGCATTATAAAGTACTGTCCTATATGTGTTAATCCAGATTTTATCATAAAAATTAAAATATCGGCTAAATTACCAATTACAAATGAGTTTTAAGTTTATTAAAGCAAAAAAGTGATTAGAGTAATTTTGATTTTATCTTACTCCAACGGTACTTACGTATAAAAATGCCTTGCTCTTCAGTGACTAGATACGGTTGTTTTTCCCTTTTTGCTTTATAATAGCCACTGATGTAATCTATGAATAAGAAAGGTTTTTTCTTTTTCAATGCTAGTTTTAAAGAAGCGATAGATGTAATTATTATTCCGTAGTGAAGTCTATAGAATGCTTCTCCTTGTTTATACCTAGCCGCTTTATTATACATTGCACCAGTAGGCTTGAGGTGCTTTACTTTTAGAGTATCTATCGTAACGATCTTCCAATTGTAGAACTTACACAAGAGTTCATCTACTGTGTCCCATCCCATCGAAGGCTTAAGACCTCCTATCTGTTTAAAACAGTCTAGTTTATAAGCTTTAAATGCCCCTCTAATATGATCTTTGTCTGTAAGGCTTTCGATTACCCATTCCTTGTTTTTTTCTATATAGGCAAAGCCTCCTACCATTCCTATAGCTGGGTCTTGTGCAAAAGTACTTGCGATAGTAGCGAAGTAATTATTAGGTAGAATAAGATCTGCATCTAGCTTAACGATAAAATCGTATTGATCTAGATTATCTACTTGTTCTAAACCATAATTAAAAGCTTTTACAACTTTACTACCAGGTAGATGTATAGCTTCAGATGCTTTGTTAATTAGTGTGATATAAGGAAGATGAGCATAGTTGTTCATAATGATATTGGCTGTGTCATCTGTGGAATTATCGTTTACAACTATTACATCAGTTGGTAACAACGTTTGAGAAATTATACTGTCTAGAGTATGACCGATAAAAGCCGACTCATTATAAGCAGGCATGATAACAAGGTATTTCATGTAATAGTATTTGTGCAAATAAGCTTTCTTTTATAAGTTGGTTTATTCACATAAGAATTACAAATTTAAAAAAAATAGTAGTTAAGGACTTATTAGCAAGTATATTTGTAAGTGATTAACAGATTTAGGTATCCTCATGCAAGATAAAATATCTACGAAACAGGCATTTCTTTTTACTCTTATCAATTATATAGGTGTATTGATAGGAGTAGTGTCTACTGTGTTAATCTATCCTCAAGATAAAGAACTGTTAGGTATTATTCGTTTTGTAGATGCCTGTGCACAGATTATATTTCCGATTATTGTTTTAGGAAGTACACATGCATTGATTAACTTTTACCCCAAACTAAGTGAACGTTTGCAAGGTAAACTCTTTAGTTATAGTATGCTCTCTATGATTAAACTCACTATAGGAGTAGGAATAGTATTGTTACTAGGATCCTATGTCTATGATGGAGCAGAGATGAGATATGTGGTTATGGGGTTTGTACTAGCTATTTCAATGGCTTATATAGAGCTATTTAGGCGACAAGCAACTAATCTACAACGCCTTTCTTTTCCTACCTTTTTTGAAAAGATAATCCCTAAAATAGCTCTGCCAACAGTGTTCTTAATAGTAGTGTATGGCAGCTTTTCAATAGATAACGCAGTGTGGTATTATATAGTGTCTTATTACGTTATTGCCATAGTAATAGGTACTTATATATATAGACATTTTAAGTTTAATTGGCATTGGAAATACGACGACTTATTTGCTCATGTAGGAAAGAAAGAGTATTACGCATATAGTTTATTCGCCTTTGCAGGAAGTTTTGGTTCTTTCTTTGCGTTTAGAGTAGACTCTCTGATGATTCCTTATTTTATCTCTTATGAAGCGAATGGTACATATAATATAGGGGTGACATTAGCGTCTACACTCGCTATACCAGCTACAGGAGTATTTGCACTATATGCGCCTATTATATCTGATTTAATAAAGAGAGCGGAACTGCGTACACTGAATATGAAATATAAAGAAGTAGCACGTAATCTTTTCTTTATTGGTATGCTTCTTTTTAGCTGTGTTGTAGTTGGTATAGAACCTTTATTTCAATTGTTACCTACTTATGACAAGTTAGCTCCTTCATTACCTATTATCTATTTACTAGGTATTAATGTAGTGATTAATATGTCTACAGGATTTAATACAGAGATTATTTCTTATTCTAAGTATTACCGTTTTAATCTAGTTTCTATCTTAAGCTTGATGGTTCTTAATGTTGTTTTGAACTATGTATTATTAGCCTATACAGACTTAGGAATATTCGGTGTGGGGCTAGCATCACTATTATCTCTAACATTGTTTAATATAGTTAAGACCTACTATATTTATCAAAAGATGAAGTTATGGCCATTTGATATAAACTTCTTTAAGCTAATGTTATTTATGGTAGCTTTTGTTGTTATAATATTTCTCATCCCTAATAACTCTCATCCTCTATTAGTCTTAGTTTTAAAAGTAGGATTAGTGATTATCTTAAACTTCATTGTTCTATTAAAGACGAATTGGGTTATAGGAGTAAAGTCAATGTTAGATAAGCTATTTCGCAAACTAGGTTTATAACCTTATAAAAACAACAACGCGATATACCTTACAGGGATATACCGCGTTGCTTATAAAAAAATGGATATTCTCGTTGTTTAATTTTCAGGAATAACTTTCTTCTTGATTTTAGTCAATAGGAATATAGTTGTTATAATACAAAGACTTCCTATATAATCCATCAATTCAAAGTTTACCCCAAAATATACCACAGCTATTAAAGTAGCAGACAGAGGTTCTGCGCAAGCTAATAAACTAGCTCTTTGTGGTCCAATATTCTTTATCGCCATTAAGAAGATATAGAACGGTATCAATGTACCTAAGAAGATAATGAATAATACTGCCAAATAGGTATCAGTATCCCATATGCCTTCTAGCTTATGTGGAGGATGTATAATACTCATCGCTATACCTGCGATAAGCATACTCCAACCTATAATAGCGATAGGACTATATCTATTCAATAAATGCACAGGCATCAGTGTATATACGGCTAATGCTATAGCTGACGCTATACCCCATACTAATGCTGTAGGGGTGATATTCAGTGTGTTAATATCTCCATGTGTTACCAATAAGAATGTACCTAACATCGCCATTCCTATAGCTAAGAACTCAATAGGCTTAGGCCATTTGCGTAGTCTTAATGCTAGATAGATAGCGATGAACACAGGGCCGGTGTACTGTATTACTGTTGCTGTTGCCGCATTAGAGTGCAGTATAGTCACAAAGTAAGTGTACTGTACTGTCAGCATTCCAAGTATACTGAAAAGAATCAATTGGACTGCATCCTTCTTGTCCTTCCAGATATTTACGACATCAGGATTCTTTCTGACAATACCAAATAATAACATTAATACTCCTGAGATAAGAAGACGAACGGTAACTAACCATTCAGCGTTAAATTCTTTTTCTCTAAAAAGGAACTGAGCAAAAGCTCCAGATACTCCCCATAACATCGCTGCAAAGATTGCGGATGTAAAGCCTAAAAACTTATTGTTTAATTGCATTTTTAAAAACGTACATCTAAGTACATTATTAGTTGAATATAGTGTGATAAAAAGGATTCTTTTTACCTAAAGACTAACGCAAAATTACTGATAAATATGACTGTAAAATAGTAAAAATTACTACAGTATACGAATTGTCTACTCTGTATAAAATAGCTAGCTTTAAGAGAAGTTTAATAAGTATTAATCATTAAATAATGCATATTTGATAAGTTATTTTTAGTTTTATAAGTACAGCGATGTTCTGTTCTATCGTGTATTATATAGAAATATGTATAGGTTAGTTATTTTTCTTCTAGTTTATTGTTTTTTCTCTATTATATAGCTTGATTATATAAAGTATAGCTAGTAATAGTGCTACAGCTGTAATGAGGTATCTTACTCCTAATGCAGTGGGAGTGGTAATAGCTCCTGTAGACGAGATTATTAACGTGACAAAAGAGGTAAGTACATACACCAATCCGCCCATTAGACCGCCTGCTGTACCTGCATTATTAGGGAACTGTAACATGGTTGTGGTAAAGAAATTATTAAATAGCGTTCCAGAACAGATATGTATAAGAAATAGAAAACCTATTAATAATGGTAGACTCTCTATCCAGATAGTAGTAATTAATAGAACTGCTATTAGCGATAGTTGAACTAATGAAGGTTTAAGAGCTTTAGGTTTTAAGTCTAAGTGCATTCTCTTCTTGCCTATTATACCACCGAGCATCCATGAGAATCCAAGTACTAATGTACAGTAACCAATAACTACAGACCCATAACCAAATGTGTTTTCGATTAGAAAAGGTCCTGCTATATTAAAGATCATTACGATAGAGTAGCTAAGCCCTAATATTAGTGTACCAATCATAAATCTTTTTTCACTAAGCATCATTTTATATAAACTTAATGTATCTGATAAGATAAACCTCTTCTTCTCAGGTATACTCTCTCCACTGATACACAGATCTAAGATTAACAATACTCCTGCATAGATAGCTAAGAAATAGAAGTTAGCATGCCAGTTAAATAGCTTTTCTAAATATCCTCCTAAGAATGGTGCTAATATTGGACCACATGACCATACGATCGTAAAGTAGCTTAAGTAATACTGTCTTTTCGTCTCATCATAAATGTCTATAAAGATAGCACGTGTAGCAACTACTAACGTAGAGATAGCCATTCCTTGTATAATTCTCATAATGCAGATGTAGAAGACACTATCCATCTGTGTGATACTGATATTGGTAATAATTAATATCAGTAAAGCGACTAAGCGCGGTTTGTACCTTCCTATATTATCTAAAAGACTACCTACGAATATTTGTGATATACCATAGCTTAACAGATAGCAGGTAAGGGTAAGCTGTATGTCTTGTTCTGATACAGCTAATCCTTTAGCCATAGAAGGGAATGACGGTAAATATATATCGGTCACAAAACCAGAAAGGGGTATAGAACAAAAGGCTAGTATTGTAGCTAGTCTTTTTCTTTGTTCACTTGCTTCTCTTAGCATAGATTATAATTGTTGTTTGAGAAGCAAAATTAAGTAGCCAATCATTATCTTGAATTAAATATCTCAAAGGTATAATTGCAAAAATCAAAGATTGATTATATAGGTTTTTTATATTTTAATGGTGTTACTCCAGCATTCTTTTTAAAGAAATTATTAAAATGAGATGGTTGATCGAAGCCTAGTGTATATCCAACTTCTGCTATATCCCAACTCGTATTCTTCAATAGGTTTTTAGCCTCCTCGAATAGCCTTTCCTTTATCAACTGAGTGGTTGTCTTACTCGTTGCAGACTTAATAGAAGCATTTAGATGGTTGACATGTACGTTTAGGGCAGTAGCGTAGTCAGATGCTGTCTTTAGGTTTAGAGGGTAAGCAGGTGAGTCTAGTGGGAACTGTTTGTTTAGCAGTTCATCAAATAGTCTGTATAATCTTGTGCTACTAGGTGTGTCTTCTAGCTTTAGGTCTTCTACTTTTAACTGTAACGCTTGATGTAGTAATAAAGCAAGTAAGTTACGGATAATCTCAAACTTTAAAGGATAATCACTCTGAGCCATGGCATACATCTGTTTAAAGTAGGTAGAAGCCAGCTCTAATTGATCTTCATCTAAAAATATAAAGGGCTTACTCCATTCCTTAAAAAGAGAAGTCTTTTTGAAGAACTCTATTGTACTATGTTCTACTAAAAACTCTTGGTTGAAAAGGCAGAAATACCCTTCTTGTTGATTGCTTAGACATTCCCATTCATATGGTATCGTAGGGCATGGAAGAAATAAAGCTGGTCTGTCTATTATCAATGTATGCTCACCATATTTAAATACACCTTCTCCTATAATTAAGCATACTTTGTAATAATCTCGTCTGTTATATGGCGTATTGAAATTACAGTATTTACGAATATTAATATTGAAATGTGATTTACCACATTGGTAGTCAGATGCATCGAAGGCATAATGGCTAATGGTGTTTTCTCTATAGTGATCACTGATTGTTTCTAGATTTTGACTCATAGTATTAAGAGAATAAGAAAATTAAGTCAAAGTTACTAAAATCAAATAAATATAGCTTGGCTTTTTAATTGTTTATAAGAGGATAAAAATAACTGTGTAATTCTCTTTTGTTTTAAGAGCTATTGGTTGAGTTAGAGTATTGTTATAAGAAAATAAGAATTATTTTTATTCTAATAAAGTATAAGAAGAATGAATAAAAATAGAAGTTAGCCTCTTTTATTATTGATTTTAGTTTAAATATTTTTAGTAAAAGGTCTATTTAATTAAAATGACTATATGTGAAGTTGTGTTTATGACCAATAATTTTTGAGAAATTGGCATTACTATTGATAATTATTTTATAGAATTTTTAGTGTGTTTTAGGGATATAGCTAGACACAATAGAGGAAGTTATATAATAGAAAGTATAGTCACGTGAATAGTTTAGACCGGATTTTAAAGTTTATAATAGCAGTAGCTACTTTGTTATTAATTGTTGATTTGTTTGATTTTTTTAGTAATAATGTAGTCAGTTATCTATGTTACAGTGCATTAGGTGTGTGTACTGCTATTCTCGTTTACATAAGTAAGACTTGTGAAAAAGAGAAGAAAGAGAATAAATAATAGAGATATCACTATAGCCTTTTTATAAAAAAAGAGAGCTTAGTGCTCTCTTTATATTTCATGTCTTATACTTGATAAGTAAAGGCATTTATGTTCATACCAGCCCCTACGGAAGCAAAGAGGATTATATCTCCTTTTTCTAACTGGTGTGGATCTAGTTGTTTGTTGATAATCATATCATATAAGGTTGGTAATGTCGCTACGCTACTATTCCCTAGTTTTTGGATATTCATAGGCATGATATGCTCTGGCATTTCCATCTCGTATAATTCGAAGAAACGTTTTACGATGGCCTCATCCATTTTTTCATTGGCCTGATGTATCATCACCTTTTTGATTTTGCTGATATCTATTCCACTTTTATCTACACAGCTCTTCATTGCTAATGGGACATTAGTTAGTGCAAATTCATAAATCTTTCGCCCAAACATCTTGATGTACTTAGTGTTCTCATCTAAGTCAGGATTGTATGATTTGCCATAGTGAATGAAGAAAGCCTCGTCTAGTGTATAACTAGCAGACTCTACAGATAGTATTCCTCCTTCTTCATTAGTTAGTTCTAATATAGTAGCTCCTGCACCATCAGCATAGATCATAGAGTCTCTATCGTGTAAGTCTATCACACGTGATAGTGTCTCTGCTCCGATGACTAGACATCTCTTAGCCATACCTACTTTCATAAATGCATAAGCTTGTATCACGCCTTGTAACCAACCTGGGCACCCAAAAAGAACATCAAATGCTACACATGATGGATTAGCGATTTTCAGATTGTGTTTTACTCTAGAGGCTAAGCTAGGTACAATATCAGACTGTAAAGTACCGTGTTTTACATCTCCGAAGTTATGCGCAAAAATAATGTAGTCTAATGTCTCAGGATCTATACCTGCATTTTTGATAGCATGCTCAGAAGCGATAGTACCGATGTCACTAGTAGTTAATCGATTTTCTACATATCTCCTTTCTTCGATACCTGTTATCTGTTGTAGTTTATAAGCTGTACGTTGGTTAGTATCCTTTAATGGTTGACCGTGTTCGTCTCTGAAGTCAAATTGATCAAAGGTGGTATTGTCTATTACTTTAGTTGGGATGTAGCATCCTGAACTTATTATTTTAATATTCATCATATCGTTTTTGGGTTAATTGTAAGGTAAACTTAGAACTTTATATTTATTAATGATAAGTTTTTCTTGATTTTTTTGAAGTATTCTAATGTAGTATTTTGATTTCGTATTATTTCTTTTGTAGGTATATAATAATAATGCCAATATGTAATATTTATTGTGTGATATTACATATTGGCATTAAGAGAAGCGGTATGTGATCTTACCGTATTATTTTTTATAAAGTGTATTCTTATACTTAGTGAGCTGATCTACTGTTTTAGTATCCTCAGTAGAGGAGAAGTATTTAATGACTGTGTCTAAGAATTTCTCAGTCGGTTTAAAATCATAATGCATCTGCTTATTCAGAGCTTCGAAAGTTTCCTGTAGTAGAGTAGGGTTGTTTTTTAGTTCTTTAAAGTTGATTCGATATCCGTCAAATATGTATCTCAGACCATCTAGGTTTCCTTTTAGTGGTATACTACCGTGGTCTTCTCCTTCATAGGCTACATATTTATAGCTCAGTGTAGCAGGAGTGTTTTTACTTAATAATGTATCAAATTCTTTGATTGCGCTATAGTGATCAGTTAGATGCCCTTTGTTTTCGCTTTCACCTACTTGCGTTAAGAATAGTCGTCTGTGTTTAAAGTCTTGGTTTATCCCATCCGTATATTCTCTTAGTATAACCTTATTGTCCCACCATATACTAGGATCGTGTACGATATAAGCGTTAAACATATCAGTATAGTTTAGTAGATTATTTAAAGCTGTAATCCCTCCAAACGAGTGACCGATTAGTATTTTATAATCAAGGGTTCTATAGTTCGTGTCTATATAACTAAATACTTCTTCTTTTAAGAAACGGAAGAAGGCATCGTTGCCCCCGTTTTCTCCTTTTATTTTTTTAGATTGTTCAGTAGACATGCTCTCACTAGTTACTTTAGTAGGAGTCAGGTCTCTTGTTCTATTGGTATTGACCACTCCTACTATGATCATCTCTGGGATAGAAGGGTATGGATATCTACTTAGCTTATCTAGATAGGCTGTTAGATAATTAAAGTTGCTTTCACCATCTAGTAAGTATATGACAGGATACTTCTGATCGGGATATTGTGTATCGTTATAAGCAGGAGGGAGGTAGACCTGTATCTTTCTATCTTCGTTTAGCACTTTAGATTGGATTGTATATGTTTTTCCTATTTCTATCGCTTCTTGAGCAGTGATGGTATGTGCAAATAATAGTGATAGAGATAGTAATAATGTGTAGAATAATTTCTTCATGATATGAGTAATGATTGTTTTGTGTTTGGATACAAATATAAGTTCTTATTTATAATTGTTCTAATTTGTGAAATTATAATTCCTTTTAGAGAACAAATAATCTGTAGTTATTATCTTGTGTGGATTAAAGAGACGGTTGAAAATGAATAGATTAATTATTGTTTTTGTTGCACTTATTAGTGCATTTTGCGCTTTTGGCCAAAGCGCAAAAAAACCAATAGAGGTAAAGGTATTAGACTCCACTGTGAAGGATAATAGCCTAGCTACTATTGTAGTAATGAATAACTCTAATGATACGTATTGGTTCCCTTGGGATACTTCAGAGTTAGCTTATGGAGCTAGTGTAGGTAGTACATACGAGAATCAAGTATATGTATTAAAACAAAGAGTGTATAATAAGGCAAGTCATATCGATGAGCCTATGCTGATGAGTGGGGATTATGATTCGGATAGTCTATTAGCCAAGTGGCAAGAGAAGCTGAAAAATAAGAAGGTAACAGACTATGTGATCATAAAGCCGAAAAGCTTCGTACAGCTAAGGTTGCCTTTTAAGTCAGAACTAACTGTAGCTCCGACGTGGTATGCATGTAAGGATAATGTAAGTGATGGTGGATATAAGTACTATGTATCCTATGTATATAATACTAAGGCAATGGAACAAGTACTAAGCCCTAAGCTACTAGAAGAGGTGAAGAAATTAGGATATAAAATTTATGAGGCTCCACTAGAGTCTAACAAGGTTCCTATCGCGAAATAATAAAAAGAGAAGTATATCCCATATACTTCTCTTTTCGTCTAAAAAACAGCTGTATAAAAACTTTATACGAATTATTGGCATTGGTAAAAGTACTTATATCTAAATGGATATTATATGATAGTTATCAGTTTGTCTAAAAACTATATTATTGTAGAGAAGTTTACTTTTACTTCATACACACAGTGATTATTAGGGAGTAGCCTAGGTAAGGAGATTGTTTATAGATGAGATGTGTTATTCTTAGCTAAAGTGTATGAGGAGGCAGAGATTCCTCTGTGCATCCAGATAGCTTTTAGTCTTATAGCAGTTATGTTGCTATTGATTCTATATAAGAAGAGAGATATTTCCATCTTCAGTCCGTTGTTTTGTTTAAAATAACGGAGTCACTACAGACTCATAACGGACTCACTACGGACTCAGATCAAGGAAGACTTGTCTCGTCCTACTATAACTGTACAGCTATAGTTAATAATCCTACTTAATACTGTACAGCTATAGTTATTAATCCTT
>NZ_JACAKB010000028.1 GCF_030326305.1 Myroides odoratimimus | reverse complement strand
AACGCTCTTTGATTTTTGGTTCTCTTCCCATCTTTTTATGTTTTAAAAACTGTACAGTTTTTTTAGGACGGGTCAACAGCACCAACAGTAAGAGTTAACTACTAGCTCAATGAATCTCCACAAATTATAAATATACCATGCTAATAATTTATAAAGTTAAAAAAAGCTGTCTAACATTAGACAGCTTACTTCTTTTATTTTTTTAATTTATACCTGCTTGGTTTAGCCATGCACTATACTTTCTACTATTAGCATTATGCTGAGCTAACGTCACTGCAAACTCATGATATCCTAATCTATCTACACTCGCACAAAAATATACATAATCGTGCTTCTCTGCATTCAATACCGCATCTATACTAGACTGATCTGACATAAAGATAGGCCCAGGAGGTAATCCTGTATTCTGATACGTATTATAAGGTGATGGTATCTGAGTATCCTTTAGGTACACTCTTTTGATCACTTGTTTAAAATCATTAGTATATAATTTCTTAGCATATACTACTGTAGGATCTGCTTGTAGTGGCATTCCTAACTTAATTCTGTTTAGGTATACTCCTGCTACTCTTTCTTTCTCGTCTGCTTTACTCGTTTCTTTCTGAACAATAGACGCTAAGATAGATACCTCTACAGGTGTTAGCCCTAGAGCTTTTGCTTTCTCTTGACGTTCAGCGTTCCAGAAGCGGATATACTCTTTATGCATCTTATTGCGAATCTTCAAAGGGCTTACATTCCAATAGAATTCATACGTCTCAGGTAAGAAACATACTAATACACTCTCTTTAGTAAATCCGTTTTCTTCTAAGAAACTAGGTTCGTAGAACGTCTCTAAGAATCCTATACTATCCGTCTCAAACATAGAACCTAACCTTCCTGCGAAATCTTCTATACGCTCAAGATTATTATACGTTAGACGCACAGGTACATTCTTTCTAAGTGCCTCGATGATGTCATAGGTATTCATCCCATTTCTAAGTTTAAAACGACCACTGAATACATTAGACGGATAACTGCGCTGTTCTGCTATTTCTACAAAACCATCCTTATCATTTAGGTAAGGCTCTAATATCTTCAGTACAGAATGAAAGTTGTCTTCTTGCTTAATGTAGATAAACTGTTCTTCATCCCATCCTTTTAAATTAGGCGAAAATGCCTTCCCATACCATATATACAAATATCCTAACAGTCCAAATCCCCCAAGAACAACTAGAATAACTAAGATGTTTTTTAATTTCATAATTTTATTTAAAATAATAATTGATACAACGCTTCGTCTTTATAAACTCCGCCAACTCTTTCCCAATCTTTTTTTATACCTACTAGCTTAAAACCGTACTTTAAAAACAGTTGTTGGCTAGGATAATTATCTACCGAAATATTAGCATACAGCTGGTGCAAACCTAATACTTCTTTGCCATAATTAATAACTAATTCTAATGCTTCTGCTCCTGCTCCTTTTCCTCTATCTTCTGGATGTTGGATTACAATACCTACACCAGCTCTATTGTTCTTAGGGTCAAATTCAAATAAATCGATCAACCCTAATGCCTGTTCTGTATCTATATCACAGATAACTAATCTCAACTGCTTTACTTCATAGATATCAAGATGAGCATTCTCTAAATACTGTCTAATCAAGAAGCGGCTATAAGGTGTCACCGTATTACTAACTTCCCATAGATCAATGTCATTCTCTATCTGATAGATAAACTCTAAATCTTCTGGCTCTAAAGCACGTAAAAATATAGCATTCCCACGAATATGTAACATCTTTTTTATATTTCTATTGTCCCTTCAAACACTAGTTTGGCTGGTCCGCTTAATACTACATTTCTATAACTAATACGATCATCTGTATCAAAACTAATCGTCAGACTACCTCCCTCTACATCTATCTTCACTTCGTTATGATCACACTTCCCTTGAGCATACATCGATATCGCTACTGCTGTAGCACCTGTACCACAAGATAACGTCTCATCTTCTACCCCTCTCTCGAATGTACGTATTCTGAAATGATTAGGACCTTCCTGCTCTACGAAGTTTACATTAGTACCTCCTGGTGCATATAATTCGCTTTCTCTTATCTCTTGTCCTATACCGAATACATCATAGTTACCTAGATCTCTCACTACCTGTACATGATGAGGTGATCCCGTATTTAAAAAGCTATATGACTTCTCTATCTCTATCCCTGACACATTGATCATTTGTAGAGATACTACTCCATCACTACTAATCGTAGCTGTATGTTCTCCATCTATAGCTATAAAACGGCAATTGTCATTAATTATTTTTAATTGTTTTGCAAAGGCCACTAGACATCTACCTCCATTACCACACATGGTACTCTCACTTCCATCGGCATTATAATAGACCATTCTAAAATCATATCCTTCTGCTTCTTCTAACAAAATCAAACCGTCTCCCCCTATTCCAAAGCGTCTATGACATAAGTGTGCCACTAATTCTGTATCTTCTTTTGGAAAAAAGCCAGTGCGGTTATCTATCATTACGAAGTCGTTACCAGTCCCTTGATACTTATAAAATCTCAACATATAGCTAATCTTACTTAAAGTGGTAAAAATACAAATAATGTATGTTAAAACACGGTGTTAAGTGATGGTTAAACATCATTTTGTTCAAATTTTTATTTAGTAATTTTAGTTTTATTTAATTAATAGATTTATATATGAAAAAGATCTTAGGTGTTTTTTTAATTTGTTTATTAAGTGGTAGTATGACACTGGCTGGTTATAAGTATTTTTTTGAAAATCAAAATGATGCAGAGCTAACTAAATTAGAGGAGATACCGTCTGCACTGTCTACTACTAAGTCTTCTATTATTCCTAATTCGTCTATTGATTTCGTTAAAGCTGCTGAAAACACAGTAAATACAGTAGTTCACGTCAAAAATCTAAGTTATGTATCTTCTCGTTCTAACCCTATTATGGAACTATTCTATGGGTATAAGCCTTCACCAAAACCTCAGATAGGTACAGGGTCAGGTGTTATCATTACAGAGGATGGCTACATCGTCACGAACAACCACGTGATTGCTAATGCCTCTGAACTAGAAGTGACACTCTCTAATAATGAAACGTATAAAGCAAGACTAATCGGTACGGATAAAGAAATGGATATCGCGCTATTAAAAATAGAGCCAAAAGAAAAATTATCCTATATTGTATTTGGAGATTCTGACAATATTCAACTAGGGGAATGGGTTATCGCTGTAGGTAATCCTTATAACTTAACTTCTACAGTTACAGCTGGTATCGTATCAGCTAAAGCTCGTAATCTGTCTAAGAGAAGTATTCAATCCTTTATACAAACAGATGCCGCTATCAATCCTGGTAATAGTGGAGGTGCTTTAGTGAATACTAAGGGAGAGTTAATCGGTATTAACACCATGATCTCGTCTAATACAGGTGCTTATGTAGGCTACGCCTTTGCTGTGCCCTCTAATGTAGCGCGTAAGATAGTTGAGGATTTATTAGAATATGGAAATGTACAGAATGCTACTCTAGGAGTATCTGGATATGAATTAACTCCTCAAATCGTTAAAGAGCTAAACATTAGTACTACCACATTTGGTTTTTATATACAAGATATTATAGCGAACTCTGGTGCAGCTCAGGCTGGATTAAAGACTGGAGACATTATCACGAAGATTAATAATAAGGATATTAAGACCTTTGTAGATCTCCGCTCGATCATTAATACTAAACGCCCTAAGGATACAGTAGCAATAGAATACTTAAGGGGGAATGATAAACACAGTACATCTGTAAAACTAGGTAAAAATGAACCGCGAAAAATAGAATTCAGAGGGCTAGAAATACAAGAATTAGATTCAGCAGAAAAAGAAGAATTAAACATCAACTATGGGTTTAAAATAACCAAGGTATTAGACAAGGAATTTGCTAAATATGAAGATGATTTGATTGGCAGTATTCTCCTTTCTATCAATGATTTCAAAGTTTCTAACATCAATCAAATTAAAAATATCAATTCTCAGATTAATCAAAATCAAAAAATAAAGCTCACTTTAATGAATAAAAATGGAGAATATCTTCGTTTACTAATATAATCGTAAGGTTCACCCAATAAATACACTAAAAAGAGTATTTTAAACTTTACAACTTGATTAATTCATTAAAAAAACAGACTTTTGCAGTAATTTATCACAACACAATTTAATATATGAAAAATACTAGTCTTTACGAGAAAGAATTAGCTTTTCAAGCAGATCGTAGAAAAGCATGCGTAGAGTTTATTAAGATTATCAGTGACCTATGGTATGACAAGTCTATTGAACTATTAATGTTCCGTAACCAACTTATCGACCGCAGCGTTAGCGATATCATTAACTTACACGAGTATGCTGCAAAATTTGTTGGTAAACCAATCAATATTTTTGATTCTGTAGAAATAGCTGAAGCGATTCAACGAGCTGACTTACCACCTTCTAGAATCGATATCGGTCGTTTAACTTATGAATATCACTTAGAAGACAACAAGCACAGCAATGCTTTAGACTTTGTTATTTCTAAATTAAAAGATGCTAAAGAAACAGAAGAATTAGTACCTAAAGACGTAGTACTTTACGGATTTGGACGTATCGGACGTTTATTAGCTAGAGAGTTAATGAACAAAATCGGTAAAGGACAACAGATGCGTTTAAGAGCTATTGTAACTCGTGATAAAAACGATGCAGTTCTTTTAGAAAAACGTGCTTCTTTACTTAAATATGACTCAGTACACGGAGACTTCGAAGGTTCAGTAATCGCTGATCCTGAGAACAATGCTTTAATCATCAATGGTACTACAGTACACATGATTTCTGCTAATGCTCCAGAAGACATTGACTATACTCAATATGACATTGAGAATGCTTTAATCATCGATAATACAGGTGCTTTTAAAACTGATGAAGATTTAAAACGTCACTTAACTTCTAAAGGTGCTTCTAAAGTATTATTGACAGCTCCTGGAAAAGGTGTACCAAACATCGTTCACGGTGTTAACCACACTGAGTATGATCCAAACCAAGTAGATATCTGGTCTGCTGCTTCTTGTACTACGAATGCTATTACTCCTATCTTAAAAGTAATGGAAGATAACTTCGGTGTAGTAAAAGGACACTTAGAGACTATCCACGCATACACAAATGACCAAAACTTAGTAGATAATATGCACAAGAAATACCGTCGTGGTAGAGCTGCTGCATTAAACATGGTTATCACTGAGACAGGTGCTGGAAGTGCTGTAGCTAAGGCATTACCATCATTAGCTGGTAAACTTACTTCTAATGCTATCCGTGTACCAGTTCCTAATGGATCACTAGTAGTATTAAACTTAGAAGTTGAAAAAGAAACTTCTGTTGAAGATTTAAATGAAGTAATGCGCAAAGCTGCTCTTAACGGAGACTTAGTAGAGCAAATTAAATATTCTATCAATAACGAATTAGTATCATCTGATATCGTAGGAACATCTGCTCCATCTATCTTTGATAGTAAAGCAACTATCGTTTCTGCAGATGGTAAAAATGTAGTAATGTATGTATGGTATGATAACGAATATGGTTATAGCCACCAAGTTATCCGCTTAGCTAAGTACATCGCTCAAGTTAGACGTTATACTTACTATTAATAGATAGTAAACTTAATATACGAAAAAGTCCAGCAATAGCTGGACTTTTTTTATATCTCTTTGTATTTCATTTTTATTTCAACAAGTCATCTAACATGACTCTAAACTTAGAACTATTCCAATCAGCTGCTCTGAACTTTCGCACTACTATATTTCCTTTTTTATCGATTACATAAGAAGCTGGTATAGATTCGGAAAACAAAACAGCAGGAGCTGCATTCTGCTCAAAATAAATAGGTAAAGTATACTGATGTTTCTCTTTAAATGCCTTTACTTTATCAGGAGATTCTGACGTGACAAAAAGAAAAACTACTTTGTCCCTATAATCGTTATAAAGCTCTTGAAAACTAGGTTTCTCTGCTAAACATGGAGGACACCACGTAGCCCAAAAGTTAATGATGACTACTTTTCCTTTAGTTTGATCTAAGTCAAAAGTCTGGCCATGTTCATCAATTAAATGCCATGACTCATAATTCACTGTTTGTTGATTTTCGACATTCTCCAAGCTAGGACTCATAGCCACAAGCCTATTCAACCACACCTTGACACTATCCCCTAAAGGAGTAAATAAAAAAACTCCTAATACAATAATAAATATAGCATTAGATATCCATCCTTTCTTTTTGATATTCTTCTCACTCATACTCTTACTTTATTCAATATTCAAATCTAGAATACTCATTATACAAATACTACAAACCTATTCTACGTTATAATTATTGTACAATCACTTTTCGTTTATCTTTTTATAATGTATTCTGAGTTAAATATATAAAGAACTCGCCACAACAAAAAATGTACTTCTCTAAAACTGCACTAAGATTTTCTAAACATATCGTCAAAGTCTACATCTACTCTACCAGGTAATACGATATTTAATACTATCCCTATAATAGATGCCAATGCCATTCCTTCTAATGAGAATAATTCTCCTATATGAATAGCTGCTCCTCCGATACCGATAATCAATATAACTGATGAAATAATCAGGTTTCTCTTTATCTTAAAATCTACATCATTCTCAACTAACATACGCAATCCACTTGATGCTATAATACCAAATAAAAGAATAGAAACACCTCCCATTACAGGTGCTGGTATCGTACTTAACAAAGCTGATATCTTACCACAAAAACCAAATAGAATAGCAAAACATGCTGCTCCCATAAAAATATAAATACTAAAAGCTCTTGTAATAGCTAATACTCCAATATTTTCACCATAAGTAGTATTAGGTGGTCCTCCTATTAATGAAGCTAACATAGTGGCTACTCCATCACCTAACATACTCTTATGCAGTCCTGGATCTTTTATTAAATCTTTATCAATAACTTTACTCAACACTAATTGATGCCCTATATGCTCTGCAATAGGAACAATAGCTACAGGTAACATCAATAAAATAACATACCATGACACAGTAGGCTCATAATGTACAAAAGGCACCATAAAGCTAGGCACTTCAAACCAATTAGCATCAATTACTTTATCGAAATGCACAACTCCCATTATAGCAGAAAAACAATAACCTCCTACAATACCTACTAGTACAGGAATAACACTAAGAAAACCACGTGTAAATATTGCTGTAATAATCGTTATAGCTAATGTTACTAAACCAATCATAACATAAGTTAGGTCATATTCTCCTTGAGGATTATTAGTTACCATTCCTATCGCTGTACTAGCTAGTCCTAAACCAATAACCATAATAACTGGCCCAACTACAATAGGCGGTAATAATTTCATTAACCAATTAGTTCCTGCCTTAGCAATTAGTAGTGCCACTAAAGAATAAACAACTCCTACAAGAAAGCTTCCTACCAAAAAACTACCCACTGGCATGCCAGAAGAGGGGTCTGCTTCTAAAGCTTTCATTGCAATAATAGGGTTTATAAAAGCAAAAGAAGAACCTAAATAAGAAGGTACTTTTCCTCTAGTGATAAAAATAAAAACCAATGTACCAATACCACTCGATATTAATGCAATAGCAGGGTTCATGCCTGTCAAGGTTGGAACTAAAACTGTTGCTCCAAACATCGCAAATAAATGTTGGACACTCAATAGAATCCACTGTCCTACTTTAGGCTTCTCATCTACTGCCAATACTATTTTCTTATCTTCTATATCACCCATCTTGTGCTGTTGTGTATTTAAATTACAAAATAACTATAAAATAAAGTAGTTAACAAAATATTACTTAAAAATGGTTTAACAATGTCATATTTTATTACATACATTTACAACAACATTTAAAACACAATAACATATGAAAAGATTTAAACTTTTCTTCTTACTTACAGTAAGTATTCTATTAACTTCTTGTGGAGCTAAACAAATTGCACTTAACAAACAGAGCTATCACAGTGAAAAAAAAGTAGCAGTAATCATAAATAAAACTGAACTTAAAACCATGAGACTTGGAAGTCAAGGTCTGTTAGATATAGCTGTAACACCACAAAAAAAGTATTTAAAAGCACTAAATGAAATAGACAGTATTTATAGCCCAAAAATTCATACTGCCTTAATTAACGAAGTCAAAAAGATATACGATTATACAAAAAAGAATTATCTTATTATAGATGATTCAGAGAATTTACCTACTATAATACAAAATAAGAAAGAAGTATTAGATTACAACTATATCAAGGAAACATATGAAGTAGACGAAATACAAGAAATAACTCTTCAATATGGAATAGCAATCACGTATCATGGTTTTATAGAAATAGAGAAAAAATCATTTGTCAATATTACTTCAACGATTACGAATATCGATATGAACAGTATCATTCAGCGCTATGATAAATTAACTACTGGAAAGTTAAAAGGAAAATGGCAAAATGAAAACTATGAAATTTTACAGAATTCCCTAAAAGAATGTTTAACTATAGCAAAAAGAGATTTTAACAGTCAATTTTAATCTAAATAAAAGGGTATCCATCTTAAACGGATACCCTTTCTTCTTATAAGAGGTTATAAATGACTATTTATTTACCTGCTGCAATTAAGTTTAATGCAGAACCTGCTTTAAACCATTCTATTTGACTTGCATTATATGTGTGATTAGCTTTAATCACGTCTTTAGAACCATCTGCGTGTACAAACTCTAATGACAATTGCTTACCTGGAGCGAACTCAGTTAAGTCTAAGAAGTTGATAGTGTCATCCTCTTGAATTTTATCATAATCTGCTTCATTAGCAAACGTTAAAGCTAACATACCTTGTTTCTTTAAGTTTGTTTCATGAATACGTGCAAAAGACTTCACTAATACAGCTTTTACCCCTAAGTGACGAGGCTCCATAGCAGCGTGCTCACGTGATGATCCCTCACCATAATTTTGATCTCCTACTACGATTGTCGGAATACCTGCCGCTTTATAAGCTCGCTGCACAGCAGGTACAGCTCCATACTCTCCTGTGAGTTGATTCTTAACTTTATTTGTTTCATGATTGAAAGCATTCTCAGCCCCTATCAACATATTGTCCGAAATATTATCTAAGTGGCCACGGAAACGCAACCAAGGACCTGCCATAGAGATATGATCCGTAGTACATTTACCAAAAGCTTTGATCAGCAATTTAGCTCCAGTAATATTCTTTCCATCCCATGGAGTAAACGGCTCTAACAATTGTAAACGACTAGAAGTAGGATTCACATCTACTACTACATTTGAACCATCAGCAGCTGGTGCTTGATACCCTGGATCCTCTACTGCAAAACCTTTAGTTGGTAATTCATCACCTGTAGGAGGAACTAATTTTACTTCCTCTCCGTTGTCATTGATTAGCGTATCCGTGATAGGATTAAAACTTAAATCACCTGCTATAGCTAGGGCTGCTACCATTTCTGGTGAAGTTACGAAAGCATGCGTATTTGGGTTACCATCTGCACGTTTAGAGAAGTTACGGTTAAACGAGTGAACAATAGTGTTTTTCTCTTGCTTATCTGCTCCTTCACGATCCCATTGACCAATACATGGCCCGCAAGCATTTGTAAACACTTTAGTTCCCATCTTCTCAAAAGTCTCAATGATACCATCTCTTTCGATCGTATAACGTATTTGTTCAGAACCTGGGTTAATACCAAACTCAGCCTTAGGAGTGATTCCTTGAGCTACTGCTTGTTCTACAATAGAAGCCGCTCTAGACATATCTTCATAAGAAGAGTTAGTACAAGAACCTATTAATCCCCACTCTACTTTTAATGGCCATCCGTTAGCTTCTGCTTCTGCTCTCATTTTTGAAACAGGAGTTCCTCTATCTGGTGTAAAAGGTCCATTAATATGTGGTTCTAATTCAGATAAGTTTATTTCTATTAACTCATCAAAGTATTTTTCTGGGTGAGCATATACTTCAGCATCCGCTGTTAAGTGCTCAGCTACCTTATCAGCTGCATCGACTACATCTTGACGACCTGTTGCAGCTAAATATCTTCTCATTGAATCATCGTATCCAAATGTAGAAGTAGTCGCTCCTATCTCAGCCCCCATATTACAGATAGTACCTTTACCAGTACATGACATAGAAGTAGCCCCTTCACCGAAATACTCTACGATAGCTCCAGTTCCACCTTTTACAGTTAGAATGTCAGCTACTTTAAGGATAACGTCTTTAGGTGCTGTCCAACCATTTAACTTTCCAGTTAATTTTACTCCTATTAATTTAGGAAACTTCAATTCCCAAGCCATACCAGACATTACATCTACTGCATCAGCTCCACCAACACCGATAGCTAACATACCAAGACCACCAGCATTAACTGTATGTGAATCTGTACCTATCATTAAGCCTCCTGGGAAAGCATAGTTCTCTAGCACAATTTGGTGAATAATACCTGCTCCTGGCTTCCAAAATCCTATTCCATATTTATTAGATACAGAAGATAAAAAGTTAAACACCTCTGATGATTGGTTCTGTGCTGTTTGAAGATCTGTAGCCGCACCTACTTTTGCTTGGATTAAGTGGTCACAGTGTACTGTAGTTGGTACTGCTACCTTTTCTTTTCCAGCATGCATAAATTGCAATAAAGCCATCTGAGCTGTTGCATCTTGACACGCTACACGGTCCGGTGCAAAGTCTACATAGTCTTTACCTCTTTCAAATGATTGTGATGGTGTTCCATCCCATAAGTGAGTATATAAAATCTTTTCTGAAAGTGTTAATGGACGCCCCACTACTTCACGAGCTTTCGCTACTCGGTCAGGCATCTTATCATACACTTTTTTAATCATTTCAATATCAAAAGCCATAATAAATTTCTTTTTTTTACAATTTAAATTATTAAGACAATTTACAGTTTTTTACCTCTAATAAATTCTATATAAATGTTAAAACAATATATTTAAAATGATTCTACTTAAACAAAGTAGATTTGCAAGGAATACCCAAATGCAAAGTATAAAGATGACATGATAACAAGGGAATAGATGTGTATTTTTTTTAAATTTGAATAAATCATTGATAGTAAGAGTTACTCTAACTCCACTACTATCTAAATACACAAAACAAAACATTTAGATAAGCCAATACTATGTACAAACATCTTTTTAAAGCAGCACTAAATTGGATAGCGCCCGACAAGCAAAAAGAGTCAAACAAAAAGGTGTATGCTAAAAGCCATACCGTAAAAATAGAGGGAAAAGATATTTTAGCTATTTCAGCAGCCAAAGCTTTTAAAGGAGATCCTACCTTGCTAAATCCAGAAGATTTATTGCTGAGTGCCCTTACCTCGTGCCACATGATGTCTTATCTATACGTATGCCAACAACACAATATAGAAGTGCTCGCTTATGAAGATAATTCGGAAGCTACATTGGTACTAAATGATGATGGCAGTGGACGTATAACTAAAGTAGTTTTAAATCCGATAATACGCATCAACGATGAATCGCAAAAAGAATTAGCACTACAACTGCATACCCAAGCCAATAAACTTTGCTTTATTGCTAATTCTTGCAATTTTGAAATAGAGCATCATGCCCAATGTTTCAGTTAAAATTAGCATCATATTAAAATCAAGTATATCATAAAAAAAGCGAGGTAGTCTGTATGGACTACCTCGCTTGGTATATATAAATACTATTCTAATTACTTAGTAGGGATTGGCTTAAACTTAGTTAAGTTAATTCCTTCTACTGAAGCTTTATATTCTTCGATAGTTGGTATTCTTCCTAAGATAGCAGATAATACTACTACTGGAGTAGAAGCTAATAAAGATTCTCCTTTTTTGCGTTCTGAATCTTCTACTACACGTCCTTGGAATAAACGAGTAGATGTAGCCATTACAGTATCACCTTTAGCTGCTTTCTCTTGGTTCCCCATACATAAGTTACAACCAGGGCGCTCTAAGTACATAATGTTTTCATACTCTGTACGAGCATTGCTTTTTGGCAACAAGTCACTGAACTCAAATCCTGAATATTTTTGTAAGTATTCCCAATCTCCTTCAGCTTTCAACTCGTCGATGATGTTGTAAGTCGGAGCAGCCACTACTAATGGAGCATTAAACTTAACTTCACCACTTTGCTTTTCAATGTTTTTAAGCATTTGAGAAACTATCTTCAAGTCGTCTTTATGTACCATACAAGAACCTACGAAACCTAAGTCAACTTTTTTGTTGTCTCCATAGTAAGAAAGTTCTCTAATTGTATCGTGTGTATAGCGTTTAGAAACATCTTCGTTATTTACATCTGGGTCAGCAATCATTGGCTCCTCGATAATATCTAAGTCAATCACTACCTCAGCATAATACTTAGCATTAGCATCTGGAGTTAAAGCTGGTTTTTCACCTGATCTAATCTCTTCGATACGCTTATTAGCCTTGTCAATCAAGCCTTGAAGCACTTGATTTTTATTATCCATACCTTTCTCAATCATGATTTGGATACGGCTTTTTGCTATTTCTAATGATTCAATTAAAGTATCGTCTTGAGAAATACAGATAGATGCTTTAGCTTTCATCTCTGCAGTCCAGTCTGTAAATGTAAAGGCTTGGTCAGCAAGAAGAGTTCCGATATGTACTTCGATAATTCTTCCTTGGAATACGTTCTCTCCTGCGAATTGTTTCAACATTTGAGATTGTGTAGCATGCACCACGTCACGGAAATCCATATGTGGTTTCATAGTCCCTTTAAAAGTAACTTTAACTGACTCTGGAATTGGCATTGAAGCCTCACCTGTAGCTAGAGCTAAAGCAACTGTTCCTGAATCCGCACCGAAAGCAACTCCCTTAGACATTCTCGTATGTGAGTCACCACCGATAATAATAGCCCAATCGTCAATTGTAATATCATTCAATACTTTGTGAATAACGTCAGTCATAGAATGGTATTCACCTTTAGGGTCACGTGCTGTAATTAAACCGAAGTCGTTCATAAACTTCATCAATTTAGGGATATTAGCCTGCGCTTTTTTGTCCCATACAGAAGCAGTGTGACATCCAGATTGGTAAGCTCCATCTACGATAGGAGAAATAACTGTAGCAGCCATTGCCTCTAACTCTTGAGCAGTCATAAGACCAGTTGTATCTTGAGACCCAACGATATTAACTTCTACACGTACATCAGATCCAGCGTGTAATACTTTTCCTGGAGCTACTCCTACTGCATTTCTATTGAAGATTTTCTCTACAGCTGTAAGTCCTTGTCCTTCCACAGAAACTTCTTTTGAAGGAGCAAATACTGTTGGAGCTGTTATACCCAATACTTTAGCTGCGAAAGTTTGAATTTTTTTACCGAACACGATAGCATAAGAACCACCTGCTTTGATAAACTCCATTTTTTGTGGAGTTAAAGCTTTAGAAATATCGATAAGCTCTTTTTCTCCGTTATAAAGTTTTTTTGTTTTTGTATTAATTGTCAATACAGTTCCTGTTGCTACAGAATAAACTTCCTCTAAGATAGGCTCTCCTTTTTCGTTAAGGACAACTTTTCCATTTGCGTCTGTTTTCTTTACCCAGTTCTTAAGGTCAATTCCAATACCTCCTGTTACATCCACAGTCGTTAAGAAAATAGGAGAAATTCCATTTGTACCTGCTACAATTGGAGCAATATTAACGAAAGGTACATAAGGACTTGCTTGTTTACCTGTCCATAATGCTACGTTATTCACACCTGACATTCTAGAAGACCCTACTCCCATTGTTCCTTTTTCCGCGATTAACATCACGCTTTTACCAGGATGAGCTGCTTGTAGCGCTTTAATCTCTTGTTGAGCCTGAGGAGTGATCATACACTGTCCATGAAGTTCACGGTCAGAACGAGAGTGAGCTTGGTTACCTGGAGATAATAAGTCTGTAGAGATATCCCCTTCACCAGCGATGAAAGTTACTACATCTATTTTCTCAGCTACTTCAGGAAGTTTAGTAAAGAACTCTGCTTTAGCATAGCTCTCTAAGATATCCTTAGCAATAGCATTACCAGCTAAGAAAGCCTCTTTTAGACGTAATGTATCTGCATCGTATAAGAACACTTGTGTCTTAAGTACTTTAGCAGCTTCTAAAGCGATAGCTTCATCATTACCTAATGCTAAATCTAAAAGAACCTCGATAGAAGGACCTCCCTTCATATGAGATAATAATTCAAAAGCAAAAGCTGGAGTAATTTCTTTTACTACAACCTCACCTAAGATAATTTCTTTTAAAAACTTTGCTTTAACACCAGCAGCACTAGTAGTACCAGGTAAAACATTATAAATAAAAAGCTTAAGAGAATCCTCATGGTATTCGTTCTCAGCATCTTTTACTTGTGCTATAACTTCACTTAATAGTTCAGCACCGTCAATTGGCTTAGGGTTAAGCCCTTGAGTTTTTCTTTCTTCGATCTCGTTGATGTAATCCTTGTAAAGACTCATAGTTATGTCTATTTAATAAAAGGTTGAGGATAGAACCCTGTATCAACCTATACATGTTATTTAGTATTAGTTCTTTTCTAAGCTTAATCCTCACACACTCATCCTTCTTAGTTTAGATAATTATGTTTAGTTTATCACTTCGATTTTTGTCAGTACAAATTTAAGCAAACTAATTTATTTTCAAAAGTTTTTAATGAATCCTACAAATACAAAAAATATTATTTACAAACATTCTTCTTTACTGAATTAAATTCAATAGTTTTAATAAACAGAACCTCTTTTTCTGAAATTAATTAATTTTTAATGCTTAATATATCATATTACGATATTTATCCCTTAAACATAAAAAAAACGACATTCTAGCCAATTGCTAAAATGTCGTTTTCATTCTTTCAGATTATTATATTCTTATTTTTTAAGCCAATTATTACGGAATTTACAATTGCGAAATTCTCCTTGAATGTTAATATAAGCATCATTTACCTTACGAGATACCCATTTATTTACTTCTTCACCTTGCTTTTTATTTAAGGCCATATTTCTAACCTTCGTATAATCCTCAGCAAAATCAATTTTATGCTCAGCATATTTCTTATTGATTGTTACTATGCGATAGTATTTCTCTTGCTTTTGCATATCATTCTTTAATGCCACTTGAGATACTTCGCCTTCTTTTAGATTAGACACTAAGAAGTATAGTTCTCTATCTTCCATATTATTCAATTCAAAACGTGGATCTAATGATCTAGGATCTTTCATAATACCACCATTTTGTTTTGTATCCTTATCATCTGACTCACTAGCTGCAGCAGCTGCGAATGTGATTTCTTTATTCGCAATCTTCGTACGAATATTCTCTGCTCTTTTTTTAGCTTCTTCTAATGCTGCATCAGTCGGTTTTGGCTTTAATAAGATATGTCTTAGATCTAAGTGCTGTCCGCGTATCTTCTCTAAGTATATGATATGATAACCGTACTCTGACTCAAATGGCTCTGAGATCTCTCCCTCTGCCATATTAAATGCTACCTCTTTAAACTCTTTTACGAAAGGAGACTTTTTAGTGATAGAATAGAATCCTCCATTACTAGCAGACCCTCTATCATCTGTGAATAATACCGCTTTACTAAAGAAACTAGCTCCATTCTCTAACACGTCTTTCTTCATCTCATTCAGACGATCGATTACTTTTTGCTTTTGCTCTTTAGAAATCTCTGGTTTAATCACAATCTCAGCTATCTCTACCTCATCACCTACAGTTGGCAACTGATCTTTAGGAATCTCGTTAAAGAACTGACGTACTTCTTCTGGAGTGATAGTTACCTTCTCCACGATATGCTGTTGCATATTCTGTGTCAGTTTATTTTGCTTTACGATTTCGAATAATGCCTCGCGTAGCTCTTCTTCGTTCTTTTTATTATAGAACTGAATAATCTTATCTATAGACCCCACATCCTCCACCATACGGTTGATCTGTTCGTTCATAAAGCTAGTCACCTCAGCATCCGTCACCTCCAAGCTGTCTTGTACAGCCTGATGAGCAAATAGTTTATCCTCTAATAGTTTTTCAAATAAATCACATCTTGATAAATCACCTGTAGGAATACGTTGTGCCTTAAGCTCTATCAACGTTTTATCAATTTCTGATTCTAAGATAATGTAATCACCTACTACTCCTACTACTCCATCTATTTTTCTACCTTGCTTAGTCTGCCCTTGCGCAAATCCTACAAAAGAAAGAGCTAGCCCTAGAGCTACCATTACCTTCTTATTAAAAAACTTCATACTTTTTATTTTTTTTAGCATCCTTTAATATATCTTCTTCGTATTGTTTTAGTAATTCCATTTTACGATCATTAATGACCATCATCTTTAGTGATTTCTTTAAATAACTAAAAGGAATTACACTTCCTCTAGATAATACTGTATTCACTTTTACAAAATAAGTACTATTTTCTTCTTCTACCTCAAAAAAGGTATTGTTTTTTAAGTAATTATCTTTGTTATTATTATTTAAGAAAGGGAGTTTCTCATATATCTGCTTCACATCCACCCATATAGAGTCATTTAGAGCATATGATTTCATATGTAGAGACATACCTTCTAATTTTTCATGATCCTCTTTTCGAGACGAGCTAAAATACTTCCTGATAGTATTATAATTACTATTATCCTTTAAGACATTAGCATAAGACATTTTTACCAACATATCTTCTACAAGGAAATTACTCTTATACTTATCATAATACACCTTCAAATCTTTCTCTTGAATGATGGTATCTATACTCTTCTGTACTAATTTTTCTAGATAATCCTTGATCAGCAAATCACTTTTAAATTGATCGACTAATTTATCTATTTCTTCTTTCTTATCACTAGAGAGGTTAAATTCTGCTGCATCTATCAATAACTTTTTAGTAGCCCACTTATCTATAAATCGAGTAACAATGGCCAAGCTATCCTGCTTATCAGCACTAGATGGTACGATGCCATGCACCTCATCTCTATCTAAATAAGTATCATTCACCCTTGCTACAGCATTCTCTTTAGTACCACTACTACCAATCTTATCACAAGATACCACCATAGCACCACATAACATACTCAAAAACAAGGTTCCTACTAAGCGATATTTATTCATATACTATTTCTATTTATGAAACTAATTCCCAAAAATACTTATTTTAAAATAAAGTTTTATAACCTTAGATAAGTTACTTTATAATTCTGCCTCCACTCCTTTTAAATTCCAACACACAATAATACAAATCTTTACTAAAGTACATACACTAGTTAACGAAGTATTGATAATAATTATGTAATTATTTTACATAAAGGATAACTCCTTTCCTATCTAAATATTGTATTTCACAGTAGCTCGACTCTCTTTATTCATTGCACTATTTACGCATACCCCATCACTACTAGCTCGTATAAGGATTAGATACCAACTAAATGTATGCATCATTCTCCAAAAAACAACTTTTAATTCCGCAAAATATAAGTACTTTTGTACCTTAAATTTTTTAATAATGAGTTTTTTAAAGGAAATAGATCGTAGACGTACATTTGGTGTAATTGCTCACCCTGATGCTGGTAAGACAACATTAACTGAAAAGTTACTACTTTTTGGTGGAGCTATTCAAGAAGCTGGTGCAGTAAAAAACAACAAGATTAAAAAAGGAGCTACTTCCGATTTTATGGAGATTGAACGCCAACGTGGTATTTCTGTTGCAACTTCGGTTCTTGCATTTAATTATAAAGACAAAAAGATTAATATTCTAGATACACCTGGTCACAAGGACTTCGCAGAAGATACATTCAGAACACTGACTGCAGTAGACAGTGTTATCGTAGTAATCGACGTAGCTAAAGGGGTTGAGGAACAGACTGAGAAGCTTGTAGAAGTATGTAGAATGCGTAACATCCCAATGATCGTATTCATTAACAAACTTGACCGTGAAGGACGTGATGCTTTTGAACTAATGGATGAAGTAGAACAAAAACTTCAACTAAAAGTTACTCCTTTAAGTTTCCCTATCGGTATGGGGTATGACTTTAAAGGTATCTACAATATCTGGGAAAAGAATATCAACTTATTCAGTGAAGATAGCCGTAAGAACATTGAAGAAACAATCAATATCTCTGACTTAGCTTCTCCTGAATTAGACAAATTAGTAGGTGAAAAATCTGCTAATAACCTACGTGATGAACTAGAAATCATAGAAGGTATTTATCCAGAATTTGACAGAGAAGAATATATCAGTGGTAACCTACAACCTGTATTCTTTGGTTCTGCGTTAAACAACTTTGGGGTACGTGAGCTATTAGATTGTTTTATCCAAATCGCTCCTTCTCCTCGTGCTAAAGAATCTAGTACAAGAGTAGTAGAGCCAAAAGAAAATACGTTCTCAGGATTTGTATTTAAGATCCATGCTAACATGGACCCTAAACACAGAGACCGTCTAGCATTTATCAAGATTGTATCTGGTACATTTGAGAGAAATACTCCTTACTTACACGTAAGACAAGGGAAGAAACTTAAGTTCTCTAGCCCGAATGCTTTCTTCGCTGAGAAAAAAGAAATCGTAGATGTATCTTATGCTGGAGATATCGTAGGGTTACACGATACTGGTAACTTTAAGATCGGAGACACACTAACTGAAGGAGAAATCATGCAGTTCACAGGTATACCAAGTTTCTCGCCTGAGCACTTCCGTTATATCAACAACGCTGATCCACTTAAGTCTAAACAATTAGAGAAAGGTATCGATCAGTTAATGGACGAAGGGGTAGCACAGTTATTCACCCTAGAGATGAATGGTCGTAAAGTAATCGGTACTGTAGGAGCCCTTCAGTACGAGGTTATCCAATACCGTTTAGAGCACGAATACGGAGCTAAATGTACGTATGAGAACTTCCCTGCTTATAAAGCATGTTGGGTACGTCCAGAAGATCCTAAAAACGAAGAGTTCAAAGAATTCAAACGTATTAAGCAGAAGTTCCTAGCTTTTGATAAATCAGGACAACTAGTGTTCTTAGCAGATAGTGAATTCTCTATCCAAATGACACAAAGTAAATTCCCTACTGTGAAACTAGCATTCACATCAGAAGAGATTAAATAGTCAATATACTATAAAATATAAAATCGCTTAAGAGATAATCTTAAGCGATTTTTTTTATAGTTCTATCTTTATTTAGAAAGTCAAAACAAGAGGTAAGCATCTGAATACTAAAAACTATGTTCTGACTTTTTGATATCTTTCATACACTAGCTAATCACATTTTTAACACTTCGGATTTACATACATACGTACAAACTAATATCCATCACTTCTACCACCATTCACCTCTCTCTCACTCTCCATCGGAACAAATACACACTCTATCTAGTCTAAGTATATAGTCACTCCGATAAAACTGTCTATAAAACAGAGTCACTACAGACTCATAACGGACTCACTACGGACTCAAATCGACTGAGATACAAAAAAAGCCACACCTAAGTGTAGCTTTCTATATCTTTAACAAAATCTAAGATTAGAATCTCTTCATTTGTTCTTTCATCATTTTGATTTGGTCTTTTAACATCCCTTGTTTATCAAGCTTCTGTGCTTCACTTAGAAGTTTAGTAGCTTCTAGCTTACGTCTCTTCGTCATTGCGATACCTGCTAGCTGAAGTTTAGCCATTGCTAAATCTTGATCCATGTTTAGTCCAAGCTCTACAGCCTTCTTCATATACTTCTCTGAAGCATTTAAGTTAGTCTGAGAAGTCATGATTCCCATTAAGTAGTTATAATATCCATTCTGCTTACGCACTAATGCTGTCTCAGGATTCTTGATTTTATTCAACCATTTTTGGGCACCGTCAAAATCTTGTTTTCTCAATTTTAAGAAAGCTAATAAGATAAACTCATTTTTATAGTAAAGTAATATTACTAATGAAATAAGGAACAATAAGAAAATACCGTTACCAATATTACCTTCTACGAATTGCCAAACTGATACTGCGAATAATACCGCAGCGATACCTAATTTAATATATCTATGAAACATCTACTTAATAAGCTTTTATTATAAAGAACGCAAAGTTAATAATTTCTATCCATTATAAAAATAAAAGAAAGTCAAATTAAACGCCTTTACATTCCTAAATCATTATATTTTTTCTTAACTACTTTTTATCTACTCTACCTTAGAGCTGGATGATATAGTCTGCATCTATCGTCGTAAAATCGTGTACGATATAGTTAGCCCCTGTATAGTCTTGTTGTTTAGAGTTAGCACTCTTATATCCTATTACCTTAATACCTGCTGCATTAGCTGCCTTGATACCATTAGTACTATCTTCTATCACGATACAGTTATCCTTATCACTGTACTTAGCTAATGATGCTGCCTTTAAGAATATAGCTGGGTCTGGCTTAGACTTAGGCAGATCTTCTCCACTTACGATATGTGTAAAGAACGGATACAGCCCAAAACGAGTGAACACTCTATCTATCGTACTCTTAGATGCTGATGATCCTACGATAAGTTCTATCCCTCTAGCATGTAACCCTTCTATCAAGTCGCGTACACCATCTATTAATTCTAGATCAGGCTTGGTATCAAAAGATTCGTTAAACAACGCTCTTTTTCTCAATACCATATCCGGAATATTACCTTCTACACCATATATTTCTTTTATGCGCTCATACGTATTCTTAGTAGAGTGCCCTGTAAAGGAATTATATACGTGTTCTGAAACTTCTATTCCCAATTCTTTAAAGTGACTGTGATATGCGTAACGGTGTACTGGCTCAGTATCTACAATCACCCCGTCCATATCAAATATAACCGTCTTGATCATTTTTTTCTGACAAAAATAATCCTTTATATCAATATACTGACTTTATTTATCTACATTTACTTCTCACATCCAAAAAACAAACTATAAAATATTAAAACTCTTGTCAGACGAAATTTCACTCTTACATCGATTACAAAATAACGACACAAAGCATGAAGCATTTCGTGAATTACTAAGCCTCTATCAGCAGCGCTTGTATATGCATATCCGTACTATAGTGTTAAATCACGATGACACTGATGATGTGCTACAAGAAGTTTTTATAAAAATCTACCAAAACATAGATACCTTTAAAGGTAATAGTCAATTGTTCTCATGGATGCATAGAATAGCGACTAATCAAGCACTAGATTTTCTAAAGTCAAAAAGTAGAAAAATGCAACTAGAAGATGATGAGCTAAATGAGTATCTAGTCAATCAGCTGGAGGCAGACAGCCTATTCGATGGTGATGAAGCAGAACTCATATTACAAAAGGCAATAGCGTCATTACCTCAAAAACAACAACTCGTCTTCAAGATGAAATACTATGAAGATCTAGACTACCAGACTATATCAGAAATTTTAGAGACTAGTGTAGGAGCACTAAAAGCTTCTTATCATCACGCAGTAAAGAAAATAGAACTTTTTATAAAGTCAAATTAAACCTTTGTACTTTTTAATCGTCTAACTAATAAAGGAGAAGAATATGGACAATAAATATTTAAATACGAAAGATCCTAAAGATACTTTTAAAGTACCTGAAGACTACTTTGCTAATCTAGAGAGTAGAGTATTAGCTAATATTGACTCTTCTATCACCCCTACTCCTAAAATAGTACCTCTGTATAAAAACCGTTATATTTGGACCACCGCAGCAGCGGCTATTGCATTGCTGTTTGGTATAAAGTTCTTCTTTTCTCCAGATTCTAATTCCTTAAATAAGGATAGTATAGAGAATTACTTAGAATACAATCAAAGTTTCTCTTTAAACAATGATATTATCAATGCATTAGATGAAGAAGACTTCAATGACCTAAAAGACAATATAGAAATAAAACAATCCCAAATAGATCATTATGTGTTATCACATATTGACATCGAGTATTACTTAAATGAATAATACAATGAAACAATTATTAAGTATTTTAATGGTGCTTATGTTTAGTGTAACTACTTATGCACAAGACAAACATGATCAGATTAGATCATTAAAAGTTGCTCATATTACAGCTGAATTAAATTTGAGCAGCGAACAAGCTGAAAAGTTCTTACCTATCTACATCGCTTATGATAAGAAGATGTCAGAACTACGACATACTAATGTATTTAAATACATCAAAAACGCAGATATACAAGACTTAAACAAACTAAGTGATAAAGAAGCGATTAAGAAAGTACAGGAATTAATAGACTTCGAAGAGTCTTATTCTTCTGCTCGAATCAAGTTTGTAGAAGACACTAAAAAGATCATAGGTGAAAAGAAAATTCTTGTTCTAAAAAAGGCAGAAGACGACTTTAACCGTCAACTCTTAAAAAAGTATAAAGACAAGAAGTAATTCTCTTTAACTTAAAATAATACTAATCCATACCTATAAAGCCCACAAATCAACGTATATTTGTGGGCTATTTTATATATAATATAATAATGAGATTACACAGAAACCTTGTATTTACAGTTATAGACTCTATTTTAGCTATATTCAACGATGGTGAGTATGCAGATAAAATGGTAGCTAGAGCCTTGAAAAAAGATAAACGCTGGGGAAGCGCTGATAGAAAATTCGTAGCTGAGACTATCTATGAAATCGTAAGATGGAGAAGACTATATGCTGAAATAGCAGAAGTAAAAGACCCTATAAACAGAGATGACGCTTGGAGAATATTCGCTGTTTGGGCTGTACTTAGAGGTTATACATTACCAGACTGGAAATACTTCGAAAACACACCTGCAAGACGTATCAAAGGTAGATTCGACGAATTAAATAAAACACGTAAGTTCAGAGAGTCTATTCCTGACTGGATGGATGAACTAGGTGTGAAAGAATTAGGTGAAGAAAAATGGACAAAAGAACTTGCTGCTCAGAATAAACAAGCTAGCGTGATCTTACGTGTGAATACCTTAAAAACAACTAGACAAAAACTATATGGTATTCTGATGGATCTAGATATAGAGACTATCTTACCAGAAGAATATCCTGATGCATTAATTCTTAAGGAAAGAGCGAATGTATTTATGACAGATGCTTTTAAAGAAGGATTATTTGAGGTACAAGATGCTTCTTCACAGTTAGTAGCTAGATTGTTAGATGTAAAACCTGGAATGCGTGTAGTAGATACATGTGCTGGTGCAGGTGGTAAGACACTACACTTAGCTTCTCTTATGGAGAACAAAGGACAAATCATAGCAATGGATATCTATGAGAGCAAACAAAAGCAACTAAAGATCAGAGCTAAACGAAACGGAGCTTTTAATATAGAGTACAGAATCATAGAAGGTACTAAAACGATTAAAAAACTACATGACAAGGCTGATCGTCTATTAATAGATGCACCATGTAGTGGATTAGGAGTATTAAAAAGAAACCCTGATAGCAAGTGGAAGCTTAGACCTGAGTTCGTAGAAGAAATTAAGCAAGTACAGGAGCAAGTATTACAAGATTATTCTAAGATACTTAAAGCTGGTGGTAAGATGGTATATGCTACCTGCTCTATTCTTCCTTCTGAAAATGAACTACAGATAGAAAAGTTCTTAAAATCAGATGCTGGTAAAGACTTTAAACTGATCGAAGATCATAAAATTCTATCTAGTGAGTCTGGTTTTGACGGATTCTATATGGCTTTATTAGAGAAAAAATAAACCTATCGATAACAAAAGCCTGTTTTACCTTAAAACAGGCTTTTTACTTATATACTCCTTTTGATATTTCTGACGTATGAAAACCAACTTCCTTATAGCCTCAATATCTCTTTTAGTACTTACGCTAGGTGCATGTGATAAAAAGAGTAATACAGACTTTACCCCTATTTACTCAACAGGAGAAGTCCTTACTACTGATGTTAAAGCCACTGAAAACGGTAAGGCTACTACCATTGGTATTTTCTCTATTCCTGAGTCTGAACAAGACTATTACCAAGGAGTAGATTTCACTAAAACAGGTCTAGCGCTAAAACAAGAGCTAACAGAACTAAGCACTCGTCAACACGTAAGAGAATTAAGCTATAAAGAAATATGGGAAGCTACCAAAGCAACTGACCTAACACCTGAAGGTAATGAAGTATATCTATTATATGGTCATAAAGGAGTGCGATCAGGAACCACAGCATATACTAGAGGTAAACAGAGTAATGGTGGTGGACAAGGACAATGGAACAGAGAACACACTTATGCTAAATCACTAGGTACCCCTAATCTAAACGAAGCTGGCCCAGGAGCAGATGCACATCATCTAAGAGCTGCAGATGTGAAATGGAATAGTATTAGAGGAAATAAACCATTTGCACAAGGTAGTGGCCCTTCTAAGCTAATAGGAGATTACTGGTATCCTGGCGATGAATGGAAAGGAGATGTGGCACGTATGATGATGTATATGTATATCCGTTATGAGAATAGATGTATCCCTAAGTATACTCCTAAAGGAAATAATGGAAGAAATGCTGGTGTAGTAGTAGGCACTTCTAATAAAATAGATCCAAATATGATTAATCTATTGCTAGAATGGAATGCTGAAGATCCTGTCTCTGAAATCGAGAAATATAGAAATGAGTATCATGCTAACACAAAGAATAAATATGCTCAGGGAAATAGAAACCCTTTTATAGACAATCCGTATCTAGCCACTCAAATCTGGGGTGGCCCAGAAGCAAAAAATCATTGGGCAAAAAAGTAACTTTACAATTTTAGATACATTATAAGGACAATCTGACGGATTGTCCTTTTTTTTGGCCTTCTATCTGCCTTATCCCCCTAAAAATGCCTCACTAATTAATACTAAAAAACCTAAAAAAATAGAGTTCTTCTCATACTGACAATAAATAACAATATCATACTTCCTCTTTTTGCTTATATACATGAATATTCATAAACTATCTGTATCAACTAAACTTAGAGAAGAGAATAAGTTAACTTGCAAACTAATAGAATAGCGCAATAATTATTCATTCTATTGTAAAAAACAGAATAATAAATCACTTACCAAACATGAAAAAAACATTACTTGTATTAGCAGGATTAGCCGTCTTCGCTACTTCTTGTACGAAGGATCCTATTATTACCGACCCTACTGAGTCTACAGAAAAGCCTGGTAATGGCGGAGGAGAAAAACCTGATGAAGGAGGAAATATCACTCCTAATCCTGGAGACTACATCATCCCTGCTCAATACCAACAGTATTACAGCAAGCTAGACTTCACTAAAGAGGGAACACAACTAAAACAACAGTTAGCAAAACTAGTGAAAGATACACATATCCCACAGAGTTATACACCTGGTATCTGGGAAGCTACAGAATTCACTGATCAAGATCCAGATAATAAAGATAATGTTCTTCAGATATATGGTTGGCCTGCTAAAGATGCTAAGGATGATATCACTAAAATGAGATCTGTCCCAAAAGAACATAAAAACAATAAATCGACAAGTTTACCCATTACCTCTCTTTGGGAAAGAGAGCACGTATTCGCTAAGGCATTAGCTGTAGATAAAACTAAAAAACAAAAAGCCTTAACAACTACATATTCTGATGACAAACCAACAGCAATAGAAGATATCGCAGGACATGATGCACATCACTTACGTGCTATCAATAGATCTACAAACTCATCTAGAAGTAATCACAAATTTGTAGATGGTAATGGGAATTCAGTTAAAAAAGGGAATTACTGGTATCCTGGTGATGAATGGAAAGGTGATGTAGCTCGTATGATGATGTATATGCATATCCGCTATGAAAACGAAAATGGAGGAGGATATACTAAAGCTACTAAAGTAGGAATGCCTATGGACGCTAAAGCTGGCGTATTAAGCGATGAAATGATTGACTTATTCTTAAAATGGAATGCAGAAGATGAAGTATCTGAGATAGAGAGAAGACGTAATGAATATCATGGTAATCCTAATAATCCTAACTATAGATATTCTCAAGGTAACCGTAACCCATTCATTGACAACCCTGAATTAGCTAATCGCATCTGGGGTGGCCCTAAGGCAGAAAACAAATGGAGTAAATAACAAAACCCTATTATAAATAAAAGCTGGAAGTCAGTAGATGATTTCTAGCTTTTTTTATTATATCTAGTATCTGCACTATCCTATTATATCTAGTATCTGCACTATCCTATTAATTCAATTCTTCTTCACAGTCTTTGATTAATTCTACAACTAGACAATAAAAAAGCTTAATCTTGAATAGAGACTATCTTGTATTGTTTCTTTTATACATCACTATCAAATATTTTTGAATAAAGCCATAAAAAAACCAATGCTTATCACATTGGTTCTATCGTTTATTATTTAAATTAATATTCTATTCAATTGCTTTTTTGCTTTGTACTTTAGCCTTTATAAACTCATACACAATAGGCATTACAGACACTACGATAATCAGAAGTACAATTTTAGAGAAATTATCTTTTACAAGAGGTATATTACCCAAGAAATATCCTGCTAGAGTAAGTCCGACTACCCATACTATCCCTCCTACTACATTATAAGTCATAAATATTCCATATCTCATCTTTCCAATACCTGCTACAAAAGGGGCTAATGTACGAACTATAGGGACAAATCGAGCAATAACGATGGTGCGCTCTCCATACTTCTCATAAAAAGACTGTGTCTTATCTAGATGCTCTTGTTTCACTACTTGCTTACCAAACAACTTAAATTCTGTCAAACGCATTCCTACTTTTCGTCCGAGATAATAGTTTAAAGAGTCTCCAGTAATGGCTGCTACTAAAAGAATTGCAATGGTTAATACTATATTCAGTTCATCTGACTGAGCTACTAACATTCCTGTTGCAAAGAGAAGTGAATCACCAGGTAAAAATGGCATGACCACTAATCCAGTCTCAACAAAAATAATTAAAAATAAAATAACGTATAACCACGTTCCGTATTGCTCTATAAAGATGTGCAAATACTTATCAATGTGAAAAAGATAATCTAATAGTTCCATACCCTCAAAGATATATATCAAAACAATTTCTAAAAGAAATTTCACAAAATTATAACAATGTGTATCTTTTTGAGAAACCACACAAAAACATAGCCTTATACTTTATTTAAAATACAAAAAATAGTGTAAGAAACTTCATTTACCCTTATTCTATCCTCTATAAAAAGTACTTTATAACAGGAAACCGGTGAGAATAAAAATATTTCAAAAAAATAAAAAAATATTTCTACAGTAAACTTTTCATTCTAAACAGGTTAAACTAATCGTGTCATTTATTTTGAAAATATCTATTCAAAACAGTTTGGAGAACCCATAAATACTACTATATTTGCACTCGCAATACGGAAGTAATGCAGACCAAAAATGGCGAGGTAGCTCAGTCGGTTAGAGCGCAGGATTCATAACCCTGAGGTCACGGGTTCAACTCCCGTCTTCGCTACAAGGCAAAAGGACATCTTAATAAAGATGTCCTTTTTTATTTGGTTTATTTCGGACACTTTCCGTCATTATCAGGGATCAGTGTCAAAAGTTGGGGACTACGCAAAAAGTTTAGTTAATCTAAAAAAGGAAATCTTAGAAACTCTGAAGTTTCAAAACTCTTTGATTTAAATGATTGATTCATTCTCAAGAATTAATTTTACTTTATGAATGATACTATACTATTTGTTGAACCAAATAAAGCAATACATAAAACTCATAAATAACACAAACATCTGAAATTTACTTTGGTTGTTTAAACTATTACATCCGTTAATTTTGTACTTTTAATACCTCTAATTAATATATTTCAAATATGAAAAAAATTAATATCATTCTAGTTTCATTATTACTTGGAATCACTGCATGTTCAAAGGATCCTATCATTACTGATCCTGATAATACTGGCTATGTAAAACCCACACCTCCTACAGGAGAAGGAGATAATAGTGGATACATTCCTATAACACCTGAGAAGATTACAATTCCACAAGAATTACAAGCTTATTACGCAGATATAGACTTTACAAAAACAGGTACTGCACTTAAAAAACAGTTACATGATAAACTAGAAGAAACCCATACAAAGAAGTTAAAATATACACCAGAAGTTTGGGAAGCTATTAAAGCTACTGACTATGTTCCTGTAAAAACAGGTAAACCAACTCATGTATATTTAATATATGGACATAATAATAAACCTAATTCTAGTGATAAAGAAGCATATACTAGAGAGATAAGTAAACAAAATGCGGGAGGTTCTGGAAAAGACACATGGAATAGAGAACATGTTTATACTCAACATGCTGGTAACTTTGAAACAAAAACACCAGGTGCCGGTACAGATGCTCACAATCTTCGATCTGCAGATGTAGATTGGAATGGCTTAAGAGGAAACAAAAAATTTGCTGAAGGTAATGGTTACTCAGCTGACTTAGGTCAAAACTTATGGTATCCTGGTAATGAATGGAAAGGTGATGTAGCTCGTATGATGATGTATATGTATGTTAGATATGGTGAACAGTGTCTACCTTCTAAAATAGGTGTAGGAAGTACCTCTAAAACACCTGATGGTATGATTGACTTATTTCTAAAATGGCACCAAGAAGATCCTGTAGATGAAATAGAAAGAAGGCGTAATGAATATCATGGTAACCCAAATAATCCATACGCTCAAGGGAATAGAAACCCTTTTATAGACAATCCTTACTTAGCTAATATGCTATGGAGTGGGCCTACTGTAGAAAATACATGGAAATAATATCATAAAAAAACGACTATCATAGCTTGATAGTCGTTTTTCGTTTATTTCTTCTTTTCAAACATAAGTTCTTTTACCTTCTCTTTATCTTCTTTCTCTTTATCTAAGTCGAACATTGTTCCAAATACTCGATCCCAAAAGGTATTACTTACACCGAAGCCCATTTCTTCATCTTTATAGTGATGCAAATGATGGTTTCGCCACAGTGGTTTCATAAACTTAAAAGGTGGTGCAAATGCATGAATAGCATAGTGCATTGATGCATATAATAAATATCCTATTATAAAACCTGGATAAAAACCAAATGTATATCTTCCCATGATCAGATAATGCAATCCAAAAAGTACAGAAGCTAATATAATACTAGGCACAGGAGGCATAAATAATCGCTGTCTATCACGAGGATAATGATGATGATTGCCGTGCATAATATAAGCAAATCTCTGTGCATTTGGCTTATCACTTATTAAATGAAAGATATAACGATGAGCTAAATATTCAAAAAAAGTCCAGAATATCATTCCTCCAAAGAATAGAAGAATAAGATTCTGGACTGATAAATTGTAATCTGTATATCCTAAATATACTATATATGATAATACAGGTATATACATCCCCCAAATAACTGCAGGATGTCCCTTAGTAAGCATTTCTAAATAAGGATTCTTAAATAATCTAGCCTGACCCTTATTGTGGATTTTATCAAATTTCATAACTACATTAACTTAATTAAAGCTAATATAATTATTTTTTACCACTTAATAATAACACTCCCCCAAGTAAATCCACTTCCAAAAGCTGCTAATACAACTAAATCACCTTCTTTAATCTTACCTGCTTCCCAAGCTTCTGTTAGAGCAATTGGCACAGAAGCAGCAGTTGTGTTTCCGTATTTTTGGATATTATTAAATACTTGGTCATCTGATAAACCAAACTTCTGCTGAATAAATTGAGAAATTCTCAAGTTGGCTTGATGAGGGATTAGCATATTAATATCTGATACTTGTAGACCATTTGCTTCTAATCCTTCATTAATTACTTCACTAAAACGAACTACTGCATTTTTAAACACAAACTGTCCATTCATATGCGGAGTGTAACTAACATCATCAGGATCGTTATCCTTTAAAATATCTGTTACCCATCTACCTCCCATTCCTGGTGCTAATAAGGCTAATTCTTCTGCATGTTCTCCTTGTGAGTGGATATGTGTAGATAACAAACCTTGTTCTTCATTCTCAGAGCGAGTCAATACTGCTGCTCCAGCTCCATCTCCAAAAATAACAGATACTCCTCTACCTCTAGTAGTCATATCTAAACCTGTAGAGTGCACTTCAGACCCTACCACAAGTACGTTTTTATACATCCCTGTTTTAATATACTGATCTGCTATAGACAAAGCATAGATAAAACCTGAACACTGTGCACGAATATCTAATGCCGCAACGGTATTTAATCCTAATTCACGTTGTAACATTACTCCTGGTCCTGGAAAATAATAATCAGGGCTCAAAGTAGCAAATACGACAAAGTCAATATCCTTTGCTTCTACTCCTGCTCTCTGCATCGCTATACGAGCAGCCTTTACTCCCATTCCAGAAGTTGTATCTTCTTCTAATGCTTTATGTCTTCTTTCATGTATACCTGTTCTCTCTACAATCCATTCATGGTTAGTATCCATTATCTTCGCCAGGTCGTCATTGGTCACTACATTCTCAGGAACGTAATAACCTAATCCGCTTATTTTTGATCTAAACATTTTTAAAAAAATTGGTTTACGAGCTACAAAAATACACTAATAACTAAAAACTTAAACATTTTTGCCACAAAAAGGCTGTATCCCCACAGAACACTCAATAATTTCGTTTATATTAGCCGACCTAACGTTAAAACTAACCATAATGAGAATCATCAAAACAACCTTATTATCCCTATTTTTGATTAGTTCTATGTACGCACAAGAAAATGTTACATATCAAAAGCCATCTCAAGAAATTCTAGAGTTAGCTGACTTCGAAAGAGCTCCTGCTATATCTATGGACAACAAAATGGAATATATGCTTCTAAGCTATAGAAGTACATATAAGACATTAATGGATTTGAATGTAAACGAAATGAGACTTGCTGGTTTACGTATCGATGTAAACACTAATATTTCAAGCACAGTAACTTATATTACTAACCTAAAAGTTAGAAAAATAAAAGATACTCAAGAAATACAAGTAAAAGGATTACCAGCTAATCCTAGAATTACGAATATTACTTGGTCTCCTGATCAATCAAAATTAGCATTCACTAACACTGCTGAAAACGGTGTGGAACTTTGGATCTTAGATGTAAAAACTGCCCAAGCAACTAAACTTACTGAGGCAAATTTAAATGCGAATATCGGCAACCCTATTACTTGGTTTAAGGATAGTCAATCTTTATTGATTAATCAGATCCCTGCTAATAGACCTGCATTAATCGATACTTCTAAAAATTTACCAACAGGTCCTATTGTATCTGTGAGTGAAGGTGTTGTTTCTCAAAACAGAACATACCAAGATTTATTAAAGAATAAAACTGACGAAGCTAACTTCGAAACTTTAGTTACTTCTGAATTATATAAAATAGACCTTAAAGGAAATAAAACACTTTTCAAAAAAGGAGATTTATTTGTTGGTTCTAGTTTCTCTCCTGATGGAGAATACTTAATGGTTACTACATTACAGAAACCATTCTCTTACTTAGTATCACTAAACCGTTTTCCTATGAAAACTGTAGTTTATGACAAAGCAGGTAACTTAGTAAAAGAAGTAAATGATATTCCCTTAAATGAAATCATGCCTAAAGGATTTATGGCAACTCGTGAAGGAAAGAGAAATATGGGATGGAGAGCTGATAAAGCTGCTACTCTTTATTATGTAGAATCTTTAGATGGTGGTGATCCTGCGAAAGATGTACCTTTCAGAGATGAAGTGTTTACTTGGGATGCCCCATTTAATAACGCACCTAAATCTATTGTTAAATTATCTCAACGTTACGGTGGAATCACTTGGGGAGATGATAACTTAGCTTTAGTAGGCGATCAGTGGTATGATACTAGAAATACTAGAACATTCATTATTGATCCATCTAAATTTAATGAAGCTCCTGTAAAGATAGAAGACAGAAACTCACAAGATGTATACAGTGATCCAGGTACATTCGAATTAAAAAGAAATGAATTTGACCGTTATGTATTAGCTAAAGAAAATAATAAACTTTTCTTAATCGGACAAGGTTATACAGCTAAAGGACAATTCCCTTTCATCGATGAGTTCGATTTAAAAACATTAAAAACAAAAAGATTGTACCAGTCTAATTACACAGATAAAAAAGAGACTATTCAATCTATAGAAGATGTTAAGAAAGGATTAGTATTAGTATCTATTCAATCAGCTACTGAATATCCTAACTACTACTTCAGAAATATCAATAAGAAGAATGACTTAAAAGCAATCACTTCATTTAAAAACCCTTTTAGCTCTTTAAACGGCGTATACAAAGAGGTAATTAAATATAAGAGAGAAGATGGTTTAGAATTATCTGGTACTTTATACTTACCAGCAGGATATGATATTAAAGCTAAGAAAGAGAAATTACCTCTATTAATCTGGGCTTACCCTGCTGAGTACAAAGACAAAAATAGCGCAGCTCAAGTAACACATAACCCTAATGAGTTTACATTCCCTTCTTATGGATCATTTATCTACTGGGTGACGAAAGGATACGCGGTATTAGATGATGCTGCATTCCCTATCGTAGGAGAAGGTAAAGAAGAGCCGAATGATACTTATGTAGAACAATTAGTGGCAAATGGTAAAGCAGCTATTGATGCTGTAGACGCATTAGGATATATCGATAGAAAGAGAGTAGCTGTAGGAGGACACTCTTACGGAGCGTTTATGACAGCTAATTTACTTACTCATTCAGACTTATTTGCAGCAGGTATTGCACGTAGTGGAGCTTACAACAGAACATTAACTCCATTTGGTTTCCAAACAGAACAAAGAAACTATTGGGAAGTTCCTGAAGTATACAATACAATGTCTCCATTTATGAATGCTAGTAAAATGAAGACTCCAATGTTATTAGTACATGGTGAAGCTGATAATAACCCTGGAACATTTACATTACAAACAGAGCGTTACTTCCAAGCTTTAAAAGGATTAGGTGCGCCAGTTAGAATGGTTATCCTTCCTAAAGAAAGTCATGGATATGCTGCTAAAGAAAATATCTTCCACCTATTATGGGAACAAGATCAATTCTTAGAAAAAAATGTAAAAAACAAAAAATAGTATATTTTAAAAGCTCAGCAATTGCTGAGCTTTTTTCGTTTATATATACAACAGAAAAACGCCACTTAATTAAAGTGGCGTTTTTTATTATTGAAATTTCTTCAATGCTAGTTTAATCTTAGTCCCTTTTTCGATATTAAAAGGATGATCAAAGAATACTACTCTATCCTCATTAAAGAAAGTTTTTATCATATAACCATCTCCCTTAAAATAAGCATCAAGTACCTCTACCTCTATTTGACCCTTTTGTTTTGAGAGCATTAATTGATGAGGATAAATTAGCAATAATTCGTCTTCTTCAAAAGAATTTGTAAAGTCTGAAATATATAACTCATTAACTTCTCCAAATAAAGATGCTACATATTTATTCAATGGAAACTCATATACATCTTTGGTTTCCCCCATATCCACTAACTCACCATCTTTTAGTACAATTGTCTCATCAGCAAAACTCAATGCATCAATACTATCATGAGTAGCCACTATACACGTAATTCCTTTTTCTTTTAAATAAGCAAATAGATTACGTCTAAGCAGACTTCTTCTCGAATAATCAATATGACTAAATGGTTCATCTAATAATAGAATCTCTGGCTCTAATGCAAGTACACGAGCTATAGCAACACGTTGTTGTTGTCCACCACTTAGGTGTTTTACTTTTACATCTGCATATTCATCTAAATCTACTAATGTCAAAAGTTCTTTTATACGATGCTCTTTCTCTTCCATATAAAAGTTAGAAAGATACTTACCTATATTTTCTTTTACAGAAGTAAAAGGCATTAAATCGAAATCTTGAGCTAGGTATCTCATTTCATCTATTCCAGGAACCAAATGATATGCAGGCCCTAAAACTTGCTTATTATTCCAGTGAATTTCTCCTTGATCTAGATCCTGTAAACCATAAATCAATTTTAACAGAGTACTCTTGCCACATCCACTTTCTCCCAACAGAGCAACATGCTGTCCTTTTTCGACAACCAAGCTAAGGTTATTAATAACTGTTTTTTCTTCTAAGTAACTAAATGATATATTTTTAAGTAAAAGCATTTCTATTTTTTATGAAAAACAAATATAATAATATCCCTTTAAGCACTATATAATATTAACTTTTAATAATAAAAAAGGGAACCACTATTGGGCTCCCTTATATACTGTATTCAATACATATTACTTAGCAGCTAAATAACGCTCAGCATCTAATGCTGCAATACATCCTGAACCTGCAGCTGTAATAGCTTGTCTGTAATCTTTATCTTGTACATCTCCACAAGCAAAAACTCCTTCTACATTCGTTTTACTAGTCTTTCCTTGAGTGATTAAATATCCTGTCTCATCCATCTCTAACTCTTCTTTAAAGATGTCTGTATTAGGCTTATGACCAATAGCTACGAAGAAACCTGTAGCTTCAATGTCTTTCTCTTCACCAGTGATATTATTTTTCACACGAACACCTGTTACTACATTACCATCACCTAATACATCTACAGTAGACGTATTCATCAAGATTTCGATGTTTTCAGTATTACGCACACGTTCCTCCATAATACGAGATGAACGGAACTTATCACTACGCACTAGCATAGTAACTTTCTTACATAATTTAGATAAGTAATGAGCCTCCTCACAAGCTGAATCTCCAGCTCCTACGATTACTACTTCTTGATTTCTATAGAAGAATCCATCACAAACTGCACATGCCGATACTCCTCCTCCTAAAGATAAATAGTGTTGCTCTGATGGTAACCCTAAGTACATCGCTGTAGCACCAGTAGAAATAATAACAGTATCAGCGTGAATCTCAGTTGTTTCATTTACCCATACTTTCTTTACGTCTCCTTTTAGTTCAGCCTTCGTTACCCATCCATCACGGATATCAGCACCGAAGCGTTGTGCTTGTGCCTGTAATTGCATCATCATTTCAGGTCCTGTAACTCCTTCTGGATATCCAGGGAAGTTCTCTACTTCATTTGTTGTTGTTAATTGTCCTCCTGGTTGCATTCCTTGATAAAGTACAGGTGCCATATTAGCACGTGCCGCATATATTGCTGCTGTATAACCAGCAGGCCCAGAACCTATAATTAAACACTTTACTCTTTCTATATCAGACATAATGATTTGTTTTATTGTTAGTGTAACAAAAATAGTTTTTTTATCCTCGTTTCAAAACAACAAACAAGAGAAAAAACAAATAGTCAAATAATTTTTATTTATTCCTTTTTTTTCTTGCACACAAAAAAAATTATATTACCTTTGCACTCGCAATGACAGAATAAGTCTAGCGGGGTGTAGCGTAGCCCGGTCATCGCGCCTGCTTTGGGAGCAGGAGGTCGCAGGTTCGAATCCTGCCACCCCGACTTTTTCGGCATCAGAATGTGCCTAAATCCGTAAGTATCAATTACTTACGGATTTTTTTATTTTTAAATATATCATAATAATCCATTGTAAATCAATCTAAATGTGAGCTATTAGGTGAGCTATTTTTAAAAGGTAAATTAGCTCACCGAATCGAGTTTAACTAATTGTATTTCAATAAATTAAATACAATTTATTTTAGTTTAATTCAGTGCTTTTTGGTCTTGTTTGAGTACTATTCAGGTGAGTAGTTTTTTAAAACCATATCAAAACAGTTCGGTTAACATTAAAATAGATTGATATGAAAACAAAAAACACATTTGGAATACACTTCATTATACGTGTTTCTAATTCAAACAAAACAGTACCATCCCTTATATACGCAAGGATAACAGTAAATGGGCAACGAACAGAAATTTCTTTAAAACTAAAAATATCCCCTACTTCTTGGGATAACATTAAAGGAAAAGCAAAAGGAAAAAGTGAAGACACGGTTCGAATCAATGCACATATTGAGCGAGTACGTTCTCTCATTACAGATGCCTATCATCAATTAGTTCAACAGAAAAGAGTTGTCTCTATTGGAGCTGTTAAAAACATCTTTCTTGGACATGATGATACTGAATCATCTCTTTTAAAGCTTATAGATTATCATAGAGAGATAGCTACAAGTAAATTAGCTTATGGTACACTAAAGAACTACTTCTCTACGGAAAAGTACCTTAAAAGCTATTTGCGTAAAGTACACAATCGAACTGACATCTATTTAAGCGAGATTAACTACAAATTTATCTTTGACTTTGAAAACTTCTTGAGAAACTGCAAGCCAATTCACAAACATCAACCATTAAACAACAATGGTATTATGAAACACATAGAAAGGTTTAAAAAGTTAATCAACTTAGCTATCACAATGGAATGGATGGAGAAAGATCCCTTTACCAAATATAAACTTCAATTTGAGAAGACAGAAAGAGGACACTTAACTAAATCTGAACTTGAAATCCTTGTAAACAAGAATTTTGCTATTGAAAGATTACAAGCTGTTCTTGATATGTTTTTATTTAGTTGTTATACTGGTTTAGCTTATATAGACATCTTTCACTTAGCACCACAAAATATAGCTAAAGGAAGCGATGGGAAAGATTGGATTATATCAAGTAGAGAGAAAACTAAAATACCTGTAAGGGTTCCGCTATTACCTGAAGCTTTAGAACTAATTGAAAAATACAAAGACCATCCTATTGCTTTTGCCAAAGGCAAACTATTTCCTGTTATTAGTAACCAACGAATGAATGGTTACTTAAAAGAGATTGCTATTATCTGTGAAATAGACAAAAACTTATCTTTTCATTTAGCCAGACATACCTTTGCTACAACCATTACACTAAATAATGGTGTACCTATTGAGTCCGTGAGTAAGATGCTTGGGCATACAGCTATTAAAACAACTCAGATCTATGCGAAGGTATTAGAGCATAAACTGGGTGAAGATATGGACAACTTAAGAGAAAGAAGACTTATTCAAGAAAATCACAAATACAACTTTGAAGAGTCAAATTAAACCTCCCAAAGACAACAGAACTAAACCAGTGCATACAAATTGTTATTTAGGGTTAGAACTAAGCTTACAGCAGCTTAAAACAAATCAAAACTAACCCTAAATACTATTAATTATGAAAGTAGAATTTATTACAAAAGAAGACCTTGAGATTTTTAAACAAGAGATTATTACTGAAATAAGAAGGTATAGTCCTTTTAATAGAAAGAAAGACCAAGAGATAAAGCAATGGATCAAAAGCTATGAGGTAAGAAAGCTTCTTGGTATTTCTCCTGGTACCTTACAAAATATGAGAATAAATGGTACGATACCATTTAAGAAGATAGGTGGATTGATGTTTTATAGGTATGAGGATATTTTAAAGATGATGGTGGAGAATCCAGTGAAATTGACCACCTAATTCCGTTAAAAGTGACCATGTCATTCCGGTGGAAAGTGACCACCATATTCCGGTGAAATTGACCATCTAAAAAAACAAGTTAAAACATGTCTAAATATCTTAGCTAAAATGCAAGAGATATGGCTAATAAAAAGATCGACATGTTACAATTAAAACAATTACTACGTCTGTATACTCAAGGAGTAAGTAAACTTCAAATAAGTTCACAATTAGGTCTTTCACGTAATACTGTTAAGAAATATATTACTCTATTTACTACTTCAAAATTCACTTATGAAGAGATAAAAGAATTAAATGATGCAGATATAGAAGATTTATTTGACACTAAAGAATTGGATTCTGATGAAAAAGAAGCAATCTTGTATAAATATTTCCCTTACTTTACTAAAGAACTGCTTAAAACAGGAGTAACAAGACATATCTTGTGGGAAGAGTATCTTTTAAAACACCCTGAGGGTTATCGTTATTCTCAATTTTGCTATCATTTGCGAACCTGGCAGAAAAAAACATCTCCTTCTTTACATATGCAGCATAAGGCTGGAGATAAGATGTTTGTTGATTATACAGGAAAAAAGTTGTCTATTATTGATAAATCTACGGGGGAAATAACTTCTGTAGAAGTATTTATTGCCATTCTTGGTTCAAGTAGAATGACTTATGTAGAAGCCAGTCTAACTCAAAATACAGAAGATTTTATATCAAGCCTGACCAATTCCTTACATTTCTATCAAGGAGTTCCACTTGCTATTGTGCCTGATAATTTAAAAGCAGCTGTAACTAAAAGTGATAAATACGAGCCTAAAATAGCTCATAACCTCCAAGACTTTGCTCTGCATTACAACACAACTATTTTACCTGCAAGAAGCTACAAACCAAAAGATAAGGCCTTAGTAGAGAATGCAGTAAAAACAATTTATACTCGTGTATTTGCTCCACTTAGAAATAGGGAGTTTTTTAGTTTACAAGAACTAAATCAGGCAATAGCAGAATTGTTAGAACAACATAATGAGAAGCTACTTTCAAGAGAAAGAGTTTCAAGGAAAACGTTGTTTGAAGAAATAGAACAACCTGTTTTACAATCACTACCGAGACACAGGTATGAATTGAAATATGCGATAAAAGCAACTGTTCAAAAAATCAGTCACATCTACCTAAATAAAGACAAACACTACTATAGTGTTCCTTTCCATTACATTGGTAAAAAAGTAAATATTCTTTATAGCAAGGATATTGTTGATATATATCACAATCAAAGACTTATTGCTTCACACAATAGAGAATTAGGAAAGTATAGGTATACTACTGTAAAGGAACATATGCCTTCATCTCACCAATATATCACAGATTGGAATCCTACACAGTTTTTGAAATGGGGACAAGAAATAGGAGAATCTACACAAAAATATTTAGCAATGATATTAGATAAGCGACAACACCCTGAACAATCATATAAGTCATGTGCAGGAATTTTAAGCTTAGGTAAACGCTTTACTAATATTCGGTTAGAAAAGGCCTGCACACGTGGTTTAGAATACGAAAGATATAGTTATAAAATGATCAAAAGCATTTTAGAAAAGGGATTAGATGCTATTGAAGAACAACCATTAAACAAAGAAAGAGAAGTTCCTACTCATCAGAATATCAGAGGAGCAGCTTATTATCAATAGAACAATAATATTAAATTTTAGAAACATGAATCAAACAACTTTAGAAAAATTAAAGTATTTAAAACTTTATGGAATGCATAGAGCATTCGCGTCAACGCTACAACTTCCTACTTCGGATTATACAAATGATCAACTTATTGCTTATTTAACTGATAGTGAATATGATGATAGGGAGAACAGAAGAATAGAAAGGCTAATAAATACCGCTAAATTCAGATACAAAGCTTATATACAAGATATTAATATAGATTCATCCAGAAATATTGATAGGAATATGATTGATCGATTAGCTGCTTGTGAATTTATAAAACAGCAACAAAATATATTAATTACTGGTAGTACAGGGGTAGGGAAAAGTTATATTGCTTCTGCAATTGGTTATCAGGCTTGTATGTTAGGATATAAAGTTATGTACTTTAGTATCAATAAACTATTTTCTAAATTAAAGATGGCTAAAGGAGATGGCTCTTTTTCCAAGGAAATAGATCGAATTGAAAAACAAGACCTAATTATATTAGATGATTTTGGATTACAACCATTAGACAATCTTAAAAGACAAGATTTTATGGAAATTATTGAAGATCGCCATGGTAAGAGATCGACAATTATAGCTTCACAACTCCCTATTGAAACATGGCATGATATAATTGGAGAACAAACTATAGCTGACGCTATTTTAGATAGAATGGTACATAATTCTATTAGAATTGAACTTCATGGAGAGTCTCTAAGAAGTAAAAATACATTATTAAAAATTCAACAAAACTCTATTAAATAACTATACTTATTTTTTGTATTTTTAGCTGAAATATAAAACATGTTTCGGACTTGATTTTAGGTGGTCACTTTCCACCGGAATGACATGGTCACTTTCTCCGGAATCTACACTAAAGTCTCAACCAAAATAGGAATAATGAAGCAAGGAAAACTGATACAACAATTAGATTCTAAAAATTTCACACCTGATGAATTACAGGAACTATACATAAAAACTATATAAATTAGTTAGGTAAAAAACGGGTTATAATAAGTTATAATTCGTTTTTTTATTTTTATTTATTTTACTTAAATTTAGTCTTAATAAATTATAGTATAAAATCATGAGATATTCTTCTTATAAAAAAATTACCGTTCTACTCTTTTTAATAATTCAAATATTTTCATTTGAATTATTCGCTCAAACAAATACAGAATATTTTGTAATTGAAAATACTCCACTATACCAAATTAAAACTAGTGATGTCAACTTAGCGATACGCTATAAAAAAGGGCAAGGTACACCTATTGTATTTATACACGGTTCATGGGATGATCATAATTCTTGGTTACC
>NZ_JACAKB010000027.1:19014-42089 GCF_030326305.1 Myroides odoratimimus | reverse complement strand
CTAACCAGTGGGAGAGTATGTCGCCGCCTTTCTTTATAGAATCCCCAATCTCATTAGAGGTTGGGGATTTTTTTTGTTATATACCTTCTAATAGTATATTCTTTTGTGCTATATTTCTGTTTATGATTGTTAAAGTTGCGAAAAAAAGCTGTTACTTTGTACGCATATTGAAGATTAAGTAAGCTATGTTGAAAACTGTAAAAAAAGTTCTTATTAAAGTAGGAATTGGCATTGGAGTATTATGTGTATTAGTATTAGCACTAATGTATATTGTACCAGTATTTTATGCAGATCAAATTAATGTTAAAGTAAAGGAGTTAATGAAAGAATCTATCAAAGGAGATGTAGACTTTGAAAAAATAGATTTATCATTCTATAATAGGTTTCCTTTATTAACAGCAACAGTAGTTAAACCAAGTATTGAAGGAGTTCACTTAGATTCTTTATATTCTGACCATTTATTTGTAGCTAAATCTGTTAGTTTAGGCGTTGATATTTTTAGTATTACTAGTGGGAAATTAAGTTTTAATAGAATATATGTAGATAGTCCAACTGTTCATATAAATGTTACAGAAAAAGGGGAAGCAAATTATGATATTTTTGTTTCTTCTAATGAAAAGGAAGAAAGTGATGAGAGCCTTGAGTTAAAGATAGATGAGCTTCATATTGATAATGCAGAGATAATCTATAATGATTTGGCTAGTAGATTGAGTTTTATAGCTTCTGATTTTGATTATGTAGGACAAGGGAATATGAGCGATGATGTTTTCGACTTACTTAGTAAGGCAAGTATTCAATCTTTTGATTTGAATTTTGATGGTGTTCATTATGTTAAAGAAAAACCTATTCTTGCTAAACTCCAGACTAAAGTTGATACAAAATCTTTAACTTTTGTGTTTGAAAAAAATGATTTACGTATAAAAGGACTGCCTGTTGATTTTAAGGGACATTTTGGTTTTATAGAAAATGGTTATGACATGCTATTTGACATTAAAACTGAGGATGCGACTCTAGAGCAACTTTTATCCGTGATACCACCTGAGTATCAATATTGGTTAGATGAAACTAAATTTGCTGGTGATGTTGATGGTAAGTTTTTATTAGAAGGTAAGTATGTAATTGTTGATAGTTTAAGTCCTAATGTTGATTTATCATTGAAATTAAAGAATGGGTTTGTACAGAACAAACAAGTTACTAAACCATTAGAAAATATCGAACTAGATTTTTCTTATTCAATGCCAAAGTTAGATGTAGAGAAAGGAAAAGTATCTATAAATAAGCTATCTTTTGATTTAGATAATAATCATACTGATATAAATACAGAGATTGAAGGTTTGACAATAATTAATGCAAAAGGGAAGATTAATTCCATTATTAACCTTGACTTGTTTCAAAAAGCTGTAGGGATTGAAGGGTTTGCTATGCGAGGAGTTTTATCTTTAGAAGGGGAGTTTGATGGAACCTATTCTAAAGGTATTGTTGAAACAAGAACTTTGCGCAAAGTGTATCGTGATAGTACAATTACAAGTATACCTACTTTCGATTTAAGAGGATCTTTGAAAAATGGTTATTTTAAGTTAGAAGAATTGCCTAAAGCATTAGAAGAAATTAATTTTAATCTAGATATAGCTGCTAAGGATTCTAATTATAAAAATACCAGCTTACGTTTTTCTGATATTTCTTTATCAGCTATGGATAACCATATTAAAGGAAATATATATTTAAAGAACTTACGTGATTTTAATGTTGAAGCCGATATAGATGCTGAAGTTGATTTAGAGAAAATTAAGGAGTTTATACCAATTAATGATGTTGTATTACGTGGAATTATTGATGCTAAAGGTAGTGTTAAAGGAACTTACGAACCTAAACGTAAACTATTTCCAGTAATAGACTCTGAAGTTAAGTTTGTAAATGGATATATTCAGTTTAAGCGCATTCCTGAACTACCTATAGAGAATATAGATATACATACTATTATTAAGAGTAAACGTGGTTCTTTAAATGATTTAACTATTAAAGTTTTGCCTATTAACTTTAAGATAGCTGGTGAACCTTTCCAACTAGCAGCAAGTCTTTATAATTTAAACAACTTGAATTATAATGTGAAGTCAAAAGGGACTTTGAATATCGGAAACTTGTATAAATTGTTTAAGATAGACGGTATAGATGTACGTGGTAGGTTGTTAACAAGTCTTTTCTTAAGTGGATTGCAAAGTGATGCAGTGAAGGGAGACTTTGATAAACTTAAGAATGGAGGGCGTTTTGAAGTAGATAATATTACTGTATCTTCAGATATGTTTCCTAAGCCTTTACATATTAAGAAAGGAGTATTCTCTTTCTATAAAGAGAAAATGAAGTTTGAGAAGTTTGAAGCTACTTATGGTAGCTCTAAATTTTCAATGAATGGGTATTTGACTAATGTAATCGGATATATGCTGAAAGGAGATACCTTAAAAGGAAATTTTGATTTACAAACTCCTTATATGAATGTTGATGAATTTATGATGTTTGCAAATAATAAAACTAGTAATATAACAACAGCAAATACATCTAATGCTGGGGTTATTCAAGTTCCAAAAGACATCAATATTACTTTTAATGCATTAGCGGATAAGATTAAATACACAGAATACAATATTGAGAATTTTACAGGTAATCTGCTTGTAACTAATGGAAGTATCGATTTAAAGGATACAAAGTTTAACTTGATCGGTACAAATGTATCTATGAATGGTACTTACGAGCCCACAGGTTACCGAAGTGCTTTGTTTAGTTACAACCTTAAAGCATCGGAATTTGATATTCAAAGAGCATATAAAGAAATTACTTTGTTTAGAGAGATGGTGACAATGGCTAAGGATGCTTACGGAACAGTTTCTTTAGATTATAGTTTGAAAGGAAAATTAAATAGTAGTATGTTTCCTGTAATGAATAGTATTGAAGGTCAAGGTACATTATCGTTAGCTAATATTAGTTTTAAAGGATTTAAGCTTTTAGGAGCTATTGCAGATAAGACAGATGCTAAATCTTTGGAAAAAGGAACATTATCTGATGTGAATATTAAATCATCTATTAAAGATAATGTAATGACTATTGAACGAACTAAAATGAAGATGGCTGGTTTTAGACCACGTTTTGAAGGACAAGTAAGTTTAGATGGAGATTTAAATATTGGATTTAGATTGGGACTACCTCCTTTAGGTATTATAGGTATACCAATGAGAATAACAGGTAATGCAGAAGATTTTAAAATTAAGTTAGGTAGATATAAAGCAAGTGAAGTGTTGGGACAAGGAGCAAAGGATGATGACGAGGATGAAGATGAAGGATCAGATGTGAAATCTGTGAATGATTCTATTCCTGTTATACCAGAGGTACTGCCAATACAAGCCCCTGATAGTCTTCCTAAGACGGCATAAGTAAAAAGCTCAGAGATTCTCTGAGCTTTTTTTATTTATATGTGATTTAAGTTATACTTTTGAGGTGTAAAACAAAATAAAATGATTACTTACAGCAAGTTAAACGATATAGAAAATCTTCTTATACAACAAAGTACTGTAGATGAACCAATGCATGTGTACCAAGTGGATAGTCCTGTGGAAGAACAAGTACTTAGAATGAGATGTGAAGAAGTATTACCGACAGATGAGAACTTAAAATATCTGATTGCGAGAATGTATAAAACTGTTCGCAATGAAGAGAAGCCTGGTGTTGGAATAGCTGCACCTCAAGTCGGTATCAATCGAAGAGTTTTTCTAGTGCAACGAATGGATAAAAAAGGTGAACCATTTGAATTCTTTATTAATCCAGAGATTGTATGGTATTCTAAAATATTGAGAAGAGGAGAAGAAGGATGTTTGTCTATTGCCAATGAATATGGAGAAGTATATAGGAGCTTAGCTATTCAGATTACTTACTATGATTTAAGTGGAGAGCACTTCCAGGAAGTTATAGAAGGTTTTACTGCTGTTATTATACAACATGAATTTGATCACTTGAATGGAGTGTTGTTTACTGATCGTATAAAAGAACAGGAAAATAATGAATATTATAATGCATCTCCTACTAGTGAAATTGTTTATCAAAGATAAACTACAGCTTGTAGTATTTCTACTTTTTAGTATTTGGTGTCTTGTATTTAACTCCACTTATGCCCAGAGTATTGAGAATAAGTATTCTTATGACGATTTAGAGTTTAGTTGTCCAGCTGATGATATAGAAGTGGAGAGATTGTATAAAATAGGCTTAGAAGCTCTTAGTTCGCCTAAGTATTATAATATTGCAGGTAAGGTGTTTTTTAGTTTAATAGAAAGAGACAAAACACTTTGTGATGCCTATTTCTTTACAGGAGTAGCTTTAACTAAACAAGATAAGCACGAAGCAGCTGTAACATACTATTATTACGCTGATAGTTTAGCTAGTAAAAGTAATTCAGTGTTTAAAGAAGAATTAGCAGAAGCAGCTTTAAGAGTTGGAAATATTGGTTTAGCTAGAAAAAAGTATGAAGAACTGATCAAAGACTTTCCCAATGACCCTGATGGATATTATGGAATAGGGCTTACGGCTACTTCTTTAGGAGATATTGCTAATGGATTGCAAAAACTAAGTATTGCAGAAGAGCTATATATAGCAGAGAATACCTGGACGGAGCAACGACAACAAGAAGTATATTTAATGAAGGGAATACTCTTTATAGCGGATACTCAGTATGAAGCAGGTTTAGAATATTTAGATAAGTGTCAAACTACATTTAATTCACTAGATGACTTTAATGCCAATTATGCACTTGCTTCAGACGAATTATTTAAAGATACTAAGGATGAAAGTTATAAAGCGAAAGCCTTAGAATCTTTAAGTAGAATAAAAGATAAAGAAAAGCTGAACGAGACTTTTCTCAAACGTTTTCAAGATAAATAAAATAGTTAAAGGGACTGTGATCTTACTCGCAGTCTCTTTTTTTATAGCTTTTTTTGCCTTTTCTTATATCGAACTCACGTTATTTAAGGGATAAGTTCACCTCAAAACCAACCCCTCTTAAACTCAGGATACTTATTGATTCATCGTGTTGAAAGTATTTTCTCAAACGGGTTATAAATACATCTAAGCTACGTCCATTAAAGTAATCAGCAGATGGCCAGAGCTTCTGTAAGATCTCCTCACGAGAGATAATATCACCATTATGACTGATTAATAAAAGTAATAAATCTCTCTCTCGTTCTGTCAGACGTATTGTTTCAGAGGGATGACTCAGCTTTAGCTGTATAGGATTAAAAGTATAGCTACCTAATAAGTACTGTTCTGTCTTTGGTACAGCGGTTCGCTTTAGGATATTCTCTATTCTCAGTTTTAGTTCTTCAGGATCACATGTTTTAGAGATATAATCATCAGCACCTAACTTTAACCCCATTAAGCGATCGATGCTTTGGTTCTTTGCTGTTAAGAATAAGAAAGGCAAATTAGGTAATATCATATTAATCTCTTTCGATAAGGTAAAACCATCTTTCTGTGGGAGCATAATATCTAATATCGCTAAGTCAAAGTGTTCTTGAGTTACAGTATCTACAACTTCTTCTGGAGTAGTGAACCATTTTACCTCAAATCCACAAATACCTAAATACTGTTGGATAACAGTACCATAATCAATATCGTCCTCTACTAATAATAATTTATACATAAGGTATCGTGATTTTAAAAGTAGTCCCTACTTGTAGTTTACTATTTATATTAATACTTCCATGAAGTGATTTTACTATTTGTTGTACTTGGTATAAGCCGATGCCTAGTCCTTGGGTATTATGGATATTGCCTTCTCGTATTCTATAGAATTTCTTGAAGATATCACTCTGTTTATCCTTAGCGATTCCCATTCCGTTATCTATAACTGTGATGATATATTGATTAGCATCTGATGAGACACTGCATTTAATCTCTGTCCCACCATATTTAATACTGTTCTCTAATAAATTAAGAAGCACAGTCTCTATTTTAGTTTTAGGGAGATTGAGTTCTTCTTTAGCACTCCACTTTAATGATAATAATGCTTCAGGATATAGGTTTTGGAGATCCTCTATCAGCACTAAAGCATCTTCTTTTTTATAGCTTTCTTCTTCATCTGATAGAACAGGGTTAAGGCTATTCTGTAATCGATCTAATCGATTTACTTGACGGAGTAGAAGGTTGATAGTTGGCGAATCATATTCTTTGGACAGATTCTTACAACCGTATTTTAAGGTAGCTATAGGAAGTTTAAACTCATGAGAGACATTATCTACCATATTGTATAGATTAGCTACCTCTTTTTCTTTGTGTTTTATGGTACGATAAGTGATATAGTAAAGCACTAAAATAAAGATACAGATAAGGCTAGAACCTATAAATAAAGGAAGTAATTGCTTTAGTACAATACTTAAATAATTAACTACTTCGATCTCTTTTTCTTGATGAACAGTGATATGTAAATCCTTATCGTTTTTTACCCCTATATGATTGTCATTTTGATCAAGAGTACTCGTCTCATTGATTTCCCACTCAGAAGTATTTATTTTTTGAGGATGAACTACTTTCTCATTTGTCTCTAAGAAAGTAAAAGGTTCGTCTAGTAAGTTTATATTTTTATCATTAAGGGTAATCTGTGTTATCGTGAATTTAGCAGCTACTTTATAACCTAATTCTTTAAAGGTACTATCTACTTTAGTAGTAAATAATTCGCTATTATGATTATAATCCTCTTTGATAATATCTATACTTGTTTCTTGTTTTTTTAGAGCTAAGAAATGTTTATATAATTCACTCTCTTTATTCAGACTCATATTCTTATATGAACTCTGCTCTAATAAATCATCTATTTTCTCATGTGCTAGACTATTTATAGCTTTTTGTTTAAGACGGATAGCTTGGTTAAAATAGAACCCCATTAATCCTAATAAGAGGATATAGAAAACACAAAAGATGATTAAGTAATATTTAGAATTTAGCTTTTTCATATACACAAATATACTTTAAAAACAGGGTAATATACCAACAGGCTTTTGCTGTTAACCGTTCATTAACCGTTCATTAACCACCTTCTTTTAATGAATACAACACCTTTGTTTAAAATTAATGAAATTATGGTACGCATACTTATTTTATGGAGCATATTATTGTTAAGTGTATTAGTCAATGCACAAACAACTAACTCTCAAATCAAAGGAAAAGTAACAGATAATAAAAAGGAACTATTGGCTTTCGTTACTGTTGTAGCAAAAGATGCAGAGGGTAAGATAGTACAGTCTGTTTATACGGATGAACAAGGTGTTTATGATTTAGATGATAATGCATTGATTACTCAATTAGAGTTTAGCTATGTAGGGTTTAAATCTCAGACAATACCTTTAGGTATGGCTCCAGCTGTAGTAGAGTTAACAGAAGATAACGCTATTTTAGATGAAGTAATGATTACTGCCAAGCGCCCTACTATAAAAAGAGAAATAGATAGATTAGTATTTAATGTACAAGATACGCCTTTAGCGACTACGAATGCGTGGGATATTCTGAAACAAACACCTGAGGTAAGTGCGATAGGAGATAACCTAAGTATCCGTGGGAGCTCTAGTATATTAGTGACGATTAACGATAGAAAAGTGATGCTGACAGGAGAGCAGTTAAAAGAGATGCTTGAATCTACAGATGGCACACAGGTAGAAGCTGTAGAAGTTATCACAAACCCTCCTGCTAAGTATGATGCTCAGGGAGGAGCAGTATTGAATATTAAATTAAAAAAGAATATAAACTTAGGGTATAAAGGGAATGTAACAAATCGTTTTAAACAAACTACCTACGCGGTTAACACCTTAGGTACTCAACACTTTTACTCTGGTGATAAAGTGAATTTATCTGGCAATTATACTTATACAAAAGGAACTGGAGTGCGGTATAATGAAGACAACGTTATCTATGAGAACGGAGAGCGTTGGAGTACAGACCTGACACGTAAGAATAAGATAAAAGGTCGTCATAGTTTTAATGCAGAGATGGATGTAAAGGTAGATACTACACTGACATTGACAGTAGGAGGAAGTGGTTATATTAATGAACAAACCAAAGGTGATTTTGTCATCCCTACATTGATCTATAATAAAGAGGATATTGTAGAGTCTAATTATACCACTTTTAATAAGAAGCGTGCTAATATGGATACGTACACAGGGTATTTTATGTTAGACAAAAAGTTTAGTCACGAGAAAAATTTATTATGGTCATCTTATTTTACGTATGATAACCAAAAAGATAATCAAGATGTACGAACTGAATTAAACTTTAAAGATCAGTTACCATCTGAATGCTTTTTTGCAACGAAAGATAAGTCGCGCACACGATTAGCTGTATCTGGTGTTGATTATACGATAGATAAAGAGACAACCAAATGGGAGTTAGGTGGTAAGTATAGTATTGTCAAAGCCTTATATTCATTAGACTTTTTTGATACTAAAACAAGTAATCCTAATAAAGACAAGAGTAACGATTATGATTATCAAGAAATCAATTGGGCAGGATATACTTCCTTTACGAAGCAATGGGATAAATGGCAAATCAAAGCAGGATTGAGAGGAGAGTACACCGGTATTAAGACGAAGAGCACAGGAGTAGGGAGTAATACGCAGTCATACTTTAAGTTATTCCCTACAGCCTATGTGAAATATGATGTAACAGACGATCATCATTTGAGTTTTTCGTATGGCAAGCGCATTGACAGACCTTCGTATTCTTGGATGAATCCTGCGAAGAGTTACTATAATCTGTTTTCATATTTCCAAGGAGACCCTGATTTAAAACCAACGATCAGTCATAATTTTAGTTTAAGTTATAATTGGAATCAGTTAAATATTGAACTATTTTATAATCGTGAGAACAATCCATCTATGGAAATCTCTTATCAAGAACCTGAAAATAATATGTTAATCTATCATTATACGAATATAGATAAACGACAACTAGCAGGTATGATTGTAAACTATTCTCACCAGATTTTACCTATTTGGTCAGTGAGTCCTTTCCTTTACTTGCAAAAGCAGGAAGATTATTTTTATGGTGTAGATAAGAAGTTGTATAAGAATGATGCTTTAATATTTGGAGGGCGATTAAGTACTTCTGTTGATATTGAAAAGAAAAGTAACTGGAAAGCGATGTTGACCTATAACTTTTATACTCCTACTGTACAAGGGACTTTTAGAATAAGTGGTTATCAGCGTACAGACTTTATCATGAGTAGAGAGTTCTTGAAGAATAAGTTAGCTGCTAATCTGTATGTGTATAATATTTTTGGTAGTGATAGACAGATCATTAGTACTAACTATGCGAATCAAAATAACTACTTTAAAGACTATAGTGATACACAAGGTTTTGCTATTTCTTTAAAGTATAATTTAGGAAACCAAAAGGTAAAATACAGCTCTAAAGAAATAGATATGACAGAAAAAGACAGAATTTAGTATAAGATGATTATGAGTTAACACTTTCATAATAACTCTTTGAATTGTTGAATTTAAAAATGACAATTTCTTTACGCACTAAACATCTAGAGATAATAATGGAGGAATAGATTTGACTTCATTAATCAACTAGTAGTAACGTAAATGAAAAAAAAATTACAATTAGCAGGTTTGGTATGTGCGACTTTATTTAGTGCACAAGTTTTTGCTCAAACCACACAAGCTTCTATCCAAGGGATCGTATTACAGGATAATGCGATCCAACAGGGAAAAGAAGTTATGATTAGAAATACATCTACAGGATTTACCACACGTACTAAGACAAATGCTAACGGGGAGTTTGTCTTTAAAGAAATTCCATTAGGGGGACCTTATATCGTTGTTACACAAGACGAGGCTGGTGGAGAAGTAAAGAAAACGGGGTACTACGTAAACCAAGGTGATAATGTATTCGTAGATATTGTTATTGGATTAGATGATCAGCATTTAGAAGAAATCGTTATTGATGGAAAGAGCTTAAAGAATCAGAAAGAGTCTTTGGGGGCAGCGACTACTTTTACAGCGAGCTCTATAAAGAACCTGCCGATTAACGGACGTAACTTTGCTAACCTAACGGATTTATCACCTTTATCGAATGGAGGATCTATAGGAGGACAGCTAGGGTCTTCTATTAACTTTACGATAGATGGTACTACTGCTAAGAATCCTACATCAGGAGGGGCGACTACTAGTAGAAGTGGTGCTCCATATTCTGTTTCGATGGAAGCAGTACGTGAGTTTCAGGTAGTGACTAATCAGTATGATGTGACATTAGGGCGAAGTGGAGGAGGAACCGTAAGTGCAGTGACTAAGTCTGGAACCAATGAGTTCTCAGCTTCCATGTTCTCTTATATGCGTGCAGATTGGTTATCTAGTCCGTATGATATAAATGGAAATAAGAAAGGGGATAGAGACTATTCTACTTATCAATATGGACTATCCTTAAGTGGCCCGATTATTAAGGATAAGCTACACTATTTTGTAGCATGGGATCACCAGTTAGACACTCGATCACTAGTGATTGCAGATATTAATGGACCAGCAGATGAGGATAGATACGGTATTACTAACCAGACTTTAGATAAGTTCGTAGGTATTGCTCGTGATAAATATGGCGTATCTAATAATCCTCAGTACGGTACATTTGACAAGAGAAGAAACTCTGATGCAGCCTTCTTGCGTTTAGATTGGCAGATTAACGAGAACAACTTATTAACGGTTAGAAACAACCTTACGTATGACTATAATCCGCTAGGATTAGGAGATAACACACAGATTAATCTATACGAATCTTATGGTACAGATAAGAGTGTTGACAACAGTTTATTAGCTACATTAAGAACGAATATCAGTCCTAAACTGACTAATGAGTTAAAAGTACAGTACTTATATACATTCCAGGATAGCCATCAGAGTGCAGAGTTACCAGGATGGTATATACCACGTGCTATTGTGGAGAACGTAACTTCTAATATTGGAGGAGGTGTACGCTCAGCGAATATACAGTTAGGAGGACACCGTTTTGCACAAGAGAAGTTTACGAATAATGTTTTTCAGGTTGTAAATAATTTATACTATAACACAGATAAAGTAAACTATACTTTTGGTGTTGACGTGATGCAGACTAACTCTAAGTCAGTATACGGTAGTGAAGTGAATGGACGTTTTCATTTTAATAATGATCCTGCTCTAGGATATTCGTCTATGGATAGCTTTGAGAAGTTAAGACCTTATAGATATTATAGAGAAGTACCTTTAGTAGATGATCTTACTGTCGATGGGAATATATTAAATGCGGGTATCTATGGACAAATGAAGACTTCTTTATACCCTGGTTTAGATATGACTTTAGGGCTTCGTTTAGACTATGCGAAGTATCCGACAGCTAAGTTTAACCAGTTAGTATATGATGAGCTAGGGTTAAGAACAGACAATAACTTTAAGTCTTTGATTGTACAGCCACGTATTCAGTTTGATTGGAATATCAATGAGAACAATACTGACTATATCCGTCTAGGTGGAGGTATCTTTGGATCAGATGTGAATAACTATGCATTGATTAACAACCTTACTTTTGATGGAAGTAAGTTAGCTACTGTAGATGTAATGGGAGCTGATGTACCTACTCCTGACTTTGAAGCATATAGAAAAGATAAAAGTGCAATACCTTCTTTGACTCAACACCAGTTAAGCACAATCAACTTCACAGGAAAAGATGCAAAAGTACCGATGGTGTATAAGGCTAACTTGTCGTATACACACTTCTTTAGCAGTAGGTTTAAGGTGAGTGTGACAGGGTATATGAACTTAGCTCGTAATAACTACTTCTATAAAGATAGAAATATGGTGGATAAACCATTCTTTACTTTAGACAACGAAGCAGGAAGAGGAGTATTCGTTCCAGCAGAAACTATTTTAGCGAATGGTGCATCAGATTGGAAACAAGGAAGAAAATCAGATAAGTTAGGTCGTGTATTAGAACTAGTAAGTGAAGGAAAAGTAAATAACTATGCCTTAGTATTTGATACTAACTATAACTATTATAGAGATGGTCAGATAGCAGTGAGCTATACGTGGAACTCTACTAAGGATAATACTTCTTATAATGGTAACGTAGCTAACTCAGCTACACTAGGACTACCAGTAGCGGATGACCCTAGAGATTTAAGTAAAATGAGTTATTCTGATAATCACTTTAGACATAAGTTAGTAGTGTATGGTAATGCACCTAGTTTCTACGGGGTGAATGTAGGAGTGAGATTCTCTGGTATTGGAGGAACGAGATATAGCTTATTATCAGGAGGTAATACAAATGGAGATTTCGTGAGTGGTAATAATGACTTAGCGTATGTATTTGATATCAATGATCCTAATACTCCACAGCATATTAAGGATGGATTACAAACTATTATGGATAACCCAGAAGTAAGCAGTAGTCTTAAAAATTATATCCAAGATAGCTATGGTAAGATAGTGGAGAGAAATGGAGGAAAGAATAGCTTCTATGGTGTATTTGATTTGCGTATAGCGAAGACTTTCCATGTTAAAGGAAAACACAAGTTTGAGCTATCAGCAGATGTATTTAACGTAGCGAACTTATTGAATAAAGATTGGGGAGTGAATAAATCGATGAGAACGCAGTCTTTATATGCTTTAGGTGTACCTAAGAAAGGAGAAACAGCGGCTTTACCAGGTTTTGATCAAGCTACGCAACAATTTAATTATAGAGTAAATACAAAAGGGACTCCTGTAAATAGAGGAAACCCATACCAAATACAAATAGGGTTAAAATATAGTTTTAATTAATGCTTTCATAGTTAATAGATTATAAGTTTAATGTACTAATTCTTAAAAGTGGAACTCTTACGAGTTCCGCTTTTGTTTTTATAATACGATAGTAAAAGTGGCTTAATGTACTAATTTGTTGTAATTTTAAAGGTTAAATACAAGAATATGGAATTTGATTACTTTGACAAGATTAGAAAGATTAGGACAGGTATCCGATTCTACAGTGAGCTTCTAATAGAGGCTTCGTGGAATATGTGGAATATCAAAACGAGGGTAGGTATTTTCTTCTTTTCTTTAGTCGCTGCACTGTTAGGTACTTATTTCTTAGCTCCAGATGTTTTTAGTGAAGCTCAGAAATACACCATGTTTATTTTAATATTTTCTATATTGCTCTGGGCGACAGAAGCCATTCCTCCCTTTGCGGTAGGGATTATGATTATAGGCTTTCTCGTTTATACCATGGGGAATATACAGGGAGCCACGATTTCGCCCCAAGAGATATCAGATACCTGGTCAGACAGTGTGATTTGGATATTCTTAGGAGGTTTCTTTTTGAGTGAAGGAATGCGGAAGACCAACCTTGACTTGTCGTTGTTTAAGAAGACTATTTCTGTTTTTGGCTCTAATCCTAATATGTTAGTATTGGGTATTATCATTGTTACTTCAGTTCTATCCTTGATTATATCGAATACAGCTACTGCAGCTATGGTATTAGCTTCAGTAATGCCCTTGATAGATAGGGAGGGGAAAGACTCTAATATGTCTAAGGCCATTTTAGTCAGTATTCCAGCAGCAGCTACCTTTGCAGGAATGATGAGTATGGTATCTACACCTCCTAACTTGATCGTAGTGAACGTATTGAAATCTAAAGGATTCGATGTTACGTTCTCTCAGTGGTTGTTATTAGGGTTCTTACCAGCAGTTGTTTTATTAGGAACATTTTGGTATGCGGTAGTGCGCAAGTATACTTCTAAGGTAAAAGGATTAGATGTTTCGTTTGCAAATAAAGCCTTAGAAATGACAAACAGCATGCGCTTACAGCGTCTAGCAGTTATTATCATTCTAGGAGTGACAGTATTGATGTGGATGTTAGGAAGTAGATTACATATACCTACAGCAGGAGCCGCGATGGTACCTATTATGTTCTTGCCGATGTTGGGGATTATCACAGCAGAGGACGTGCGCAGATTGCCTTGGGATACCTTGATGTTAGTAGCCGGAGGACTATCTCTAGGGATGGCTATTAAAGAATTATTAGCGCCATATTACTCTCAGTTCTTAGCGGGGATGGAGTTTAATATGATCGTGATGATGATTATTTTTGCAGTAGTGACAGTGCTGTTTTCTAATATTATGAGTAGTACTGCTACAGCTACTATTGTGATTAATATTGCTGCTATTGTACTACCTACAGATCAGTTATTACCTGTTGGGCTAGTAGTAGGACTTTGTTCTTCGTGTGGATTGTTCTTACCTGTATCTACACCGCCTAACGCCATCGTCTTTGGTACGGGGATGCTGAAGCAAAAGGACTTCGTACTCGGTGGATTATTTGGAGCGATATTAGGTACTACGATTATCATCTTATGGGTGCTATTTTTACAGTATTTCACAGGCTTCTTTGAAGCTATATAAAGTATAAATAACGAATAAAATAAAAGGCGTATTCACACTGAATACGCCTTTCTGCTTAAAATAACCTAACCAAAATACATTATATTCTCTCTGGGAAGTTGGTGATGATACCGTCTACTTTTAAATCTTTTAAACGTTGGATATCTTTCTCCTCATTCACAGTATATGGATATATTTTTAACTTAGCTTGTTTGATTTTACCCACGTTTTTCTCATTCAATGTTTTGAAGTAAGGGTTGATCGCTACAGCATTGATCTTATGTGCAAATTCGATAGCATCAGCTGGCTCTTTAGAGGTCAACACAGCGATGTCTAAATTAGGATCTAGAGCAGCTATTTTTTCTAATTCATCCCATTTAAAACTAGAGATAATAAAGTCTGCATTCGTCCATCCTTTTTGTTTGAACTGTTGGATGATAGCGTATGTACCTTCTGCAGTATTTGCTCCCTTTAGTTCTATATTTAATACTGCTTTTCTATTGATAGCAGATATGATATCTTCTAGTGTAGGCATTTTATATTTACCATCCACTAATAGTGCTTGTAGTTCTGCTTGAGTGTATTGTTCGATATTTCCTTTGCCGTTCGTTAGTCGTTCTAAAGTATCGTCATGGTGTACCATTAGAGCGCCATCTTTTACTTTAAACACATCTATTTCGATCGCATCAGATTTCATCTCTACAGCTTTCAGTACAGATTCTACTGTATTCTCCGTTACGTGTCCCATAGCACCTCTATGTGCGATACGCAATACTTTATTATCTTGTGCAAATGCAAATGAACTCATAGCTAAACATAAAACTAATAGTCTCTTTTGAAATCTCATGGTATCTATTTTAATTGATTAGGACAAAGATGAATATTTTATGTATTGTCAACTTTACCTTAATATTATTGTTGTGTAAACAAACTAAAATAAATACCTTGATAGGAGAGTAGTCAGAGACTATATGATTAAATAATTTTTTAGATTCTAAAAGAAAGGTACAAAAAAAGCTGTTCAGTGAAGAACAGCTTTTAAATATTATTTTACTGGTGTACCAAATAAGTCAAACTCATAAGCACTATCGATGTGGATATCTGCATATTCACCTATTTTAAGGTAGTGTTTAGTAGCGTCTATTCTTACCTCGTTATCTACGTCTGGGCTATCGAACTCAGTACGTCCGATAAACTCAGTACCTTCTTTTCTATCAATGATACAACGGAATGTCTGTCCTATCTTCTCTTGGTTTAGATCAAAAGAGATTTGTGCTTGGATTTCCATGATTTCATTAGCACGAGCTTGTTTAACTTCTTCAGGAACATCGTCCTCTAGTAAATAAGCATGTGTGTTTTCTTCATGAGAATAAGTAAAACATCCTAAGCGTTCAAACTTCATCTCCTGAACCCAATCTTTTAGGATTTGGAAATCTTCTTCTGTTTCTCCTGGGTATCCTACGATTAATGTCGTACGTATAGCCATACCAGGTACAGCTTCTCTAAACTCTTTTAATAGCTTAGTTGTCTTCGCTTGTGTAGTACCACGACGCATAGACTTTAAGATATTGTCAGAGATATGTTGTAGAGGGATGTCTAAGTAGTTACAGATCTTAGGTTCTCTCTTCATTAGTTCTAATACATCCATAGGGAACCCTGTAGGGAATGCATAGTGAAGACGGATCCATTCGATACCTTCTACTTTCGCTAAGTTCTCTAATAGCTCTGCTAAGTTTCTCTTTTTGTATAAATCTAATCCGTAGTACGTCAAGTCTTGAGCGATCAAGATTAACTCTTTTACTCCGTTTTTAGCTAATCCCTCAGCTTCTTTTACTAATTTCTCGATAGGTTGAGATACGTGTTTTCCACGCATTAGTGGGATAGCACAGAAGCTACAAGGACGGTCACATCCTTCAGCGATTTTAAGGTAAGCGTAGTTTTTAGGAGTAGTCGTCAGACGCTCTCCTAATAATTCGTGTTTATAGTCAGCTCCTAATGCTTTTAATAATAAAGGTAAATCTGTAGTACCGAAGTATTGATCTACATTAGGGATTTCAGCTTCTAAATCAGGTCTGTATCGCTCAGATAAACATCCAGTAACGAAGACCTTGTCAACAATACCTTCCTCTTTTTTCTCTACGTATTCTAAGATTGTGTTTACTGATTCCGCTTTAGCGTTATTAATAAAACCACAAGTGTTGATCACCACAATATTAGCTTCATCATTAGCAGCCTCATGTGTTACCTCTTTTCCACTTGCTTTTAATTGTCCCATTAACACTTCACTGTCGTAAACGTTTTTTGAACAACCTAAAGTAATGACGTTGATTTTATTCTTTTTTAAAGTTTTGGTTCTCATTGATTTAAAAAAATTGGACTGCAAAATTACATTTTTTTTAGCTACAAACTAAGCGCTTTAGTATAATTATGTGAATCGAGCAGTCTAATTATAAACATTCTGTTTTAGAACCTTGATTTTACGAGGGATACAAATTAGTTAGAGTGAGTGATAAGAATTGATTGTACGAAGCCATAGTTACCTTTTTATCTTAGGTGTCTATAAAAGGCTTTAAGATATTGAAGTGTCTTGTTTCTTAATGATAAAATTCACTTTTTCAATAGTGCGACAACACTTCTTCAATGTTTCTTCAAGAAAAGGACTTTAAACTAGAGTAATCTTGAGAAAATGTTGAAGAAGTGTTGAAGGATTTAACTAGAATACTTATTTTTAGTAGGGTAGAGGGGTGTTGTGGTTAGAGAGAAATAAAGAGGTTATTTTTAGTAATGGATTGATATCTAGTTTTTTATTTTTGTTTTTTCTCGTTTTGAGTGCAGAAAAAAGGATAGTATTTTTATTGGAAAAGGATAGTGAGAGTAGAGAAAAACTGTTTTTGAGTAAAAAAAGGAGTGAAGTGAAAGGGATAAATTACTATAAAACGATTTTTAAGAAGCAAAATAGATAAATAAATAGAAGTAAAATAGAAAATGGAGAAGAATAGGTTTAGTATTCGTTTTGGACTATATCACGAGATAGAGTAGTGGTTCTAAATAAACAAATAGTGCTGAGGTTCTATTTATACGATTTGTATGGCATATAATGAGAATAAAAAAGAGGCTATCAAATAAATGATAGCCTCTCGGTATATTGTTCGTTTATGTGTCTTTATTATAATCTAAAGATACCACCAAATACGATGATTGTTTCTCCGAACCAGAAGTTGTGCATCGCTCTATCTGATTTGCTAGCTGTAGTACGTACATCATACATATCGATGTATCCACCTTTTAACTCTGCTTGAACGAAGAAGTGTTTAAAGAAAGTCACGTTAAGACCTGCTTTAGCTGATAGACCAAATCCAGAAACGTGGAATTCGTCATATCTTTCTTTACCTAATAAAGTAGTATTCGTTTTAGGGAATACAATACCAGCTCCAACACCTTCCGTTAAGTTGATCTGCACTTTATCTGTGTTCCATACTCCAAAAAGTTTAGAGATGTCATCCACACGGTTTAGCTCTACGTTGATATAGTTTAATCCGTCTGTGTGTTCGAACATTAAGAAATCTTCAGTTAGATTTACTTGGTTAGGATGTCCAGGAATAGTCTCTCCGTAAGAACCTTGACCAGGGTAGTATCCTAAGATACCTACTGTTTGGTTTTGATCCATTACATATTTCATGTGATCAACTCCTAAAGAGATATTATATTTATCAGTGATAAAGTAACCTACTCTTAAGTTCGTTTGTGGAATAGTCATACGAGCAGGGTTAATGTAGTCGATATGCCATCCTTTAGGTTTGTCAGATGCTTCTACATTCTGTAAGATGAAGTCATAGTCATCACCTCTAAATCGAATGTCAGAATTACTGAATGTACCACGGTTACCTCCCCAATAAATATAAAATTTACCTTTGTTAGAATCTGTATAACGCAGTGGAGTAGTTACACCTTCTTGAGCAAAACTTGTAGCAGTAGCAAGCAAGCATATTGCAGCGAAAAGTTTAAAAATATACTTCATTATTTGCTTATTATTATTTTTATAAAAATCGAACTGCAAAGGTATAATAAAAAAATCTCTTTATCAGTTTATCCGATAAAGAGATTAAGTACTTAAACTTCTAATCTAATTAGAAATTAATGTTGTATGTCAAACTTACAAAGTTATCTGTCGTTTTAATATTAGCAGCCTGATAAGGGTTCGGTAGTGTAGTGTCTACTAAGTAAGTATTATAAGACTGCGAAGTTCTAGAGTAAGATAAGTCTAAACGAGAACTACCGAAAGTATATCCGATACCTGCAGAGTATCCATTTAGATCACCATACATTTTATAATCCTTCTTATAAGGACTCTGTTCGAAGCGATAACCAGCTCTTAAACTTACTTGCTTGATGATGTATTCCCCTCCGATACGTACTTCACTTGCTCCTGTCATCATGGTGTTGATTCCTTGGTTTAAGTCGTTGTAGGTATTATTACCTTTAGGTCTGAATTCGTTATTGCTATAGTCTTTAAATGTATAATCTACACTGATCAGTCCTTTATCTTTAAAGATATAAGCTAAACTCCCTGTATACTTAGATGGAGTTCTCAGTCTATAACGATCAAATACAGTCACTACTCTAGGATCTACTATAGCATTATTCTCACCTACACGAGATGTAGAAAAACCTTGGATTAATTCATCTTTTAGAGAGTACCAAGTAGGTGATTCGTAAGCCACACCTGCTCTTAATGATTCAGTAATCTGTCCAATAGCCCCTATATTAAATGAGAATCCTGTCCCATAAGTATAGACTTCGTTAAAATAACCCATAGACTGAATAGAGCCTCTTCCTCCTGGTGTAGCGATAGTCTCCTGAGCTAAGCTACTCTGAGTATAATCTACTACGTGGATATTCAGGTTTGCCCCTACATAGAAACGTTGTCCAAGTTGTGCTGCAAAGTTAGCTGCAAACTTGTTTGTAAACCCGCTGTTGCTAAATGATCTAGCTTGGTTATACTGACTATTTTGATTATAGTTCGCTGTATATGTTCCGTCCTGTGTGCCTTTATTGATTAAGAATGCTTCGTGTGCTAAGTAGGTCTGTTGTCCTACGAAGCCTGCTTGTTGGCCAGCATACATATAGTCTTGCTCTGCAGAGCTACCTTTTGGTTGTGCGACATTATGAGGTATTTTAGCACCATTAGCCATGTTTAGAAAATAGTCTCCTAAGCTATTATGTGTATTCGTTCCTCTAAATAATATGTCGTTTCTTAGATTCTTAGTACTCTCATAGTTAAGTCCTATGGTGAACTTCTTCATCGTAGCCTTGTCATTGTAGTTGTTAAAAACAAATACTGCCCCCATCTGCCCTAAGTCTAGACCATCATATTTTTTGGAAGTATTATTACCATAGTAGTTAGCTTTATTGTTTCTAGCTAAATAAGATAAACTGAAGGCAGCTGTATTATAATTAAATATAGCTCCCCCCGCAGGGTTAATATTCGTGGCAGATAAATCTCCCCCTACTGCACCAAAAGCTCCACTCATTCCTCTAAAACGAGCTGTACCATTTAGATCTGACTGATTATATCTCATGACATCTGTAGGTGCAGTTTCTTGAGCATAAGTTGCTGCGGATAGTAAGATAGAACTTACTAATGTATAAAAATACTTGTTCATTTTTTTCTGTCTTGTTTACTTATATATTATCTACTGTAACTACTGCGTGAACTACCTCCACCGCTAGAAGAGCTTCTAGATCCTCCACTGTAACTACTTCCACTACTGCGCGAGTATGAAGAAGAAGAAGGTGTAGAGTAGCTACTACGTGAATAAGAACTTCTAGAGTTATTATTATAGTTACTATTGCTACTATTAGAAGAGCTATTGTTATAGCGAGAGTTATTATATGAACTAGTGCCATAAGAAGATCTTGAGTAAGAACTTCTACTGTTGTTGTTATAACCTGAGTTACTGTTTCCTCTATTATTAGTTTGGTAGCTTGATCTGCTATAACTTGATCTATTATTGTTAGAGTAGCTACTACTACTTCTTCCAGAGTAATTACTTCTCGTATAGGTAGAGTTACCATTGCCTCTGTAAGCGTTATTAGAGTTATATGATGATCTAGTATAGCTAGATCTTCCTCCTCTAGAATAGGATACATTATTATAGTAGTAATTAGGTCTGTATGCGTAGTAACCTCCATGATATGGATAACCATAATAGCCTCCCCATGGGCGACCGTAGTATCCACCGCCCCAGCCCCAACCGAAGCTCATACCAAATCCACCACCCCAGTAGTATGGACTATAGAAAGGATCGTAATAACCACCCCAATAACTACCATAGTATGGATAACCATATCCATAGTAAGGATATCCGTAGCTGTTATTATAGTAATTAATACTTACACTGCTAGGTTCTGTCCCCCAAGAGCCGTAAGATACAGCTTGTTTAGGTTTGTGTTGAACCACACTGTCATTGACAGGTGAAGTATATTGATTTACATCAGTGAAATATTCGAATTCGTCACTTTTTGACTTAAAATACTCCGCATAGTAATTAGCGTCAGGATTTTGATTGTTGCGATATTGTTGAGTATTCTCACCTTGACTATATATACCATCGTGATAAGAGGTATTATAATACGAACCACAAGAAACAGTTAATCCTCCTATAAGCAAAAACATACCTAATTTGCTTAATAATCTAGAAGTTTGGATAATTGTTTTCATTTCGTTGTTTTTTTAATTGTCGGTCAAAACAAATTTAGTTAGTTTTGTGGAATTATTATAGTTAATTAAGAGTTAAACAATTTTAACTGCTAATATATTAAAAATGAGCAAGAATATTACTAAAAGAAGTGAGGACTACTCTAAATGGTACAATGAATTAGTTGTCAAAGCAGATTTGGCAGAGAATTCAGGTGTACGTGGATGTATGGTTATCAAGCCTTACGGGTATGCTATCTGGGAGAAGATGCAAGCAGAGTTAGACAAGAAATTTAAAGAAACTGGTCACCAAAATGCTTATTTCCCCTTGTTTATCCCCAAATCTTATTTTAGTAAGGAGGCAAGTCACGTAGATGGATTTGCTAAGGAGTGTGCAGTTGTAACTCATTACCGATTAAAAACAGGAGAAGACGGAAAAACGATAGAGGTAGATCCAGATGCTAAGTTAGAGGAGGAGTTAATCGTACGTCCTACATCAGAAACAATTATTTGGGATACATATAGAAAGTGGATTGAGTCATACCGTGACTTACCAATCTTAGTGAATCAATGGGCAAACGTAGTTCGTTGGGAAATGAGAACTCGTCTATTCTTAAGAACAGCTGAGTTTTTATGGCAAGAAGGTCATACTGCACATGCTACTGAGAAAGAAGCTGTGGCAGAGGCAGAACAAATGTTAGACGTATATGCAGACTTTGCAGAGAACTTTATGGCTATTCCGGTTGTAAAAGGATTCAAAACAGAGAATGAGCGTTTCGCAGGAGCTATTGAGACTTACTGTATTGAGGCACTAATGCAAGATGGTAAAGCATTACAAGCTGGTACATCACATTTCTTAGGACAAAACTTTGCTAAGGCATTTGATGTTAAGTTTACTTCACAAGAAGGGAAACAAGAGCATGTATGGGCTACATCATGGGGAGTAAGCACTCGTCTGATGGGAGCCTTAATCATGACTCACTCTGATGACAATGGTTTAGTACTGCCACCAAACTTAGCACCTATACAAGTAGTTATCGTACCTATTCATAAAACTGATGAGCAGCTAGAGGCTATTCGTGAGGAAGTGAAAAAGATCACGGATAGATTTAAGAAATTAAATATTTCTTTCAAATTTGATGATCGTACAGCTTATAAGCCAGGATGGAAATTTGCTGAATACGAACTAAAAGGAGTTCCTGTGCGTGTAGCGGTAGGACCTAAAGATCTAGAGAATGGAACTTTCGAAGTTGCACGTCGTGATACGCTTACTAAAGAGGTAGTGTCTAAAGAGGGTATCGTAGAATATATCCAAGATCTATTAGAGACTATTCAAAGTAACTTATTTAAGAAAGCTTACGATTATAGAGCTGAGCATATCACAGAAGTGAATTCTTTTGAAGAATTTAAAGAAGTGCTAGAAGGTAAAGGAGGATTTATTTCTGCACACTGGGATGGTACTGGTGAGACAGAAGAAAAGATCAAAGACCTTACAAAAGCTACAATTCGTTGTATTCCAATTGATAGAAAAGAGGAAGAGGGAATATGTGTGCTAACAGGCAAGCCTTCTAAGGGTAGAGTATTATTTGCAAAAGCATATTAATTTCATTTTTTTTTGTTTTTCTCTTGCGGGATAAAAAATTTATTGTAGTTTTGCATCCGCATTAGAGAAACAAATGGTCCGTTCGTCTAGGGGTTAGGACGCCAGGTTTTCATCCTGGTAACAGGGGTTCGATTCCCCTACGGACTACAGAGTTCTTTAACGAGGATTTATCTAATGCAAGTTGGTCCGTTCGTCTAGGGGTTAGGACGCCAGGTTTTCATCCTGGTAACAGGGGTTCGATTCCCCTACGGACTACGAAAGTTCTTTGACTAAAAAATATATAAATAATTATTGGTCCGTTCGTCTAGGGGTTAGGACGCCAGGTTTTCATCCTGGTAACAGGGGTTCGATTCCCCTACGG
>NZ_JACAKB010000027.1:0-18914 GCF_030326305.1 Myroides odoratimimus | reverse complement strand
ATTGGTCCGTTCGTCTAGGGGTTAGGACGCCAGGTTTTCATCCTGGTAACAGGGGTTCGATTCCCCTACGGACTACAAGAGAAAAATAGTATAGACTTAATAAAATATTTAAGAAATGGCAAATCATAAGTCAGCTTTAAAAAGAATTAGAAGTAACGAAAAGAAAAGAGTATTAAACAGATATCAGCACAAAACAACTCGTAATGCTATCAAAGCTTTACGTTTGATCGAAGATCAAAAAGATGCTGCTGCTAAATTACCTGTAGTTGTTTCTATGATTGATAAATTAGCTAAGAAAAATATCATTCATGACAACAAAGCTTCTAACTTGAAATCAAAATTAACAAAACACGTTGCTGCTTTATAGTATTATAGAGACAACGATTTGGTTTGTAAGTAAAAAATATCAAGCTCTCAATACTGAGAGCTTTTTTTGTTGATACTATTCATTTTTAAATGAATATATTTGCAGCGAGAAAGAAATTCTAATTTTAAAATCCCTATATGACACCAATTAGGAATATTGCTATTATAGCACACGTTGACCACGGTAAAACTACTATGGTTGATAAAATTTTACACCACTGTCAATTATTTCGTGAGAATGAAACATCAGGAGAGTTGATTTTAGACAACGAAGATATCGAAAGAGAAAGAGGTATTACTATTACTTCTAAGAACGTTTCGGTAAGCTATAAAGGAACAAAAATTAACATTATCGATACTCCAGGTCACGCGGATTTTGGAGGAGAGGTAGAACGTGTTTTAAATATGGCTGATGGTGTTCTTTTGATTGTAGATGCTTTTGAGGGACCAATGCCTCAAACTCGTTTCGTACTTCAAAAGGCGATTAGTTTAGGTTTAAAACCATGTGTGGTTGTTAACAAAGTAGACAAAGAAAACTGTACTCCAGAGGAAGTACACGAGAAAGTGTTTGACTTAATGTTTGAACTTGGAGCAGAAGAATGGCAGATGGATTTCCCAGCTGTATATGGTTCTGCTAAAAACAACTGGATGTCTGACGATTGGAAAAAACCAACAGACTCTTTCGAACCATTATTAGATATGGTTTTAGAGCATATTCCAGCTGCTAAAATGAATGAAGGTACTCCTCAGATGTTAATCACATCTCTAGATTACTCTACATTTACAGGACGTATTGCTATTGGTCGTTTACATAGAGGTATTTTAAAAGAGGGGATGAATGTTTCTTTAATTAAGAGAGACGGTAAAACTGTTAAATCTAAAATTAAAGAGGTTCATACATTCGAAGGATTAGGACGTAAAAAAGTATCTGAAGTACACGCAGGTGATATCTGTGCTGTAGTAGGTATCGAAGGATTCGAAATCGGAGACGTAATCGCTGACTTCGAAAACCCAGAAGCATTACCAACTATCACTATCGATGAGCCAACAATGAGTATGTTATTTACTATTAACGACTCTCCATTCTTCGGTAAAGAAGGTAAATACGTTACATCTAGACACATCAAAGATCGTTTAGCTAAAGAGTTAGAGAAAAACTTAGCTCTACGTGTAAACGAAACGGATAGTGCTGATAAGTTTATGGTATTCGGACGTGGTGTATTACACTTATCTGTATTGATCGAGACAATGCGCCGTGAGGGATACGAATTACAAATCGGACAACCACAGGTAATCATCAAAGAAATTGATGGTGTTAAATGTGAGCCGATTGAAGAATTAACTATTGATATTCCTGAGAACTTGTCTGGACGTGCTGTAGAATATGTTACTTTGAAAAAAGGTGAGATGTTAAGTATGGAACCTAAAGGTGATCGTATGATTATTAAATTCTTAATCCCTTCTAGAGGTATTATCGGTTTAAGAAACCAGTTATTAACAGCTACTGCTGGTGAGGCTATTATGTCACACCGTTTCTTAGAATACCAACCATACAAAGGAGAAATCGCTGGACGTAACAATGGTTCATTAATCTCTATGGAGAATGGTAAGGCTATTCCTTATTCTATCGATAAGTTACAAGACCGTGGTAAATTCTTCGTTGACCCTAATGAGGATATCTATGAAGGACAGGTAATCGGTGAGAATACACGTAGTGATGATATGACAGTTAACGTTACTAAAACGAAAAAACTATCTAACGTACGTTCTTCAGGTGCTGATGATAAAGCTAGAATTGTTCCAGCTATCAAATTCTCATTAGAGGAAGCATTAGAGTACATCCAAAAAGATGAATACGTTGAGGTGACTCCTAAGTCATTACGTATAAGAAAAATCTTCTTAAAAGAGACAGATCGTAAGCGTAATACTATCAAGTAATAAAAATGTTATTTTATAGATAAAAAAAACCGACCAGTACTGGTCGGTTTTTTTGTTTTGCATAGTTTTAATAGTAAAGAAAGCTTTAGGTGCTTTGTTTTTTTGTATATTTCACCAACTATCTTTAAGAGAAGAGCTTTTTTGACTTAATTCGACATTTATATTTAAAAAATAGAATTGCGTAGTTTGGAATAAAATTCAAAAGAAAATATGTAAAAATGGATTATTTAAATAGATGTAATGAGAGAAATAAGGATGGAGAAGTATAGTTTTTGATAGAATGATAATTTTATAAATGACTATAAAAAGTCTGAAATATTATTAAATTTGTAATTTGTATAAGAAAACACAACCTTAGGTTATAAATATGGCAAAGTTCGAATTGAAATTACCCAAAATGGGAGAGAGTGTTGCAGAGGCAACAATTACAAACTGGTTGAAGAATGTAGGGGATCATATTGACGCTGATGAAACAGTATTAGAAATTGCTACAGACAAAGTTGATAGTGAGGTTCCATCAGAGGTTGAAGGAACTTTAGTAGAGATTTTATTTCAAGTAGATGATGTTGTTCAAGTAGGGCAAACTATCGCAATCATAGAAACAGAAGGTGATGTTCCTGCATCAGCTCCAGCAGCTAGCAGTGCACCTGCATCAGCAAAAGCTGTAGCGGAGACTGTAGCAGTAGCAAAAGATACAGTAGCTACGCCTGTCGATTTTTCAGACTCTGATAAGTTCTTTTCTCCATTAGTTAAAAATATAGCTAAGGAAGAAGGTGTATCTGTAGCTGAATTAGAAGCTATAGCGGGTACTGGTAAAGATGGAAGAGTAACTAAGAATGATATCTTAGATTATATTAAAAATAGAGGGAACCAACCTCAAGCTGCAGCTGTAAAAGTAGAAGCGCCAAAGACTACTCCTGCTCCAGCAGCTCAAACTGCTTCTAAAGCAGCTCCAGTATCTGTAAACGGTGCTGACGAAATCGTAGAGATGGATCGTATGCGTAAGCTTATCTCAGGATATATGGTGAAGTCTGTACAGACTTCTGCTCACGTACAGTCATTTATCGAAGTAGACGTAACTAATATCGTGAACTGGAGAAATAAAGTGAAGAATTCATTCGAGAAGAGAGAAGGAGAGAAACTTACGTTCACGCCTATCTTCATGGAAGCTGTAGCGAAAGCATTAAAAGACTTCCCAGGAATGAATATCTCTGTAGAAGGTGATTATATCATTAAGAAGAAAAACATTAACTTAGGTATGGCTGCTGCATTACCAAATGGAAACTTAATTGTACCAGTAATTAAAAATGCTGATCAGTTAAACTTAGTAGGTATGGCTAAAGCGGTTAATGACTTAGGTAATCGTGCTAAAGCAGGTAAATTAAAACCAGATGATACACAAGGTAGTACATATACAGTAACTAACGTTGGAACATTTGGAAGTGTATTTGGTACGCCAATTATCAACCAACCAGAGGTAGGTATCCTTGCATTAGGAGCTATCCGTAAAGTACCTGCTGTTATCGAAACTCCAGAAGGAGACTTTATCGGTATCCGTCAGAAAATGTTCTTATCTCACAGCTATGACCATAGAGTAGTAGATGGAGCATTAGGAGGACAGTTTGTACAGAGAGTGGCTCAAATATTAGAGGCATTCGATCCTAATAGAGAGATTTAATTCTTGATAAAATAAATATAGAACGGTTTCACAGTAGTGAGACCGTTTTTTTTATATCTTGTTTTAACCAAAAAAACTAAATAATGAAGAATGCTTTTTTAAACTGGAGTAGTGGGAAGGATGCAGCTTATGCCTTGTATCAGATACAACAAAGCAATGAGCTAGAGGTAGTGCGCCTAATGACAACTGTCAATGAACATTACGGACGTGTATCTATGCATGGAATAAGAAAAGAAGTATTAAAACGACAGGCAGAATGTATAGGAATCTCCTTAGATATAGTAAACCTTCATGAAAAGCTCTCTCTACAAGAGTATGAAGCTTTTATAATGACTCAATTGGAAGAGTATAAGCGTTTGGGCATAAAGGATAGTATCTATGGAGATATTCTCTTAGAAGACTTAAAAACGTTTAGAGAGACACAGCTAGCAAGATTAGGTATTACTGGAGTGTTTCCGCTGTGGAATAGGGATACAACAGCATTAATCCACGAAATGGTAGACTGTGGATTAAAGACAATTGTAGTTTGTGTGAATGAGCAATTTCTTGATAAAAGTTTTGTAGGACGTACGATAGATAAACAGTTTATAGAAGATTTGCCTGATGGAGTCGATCCCTGTGGAGAGAACGGAGAGTTTCACACCTTTGTCTATGACGGGCCAATGTTTAAAAAGCCTGTTCCTTTTGAAGTGGGTGAGATAGTCTATAAAACTTATGATGCCCCTAAACAATGTCATCAAAAGGAGATATTGCATTATGGCTTTTGGTTTTTAGATATTTTGTAACTCTGTCTATTCATAAATAGATACCTAAAGTATAGTGGAGATAGGTATTCTGTAGTTTTGCTGATTTTTGTAAGGAGCTATTTATTGGAGAATTAAGATAGTTATCTAACTATCCCAATTAATATCAATCAGATTGCCTTGTAAATCTGTTCTTATCACAATAACAGCATCTGAATAATTTTCGCCAATACTGTATTCAAATACTAAATAGTATTTCTTTTTTAGTTCATCTACTGGATATAGCCAAATGTGAACTAGCTTGAGTTTATGGTATAAGATGCTACTGCTTTCTTTAGATAGTTTGTTTATTCCTAGTGAAGAAAGTTCTTCTTTTTGTAGTTCTTCTAAGTGAAAAGTAATGTACTCTTTTACGTAACTTTCGTTAGAGATATAATCTTGTTGTAGATATTCTTTGTTTCTAATATTAAATGTAGGGATTGCTCTTATAAACTCTTCTTCATTGAGTAGAATCCTATTGAAGTCAATATTGATGCTTATTGTATCTTGCTGAACTACTACTCTTTTAAAATAAGAATGGTCAGGAGAGGAGTTATTATATTGTATAAATAAGAAAACGCCTAATAGTGATCCTGTAATAATTACAAACAAGAATATTCTTTTGGTCATAGGAGATGCTTTCTTTTTTGAGAGTATAAATTTACGTATTTTTATGTAATTGATTCATAGTTATTTGGGATTGTTCTTTTTTGAAATGAATCGGTATTAGAGTAAAAGCCTAGATAATATTAATTACCTAGGCTCTCAATATATTTTAGTAAGAGTTACTATATAAATAATTCTCCTGTATCGCTCATTCCCATAGGTAGAGCTGTCCTATCTATCCATTCTAGATTTTGTAAGCATGGTATAGGTTGTGTGTTTCGTTTAGCTTCAAATCCTTCTCTTGCTTTCTGCACAATTTGCTCTTCAATATTCGATGAGTTGGTTGCAAAGAATTCTTTGGTTTCTTCTGCAATATGAAGTAATACTATTTGTGTTTTGTTGTCAATAGTGTGAACATCTAATACCTTATAGTAAGCACCTGATTGTATCATTACCAATCCGTATTCTTCCATCTGAGGTACCAGTGCTGCTACATCTTTGGCATGTGCAGAAGCGATGAGGTAGCGTAAGTTTGTAGCAAGTCCCCCTCCTTTATAAGTTGCGTCTGTGAAACCGCGTTCTTGTATAATCTGACCAATTTGATATTTATTGATGAGGTTTTGACTTAGCTCACAGTCGCGATAGAAAAGGGATAACCCTGCAAAAGTCATATTGAATATTTCTTCTATTTGTTGTTTGTCCATATACGGATTGATTGTATTCTTTGTAATTAGAGAAGGTAAAGGTAAGCGTTTTTTTACGCTTAGTCTGTTTCTTCTTCTCTAAAATACAGATCATTCATCTTCATTACTCGTTTCATAATTTTCTTTTGAAGTAATTTGGGAGTAAGTACTTTTACACTTTCACCAAATCCGAGTATTTCTCTTTCCAGTTCGAAATTAAGCACGACATCTAAGCGTATCTTCATCCCTTCCTGATTTTCTTCGATGACTTGTTGCGATGGATGAATCGGTTTGGTTTTGACATAAGGTGTATTATAAGCGTTTACCCATAGGATGACTTTCTGAGCTCTATCGCTTGCTGTTTTGGTTACCCCAAGCGTATCTTCGTAATATCTATCGAAGTCCACCCCTTCATATTCTTTATACGGTTCATTTGCTAAGGCATACACATTGAGGATACGGTCAAGTGCTAAAGTTAACAAATGCTTATTCGTACTACTGCGTACAACGACAAACCACCGGTTGCGGTACTCTTTTAATAAATAAGGATAGTATATATTCTTTGTAGCTTCTTTTGACTTGAAGGATTTGTATTCGATCAATAGGGTTTGTTTGTTCTTAATCGCCTCGTATAGGGGACTGATAAATTTAATTCCCTTTAGCAAACTATTGCCCTCCATCTGTATATAGTTAGGCGCTTTCGTACTACGGGTAAGTAGGCTGTTATCCAACTTTGCAATGACTTCACTCATCTCATCTACTTGACTGAATCCGTTGAGGTGTTTGAGTATAGCGACTACCTCTTTGAGCTTTTCGGTATCAGCATCGTTGATAGGAGAGTTTTTGATACTGTAATTCGGATCTTCGTAAGTATAGTATTTTCTGTCAACTACGATGATGGGGGCATTGTAGCCTAAACCTTCACTGCGCATGGCTTGTATGTCAAGTTGTATGGTACGCTTACTGATACCTGTGTCTATGCCTTCGTATTCGTATAGGGCATCAGATACTTTCTCAATGAGGTCGTTCAACGTCCATTTTCTGAATCTGTTCTGTAGACATTCATCAATAATTCGGTAGCGCAGAAGGGCTAATTTATTCGTTGCCATTACTTTTTAGCGTTTTATTCACTTCAAATATACATATTCTTCTCTTTATGTACGCACTATAATTGCGTAGTTGTTTTTTGTTTGAATTATATGTAATTGTAATTAACTGATATTTAGTGTTTAATAAAATATTTTGTAAATATTTATTAGTGTGCAATTGGATTGCGTAGGTGGGTGTGCATCTTTGTACTGTTCGAAAGATACAAACCTTGGAAGCGTTTCGGTATAGCGCAGAAGTAAGGGGCAGTAGTTTACCTTATCCTGTTTGTGATCAGAAGAACAACTAATATGGGGTTAGTAAACAATGTTCAAGTCGTAGGTTCGACTCCTACTGTTACCTCAGGGTAATATAGATCAGTTGGTAGATCAGAACAATTGCCTGTCACGCAATTTTGGAGAAGCAGAGGAACTTCATTAAAAATCCTCTCCTATAAAAAGGTTCAGTCAAATAGTGTTTCTGTCTTTTTTCTTGCAGTCTTAGGCTAAGAGAATAAAAGACAACTTATCAAAGCCTGTAAAAACAAGCTATACTCTGAAAGAGGAATAGGGGATGATATAGAGTGAATGACTTGCTCAGTGAGTTGTTCTGGGCTATACACAAGCTATTCTATTTCTAAGTGTACTTCTTTTTCCGCCTGAGGTAAGGGAGACCTATTTAGACTGTTCTTTATGATAAAGACATAAAACATTAAAAATATAGAATCATGAAAAAGTTACAAGTAAAAACAAATCACGTTGCCTTAGTGTTTAAACAAGGAGAATTGCAAAAAGTATATACTGCAGGTCAGTATTGGTTGTGGGGAGAGAGAGAAGTATTAGAATACAATATGGCTGAGGCATTCGGTATGCGTAGAGATATGGATGCCTTGTTGCAAAATGCGGAGTTAAACGCGATGCTTGAAGTAATCGACGTGATGGATAATGAGGTGGTGTTGGTTTATAGAAACAAGGTGTTTAATAATGTATTAGGAGCTGGAAGACATATTTATTGGAAGGCTGCGAAGGAATACTCTTTTGAGCGATATAATACAGAAGGGTTAGCAGTAGATAAGTCAATAGCAAGAAATATCACTGGTAAGTCTAATATGCCAAGCTATGTGCGTATGTACACAGTTGGGGTGAATGAGAAAGGATTGTTATTTGTCGATGGACAGTTTCAAGAAATCTTGAATGCAGATGAGTACAGATATTGGAAAAACGATATCAAGGTACAAATCACTTTAGTTGATATACGTCAGCAAGTGATGGATATGAATGGGCAGGAGATCTTGACAAAAGATAAAGTGCAGTTGCGTATCAACTTTAACTTGGTGTACCAAGTACAAGATTTGTTGAAAGCCTATGTGGATAACAAAGAGGTAGAGAAACAGATGTACAATGTAGTTCAGTTAGTGTTGAGAGAGAAAGTAGGTAGAATGTCTTTTGACGAGTTGATGGAGAACAAGGAAAACTTGTCTGTTGAGATTTTAGCCGGAGTGAGAGAAGAGATTGCTACATTAGGAATTGAGGTAAAAATGTGTGGTATCAAGGATGTTATCTTACCAGGAGATATCAGAGAGATCATGAATCAGGTGTTGATCGCGGAGAAAAAAGCGCAAGCCAATATGATCACACGTAGAGAGGAAACAGCTGCTACACGTAGCTTGTTAAACACTGCTAAGTTGATGGAAGAAAACGAGATGCTAATGCGATTAAAAGAGATGGAATACATCGAGAAGATCGCTGATAAGGTAGGTGAGATCAGCTTGTCTGGTGGAGGTAATGTATTGAAACAATTGAAAGAGGTGTTTTCGAGGTAGTTTATGGTGGACGGTTCACAGTTTACGGACTGTGAATCATTACTTACCTTTCATAGATTCGTGATAAATACCCTTGTCGTTAATTTGACAACACCATTTCGCTATGTGATTAGGTAAAGGGTTAGGAATTACAATGCCTTCTGCAAGTAGATTGTCTGGGTTACCTTTTTCATCTGTATCATCCATATAGATAGATACTATTCTTCCTTCATATAACTGAATAGAATTTCCCATCGTGTCTGTTTTATAATCAGATTGAGAAAGGAGAACAAGGTTGTGATCTATCAATTCGTTAAAGTCTACGTATAAGCGAGGTACTTTCATGATATGAATATTGTGATAAGTAAAAGTAAGTGTTTTTGTATTGAGATTTTTAATTAATTTACAGACTTTATAAGTCCCTCATTAATTAAAAAAACAATATATCACTAAGTAGTGAATTGTAGAAAATAATATATTTGTGGCAGTTCTAAAAATGAGAACTACTAAAACAAAACAAATATGAAAAAACTCCTATTATCACTTACAGCTCTATTTGCATTCTTTGGATGTCAGAATAAACAAACTGCAGAACCAACCGTAAAAGTAGCACAACAGACAATAGTATTAAGTACCAATGGCAAAGTGGTAAACTTTGACATAGACAATAAAAAGGTAGTGTGGGAATATACTTCTCCACATGATGAAGCTGGTAATAGAAACAAGTTCACCTTTGATGAGGCTACGTTGTATATGCCTTTTGAAAGTGGTAAGTTAGTTGCTTTAGATATTCTGACAGGAAAAGAAAAGTGGGTATTCGCAGCTTCTCAGACAGGTATGATGGATATGGCAGGGGATGGTAGTTACCCAGAAGAAAGAGGTGAACCATACTTTATGGGACAACCCTTACAACATAAAGACAAAGTTTATATGGTCAGCATAGGTGGTGGTAATGATCCTTACTTTTATGTGATTAATAAGAACGATGGAAGTGAATTTAAGATAGAAGGTATTGAGACCAAGTATAATCTATCTCAACCAGTTCTTTGTCAAGAAATGGTGTTTGTAAACTCTGGTATTTATTTAGATAAATTCTCTTTGTTAGGTACAGGTACCAGCTATGGTATGTATGACGGAATTACGTTTGACAGTCCTTTGTATGCACAGATGCGCAGTGATGGAGAGGTTTTGTATTTTGGTGAAGAAGACGGTAAGTTTTATGCTGTTCCGTTTAATGAAGATGGGAATGTAAAGGGAGATAATGACGATATTATGGATCCTAAAAACAACTTTAAGGACAATCTATCTATTTACGCATGGCAATACCAATCTAAAGAATATCCTAAGTTAGCTACTAATGCAGATATCAATACTGTCTTGTATGGAAAGACGTATGTAGTACAAGTGCGCAAGGCTGATAGTGATGAACAAGTTTTGATTGGCTTGAGTACAAAGGATGGCTCTGAACAATGGAAGTACGGCAGAGGAGAAGAAATAGTTAATTGGCATCAGTCTGGAGAAGGTATTATAGGCTACACAACAAAGGAAATCTTCGTCATAGATATGAAAGGAAAAGAATTAGCAACTTATCCAATTAGTGAAGATTTTAAACCACTAACCAACATTGAAGAAACAAAAGAAGGGCAATTGCTATTCTTGACAACACAAGGGTTAACTACAATAGATAAGACATCTAAACAAGCGAAGATACTTGTCGCTTATGAAACAAAAGAGGAGTATCACAATACTGCTTATATAAAATATTTTAAAAATTAGTTAATTGGTTAACGGTGGACGGTTTACAGTTCACAGAGTAAACCGTTAACTGTAAATCGAGAAAAATGAAAGATAATACACCAATTAATGGAAATGATTTGTTGGCTTTAGGATACCCACAAACAGAATTGTTGGGTATTGCTCTGAAAGCAAACAAGAAGAGAACAGGTCTGACTAAATTAGAGATGTTAGCCCATTATAAAATGGTATTAGAAAAGGCAGAAGATTATATAAACCATCAAGTTTTTGGTAAGTTAGCCAAAGCTATTGTAGAAGGCGTAGGACAACGTGAAGAGGCGGATATTATTCCACTAAGAGAACATGGCGTAGGGTATAGCATCTATGGTAGCGAACATATAGAAGAAGGAGCTATCAAGCAGATGCAGACAGCAGCGAAGCTTCCTGTAGCAGTAGCGGGGGCTTTGATGCCTGATGCACATCAAGGCTATGGATTGCCTATCGGAGGAGTATTAGCGACAGAGAATGCTGTCATTCCTTACGGGGTAGGTGTAGATATCGGATGTAGAATGGCCTTGTCAATCTTTGATATTAAGGGAGTGGAGTTCTACGGAATGGAAGGTTTGCTAAAAGAACAATTGGTTAAGCATACTAAGTTTGGTGCTGGTCATGGATTCCAAGGGCAGTATAAAGCACAACACGATATCTTAGATAGAGGAGAGTTTAACCTCAACCCTTTTATTAAGAACTTGAAAGATAAAGCATGGGAACAATTGGGTTCATCGGGTGGAGGTAACCACTTTGTAGAATGGGGATTGATGGAGTTTTTGGAGCGTGATGAGGTGTTGAATATTGATAAGGGAACTTATTTAGCGTTACTAACACATTCTGGTTCACGAGGAATGGGAGCGACTATAGCAGGTAGATATACGCAGATCGCTAAGGATATCTGTAAGTTGCCTTATGAAGCAAAGAACTTGGCTTACCTTGACTTAAATTCAGAAGCAGGACAAGAGTATTGGGCGATGATGAACTTGGCAGGAGATTACGCTTCGGCCTGTCATGAGGTAATTCACGATAAGTTGACCAAAGCGATAGGTGCTGAGGTGTTAGCTAAGATAGAGAATCACCATAACTTTGCATGGAAAGAGATGTACCAAGGTAGAGAGGTTATTGTACACCGTAAAGGAGCTACTCCTGCGAGTAAAGGAGTGATGGGGATTATCCCAGGCTCTATGACCGCACCAGGGTTCTTAGTGAGAGGTAAAGGAGAAGAGGACGCTCTAAACTCTGCTTCGCATGGAGCAGGACGTCAGATGAGTAGAACACAAGCAATCAAGAACCTGAAAGCAGAAGATATTAAGGCAGTATTAGCAGACTGTGGCGTGCAGCTAATCGGAGCGGGTAAAGATGAAGCACCTATGGCGTATAAAGATATCCACCAAGTGATGGCTGCACAGGGAGAGTTAGTTGACGTCGTCGCGATGTTTACGCCTAAGATAGTGCGTATGGCAGATGATGGAAGTAGAGAAGATTGAGAAGTACTCAGTTTACTTCAACTCTTTAAAAAAAGCTGTCAATCGACAGCTTTTTTTGTATCCTAAAAAGATACAAACTATTAAAATAGGATAATTTAGACTGTTATTTGTATGACTCTTCAATTGAAATAATTACTTTTACTAGGTTAGGAATAATAAAATTGGAGATTTATGAAGAAGAGAAAAGCTATAAGAAGTTACTTAACCCTATTTCTTTTGGTATGTAGTATAAGTGTATTCGCAAAAGAGAAAACAAGTATAGTAAAGCAAGATTGTAATACTCAATTAGCTGAAATAATAAAACATAGTGATTTCGAATACCCTAATAAGGATTATCATGTTAGAATAGAGGATACTACAGGAGGAACTGTGATTATTAAAGTGTATGTCAGAAATAATTTATCAGAAGATCCTAAGAAACCTCAGATGGTAGAAAGTGTCGTGTCTTGGTTTATTATACAACCTCAGCGCGATGGAATATATCAATCTATGAATGCCCTCGACCCAGAGGAGCCTGACTTTAAAAAGTTAAAAGTAGATACTAAAGCTTTTGAATCACTAGTAAAATGTATTGATAAAAAATAATTAAAAAAGCCTGCTTAGCATTTTTTTAGTAGGCTTTTTAATAATTAAAAATGTTCTGAAGCGTTCGTTGTATTCATAAAGATAAAACCATCGAAGTGTTCTCTTAGTTTCACATTAGGAATAGTCATGTATTTTGTTTGTTCTTCTTGAGTCATTATTTTATACCCTATCCAATTCATTTTTTTAGGTGTATCAAATATACTTGAAGGAGTATTTTTAAAGTTGACAAAATAGTTCTTCTCAGTGTACTGCTCCATCTGTTGTTCTAATGAATTATCTTGTACTGTAGGTAAGTCATATGAATCGTATTTGCTTTCTTTTACATCTATATTATCGTTCATCGCACTGAAGGTACCATGTGCAGTAAAAGTTGCTAAAGAGTAAAACTGGTCACCATATTGCTTTTTGATGTATTCTCCCATTGGGTCAATAAAAGATGGAGTAAGGCCAATATGACCATTATGAGCGATGATAACCATCTTTTGGTTATATAAAGACTGTGTTCTCATGGCTATCTCAGCCATAGCATAATCTCGAGTAAAACTTTCATTTCTTTGACCAACTTCATAGAACATTCTAAAACCTAGTTCTAAATTGTATAATGCAATTTTTGCATCTGTAGAAAGTTTATCACCATATTTAGTAGTCATTTCTTTTGCTAATTGAAATGCGTCTGTTCCTACTTTGATTAAGTTGTCATAGTCTTTCTCAAAAGCCTCATCATTGGATTTTTTCCAATTATAATCAAGGACCTTAGCTGCTTCAGATAATTTTAAACAGCTTTCATAATATGTTTTATTACGTGCTAAATTTTTTTCACTTAATAGAATCAAGGCACTATTGTTAAGAAAGTTGGTATCAACACCAGTTAGAATAACCTTTTCTTTATTCTTTTTATTATAAGATCTTATCCATAAGAATAGATTCTCTATCTCCTTGGTTTGCCATACAGAGACTAAGTTTGCTTTCATCTCTTTTTGTAGATCCCCATTAGAGTTAATAACCTTATTAATCATATAGGTATCCCCATAGGCATTTTCAAAAGATATAATTCTATAGTTGTGATTAGTGACTAAGTCCTTGATTAACTCTACTCTTAAATCATTGAACTCTTTAGTACCATGTGTTCCTTCACCTAGTGCCACTATTGTATGATCTTTTATAGCATTAGTGATAGGAGAGAGTCCTTTATATTGATTGCTATTCTTGTTATAAGAGAAAGGAATAACTTCTTTATCTTGTGCTATACTTGTTAAGGAAGCCAGTATGAACAAGCTTAATAAAGTTCTTTTTATTGTCATAATTTGTTGGTTGATTTAGCCTTAAAAATAATTTATTTTAACAAGGAAATATCTTTAAAATTATATTATCTGTATTTACTTTTCTATTTTGACTCTCCTTTTAAGACTGTGCCCAATAGAACTCACAGTGCTCAAAGTTGTGGTTCTTTAAGTCCTCTTCTTTGATCAGTACACTGAATACTCCATCGTCATTAAAGTTGTTCTCTCCTATCTGCCACAGTACTACTTTATCAGAATGAATAAACTCTTCTACCTCTTCCTTACCTAATTGACAATGAGTGAATATACCGAATATTTTTGAGAGATAGGTTCCTCCGAAATAATCCCAGTACATTCCATCCTCATCTACATCGTCTTCTTCATATTCATCCTCAGGCTCTCTATATCGATCAGAGAATGGCTCTGTATCAGTACTGATTTCATTGATAAGAACGCCATAGAAGAAATTGTCCTCGTGCTCTACGATATGTCTTACCAATTGATGGTTAGGAATATCAGTATAGATAACTTTACCAGTATCGGTCATAATGTCTGCGAAGAAGATGAGTTGCCCTGTTTTGGGTAATAATCCTGTTTTATCATGTGGAGAGCATGCCGCCAAATCTATTTGGCCTGCATAGTATAATCCTTGTGGATGATCTCCTCCAGGAGGTAAGTCTATTACTGGTCCGCCATAGCGAGATTGTCCTAAAGGAATATCTATCTCTGTGTGTAATACATCAGATTCTTTCATCCAACTTTGTCTTCCTAGAGAAGCTGGGATATACTGACGTTTATCAGCAGAAAATTTTATAATATCAAATGTTTTATCGTACATTGGATTCGTTTTTGAAATATGTAGCAATATAGTAAATAGTCATTTTAACAAGATGAACCAGAATAAACAAAAAATAACTAAAAAGTGGAACAATCTTATCTATTATGGATTATTGTTTATCATCACTTCTTTTACACAGACTAGTATTGCGATGTATTCTTTTAAAGATCAGCCTTCAGGAGATATTGCGTTTAATTTTTTTCAAGACATCTTCTTAGGTTCTTTATTTGCAGGTATTTTTTATATTTCCATACTGATTTTTATTCATAAGATTCCGCGTTTTAGTGTTCAGCTTATTATTCACAGTATTCTACTTTTTGGGTTATGGTTTTTACAGTGTCTAAGTGTTTTTATGGATAGAGAAGCTTCATGGAGTACATATTCTATGAGGGAGTCTATTATTTACACTTTGCATTATAGTCTAATGCCCCTATTGACTACATTGTTGATCTATATTTTTATTTCTTTTAGATTGTATAACTATAGTAAGGGAGTGCATTTACTGACAGATATGGTCAAACCTAGATCATGATAGAATAACCTTCTTTTTAATCCTTTCTTTTATCGCTATCGCAGAGCAAATAGGTATACTATGGAATGAAGTATAGTGATATAAATACCAATTAAAAGATTCACTTAAAAATAGGACAGACTTTATTACATAAATGTTAAAAAAATATTTGGTATTAGGTGTTTTTAGCTTAGTAAAAACGTATATATTTGTTAAATTAGTTAATGAGTTGCGTATAGGTGTTTAATTTAAGTTAATGAAGGTTTTATATCGTGTGGTTTTGTTTCTTTTCCTTATCAGTATAAATTATATTTATGCTAGGAAAGAATACATATATACCCTTAAACCCATTGAGACTCTAGAATCTAATGAATTACAGCGAAGTGTAGAGCTCATCATGACTCATTTAGATATTGATACCTATTACCAATACGTGGATTTTGACAATATTGCTCTTAAAGAAAGCACACTTACTTCCTCTCATTTTGTATATCTTATTCCTTATCAGACTTCAAATACCTCAGATTGGAATGTGTGTATAGCCATATTAAATGAAAGTAATGAGATTGTAATGTCAGGTATTGCTAAGCACACTTGGGATTATCAAGCTGATGTTTCTTTTTATCCCGTGATAAGCTTTGATCAACCTTATATCTATAATAAGAATGTAGAACTCAATATCACAGTAGATATCCTAATGACAGGAGAGGTAGAGCATAAGGAAGTAGTCTCTAATCAGAAGTTGCTTTTTGTGCCAAATCAGAATAAAGACAAATTGATTAATATTCTTCAATACGAATACAATACTGTACTGAAGTATGATGATGCTAAGGGGTATAGGTATAGTTTTAGCGTGAATAATAATGATAAACTAACGATAGAGCCAGAGATGACAGAAGAGTTTTACAACCTAAATCTGGTCAGAGAACGCAATGTTAGTATTAGTACGCTACCCCAACTCAGACAAAAGTGTTCTACAGCTAATCAGAAGACATCTCCATTTTTAGTAAAAGAACAAAAAGAAGATTCTTTTTTAACGTCCTATTTCGTACAGCGATTTACAGAAGCCTATATCTATTATAAGGAAGAAGAAAAGTATAAAGTCTTATCAGCAGTTGCACCTCGTATAAATATTCTTAGTTTATATGAGAAGTGTATGACACAAAGCAAACCCTAAACAAAATAAAAATGCCTCAATAACAAGAGGCATTCTAATAGGCTAAATCAGTGGTGTGTTTTGTTAGGAGTTTTTAATCGCTCCCTAATTCGTTAAAGCAAATGTATTATAAGCTTCTATTGCGAATATATTATCTTTTTAGAAGATGAGCTTCTAAAGTGTGCAAATGTAACAAGTTTAAACAAATTAAAATTGTAATAAAAAGACTTTTAGGTGTGTTTATTACACATTGATGTAAAAAAAGCATGTTATTTTGTGATTTTTTAGTTTTGATAATACAGTTTAGTGTTAAAGTTTGTACTAATGATACTTTTTTATAGTAAATAACGAACTACATATATCTAGTGAGCTATTCGTTATTATTCATTTTGCCAGGATTGATTTAAAAGTGACTATATTATCTACTTGAATTATGAAAAGTAATTGTTGGTATTTTTCTTTTTCCAATTATTCAAGTATAAACGAATTGATAAAATTCTAGAAATAGTATATACTTTTTTCTTATAATTAATACGAGTGGGTATTAAAAAAATAGAGTTCTTCATAAAATTAGAACAAAGAACTCTATCTTTAAAAATAAGTAGTGAATGTGTTTTGATTTCGTCTTTACTACATTACTTTTTATCTATAGATTTAGTAGAATCATATCATTTGCGGGGTAACTCTATAGGTGCGTGATATACACTAGTACTATGCATGGTGTGATTAGCAGATTTCCACACACTCCAGAAGTGAATAATACCCGTCTGCCAATTGGTAGGAAGTTCAAAATGAGTGTGTTTATCTGCTCTTTGTCCAATACTCTCAGCGATATAGAAAGTATTAAGCTCATCGTTAAAAGCAATCATCGTCAATAGATCATCAGTATTCGTCAACGAATTAATGAATGAATCATCCCATTTGATTTTTACCTTATTCTCTTTTAAAAAGCTGATCTTCTGTATCGCCGCAGGAGTTAGTACCCCTATGGATAGCAATACCCTCTGGGGAATAATATGAATCATATTATCAATCAGAAATACTCCGTTCTTCATAATCTCAGATCGAATCTGATCATAGCCCGTTTTAGTCTTATTTTCTGTCTCCAATACAGGGTAATGCTTGTTGACAAAATCCTTTATCTCTTTTAAAAATTTGACTACCACAGTTAGTTTACTTCGCTGTATAATCTGTTTTTCACTCGCTTCTTTTTTACTTTTTGGAGCTAAGCTTCTGATTATATTCTTTCCTCTGTATTTATACCCAACTACTGTACCTACCTTACCTTGTACACCACCTAGGATACCTTCTTTAATTTCTGCCATAATTATCGTTTTTAGTTTTTATACAAGTTATAGATAATCAGTTGCTTATAAAATAAAGAAATCAAAGATGTTATCTGTAAATAGGGAGGATATATCGCTTTAAAACTTTGATTCTTGATACTATCGCCTCTTTATATTGTTTTTTATTTCTTCAACACTGCCTCAATACTTCTTCAAGATTCCTTCAACAAACTACCTCTCTCCTAGAGCAATCTTGGGGTATTGTTGAAGAAGTGTTGAAGGACTTCACTTAAAGCTAGATACAGTCTACCTTCAGCCATACATAACTTTTTATTATAAAACGACTTCTTATCTGGGTAATGTTTTGATATGGTGAAAGGTAGGGTGTTTTTTTGAAGAATAAAATAGGGTGTAATTTTTGAATGGGGTGATAGTGGTTATGGAAAACCGTAATAGTTTTTATCGACAATAACTATATTTGATAAAAACTGAATAGAAACACTTTTTTTTAGCTTTCTAAACTAGAAAAATAGTAGTTTTAATAACAAAAGTAAAGGGAAAATAATCTAGGATAAATGAAAAGAAGTTATTATCAAGTAGAAATTAAAGATTTTATAAGAGAAGATATAGATCTTGTTTTTGGAAAATTAGCTAGGAATCATCAACATGATTTAGAGGATTTACAGAAAAAAGCATGGATCGAACAGATTAGATTTTTAAAAGAAAACCTTATTAATGTTGAAGGTAATATATATTTTGAGTTCTCTATACCCCGAATGGGAAAAAGAGTTGATAATATATTGTTGATAAACAATATCATTTTTGTATTAGAGTTTAAAGTAGGTGAAGATAAATTTACTAAAGAAGCACAGAATCAGACAATAGACTATTGTTTAGACTTGTTGAATTTTCATGAAGAAAGTCATAATAAAAGTGTTATACCTATTTTAATTGCTACAAAAGGGCCTAATATATTAGCCCCTAAATAAGCTGGAGTGAAATTAGTAAATTAATTACATAACTTTGGACTTATGAAATACAAGAAA
>NZ_JACAKB010000026.1 GCF_030326305.1 Myroides odoratimimus | reverse complement strand
CGGTTAACACTTCCTGCTGTAATGGCGTGTTCGGGACTTACACCCTAGAGTTATCACCCATGCTGGGCACACATATAAAAGGGTTATAGAAGTTTCTATAGCCCTTTTTTAATACTCTAATATCACCGTTATAATCAGTAATATTTTATTATATTTAATCCTTTCAAATTATATTAAAAACACATCCAATGAGAACACTACCTTTAGTAATTATAGCCTTTCTATTAATGAGTTTCACTATAAAAGATAAAGGTTTTCTAATAAAGGGAACAACAAAAAATATTCCTGAGGGAGAAATGATTTATTTAAAAGTTCTAGATCCTGAGACTAATAATTTTAATGCTATAGATTCTGTTCGTTTAACGAATAATACTTTTGAATTTAAAGGGAATACTACGTACCCTACTTATGCGTTATTAGAACTATCTGAAAACGTTACTGAATTAGTAGTTTTAGAAAATGGAGTTATTAATTTTCAATATGATTTTAATGATGATCTAAGTACCTCTGCTATTGGTACAAAAAACAATAATGAATTAAATGCTTTTCACAATAATATAAAAAGGGTACAGAAAGAAGCTAATGCATATAGAGATACGAATCAAGATATCTTAACACAAGCTATAAAAGATAATGACAGAGAGGTACTAGAAAGACTATCAAAAGAATTTAAAGTCTATGTAAAAGACATTAATGACATTATCACAAATCAACTAACTCAACATAGCAATTCATTCACATCATCTGTTATTTTATTTCAACGAATAGACAATAAAAATATAGATATTAATGAGGCTAGATTATATTATAACCAATTAGCAGATAATATAAAACAATCTAATATAGGTATAGCTATTAAAAACCTATTAGACAATTCTGCTACTAATACCACAGTAAAAGTAGGAGACAAAGCATTAGACTTCTCAGGTAAAGATCCTAATGGAGAAGAGATTTCACTATTAGCTAATCTTGGCACAGTAACCATTGTCCACTTCTGGGCTCCATGGTGCCCTGCATGTCACGAAACACTACCTACAATAAAGGCTATTTATGAAAAATATCACGATAAAGGCTTGAATATCTTTAGTATTGCCTTAGATGACAATAAAGAAGAATGGATAGATAGTATACGAAAAGAAGGACTTAATTGGCTTCACATCTATAATCTTTATGAAATTCAACTACAATATGGAGTTAAAAATATTCCAACAGTATTTGTTTTAGACAAGAATGGAACTGTAATAGATATTAACCACTTAGAAGTAGACTTTGACCAATTACTTACTAAATATTTAGGAAAATAATATCTGCGCTCATGTTCTACTAATTATCCTAAACTGATTACTCTATAACTAAAAATATATTTTTTAAAAATATTGTAACAAATCATAACATTAGACTACTTATAGACATGAACAAACATTTGGAACAAGAATTCGTTGCTCTTTTGGATAAGAATCAAAACCTTATCCACAAAGTCTGTCGACTATATACAGTCGATGAAGCAGCTCATAAAGACTTGTTCCAAGAAATTTCTATTCAACTATGGCATGCTTACCCTAAGTTTAGAGGAGACTCTAAGTTCTCTACATGGGCTTATAGAGTAGCTCTAAACACTGCTATATCTCTATATAGAAAGAAAAATAGAGAAGTAAGCACAATACCCTACGATAGTACATTTTGCAAATTCGAATATTCTGAATACAATTATCAGGAAGAAGAACAGCTAAAACTAATGTATAAAGCACTTCAACAATTAAATGATATTGAAAAGGCTTTAGTTTTTATGTATTTAGAAGACAAAAACTATGAAGAAATAGCAGAGACATTAGGTATTAGTGAAGTCAATGCTAGGGTAAAAATGAATAGAATAAAAAGTAAACTTAAAAAGATATTAAATCCCTAGAGGCAATAGAATATGAAGGAGTTAGATTTATTAAAAAAACACTGGAATAGCGACCAAAAATTTCCTAAGATCTCTACACAAGAGATACAAAAGATGATACATAAGAAGTCATCTTCTATAGTCATGTGGATATTTATCATCAGTATAGTTGAATTTATTGTACTAAACGGTTTTAGTTATTTATTCGGATCAGACTTAAGCGGAAATGATATTGGTCCTATTTATACTTTTATGATTAATAACCTAGATTGGTTATCATTAGGAATATCAGTAATATTCATTACTATCTTCTACTTAAACTATAAAAAAATATCTGTGGCTGATTCCACTAAACTATTAATGGAGTCTATTCTGAAAACAAAAAAAACAGTTAACTATTATATTTACACAAACCTAATTATCTTCTTTATAGCTTTCATTATTATATTGATTGATATTCTGACACATGATGATAAACTAACCTTACCTACAGCTTTAATTAGCGCCGTGATTGTGATTATTATATGTGGTATATTCTTAGGATTACTGTGGTTATACTACCGTCTAATCTATGGTTTATTAATCAAACGATTAATGAAAAACTATACAGAGCTAGAGAAAATAGATTATGAATAAAAACATTTTCCATTATTTTGCATAACTTAGACAAAATATTGGTTTTAAAGAATGACGATAACACAATTAATATATGTATTAGCAGTAGCAGAACATAAAAACTTCACACTTGCTGCAGAAAAGACTTTTGTTACACAGCCTACATTAAGTATGCAAATCCAAAAGTTAGAGGAAGAACTCGAGGTACAAATATTTGACCGAAGCACAAAACCTATTCAACCTACGGCTATCGGTCAAGTTATTATTCAACAGGCAAAGAAAATTGTCAATGAATCAGATCGAATTAAAGATCTTATTGATTTAGAAAAAGGATTTATTGGAGGAGAGTTTAAACTAGGAATGATACCTACTATAGCTCCTACTCTACTTCCTATGTTTCTAAAGACTTTTCTAAATAAGTACAATAAGGTTAATCTAATCATAGAAGAATATACAACTGAAGAAATTATTCAGAAACTTCGCAATGGATATCTGGATGCAGCTATAGTTGCCACCCCATTAGAAGAGTCTGACATAAAAGAAAGAGTCTTGTTCTATGAACCATTTGTAGGATATGTTCCTGCAAATTTTAGACAAGAAATGGGAGCAGAACTTCATCAAGGAGATTTAGATCTAAGAAAGTTACTTTTACTACAAGATGGACATTGTTTCAGAGATGGTATAATCAATATCTGTAACAACAAAACTACTGCAGAAAGCAAAAACTTTAAATTACAAAGCGGAAGTTTTGAAACTTTAATAAATCTATCTAAAGAGGGCCTAGGTTACACACTATTACCATACCTACATACACTTTCTTTAAATCAAGATGATAAGAATAACTTAATACAGTTTGCTGATCCAAAGCCTGCTAGAGAGATTAGTTTAATATATACAGACAACGAATTAAAGCTTCAAATTATTAATGCTTTATATGAGGTTATTTTAAGTATTGTAAGAGGAGCAATAGCATTTCAAGACGTTAAAATTATTAGTCCGAAAAAGAATCAATAATTTTAACTTATATAAAATAAAAAAGGGAAGCAAATGCTTCCCTTTTTTGTGGCTTAATTAATTATTTTCTTCTTTTTCTTTCACTACAAGTCTAAATCCTTCTCCGTGAATGTTTAAGATTTCTACTGTTTCATCTAATTTAAGATACTTTCTTAATTTAGCGATGTATACGTCCATACTACGAGATGTGAAATAGTTGTCATCTCTCCAGATCTTAGTTAATGCAACTTCACGAGGCATTAAATCATTTTCATAAATTGCTAACATTTTCAACAATTCATTCTCTTTTGGAGATAATTTAATTGGCTCATCATTTTCAAAAGTTAAGAATCTCAACTTAGAATTTAAATGGAACTTACCAATTTGGAATTCAAATTTTGTATTATCTGTTTTAACTTCAGACGATTTTCTATGAATAATCGCTTTAATTTTCATTAATAATACTTCTGAATCGAATGGCTTATTTAAGTAGTCATCTGCTCCTACTTTATAACCTTTTAATACGTCCTCTTTCATTGACTTAGCTGTAAGGAAAATGATAGGCACCTCTTTATTTTTATCACGGATCTCCTTGGCTAGAGTAAATCCATCTTTATAAGGCATCATAACATCAAGGATACATAAATCAAAAGTATCTCTTTTGAATTTTTCGAATCCTTCCATTCCATTCTTAGCTAAAGTAACTTCAAAGTCGTTAATGGCTAAATAATCTTTTAAGATTGCACCGAAGTTCGGATCATCTTCTACTAATAAAATCTTTTTGTTGTTTGTTGTTTCCATGTTATATTTAATTTATTAATGGCATTTTTATAATAAAGGTACTTCCTTTGCCTTTTTCACTCTCAACATAAACTTGAGAATTATGTACTTCTACTATTTGTTGTACATAGGCTAGGCCTAATCCATGTCCTTTTACATTGTGTAAATCTCCTGTGTGTTCTCTGTAAAACTTGTCAAAAATTCTTTTTTGCGCTTGCTTACTCATTCCTACACCGTGATCTTGGATCTTGATAAGAATAAAATCCTTTACATTCTCCGTATACACATCTATAATAGGGACTTCCTTAGAATATTTAATAGCATTATCTAAAATATTTACTATTACACTAGTAAAGTGAAAATCGTTTCCTAATACATCACTTCTACGAGCATCTAAGTGTAGATTTATATCTCCTCCTCTATCTTGTATAATTAGTCCTACATGATCTACTGCATTTTCAATTACCTCATGGACATCCATGGCTTCTTTATCTACATTAAACTCACGTCTTTCTAATTTAGAGATTTGCAACACATTTTCTACTTGTGCATGCATTCTCTTATTTTCGTCTCTAATCATTTTTAAATAACGATCGACTTTTTCAGGATCACTTATAACCTTTGGATTTTTTATGGCATCTAAAGCTAAATTAATAGTAGCTATAGGTGTTTTAAATTCATGGGTCATATTATTGATAAAATCCGTCTTAATTTCTGATATCTGTTTTTGTTTAATAAGTTGGTTAATCGCATTCAAATAAGCTGCTATAATCACCATAGTAAACAGAATAGACAGTAACGTTATTCCTATTAACGAAGAGAATAAATACTTACTCTTTTCAGGGAATGTAACATATAATTGATACTTACTTCTATTTTCATTATCAGTAAAGATAGGCACTCCATAAGTAGAGCCTTCTTCGTAAATAAAATCCTCAGACTTAATCTTTGTTGACAAACCTTTGTTATAAATCCCAAACTCAAACTTAGCATTAACGCCGTATTGTTTAAGTTCTTTTTCTAACAATTCTCTCAACTTAGCTTTAGATATCCTTTCATCTATACTTCTTAGAGCCACTATATCTTTAAAATAGATATCGAACTGTGCTTTATCTAAGACATCTAGATTACCTGATTGCTCTATAACCTCGTCTGGATAATTCTGTTTAAGATTACTTCTATCTAAATCATCTCCTTTATAAATCTCAGTTTTTCGTTTAGAAACGAAATTTTTGACTTTCAAACTATCTGCTTTCTTATCAAAGAACGAACTCTTTATATTATAATCCTCTAGGACTAAGATATTAGAGTATACTATTTGCTCATTAGTAGTAGGATTGCGTTCTACTATGTAATATTGTTTCAACTCACTTTGTTTAGGTGGCGTACCTATACTATCTTTGAGTTGATTATACATTCTATAGAACTCCGTAGCTTCATTCTGTTGTAATCCACTACCAACATTTCCTAATACTTGCTGTACGTGATACTTAAACTGCTCTTCATTATTTCTATAAGAGCTAACAATCCAATACATTTGAACAATGATTATTCCTATAAGAGAAAAACTCATTATCCCTACTAAAAGTCGAAATTTGACCTTACTCATTATTTTTTCAAAATTAACATTAAAAAAAATACTCTACACGGCGATTAACATAAAATTAACGATAGTAATTGTTTAAATTTTGATTATTATATCATTAATTATCATTTTCACCTCTTTTTTTACCAAATCTTTATTAATATTAGTAATAACATAATTACTAAGGGGTATTTTGTCAAAATCTTTCATTTGGTTATTTATAATGCTTTTGACATTATCAGAAGACACCCCATCCCTCTCCATCACTCGCTTTACACGCACTTCTTCGGGGGCAGTTACTAAAATAACTAAATCACATTCTTTATGCAAATTATTCTCAAACAGCACAGCACTTTCCTTAATAACGAATGGAAAAGCGTCATTTTCTTCTTTCCATTGCTCAAAATCCTTCCGAACTTCAGGATGCACAATACTGTTTAATTTATTTAAAAGTTCCTTATCATGGAACACGATTTCTCTTATTTTCTTTCGATCTAGCACATCTCCAGTCTTCACGTTTTCTTTAAAGATACCTTGCACAGCTTCTACCACATCAGCACGATCCATAATCTGCTTTGCTCTATCATCTGCAATATAAATAGGTATTCCCTCTCCTTCAAACATCTTAGCCACAGTTGTCTTTCCGCTACCTATACCACCTGTTAACCCAACTATTAATGCCATATTATTCTTTATTATTTAAAAAACATCTCTGGTAAACCATGCTCTGCTTTTTGCTTTTTTATAAACAAAATATAATTAGCTTTTAAGAAGCCTTTACCATAACCGTAAAATTGTATAAAAATTGCGACAATTGATAATAAACTTATCTTAAAACTTTTCTCTTTTATAAAACAACTAATAAAAACTAATATAAAATAAATTATATAACATAAAATAAAACCAAATGTATAATATGTCATTAATAAACTTAACAATAAGCCTGCCATAAATAAACTAGGAAACCAATATGTTATTTTGGCAGTTTCTGGATAGCGCTGATTTAATATCGGACGTGCCTTTCCAAACTTATTGACTTGAATATAAAACTTCTGCCAATCTATTCTTCTTTTGTGATACACATAAGCCTTGCTAAATAACTGAGTGTCGAATCCTAAATTCCAAAGTCTGATTGTTAAATCAGGATCTTCCCCTGGATGTACTTTACCATAACCTCCACTTGCTAAAAAAGCCTTTTTTGAAATTCCCATATTAAAACTTCTCGGCTGAAACTTACCAATGCGCTCACTAGCACCTCTAATACCTCCAGTAGTCAAAACTGAAGTCATAGAGAAGTTTATTGCCTTTTGTACATCACTAAAGCTATCAAGAGCCGCATCTGGTCCTCCAAAACAGTCTACATACTCTTCTCTAAGATACTGATCTACTATAGCCAGGTAATTAGGAGGAATAATACAGTCTGAATCCAATACGATAAAGTACTCCCCCTTTGCTCGTTCCATTCCATAATTACGTGAAGACCCTGGCCCTGAATTAGCTTTATAGTAATAAGACACATCTAGGCTATCTTCATATTTACTAACTACTTCACGTGAATCCTCTTTAGATCCATCCTCTATAATAACAACTTCAAATGCGTCCTTATAAGTTTGCTTTGTCAAACTATCTAATAATTCATCGACCTCTTCTGGTCGATTGTAAACAGGAATAATAAACGAAAAATACATTTATATTTTTTTATAATACAATCACAAAAATATCGTTAACTATTGTAATACGGAAATTCATTCCTATATTTATCAGTACTATTTTAATATAAAATCTCTTTTTATATAAATTACAATAAATATAAAACAACCTAAAACAACTACAATGAACAAAATTCACATATTATGGGTCGATGATGAAGTGGAATTATTAAAACCTCACATCTTATTTTTAGAAAAAAAAGACTATATCGTAACCACTTGTACTAATGGACAAGATGCTATAGATTTATTTAAAGAGAACCAATATGACATCGTATTCTTAGACGAAAATATGCCAGGACTTTCTGGTCTTGAAACTTTAAATGAAATCAAGACTATTAAAAACAATACTCCTATTATCATGATTACCAAAAGTGAAGAAGAGTATATCATGGAAGAAGCTATTGGTGCCAAAATATCGGATTACTTAATCAAACCTGTTAATCCTAATCAAATTTTACTTTCTCTAAAGAAGAACCTTGATGACTCTCGTCTAATCTCTGAGAAGTCTTCGCTTAGCTACCAGAAGGAATTTAGAAATATTTCTATGGATTTAATGCAAGCTAGAGATTATGAAGACTGGATCTCTATCTATAGAAAATTACTTTATTGGGAACAGAAGTTAGAAAACATCGAAGATCAAAACCTTTTCAATATACTAGACTCTCAGAAAACGGAGGCAAATAGTTTATTTGGGAAATTTGTTGAAAAAAATTACGAAAGCTGGATTAATGATCCTGAAGATAGTCCTGTTTTTTCTCATCAAATCTTTAGAAAATGGGTTGCTCCAGAATTAAAGAAAGAGGATTCGAAATTACTCTTTATTGTTATTGACAACTTAAGATATGATCAATGGAGAGCATTCGAGGCAATAGTTACTAACCATTATAAAGTAGAGAGTGAAAACAGCTTCTTCTCTATTTTACCAACAGCAACACAGTATGCTAGAAATGCAATATTCTCTGGGATGACACCATTAGAGATGTCTGAACAACTACCACAATATTGGAAGAACGATACAGACGAAGGAGGTAAAAATTTATTTGAAAATGAATTCTTACAACATCAATTGCAAAGACTTCGACTAAACATCAAGAATGAATACCACAAAATCACAAATCTAAAAGAAGGTAGAAAACTAGCTGATAATTTCAAAGCTCTTAAAGATAACAAGCTAATCACAATAGTATATAACTTTGTAGATATGTTATCACATGCTAAAACTGAGATGGAAGTAATTAAAGAACTAGCTTCAAATGATAAAGCATACCGCTCACTTACTGTAAGTTGGTTTAGAAACTCTCCTTTATTTGAAATTATTCAACAAGCTCAGACACTAGGATATAAACTAATAATAACAACTGATCACGGTACAATCAATTGTAAAAACCCATCGAAGGTAATCGGTGATAAAAACACAAGTTTAAACCTAAGATATAAAACAGGTAAAAGCTTGACATTCGAAGCTAAAGATGTCTATCATGTTAAAGATCCAAAAAAAGTACAATTACCGAACATAAATGTAAGCAGTTCCTTTATTTTTGCAAAAAATGATTTCTTCTTAGCATATCAAAATAATTTCAATTATTATGCAGCTTACTTTAGAAACACTTACCAACACGGGGGTATTTCTTTAGAAGAGATGATCGTTCCATTTATAGTATTAAATCCAAAAGTGTAAAAATGACTGAGATAGTTTTTTCCTTAAATCAAATCCAAGAGGCAGCTAAGGAAATATTAAATAAGTTAAAACATCGCATCGTATTATTTGATGCACAAATGGGGGCAGGAAAAACCACACTTATTAAAGAAATAAGCAAACAGTTAGGTGTAGAAGATATGACGAGTAGTCCTACTTTTTCTATTGTGAATGAATATCATTCTACCTTATCTAAAGACAGAGTATATCACTTTGACCTTTATAGGTTAAATAGTGAAGAAGAAGCTTATGATATGGGAATGGATGAATATTTAGACTCTAACCATTGGTGTTTTATCGAATGGCCTGAAAAGACACCTCACATTATCCCTGAGGAACACGCTACTATAGAAATCTCTATTTTAGAAAATGGAGATAGAAAAGTGATTTTGAATAACAATTAATAACAAATACAACATGGCAACCTTAACTCCTTTTTCAATGAAAGACTTAATTCCTCAAGAAGAATGTCTGATGGTAGAACGCAAAAGAAGTGAACTTTTTATTGGCGTTCCTAAAGAAAACACCTTAATTGAGAAGAGGATTTGCATCACACCAGAAGCCGTACAGACGTTAAGTACATATGGTCATCGTGTCTTGATTGAAAAAGGAGCTGGAGAAGCCGCTAGTTATTCTGATCTAGATTATAGTAAAGCAGGAGCAGAACTTACTAGTGACACTAAGAAAATATTTGGTTGCCCTGTAATTGTTAAAGTTGCCCCGCCTACTCTAGAAGAAGTAAAACTAATGGCTCCTTACACAGTTGTATGGTCTACTATTCAATTAAAAACGCTAACTAGACAATATTTCGAAACGATATCTAAGAAAAAAATATCTGCTATTGGTTTTGATTTTATTCATGATGAGAACGGCACCTACCCTGCTGTTAGTGCATTAAGTGAAATCGCAGGAACTGCGTCTATCCTAATTGCATCAGAACTAATGACCACAACCAATAATGGTAAAGGATTATTATTTGGGAATATTGCAGGAGTTGTTCCTACAGAAGTAGTCATATTAGGAGCTGGTCTAGTAGCCGAGAACGCAGCCAGAACTGCTTTAGGTATGGGAGCTAACGTAAAAGTCTTTGACAACTCTATTCAAAAGTTGCGCAGACTTCAAAATAATTTATCACAGCGTATCTCTACTTCTACCATCCAAGAGAAAATATTACACAAAGCACTTATGAGATGTGATGTCGCCATTGGTGCTATTCGTGGTAAAAATCGCGCTCCTATTGTAGTGAGTGAATCGATGGTAGATAATATGAAAAAAGGCGCCGTAATTATAGATGTGTCCATTGATACAGGTGGTTGTTTTGAAACATCAGAACTAACTACTCACGACCATCCTACACGTATTAGAAGTGGTGTGATACATTATGGAGTGCCAAATATCACTTCGAGATACAGCAGAACAGCTTCTATGGCTCTTAGTAATATTATTACCCCACTATTACTAGAATATACTGATTCTGGTGACTTAGAAGGCACTGTTAATTGTGATAGTGTTATTAAATCTGGAATATATAGTTATAAAGGGTTAGTGACTAATCGCAACGTAGCAGAATGGTTTAACCTTGATTATAAAGACATTCACCTTTTTACCTTTTAAAATTATTATAAATCTTTAGTTTTACGGTATTGAATTGCTACTTTTGTGTAAATTTTTTAAGGAATGAAGTTTACACAGCGTTTAGCATACTACTTATTTGGATTACTTATAGGAGGAATGTTCTTATTTTATTTCTTCGGTGAGAAGAAAACAGAATTTTGTTATTTACCTAATTGTAGAGTTTTAAAAGATTTGAGAAGTAAACCCGTTACTTATTCAAAGGCAGTAGAAGCTAAGTTTAAAGAAGGTTGGGTATCTAATGATGACATACGTAAATCCCTTCAATATGGAGATGTGAATTTTTCAGAAAGCAATATTGATTTTGAAAAAGGTAAGCTTTATGTTATTATAGGTAGAAATGAGCAAAATGAAAACATATTAATCAAAGTCATAAACTATACAGATAAGATCGTACTTTATGATATTGAAAAAATGTAAAAATATTTTACAATAGGCATTGCATAATTTAAAAAACATCTTTACCTTTGCAATCCTGTTTAGGGCGATTAGCTCAGTTGGTTCAGAGCACCTCGTTTACACCGAGGGGGTCGGGGGTTCGAATCCCTCATCGCCCACTTTACAAGCTTCACTTTTAGTGAGGCTTTTTTTATACCATCTCCTATTCTTGATATTGTATTCCAAGATATATCCTTCTAAAAAGAATCTCGACACAATTTCTATTGGTAAACATTATTATCAATTCTTAAAGTTTTTTCAAAATACACGACTATACTACCTATAAAAGGTTGATTTAGGATGACACTTGAATTCGATTAATAATTAGTGTACTTAAAACAATATAATAAGTAAAACAAAAAAGAAAGTAAACCGCCGAACAACACAATATTAAAATAATCATTTCTAAAATAAGTATATAGAAAATCTATTTGTTCACAGTGTCAATTAATAAACTAAAAGTCGTTTTATTCTGACTTGCTAGGGGATTGCTTGAGGGTTTCTTGCACCTTTCTTCGACAAATACACCTTCTAGGCAAGAAAACCCCAAGGAATCTCCAGGGAATCCCCTAGAAAGTGCAAGCTAAGCGTTCTTCTCTTATTCATAAATAGTGAAAACAAAACTCGTACATTCATTTAAAGATTTTAACTTCTGTTACTACTTTAATACACTTGCACATATTGATACCATTCTAATACAATGCCATTATACAATAGTTTTCAGAGTCTTTTATTCGAACTGTAGTTAAAACTTAATTATTTTGAGTATTTCATTTCAAAAAAAATATTTTTTGTACCTTTGAATTAAATAAAAAGCATTTATCATGAAAAAGATTTTATTATTAGCTGCTGTTGTAGGTTTATCATTTACCTCTTGCAAAAAAGATGGAGAATCAGGAACTACAACTCCTGCAGTAGAACCAACAGAACAAACTGCAACTCCTACTGAGTCTACTGAAGCAACACCTAAAGAAGAACTAGGAAACGTAACTTATACGATCGCTTCTAAACTAGTAGACTGTACAGGTGTAGCACCGATGAAATGTATGCAGTACAAAGAAGAAGGTTCTGACGAATGGTTAAATATGTATGGAGGAATCGAAGGATTTAACTATGAAGAAGGATATGAATATGTAATCGAGATAAAACGTGAGAAAGTGGAAAATCCACCTGCTGACGCTTCTTCTATCAAATACATTTTAGTAAAAGAAATTTCTAAAACTAAAAAATAATATCTAGCGAGCTTAGGCTCGCTTTTTTATTCTTTTAACCTAAGTACAATCTTAGCTTCCGCTAAAATCTATAGCAATTCTCCTTAAATATTTACTCTTAATTGTCCGAAGGGCTTCTAATTCGTATCTTAGCCGTGTATTTATTTGAATAATATGTCTAAGAATCTACTTGATACACCTATAGAATACCTTAAAGGAGTTGGCCCACAGCGTGCTGACTTATTTAAACGCGAACTAGGTATATTCACCTATAGAGATTTACTACACCTATACCCAAACAGATATATCGACAGAACACAATATTATAAAATAAATGAACTTTATAATAACAATAGTGAAGTTCAGATAGTCGGTAAAATTATCCATATCAAAACTGTAGAACAAAAACGAGGAAAGCGCCTTGTCGCAACCTTTACAGACAGTACTGGACAAATAGAGTTAGTTTGGTTTCAAGGATACAAATGGATACAAGAGAATTTAAAACTAAATACTCCTTATGTGGCATTCGGAAAGCTTAATAGCTTTAACAATACCTTTTCTATGCCACACCCTGAATTAGATCTGTTAGAAGAACATCAGAAAAACATCGCTAATGCGATGCAAGCTGTCTATCCTTCTACTGAAAAATTCGGAGCGAGAATATCCAATAAGTCTATCATCAAGATGATGATGCAACTTGTCAAAGAGACACATCCTCTCTTTATGGATACCTTATCTGATGAATTCAAGAGAAAACTCAGCTTGATTTCAATGCAAGAAGCCTTAATTAACATCCACTTTCCTAAGAATATGGATATGTTGAATAAGGCTCAATTTAGACTAAAGTTCGAAGAACTATTCTATGTTCAGTTACAGTTATTAATTAAAAATATAGCACGAAAAGACAAGATTAAAGGATACCCTTTTGAGAAAGTTGGTGATTACTTTAATACTTTTTATAGCGAACACCTACCCTTCCCTCTTACTGGAGCTCAAAAACGAGTTTTAAAAGAAATCAGGAATGATGTAGGTGCTCCAGCGCAAATGAATCGCCTCTTACAAGGTGATGTGGGGTCTGGAAAAACAATAGTTGCTTTTATGAGTTGTCTTCTAGCATTAGACAATGGGTTTCAAGCTTGTATCGTAGCTCCTACAGAAATTCTAGCTACCCAACATTATGTTGGGATTAAAGAACTAGGAGAACCTTTAGGATTAAAGATAAAATTACTTACAGGTTCTACTAAAACGGCTGAGAGACGTGTATTGCACAAAGAATTAGCTTCTGGAGAGCTACATATACTTATCGGTACACACGCCTTATTTGAAGATAAAGTTATCTTTAAAAATCTAGGTTTAGCTATTATTGATGAACAACACCGATTCGGAGTAGAACAACGTTCTAAACTATGGCATAAAAACGAATTGCCACCTCATGTGTTAGTCATGACTGCTACACCTATACCTCGTACATTAGCTATGAGTCTATATGGAGACTTAGATATCTCTGTTATTGACGAACTTCCACCAGGACGTAAACCAATACAAACTAATCACTACTTCGAAGGTAAGCGCTTAGCTGTATGGCATTTCTTAAAAACAGAAATCGCAAAAGGAAGACAAGTCTATATCGTATATCCATTAATAGATGAAAGCGAAACATTAGACTATAAAAACCTAATGGAAGGATATGAAGCCATATCACGAGATTTCCCTTTGCCAGAATACAGTGTCAGTATTGTACATGGCCAGATGACTCCTGCAGAAAAAGATAGAGAGATGGACAGATTCATTAAAGGAGAGACGAATATTATGGTAGCTACTACTGTGATTGAAGTTGGTGTTAATGTACCTAATGCATCCGTGATGATTATCGAAAGTGCAGAGCGCTTTGGATTATCACAATTGCATCAATTAAGAGGACGCGTAGGTCGTGGAGCAGAACAGAGTTATTGTATCCTAATGACAGGAGATAAACTGAGTAATGACTCTAAGATCAGAATGGAAACGATGTGTCGTACTAATGATGGTTTCGAGATTTCAGAAGTTGATCTAAAACTGAGAGGACCAGGTGATATTATGGGAACTCAACAGAGTGGTACCCTTCCTTTAAAGATAGCTGATATTATTAAAGATCAAGAGATTATGCTCTATGCGAGACATCATGCTGTACAGCTGTTAAAAGAAGACCCTACACTAGAAGAACCCGAAAACCAAAGAATCAAAAATAAATTAAACATTCTAAATAGTAAAACCACTATCTGGAACTATATAAGCTAAAACACACAACACTTATGAAATTAGTTTTCGCATCAAACAACAAAAACAAGATTAAAGAGATCAAAAATCAATTACCTGATACAATTGAAATCTTAAGCCTAGAAGATATTGGATGTAATATCGACATTCCTGAGACAGCAGATACTATAGAAGGTAATGCTAAACTAAAAGCTGATTTTGTCAAAAGACATTATGGGTATGACTGTTTTGCTGATGATTCAGGATTAGAGGTAGATGCTTTAAACGGTGCACCAGGAGTATACTCAGCTCGTTATGCAGGAGAACAAAAAAATGACAATGACAATATAGACAAATTGCTTGAGGTACTTCAAAAAGAAGAGAACAGAAAAGCCAACTTTAAAACAGTAATTTGCCTAAATCTACATACAGAGACATACTATTTCACTGGCATTATAGATGGACAACTATTAAAAGAGAGACAAGGTACAGAAGGATTTGGTTATGACCCAATCTTCGTAGCAGATGGAATGGACAAATCTTTTGCTGAAATTGATATCAATGCTAAGAATGCTATTAGCCACAGAGGAAAAGCTGTACGCCAATTAGTCGACTTTTTATTAAAACGATAATACTATAAAAAACAAAAAACGCTGTCTTTCGATAGCGTTTTTTTGTTTTTATTATTTGGGGTAATACTCCCTACTCTTTAAATATTACACAAAGTGGTACTCTTTTAACTCATCTGCTAACTTATGCAATCCATCCTGTATCTGCTTTGCTTTTTTATCTGACAATTCAACAGGTTCAACTGATAATCTCCTTAATAGACTCGGATTAATACCTAAGTAGGTAGCTAACTTTGTTTTATTAAACAACTCATAACTATCAAAAAAGGTGTTTAAATCCAAATAGTAAACTACTTCAGCCAAACTAAGCTCTAAAGCCCTCTCATTATTACCCAATTCTTTTAGATAATCAATTTCCATAGACAATACTTCTTTAAAATTAGCTTTAACTTCATCAAAAGTATCACCAACAGTCACTGCTCCTTGCAATTCCTCAGAATATGCACTATAACCAGTTTTACTACGCTCTAAAATCACTTTAATTCTCATCACTTTCCATTTACATTCAACAATTTTACTTTAATCCAGCCTGTTTTAAAATTGACTGTTCTGTACCCTTTTTCAATTCTGCTGAAGGGTGCCTGGGAAGTATTACTCTTCCACTCTTTATAGGATGTACATATAAAGAATGATTACTCCCCTCTCTCAATAAATACCAACCATCCTTAACTAGGATTTTCAGCATTTCACTTACCTTCATAATAAAGTAGTTTAGTTGTGTTACAACAAAGATAAGTAACATTTTTGTTACAACACACTAATAAGTAACTAAAATGTTACTTACTGATATAAAAAACATCTTATGAACTGTTTGTTTCTCTCTATTAAAGTTCTATTACGACTTCTAATCTTATATTTCGGCATACTTTTCGCTATGTCTGAATGACTTATTAAGAATAAAGTGAATTAAATACTATAAAACTAGAATAAGTCCACTCTTGCTATTTGTTAAATAAAAGAAAGATATATAAAGTGTATAAAAAGTACTTATTATGACACAACATTCATGATATAGACACTTTTAAGCAAAATAAAAATTATAAAAAGGAAGATACATCATTACATTATCTTTAAAAAAAACGCTCAAAACAGGCGTTTAAATTATTTTCGAATAATAAACCTGCAATAACTACAATTATAATTTGAATAGTAGTATATTTGCGGCTATTTTAATATTTATATGAACAATTTCGAACAATTAGGATTAAATGAATCTCTTTTATCTGCGATCAAGGATATGGGATTTGAAAATCCATCAGAGATCCAGCAAAAGGCGATTCCATTACTATTAGAGAAAGATACCGACATTGTTGCGTTAGCCCAAACGGGGACTGGGAAAACCGCAGCTTTTGGTTTTCCTTTGATTCAGAAGATAGACGTTTCTAATAAGAATACACAAGGTCTTATCTTATCGCCGACTAGAGAGTTATGTTTGCAAATCGCAAACGAAATCAAACAGTACTCGAAGTATGTAAAAGGACTTCATTCAGTAGCTGTTTATGGAGGGGCTAGCATTACAGAACAGGCAAAAGACGTAAAACGTGGAGCACAAATTATCGTCGCTACTCCTGGTAGAATGCAAGACATGATTAACCGTGGTATGGTTAACATTAAAAACATTAATTACTGTATCCTAGATGAAGCAGATGAAATGCTTAACATGGGATTCTATGAGGATATCACGTCTATTTTAGCGGATACTCCAAAAGAAAAAAACACATGGTTATTCTCTGCTACTATGCCGCAAGAGGTTGCGCGCATCGCAAGAGAGTTCATGAAAACTCCAGAAGAAATTACTGTAGGTCATAAAAACCAAGGTAATACTAATGTAAGTCATGAATTTTATTTAGTATCTGCTAGAGATCGCTACCCAGCGCTTAAACGTTTAGCAGATGCCAATCCAGATATTTTCTCTGTAGTGTTCTGTAGAACGAAGAGAGATACGCAATCTATTGCTGAAAAACTTATCGAGGATGGATACAACGCTGCTGCATTACACGGAGACTTATCTCAAGCTCAACGTGACGCAGTAATGAAATCATTCCGTGGTAAACAGATACAAATGCTTGTAGCTACTGACGTTGCTGCTCGTGGTATCGACGTAGATGACATTACTCACGTAGTAAACTACCAATTACCTGACGAAATCGAAACGTATACTCACCGTAGTGGACGTACTGGACGTGCTGGTAAATCAGGTACTTCTATGGTTATCGTAACGAAAAGTGAATTAAGAAAAATTCAACAAATCGAAAGAATCATCAAAACTAAATTTGAAGAGAAACCAGTTCCATCTGGAATTGAGATTTGTGAAATTCAATTATTCCACTTAGCGAATAGAATTAAAGAAGTAGAAGTTAACACAGAGATTGAGGCTTATTTACCTGCAATTACTGAGTTATTAAAAGACTTCGACAAAGAAGAAATCATTAAAAAAGTAGTTTCTGTTGAATTTAATAGATTCTTAGAATACTACCAAAAAGCTTCTAACAGCTTATCTAGTGTATCTGCTGGAAGAAACAATTCTAAAGAAGTTCCTACAGACGGAGCAGTACGTTTCTTCGTTAACTTAGGTGCTAAGGATAACTTAGACTGGATGACGTTAAAAGATTTCTTACGTGATACTTTAGAGTTAGGTCGTGATGACTTATTCAAAGTTGATGTAAAAGATGGTTTCTCATTCTTCAACACTGAAGCTGAACACGCTGAAAAAGTAATGGAAACATTAAACGGTCTTGAATATCAAGGACGCCGTGTGAATGTTGAAATTTCTAACAATGATGGTGGTAGAAACGGTGGACGCCGTGACCATAACAACCGTAAAGGTGGATTCAGAGGTGGAGAAAGAAGATCTGAAGGTGGATTTAGAGGTGGTGAAAGAAGATCATCTAATAGATCATCTGAAGGAGGATTCAGAGGTGGAGAGAGAAGATCGGATAGATCATCATCTGAAGGACGTGGAGAAAGAAGATCAGACAGATCATCAGAAAGAGCTCCTCGTAACGAACGCGGATCTAGAAGAAGTAGCGAAGGAGATTCATCTAGAAGAACTAGAAGAAACTAATTTGTTAATTTTTTTAAAATAGCATACAAAACTGTAAAATATCTTTTACTTTTAAGCAATCTTAAAAAGTATGAGAAATTTTACAGTTTTTTTATTTATAATACTTTCTGTTTTAACTGTAGCGGCTCAAGATCGCACTAGTGTTAAAGGAACTATTCTAAATGACAAATCATTTTTACCAGTAGATGATGTGAATGTCATCAATATTAGCCAAGTCAAAGGTACAATCAGTAAGAGAGATGGTTCTTTCACAGTAGAAGCCAATCTTAATGATTCTATACACCTATCCTACCCTGGTTATATCCCTATTAAACTTAAAGTAACCAACGATTGGTTAAACAACGAGAATCTAAAGATTTACTTTACAGAAAACACAATAGAACTAGACGAAATTCTTATTAAGAAATTTGACTTAACTGGGTACTTAGAAGTGGATACCAAACTAATTGAATTAAACGAAAAAATGCAGTTTGACTTCTATAGACAAAATAAAACTCCTTATTATGGTACAGCTATGGGTACTTTCTTTAGCCCTGTTGATGCTGTGTACAACCTATTTAAAGGAAAAGATAAAAAACTTAAGAAAATCGAAGCTATTAAAGAAGATCAGAATATGATTGCTTTAATGCAGACCAGATATGACAGAGAGATTGTTTGTGGCTTATTAGAAATCACAAGAGAGGATATCGTAAAATCTCTTCAAAACTGTAATTACACAGACAAGTTTATCTATACCGCTACAGACTTCCAGATTTATCAAGCATTAAATGATTGCTACGATAATTCTAAGCTATTAGCTTCAAAAAAGAAAAATGCATCCAATTAAGGGATGTATTTTTTTTGCTCTTTTTTCACGAATTGTAAATATGATAAAATAGAAATAAAACCTATTTTTGTACAAATAACAACACATCACTAATTAAAAACTACTTCACAGAAAATGAATATCATTTTAAAAGCTGCAAAAGTAATCGATCCTACTAGTCCATTTCACAACCAGACAGTTGACATTCAAGTCGAAAATGGCCTTATTACTAAAATCGCTAATCAAATAGAAAATGACCAATTCGAACAAATCAAGTATGATAACCTACACGTTTCTCAAGGTTGGTTTGACAGCTCTGTTTGTTTAGGAGAACCTGGATTCGAAGAAAGAGAGAATATCGCTCACGGTTTAGAAGTAGCTGCTAAAAGTGGATTTACACAAATCGCAGTCGAACCTAACACCCATCCTATCACTGATTCTCAAAGTATAGTAAGTTTTATTAAACAAAAAGCTCTTGGACAGACCACAGAGGTATTTCCTATTGGAGCACTTACTGTAAAATCAGAAGGAACAGACCTAGCAGAGTTATTTGACATGAAAAATGCAGGAGCTATTGCTTTTGGTGATTACAAAAAGCCTATTCAAAATGCCAATGTATTAAAAATTGCTCTGCAATATGTACAAGACTTCGACGGGCTAATTATCGCCTTTTCGCAAGACAATAGCATCAAAGGTAAAGGAGTAGCTAATGAAGGCGTAGAAAGCACTAAATTAGGCTTAAAAGGAATCCCTACTCTAGCAGAAGAATTACAAATAGCACGTAATCTATTTTTATTAGAATATACTGGAGGAAAAGTACACTTCCCAACAATATCAACTGCAAGATCAGTAGAGTTAATCAAAGAAGCAAAACAAAAAGGACTAAATGTTACTTGTAGTACTGCTGTTCATTTATTAACGATGACAGATGAGAAACTAGCAGACTTCGATACTCGTTTTAAAGTATATCCTCCCCTAAGAGATGAAGCTACTAAACAAGCTTTGATCAATGGAGTACTAGACGGAACTATCGACTGTATCACTTCAGAGCATAACCCGCTAGACATTGAACATAAAAAACTAGAATTCAACAGTGCTTCTAATGGAACTATTGGTTTAGAGTCAGCATTTGCTGCGCTTAATACAGTACTACCTTTAGAAGTTATAGTAGATAAATTGACTAGCGCTAGAACTATATTTAAAATAGACACACCATCTATCAAAGAAGGTAATAAAGTAAACATCACTTTATTTAATCCTTCAAAAGAATACAGTTTTACAAAAGAAAACATCTTGTCAAAATCTAAAAACTCTGCTTTCTTAAACCATCCAATGAATGGTGAAGTATACGGAGTAGTAAACGGAGACAAAAAGACTCTAAAATAAATTAATCAATATACATAATGCTGAAGACTTTTAACGAAAAGGAGATCAAAACTGGTAAGACCATGGCCATCGTGTCACATATAACTATTATAGGTTGTCTTATTGCTATTTTTATGAACCTAGAACCTAAGAATAGATTTGCTGGTTTTTATATCAAACAATCTTTTGGAATTTGGTTATTCTTTTATGCACTTGCTTATACAGCAGGTCGTTTTGATTCTTGGATGATTTCAGGGCCTTTTTACTTCTGTTTCTTCCTACTTTGGGTTTATAGTTTTGCAGGAGCAATAAACAGTGAAATTAAGCCATTACCAAAAATTGGCGTATATTTCCAAAAATGGTTTGACAAATTATCAGCTTAATTATGGATACATCACTTTCAATTTCATACTTAATTAAAGAGCCTAAAGTAATAAAGGACAAAAATCCAGTAATTATCTTATTACATGGATATGGTAGCAATGAAGAAGACTTATTCTCTTTCGCTCCTGAATTACCAGATGACTACTATGTTATATCTGCACGTGCACCATATACAGTACCTCCTTACGGATATGCTTGGTACGCTATTACCTTTGATGCAGATGCTAACAAATTCTCAGATGACAACCAAGCGATTGAATCAAGAGATTTAATTGTTCGTTTTATTGACGAACTTGTAGCAAAATACCCTATAGATGCTAACAATGTTAACTTAGTCGGGTTTAGCCAAGGAGCTATACTTAGCTATGCTATCGCTTTATCTTATCCTGAAAAGGTAAATAAAGTAATTGCCTTAAGTGGTTACTTCAATGAAAACATCATTGCAAAAAACTATAAAGAAAACAACTTAAGCAAATTGAGCTTATTTGCATCTCACGGAACAGTTGATCAGGTTATACCTATTGATTGGGCAAGAAGAACACCTACAATTCTTACAAGTTTAGCTGTCAAGCATACTTATAAAGAATACCCTGTAGGACATGGAGTACATCCACTAAACTTCAGAGATTTCAAAGAATTCCTTTTAGAAGAGTAATAAAATAAGTAAGGCTAGTGTTATACACTAGCCTTACTTATTTATACACAACTTAATTATGTTTTATTCTTCATGAACATCTTCCTCTATCGGTTGATCAGAGTTAATGATTTTTAATTCTATAGTCTTTGCCGCTGTAAAGACAGTCTCTCCTTTATGTTTTAAAACCATCCCTTCATTAGATAATTCCCAACCATCGTTTATATAAGCACTCTTATCTTTAGCAAGATCTAAGACAATCCCTTTTTTATGATTTGGCAAAAATATTTCTGCTTTCTTTTTATCCTTAGCATAAGTAACAAAACAGCTAACACTATTATCCTCTAAAGCGTTATCCTCTGTTGTATCCTCTTCTAACCCTACTGGATTAAGTCTAAACCCTATCTCGAATATACGAATACAGTTATTCTCTAACTCACTCCAACGATATCCAGCTGAATAAGCACACCCCAATACTTCATCATCTTCATCTAGTGTTACAATCTCAGTACTTCCGTCTGTTATGACCATTCCTTTTTCATTATCATCTTTATTATCTTTCAAGATGAAATCACAGGACGTCATAGTAAGTAACAATATAACAAACAAACTTATTGACTTTTTCATACTACTCTATTTTTATATTAGACGACACTACTTCGTAGCGTACATAACAGTATCTATGGTCTTAAACCCCGTAGGTTTACCCTCTGTGTAAAAATACTTAATTAAAACTTCTCCATGAACAGCTCCTGCATAAAAATCAGCAATTATCCATCTATGATTTAGAACTTTAACTTTATTAATCACACATTTCTCTCCATTAATCACTCCATAAGGAACTAATGGATTACCATTATCTTGATGGTTTAAGGCCAATACCTCTTCTTTTATAGAAGTTAGAGATTGATCTATTGTTTTATAATTAAAATACTCTTGTGCATCTTCATTGTACTCGATAGAAAAATAATTTGCCTCATTAAAATCCTTAGTAACTTCTTTTAATGAATCTCGAACAATATCAATGCGTTTATGAGCTATTTCTATCTTCTTCCCCTCCATCTTATACATATTCTTATTATTGGCATATAGAAGAACAAGAATTACAAGTGAAAAAAGGAATAGGTAAAAGAAAGCTTTATGTTTCATAATGTGCTAATAAATTATATAGTGATTTTTAAATTGTCGTACGCCAAATATACATCTTTTGGGAGTATATTTTCTACATCTTTATGAAAACCTAAGTCTTGTGCTATATGAGTTAAATAAGCTTTCTCTGGTTTTATTTTATCAATAAAAGCAAGCGACTCATCTAAACTAAAATGAGTAGGGTGATCCTTAATACGCAAAGCATTTACAATTAAAACCTTACACCCTTTTATCTTTTCAACCTCTTCATCTGTGATGTACTTAGCATCTGTGATATAGACTAAATCCTCCAATCTATACCCCAATATAGGCAAAGGCCCATGCATTACATCAATAGGAATAATAGTCTTCTCCCCTATCGTAATGGTATCTTGTGAAGTAATGCTATGCTCTTCTACACTAGGAGCCCCAGGATATCTATCTTCTTTAGTAAAAATATAATCATATCTTCTCTCTAAGGCTTTTATTACTCTTTCTTGAGCATAAATTGGCAACGAGCCATGCAAGATGGTTAATGGCCTTATTTCGTCTAATCCTGCGATGTGATCAGCATGTTCGTGAGTAAAGAATATTGCATCTAATTTACTACACCCAGCAGTCAACATTTGTTGTCTAAAGTCAGGCCCACAGTCAATCAAAATAGTGTGTTCATCCCACTTAACCAATACAGATGTTCTCAACCTTTTATCCCTTGAATCTATACTGTGAGCTACTGGATGATCTATACCTATTATCGGAATACCCTGTGAAGTACCCGTACCTAAAAAATATACTTCCAAAATGACATAAATTTTCCACAAAAGTACGGTTTATCTTTTTTTGTTGTACGATATTTGTTAGGTTTGTTTAAAATAGCTAATTCATGAAAAACTTTGCTGAAGATTTAGTACTAAATGGGGATAGAGTAATAGAACATCACCCTGCCATTTCAGATAAAGCACTAAAAATCAACCTTAACAACAACATTTACGGAACATTTGCAGAAATCGGTGCAGGACAAGAGACAGTCCGTCACTTCTTTAGAGCTGGTGGTTCTTCTAGAACAGTAGCCAAAGCGATGTCTGCTTATGATAAAGTATTTAGTGACGCTATCTATTCTGTAGAAGAAGATGGACGTTATGTTACAGAAAGTCGCCTAATCAAAATGCTTGATTATGAGACAAAAAAGATTGAAGAAAGATTAATACGCGAAGAGAATCCTAACAAGACTTTCTTTAGTTATGCCAATACAGTAGCAACAATTGACTACGCTAAGAAAAACAAAGGGCATGGATGGGTAGGTATTATGTTTCAGACAGCTTCTAACCAAGCGTATAACAAGATAGTACTACACATACAGTTCAAAGAGACAGATTCTAAACTACAACAAGAGACATTAGGTATCTTAGGTGTGAATCTAATTTATGGTGCATTCTACCAACACCATGACGCTAAAAAACTAATTCACAGTCTTTATGACCACTTAGATAAAGATCAAATCGAAATCGATAGTATTAACTTCTCTGGTCCTATCTTTGAGACAGTAGACAATCGATTAATGAGCTTACAGTTAGTTAAAAATGGAATGACTGACGCTGTAATGTTCAGTCCTAGTGGACGTAGTGAACTAGCAGCTAACATTTTATACAAACAAAACATACTAGCACTTAGAGGTAGCTTTAGACCTGTTACTATCGTTAATATGGACATGTATCAGAAGTCTTTAGATAAATTCATGACACAAAACAACTTAGCTAAAGAAAACACTAAAGTTGTTTTTGAAATTACCTTGTCTAATCTTTTAGCAGAAGGTTCATTAGACGAAATAGACTTCTTAGATAGAGCAGACTTATTATGTTCTCTTGGACAAACTGTAATGATCTCTAATTTCCAAGAATATTATAAACTTACAGAATACTTCTCTAAATATACTGATCAGAAGATTGCATTAGCAATGGGAGTTAGTAGCTTATTAAATATTTTTGAAGAGAAATACTACACTCATCTAACAGGAGGTATATTAGAAGGTTTAGGAAAGCTATTTAGAAACACAATGAAGATCTACCTATACCCTATGATAGGTAACGAAGAACAAATAGTAGACTCTACTAATCTAAAAGTAGACTTACATATTAAAGAGTTGTATAAATTCTTCAAAAAGAACAACCAAATCATCGATATTGAAGATTATGAAAAAGATCATTTATCTATCTTCTCAAGAGATGTACTGAAGTTGCTACAACAAAATCAAAATGGATGGGAAGAAAAATTACCAGAAGGTATTTCTAAAATCATCCAAGAAAAAGAATTATTCGGATATAAAAGAAAATAAATATAAAAAAGCCATTACACTTGTAATGGCTTTTTCATTCCTATTTATTCTCACAAATCAAATAATTGTTAACTATAGGAAATACCCTTAATAGCGATAATGCTCTAGGTCAGAAAACCAATTATGACGCTGGTTTTCTTTTGTAATCAATTATAAAAACTATTTGATACTGTCGTGATAAGTTTTGAGAATTTCTTCTCTGAAATCAGGGTGAGCAATCTCCACCATTGCATCTACACGTTGTTTCAACGTCTTGCCATACAAGTCTGCTACTCCATATTCTGTAACGATATACTGTGCATGGGCACGAGTAGTCACCACTCCCGCTCCTTGTTTTAAGAAAGGTACGATACGATTATGCCCTTTATTACTAGTAGAAGATAAGGCTATAATTGCCTTTCCACCTTTACTCAAAGAAGCTCCTCTCACAAAATCCATCTGTCCTCCTACTCCAGAATACATATGTACCCCTAGAGAATCAGCACAAATCTGCCCTGTCACATCTACTTCTAATGCGGAGTTAATCGCTACTACTTTTGGGTTCTGACGAATAATAGCCGTATCGTTTACATAACTAGACTCCTTCATTACGATAAACGGGTTGTTATCCACAAATTTATATAAACGTTCTGATCCTATTAAGAAAGTTGCTAGAGCCCTTCCTTTAGCTATTGTTTTCTTAGAACAGTCAATTACACCACTCTCTATTAAATCAATTACACCATCAGAAAACATCTCTGTGTGCAATCCTAAATTCTTGTGATTAGTAAGTCTAGACAATACTGCATTAGGAATAGAACCTATCCCCATCTGTAATGTACTCTCGTCTTCTATCAGAGCAGCCACATGATCTCCTATTAGCGCTTCTGTATCTGTAATAACGGCTTGTTTCTGTGCATAGATAGCAGTATGATATTCTACCGCCATATCTATCTTAGATATGTGCAATACACTATCTCCGAAAGTACGTGGCATATATTTATTTACTTGAGCGATTACTACTTTTGCACACTCCATAGCGGCAACAGTAGCTTCTACTGATGTACCTAATGAACAAAAACCGTGTTCATCTGGTGGTGATACCTGTATAAGAACTACATCTACTTTTAAAGCTCCTTTGCGAAACAGATTAGGTACTTCGCTAAGAAAAACAGGAATATAAGAACCATTACCAGCGGCAATAGTATGCCGAACGTTCTTACCAATAAAGAAAGAGTTCACATGAAAGCTCTCTGATAAGGCAGGATCAGCATAAGGAGCTGCCCCTTCTGTATGAATATGACAAAACTCTACATTGCGCAGTTCTTCCGCTCTATCACTAATTGCTTTGGTTAATATATTAGGAGTTGCAGCAGCGGCATGTACATAAATTCGGTCTCCTGATTTTATAACTTTAGCGGCTTCTGAAGCTGATACATATCTCATATTAAAAATGCTTGAAAATAATTAAACATCTAAGGTGTTTCTTCTATTTAGAAAACATTTCCAAAATACGTATTTTTAAATCAGAAATCAACTGATTTATATCAGTTAACACTTGTATTCACTGATTTTTAGGACATATATAAAAATATATTACTAAGTGACAAATAAAAACAAAGAGGAATGAATATCGTCGTATCTTTTTTAGCAAATACACTATTTTTCACTTTTTTAAATACCCCTACATAATTAAAATCTCCTATCGCTCTCAATCCAAATAGAATTCCCATAACCAAATAAACCCATTTATAAGCTGATACATCACCTAGACTAATTCCTGCAAACACAGCTAAGCCACTCGCCACTACTAAAGTACCTAAAGGTGAAGGATTTAATTTTCTCTCTCCATTTTTTGTAGGAAGTACCCCTACTACACCCCATGTACCACCAAGTGCCCAATAAATATGTACGGCTGATAGAAATGAGAAAATAAGGGTATTCACTATCTTAATCATTACTTCTAAACTCATTGTCATCTATTAAATATTATGACCACAAAGTTCATCCTTCCTTTTCTCTAAAACATTCACTTAAGTTAATATCCTTTTTCGTTTAATCTTTTTCGTATTCGAGACAGAGACTGAGGTTTCACCCCTATATAGCTTGCAATATACTTTTGTGGAATACATTTAAACACCTCAGGAGTACTCTCTATCAACTGTAAATAGCGTTGTTCTGGGTTTAAGAACAAGAGAAAGTCTATTCTTTTCTTTGCTTCTAAGAAAATCAACTCTGCCATTCTTCTACCTAGTAATTGTGCCTCTATAGATGTTTCATAATACGCAAAGAGATCTGACTTACGGATTAGCTCTACTTCTGTCTCCTCTGTAGCCACAATGGTTAATTGGGATGGTGCATTAGTCAGCACACCTTCATAGTTAGTAAATATATGATTAGACAGATAAAATGCAAAAGATACATCATCCCCTTCTGCATCTATATAATACATCCTCAAGCATCCTTTACGAACAATTCCTACATAATCACAAATTTCCCCCAATTGAAGAATTTCTTCCCCTTTTGTTAGCGTTCTATAAATTATACTATCCTGTAAATCCTCTAATAATCTATCGACAAAATGGTTACTTTGCATTTTCTTCTACGTGTATTAATGACTTATCAAATGTAAAATATCCTTCTATAAATCAAAACAAGAATATACCCTGTTTTAATCTACTAAAAACGGCAATATTATTCTATTCCCTAAAATAGTAAACACCTATACTCTTCAAGCCCTTTATCTACCACCTTACTTCTAATGAATACTTCATAAATGAATAGTGCTTTCATAGCAACTCCGTTAATTCGCCTCAAATAACGGACTCACTACGGACTCACTACGGACTAATAACGGACACAGTACGGACTCATTGCAAAGCAGTTTATATCAAATTACAATTCTAACTGCTCTATAATAGCCTACAGAATTATAATTTATTTTAGCACCTATTACTACACCATTCGTATAAAATTGTGTCTGTAATGAATTAAAAATCTTTAATTCACTCAAATAATGTTATTTTTGTACATATTCTCATTTTAATAAAATGACATCAATAAACAAAAAAACATTACAAGATTTAGAATTCAACACGGTATTAGAAACAGTATCAGCCCTTTGTACTACAGAGGCTGGTAAAGAAGCTGCTATGGAGATATGCCCGCTTAAAACAGAAGCAGGAACGATGAGAGCATTAAAGCAGACTTCAGAATACGTTTCTTCATTTACCAATAATAACATTATCCCGAATCACTACTTTGACAGTATAGACTACGAATTAAAGTTTTTAGGAATAGAAAATAGTTTCTTAGAAGTAAGTAGCTTTAAAAAGATACAAACCCTAACAGACACCACAATTACCCTAATCTCTTATTTAAAAAAATTCGAAGAGTACTATCCTAATTTATACCATGAGGCAGAACAAACGCCTTTAGAAAAATCTATTCTTAAAGAAATAGATAATGTCCTGGATAAATATGGTGAAATCAAAGACAATGCTTCGTTAGATTTATTGAATATCCGCAAAAACATCAATATAGTTCGTGGTAAAATAAACCAAAGTTTTGGCGCAGCACTTACACAATACAACAGTTCTGGGTATCTAGACGATATCAGAGAAACGGTGGTAGAAAACAGACGTGTACTAGCAGTAATTGCTATGCATAGACGTAAAGTAAAAGGAAGTGTATTAGGAACGTCTAAAACGGGAAGTATTGTCTATATCGAACCTGAAGCTACTTTGAGATTCTCTAGAGAGTTAAACAACCTAGAGTATGAAGAACGCGAAGAAATCGTACGTATTCTAAAAAACCTAACAGATGCTATTCGCCCTTTTAGAGATCTACTTTTAGAGTATCAAAGCTTCTTAACCTATATCGACGTTACTGCTGGAAAAGCGAAGTATGCTAATAAAATCAACGGTTTACTTCCTGAGATTAGCAAAGAAAGAGAAATGTACTTTAGAGAGGCTTATCACCCTATTTTACTGTTAAACAATAGAGCGAAGAATAAACCTACCTATCCACAAACAATTAATCTAGAGCAAAACAGTAGAATAATCGTTATCTCTGGACCAAATGCTGGTGGTAAGAGTATCACACTAAAAACAGTAGGATTATTACAACTGATGTTACAGTCTGGATTACTTATTCCGGTACACGAAAGAAGTAAAACATTCTTATTCGATAGAATACTAACAGATATTGGAGATAATCAGTCTATAGAGAATCACCTAAGTACTTACAGTTATAGACTTAAGAATATGAACTATTTCTTAAAGAAATGTAACGATAATACGCTATTCTTAATTGATGAGTTTGGTACAGGATCTGATCCAGAACTAGGAGGTGCATTAGCAGAAGTATTCTTAGAGGAGTTCTATGATAGAGAGGCATATGGTATTATTACCACTCACTATACGAATCTAAAAATACTAGCAGATGAGTTACCGAATGCTACGAATGCCAATATGCTATTTGATGAGAAATCATTAGAACCAATGTATAAACTAAACGTTGGACAAGCAGGTAGTTCGTTTACCTTCGAAGTTGCACAGAAAAATGGTATTCCGTTTAGCCTAATTAATAGAGCCAAGAAAAAAGTAGAAGGAGATAAAGTTAGATTTGACAAGACTATCGCTAATCTACAGAAAGAAAGACATAAACTAGAACGTACTTCTCAGAACTTAAAAGAGGAAGAGACTAAGGCAAGGGATGAGAGTAAGAAAATGGAGACCATCAATGCTAAAATTCAAGAGAAACTAGAGCGTTATCAGGAATTATTTGATTCTAATCAACGTTTAGTAGCTCTAGGTCAACGCTTAGATGATTTGTCTGAAAAATACTTTAATAATAAAAGTAAGAAAACTCTTTTTGGAGAAGTTCTAAAAGTAGTTGAAATTGAAAATTCTAAACGCAAGAAGGTTACCATAAAAGAGAAGAAAGAAAAAGAAGCTCAACAAAAAGAGCTAATTAAGGAAGTGGAGCAAAAAGTAGAAGTGATTCGCAAAGAGAAGAAAGAAGAAAAGGCGAAAAAGCAACTACAAGATGCACAGAAGAAAACCAACTTCCCTCTTAAAGTGGGAGATCGCGTTCGTATGATAGATGGTCGTTCAGTGGGAACAATCGATGTAATCGAAAAAAATAAAGCAACAGTTAATTATGGTATCTTTACATCTAAAGTAAGCCTTGATCAACTAGAAATGGTAGAACGCAAAAAATAATGTTAGATATACCTCGCAATAAAAAAATTATCTTATTTGACGGTGTTTGCAATTTATGCGACAGCACCGTCAATAAGGTTATTAAAGCAGATCAACAAGATCAGTTTAGATTCGTAGCCTTAGATTCAGAAAAAGGGAAAGAGATTCTAAACTATATCGGTATTGATCGTACTAAGATAGACAGCATCGTTCTATATGAACCAGGTGTAGCCTATTTTATCAAATCAAAAGCTGCCTTTGAGATTGCTTCTGCTCTAGGAGGAAAGTACTCCCTGATCGGCATATTCTCATTCTTACCAACAGGTATCACAGATGCTCTATACGAATATATCGCTAAAAACAGATACAAATGGTATGGAAAAAAAGAAAGCTGTATGATACCAAGTGAGGATATTAAACAGAAATTTCTATAATTTCTTCACTTAACGCTAATTTGTGATTTTTTCATCACAAATAATTTTACTTAAACTTTGGCAATGCGTATATTTGCGTACTTATAAAAAAATATTCTCGAATGCATATTTCATACAATTGGTTAAAACAATTCATTAAATTAGACATAACACCAGAAGAAACTTCAGAAATCTTAACAGACTTAGGTCTTGAGGTAGAAGGAATCACTACATATGAGAGTCTTAAAGGTGGTCTAAGAGGAGTTGTTGTTGGACACGTATTATCTTGTACAAAACATCCAAATGCAGACAAATTAAACGTAACAAAAGTTGATTTAGGAACAGGTGAGCCAGTACAAATCGTATGTGGTGCGCCGAACGTTGCTGCAGGGCAAAAAGTACCGGTTGCTACTATTGGTACAGAATTGTTCGATGCAGAAGGAAATGCATTCCAAATCAAAAAAGGCAAGATTCGTGGAGAAGAAAGCTTTGGTATGATTTGTTCTGAAGTAGAACTTGGTTTAGGTACAGATGGAAGCGGTATTTTAGTTTTAGAAGATAAATGGGAGCCAGGAACACCAGCTGCTACTTTATTTAATATCGCTACAGACGAAGTTTTTGAAATCGGTCTTACTCCTAACCGCTCTGATGCTATGAGCCACTGGGGAGTAGCACGTGACTTAAGAGCTGGTCTACTACAAAATTCTAAAGAAGAAACTCAACACAAAGAATTAATCACTCCTTCTGTTAGCAAATTTAAAGTTGAAAGAAGAACACTTAAGATTGATGTTAGTGTTGAAGACTATAAAAAAGCACCTCGTTACTGTGGTGTAACAATCTCTGGCATAGAAGTAAAACCTTCTCCAGACTGGTTACAAAATAGATTGAAAGCAATCGGTATTACTCCTAAAAACAATATCGTAGACGTTACCAATTACGTTTTACACGATTTAGGACAACCATTACATGCTTTTGATGCTGCTAAAATAAAAGGTGGTAAAGTAATCGTAAAAACTGTTGCCGCAGGTACTAAGTTCGTAACTCTAGACGGAGTAGAAAGAACTCTTCACGAAGATGACTTAATGATCTGTGATGAGAATGGACCAATGTGTATGGCAGGTGTATTCGGAGGTAGCAAATCTGCTGTTTCTGAAAGCACATCAAATATTTTCTTAGAAAGTGCTTATTTTAATCCGGTTACGGTAAGAAAAGCAGCAAAAAGACATGGTCTTAATACAGATTCATCTTTCCGTTTTGAGAGAGGTGTTGACCCTGCTATTACTGAATATGCTCTTAAACATGCCGCTTTATTAATCCAACAAGTAGCTGGTGGAGAAATCACTTCTGATATTATCGACTTATACCCTAAGAAAGTAGAAGAACATTCTGTATTCTTAAACTTCAATAATATCAATAGATTATTAGGAGAAGAAATTTCTAAAGAAACAATCAAGAAAATCTTAGTATCATTAGATATTAAAGTTCACAGTATGTCTGATGTAGGTATAGGTATTACTGTTCCTGCTTATCGTGCTGATGTAACTAGAGAGATTGACGTTATAGAAGAAATCTTGAGAGTATATGGATTTAACAACATTACTTTCTCTTCTAAATTAAATGCAACTATCGCTAATAGTTCTAGAACAGAAGATCATAGAGTAACAAATATTGTGGCTCAGCAATTGGTAGCACAAGGGTTTAATGAGATTATGAATAACTCATTAACAACTCCTGATTACACAGAGTTAAGCGAAAATATTAAATCTAATTACCAAGTAGATATCCTTAACCCACTAAGTCATGACTTATCAGTAATGAGACAGTCATTATTATTCGGAGGATTAGAGTCTATCTCTTACAACGTAAATAGAAAACGTGGTGATTTAAAATTCTTCGAGTTTGGTAAAACATACCACAAGATGCTTAACAACTTCGAAGAATACAAACGTTTTTCAGTATTTGCTACAGGTAATATCACTAAAGCAAGCTGGAACTCTGAGCAAAAACCAATTAGCTTCTTTGACTTCAAGGGATACATCAACGGTATTATCACTCGTTTAGGCTTAAATAAGATAAGTACTCAACCTGTAGAATCAGATTTATTCTCAGAAGGTATTGCTTACTATATAGGAAAAGAATTAATCGTAGAGTTCGGTATTCTGAAAAAATCAGTAACAAAACACTTTGATATCAAACAAGAAGTTTGTTACGCTGAATTTAACTGGGATAATGTATTAAAAGTTGTTTCTGCTAAAATCAAAATTGCTGAAATCAATAAATTCCCTTCAGTTAAACGTGATTATGCTTTATTAATCAACGAAGCAGTAACTTTCGAAGAGATCTATAACCTAGTAAAACAAGTAGATAAAGCAGTCATCAAAGACGTAACTCTATTTGATGTTTACCAAGGAGAAAAAATCGAAGATGGTAAGAAATCATACGCTATCTCTATTATCATGGAAGATGTTACAAAAACACTTACTGATAGTCAAGTAGATAAAATCATGGGTAAAGTAAAATACCAATTAGAAAATGTTTTACAAGCTCAATTGAGATAATACTAATCGTTTATAGTATATATTTAAAAACGCCCTGCTAGATCTTTAGCAGGGCGTTTTTTTGTGCATCCTAGATTCTGCATATTTTGCAACATGTACCCACATCATATTTCCACAATCTACATAAGGGGTAGAGACGGAATATCTTCTGTGTCACATAATATATGTCGTATTACTCCATTGTAAGTAATATAGCACTAGGTCAAACTACAACCTACATAAGGTAGAGACGGAATATCTTCCGTATCACATAATATATGTCATATCACTCCATTGTAAGCAATACAATAGTAGGTCAAAATACAATCTACATAAGGTAGAGACGGAATATCTTCCGTGTCACATAATACATCTTTTAGATGTGTTCTTAACTTGTGTGACACGCAAAGTACTGCGTCTATACTAGTCACCAAAAACCAAAAAAAAGCCTGTGAACACTCAGTCCACAGGCTTTATATAAATAAGCGAGAAATTAATCTTACATATTACGTCTGTACTGCCCTCCTACTTCAAACAATGCTGAAGTAATCTGACCTAACGAACAGACTTTAGAAGCATCCATTAGCGCTTCGAATATATTGCCATTTTGAATAGCTACCTCTTGAATACGCTCTAATTCTTCTTTTACTAAAGCCTCATTAGCCTTATTCAAATTCTCTTTTGTCTTGATTTGGAATAGTTTCTCCTCTTCTGTTGCACGGATAACTTCAGCAGGAACTACTGTTGGAGATCCTTTAGAACTCAAGAAAGTATTCACTCCAATAATAGGGAACGTACCATTGTGTTTTAATGTTTCATAATACAATGACTCTTCTTGAATCTTAGAACGTTGGTACATGGTCTCCATTGCTCCTAACACTCCTCCTCTTTCTGTAATTCTATCAAATTCTGCTAATACAGCAGCCTCTACTAAATCCGTTAATTCTTCAATAATAAATGACCCTTGTATTGGATTCTCGTTTTTAGCCAATCCTAGCTCTTTATTTATGATTAACTGTATTGCCATAGCTCTACGCACAGATTCTTCCGTAGGAGTCGTAATAGCCTCGTCATACGCGTTAGTGTGAAGTGAATTACAGTTGTCATAGATAGCATACAACGCTTGAAGTGTAGTACGGATATCATTAAAGTCAATCTCTTGTGCGTGTAATGAACGCCCTGAAGTCTGAATATGATATTTAAGCATCTGTGCACGTTCATTAGCACCATACTTGTTCTTCAGTGCTTTTGCCCAAATACGACGCGCTACACGACCAATTACTGCATACTCCGGATCAATACCATTCGAGAAGAAGAACGATAAGTTTGGCCCGAAGTCATTAATATCCATTCCTCTACTTAAGTAGTACTCTACATAAGTAAATCCATTCGCTAATGTAAATGCCAACTGTGTAATAGGGTTAGCTCCAGCTTCTGCAATGTGGTATCCTGAGATAGACACAGAGTAGAAGTTACGCACATTTTTCTCAATGAAGTACTCTTGTACATCTCCCATTAAACGAAGTGCAAACTCCGTAGAGAAGATACAAGTATTCTGAGCTTGATCTTCTTTTAAGATATCCGCTTGTACCGTACCACGCACTTGTGATAACGTATTCTTTTTAATCTCAGCGTACACCTCTTTTGGTAATACTTGATCTCCTGTTACCCCTAAAAGCATCAATCCAAGACCGTCGTTCCCCTCTGGTAATTCACCATTATAACGAGGTCTCTCTACACCTTTTGCTTTATAAATAGCTTCAATCTTTGCTTCAACTTCAGCCACTAAGTCATTGTCTTTGATATAGATTTCACACTGTTGATCAATAGCAGCATTCATAAAGAATCCTAATAACATTGGTGCTGGCCCGTTAATAGTCATCGATACTGATGTCAAAGCATGCGCTAGGTTAAACCCTGAATACAACTTCTTCGCATCATCTAAACAACAGATAGAAACCCCAGCATTACCAATCTTACCATAAATATCAGGGCGGTGTCCTGGATCATTACCATATAAAGTCACAGAGTCAAATGCAGTAGATAGACGTTTAGCAGGCATACCTAATGACACATAGTGAAAACGTCTATTGGTACGCTCTGGCCCTCCTTCTCCTGCAAACATACGTGTAGGATCTTCTCCTTCACGCTTAAACGGATAAAGTCCTGAAGTAAACGGAAATTCTCCTGGTACATTCTCTTGTAATGACCAGCGTAAGATATCTCCCCAAGCTTCATACTTAGGCAGTGCAATCTTAGGAATCTGTAAATGTGATAAACTCTCTGAATGCGTCGCAATCTTGATTTCCTTATCACGTACTTTGAATGAGTACACAGGTTTTTTATACTTGTTCACCTTCTGATCCCATGTCAGAATCACTTCCCAGTTATAAGGATCTAAGTTCATCTTCACCTTGTCAAATTCCTTTAATAGAAGGTTGATGAACAATTGTGTATCAGCATCTTTAGAAGTTATTGTTTCTTCTACGATTCCTGACTTATCTATTTCTGGCAATTTACCAGCTACTGTTTCTACTGTTTTAAAAATACCGTATAGCTTCTGAGCTACCTCTTTTTGAGTTAATACCGTCTCATCATATTTACGGTTGTTCTCCGCTATCTCAGATAAGTAACGTGTACGGTTAGGAGGTATTACAAATACCTTCTCACTCATCTCCTTAGTGATTTCGAAACTAGACGTTAAGTCTGCTCCCGTTTTCTCTACCACTTTATCCATAATTGCTTTATATAAAGCATTGGTACCTGGATCATTAAACTGAGAAGCAATTGTGCCAAATACAGGCATTTCGTCTGGGTTTACATCCCATAAGTTATGGTTGCGTTGGTATTGTTTCTTTACATCTCTAATTGCATCTAATGCTCCACGCTTATCAAATTTATTGATTGCAACGATATCAGCGAAGTCAAGCATATCAATTTTCTCTAACTGAGTAGCCGCTCCAAACTCTGGAGTCATAATGTATAAAGAGGCATCTGAGTGGTCTAAAATCTCTGTATCTGACTGACCAATCCCCGAAGTTTCAAGAATAATTAAGTCATAATTAGCAACCTGAAGTACTTGAAGTGTTTCTTCAACATAACGAGATAACGCTAAGTTAGACTGACGAGTAGCCAGAGAACGCATAAATACACGAGGATTATTAATCGAGTTCATACGAATACGGTCTCCTAATAAAGCTCCTCCTGTCTTACGCTTAGAAGGGTCAACAGACACTAGTGCAACTGTTTTTTCAGGGAAGTCAATCAAGAAACGACGAACTAACTCATCTACCATAGATGACTTACCTGCTCCACCCGTTCCTGTAATACCTAATATAGGTGTATTCTTATGTTTCTTTTCGTCGTATTGGAATACTTTAAGGAAATCTTCTTCTCTATTTTCAGCTAACGAAATTAAACGAGCAATCGTAGTAACATCTTTATCTGCTAGAGATTGATAAACATCTTTTCCTTCTGGTAATTGTAAGTCCATTGTAGGATAGTCAGCCTTTCCTACCATATCGTTAATCATTCCTTGTAATCCCATCGCACGTCCATCATCTGGAGAATATAAGCGTGTGATACCGTAATCCATTAACTCTTTTATCTCACTAGGAAGAATTACTCCTCCTCCTCCTCCAACGATTCGGATATGTCCTGCTCCTTTTTCTTGTAGCAGGTCGTACATATATTTAAAATACTCGTTATGACCTCCTTGATATGAAGTCATTGCAATCGCATTAGCATCTTCTTGGATAGCTGTATTCACTACCTCTTCAACGCTCTTATCATGTCCTAAGTGAATAACCTCACATCCTGTTGATTGGATAATACGACGCATAATATTAATCGCCGCATCATGGCCATCAAATAAAGCCGCCGCAGTAACTATACGCACCTTGTTAGTAGGCGTATAGGGTGTATTTTGTTGCATAATTTTTTAGTTTTTGTAGAATGCCAATATAATAAATATTCGCTAATTTCACTACTCCCCTCAAAAGATTTGAGTTACTTATCCTTAAATCAACAACACATAATTCTCCCCTATACCCCGTTATACAATCCTACAGAGTTAATCTAATTCATATCTCATCCATAAATTAGGTTCGATATATTCGCCTTTATCCATTGCTAAATCTATCTGAATAGGATTAAGCAATACAGGTAAGATGTATTGACCAGAGCTTCTAAACTTCATATTAGTCCACTCTTCCCATTCGGCGATACTTCCTTCAACAACCATAGAACGCTGACAAACCTTCACGATATGAGCTCCTCCTTTTATATGTGTACGTATCCATGCATCATAAGGCAAGCCTTCTTCATTCTCCCATTGGATATAATCATCCATTGGAATCAAAGGAAAGTTTGTCTTTAAATTAGGTCTAATGGGTAGTATAAAAGCATTCATCTCTGTAGACAAAGCAATGCTTTTCATATATTGAATTAGTTGATGACTAATGCCTTTACCTTGATAATTCTTATTGAGTCCAATCTGTAATGCGCAAAGTGTATTTGGGGTTAATCCTTTCTCATGATCTTTAACAGCTTTTTTTAAAGCCCAATCCCATCCTCCATCAGGTAAGTCAGCTAACTCTTCTGCGGTAAGATGAAGTGGAATACAATTTCCATTACCAACAACTATATCTCCTTCTAAAAGATAAAACTGATAATCAGCGAACAACTCATATATGCTATCCCAATATGTTAGATTCACGTTATCAGCTAATACATAAGCAGGCCAAACATTAAACTGATCTACTTGATGATTATAGTCTATACTCTGCTCTTCTGTCAAAGCTTTAGCTGTGGAAAAAATATAGGAAGTAATCTGTGTCATAATTCATTATTAAATTGACTGCAAGTAACAAATTTACTCTTTATGATTCTTTCATTTAAACGTAAACTGACATAAAATACTGCTCAAACGCCTACCTACAAACAGAACAACTTCTAGTAAACATAGATATCAATGATTTTAAAAAGTATTTATATTACCATAATAGTATAATGATTACATTTCTATCGCATAGTGGTCACATAAAAAACCATCAAAAATATGCGAGCAGTATGCCATCACTATGCGATAACTATGCGACCACTGCCTATTTTCTCACAATTATCTTTTCAATAATTTCTTTGTTTTTTTAAGTTAAAGATATTTATTACACCTAATTTACTTATCAAAACAAGCAAACTCACATAATATCTACATGATTTTTGAATTAACTATAAATACTCTTTTATGATTATAATGGAACGTATTAGTATAGATTTATAGCCTTTAAAATAAATATTCACTTTTTTGTTGCACATATCATTATTTTACTAACTTTGTATTTCAAAGTACTTTTACTATGACAAATAAAGCTATTGAAGATTTAAATCAAATCAAGTCGATAATGGAGCGCTCTACTAAGTTTTTAAGCCTTAGTGGTTGGAGTGGTATATGGGTAGGTCTATGCGGACTTCTTGCGGCAAGTGTTTTATACTATTGGCAGACAAGTTCTACGTACTCTTATGAAAATCTAACACTAGAAGATCCGTACCAAACTGCTTATACTGCAGAAATGCTACTAGTGCTAGCTATCGCTACCTTTGTCATTGCTGTGGTAGGTGGGTTTTACTTTACAATACGCAAAACACGTAAACAAGGTAAATCATTTTTAAATCAAGTTACTAAGCGATTATTAGTACGCTTCTCTATTCCACTAATAATAGCAGGAATTCTATGCTTAATATTGTATAAGTATCATTTACTACAACTTGCTTTACCTACTACATTATTATTCTATGGGTTAGCATTATTTAGTGTGCAAGAAGACACTGTAAAAGAAGTGAAAACAATCGCTGCACTAGAAATAGTCTTAGGTTTACTAGCGTTCTATTTCTTAGATTACACACTTTTACTATGGGCAATAGGGTTCGGTTTAGTACATTTGCTTTACGGAATTATTTTATGGAATAAGTACGATAAATAAATTATAACAGATATATGAAATTCGATTTAGAAAAATTAAACAAAGTCTTTGACAATCGTATCCGTGTAGGTATTATGAGTGGATTAATGGTCAATGATTCTCTATCGTTTAAAGATCTAAAAGAATATCTGGACCTAACAGATGGAAACCTTGCCTCTCATTTAAAGAATCTAGAAGAAAATGATTATATAACTGTTACAAAAGGATTTGTTGGTAGAAAAACAAATACTACTTATACTGTAACTGAAGAAGGTAAGTTTGCCTTTAAACAACACCTAGCCTATTTAGAAAATTTAATTAAAAAGCTTAAATAATTTTTTTACCCATTAACTTTGAAAAACAAAGTACTTTCAACTTTAAGAATATGAAAAAAGAAAATTACAAACCAATGATCAAAGGAGTTATAATCAGTGTATTATCTCTTATGTTACTTATCACACTACCTTTTATCAGTAGTCTAATCTCTGAACGTGAAAGTTTTCAGAATGAAGTAACAACTGAAGTAACCTCTAAATGGGGACAAAAACAAACCATATATGGGCCTTTTGTCCTGGTAGAATACTATACTAATCATCTTACTGAAGATGGAAAAGTAATGAAACAATTAAATAGTTATTTACAAACTCCAATCAAACAAGACTTTACAGGTGATATAAAAACACAAATTAAGAAAAGAAGCTTATATGAAGTAGCACTTTATAATACTAACTTAAATGTAAAAGCTAGCTTCCCTACTCTAGATGAATTAGCGTCTAAGTTAAATCTAGTAGATAAGGAAGCATTTACAAATGCAAAGATTGTCTTCTCTGTATCAGACAGTAAAGGTTTCACTCAAGAGATTCTTATCAATAAAAACCCTCAACAATACTTTGAGCAGGATAGATCTTTAAGAATCAATTCTAGTATTGCTTTTTTAAGTTACGATATCAATAAAGAGGATATAGATCTGAGTAATATTAATTTCCCTATTCAGTTAAAGGGGTCTACAGAAATTAACTTTCTAGCTACTGCTAAACAGACTAATGTCAATGTCTCTTCTGACTATAAGGATATCAAATATATTGGAAATTATCTACCTGATAACGATGAAAAACAAAGCGTAAACGAGCAGTCAAAATGGACAATTTTTCAATCTATACCTGTCAGTTCAGATCTAAATACAATCCCTCAATTGACAGATTATAGTTTTGGAATGAAATTTATACAAATCAATGACTTTTATAGTAAGGTAAACCGAGCTACTAAATATGCTTTACTATTTATAGGTTTAACCTTCGCTACATTCTTTTTTATGGAGAATATAAAAAACCTAAGTATCAACATCTTACACTACACGCTAGTAGGATTAGCTCTATGTATCAACTTCGTCTTACTCTTATCTTTTGCAGAATACACAGGCTTTAGTATAGCGTATATTATTTCAGCATCGGCAACTATAATTTTGATTACATCATTTATCTATGGACTGAGTAAAAACAAACGTATTGCAGCAACTATCTTTGGATTATTATTTGCTTTATACACGTTTTTATTTTTCTTATTACAACTCAAAGAAGCTGCTCTTATAGTAGGTAGTATTGGTCTATTCACCATCATCGCCATACTAATGTATTTTTCTAAAAGAATAACCTTCTCTACAGAAGAAGAATAAATGAAAAAAGGACGCTAAAAAGCGTCCTTTTTCAATTTATATTACGATTCTATTCTAACCTTCTGCTGATTCTTTTAAATCAATAACAAATGATATACTTGTTCCCTTGCCCTCTGCACTTAAAACATTAATCCTACTCTCCATAAACTCAACTCTTCCCTTAATGTTATTAAACCCTATTCCCTTTTTTACAATATTAACATCAAACCCAACCCCATTATCAATAATCGACACTTTAAAACTTGTATCAGCATAATTTTCAAAAACCACCTCACACCTAGTAGCTTGAGCATGTTTATGAACATTTTGTAGACATTCTTGTACTATTCTATAAATATGTACCTTATAGTTGTTATTTAAGTTTTTAAAATTGATTCCTTGATCCAAACTTAAACTAAACACAATTGATTCGTTTCTGTTTTGAATTGAAACTAGATCTTCTAACAATTTAGAAAACTCATTTACCTTGAAATCCTCATCATTAGCTAAAGCATGTGATACTCCTCTGATATACTGTTCCACTTGTTTCACTTCATTTATTAAAGAATCTCTATGCTCATCAACAGACTCTTTATTCACTTGCATTAATAAAAATCTAGTGACAAATAGTCTATTTAAAACCCCATCGTGTAATTCTTTAGCTATTTCCTTACGTTCTAAATTACGTGCTTCTGCTAGCTCACTGTTTACATTAATAATGGAATCATAATATTTTTCAGTATCTTTTTGGAACAATTTTACTAAAGATACTTCCTTTGCTTTTTGTCTAAATAGAATGATAAAAAAGATAGTTATAGCTAATACTAATAAAGCACTAGCTACCATCGTAATCATACTTTTTTGATTCTGTAATTGCGCATTTGCTCGTTCTAACGAATCTGCTTCAAAACTAAGTCTTGCAAAAGTATTCTTGATCACATTATTCTCATCAAGTATCAGTTTATTCAACTCCTCGTATCTCACAAAATTGGCATTATATTGCTCTTTTTTGTACTTTAATAGAACAGTAAGTGTTTCTTTTTCTAATCCTAGATTATTGTTTTGATGAGCATATTCTAATACTTCGTTTACAAGTTGATTTCCTTGTTCTTCTTTTTTAATCAGACTTAGATTCAACAAATAAATGCAACAGCATTTAAAAGAACAGCGGGGAACATTTGCCCCATGGGGCAAATGTTCCCCGCTGTTGGCGAAAAAAAACATCTACTTTTGAAGTTCCTACACAATCAAAAAGATGTCACAT
>NZ_JACAKB010000025.1 GCF_030326305.1 Myroides odoratimimus | reverse complement strand
AATGCGGATGCAAAAGTAGTATCTTTTCCTTTACTTCCAAACTTATCTTTGAATTATTTTCAAGGTTTTTGAAAACTTTTTCTTAACTATCTATTATATCACCTTTTACGAGTAAAAGTTTTTTATCTTTTTTTCAGAGCTTATAGCGTCATAGCATCTCTATACTATATATACGTAAGGCTGTATGGCAGAATGTATTTAATATTGTACTCTATTATATATAGGAGCATGATACTACCTACTTTTGTAAAAAAGAAAAGCTCTAAGTCAGAAGACCTAGAGCTTATACTTATTATATAGCTATCTATTATAATATCAATAAAGGAGCAACAAATCCTATTGTCAATCTTCCTGTATTATAATTTTCTAATCCTAAATTATTCTTAGCATAAGAAGAATAGTTATAATATCTTCCCACATAAGAAACATAGAATCTCACATTAATATCCTTAAATGGTATATACTGTACCGTTGGTATAAAACCATAACTTGTTCTCAAACGATCTGTACCACTTGTAGCGCTCTCTATATTTTTACCATAAGCGTTACTAGTCATTAATGTTAATGATAAATTTAATTTAGGAGTAACAAGATAATCTGCCTTAATCCAGTTATCCATATAAGATACATTTTCACTTACATGGCCTTTCACTCCTTCTTCTAGTTTATTATTTACCATATAACTCACCATCCCTTTACGATCTAGATCTTCCTTGCTATATTGGAAGTCATACATAATCGTTAATTTACTATCTTGATATTTATGCCCAAGAGACACATAGTTCATCGCTTTACTTTTTGCTTCTTGAAAGTAGCTATAACTATAGTTTGTTTGGAACTTCCCATCAAAGAAATTACCTCTCCAGTTTGCAACAAAAGCCAAAGGCATTTTTGCTTTCTCTAAATTAGTTATATCAAAATCATGATATTGATCTTCAAAATCTTGTGTTCTAGAATTTAGAATCTGTGCCCCAAAAGAATGTCCATTATCTAAAGTATGTGTAACACCTACTCCAGTCAAGAAATTATCTGCATGTTGTAATATATCATTATATTGTAAAATCTCAATTGGATTTAAATCAAACTCATACCCTCCCCAGTCAGCACTCATCTTACCAATGTCTAGTCTAGTTTTAGAATCTAGATAGATTCCTACAAATGCCATATCAATACCTCTTTCAATATGGTCTTTCGTTCCTATTTCAGATTTCTGAGTATATCGATTTCTAAATCTAAAATACACTCTATCGTGTATTTTTCCTTTTATCTCAATACGAGCCTGATTATTATCAAACTCAGAGTTGGTAAAAGTTCCGTTATCAAAGTAACTCTCAAATCCCACTCTAGTATGAAATAGAACGTCTATATTTTTTAACAATCCTACTTTCTCGACGGGGATAATAGGTTTTACAATCGTGTCTGTAGAAGACTGCGGTTCCTGAGCCATTGCTCCCGCACTCACAAACATCGTCATTAATAATAATGCCTTTTTCATTTTCATTTTTTTATTTAATACTTCATTTTTTATAATAAAACAGCTCCTAACAAAAAGCCTGCAGCTACGGCTACGCCAATCGCTACTAATCCTGGAATCATAAAACTATGATTCACAACAAACTTCCCGATCTTAGTACTTCCTGTTCTGTCAAAATTAATTGCTGCTAACAGTGTTGGATAACCCGGTAAAACAAAATCTGCATTCACGGCAGGGAATATTGCTATCAGCGCAGGGTTAGATAATCCCAAAGACAATCCTAGAGGCATCATCGTTTTTGTTGTAGCTGCCTGACTAAACATCAAGGCTCCTAAAATAAATACAGCAATAGCAAAAGTCCAAGGATATGTAGAAACCACATCTGTCATAAATGCTTTTATCACCACTTCATTATGCGCCATAAAAGTAGAACTCATCCACACTACACCAAACACAGAAACGACAGCAGTAGCCATAGAACTAAAAAGACTAACCTTTGTCACAGCTATTGCACTTGTTTTGGTTGTAATCATCATCAGAGCAGAAGCAGTCAATGTAATCATACTTATCACTGCCACCATCTGCAACTCCCCACTAGCCTTAAGTACTAAGCTTGCAGCTCCAGGTTCAAAAACAGGAAGTAACTGAGGAAAAGCACCTGCTAAAACAATTAGTAACACCGCTATAGAGAATATCACAACAGAAGTCTTCGCTCCTTTTCTTAATTCTTTTTTCTCCCCTACCACATCCGCATCAAGACTTTTAGCAAACTCCGGATCTTTCATCTTCTCAATAAATATAGGGTCGTCCTCTAATTCCTTACCTTTCTTAAGAACAGACAAACAACCTATTAAAATACCAATAAGACAGGCTGGTATACACACTTTCATAATATCTATCAAAGCCCCAGGATAAGCTAAAATACTAGCCCCTGCAAAAGCCGCTGTAGCAGCACTCATAGGACTCCCTGTTATCGCTAAGTGAGAGGCGATCACCGATATACTTAAAGGACGCTCAGGTCTAATTCTCTTTTTAGCTGCTACCTCAGAAATAATAGGTAATAAAGAATATAGTAAGTGCGCCGTCCCTGCAAAAAGACAAAAGAAATAAACCGTAAATGGTGCAATAAACACAATATTAGAAGGATTACTTCGAATTACTTTCTCAGCTAATTGCACTAAATAGTCTAGTCCACCACATGCTTGAAGAGTAGCTGCTGTAGAAACAATAGCCATAATCACAAGCATTACATCTATAGGAGGATCACCAGGACGCATACCGAATACAAATACGAATATACTTAACCCAACCATTCCCATGACACCAAGACCAATTCCTTTCATTTGTGATCCGATAAGAATCATTCCTATCAGGATACAGAACTGTAATAGTAACATCGCCACAAATTTTTAATTATACCTTTAGTCTACATTCTATATAAGAGGAGCGCAACACTGTATATAGATTCAGTAAGCGCTCCTCCTATATTAATGGTTATAATTTACTTCTCTTAATATTTGAAGAACATATCTTGAATCGCAGCTCTATCCTTAGTCTCAGTAAGTGCTAACATCAATAAGATTCTAGCTTTCTGAGGACTTAAATCATCTGCTACAACAAAACCAAGTGCATTATCATCCACCTCATTGAATAAAGTCACTCTACCTGCACCCGCTCTTGCCGAACGACAAACTATAATACCTGATTTTGCAGCTGATATTAAAGCTTCTCCTACAGGAGCATTAAAGTTACCATTCCCCATACCAGCGTATACTATACCTGCTACACCTTCTTCTTTTGCAGCAGTTACAGCTCTAGGGCTAGCATCAGCATAACCGTACACGATTTCTACTTGAGGAAGTTTAGTTAATCCTTTTACATTAAATTTCTTTTCTGGAGATCTTAATGTTTTATAATAGTAACTCACTTTTCCATCAAAGATTAATCCTATTGGTCCGAAATTTCTAGACTGAAAAGTAGCCATGTTAGTTGTCACTGTTTTCGTAACATCTCTAGCTGCAAATACTGCTTCATTCATAGCGATTACCACTCCAGCTTCTTTGCTTTCTGGAGATGCAGCTACCATCACAGCATCTAGCAAGTTTCTATTACCATCTTGGCTCATCGCAGTTGCAGGTCTCATAGCTCCTACTAATACCACAGGTTTATTAGAATTTATAGTCAATTCTAAGAAATAAGCCGTTTCTTCTTGTGTATCCGTTCCATGCGTAATCACTACCCCATCAGCCTCATCTTTTTCGAATATCTCATTAATACGATTACTTAATTTTAACCATGTTTCGATATTCATATCTTGACTACCAATCTGAGCGATTTGCTCACCCTTGATCTTTCCAAACTTATGCATCTCTGGTACAGCATTCAGAAGATTCTCAATCGGAATTTTACCAGCAGTATAAGCTGCTTTGGTTGCTGATTCTCCAGATCCTGCAATTGTTCCTCCTGTTGCAAGAATGATTACTCTTGGCTCATCCTTAGATGTATTTGTAGCTCCTTTAGTTTGAGCTTGCATCTGAAATGCTAATAATACACCGAACATTAAACTAAATACCTTTTTCATGGTTACTATAATTATAATTAATCAACTTCTACTTTTTTAAACCAATCTTTTATATCAGAGATAGGTTATTCATATCATTCTATACTACACACTACAACTTTCATTCCCTTTTTTAATTTTCTTAAAAAAAGAATAAAAAAACTAAATACTTAAATCTTAGAACTTCTACGAATACTTTCTCTTAAAAAATTATAAATGTACTGTATCATTTTATTTTTCAAGCTTGTAACTAGAAGCACAAACCTTCCTTATCCTTTAATTTCCAACTATTTTAAAACAAAAAAATATAATCAAAAAAATGACAAATAAAGTCACTTTAACACAATACACATCTAAATAATATATAAAACTACAACAATAATTAACAATATCAAATAAGTAAAAGTAAAAAAGAATAAATAAATATTCAGCAATAATATCTCAAAATACTCTTTATTTTTAGAAATATCTCAATATAAGCAAAAATAAAGTCATCTTAACATCTTTATTTTTTGTTGCATTTATTTGATAAATATTAAAAAATTAAACAAAAAATATTACAATCATTTTTTTAGCTTATTTTTGTTAAAAAAAATATAATGAAAAAGTTTTTAATCAGTGTACTTTTAATAGCCACATCTATTAATTACGCACAACGACAAGCTGATGTTGTTACTAAATTTGACAACAATATCGAATCTATTAGTTTAGTTCCTGCTACGGGAGATATAATTGTTAAGGATAAAGATATTATCTCTAGTTATAATCCTACTACTAATCAAACTACTTGGAAGATTGTAAAAAAAGATTATCAAAGTGATTTTAAATCTACTGCTTTAGGAAGTGTCTTGATGTACTTCGAAGAAGTAGCTACAGAAATAGAAGTACTTCCAAAATCTCCTTATGCAAAAATCAAACTAGATGACAATGATTTGATAATTAATATCTTCAATGGAGATGTTATATTCAACACAAAAGAAAGTAAATCAAGAATAATCAAAACTAACTATATAATAGAAGATAATGCTATTCTATTATTAACAGCTAACGAAAGTGCATTCAACTTTGAGTACCTATCGCCAACAGACAAAAAAACATTATGGAGTACTCAAGTAGGTACTCAAGAGAAAATGTCTGTTTTTAAAACAATCACTTCTTCTTTAAACGTTAAAGAACAACTTTCTAAACTCAAACAAGCTGAAGATATTATTCTAAAAGTAGATAACAAACTCTATATCACAGTCAAAGGCTTTCTATTTAATCTAGACTTGAACTCTGGAGAAATTAAATGGAAAACAGATTATCAAATCAATGACTTTTATTTATCTCAAAACTTAGAAAACATCATCATTATCAATAGTGAAAAATCTTTATTAAGTACAAAAAGTTATCTAAATATCTTAAATGCTAATACAGGAAATAAGCTATGGAAGAATGATATTACTACTAAGTTTTTATCTTATATAGAAGATTGGAATGACAGAATATTAATTGCACACAATACTGGATTTAACTTCTACTCTTATAGCGATGGAAAAAAGATATGGAAAAAAGATGCCAAAGGTAAATCTATTAAACGAGTGATCCCTATTGAAAATAACTACCTGTATATAGCAGATACAGAAATGAATTTAATCAACCAAGAAGGACAACCAAAATGGAAGAAATTTATTGAAATAGCTGATAAATCAGATGATGAAATCTACTTCTTAGATAAAGTAGACAACAACAGAGTACTATACCTTACAGATACTTATGGTAATATGGTAGACTATACTAGTGGTAAAAAAATCTGGAAACGAAATGTAAAATTTAATAAAAACAGACCATTAGCTGTAGGACAAGACGAGAACACAAAAGCATTCTTAGCTTATAACAATAAGAAAATATACAAGTTTGACCCTAACTCTGCAGATGCACCAGAGCCTATCGGAGACAAAATAGATGTACAAAATGACAAGCTAATTACTAGCTTAGAGGTAATCGATGGTGTAATCTGTATCATTGGACAAAACGATGTTATCGGTGTTGGTCAAGATGGAAATGTTATATACCACAACACGTATAAAGAACCAGGAGAAGTAGGAAGACGCTTACTAAAATCAGCATCAATAGCTGGTAATGCTTATATGGGGGCTATGAATGCTAAAAACCAAGCCATAACAAGTGCAACCTATTCTGTATCTTATCGCAATGCTAATGGTCAAGTAGTAGAAAGCAAAGACTATGTATTCAGTGAGAAAGATCGTGCTAAAGCACAAAAAACACTAAATACTCAACAGTCCCTTATGAATGACCTGAATAGTACTATCACCCCATTGGTACAAAACAGATTTAATGCGCTTAAACAAACTGCTGAATACGCTTATGTATTCGCTAAAGGTACTGAAGGAGAAACTACACAACTAGTGAAAGTGAGAAAGAAAGATGGTAAAGAAGTAGATAAAATAGCTATCGACAACAATAGACCTCTATACGAGATAGACCCTATCACTAATAGTATATATTATGTCTATAAAAATGAACTACGCACTTTTAAAGAAAAATAAGAATCTAATCTTCTTATAAATATAAAAGCCCCTTAGTTAACTAAGGGGCTTTCTATTTTACCATATATTTCTGACTATAAAGAATACAATAATAAGCGCTAGAAAAAAATAGGCAAACCAATTCGGAATAGCATATTTCTGCAAAAACTTATCATTCTTTACAATATACACTTCCACTAATGCTATATATAAAAAAGCAAGTAAAGGAAAGTATACTAATATCATTATATTATACTCTAGAGCCTCTCTAAAATGTCCATGTAGTAATGCATGCAAGGCACGCTGTCCTCCACATCCAGGGCATAGCCACCCTGTCTCACGATAGAACATACACGATAGACCACCATTATCATCACTCCCAAAAAACTGATAGTAATAATATAATCCAAAAAGAGGAATTATTAGAAATATGATTCTAAGTATCCAATTCTTCATTATAACCTATTACATATTTTGAGCTGCTCTCACTTGCTCCATAATTGTTTCGAAGTATGCATTTATACCTCCTGCACTCACAATATCAAAAACAGCTTTACCAATAGCGATTACAAATAATAAAATAGCTACTAAAGCTAATTTCTTCGCTGTACTAGCTGCTTTAACAGAAGCCTCATACTCACCGTTTTTATACTTACTAGTAGACTGACTAGACATTACGATAGCAATAATACCTAATATTAACCCAATACACCAGAAAGAACACATCCCTAATACTGTAGAAGTAATAGACAGCCCCATATAGTTATTAGGCTTCTCACGTTGTTCCGTAACTTGATTTTCAAACTGATTAAATTCCATATTTTTTTTATTTTGTTGAGCAAGATAGTTATTTTTATTAACATATATATAACAAAAAAGAGAGGAATTTCCTCTCTTCATTATATCTTATTTGATTGCCACAATATTTATGCAAACTTAGCTATAAACTGCTCTAAGTCATCAGCAAATTGATCTTGCGCATTAGCAATAACTTCATCAATAGCTTCTATTGTAAGTATTGGTTTTAATTTCGCATCAGTACGAACCCAATCCAAGAATTCTTTATTGAACTCTGTAGCATCGAATTCTCCCTCTTCTATCAACTCCTCTTTATCAGGGAAATAGAATTCTTCCATAAACACAACTGCCTCCACATCATAAGCTGATATCTGTAGCAGCTCTTTGATATTTTTAGCAACGATAAACACTCCTCCTTCATCACCAAAAACAACGATAGGACAGTTATCCAAACTTTTTACCGCTTTATCCTGTACCCAAAAAGCATAAATACTACCAGTACTATTAGCTTCTGCAAAAGGAACAAACGAATTTACAAATTCTTCTTCTTCTGAAATAGACTCTATGATTCCTGGATCTTCGTCTATTAAATAGATAGCGTTAGAATAATAAGATGGAATATTCTCAGAGGTCTGAAATTCCAATAAACTTTTAATTTCATTAGGTACTTTATACCCTTTAAATAATGCAGTAAATTCTTCTTTTACCATTGTGATGTTCATTTTCGCCTCTTATCAGGCTTACGGATTTTAAAAATTAAAACTAATGTAATACACTAAATCTTACTCTATACAAGGTATCACTTTAATAGAATAAAGATAAAATATTTTTTAATTGAAAAACATATTTTCACAATAAACTTATATTTTTTTTATCATTCAAGTCAATTGATGTATGTAATTCTTTTATTTGGGTGGTAAAAATACTAAACTTTACTAAATACAACGCTAATTATTTAAATATTAACCAACTAATTTTTGCACCCACCTATTTAAACTGATTTATAAAAACATTCCTTGTTCTAAAAAACTCAAAAACACCTATTGGCTAAACAGTTATTTTTAATAATGCTATCTTTGTCACTTAAAATTGTCCAATATGACAACTCCTAATATTCTATACTTAGCATCAGCATTAATAACAGATCAAGATAACCGATTACTGACAGTTCGCAAAAAAACGTCTACCTATTATATGATGGCAGGTGGTAAAATCGAAAAAGGAGAAACTCCTGAACAGGCATTAGTAAGAGAGTTAAAAGAAGAGCTACACTTAACAATAAACACAAATGAACTAACTCTGTTAGGTACACATAGTACAGAAGCTGTGAATGAAAAAAACACTATAGTCAAAGCTCATATCTATCATATTACAATCAATCATCAAACGCTAGAAGTAGCTTCAGAAATAGCGGAAGCAAAGTGGCTCACAAGAGAAACTTATAAAGAAACTAAACTTGCACATCTATTAGAAGAATTTAGTATTCCTATTTGGTTAAGTTTATTCTAGCTCTCTGATACTACTAAAACACACTCACAGCATAATTACAAAGACCTCCTCAGGCTTCTAGCTTCATCCAGTACTGTACCTATTTTGTTTGTAATATCAACATTATCTTAATATAACACCTAAGTAGTGATTCCGTTATTTATCAAGGATTATCGGAGTCATTACAGACTCATAACGGACACAATACGGACTCAACGCTACCAAAAGTCAATAAAAAAGCCTCTAAGTCTAGAACAAAGAGGCTGTTATATCTGTATAAGCTAATTATGCTTGTTTCTTTACGAATTTGGTTAAGATAACGATTTGTTGACCGTCTATCTTTCCTTCGATTTGCTCTGTATTATCGTGTACTAAACGGATATTTCGAACAGCAGTACCGATCTTAGCATTAATCGTAGATCCTTTTACATCAAGGTCTTTAATTAATGTCACAGTATCTCCACCTACCAAGACATTACCATTACAGTCTTTATGCAGGTCTACACTACCATCTCCTGTATGATCTCCAGTAAGTTTAGCAAACTCTAAAAGTTCATCATCTAAATACATCATCTCTAAACTATCTGCTGCCCAACTTTCGTTACGGAAACGGTTCAGCATACGCCAAGCTACTACTTGTACAGCTGGAAATTCACTCCACATCGACGTAGTCAGACATTGCCAGTGATTAGCATCTAACTCAGCTTTCTTCTCTACTTGCTCTAAACAAGTATCACAAATATAGATTTCTCTATCTGCTTCATTTGCTGCTGCAGGTGGTACTTCATATACATTTAAATGTCCAGTTGCCTCACATAGTTCGCATTTATTACCACTTCTTTCTATTAATTGTGCTTCAGTCTTCATTTATAAAACAATATATTATTAAAGTTGTAAAGATATATGTTATTATTTAGATATAAAAAATAATAAAACACTTCAGTAATTAAACCATTTACACTACACAGATATGAATTTAACAAAATACTTAATTTTTTAGAAGCATTCTAAAAATTGATTCCTAGAATTATGGTTTCGACTTATATGTCATGGTTTTCATTACACAATTCGCCATAATATCTATCCCTTATTTAATTAAGCACAATAGCGATAATTGCCCTTACAAAAAACCTTATCTTTACTCTTCAATAACACAAACTATCATTATAAATGAAAACAGATATCGAAATTGCTCGCGAATGCGAATTAAAGAGAATACAAGATGTAGCGCACGCTATCGGTGTAAATGAAGAAGAGCTTATCCCTTATGGAAAGTATATGGCTAAGGTTCCTTTAGACGCTATGAATACAGAGAACATCAACAAATCAAATTTAATATTAGTTACTTCAATCACTCCTACTAAAGCAGGTATCGGTAAAACGACTGTATCTATAGGCCTAGCATTGGGGTTAAATAAAATAGGTAAGAAAGCTGTAGTAGCCCTACGCGAGCCTTCATTAGGTCCATGTTTTGGGATGAAAGGTGGAGCTGCAGGAGGTGGATATGCTCAGGTATTGCCTATGGAGAATATCAACCTACATTTCACAGGAGATTTTCACGCTATCACATCAGCTCATAATACGATAAGTGCTTTATTTGATAATTATATTTATCAGAATAGAGCTAACGAAAACGGAATTAAAGAAATATTGTGGAAAAGAGTATTAGATGTGAATGACCGTAGCTTGCGCTATATCAACACTGGGCTAAGAGGTAGCGCTAATGGAGTGCCACAAGAATCAGGATTTGACATTACTCCTGCCTCTGAGATTATGGCTATTATGTGTCTGGCGACAGATATAGAAGACCTTAGACGCAGAATAGAAAATATCTTATTAGGATATCGATATGACGGAAGTATGTTTACCGTAAAAGATCTAGGTGTAGCTGGAGCTATTACGGTATTATTAAAAGATGCACTTAATCCTAACTTAGTACAAACTACCGAAAACACTGCGGCCTTTATTCACGGTGGGCCATTCGCTAATATTGCACATGGTTGTAACTCTGTTATCGCTACTAAAATGGCTATGAGCTATGGAGACTATGTCATCACTGAAGCAGGGTTTGGTGCAGACTTAGGTGCCGAAAAATTCTTTGATATCAAGTGTCGCAAATCTGGTTTACAACCCAAACTGACAGTGGTAGTCGCTACTGCACAAGGATTAAAGATGCACGGTGGTGTAGCTATCGAAGATATTAAAGCTAAAAATACAGATGGTATCCGCAAGGGGTTAGAGAACTTAGCTAAGCATGTAGAGAATATTAAATCTTACGGACAAAGCATTGTAGTAGCTTTCAATAAGTATGCAACTGATGATGCAGAGGAATTACAAATCGTAGAGCAATACTGTAAGGATAACCACATTGGATTTGCGATTAACAATGCATTCGTAGAAGGTGGTGAAGGCGCTAAAGCCCTTGCTGAAGTAGTTGTAAACACAATAGCACACAATCCTAGTAAACCTCTTCAATTCCCTTATCAAGACAGTGAAACAATAGCTGTAAAAATAGAGAATATCGCTAAAAAGATATATGGAGCTAATAAAGTAGAGTTCTCCTCTGCTGCTAAAAAGAAGTTAGCCCAACTAAAAAACACAGATATGGACCAATACCCTGTATGTATTGCCAAAACACAATATTCATTCTCTGCAGATGCAACAGCATACGGTGTAGCTAAAGATTTTGACATTGTAATCAATGACTTAGTGATCAATAGAGGTTCTGAGTTCATCGTGGCTATAGCAGGAGATATTATGCGTATGCCTGGACTGCCTAAATCACCTCAAGCACTAAGAATTGACTTAGTAGATGGATTAATAGAAGGATTGAGCTAATTGCTAATATCATATACTATAATGGTAGGGTCACCTTTATAAGGTGACCCTATTCATTTTATAATAACTGTGAAATAATCAAAATTAAACATCTACTATTCAAAACTTTAACTACATATTCCTCTTAATTTACGATCTGTTTTTTTAAATAAAGTGATGCTTTTGTATAAATTTGTTTAGAACAATTCTAAATAAATAGACTATGAAATTACTATCCTCCCGAAAAGAGAAACTGTACATCACACTATTCTCTTCATTATCAATGTTCTCACAGGCACAGCATTTAAATCTTCAAGTAAAAAATCCTTCTGGTCATGCCGTTCCTAATGTAGTCGTAGAGATAAATAATCAAAATGTAGGTATCACCGATGATACAGGCATATTCTCTCTAGTAGATACTCATTCTTCTACTCTTGACTTAAGGTTAAAAGCCTTTGATTATGCTGATTATCATACGATTCTAGAGTTACAAAAAGATACGATTAATAACTTTACAATTACACTTACTACTAATCCTGAGACTATAAATGAAATTATCATTACTGCTGGCCGAAAACCAGAACATACTTCTACAGTCCCCTCTTCTATCACAATACTTACCAAACAAGAAATAGAAACACAAAGTGATATTAATAGTAATATTGGCTATATCTTAGGAAATACAGTACCTGGACTCGCTACAGCCACTAATAAAGTAGCCAATACAGGACAGACACTGAGAGGAAGACCTTTATTAGTCTTAATAGATGGTATTCCTCAATCTCTCCCTTTAATGAATGGAGCCCGGAGTATACGCTCTCTAGATCCTTATGTAATCGAAAGGATAGAAGTAATAAAAGGAGCAACATCTATCTATGGCAATGGGTCTGCAGGTGGTATTATTAATTATATTACTAGAAAAGACGTCGGGAACAAACCATTAAGTGGACAGACTAAAATAGGTACTACTTTTAACCCTTATAACAGTAGCGGAACTATAGGTTATCAAATAGGACAATACTTCTCAGGTAGAATAAATAACATCAGCTATGCTATAGGTGGTCATCTTAAATACAATGGCTTACAAAGAGATGGTGAAGGCTTGCCATTAGGGCAACTAGGTGGACTATCGAATTCTTATGAACGAAACATCTTCACAAAACTATCTTATCAGCTCAATGATTCCTCATCACTACAACTACTCTACAATTATTACACTACCGTACAAGATGAGAAATATAAAACTAAACCAGGACGTTATGGACAGGAGCCTGCTATCGGAATAAGAGGTAGCGAAGGTGGAAAGCCTGTAGGCACACCATACAATCATAATGCTATGCTGACCTATAGTAATAATGCTCTTTATGCTAATACCCGATTAGACATTAGTGCTTACATCACCTCCTTTCAATCTATGAATCGCTATGTACCAAAAGGAACAGTCTGGTATGGACCAGGTCAGACTAGGATAATCTCAAAAAAGAAAGGGTTGAGAACCAACTTTAATACCCCTTTCACCCTTTATAATACTCCTATTGAAATTACTTACGGTTTTGATCTACTCAGTGATATGACTATGCAAGACCTCACAGATGGTAGGATATTAACCCCTCAAATGAAAATGCTAAGCGTAGCTCCTTATGCACAGTTAAAGATACATTTGTTAGATGACTTTATCTTTAAAGGAGGGATTCGATATGAAAATTCGAATGTAAAAATCAATGATTATACCACTATAGCAACAGGCCCTAACAACGAAGGCTCCATAGCTGTCAATGGAGGCAAACTAACTTATAGAGCAACAGTATTTAACGCAGGTATTCGATACGCTAAATATGATTACTTCAATCCATTTATCAGTTACTCACAAGGTTTTTCTCTCAATGAAGTAGGTAAAATATTGAGAAGAGCAGATGCTAATACACTGAATAATTTAGAAACTTCTCCTGTCATTACTAATAATTATGAAATAGGTTTCTCTAGTAAATACAGCATCTTCTCACTACAAACTTCATATTATATAAGCACTTCTAAATACGGTATTAATTTAGTAGATGTAGGAGGATATCTGATGCCTAGTAGAGAACCCGAAAAGATTAAAGGTTTTGAAATAGCTTTAGAGGTGAGAATAATAGAGAACTTAAAAATGGGCGGTACCTTCACCTCTATAGAAGGAAAAACAGAGAATAAAAAAGGTGTCTTAGAATACCTGGGAGGTGATAGAATACCTCCAAATAAAGCGACTGCATTTATTACATACAATCCAATCAATAAAGCGACTCTATCCTTATTTTGGATAAATACAGGAAGCAGAAAACACTTCAGCCCAAATAACAATGGAAAATATAAAAACGGACAAGGCCCGATAAGTGAAATCAATCTATTTAATCTTAGTGCAAATTATACACCTAACAATCATTGGTCACTCTCACTAGGTATTGACAATTTATTCAATAAAACATATTATCCTCCAGTAAGTCAATACAGAGGTATTCACGCAGATTACACAAGAGGAGTTGGAACTACAATGTCAATCCATGCAACTTATTCCTTTTAATAAACCAAATAAACAACCTTTTTTAAGCTATGACTTTTTTTATTCAATAATCTATAATTTATGCTATCTAAACCTCATTTCCTAAAAGAGGTATCCTAAAAGGATAAATTATTTACTCATGTTATAATATTGACAAAACATAACAGAATACTTTCTTAAAATTAAGTTATATTTGGTAAATTTTAAACACATATTAATATAATACGCTATTTATAAATGACAGAAATAATTCATCATTTATTCAATCCTCTTCCTAACGCTATTATGAGCGTATTAATGGGAATAACCTTTATCTATTGGATATTTTCTGCTGTATTAGGAGGGTTTGATGGTTTTGATATTGATATGGATGTCAATCCTGAAATAGATGTTGATATAGACATAGATGCAGATGTAGATACAAATTTTGATTTACAACAGAGTCATGTAGATATCACTCATGACAAAGAAGTGGATGTAGCAGATCATGTAGATGTACGTCAGCCAAGTATCTTTATGCAGATACTTGAGTTTATGAATGTAGGGAAGATTCCTTTCATGATTGTATTGACGATCTTTAAGTTCTTTACTTGGGCCGGTACGTTATTAACTACCACTATTCCTAAGGTAGTGAATCTAGGCTTTTGGTCTGTTGTGATATTAATTCCACTTTCTTTTATAGCGATTATCTTAACGCATTACGCTACACTTCCGTTAGTTAAGTTTTTAAAGAATACTGGTTATCACGGTGAGAAGGCAATAGACTTTATCGGAAAAGAAGGTGTTATGCTATCAAGTATTATAGCAGATAAACAAGGAAATATGGAGGTAATCATCGATCAAGATCCAATCAAGATATTGGTACAGAGTACAGATGGTAACCAAATAAAATATGGAGAGAAAGTCATTATCACTAAAAAATGTGATAAAGAAAATATATTCCAAGTAAGAAGAATACATTAATTATTAACTATAAACACTAAAATCTATGGGTGAGTTTGGCTTAGGGACATTAATAGCTATTATTATAGGCGCACTTTTTCTATTAGTATTATTATTTTTTGCAATACTTGCATCCTTCTATAAAAAAATACCACAAGGTAAATCTATAGTAAGAACAGGGGTTGGAGGAACTAAAGTAGCTTTTAACAAAGGTATTTATGTAATCCCAGTATTCCATAAGATGGAGATAATGGATATCTCTGTAAAAAAACTACAAATCGATAGAATGCAAAACGAAGGTCTTATCTGTAAAGACAATATTCGTGCAGATATTAAAGTAGCTTTCTTTATCAGAGTTAACAAGTCTATAGAAGACGTAATTAATGTGGCACAAACATTAGGTTGTGAGCGAGCAAGTGATGTAGAAACGCTAAGAAACATATTCGAAGCGAAGTTTTCTGAAGCTTTAAAAACAGTAGGTAAGAAATTTGAGTTCATCGAATTATACGAAGCTCGTAGAGAGTTTAGAGAAGAGATTATTAATATCATAGGTAGAGACTTAAACGGGTATATCTTAGATGACTGTGCTATCGACTACTTAGAACAAACAAATATCTCTTACTTAGATCCTCAGAACATTCTTGACTCTGAAGGGATTAAAAAGATTACCGAACTTACTGCATTACAAAACATCAATGCTAACCTTATCCGTAGAGATGAGCAAAAGGTAATCAAGAAGCAAGACGTTGAAGCTCGTGAAGCTATCTTAGAACTTGAAAGACAATTGTCAGAAAAAGAAGAGAAACAACGCAGAGAAGTGGATAATATCCGCGCTCGTGAAGAAGCTGAGATTCAAAAGGTACGTGAAGAAGAACGTCTTAAGTCTGAGAGTGTACGCATCTCTACAGAAGAAAGTTTGGCTGTATTAGAAGAGAATAAACTACGTCAAGTAATCATCGCTGCTAAAAATAAAGAGCGCACTGATGCTGTAGAAACAGAAAGAGTAGAAAAAGACAGAGCGTTAGAACAAACAGAAAGAGAGCGTATCGTAACATTGGCTCAAATCAATAAAGAGCGTGCTGTAGAAGAAGAGAAAAAGACGATACAAGATGTTATTCGCGAAAGAGTACAGCTTGAAAAAGGAGTTGTGGAAGAACAACAAAATATTAAAGACGTAGAAGCACTTCGCGCTGTAGAAAGAGAGAAACAAGTAGGTATCACTCAAGCAAGCAGACAAGCAGAAGAGAACTTAATCAGAACAGTAAAAGAAGCAGAAGCTAAAAAGTCTGCTCAAGAGCAAATCTCTCAACAAATGCTGATCGAAGCAGAAGCAGAGAAAGAAGCTTCTATTAAACAAGCTGAGGCACGTAAGATACTTGCAGATGCAAAAGCTCGTGAAGATGCTACTATCGGATTAGCAGAGGCAGAAGTAATCAAAGCAAAAGCAGAGGCTGTAGAACAACAAAGTATCGTAGATGCTGCAAAAATACAACGTATAGCAACTGCTGAAGCTGCTGGTATCGAAGCGAAAGCGGAAGCGAAGAGAAAAGAAGGGTTAGCTGAAGCGGAAGTGATGAAAGAAAAAGCAATAGCAGATGCTGAAGGATTAAAAGAGAAAGCAAATGCTATGAAGCAAATGGATGGTGTAGGAAAAGAACACGAAGAGTTCAAACTACAACTTCAGAAAGAAAAAGAAGTGGAATTGGCTGCTATCACAATCCAAAAAGACATTGCTCAGTCACAAGCTAACGTATTATCTTCTGCACTTCAGACTGCTAAGATTGATATCGTAGGTGGAGAAACAATGTTCTTCGAAAACATTATCAATCAAGTAAGTCGTGCAAAAGGATTTGACCAATTAATCGACAAGAGTCAGAATGCTCAAGATATTAAACTTGCTCTATTAGGTGATGGTTCTACTATCAGTCAAGGGGAGTTATTTAACAATATTAAGCACTATGCAAGTCAGTTTAATATCACAACTGAAGATTTAAAGAATCTTAGTATAGCATCATTAGTACTTAAGATGCAACAAAACGCAACTGAGGACAATATGGGCCTATTAAGTAATATAGCTGATGCTGTTCAGAGTTTCGGTATAGGGAATAAGAAGTTATCTTAATATATACTAATCACTCTTCTCTATAGAGAAGAGTGATTTTCTACTATTACCCCTACTCTATTTTTAATTTACCTACGTATTAGTCTTATCGTTCTAATACAAAGTATCCTTTATATATGGCTGAATTAGAAAACCAAAATATAGAATCATTAGATTCTAACACTTATGAGATTATACAGAAGAGACTGCAAAGTCAAAAAGGAGATTTAATCCAACGATTAAATGCTCTGAATGACGACCGTAAAGAAGTCTTTACCTCTGTTGATCTAAAACTTATCGCCAATCAACGTATTACGACAGAGAACAACTGTACTGCCAGAGGTATTATTGCCTTTGACACGACTTGTATTTTTGCCTATAACGTACACTTTGGACTTAAGACTGATATTCAGTTAAGTGATGTATTTAGTATATACCGCTTTGAGAACAATCAGTTCTTACCTCAAGCATTAGACTTTATCTATGATGAGAACTTCATCAGCGATTATAAAAACTTATACAAATACTATAGAGACTCTATCTTCAGCAGATTTAAGAAGACTGAGAATTACCTCTATATGGTATTCCAAACAAGTAAGAATGCAGATAACTTAAAAGCTTTTAAGTGGTTAATCAAAGATAATCAATTGATTTATCAAGATGATCGTAGCATTCACGAAGTAGTAAAGAGCCCTCAGTTTGAGTTCAACTGGGTTAAAACTAACCTTGAGAACAGACGCTTAGGGGTACACCCTCATATCTCTATACAAGACAAAGTGTTTATAGAAGCTGTAGGTGGAGATATTACTTTTAAAATAGAAGACAACACAGATAATGGACAAGGGATATACTCTGAGCCTGTAAAGAATATAGATCAACAGCTAGATGATGCCGACTATTTCTACGCTGACTTAGGTAACTTTATCGCTATACGCATTAAACCTTACCAAGAGGATTTCCGTGCTTTTATCTTTAACAATAGAACAAAACAAGTTATCAATGTACCTGCTTTAAACGAGACAGGTATTCTACTTCCTGATGGACAGGGTATCTTATTCTCTAATGGGTATTACCTACAGAATGGGGACTATAAGATATTTGATAACAGTGTTCAAAACTTAGAGTTTGTAAGAACTATTCCTTCTCATAATGGAGAGGACTACTTATACCTATTCTATCAAGCAGAGAATAATATCTATACCCTGATGTCTTATAACATCATCAAACAGCAAGTAGAAACTCCTATCGTATGTAGTGGTTTCACTTTGTTTAACGATGGTAAGTTAATCTATTTCCGTTCAGAGAATGAAGCAGTAAGACATCACGTAGTACAAATATGGGAAACTCCTTATGCTGCTACATTAATAGAGAATAAGGAACAAAAAGAAAATCACCTATACAAAATAGGGAATAAAGACATCGTAAAAGCGATGGCTGAATGTCAAGAGATCATCCACCTCATCGATAAAGAAGATTCGTATGAAGGGCTGTATGGTGATATAGCTAAGAAAGCAAATGACATTATAGATGCTTATTTCTGGATAAGAACCAAAGAGACTAAAAGCTTAGACGAGCCATTAGAGCAGATAAAAAGCATTGCTAATACAGCAATAGATGAGTTCGAGAAAGTACAAGAACAACGCAAAAGAGCAGCTGGTCTATTAACTGACCTAAAAGCGAAAGTAGATAAACAACTCTTTAATGTTAAGAATGCTAAAGGAGATACTTTAGAAGGATTAGTACATCTATTGGCTGAAAACAGAAAGCTATTAGGTGAAGTCATCAGCGCTCGTCAAACGAAGTATGTTGACTTATCTATCTTAGAGAATTATCAAGAGCAATTGGGTAAAACTAATGAATCGCTATCTGATAAAACAATTGCTTTCTTACTACAAGAGCAAGCTCTAGTTCCTTATGAACAAAAAGTAATTGATCAAAAGACTAAAGTAAATGAGGTAGTCAAAGTAATCGATGCTAATGCTATAGATGAAAATTGTAAAGCGATATCAGGTGAGTTAGAACTGCTAATCGATATACTGAACAGTTTAAAAATAGAAGACACTACTCAAGCAACAAAGATTATAGAGAAAATATCTGTAATATTTGCTTCGCTTAATGAGGTGCGTTCTCAACTGAAGAGAAAGATAGACTCTCTTCGTACGAATGAATCTATTGCTGAGTTTCATGCCCAATTAACCTTACTTGATCAAAGTATCATCAACTTCTTAGAGTTATCTAATTCACCTGAGAAGTGTGACGAATATCATTCTAAAGTAAGTGTACAAGTAGAAGAACTGGAGAGTAAGTTTGCTGACTTCGATGATTTTATCTTAAAGATAGCCGATAAGCGAGAAGAAGTATCTAAAGCTTTTGATACGCGTAAAACACAGTTAGTAGAACAAATCAATAGACGTACAAGTTCATTAGAACAGATAGGTCTACGTATATTAAAAAATATAGAGAACAAGTCTTCTTCGTTTAAAACCAAAGAAGAGATACTTGCATTCTTCTCTACTGACTTAATGGTGGATAAGGTACGCCAATTAGTAATCGAACTAAAAGACTTAGGCGATGTCTCTAAAGCAGAGAATTTAGAGAACAGCGTGAAGACGAGTCAAGAGGATGCACTGCGTACACTAAGAGATAAACAAGACTTATTCGCTGATGGAGAAAATGTAATTAGCTTAGGTACTCATAAATTCTTAGTCAACAAACAGCCATTAGACCTTACTATTGTAAGACGTAACGATATTTTGTATTATCACTTAACAGGAACAAGTTTTACTTATCCTATTAACAATGATAAGATATATGCCTATAAGGAGATATGGAATCAAGATCTTATCTCTGAAAATAACGAGGTATATAGAGCTGAGTATTTAGCTTACCAAATCATAAAAGAGTTGCAGACTAATCCTTCATTAGATATTCATGAAGCAGTTAAGTTTAGAACAGAACAAAATTACTCTGAAGGGTATTTAAAAGGAGTACACGACTTTGACGGATTAGAGATTACGCAAGCCCTACTGAAGCTAAAAGCAGAGTTAGGAATATTGACGTATGCTCCTGCTATCCGTGTTTCGGCACAAGTATTCTGGTATAAATTAGAAGCGGAAGTAAGAGAGTCTTTATTGAAGAGTATCAATAGTGCTGCTGCTGTACAAAAGGTATTCCCTAACAGTGCTAATTATCAATATATAATTAGTCAATTAGAGGAGCTATATACACAATGGCAATCTCCATTGCGTGAATTAGCATACAAGAAAGACATAGCACATTATATTTTTGAAGAGTTCTCTTCAGGAGTGTTCTTTACCAAAGCTGGACAAGCTTCTCAGTTAAAGAAACAGTTTGTCGCTTTCTTACAACAAAAGAATGCGAATGTAACCTTTGAGAATGATATTAACGATGCAACCTTATCTACATTAGATGCTTTCTATCTAATACAAAACTGGTTGTATTCTTATATAGATAATGAACCAAGTGCTGCCCTTTACAAAAAGTATATAGACGAAGCTTGTTGTTTACTGTTATTTGAAAAACAGTATAACTATACTTTAAAAGAGAGTACTGATACTGTAGTCTTAAACAACCTAAAAGGGAATCACACTTTAATAGTACAAGATACTTATACATTAGACTATCACGAATATATGCGCAAACTTCAAGTATTCGAGACTGAAAGTGTTCCAATGTTTACAGACTTTATTGCTACTAAAGATATGTTGTTAAGCGAATACAAGAAATCATTAAAAGTAAATGAATTAAAACCGCGTGTACTGACTTCTTTTGTTCGTAATAAACTGATTAATGAAGTTTACTTTCCATTAATTGGAAATAACTTAGCCAAACAGATAGGAGTTTATGGTGATAACAAACGTACAGCACGTATGGGAATGTTATTATTAGTATCTCCTCCTGGGTATGGTAAGACTACCCTAATGGAATACTTAGCCAATGCTTTAGGTCTTCACTTTGTTAAGATTAACGGACCAACTATTGGACACTCTATTACTTCTATTGATCCAACTGAAGCGAAGACTTCTGGTGCTCGTGAAGAACTAAAGAAGATCAACTTATCGTTCGAAATGGCGGACAACGTAATGCTATACTTAGACGACATACAACACTGTAGTTCTGAGTTTTTACAGAAGTTTATCTCTCTAGCCGATGGACAGCGTAAGATGGATGGTATTTTCGAAGGAGAGAGTAAAACGTATGACTTAAGAGGTAAGCGGTTTTGTATCATTATGGCTGGTAACCCATATACAGAATCAGGAGAGAAGTTTCAGATACCAGACATGTTAGCTAACCGTGCAGATACGTATAACTTAGGAGATGTGATTGGTAGTACAGAGCATTTGTTCAAACTAAGTTTATTAGAAAACGCGATTGCTGAGAACACCTATTTTCAGAAGTTGAGTAGTAACTCTTTAGACGACTTCTATAAACTGATTAACCATATCGAAACGAAGTCAGAAGAATCTTTATCCTTAGAAGGAAACTTTAGTGGACAAGAGATAGAAGAGTTTACTGCTGTATTAAAGAAATCAATAACAGTAAGAGATATTGTACTAAAGGTAAACCAACAGTATATCTTAAGTGCAAGTATGGACAATGCTTATAGAACAGAACCTGCCTTTAAGCTACAAGGTTCTTACCGTGATATGAATAAGATGATGAGTAGGATAGTTCCACTGATGAACGATAGTGAAATAGATGAGTTAATCTTAACTCATTATGAGAACGAGTCACAGACCTTGACATCAGATACAGAGGCTAACTTACTTAAGCTAAAAGAGCTTGCTAATCGACTAACAGATGTAGAGCGTCAACGGTGGGAGGATATTAAAGATATCTTTGTTAAGCAAAACAAATTAGGTATGGCAGGTAAAGACAATCAAGTTGCTCAAGTATTAGGTCAACTGATGGACTTTAATCAAAACTTAGAAAGCATTGCTAAAGCAATCAAAAAATAAAATCATCTAAACGGTCTGTATAAACAACAGACCGTTTTTATTTATTCATACATTTACGGCTTTCAATCAAAAAGAACTATGTCAAAACACTTAGCACGTATAGCCGTAACTGTTTTATTCTTCATCTTTGGAGGAATATCTGCCTCATGGGCATCGCGTATTCCTACTATTAAAGAAGCTTTCGGAGTAAATGACTCTGCTTGGGGATTTGTCTTATTATACATCTCTATAGGAACCTTAATAACTCTTCCTATAGCAGGTAAAATAATAGAGAAACTCGGCAGTAAAAAAGCAACCCTATTCTTCTTATTAACCTACTTAGTACTATTAGTGGGTATTGGTTATTGGGAGGTATTATGGCAGTTAAAACTAAACTTAGTCTTATTCGGGGCAATTAGTAATATCACTAATATTTCTATCAACACACAGGCTATTAAGGTCTCTAAACTATATAAAGGACAAATCATAGGCTCTCTACATGGTACTTGGAGTATAGGAGGCTTTGCTGCCTCATGGTTAGGCGCAGAGATGATCAGTAGCTATGTCCCACCTTTAGAACATTTTATCTATTACTCTACCGTAGGGATTATTGTTTCTCTATTGCTTTTTAAATACCTTATTCCTGAAACAAACGACGCTGCTAGTGATAATCCAATACTAACAGAAAAGAAAGGCTTTCAATTACCCGATAAGAACTTAGTCTTGTTAGGGCTATTAGCCTTCTTCGCTATGGTAGCAGAAGGGATGATGACTGATTGGTCTAGTGAATATATGAAACATGTCACCCATGCTCCTATACAGCTTATCGGATATGGACTGACAGCTTATATGTTTGCGATGGCAAGTGGCCGTTTTATATCTGACTTTACAGTTAGAAAATTTGGAGAACAGAAGACATTACTTTTCTGTGGTATATTACTTTTTTTAGGGTTAGGTGCATCGGTTATGTTTCCAAGTGTATATACAACGATTGCTTCTTTTATGATTGTAGGGCTTGGTGTATCAGCCGTAGTACCCATGTGTTATAACTTAGCAGGACACACGAAAACAATGCCACCTCAGCAGGCCTTAACGTTAATTACCAGTATTGGTTTTATCGGTTTCTTTTTAGGACCACCAGTTATAGGGTTTATTGCACAGCACTCTTCTCTTAAGACTGCCTTTGCTATAGTAGCCTTTTTTGGGTTAGCTATCTCTCTACTAAGTAGATTTATAGTTATCGAATCTACCTCATCAAAATAAACAAAAAGCCCAATCATCACTGAATGGGCTATATATTTATAGTTCAATAGATATTGTCACCTTTCCTCCTAATCCTTTTTCTACGATATCATATAACGTCTTTAATGTCATATTACTTCCATTATTTTCTACTCGAGAAATATATTCTCTCTTCTTATTCACTAAACTAGCTAGTTCTGCTTGAGTTAGCTTTTTCTCTTCTCTTGCCTTTCTAAGCAATAGTCCTACTTTAAAAGTCTCTACTTCTCTCTCTATCTCATCTCTTTTTGGTTCTCCAACTACACCAAACACCTCATCTTTTACTTGTGACCAAGTCTTCACATCTCTATTTTCTTTCATAATACTCATTCATTAACTTTATAGCCTTTTTAATCTCATTTAAGGGAGTCTTTTGAGTTTTCTTTTGGAAGCCACTCAATAAAACCACTAATTTATCTCCATCAAAAAAACAGAACACTCTCCAAATATCACTTCCTAATTGTATTCTTATTTCATACAAACCTACTGTTCCCAAAATATGCTTCATGTAATTAGAAGGTATTCTATCTAGAATTTCAACTGCTTCAATTATTTTAATTATCTTCATTTGAACCTTTAATGGTTGTTTACTTAAAAACTCATTAAAGTAATTCTTATACATCACTACTTCTCTTATCTTCATTACAAAGGTAATTTAAAAGTTACTTAAAAACAATACAAACTATAAATCAACATATTAAGCCACTAAAACCATACCATAAAAAAAGCCCAATCATCACTGAATGGGCTGTAATATATAAATGAGGTTTACTAATAATTAATCACTACTTCACTACCTCGTTCTTCATCTTTTACCACAGATAGAGACATAGGGATGCGCTCTTGTAGTTCATCTACGTGAGAGATAATACCAACTATTCTATTCTCCTTATGCAGATTACTCAAAGTCTCGAATACAATATTTACTGACTCACTATCCTGTGTACCGAACCCTTCATCTATAAAGAAGAAGTTTCTATCTGACTTAGATAAACTCTGTACGCTCTCTGCTAATGCTAACGCTAAAGATAATGACACCTGAAAACTCTGTCCTCCAGATAAAGTCTTCACACTTCTCGCTTTCCCATTGTTTAAATAATCTATGATCTCAAACTCATTTGCTTCGTTTAGCTGTAAGCTCAATTGGTTATTCGTCAATCGATGGAAACGGGCATTCGCCATATCGCATAAGTTCTTTAAATAGATAGCTGACACATAATTTACAAAACCAGCTCCACTAAACATTGTCAATAGCGTATTCAGATTCTTCACCCGTTTTTCTATTGCATCATACTGCTTCTGTAAGTTTTGCTTCTTCGCATAGTCTTTTTCCAAACGATCTATCTCTCCAGCTAATTTAGCTACAACCTCTGTAGCCTCTTTAACCTGTAGCTCTAACTTCATTATTTCTTCTTGCTGTTTAGCGAATTTCTCTTGATCAAAAGAAATACCTTCTAACTTCATTTCTAAAGTACTCACAGCATTTCGGACAACCTCTAGTTGTACTTCGAATGCTTGTATTTGTTCTCTACGTTCTACGACATTAATCTGTTTATCTAGCACACTACGCACTTCCTCTACAGATTGTACTTGATGAGTGATTAATAAAGCCTTAATCTGCTCGTTAAACTGATCAATAGCTACTTTCAGTTCATTTAACTCTACTTGTACACTATTGCTCTCTGTCTGTAAGCTTGCCAATTTAGGAGACATCATCTGATATTGATTCGTTAGATCTCTATAGCGTTGTTCTACTAAGGTTACATTAGCTTCTCGTTGCTGTACTTGCTGTGCTAATAAAGTCTCCTCTAAACTTAAATAGGTCTCTATCTGCAACCTTATAATCTGTGTACTCTTAGATTTGATTTCACTGTCTAAACTGACACCTTCTACCTCTATCGCATTTAGTTCTTTAGTAAACTTATCTACATTACCTCTGTGCTGTTCTACCTCTTTTCCTATTGTAGTATATTGTATCTCTAGAACTTCTACTTGCTTGTTCGCTAACTCAGCTCTTTGTTTTAACTCGATAAACTGTGTTTCATTACCCTTCTCTATCACTGTCCAAACAAAGTTCTGCTGATGAGAGACTAACTCTTGTTGCAAGTGTTGTTCCCTCTGTTGGCTTTCTTGCCATTGTGTTGTTAAGAGTTTCTTTTTATCAAAAAGACTAGCTGCTTTCCTTTCGTATTTCTTTAGGCGCTCCTGTTTATCCTTTATATCACTTAGACGAAGTTCACACTGCTGTATAGCAGAAGATACATCATCTCCCTGAAGAATATGAGGGTGATGTGCAGAACCACATAAAGGACAAGGCTGCCCATCGTGAAGCTCGTTAGCATACTCTGCTAACTGTTGAGCTACACTATGATTGCGCAACTCTACTTCTATCGTATTGATCTCTTGTTCAAAGTGATTTCTATACTTCTCTATCTCTTGTTCCCAATGATTGATATCCTTTAACTTTAGACCTAAGATATCCTTTTCTACTATTTGCAACTCTGACTGCAGTGCATTCATTTGCTGTTGCACATCTTGAATTCCTTTGTGAATAAAAGATTGCTGACCGAACCACGCCTCTATAGCCATCAGCATCGTTGTATCTACTCTAGCTGTTTTGGCAGTATTTAGTTCTATCTCCTTTTGTGCTAAAGCAAGTTTGCTCCCCTCTAATGCCTTCTCAGCATCTACTACGAAAGACTTCCCTTTGTGATAACGCTCTAATAAGGTCTCCTTAGCTAGATTAGCTTTCTTGATTTCTTTGATCAAATTCAACTCATACAACTCTGCTTTTAGGTGTTCTAAGCCTGCATACTGTTGTTCTGCTACTTTGAGCTCATCTGTCACTTTCTTAAACTGACTTTGTAGCTCTGTGGTTTCTTTTGTCAATGTAGCTAATCGAGTCTCTCGATTCACAGTCTTATCAACTGTCTTTTGTTGTTCTAACAGTATAGCAGAAAATGCTTTATCTAATTGTTCATACTGAGACAATTCGTTCTTTTGAGCAGTTATCTCAGGTAACTTCACTTCTAATGTACCTAACTCTGCTTTCTTTACCTCCAATGCTGAGAAGTCATCCTTCACTGCTTTGACCTTTTGATAACTTTCGTTTTCTTCCTTAAAAGTCTTACTTAGCACATTAAACTTCTCTGCCTCCTGTAAGTGTAGCGCCTTCTGCTCTGCTATCTGCTCCGTTGTAACTTGGCTAAAACTTTTTAGCTCTCCTTCTACTAAATTCAGACTCTCTTTAGTCGAACTATATAATCGTTTAGTCTTATCTGCAAGGTCAAAACGGTCTAGACCGAATATCTCTTGCATCATCTTCGTTCTATCCTTTCCTCCTAATTCTATAAATTCTCTGAATTTCCCTTGAGGAATAATGATAGTACGCTTAAAGTTCTCATAGCTCAGCCCTACTACTTCCTGTATATTCAACTCTTTCTGAGGTACCCAGATACCATCTTCATCCTTATACAATGTTGCCTCACCTCTCTTTACATCATCGAAGCGCTTAGAGTTTCTTCTAAACTCTCTATAGATGCGGTATTTCTCATCTTTAAAATTATAGAACTCAAAGTCTATTACCGAACGGTCAGACTTTAGGTTCATCATATTATACGCACGGTTATCACGAGAGTTCATACGCTCTGTCTCTCCGTAAAGCCCAAAAGAAATAGCTTCTAAAATAGATGACTTTCCTGATCCTACCTTACCGAATATACCGAATAACCCTGCCTCTATAAGACTGGTGAAGTCAATAACCTGTTTTTCTTGATAAGAATACAGTCCTTCTATTGTTAACTTAATTGGTATCATACTGCTCTAATCTAAAATCTCGTTAAACAAATCCATCAACTCCTCATTAGGCACTTGCCCTTTATTGCGCTGTTTAAAGTAATCTCTAAACAGTCCTTGCATATCTTGTTCTAAGTTCACCTGTTTTACATTCACTTGTTCTCCTTTGTCCCCCAGTGTTACTTGTGGGATAATCGTAATAATACCATCATGCGCAGTGTATAACCTCTTGATATCATCCCCATTTAAGAACGTATCGCTTACTATGGTTAACTCTACTAGATGATACGGATTCGCTAATAACCACTCCACAGCATCATCTACACTATCAAACTTCAAACGTGACAGTTGTCTCCCACTCTCTAATGCTACCTTAGTATAAGTAATAGGTTTGCTAGCCTCTGCCTCTAAGATCATCACATACTTCTGCTGACCAGCTTCACTAAAACTATAACTCAATGGGCTACCCGAATAAACCACAGGTCTATCTTCTACTCCCACCTGATGTGCTCTATGTAAGTGCCCTAGAGCGGTATACTGCACTTGCTCTGGAATAATGTCACTGTATATAATATCTGCATTACCTACCTTCAGAGGCTTCTCTCCATCAGGTTCTTCTAATAACTCTCCATTTCGGTTCATCATATACAGATGCGAGATCAATAGATTCACTCCTTTAGTCTTACAATACTTATCTGCTAAAGCTTGCCAACTCTCACCTAACACCTCATTAAGAGCTGCTCCTTTATCTTCTGTGTCTAGTGCTTTCTTTAGCCTTATCTCATTCGCATAAGGAGTGTGTAGTATACGTATCGGTTGTTTAAATCGTTCTAATCTCAATTCAAAAAAACCATTTGTTGACTTCGATATTTTAAACTGATTTTCGATCTCAAAAGGAGTAACCTCAGCATGAGGTAGTCCTACTAAGATAATCCCACACTCTCGCGCTAACGGATCTGGTGCGTCTATACGCTCAGGACTATCGTGATTACCAGCTATAGCGATGACAGGTCTCTCCCCATTCTTCGCTAAGCGTTTAAGTGTTTTGTAAAATAATTCTACAGCTTCTACTGGAGGGTTAAACGTATCAAATAAATCCCCTGCTACTAAGACTACATCCACTGCTTCTCGATCTGCTATCTCGCAAATTTCGTCTAGCACTATGCGCTGTTCGTCTAGGCGGCTAAAGTTATCTAATCTCTTCCCTAAGTGCCAGTCGGCTGTATGTAGAATCTTCAATCCCATGTATCTTTCTTTGTTTTCTAGTGCCTCAAAGATACTAACTATATCAAGGTTTATAAGCCATTTTTAAGATTAGCTTACTCCTTTTTTTTAGCCAAAAGCATTATAGAGATTCTAATCAAATAGACAATAATTATCCTATATCCATTAACAATCGATAATTACTGAGTCTACTAATAAAGTGTACATTCTATTCATAGGATAATTATAGGATAGTGGTCGTATAACAGTCGCATAAAAAAGGGCTAAAAGTATGCGATAACTATGCGATAACTATGTGACCATTATGCGACCATTGGCATCAAAAAAACATAACAATTACAGTAAAAAGACATTCATACTCACACACAATTTTAAATTAAACAATTCGTTTTCAATTTAATATTGATTCTAATACCTATTCGCTTATCTAACAACTTTACTTAAAACACTATGATGAAAAGAATCTTACTATACTTCACAGTCCCTATAGTGCTAATCTCTTGTCAAGAGCCTAAGAAATTTGGAGACCTTAAGATGGATATTGAGACATTTGATTATAACTTCCCAGTAGAAGACTTTTATGCTTTTAATGGCAATAACGATGGAAGTATCACAGCTGATGCAGATGCTAGTGTGATGACAGTAGTTAAAGAACTCAAACCTATAGAGATCACATACTATAAAGTAGCTCCTAAGAGATATAATGATTCTATTAGAGATATAATCGGCAAAGAATATAGTATGAGGATGTGGGTAGAGTCTGACAGCGTGGCAAAGTATGGGGATTATTACTTCGATAAGGTGGATATGCTACAGAGTCTAAATAAAGACCTAATCGGAGTAGCCTGCTCTGACCTAAAAGGTGACGAAAACAAGGCTATACAACTCCGTGACTATATTATCTCTAAAGAAGGAGAACCTGTAGAGAAAATCGCTTTTATGGTGTATGACTGTATCGTCTATACTTGGCAAAAAGAAGATAGGGTATTAGCCTTAGTAGTGCGCTACCACGAGATAACAGAACCTCCGTTTATAGCAGAACATATCTCTACTGAAGAACAAGAAGTATACACTCCCTCTCGTGTACAAGTAAGACTATTCAGTATCAACAATAAGTACAAAGATCTTGTATTCAACAATCTATACCGAGGTGAATGGGCTTATATGCAATACAATGATACACCTACTAAGGATCGAAGACTTCCTCAATAGAATGTTCTTGTTTGAGTAGACTAAATTCCTTACACTATTCAAACATTATTCTTCTTCAATTTAATAGAGATGGCTATTTCACTATCTTTAAAATAAAGAGATGGAGAAAAGAGTATTTCATAATGTGATATGGGACTTCTTAGATGATATGCCTATAGAACGAGACGACTTTAATAATGCAGTCATCGCTAAGCAATTCTTTAATTTTAATAATTCTGACAATTGGGATCCAAATGAGATCATTATACATAAACCTAAGGTGATTATCAGCTATCGAACTATGATGTGTTCTCAAGAAGGTATATATGATAACGAAAAGGTCATCAAGCTTGAACAGTTCACTCTACCTGAAGAATTAGGAGAAGGCGACGACTTACTATTTGGTACAATATACACTACTTTAGAGACTGATAATAAAGAAAACTTCGCTGCATTAGAGCTCTTGTACAAACTACATAAACAGTTATTAAACAAAGATTCTATGACGCACCTATACTTCGATGGGTTAGAGATAAACAAACAACCAAAGAACAAATACGATTACCTCATGCATTTTGATTTTGGTTAAGAAATACCAGAATACAAAACAGCCCATTCATACACTGTATAAATGGGCTGTTCTTATTTATAAATCAACTATAGGTACTTATATCTCACATCCTTCTGGGCCACATGCTGCCGCATCACTCCCCCCTTTCATTTCGAATTTAGGTTGGCTTTCTTGGAATGCTTGTGTCAGTGCTTCTACAAAAGACTCTGTAGGTTGAGCTCCTGATACACCGTATTTTCTATCTAATACGAAGAAAGGCACTCCTGATATTCCTAGAGCACGTGCTTCTGTAATATCCGCTGTCACCTCATCTAGCTGTTCGTCAGTAGCTAAGAACGCTTTTACTTCTTCTGCATTTAATCCTATCTGCTCTGCTAGTGCTACTAATACTGCTATATCACCTACATTTTTACCATCTGTAAAGTGAGCTTTAAACACTACTTCTTTAGCCTCATTCCCTTTTCCTTGTAACTGTGCGAAGTGTACAAAGCGATGAGCTCTAATCGTATTCACAGGAATAGATTGATCTTGATTAAATTCGATACCTACTGCTTTACCTGCTTGTTTTAAGTTCTCTAGCATTCCTTGTATCTGTTGCTCCGGCATACCTTTGCGTTTAGCTAGGTACTCCTTAGTAGACATATCTAACCCTTCTACTGGTAAGTCTGGATCTAGCTGAAAACTCTTCCACTCTACTTCTATCTTATCTGCGAAAGGCAATTGTACCAACGCATTCTCAAAATTCTTCTTTCCGACGTAACAAAACGGACACATAATGTCCGACCATATCTCTACTTTCATATCTTATCTTTTTAAATGAGGAGCTACCTAAATAACTCTATACTCAAAGATACTATTAAAACACCCTAATACCTGTCTCCTTAACAATAATTAAATAGTTTCCTAAAGGGAAGTGCATGCATTTTTATACCTTTACTCTTATGGGAAAAACAGTCATCTTTATCGGTTGTATCATCGTCATCATAGGTCTATTGATACAGTTCACCTCGTTTAATCTGGATTGGTTTGGCAAATTGCCTGGTGATATCCGTATCCAGCGCCCGGGTTTTTCATTCTTTATGCCGATTACCTCTATGATTATCGTATCTGTAGTAGGCACTGGGTTACTATGGTTATACAGAAAATTCTTTAGTTGATAAAGAACTATTTCACCCAGTCGTTCTTACCTGCGATACCTCCTGATACAATCAAAGTAATAGACATCACTAATAAAAACATCAAAGACATAGACCAAGACTGTGTCACATCGAATAATGCTCCAAATACTGGTGGACCACATGCTGCAATTAGGTATCCGATAGACTGTGCCATACCTGATAATTCTGCTGCTTGGGTAGTGCTACTTGTACGCAATACGAAGAATAGCATCGATAAACTAAAGGCTAATCCGCTCGCTGTACCGATTAATACACACCATAGCGCGATCATATTTACCTTAAAGATCAATAAACCTGCTATCCCAATAGCAAACAATACTCCTGTACCGATAGCTAGTAGTTTCTGATTAGATAACTTACTCGCTATGATAGCACCAATAAACGTCATAGGTAGCTGTGCGAACTGCATATAAGACAATAACCATCCTGCATCTTCTTTAGGTATACCCCATGTAATAGCTACTTTAGGTAACCATGCTGCTAAACAGTAGAACAGTAGAGACTGTACACCCATAAATACTGTAACTGCCCAAGCTAACTTAGACGAGTACATATTTACTTTTTTCTCTTCTGTGAAACCTTTATTACTTCCTTCGATTGCTTTTCTCTTTTTTACTTGAGGAAGCCAAATCAAGATAGTCGCAATACTCAATACTAACCATACTCCTATCGAACCTTTCCATCCCATCTCTGTGAATTTACCCAAGCTAATACTAAACCCTGCTGCTAATGCTGCTGTTAAGTTCATAGCTACTGAGTATATTCCCATCATGGTACCTACATTCTTCTGGTAATTATTCTTGATATAGGCTGGCATCAATACGTTACCTACTGTAATCGCTATCCCCACTAAAGCTGCTCCTAAAAACAAAGTGACCAAACTACCATAAGGTCTAATGACTAACCCTATACTCAATAGAATCAAGGATCCTAATAACACTAGCTCCATACCGTATCTACGTGAGATCTTTGGCACCATACTAGATAAAAATCCGAATGCCATTAAGGGTATCGTCGTTACTAATCCTGCTGTAGTGTTAGACAGAGCCAGTGATTTACTTATCTCTGATATCACAGGCCCTACAGATGTAAGTGGAGCTCTTAGATTAGAAGCAATAAATATGATACCTAACAACATCAGTAATTTCTTCATTTTAGATATCTCTTCTATCTTATTTTCCATTGTTATTTAATTTATTATTTACACATTGTTATTTCTAGATGCAAAATTAAATGCTAATAAATGATTATATTCGCCATAAATCATAACTAAAACGACAACAATGAGTAAGCCACAATTAGTTGATCAAGTTGGAAAGAAAGGTTTTTCTTGGCATGCTGAATATTGGAAACACAACAATGAATTTCACCATCACAAGAAAGCCCAACTCGTTTATGTAGAATCAGGATATCAATACTTACACGTAGAATCTTGTCAATTCTTATTACCTCAAAATCACGTAGCCTATATCCCATCTAATGTCCCTCATAAAACTACGCATGCGTCTGAGCATGTCTCTCTGCGTACACTATACTTCGATGTGGATGGTTTACCTCCGTTTTATAATGAGTTATACCTGTTCTCTATACCTAGTGTACTTAGAGAAATGATTATGTACACTGAGAAGTGGTCTATGAATATGAAGTATGAAGAAAGTGAACAGACTTTCTTAAGAGCAATCTTATTAGAACTGCCTTCTTTTGTACAGAATGCGGTACCTCTTATTACCCCTGTCCCACGTACTAAAGTATTACTTGATGCTACAGCTTATATTCACAAACATTATCCATCAACTATCACTATAGATGAGTTAGCTCAACTGTGCTTTATGAGTATTCGTACTTTAGAACGACAATTCAAAAAAGAAACGGGTATCAGTATCGCTAAGTATATACAGATGGTACGTATCATCAAATCAATAGAGCTGTTGAGTGAAGGACAGTATACCATCAATGAGATAGCGTTACTCGTAGGATATAACAGTGCTCAGTCTTACAGTAATGTATTCACTAAACTGATGGGACAACGCCCAACTGAGTTTATACAACATACATTCACACTATAACCTATATCCTATCATTTATGAAAGATATTATCTCTCTACTACAAAAACGGAAACAAGATATAATCGTAGAACTAAAACAAGGTGATACTACCAATCAATACCTAATAGCCCAATTAGACAAAGCTATCTCTTGGCTAACGATGGTAGAAGATCATCAGTTAGACACGGTTAATCGCTATGATGTACACGCTCTACCTAATACTACTCATGGTATGTCTTATTATCACCTGATGATAGACTGTGAAAGTAGTGATCCTGTAAATTGGGTAGAATATACACCTCATAATCGTCCTATAGAGATGTGCATGGGAGATATTATTATCACTAGAAAATAAGACTCTTTACTTAACAATAAGTACTAACTCACTTAACACTCTACGTCTGAAGTCACTAAAACTGCGACCATAAGATTAAGAAATTGTAAAGGTTTTCTAATTATTTGATTACTATAATTAAAATAAAACTGAACATATTAATTTAGTCAAATAATACAAAATCAATCAATTATGAACACAAAATTTGAAGTAGGGAACATCGTAAATCTTAAAAGTGGTAGTATAAATATGACTATTACTCATTTATTTGACAACAAAGCAGAAGTAACTTGGTGGACAATGATCAACGGTTTTGATTCTCAAGTTTTTCCATTAGAAGCTATCGAAATATCACCTGCTGAAGACGACGAAGAGTATAGCAGCTGTATAAATACATCAGGAAGTCTTGACTTCTTACATGGCAACTAATAGAGTATGACCAAACAATGAACTTGTGGTTATTATCCATAAATCATAGCCAATACTATATCACAAAAAAAGTCGGTTTATAATAAACCGACTTTCTTGTATAATCTTCTTGTAATTAGTTTACAAGTGGTAAGAAACCATATTCTTTAGCATAACGCAACATTTGTTCTTCAAATGATTTAGGTTGTTCGATTACATAATCAGTCACCTCTCCTTTATCATTCTTTACTGGTACAATGTATGGGTTTACAAATCCTCTATATGGAGCAGAGTTAAACTTAGCATTACGTTCTAAAACTTCTTTGTGGATAGCCTGATCTACTTTCACACCATAAGTCTCTACTAACTCTTGTCCTGCTTTATAATCACCTTCAGATTTGATACGTTGAGTCTCTTTTAAAAGCTGTCCGAATAGATCGTGTAACTTATCATAATCAGTAATATTATAATATGTCTTACCATCGCGCACTACTTTCTCAATTACATTGTCTTTCTTCCCTTTTTCGAATACCCAAGCACTCACCCATTGACGGTTACGCATGTGAGCTTCTTCGATATCAGCACCTGGCTCTAAGCGTACTAACTGCGTCATTAATCCGTTACGGATATATCCATCATAAGCTGCTTTACCAACTGACTTCCAATCGTCAACTAATCCTAACTCTTGCAACTTAGGATTGTATAAATAGAATAACCCCACTAAGTCAGCACGTCCTTCTTCTAATGTAGAAGCATAACTCTTCAATGTTTCTTTTGGTTGTCCTACTCCTTTGTTGATTTGTCCAGATGCATGTCCGATTACCTCGTGAAGAGCTGTGTGTAGCTTGTCTGCTAACTCACCGTACTTCTCCTCTAATTGTAATTCTTCTTCATCGTGAACAAACTCTTTTAATTTATCTGATCCACCTGCATGATTATATGCATCGATAATATTACCTAAAGAGATAGACTTAGAACCGTGTTCTGCTCTAATCCAGTCCGCATTAGGTAAGTTCACTCCGATAGGTGTACTTGGCGATGCATCACCAGACTCAGACGCTACGATCACTGTCTTATACGATACTCCTGTTACATTTTTCTTTTTATGTTCTGCCATTAATGGAGAGTTATCCTCAAACCACTGAGCTTCTTTAGAAAGAACAGCCATTTTCTTAGACATATCAAAGTCGTTGATTTGAACAACGCTTTCGTAAGATCCTTTATGTCCTAATGGGTCTGCATATACTTCGATAAATCCATTGTTGTAATCAATATTCCCTTTAGTAGCTTTGACCCATGCAACGTTATAATCATCCCAAAGTTGAAGATCTCCTGTTTGGTAATATTTGATTAATAACTTAAGTGCATCTGCTTGCTCTTGGTTCTCAGCAACTGTAACAGCTTTTTCTAACCAAAAAATGATTTGATCAATAGCTGCTCCATACATTCCACCACTCTTCCATACTTTCTCTACTAACTTACCATTCTCTTTTACTACCTTAGAGTTTAGTCCTGTAGATAATGGACGGTGTGGGTCTGGACTCTTCATCGCATTATAGAATGCCTCTACCTCATCTTCTGTAATCCCTTCTCCATAGAAGTTAACTGCAGATCCTTTTACAAGACCTTTCGCTAGATCAAGATTTACTTTTTTACTATCTACATTATTAAATAAAATATTCGCTACGTTCTGATCTAATGTAGTATTAGTCTCTTTTAATAAAATAGAGAAGTAAGCTTGAGAGAATCCAGGTTTTATCTTTTCGTTAGAATAATGGTGGTGAATACCATTAGAGAACCATACTCTCTTTACATAAGTCACAAACTCTTTCCAATCTGCTGATTCTTTGTCTCCTTTATAGTTTTCGTAAATATTCTCTAATGCTTTACGAATAGTCAAATTGTGTTTATAGTTCTGATCCCAGATGATATCGCGTCCAGCATACCCTGCCTGACTTAGATAATAAACTAATTCTTTTTCTTTTAATGTTAGATCGTCCCATCCAGGTACTTGATATCTCAATACTTCGATATCTCCAAACTGATCCACACTGTAATCAAACTTTTCTGTTGTAGTCACTTCGCTTGCTCCTTTTTCTGCCTCTTTCTTGTCTCCACATGATAATAACATAGCGGAAGCCAATACGATACAGGCCATTGTATTTAATTTCATATTGTAGTTTTTTACCGTCTTTTGACAAATATATAAAATATTGCACTGAACGACTCTACTAATTCTCATTCAAAATTAGGAATCTAAAAAATTATCTCTTACTTCTTTAGATAATCATCTACAAAATGAGTCTCTGAATTAGGATTATCAAATTTGTCTTGATTGTATTCTTTTGATTTATTTTTAGGAATGGTTAAAGACTTCCACTCTTCATTGCGTATCATCTTTCCGATAAATACAATTTGTCCTATGTGGTAAGGGTAATGTGCTAACTGTCGGTATAAAGCTTCTGCAACTGTATGGTCTTGATTTCTGATCTTCACTACTGTATTAATATTCTCTTCATTAATACTATCTATGGTGCTGAAGAGTACATCCCAAGCCTTGTCCCAATTCGTTATAAGCTCATGTCTGTCATAAATCCCATCTGCGAACTCATCATCTCTGTTTCTCCATGACTTCTCTCCATCTTCTGTAAAAAAGTTAGTAAAACGAGAAAGCAGATTACCTGTGATATGACGCATTAACATTGCTATAGAGTTACTCTCTTCATTTACTTTTTGATTTAATTCGTCTTGAGATAACACTAAAACTGTTTTATCTACGATCATTCTGTAGTACTCGAATTGCTTGCGAATACCTTCTAATTCTTGTATAGTCATAATATAAATTGTATTGAGTTGATATTTTTTATTATAGTCAATATTTGACCTATTGCAATTTAAAGTTTACAGACCATACAATTCGTTTATTAGCAAAAAAAAATAACCCGAAGGTTATTTTTTCTTTACTAAGGGATGATTTAACCCCTTAACATTATTATTAATTACGTCATAAGTCTTTAGATGTTTAAAAAGTTCTGTCAAGTTTCTAAAGCCGTAATCTCTAGCGTCAAAACTAGGATTAAGCTTACGAAGGTTACCTCCTACTGTAGCGATATAAGCTTCTACCTCCTCATCTACAGACATATCGAACGCTTTATCTATCAGTCTATACTCTTTCTTAGTCAATGATTTAGTATCGTCATCATCTGTAGCTTCTACCTTTTTAGCATTGCCATTTGCTTCTTTAACATTAGAAGTCACTTTAGGCATTAAGGTTTCACAATAAGTAAATATCTCACATGACTGAACGAAGGCATTTGGAGTTTTCTTCTCTCCTACTCCCATCACGAAGATACCTTCTTCTCTGATACGCTTAGCTAAACCGGTATAGTCACTATCACTAGATACGATACAGAATCCATCTACCATCTTAGCATGGAGAATATCCATCGCATCTATAATTAGAGAACTATCTGTAGAGTTCTTCCCACTAGTATAATTAAACTTCTGTATAGGCGAAAATGACAAGTCATTCAGTAATTCCTTCCAGCTATTCATTTGCGGTGTTGTCCAATCTCCATAAATACGACGGACAGTCACCTTCCCATATTTAGAAACTTCTTCTAAAATCTTATCCAACAACTTAGCCTGAGCATTGTCCCCATCCACTAAGATTGCAATGTTGTTATTTTGTTTTTCCATCATATTTTCCTTTTCTAAAGCTCTAAAATACGAAAATTGGCTAATGTAAACATCGGTTATAACAAAATCATAACTAAAATAAGTAAATAGTAATATTAATTTATCTTACTAGACCCTATTAATAACAAATGAAAATGAATTAAAGAAAAAATGAATGTATGAATTTATAACTATAGTAGAGTGTAAGAAAAAAGCTATAGTTATTCTATTAAAAAAAGTACTAGTGTGGCTATCACTAGTACTTTTTATTATCCGTAATGAATAAACTGTCTCATCACTGCTAAAATCAGACAATTTAAATTATCTATTTTCACAGTTTATGTTGTTTTATTGTTCTATATCTTGCTACAAAAATATAGCGTATAAAACTCAAAAACATTGAACTAGTTCAATAATTTGTTATTTCTTCTTACTTTTTATTTTACTTAAGAACTCTTGTGATATACCTAGATATGATGCGATTTGTATATTAGTCAATCTGCTTAATAGAGAAGGATACCTCTTACAAAAATCGTCATATTCTGCTGTAGCATCCATCGATAATTTATTTACTATTCGTCGTTGTAATGCGACACATTCTTGTCCAAGCATTAATCTGTATATTCTTTCTAAAACAGGAATCTCTTTATACAAAGGTTCTTTTACCTCTTTTGTAATCATCAATAATTCACAATCTTCAATTGCTTGAATATAAAACTTAGAAGGAATACCTAAATGATAACTTTCTAAATCTGCCAACCACCAATCTTCTATAGCGAAATAAATAATATGTTCCTGTCCAGTACTATCTAAAAAGTAGACCTTACAACATCCTGTAACAACAAAAGCTTGAAAATTACATACCTCTCCTGCAACTAATAATTGGTCTTTCTTTTTTAAATACACTGTTTTAAACGCGGCAAGTATCCGTTCTTTCTCTTGAGGAGTTAATACTACTCCTTTTCGTTCAAAATTATCTATTAATGAGGCTCTATTCATGCTATTTATTTTTGAATCCATTTACCTTCTTTAGGTGCTTCATAAGCTTTCATCCTTTCTAAAAGTTCTTCTACCTTATCAGCTACCACAATCATCTCTCTATTGATTCCTTTTAAGAATTCCATATCCACCATAGTATCTATCATTTCTAATAGTGGATTATAAAAACCATCTATATTTAATAACGCTACAGGCTTCTTATGTAATCCTAACTGAGCCCATGTCAGCATTTCAAAGAACTCTTCTAAGGTGCCATATCCTCCAGGCATTGTGATCACACCATCAGATAATTCGTTCATTTTAGCTTTGCGTTCATGCATTGTTTCGACCATAATTAATTCTGTTAATTCCTTATGGCCTAACTCTACATCTGCCAAAAAAGTAGGAAGCACACCTATGACTTCACCACCGCCTTTAAGAACACCGTCAGCGACTGCTCCCATTAATCCTACTTTAGCACCTCCGTATACAAGCCCAATACTATACTTAGCTAATTGTTCTCCTAATGCAAAAGCTTGTTTATAATAAATATCCTTAGTACCTGAACTAGAACCACAAAACACTGTATATCTCATTTATATCAATTTTAAATAGTAAAACAAAACACTACATATCAATAAGTTACATATATAAATAAACATTTTATAAAAAAACAAATATTTTTTGTTGTAACATTTTACTCAAAAGTATGACTATTATATAAACCTTAATCAATTATTAAAAATAAACTTAACGAAAGAACTATTATGAAATTCAAATTAAGTGTTATTCTTTTCCTTACCATGGTTTGCTCTATTTATGCACAACAGAAAGGAAAAATTATAGGAGCGATTTTTGACAAATCGATCAATCAATCCGTTCCTTATGCAACTGTCTCTATTAAAGATGGAGAGACTATTGTAACAGGCGCTATGTCTGATGACAATGGAAAATTCGAATTAACTGTTCCTCAAAAAAAATATACTTTAGAAGTACAGTTTATCGGTTACCAAACATATACTAAAGAATTTGAATTAACTGAGGCTACTTATAACTTCGGTACAATTAACTTAACTCCTGAAGCGACAACTTTAGAAGGAGTTAATATTATTGCTGAATCTTCTACAATAGAACAAAAGATAGATAGAAAGGTAATCAATGTAGGTAAAGACTTAACTACTGCTGGTGCTACTGCTGGTGAGATTATGAATAATATCCCTTCTGTAAATGTGGATAAAGATGGTAAAATATCTTTAAGAGGAAATGAGAATGTACGTATCCTTATCGATGGACGTCCTACTAATATGTCTTCTGAACAGGTACTAAAACAAATCCCTTCTACTTCTATTAAGAGCATTGAGTTAATCACTAACCCAAGTGCTAAGTATAATCCAGAGGGAATGTCAGGTATTATTAATATCGTATTACATAAAAATACGATGGATGGTTTCAATGGTTCTGTAGACACAGGGGTTACATTTGCTCACACTGTTAAAAATACTAACTCTATCAATGCTAACTATAGACAAGGGAAGTTAAACTTCTTCGCTAATGGTAGTTACTCGTATGGAAAATATAAAAATGATGGTGATATGCTACGTACAGATATTATGTCTCCAACAGAGATTCGTATGAATAATAAGAACAAGAACTACTTCTATAAAGTAGGTATGGATTATTATATCAACGATAACAATACACTGTCATTCTATACAAATCAAAGTACAAATGATAGAACAACAGATATGGATAATGCTACTACATATCCTAAAAACTTATTTGAAGATATCTTCCAAAAAACTGTTTATGATGGAGATAATAGATATAGTGCGTATAACTTAGCTTATAAACATTTATTTGAGAAAAAAGGTCACACTTTAGATATCGAAGGAAACTTTAGTCGTAACAAATCTACAAATGACGGTGATTACAATACAATTATAGGTAAAAACCCTAACCAATTTTATCAAGATAGAAACAATGATAAAAGTGATTTAACAACAATCAACATTGATTATGTAAATCCTTTAAACGATCATACAAAACTAGAAGTAGGTGCAGAAGCTAGAATATCTAGAGCTGATAACAACTTTGACTCTAACAATCCTTTGATTCCTGAGAAGAATAAGACTATCAATAATAAATACAATCAAGATATCTTCTCTGCTTATGTAACTTTTGGTCAAACTTATGGTAAGTTTAACTACCAAGTAGGAACAAGATTAGAAAGCTATAAAGTAGAATCTAAATTAGGAGGAACGACTACTTTTAAAGATGATTACGTTACCTTATATCCATCTGTATATTTAGGGTATTCTATGACAGATAATGATATGTTTAATTTAAGTTATAGTAGACGTGTAGACAGACCTAGTATTTCTCAGACTAACCCTGTTAGACAATTCTCTACACCATTAATGACAATGGTAGGTAACCCTGAATTAAAACCTCAGTTTACTAACTCTGTAGAGTTAAATTATACTAGAATGTTTAACAACAAAAGTAGTGTGACTGCTGGTGTGTACTATAGAAAAATAAATAAAGAAATCAACCACGTTATCTATGATGACCCAGATAATGATAACCCAAATGCTTTATTAATGACTTTTGATAACTATAAGTCTAATGATGCTTATGGATTCGAACTTTCTGCTAATATCAAATTAACTCCATGGTGGGATATGCAACCTGGTATTGATTTCTCAAGTATTAAACAAACTGGTTTTGTATCTCAGTTAAACAGTACTACAAATCAAATGGATTTTATCGAACGCGACATTACTGCTAGTGCATTCAATGCTAGTTTAAACAGTAACTTCAAAGCGACTAAAAACTTAAGATTTAACTTATTCGGATTCTATAGAGGTCCAGTAGATGGTATCACTATGGACTCTAAAGAGATGTATAAAATAGACGCTGGAGCTAGATATTCTTTACTTGAAAACAAGTTAAGCATCAGTGCTAGATTCAATGATATCTTCAATACCATGAAGTTTAAATATAATTCTCAGTACCCTTATGCTTCTAATGGACAGTTTACATGGGAAAGTAGATCAGTTTACATCGGAGTAAACTATATGTTCGGAGGAGGAAAAGGACGTGCATTACAAAGAAAGCACAGAGATTCGAATACAAAAGAAAGTGGAGGAGCTGGAGGATTATTCTAAAAAGTTTCCCTACCAACCAATCAACAACAACTTTTTTCAATTATTGCTAAAAAAGCTGTTACCTTAAACGGTAACAGCTTTTTACTTTTTATAACTATTGATACCTCTTTAAGAACTGTACTACACTAGACAAAGCTTTGCTCCTAACTTCTTTCTTAGACAGAAATAAATCATGCATTCCATCTTCTATTACAACTTTCTCTACATTACGCCCTATCTTACCTCCTATTTTCTCAATATCTTTTACATTTAGAACAATATCTGATGTCATAGAATTAGCAGTCCATTTAGAAGTATTTCCTGATTTATCACTATACATCAATAGAATAGGAAAGTTTTCATGTAAGACAACCTCTTGAATTAGTTCTTGTGTATGCTGTACAGCTAATACCCAATTATAATATACAGCAAAAGGATTTATCGGTTTCCATTCTTTCTTATACTCCCATTCCCCTTCGTAATCTTTATGCAATGTTTTACCATATAGCTCAGGCATCTGCTCAGCATTAGCAAAAATATCCTTACTTACTTTACTCCTAGCTACACTCCCCATAAAAGGCTTTACATAAAAAGGCACATTAAAATCAAAGAAAGGAGAATTTAATATTAATCCTGACAACCTTTCTTTTAACAACCCAAACATAGCATAATACGTTGCTAATAACCCTCCAGTACTATGTCCTAATAGGAATAGTTGAGTATCTCTATTTTCTTTTAGAATATACTCTATTCCATAATCAATATCAGGAAAGTACTCTCGCATAGATTTACAATAATTCGGATGCTGATGAGGCAATAACGAACGACCATATTTACGCAAGTCTATCGCATAGAAGTTTACTCCATGCTCATTTAAATAATCCATCAAATGTATCTGAAAGAAGTAATCACAAAATCCATGTATATACAGAATAGTCTGCTTATACTCTTTCTTATTCCCTCTTGACTCTATTAATGTAGTGATTACCTTCCCTTCATAATCATTCTCAAAGGGATGTTGATGTGTTATATATTTATCAAATGTCAAATGTAAATTCATCGTATCCTTATTTAAAGTTTACTTAATCCTTCATTCCTCCTTTATTTGATGTCTACACATACTATAATAAGGGAGAGAACAAACGAATAAAACTGTTTTTAAGACGTTGTTTCCAAGATCTCTTATTCCACCTGTGCAACTCTAATTTAATAGAATCTCTACAATCTCTATCAAACATTGTTTTCATTTTACGAGCAAAAGCCTCGTCATAAACTACGACATTCACCTCGAAGTTTAAGTCAAAGCTACGATGATCTAAATTACACGTCCCTATAGAACTCACTCCTGAGTCAGTCACAAAAGTTTTCGCATGGATAAATCCTTTCTTATATAGATAGATCTCTACACCGAACTCTAATAACTCTTGAAAATAGGACTCTGATGCCCACTTCACAATATTTGAATCTGTTATCCCAGGCAGTATCATTCTAACGCGCTTACCACTTAATGCTGCCATTTTAATAGCTAGTTGTAATGATTCGTCAGGTATGTAATACGGAGTAGTGATGCAGATCTCTCTTTCTGCTGTTTGTATAGCTTTTAAGACACTATATAAGATAGAGGGCACATCGGAGTCAGGACCAGATGAGATCACTTGTAATGGCACTCCTGTATCATTGCTATCTTGAATAGGAAAATACTTTTCATCAAAGGCTAAATCTTGCTTACTACAGAAATTCCAATCTGCCAAAAAGATATATTGTAATCCATAAGCTCCCGAACCTTTTATTCTAATATGTGTATCCCTCCAAAAATATTGATTAGAATCTTTCTTGCGGTTATCATAGCGATCAGATATATTTATCCCCCCTGTATAAGCAATAGTTCCATCTATCACGACTATTTTGCGGTGATTTCGATAATTCATACGGTTAGCAAAAGCTAATAGAATAATCTTATTAAATGGATAGGCTTCCACCCCATTCGCACGAAGATTGCGCACAATGTTCTTTCGGATGCTCTTACACCCAAAGTCATCGTAGATAAAACGTACCTTAACCCCCTCCTTCACTTTATTGATTAAGATGCTTTCTATCTCTCTTCCAATATCATTATTTTCATAAATATAATATTCGATATGAATGGTACTCTTAGCTGCTTTTAAATCTTCAATTAGTCTCGGAAAGAATTCTTCTCCGTTTTCTAATATTTCAGTTTCATTATCTACTAATAGTGGACCTTCTCCCATCGTTGCACTAGAAAGCATTTTAATAAAAGAGCGATTCCTTTGTACAATAGGGTTTCCTTGTTCCCTGCGATCTAAGTGAATATCGTTTAGACGTTCCGTTAATTTAGCACTATACTCATCATTTACCTTAAGCTTCTTAGAATACATCTTTCTTCGTCGATAATTAATTCCAAAAGAAAAATAAAATAAAATACCAAAGATAGGCACAAAGAAAACTAACAATAGGTATGCTAATGTTTTCGAGATAGAGTCTGTATCATAGATAATGCGTACAGCCACAGCAATAGCTATAATAAAATAAACTATCTCCAAATAGATAAACCAATCTGCTTGAACTCTCAAAAACATATCTCTATTTATTATTAACAATAATCGACCTATATAAGGTAATTTTAGGTTATCTAAAAGTAAAAAATAAAAAGCAGTTAGAAGAGCATTTAATACACAAAGTACTTAAAAACAAAAAAGTCTCCCTTTAAGGGGAGACTTTTGAGCCGATGGAGGGACTCGAACCCACGACCTGCTGATTACAAATCAGCTGCTCTAGCCAGCTGAGCTACACCGG
>NZ_JACAKB010000024.1 GCF_030326305.1 Myroides odoratimimus | reverse complement strand
CGGTTAACACTTCCTGCTGTAATGGCGTGTTCGGGACTTACACCCTAGAGTTATCACCCATGCTGGGCACACATATACAAAAAAGACTATCAGCATTGATAGTCTTTTTTGTTTTATCCTAACTCAATCTACTCCATTTAAATCAAGAGTAAAAGACAAGTCACTACTATTTTTTATTTAACTGAAGAATAAGATCACTATACGATACCGCAACTAAATCTTTTTTAGTCAACTCCATTAGATCAAAAAAATAATCACATTGTTGCTTTAAATCAACTCCTTCTTCTACTCCAATATCACAAGCTTCTACTTCCACAAAGCACCCCAAACCGTCTACCTGATCCAAATGAATACTAACATTCTTATACTTTAAAACCTTACGCACTTTAGACACCTTTACTTTTATACCAAACTGCAATTCTAATATTGCACCTAACGCAGAATCCTTCTCATGTTTATAATAAATAACATCTGAACTCTTCGCCTCCTCCCCATTAACACGATTATAATAAATCAAAGAACTATACTCGTCATACTCACGAAGCTTCACCCTTCCAATAGGGACATTATAATAAGTATCCACTTGCTTATATACCCCGTCTAAAACGAGCTCTAATCCTTTTAATTTATCTTCTATGCTATCTAAGTCAGCTACACGTGCTTTAAATTCCACATTCTGTAATTCCATCTATCTCTTTTTAGGTTCTAGCAAATATAACCGATTAAAATAAAAAAGCCTCACTGCATACAGTAAGGCTTTTAAATATATTAAGTAAGATAAATCAGATTTGACAAACGTTTATTATTTTACTTTATTAACGATAGCTGCGAAAGCTTCTGGGTGATTCATAGCTAAATCTGCAAGAACTTTACGGTTCAATTCGATATTGTTAGCTTTTAATTTACCCATGAATTGAGAATAGCTCATTCCGTGTAATCTAGCACCAGCGTTGATACGCATGATCCATAATGAACGGAAGTTTCTTTTCTTTTGTTTTCTATCACGGTAAGCATATACCATTGCTTTTTCTACCGCGTTTTTAGCTACTGTCCAAACGTTTTTACGTCTTCCAAAGAATCCTTTGGCTTGCTTCAAAATTCTTTTTCTTCTTGCTCTTGAAGCTACTGAGTTTACTGATCTTGCCATTTCTTAAAAATGTGTTTTTTGTAGTGGGCGGTTATGTTTCAAACACTTCTAAACTTTCATTTGCTCCACTCCAGGGTTATTAAATAATTTTAACCGGAATTAAGATTAGATTAATCTTAATTGATCTTTGATACTGTTTGTATCTGCTTTAGACACTAATCCAGAGTGTGTTAAAGCTAATTTACGCTTTTTAGACTTTTTAGTCAAAATGTGACTTTTGAAAGCGTGTTTTCTTTTAATTTTTCCAGAACCAGTCAACTTGAAACGTTTCTTAGCACTAGATTTAGTTTTCATTTTAGGCATTATTTCCTAGGTATTAATGATTATCTTACTTAACTATCTTAATATACTTAAATACTATTTTTTCTTTTTAGGTGCGATAAACATAGTCATACGTTTACCCTCTAAAACTGGCATAGTTTCCACTTTCCCGAATTCCTCAAGATCTTGAGCTAATCTTAATAATAAGATTTGTCCTTGATCTTTATAAATAATCGAACGTCCTTTAAAGAATACGAATGCTTTTAATTTAGAACCCTCTTTCAAGAATTTCATTGCATTCTTCTTTTTGAACTCATAATCGTGCTCATCTGTTTGAGGACCGAAACGAATCTCTTTTACAGTGATTTGAGTCGATTTAGCCTTTAGCATTTTTTCACGCTTCTTCTGTTCGTAAAGGAATTTGTTGTAATCAGTAATTTTACAAACAGGAGGTTCAGCATTTGGTGAAATCTCAACTAAATCCAATTCTAACTCCTCTGCTAAACGCATTGCGTCAGCAAGTTTATATACACCTGTTTCGACGTTGTCTCCTACAAGACGAACTTCAGGAACGCGGATGGCATTATTAATTCTATGCGCATCTTTCTTTTCTTCGCGAGGATTTCTTCCTCTGTTTTGTCTTATTGCTATGGCTATAAAATTTTATGTGCTTGTTCATCAAGCGTTATACTATTTTTACTCTCCAAATTGTTTAATAGAACTATTTACCTCTTCTTGTACTTGAGCGATAAAATCTTCTATCTTCATTGTCTGATTAGATTTACCAGAATCACCGTGTCTTCTTACAGAAATCGTACCGTTTTTCTCTTCATCTTCTCCTACAATTAACATGTAAGGGAATTTTTGTACTTCAGCTTCTCTAATCTTTTTACCGATAGTCTCATTACGGTTATCTACCAGCGCGCGAATTTCGCTATTTTCTAGCAAATTTAAAACTTTTTCGGCATATTTTTCATATTTCTCACTCAAAGACAGGATTATAGCCTGCTCTGGCATTAACCATAATGGGAAATTACCTCCCGTATGCTCTAAAAGTATCGCTATAAAACGTTCCATAGAACCAAATGGAGCTCTGTGGATCATCACTGGACGATGCAGCTCATTATCCGATCCTTTATAACTTAACTCAAATCGCTCTGGTAAGTTATAGTCTACCTGAATGGTACCTAACTGCCAGCTTCTACCTAATGCATCTTTTACCATAAAGTCTAACTTAGGACCATAGAAAGCAGCTTCTCCACTCTCGATGACATAATTAAGCCCTTTATCTCTAGCTGCATTGATAATAGCATTCTCAGCTTTTTCCCAATTCTCTACACTACCGATATACTTATCAGGATTACTTAAATCACGTACTGATACTTGTGCTGTAAAGTTCTCGAATCCTAACGACCCGAATACATATAACACTAAATCAATTACTTTTTTAAACTCTTCATCTAATTGTTCTGGTGTACAGAAAATATGTGCATCATCTTGAGTAAATCCTCTTACACGAGTCAATCCGTGTAATTCTCCCGATTGCTCATAACGATAAACTGTTCCAAACTCAGCAAAACGCTTAGGTAAATCTTTATAAGACCATGGTTTTGCATTATAAATCTCACAGTGGTGAGGACAGTTCATCGGTTTTAATAAGAACTCTTCTCCCTCTACTGGAGTATAAATCGGTTGGAAACTATCTGCTCCATATTTTGCATAGTGTCCAGAAGTAACATATAATTCTTTTTGTCCAATATGAGGAGTAACTACTTGCTCATATCCAGCTTTCTTCTGTGCTTTACGCAAGAACTGCTCTAATCTATCTCTTAACGCAGCACCTTTTGGCAACCATAATGGCAACCCTTGTCCTACTTTTTGAGAGAATGTAAACAATTCTAATTCTTTACCTAATTTACGGTGATCACGTTTTTTAGCTTCTTCTAATAAAGCTAAATACTCAGTTAAATCCTTTTGTTTAGGGAATGAAATACCATAAACACGAGTTAACTGCTTATTCTTCTCATCTCCTCTCCAGTATGCACCAGCAATAGATAATACCTTAAATGCTTTAATAATTCCTGTATTAGGAATATGACCTCCACGACATAAGTCTGTAAAAGTGTCATGATCACAGAAAGTAATCGTACCATCAGCTAGGTTCTCTATTAACTCAACTTTATAAGGGTTTTCTTCTTTTTTATAAAACTCTAAAGCTTCAGCCTTAGTAGCAGAACGCATTGTAAAGTCATGCTTCCCACGTGCTATCTCTAAAACCTTATCCTCAATTTTCTTAAAGTCAGCATCTGTCACTTTATAATCCATGAAATCCACATCATAATAGAATCCATTAGCGATAGCTGGACCTATTGTTAACTTGATTCCAGGGTATAAATCTTGTAAAGCTTGCGCCATTACGTGTGAAGTAGAGTGCCAAAAAGCTTTTTTCCCTTCATCATCATTCCATGAATATAAAACTAGACTACCATCCGTGGTCATAGGTGTCGTGGTTTCGATGGTGGTACCATTGAAGTTTGCAGAAATAATATTTCTAGCTAAACCTTCACTTATACTTTTTGCAACATCGAAAGGAGTTACGCCCGAAGCAAACTCTTTCACTGAACCGTCTGGTAATGTAATTTTTATCATAATAATTTTAAAAAATAAAATGCAAATATACGGGTTTTACCATAGAATCGCAACATTTAGCACTGCTTAACTCATTTTTTTTAACACTAAAAAAATAAAGTGCAGCCAATACTTACCTCACTAAAAAAAGAATACTTGATCCATCTCATTATTTCGGCGCTACTCTTAATACCTTTAAGCAAAAACAATCCCTCTTCTTAGCTTTCTATATAACAAACTAAAGCCTCTCCTCCCCCTATTTAAAAACATCTGTTTAGATTGACATCAATCCTACTAACACTAATCTTGACACTCACCTCATCCTCTTATTTAAAAATTGGCCATCAAGACTTATATCCATCTCAAATAATATACGCTTTTTTTCATTCATTACCGACTCAAAATAAATTAGTTACAAAAACACACTTCAAAAAACTTATTTTTTTCATTCAAAACGCTTGCAAACATCAGACTTTGCAGTATATTTGCACTCGCAATACGGAAGTAATGTAGACCTCTGGAGAAATGGCAGAGTGGTCGAATGCGGCGGTCTTGAAAACCGTTGACTGTAACAGGTCCGGGGGTTCGAATCCCTCTTTCTCCGCAGTAAAGCTTGATTATCAGGTAATTACAAGAGCAATACCCAATTTTACACCCAAAAATGTAAGGTTGGGTTTTTTTATAAAAGTCAATACTGATATTTTTATTCAAAATATTGGATCACAGTCAAAAGTTGTGGGATAAGTAAAAAAATTGAGGCTTAAACTACCAAGAGATTTTCTAATTGGGTAGTTTTTTATTATAAGCCATTAGGCAAAGTCTATTCTATATATTTATTTTCTAATATTCTTTTTATAACATCCTTTAGACCGGAATCAGAATTATCAAAATCAAGTCCTAAACTTCCTATAAATGGATAAACTGTCTTATTTCCAATAATAGAGTATTCCTCTTTAGAGTGGTAACTTTGGTGAGTTTCATTTTTAGGAAAAAGAATTAACAAAGCGATTGCTTTCAGATATCCTCCTTCTTTAGACCCAATTCCATGTAAATATTTTAAAGCTAAATTTTCATAATCATACTTTTCTATATTATTTAGTTTTTTATATTTTGCGTCTAAAATAACATAAGATAAATCATCAAACTCAATAATAAAATCAGGTCTTAAATTATTTGTATGCTTTTTAATTGTTGTTAAATTTATAGGTAAGCTCTGATAATATAAAGTAATTTTAAAGGTGTTTTTTTCAAACACTACTTTTTCATAAATGTTAGCTTCATTCAGAAAATTTATATTATCATCAATGATAGGAGTAAAACCTAGTTCAACAAATGTATCAAATAATTGATAGTAACATGCACGTTCAAACAGTTCATCTAATCGACTAATTCCTTTAAAATATTTATTGTCAGTAGAGTAATTAGTAGCACCTTTGTATAACAACCACATTAGTAATTGATTATAAACGTAAAAATAATGTTCTTTCGATTCAAATTTATTTGTATAAAAAAATCCAAATCGATATTAGTAACATATCTAAACTAACTATTGCTAAGTACATGAAAGAGTTAGGATTACGTAGTAAATTAGCTCGTAGATATAGAATAACCACAGACTCTGAACACAATTATTTAGTGGTTGATAATATTTTAGATAGACAATTTACACAAACTGAACCAGGGAAAGCCTGGGTGTCTGACATTACTTATATCTCTGTTAAAGAAGGGGGTATTTATCTAACTACATACAGTAATAGATTTATATGATAGAAAGGTTATTGGATGGAGTTTGAGTAAAGATATGTCAACAGAAAACACCACTTTAGCAGCCTTTAAAATGGCTAAAAGAATCTTAACATTATTCTGAATGACTGGACGAGCAAATATACAGAGAATACCTTGCTGACGGCAGCTGCGTTATACATGAACTTGGAGGAATATAATGAAGCGATTGTGCACCTCTAAAAACTGGAGATTACATCAGAACTTGAAGAAATATTACCTACATATAGGAGACTTGGATCAAGTGGAGAAGTATGTGTATTTGATAGAGAATTCTGATCGACTATCTGAGGAAGACATAGCTAGGGCACATTTGTACAGTGCACAGGCATTGCTAAAGAAAGGAGATAAAGCGTTTGTTATGAAGTAAAACAGAATTGGCGACAATGATAAGCAAGACAGTTATTGATGCAGAGGCACGTTATCGTATAGGACGACTACAGTATAAAAACAAACAGTAGGACAAAGCTCAGGAAATGGTCTTTGATCTGGTCAATAATATGGAGGAGCATGATTACTGGGTGTGGCCAAGAGTTTCATCTTGATTGCGGACACGTATGCTATCAAAGGCAATAAACTGCTGGCAAAGAATATGTTGGAAAGTGTGATTGAAAATTATGAAGAATATGATGATATTATTCCTTCAACAAAAGAGCGCTTAAAGAAATTGAAATTAAGGAAGTTAATTGATGAATTACGACAAACCCTGAAGAAAAGCATCGAAATCATCTTCCTTATCCAATTCAAATTTTTGTTTCAAACGATATTTTGCCATGCGGACACTTTTGGGTGCAACATTTAAGAGTTCGGCTATTTGCTTGGTGGAAAATTGGAGGGAAAAATAAGCACAATAGCGCAGATCGGTTTGGGTTAGTCTTTCAGAGGCTTTATCCTGTAATTGCTTGAAAAAATCTGGGTGAATATCTTGTATTTCTGAGCGGATCAGGTCAAAATCATTGTTGATTCTCAGTTCTTCTTTGATAAATTGATTGAGCTGGGGATGTTGGCTTTTGGCAGTTTCTATTTTTTCTTTTAATTCCTTGAGCGATTCAGCACCACGTTCTATTTGCAGCATCCCGACCATCAATTCCTTTTGCAATTGTTCTTTCTCCTGTGCGATTAAAGTTTGTTCAGCTTTTAATCTTGCCGCTTCCTCAATTTGAAGCTTTTCCCGTTCCAAAGCATATTTTAGTTTAAACCTATACGCTACAAACAAAAACAATAATCCTGTTATAGTAATAAGTGCTATGGCACTATACAGCCAAGTCTGTCTTTTTTGAAAAGCATTTTTTTGGTGTAGCAATTCCAATTCTTTACTCTTTTTGTCATTCTCATATTGAGCTTCCAGCTGTTGAATAATTTCGGTCTGTTTCGAGTCGAATACTTTTTTATAAGTCGTTATATATTTTTGATAATAGTCTAAAGCTTTTTGCGTATTTCCCTTTTTTTCATACAGGTTAGCCAACAATTCCAAGTTATTCAACTCTAAATAATAATTAGACGAAGGCAGTGAGTTAGCTAAGGCCTTTTGTGTTAGTAGTGCTTTTTCGGCTTTAGACCAATCTGCAGCCTGCATATGGATTTTGCCGAGTATTGCATATCCGTTAGCCTGCATCTCAATATTGTTGACTTCTTTCGAAGTTCGTAAAGCAAGATTCACGTATTCTATTATCTCTTTTTTCTTTAAAGAAGAATCATATTCCAGGTACAAGTTCGCCAGATACAGTGCAGAAAGAGCCACAACACTTGGATTCTTAATAGAAGTCTCATGTTGCTTGTATAGTGAAATGGATTGTTCAAAAGCATTTTCTGCAGTCTGAAGACGAGAAGTGTCCCTTTTTCGTTCAAATAAATCTACTTCATGGGTACCGTTAATCTGCCAAGCTTTGATCTGCGCATCTATATCTTTGCTTTTTTGTGCAGTTTTCAGTGCTAAACAGACATATCTTGCTGCGTCGTTTTGATTTTCACGCTCCGAATATATTCCGAACTTTAGGTAATAAATATTTGACAAGTACTTTTGTCCTTTATTCTCTTCCAGTAGGGGAATAGCTTTTTCCCAACTCTCAAATGCATCTTCAGGTTTGTTTTGTAAATTTTGCAAATAGCCCATTCTGAAATAGGCAATTCCTTTATAAAGTTTAGATGCATTTTGTGTATAGTAGAACATACTGTCAGCAGCTTTCTGAGCAGCTATGCCATCCCTTTGGATCATTTCAAACTGCACTTGCTGTGACCATGCGAGGCAGAGACCGTCTGTATATTGGTGTTTTTGGCCTAGTACAATGGCTTTTTTATTAGTTTGAATAGCCTTATCAAGGTGGGCTAATGAAATGCTATTTGCCAATTGACACAAGCTTAAAATTCGAGTTTGGGTGTCTAACTGAGAATTGGACAGCAATACCTCCAGCGAATCACTTATTGCTTTTTGAGCAAACGAAGGCGTCCATACAACGTATAGGAACTGTATTAAACATATATAAAAAAAACAAGTTCTTCTCATTCTATTTCTGATTGTTGTCAAATATAGAACAAAAAATAGACCTTCTATTTAACACTTGTAAAAGACTAACAATCAATAATTAAACTTATATGTAGATACTTTGTAGACGCTTCATATGATAAGAATATCTATTTATTAACATATTTTTGCTCATATTAATTAGTTAATACCACATCATCACAATGGTAGTTGAGGTATGAACAAACGACTAAGTCAAGGGATGCAAAACTTAAAAACATATCGCTTCTATATCACACAACTTCAACCAACCTACTTTTTTTTGCTGAGTCTGTTTGGAGGTTTGTTACTGATGATTGTTGTCCCTGTCATCTTTTTACTGAAGTATCAAGGTCAATCTATTTACATCTTATACTTAATAGGCTTTGTACTAATGTCAATGACAGGCAATATAATTTACAGTGTTTGGAAATGGCGCAAAGTTCGTGCAAAATATGCAGAACCTGAAAAGATAATTCTAAGAACAAATCGTTTCAATTCCCAATACTTCGGTATTATCCGATTTGAGGACATCAATAGCTACAGCATAAGGCAAAGCTTACCATGGATAAATTGGAATATGGCTTCTCCAACTCTAAAAATAAAATTACAGAACGAAAAAGTCATTCGGTTTCACCCCAAGCCTGACCAAAACAACACCGAACTGGAAGAGTACTTAAAATTCTTATCTGATTTCACTAGGTATTGGGAGGTTTATAAACAGAATTTGAATAAAGAAACTAGTTTTTCTTCAAAAAAGACAATCTCCTCTCCTTCTCTTTCACCGCAGGAAAACGAATATGAGACAGCAATTCGGGCAATTGCTAAAGCTCGGAAGAAAAAACTACGAAAGAATATTGTGATCCCTTTCAGCTTTATTATTGGTTTTGTCTTGTTTGCTCGATTTTTTGGCGGTAAAATAATCGAATATTACAAGACAAAACCTATGAGAGATATGATGACATATTCTCAGCAACGTATGGACCAGTATCCCGTATTGTTAAGAAATGCAATTGCGGAGGAGGGCGCAATATATATGTACACCAACGATAGCTTAGCCAAGCTTCACTTAGTTCCCTATATCAAGAGTACAAAAATTGAGGATCTAGATCAGTTGAACGCACTGAATACAGATACGCAGATCCTGAACTTTTTGACTCATCCGAAAGAGAGAAACTTCTATCTGTCTCTAGAAAATGAAAATGGAGTTTGGAAACAACTTAAAAGCTCTGGAATAGGAAAGCCAAAAGAACCTAAATCTATCAAGTTTCTATTGGACAATAGCGAGGAAAAAGAGACTGCCTCAAACTTAGGTTTACAATTTGTTGGACATTTTATTTTCGAATCCGAAGCAGAACTTAAAAAGCAGCTGTATCGACATGCACCCATGTTTAACAATCGCAGCTATTCTAAACAGCTACAAGCTTCTCAACCGAAATGGTATCTTATAGCTATGGAAAGTGAAGGAATGGATCTAGAAAGTTTTCAAATAGCCTCAAAAACTATTGTCGAATTTTTAAATAATGATCAAGATATTACTTTTTCATTTCATCTGTATAAGCATAACGGAAATGGGGATCCAATTGAAACTCCCCCAGAGGAAATCACAGATTCTTCAATAAAAGAATTGCAAGAGGCAATAGAAATAAGAAAACGTATTAAAGGGACATCACATAAAAATCAATAAGTATTCGAATGAGAAAACAAACACTATATATAGGTTCCCATTGGTTAACTACTTTAATTATCGTATTAGGTATGCTTAAGTTGGCAAAAGCGCAAACCAGCTTTATATTAGATGATTTTTTGGAAGAATATTATATCAAGTTGACTGTAGAGCCTGAAACAGATGACTCCGAAATACAAACCGTAAGATTCCATGTGTTTGACAAACAGAGTGACAAAAAACTTACAACCTCTTCTGCAGATTGGAGCAGTCGATACTTCACACAAAACTTCCCACAAGCAGAAGGCATATCTGTACCCTATCAAGAGCAGTCTTGGTTTTTGTATGAAGATATTAAATTTGATAGAATTAAAGACGTTGTGCTTCCTCAAACTTATATCCTGCTTTTTGAGAGCATCCCCTCACAGGGATTTGTAATATTTAAAAAAAAATGAATAAGCTGAATTAAGAAAACTATGGTAGGAATATTATACTTGATCTATTACTTTGCCATTACGCTCTGGTATGTTTACCTCTTAATAGGAGGGCTGTTACTATTCTTAGCTAAAAGGTGGTTTATAGTCACTACTTCTTTAGGCGGTAAGATAGGAAGTGGCTTCCTGATCTTTATAGGTGGATTAATCCTGATACTAGGAATATATGGTGCTTACGTTTATTTAGACAATCAGGTGTTTTATAAATGGCGGGCGGAACTCAATGATCGTAAGCTAGAGCGTACACAAAACACGGTGTTGGATACAGATTTAGACTTTCCTAGGCTTTCTTTACCCAAAGGGACACGCATAAGATGGCGCAATAGATTTGATGTTAAGAAAAAAGAACACGCTACTTTAGACGATATTAGGTGGGTAACACTTTCAGAATCTACAGATTTTTTTGGGTTTGTTTTTGATAAAGATTGGAGTGTGTATCTAAGGGAAGAAACTATAAGAGGTCATCTGCTGGATGTCCAATATATAGCAGAGTTGCCCGTGTGTGGAGAAATTGTTCTCAGCAAAGAGGGAAAGCCAATTCAGGCACATATTGCCGAGAACACAAAACTTAATGGACAATCTATAGCTAAAAACAGTATAGTTTATTTTGAGGTGGATGAAGAATCTCAAAAGAAATACATTCGGATAGTTCATCCTGAAGGCAGAGACTGTGAGTTTACATTTGAGTTGAAAATAGATAAAAAATGATTAGAAACAAACAAACACTTAGCAAAAAAGAAAGAAAAGACTTAATCATGCGTTATCGTTCTGCGCAAGCAAATAAGTGGGTAGGTCTGATACTTACTGGTTGTTTAACTTACTTAAGCTACCTCCTTATTCGTTTGGTTTATGATGAATTACGGTCAAATCGTTACAGCATAAAAGATGCGGAGATCATTGATTTAGGATTAGTAGTATTAATTTTTGGCACGCTTGCTATCTTCACGGTATGGATTACGATATTTGCTTTTCGATGGATGTTCTTGGCATATCGCAAGAAAGCAATATTGTTTGAAAAAGATAAAATACACTCTAAAAAAGAAGTGATCCGAGGGCAGCTGGTCGGAGTAGGTGGACGCAGGCAAGGATTCAGTTTCAAGTTTGATAATGGTGAGGAAGTTTCCGTTGATTTTAGTTATCTCATTTCTGGAGGATATAGGATAATCAATTCAGCTATATTGACAAATGCTGAAGTAGAAATCACTAGACTCCCTCACTCTCTGCTGTGTTATGGAGTGCGTTATATCCAGCTCTCGGAACAAAAGCAGGAATTAATGCAGGGAACACAAAAACAGGTAACGGTATCCGGAACAATTACTTTTGCCTTTGTTTTTGAGGTAGGATTGAAAGTTAAATACAAAGGAATCATCAAATTAGATAGACCACAAATGATAATACAGATTGGAAACTATCCAATAAAATTGGCTGTAACAGAACTTCCGATTCCTGGATCCTATACGAAGCAAATAGTACAGAAATACATGGAAATAGAACTATGAAAAATTAAAAACAGATGGAAAAAGCAAGTTTTAAATTTAGATTGATCAAAGTCAAATACATTTACAGACTACTTGGTACTATTATAGGTGGATTTGCACTGCTTATATCCCTACTCCTTATTGAAAGTTTTTTCTTGATTAAAAACTCTAATTATATTGAGTTAGCTACTTTTTTTATTATCCTTTTGATAGTAATGATTTGTGGGTATTGTGTTTTTAAGATTATTCAATCTACACGCCAAGGACGCGAAACCGTAAGCCTTACTCCATCAGGAATACAATCCAAAGTATTTGGAGATATTCCCTATGCAAAAATTCACTCCTATTGGATAGACTTGAAGTTCACTTGGTTGAATTGGGATAATCCTGCTCCGGGACTAAGGATTCGTTTGAAAAATAATATTTTAATAACTTATGATCTACTATCCAAAAACAATGAAGAAGGAAAACAAGAAGCAGAGGTGTATTTTAGTTTCGTACTACACTTTATGGATCAGATGAAGGCTTTAGATACGCAAGGCGAATTGTCTGAATCCTATTTTAAAGCCTTAGCTAAAATGGAAAAAGCAAGAAAACGAAAAAACAATCCACCCGTTTATCTCTATGCTATACTCCTGCTAATTTTTGGTTCAATCTTACTCTTAACCACATTAATAAAATAGGTTATAGAATGAATAAAAAAGGACTTACTGTTTCGAAAGTATCTGAGAAAGAATTAAAAAAATCGAAGTATCTTAATACTTACACCGTAATTAATGCAAAAATAGAGAATGCTAACCTTGGAAAAGGGGTGTTAGAGAGCGCTGATTATAGTATTAAAAAAACACAAAGTGTTGAATATATAACCTTTATAGATTTAAATCATGTGAGTTTAAGAGGATTGATATTGGAAGAAGATATAAATCAAATTATTTCTTTTAAAAAACACTATAATATTGTAAAAGATAACTTAGGATTAAAATTTAGGGAGTATTCTCCTTTAGCCTTTGGAAAAGTTTTAAACAATGATCTAAATAAATCTTTCAAAGAATTGGGAAAAGAAGAGTCTTATATTATATCTAATCCTTCTGAAGTTGTACTAGGGTTTTATAATCCTTCTATTTTGCCTCCTATAATAACAGATCCAACAAATCCAACAAATCCGACAAATCCTGGAACTAATGAACCAAGTAACTCTCCAGCACTATATAGTGAATCTATAAAAACAGAAATACTTAACTATTATAAAACTCCTAAGTATGAAAATACTCTAAATCCTTACAGTGAGACCCTATATGAGAATTCACCACTTAAAAGAGTATTAAAAACAGGTTCTCCTGGAGAGGATTGGAAAATCAGTGGAGATCATACAGTTGATTTTACCTATCGATTCAATACGCAAATGAGGTCAAATACAGACGTGTAAATGCTGTATTAAACGCAAGTAAAGGATTTTATGATTATACTACAGCAAGCAATGTTGGTAATGGATTTTACCCAGCAAACTCTCTTTATGTGAGCTCTGTATCTAATGAAAATGGTAATGTAACAGAAGAGTTTAAAGATCAAGAAGGAAAAGTAGTTTTAAAAAGAGTCTACAATAATACTCAAGGACTTACAAAACTCTTTAGTGTAGCCTCTAATGCACCTATGTCAAGTCCTATGCCTAGTGTAAGTAATATAATTGGAGATGAACTTAAAGGAAAGTCAGTACAGGATGTCATTGATAATTTTGACAAGATTGTAGAAAATCTAGAAAAAAATGTAGATAACCAGATAGATAATACCACAAAAGAAGTAGAACAGTTGCCTAATAACCCTTTAAGAGGCTCTGGAGTGATTACAGGTACAGGAGAAACATTAGATACTTATTATATCTATGATCAATATGGAAATCTATCTATAGTAACTTCTCCACTATTAAATGGTGATGTTACCCTGGCTAATGTAGACAAGCTAGGTTATCAATATAAATACGATACCAAAAACCGACTAGTTGCTAAAAAACTACCAGGTAAGACTTGGGAATACATGGTCTATGACAAATCAGATAGACTAGTAGCTATAGGACCTGTATATAATCCTTTTGGTACTGAGGCTAAAGGATGGATGGTAACTAAGTATGATGCTCATTCTAGAGTGATTTACAGTGGGTTTTACAATGGATTAGCAGTTAGTGAAACTACGCGTAAGACTTTTCAGGATAATGTAAATGCTAGTGCTACATCTTTTGAGAAAAGAGCTTCATCAACAAACATCGGAGGAGCACCTGTAACTTACACTAATACTGTTTTTCCAAAAGATAATCTTACTGTACTAAGTGTTAACTATTATGACGATTATACCTATCCTGGAGCAGCAACTAACTTTACAGCAATAGAAGGTCAAACAGTTATACAAAATGCAAAAGGATTACTCACAGGAAATTGGACAAGAGTATTAACTACTTCTAGTGAGAATAAAGCAAATATTACTTTTATGTTGTATGATTATAACAGTCGTGCTCTTAGAAGTTATACTAAGAATTATTTACAAGGATATACACAAGTAGATACAAAGTATACTTTTACAGGTTTTCCTTTAAAAGTAACCACTAAACACAAAAGAGATAACGTTGCAGTGCAAAGTATTGTTGAAGAAAACTTTGTTTATGATCACGCAGAAAGATTGTTACATCAAACTCATAAGGTTAATAATTTAGCAGAGGTTGTACTTTTTGAAAACGTATATGATGAACTAGGGACTTTAGAGAAAAAACGCATTGGTGGAAAGCGCTCTGGTAGTGCGACAACTACTAATACATTCTTACAAGAATTACAGTATAAATATAATATCAGAGGATGGCTTACAGAGGTTAACAATACAAATAACTTAGGACAATTAAACAATGGTAAACGCTCATTATTTGCCCTTAAATTAAACTACAATAAGCCAGAGCAAAGTATTAGTGGTGTAAAAGCAATGTATAATGGTAATATCTCAGAACAGATTTGGGTTAGTGGTATAGATAATAAAAAGCGCAGTTATGGCTATGTATATGATGGTGCTAATAGATTAGTGTTAGGTTCTTTTAAATCTCCTGATTTAAATTCAGCTTCAACAGCTAATTTATATGATGAAAAACTAGCCTATGACAAAAATGGAAATATTTTAAAACTTGATAGAAACGGAGCTTCAATAGGGGGAGTAACAACTGTAATTGATAAGCTTACTTATGGTTATGAATCAGGGAGTAATAGGTTTTATCTACTGTAAGAGATGCCACAGAAAATCAAGAAGGTTTTAAACAAGTAAATACTGCAGGTGCTGATTACATCTATGATGAGTTTGGTAATCTCACTAGTGATAAACACAAAAAAATAACTAAAATTAAGTATAATCACTTAAATTTACCTGTTGAGATTAACTTTGGAACTGATAAAATAGAGTATCTTTATACAGCTAGTGGAGAGAAAATACAGAAGAAAGTAACAGAGAAAGGTGTAGTTACCATAACAAATTATCTAGGAGGGTTTCAGTATGTAAAAGGAAAACTTAGTTTCTTACCTACAGCAGAAGGTTTTTTTAATGCTGAAACTAATGCTTATGTATATCAATTTAAAGATCATCTGGGCAATGTAAGACTGTCTTATAGTGATAAGAGTAAAAACAACACAATTGAAGCAAATGAGATTATAGAAGAGACGAACTATTATCCTTTTGGATTAGCACATAAGGGCTATAATCAGAAGAATGATGCTTTAATGAAAGATTATAAATATCAATACAATGGCAAGGAGAAACAGGAAGAGTTAGGTCTTAACTATTACGATTATGGTGCTCGTAACTATGATGCAGCTATTGGTAGATGGATGAATGTGGACCCGTTGGGGGAAGTTCAATCGAATAAAAACCATACCATTTTGTAAGTAATAATCCTATCAATAGAATAGACCCGACAGGGATGTTAGATGGAGATTTTCTTGATAAAAATAGAAAATATTTGGGTAATGATGGTATAGAAGATGACAAAGTTTATGTTGTAAAAACAACTCAAAAAGTTTTGAAAGCGGTGTCGCATCTGCTGGTATATCAAAAAATGATGCAAAAGCAACAACAAATTTTATTAAGAAAAATTCAGGAAATACAGGGGCATTCCAAAATGATTCAATAGCATACAATAATAGTGTAGAAATTGTTGGTGACCAAAGTGTTCGCCAAGATATGGTTAACATAGTTAATCAAGATAATGGAAAGGAGGGGACTTCTGATGCTAATAATAGAGAATATGGAGGAGTTCTTAGAAATGGAAAAGTGATAGAGTCTCTAATAGGTCCAGTAGGCAATCCTAAAACTGATTTGAATGTGTTTATTACTTATCCTACAATAAGAAACGGAGATATTACTTTTCATAGTCATCCAAGCGGACAGATAATTGAAGGGGTAGGAAGTGGACATGGAACAACCATAGGAGGAAGTATAACTACTTATCAATGGCAAAGAGCACCATCAACACACGACGTTAAGGAAGCTTCAGGAAATGAATATGTTTTCTCTCGTGGTAATGGAACGGTTTATATATATAACTGAAGTTTCGCACCCAAAACTGGGGCTTATAGAAGTGAAAAAATAGCATGTAAACCAAGGTAATCCCTTGGTTTTATTGTATCTTTAAGTTACGACACACAAAGTACAAAACATGCTACACTACGAAGATATTACTAAAGTTCAAGAAATAAAAGCGAAATTTAAAAAGGTTTGGTTGAGTACTGAATATTTAAATTCCCATTTAAACATATTAGGCTTTAATAAGATCACAAAACAGTTTGATTGGTGTAAAAAATCGGGGTATACATTTAGGGATTTAATATCCATACTTTTAATACTTCCCATTATAGGTATTAGTTCTGTATTTTCTTTATCTAAGGATAAAGACACTGCTATAAATAACTGTGGTAAAGATTCTTACTACCGTCTATTATCGAATCAAAACATTGACTGGAGGTCATTCTTATTTCAGTTTGTCATGCAATATTTACTTAAAGAAGAGCTTTTTACACCTGAAAAAGGTGCTACAAAATGCTTGATTTTTGATGATTCTGACCTTGCTAAAACAGGTAAAACAATTGAAGGTGTTTCAAAAATATACAATCATGTATCAAAGAGTTTCTACTTGGGATATAAGATTTTAGTAGCAGGATATTAGAATGGTAGCGTATTTATTCCAGTAGATTTTAGTTTACACCGTGAAAGCAAAAAGTCAAAACTGAAATATGGTTTAACTGCAAAACAACGTCAAGCTCAAAAAAAGACGCCTCGATGCTCGAAAACCGTTGCTGCAAAAAGATATTTAGAACTCAACAAAAAGAAGACAGATGTATTAGTACAAATGTTTTCAAGAGTGATAAAGCGCAAAATACCAGTAGATTATATTTTGATAGATACATGGTTTACAAGTATAAGTCTACTCAAAAAACTACGTAGTATCTGTGGGAAAACTCATATTATTGGTATGTATAAATACAATAGTAAGATTGAAGTTCAGTCGAAGATAAAAACGATTTCACAGCTTAAAAAGCAAGATAAAAAACCTAAAAGATGCCGTAAATTCAACTATTATTATCACTCTTATACAACTACTATTGACGGACTTGATGTTACAATATTTATTTCAAAACGAGGTGTTAATGGTAAATGGCATACATTAATAACTACGGATACATCATTAAGATTCGTCAAAGTAATAGAAATATACAGCATCCGATGGTCAATAGAAGTATTCTTCAAAGAAACTAAACAGCTTTTTGGACTTGGTAAAGCTCAATCCACAAACTTTGATGTTCAGATAGCCCAAACAACTATTGTATTTGTACAGTATTTGCTCATAAGTATCCGTTATAGAATGGAAGCTTATGAAACTATTTGAGGTCTATTTAAAGACCTCAAACAGGATTACATTGAAAACAAATTGAACGTTAGATTATTAGCTGTAGTAGCCTTAATACTTGATGTTTTGGAAAAATTGGTAGAGTCTATTGATATTCATGATATTATAACTAGAATAATTGATAATATCGAATCTTTGGGACTTTTGTCCAATAATTACAACTTTAAATATCAGACTAATACGTGAAAGGAAATCAGTGCGAAACTTGAGTATATAATAAATCAGGTGTTGTAGCTATCATCCCACAAAATCGTTTTGTTACACCTAAAAAATAAAAAAATGAAGCTTAAAATCAGTATATTATCCGTAATACTAATCTCTATTACAAATTGTTATGGTCAATCAGTTAATCAATTAAATGAATTGCTTAATAAAAGTATAGAAAAACATATATTAGAAAAACATTTAGAACAAGCTATTTTCTTAAAAGAGAATGTTCCTTCAGATTTTCAATTTGCAAAAATAGTCATTGATAACTGTGAAGTTACTTTTTTTGATAAGAGTATGTACCGTAAATCTGAATTAAAACAAGGGATAAAATCTTTTAGATTACTTCCTATTGTTCTAAAATATAATACTTTGTCGATTACGATAGCAAGTGTATTTGTTTCTAAAAAAGGCAATAATATTACTATAAGTAGCAGTGATTATTCAACTTATGATTATAGGTACTCCTGTGAGAAAATGCAATGGGAATTATTGGATATTAAAGAGAAAGGAATATAAAACCAAAATTCCAGATTAACAGTTCGGCGTTTTACTTTATAAAGTAGATTGAGTTTTTCTTTTAGTGACAAATAGAATCTATTTTGAGATTCTTTATTATGAAAAAACTATTTAGTACATTTGTTATCATTGTTGTCCGGTAAAAATATGTTGTAAAAAAAGAAGCCAGCATGCTGGCTTCTTTTTTTATGCTATATTGACAAATCTTGGGTTACATATTTTTATCGGACAACAATGAAAAAATTTCATTTTATCCAGCCTAAACTACCCCTATTTTACTATTTAGTTCTACTATTTTTAGAAAAAGACTCCGTATCTAGTCTGTTTAGGGACTTTAAACTAAAAAATGCTTGTACTTTTTTTAATAACCAAAAAACATAACTCGCTGATTTTTATATTATTATTATTTTAATCGGTTTTCTATAGTCCTTACGATCCCAGTAATAGCGTGCGTTCATCTTAAATTACTCGACAATTGGTGGAGAATACCCCGTAAATAGTGGAGTTGAAGATACGTTAGTCGATGAATGCTTCTTCTATTGATCAGGGACTGTTCTCCTATTTAAAATTTAGATTAACTGAGGCTGTCCACATCCTATCTAGCGCTATAATTATGCTAATAATAAAAAAGGATCTAAGATGAAATACTAACAAAGGTAAATAGGCAAAAACTGAGCTATTTTTAAGTAATCACATTAATTTCAACATCTTACTTATTGTCATGTGGTCTTTTTTCTCTATTATTACATTATTATGATACAAATCAATTCTAAACTTTATAAATACAGCGTAGAAGAATAAATAAACGCTATTTATATTGGTCTGATCAAAAAACATCCTTAATTACACCATAAACAACATCATCAAAACACAATGAACACTTTAAAACATATTCTATTAGCTAGTTGCATACTTTCTTTGGGTACGCTATTCTCACAAAAATTGAAAGACAAGGATCCTAACATACTTATACCTGAGCTATTCCAGAAAGAACAAGACATCCGTAAACGTTGTGAAACACTCAGCTCTAATCCTAATAGTGATCAAAAAGAGCTTTCTGACTGTTATATAGCAATGTCTAAAATTGATATTGAAAATCAACAATTAGCCTTACCTCTTCTAGATTCATATTTAGATAAACAGATCAGCCTAAACAATGAATCTCTGTCTAACCTATATTATATCATACAACACGCTGGTGGGGAAATACAGAAGAAATACAAAAAATTTATATCAGATCTCTTTACCAAGCAAATTATTACAAATCAAGAATACGCTTGGTTTACAGATAGGTTAAATGTCCGAAACAATAAAGCTCAGACCTTTGGTTTTCAAATAAAGTATTGGTCAGATACACAAGATACTCTTCCTTATCCTATCGATATTGATGCTGAAAAGAATACCATTCAGCTGGGATTAGAATCTAGTAAACAATATATGCTAGAGAACTACACTAATGAGTATAGCCCACAGTATATGACAGAAGAAGAATTTGTTTTATTTGGGCATATCAAAAACTCTTTTGATACTAAGACGACTCATATTCTCATTAATAATAAAGAGAAGATAGCTATTAATGATAAAGGTTTTTATATCATTAAACTGCATACTCGACCTCAAACTATCTCTGTAAAGCTGATCAAAAATAATGAAATAGTAGATTCTCAAGATATTCTAACTAACCAAAAAGACTGGATAGAAGTTGACTTTTACTAATATCGCATTAAGATCGTTACTGTAAATAGTAGGAACACTATCTATACATTCTACTATTTACATTACTGTTACTCACAATACTTTCTGACTACCTGTTCTATCCAGTCTTCAGTAGATGATAAATAGAAATCAGGTATCACTCCTTTTCCCTCATAGGGTAAATACTCGCGCCAATGTGTATTTAGATCCGTAAAATGTATTCTAAAAAGAGCAGATGGACTTACCTTATCTACAGCATAATTTCTACCATAAGTAATCGTCCCTCTGGTATTATCACCTAATACCATCACATTATTTAATTTCTTCAATTTTAATGTGAATTGCTCTGCATTACTAATGGTATTAAAATTTACAAGTACATATATTTCCTTTAAACTTCTTAAACAGGTTATAAAACTGTGCAGAGCTCTTGTATCCTCCTCCACTATTATTTCTTAAATCAAGAATAAGGTTCTTACTTATCAGATTATCTTTAATGAAGTTATAAAAAAAACATACTTCATAAACAGTTAATTCACTAGGTTATACATTAGATTAAAACATCACAGTTATCACTTCTTATCCCCTTCTTTCTCCATCAGCTCTATACGCTGTTCTAGCGTATTTTCTGTCTGAATAATATCTAATACGACCATCTTAAATGTCTGTTTGATGCTCTTATCCGTCTTATCCATATTAGAATACAAAAGATTCATTAGAAAAGCACTCTTATTACTTAACATTTGTTTTAAGTCTTCAATATTAGTCATAGCAGCTACCTTATCATAAGCAATTAGATCAATCTTAGTCGCTGCAATAGAACGCCACGCAGTTGTTTTAATCTGAGGAATGAAGATCCCCTTAGACTCCATGACTATCTGTTGTAGGCTTTTCTCTTCGTTATCAGCGTGCTTTTCTAAGGCTTTAACTAAGTCTTTCTGTATAGGGAGAATAAACTCTATTTCTTCTCTAGATTCTTTTAACTCACTGTAAACAGTCGAAAACACTTGATTGATATAGGCCTGGTCTTTTCTATGAGCGTTCCAATTATCAATAAAAAGAGCAATAAGAATACCCACCACGATAGGAATAATCTCTTTAATAAAGTGAATACTATAATTTTTAATCTTTTGTTTCATCTAATGATTATTTGTTAAAGTTAGAGATGATTTATTCCTAAAAAGTCAAAGCTAATTTAAATAAATAATTGAAAGATGGGAATAGTACTACAAAAAAAGTATGTATAAATGATAATATATCTTAATCCACCGATTAGATAGCCGCCCCTCTTTTACCCAAGATCTAAAAGCAACAACTCTACATCACTTTCATAATCACTCATATCCTTTGATTGTAAAATTAGATTAGTATTATTCTCTAATGCTATGGTCAGACGACAACTACTTTTAATAGACTGGCAATAAATACCTTTTATCTTCACTCCTATGGCCTCTAATTCTTGAGATTTATCTAAGTACATATAACTATCATCCTCTTCTATTTCTTTTATCTTCTCCATCACTGCAATACCCACGTCAATAAAAAAGTCAAACCAACCTAAAGCTTCTACTTTTAAGTAAAGTACAATCACATTATCACGTTCATCACTCATACACGTTATCACGCGCTCTATCCTCAAGCCATTTAACTCTACACAAACAAATTCATCATCTTGATACATTCTCTCCATCGTTTCTACCTATTAAACCCAAAAAAGCTAGTATTTATACTAGCTCTCTTGTCTTATTCTACTGTGATATCAATCTTATTAATCCAAATCGTCTTTCTATCTCTAGTCTTGTCAAAATTATCTAATATAAATGTAGTATCGTAATCTACTTTCTCATCATAGCACAACTTACCATTGACATATACTTTAACCTTGTTCTTCAGGTCTACCATTTCAGGAGAAATAGCAATAGAGAAGGATTTAACACGAGATGTTTCTATTCTAAATTCATTGTCTTTATAACGGGCTACAGTCTTACCTGATAAACGTAACATATCGAAGGCATTCTTATCTACCTCTATCATTTGTAGGTTTTCAGCTTTATTATACTCTAGCCATTTGGTAATTTTAAAGTTTCGTTCTTTATGCCAATCTGCTTTCTGGCCTAGTGTATCTAATTTGATATTAGTCAACCAATCTACACCTCCATAAGCATTGTCATCAAACTCCCATGTCAGCTCTTTAGTAAAACTCTTGCGCTGTCTCTCCTTAAGATCTTTAAACAATATCTCATAAGCTGGTTCTGATTCATCAAACTCAGGGAACCAATGTGGAAAACCGTTATATCGATACTCTTTATAGTCAGCCTTTAACTCATTCATCATCGCTGTAAAAGAATCATTTGCGTTAGGTGGATAATAATAGTCCTCATCTGTAGAGAAGTTGATAAAAGAACGATTCTTTATATTCTCTATAAAAGTTCCTCCTGTGAATACCTTAGGTTGAGTATTAAACCCATAGAATCCTGCAAAGGGAGAAGAGTCTTTCATCAGATAAGAGAATGAACCCGTCGCTCCATTAGAATGCCCTGCGATAAATACCTTATTATCATCTACATTAATAGCCTTCTTAACTTCTCTCAGCATAGCAGGTATCATAAAGAAGCCATCATTAGATGTCATCCAATTATACTTCTTACCTCCACTTGGGAATATTAATATTACCTCATCTAAATCTCCATATTTCGTATAGTATCTATTCCATCCTCCTAAACTAAGTTCTTTAGTCTGAAACTCTTGAAGATTATTGTATCTAACTGCTCCATGCAAAAAGAATAACACTGGATATTCCTTCTCTGGAGAATAGTTCTTAGGCAAATGAATAAAGAAAGAAGTCTTCACTGTATCATTTATAGCAAAGTTGATAGAATAATCTTGTTTTGCTTTAGGCAGATAAGGATTGTGCGCTTTGATTTCTTCATATAATTTCTTTCCATTAGTAGAGGCTAACTCTTTAGTAGATTTCACCTTATAGAATTCTTCCTCTGCCTTTTTTAGATTTACATCAAACTTAGCTTTTAACGCATATGCTTCACTCATCATAGAAGCCCATCTAGGATCATCTAATAAGTTCTTGTATTCCTCTAAAGCACTTTTGTTTGTTACATTTTGCCAACCAGGGAAGCCGTATTGTGCCCGTTCTATCTTTATCAACCGATCTAGATAAGCAAAGGCTTTATCTGCTTCTTTTAACTCTGAGGCAATGATTGATATTTCTGATAAATCAGCTGCTGTTATACTGTCTGGAAATGACTTAAACGCCTTTTCATAAAGAGAAAAAGCTTGTCTTTTACTTTGTTCATCCTTGTGCTCTTCTAACAAATAATCTGCTTGATTGATCAACTTAGAGTAAGTATTCTGTCCAAAAGACACTATACTAAACATAAATGTTAGTAGTACATGATATCCCTTCATAATTCTAATTATTAATAAAGCGAAAGTAAACAACACTACAATACTAAAATTGTACAAATGGAACATCTATTTCTCTAGATGCCAAAAAGTATCTTTGCTTCCTAGTTTAGTTCCTTTCTCAAAGAAGTTTTTAGGAGAATTATTTGTCATCGCTTTATAAGTTTTAATCAAATGAGACTGATCATTAAAGTTAAAACGATAAGCAATATCAGTCAACTTCTCTTCAGGAGAGGTATAGAGTTTCTGGTTCACCGTTCTTCTAAACAAATAGATATCATAAAACCTCTTTAAAGACACTCCCATATTGGCCTTAAAAACTCTATTTAGATGTTGTCTGCTAACTCCTAGTCTATCTGCTAACTCTTGTACAGAGAAGTTATCCTGTTCATGAAAGATATAAGCTATTGTTTGTTCTAGAAGGATATTTGAGAATGGCTTATATCTCTTCTCTAGCGCTGTATCTAGCAATGTGGTTATAATATCTACATCAGTAGTAGCAAAGACTTCTGCTAATTCGCCTATTTCCATAAACTTATAATCAGTAATCAGATTGACAAAACTTAAATGGCGATAAAACTGCTGTATCCCCAATGGGTGAAAGACAATAACGACTCTGTGTACTCTCCCCACCTGCTTCACATGAAGTATATCTTCTCTAATAGGAGTGAATATCTGATAATCATCTGCTCCTTCATTAAACGCCATCGAACCATCACTAGCTAATTGATGAGACGCATAGATAGAAATCGTATTGTTATAATGAGGAAAGCATTGATACTCTCTCACCTCATTATTCGGCTTTATATCTAAATAGTAATAGTCCACATACTTCTTTACTAAAGCACTCTTAGGACTAAAGGTTTCAAAAATCTCTTTCATCTCTTCTGTATCATGTATTTTTATCTTTATTATACTCCTACCATTAGGGTAGCCATATTGTCTGCCTCTGTAAATCCCTTTTTGATTAATACATTATTTACCTTCTGTTTAAAGATAGCTAATTCTAGATCTAATTGTTCTAACTCTTTTACTAAGTCCTCTTCTATAATACTCCATTTTACTCTTATCTCATCGTCTTCAAGCATATCGTTTGTATAATCTGAGAACTCTACCTTTCCGTCTCTTCTCCTATAAAACACCCACGGATGCCCTATCCATAACTGTATCCAAGTATCCTCTTCACTGTCAACTATTGCTAACCAATCTCTACAACTATCCATATCACAACAGCACATTGGTTCTTAAAGAATTACCTCTCCCTCTATAACAACGATACCACCTACTAATTTAGCGATTTGATCCTCATATTCTTCTAGCTCTATCTCCTCTAATTCCTTCTCTATAACTACAGATAGAGCATCTTCATCCATAGAGTTTACATCCACTAAAAAAGAACCTTCTTTTATGACTACTAAATGCCCTAGACTACTATCTGACAAACTTCTGTGCCAGTAAGCTTTCCACTCTTTTGGGCACTCTGTAGTACTACCTATAGGACTCTGATAGTCGCTTTTAGCATAATTGAATGGTGGTAATTCTATTGCGTTTATAAATCTCATCTCTATAAGTTTAACTCCTTTATACGAAGGTATTATAAAACCTCTTTAGTAAACTTGATAAAGCACAATCTTTCTAAAATATTTTTAATAAGATTTGTATAGCTAAACACAATAATCGTTTTAAAGAATAAGTCCTTTCATACTACATCGTACACACCTTATAACTAGATAAATATATCAAAAAAAAAGCTACTACATTAAAGGTAAAAACCAATTTTGTCAGTAAATTGCATAAAAACAATTCATAGACAATGGAAAAGAAATTAGTAGTAATCACAGGTGCTAGCTCAGGATTTGGTATGGAACTAGCAAAAGAATTTGCTCAAAGTGGACATCCTCTATTGCTATTAGCAAGAAGATTGGAAAAGATGGAGGCTCTAAATCTACCAAATACACTATGCAAAAGTGTAGATGTATCTGATAAAGATGCTTTCGAAAAGGCAATCCGTGAAGCTGAAGCAATATATGGCAAGACTGACTTATTAATTAATAACGCAGGTGTAATGCTATTAGGTGATTTAGCTACTCAGGATCCTCAAGAATGGAAACAAATGCTTGATATCAATGTATTAGGTGTCATGAACGGTATGCAAGCTGTAATGGGAGATATGAAGGATAGACAAACAGGGACTATTATCAATGTATCCTCAATAGCTGGTGTATTACCCTTTCATAATCACGCTGCCTACTGTGCTAGTAAATATGCTGTAAGAGGAGTAACACAAACTGCTCGTCTAGAACTCAGTCCTTATAATGTGCGTATTATTTCTGTTGAGCCTGGAGCAGTAGCAACAGAGCTCTTAAGCCACACAACCAGTGAAGATATTAAAGAGGGCTATAAAGAGTGGATGAAATCATCTGGAGCAAACCGTATTCAAGCTATTGATGTAGCACGTACTATCAAATTTGCTTACGACTTACCTCAGAGTGTATTATTACGAGAACTGATCATCTCAGATACAAAACAAAACGCTTAAAATAACAAAACGCTTATAGCTATAAACTATAAGCGTTTATTTCTACTTTATATTGTGCATTGAAATCTGGAAATCACTTGGTCTGACATTAAACAATTGCTGAAAAGTATTACTAAAAGCAGCAATGCTAGAATATCCAACATCGAAGGCTACTTCACTCACATTCTTATCTGTACTCATCAAAAGTTCCATTGCTTTAATCATTCTTACCATCTTTAAATATTGCAAAAACGAAATATCTAAATGAGTTTTAAATAATCTCGTCAACGTCCTCACACTATAGCCAAATACCTCAGCCATTCCATTTAGAGTTAATGCTTCTCCTAAATTCTTCTGTATATACTCTGTGATCAACAACATTTTAGGCTCTTCTGTTGTAGGCAATTGAATAGAAAATGATTTACCTGGATGCTGCATAATGTAGTGCTTCATCGTAGATAGAAACTCATAAGCCCAAGTATCAGGTAGGATAATTCCCTTCCACTGCCTAGCATAGATTAACATCTCATACATCAAATTACTCACTGGGTAAATACCTAAACGCTCCATAAAGCGATGCTCTACATCAGTATCTTCTTCATAGAAGTAGATATTTAGAATTACTACATCCGTAGTATTAGACTTGACATTGTGTATCATCCCTTTAGGTATCCATACATAATGCTGAGCTGGTATATAATACTCTCTTTCTTTTGTCTTTAGATAAGCAATCCCACCAGATACTAGAAGTATCTGACTCTTATTGTGCTTATGAGGAGGAAACCTGTGTTCTAATTGCTCTCGCATAATATAGATACTGTCCTTGTATTGATCTATTTCCTTTTCTGTTTGTAATAACATTTCCATAATGGCTAAAATAAGTAAAATATTGGCTAGTTATATAAAACACTTAGAATCATTCTAATTTAGTTTTGCAGTAAATAAATAGAATACATGAAACAGAACAACTTTTTATACCTAATAGTCTTTTTGCTCATAATAGGTCAAAAAGCACTACCCCAGTCTATTACGGATGATAAAAACACTTTTGATTTAGACAGAATATGGGAACTTACGCAAGAGAATCATAAAAAAACAAAAGCAATACAGCTAAATGAGAAAGCGCAACAAGAAAGTATTAAAAATACAAAAGCGAGTCAACTTCCTACTATAAACTTACAAGGTAGTTATAGTAGACTATCGGATATGCCCTTATATGAAGACGGTTTTCTAAACAAGCCTACAACAGTTAGGATCAACTCAACCAACTATAGTTCAATGTTAGCGACAGATGTAATACTGTACAATGGACTGAGCAAAAACAGAGAGATTAAAATACAAGAAGTAACTCTAGCCTCTATCCATTCACTACTCCAACTTTCGTTAGCTGAAATCAAACTAGAAAGTACGAAACTCTTTTATACGCTAATACGCCATACACATTATAAAGATCTTGTCGAAAAAGAGATAAAACAAGACAACAAACAACTTGCTGAGATTAACAGTCTATATAAGAATGGTACTATTCTTAAAAGTGATGTGTTGCGTTCTGAGGTGACCTTATCTAACCATGAAATGCTATTGACAGAAATAGAAAACAACATTCTGATTATCCAACAGCAACTTAATTTGCTAATGGGGCGTGATGAACTAGCCCCTCTAACACCATTGTATAAGGATTTAAAGGAAGAAATTAACTTAGAATCATCTTATGAATCTTATTTAGAAAAAGCATTGCATAACGCTTATGAACTGCAAATAGCAGATAATGACATTCAACGAAGTGAATTGGATTTAAAACAGCTCCAAGCGAAACTACTTCCTAAAGTAAGTCTATTCGCTGATTACAGTTTTAACTATCCACAGAGTAAAGCATATCCTTATGCTGATGCCTTATACGGTATGGGACAGGTAGGTCTTAAACTAAATATTCCTATCTCTAACTTATATCACACCAAGCATCAGAAAATAAGCCAGCAGTCCTTTATCTCAAAACAAAAAGTAGAAAGAGAACAAAAAGTAGATCAGTTAAAAAATGAGCTTAGAGCTTCTTATGTAAAATATACAGAAACGTTACAAAGAATTTCTGTTGCTGAAAAGAACATCAAGCAAACTACAGAAACATTGCGCATTATCAGAAATAGTTACTTTAATCAACAGTCTTTATTGACAGACTTATTAGATGCAGAAACACAACTATTACAAGCTCAATTCGACCTCACTACAGCAGAGATAAATGCTAAAATAGAATATTATCAAATACAAAAGGTAATCGGTAATTTATAAGTAAAAACAACTATGAGTACAAATAATAAAATAACAAAAACAGACCGTATCATTCTTAAAATAACTCAAATAATAGCGTTAGTAGCCATCGCTGGGTTAGCAGTCTATGGGATGATTTTGGGAATAGAATTTTTAAGATATGAATCAACTAATGATGCTCAAGTAGAGCAATATGTAAACCCTATAAATAGCAAAGTAGGTGGTTATATCAAAACAATACACTTTGAAGAAAATCAATTAGTAAAAGCTGGAGATACACTAATCACAATTGACAACAGAGATTATAAAGCTGTTCAACAAGAAGCTAAAGCCTCTCTACAAAGTGCGCAATCTCAAATCGACATACTAGATGCAAACATCAATACACTACATACTAATGCACAAGTAACAAAAGTTCAGATAGAAGTAGCTAAAGCAAAGCTCACTAGACAACAACAAGAGTTTAAACGATTTAAAAATCTACTCGAAGAAGAATCAACTACTCAACAGCAATTTGACAATATCAAAACGGCTCTAGATATAGCAGTATCAGAATACCAAGCTGCTAAACAAGCTTATCAAGCTGCATTGTCTAAAATAGAAGATGTAAAAGCTCAGAAAATAGCTGCTATATCTAATATAAAGTTGAGTGAAGCTACTTTAGATAAAAGCAACCTCAACCTAGGCTATACTGTTATCACAGCACCTTATACTGGTCGAATAGGCAAGAAGATTATACAAGAAGGACAATTAATCCAATCTGGTCAAACAATCTCTTATATCGTCAATGAAGAAAGAGGTAAATGGATCATAGCGAATTTTAAAGAAACACAAATTGGCAAGTTTAAAATAGGGCAATCTGCTAAAATAACAATAGACGCTTTTCCCGATATGGAATTTATAGGAGAGATAGAATCTATCTCTCCAGCTACTGGATCTAGATATTCCTTACTACCTCCTGATAACGCTACGGGGAACTTTGTCAAAATAATTCAACGCATCCCTGTAAGAATAAAACTAAAAGACAATGTGGCTAAGATTAGTAATTTATCTGCAGGAATGAATGCCAATGTATATATCGATAAACCATGAGAAACATAAAACTACCAACTTTTAAAGAGTGGGTACCAGATTACCTTATTCGTATCACTATTTTCTTAATACTCTTTCCTGCTTTAGCAGTATTTGCTTTTTATTATAGCAATACGCTAGAGACGATGAGTTATTATGGTATCGAAGCTTCTGACGTCCAGTATTCAGTAATATTAATGTATGGCGCTTTAGTTTGTTTTTTACCACTAGATGATCGATTAGTCAAGTATTTTTCCTTAAGACAATACCTCTTACTAGGTATTGTCTTTAATACGATCACTTATATTATCTGTGCTATGACTAGAGACTTGACTATCTTCTTTATTTGTCGTTTTATACAAGGAGCTGTATGTGCTTTATTCTGTAGCATCTGTCTTAATCTTATTTTTCCAAGACTTAATTCTGCTAGAGCACGTGTGATAGGATACACTATATTCTATGGTACTTTATTAGTTTCTGTTCCGATATGTGGAATAGTATGTAGCTACATACTTCAGTACTATTCATTTAATATTATGTTTTACTTACTGATTATCTTGCAGGTACCGGGAGCTGTTCTATTACTCACTATTACTAATAATGTACACATTAGAGAAAAACTCCCTCTATATCAAGTAGATTGGATTAGTTATATTTACTTTACGATTATTATCTGTTCTATCGGCTATATATTTGTATATGGACAACAATTAAATTATTTAGAACACAGTAGAATCAGACTGTTAACTAGTACAACAGTTGTAGGGTTAATCTTATTCATCTTGAGACAACTCAGTCTTAAAAGACCTTTTATTAATCTAACTGTTTTTAGGTATAAAGATTTTTGTTTAGGTATTCTCTTGATTATGATCTATTACTTTTTTAAAGGAACGACAGGTTTTGCTTACTCCTATTTACAGACATTAGGCGTATCTTCTATTCATCTGACTAGTATTTATGTCAGTAATACCTTAGGAACTATAGCCGGGTTGCTAATTGTGTCCAGATTATTATTAAGTGATGTTGCGATTAAATACATTGTATTACTTGGTTTTGGAACTTTGTTAATCTATCATATCCAAGTCTATTTTTTATTCTCTAATACAGGTACTAAAGAAAGCTTTATCATACCCTTTTTTATTCAAGGATTTGCCATTGCAGCTTTACACATTCCCTTAATAATATATGCAGCTACTTCTATACCACCAGCTATATCTAATGCTGTTTCATTCTTAGGAATTAGCTTTAGGTTTTTAAGCTTTTCTGTAACTATAGGAATTACCAATTACTTTCAATTATTTAATAAAAGTATACACTATAATAGAGCATCTGAATATATAGCATCCACCAATCCATTAAACAATGAAACACTTAAAAACATACAACACCATGTCACACTAGATGGAAAAGATTACACCACAGGAGCTCAGCTAGCCACTAAAATTTACAATAATCATATCAATACACAGATTATAACTAGAGCTTCACAAGACTACTATACTTGGGTTATTTGGGGATTGATATTTATTATTCTAATCGTCATGTTATCTTCCCCTACGAAGAAGATTCTTAGTAAGCTAAGTAAGGACTTTATACCTTATTAATACTTTTCCTTTTTCTAAGCTTTTTATACTGCCAGCCAAGTTCTCTCTAGAGGGAACTTGGCTCTTTTTCAACTAAAAGTGTAGATATACTATATACACAGTAATAACTCATTACAAGATAAGATTGAAAAACATTATCTTTATAAAAACGAAATACAATGTTCCGATATATAAGTTACTTTTTATTCTTCTCTTTAATTTTTACTAGTTGTACCTCAAATAGAAGGTATCAAAAAATGAGTAATAAACAAATACTAGAATTAATAAAAATTGACGCTCTTAATGATAAAGTTTATAAAATATTATCTCCAAATAATGATCTTATAAATTATGAACAAGCGTCTATATACTCTCCCAAAAAATATACTGTAGATAGATACGTAGACCAACAAAACGATTCTACAATTTTAAAATTTAGAAAAATCACTAGAAAAGATATAGCATTTAAAAAGACTATGCTATTGTATCAAACTTATGGGACATATACTGACACTATTAATACTAAATTAGATATCGACTGTACCCAAATAGATAATCTTCTAAAAGATGCTTACCTAAAAGATAAAGAAAATAGATTAAGTGGTACAATCGACCTGAAAGTTGATGCACTGAATCAAAGATTATTATTTAACATCTTTGATCATTGTGATTTTCATACAGCAATAGTAAACAAAAAAGAAAGTAGTTACCATGCTCTTGTCATATTATTACATTCTAATACTAAATATCAAAAGAAATATTTCAAACAAATAAAAAAGGCTATAAAACTAGGTTATTTAGACCCCAAACACTTGGCTTACTTACAAGATAAAATAGCTACAGGCGAAGAAATCCCTCAAAAATATGGAATACAATCGACTTATGATGACAATGGAAAGCTAATATTATACCCTTATGATAATCTCAAAAAAGTAAATCAGAGAAGAAAAGCTCTAGGGCTTGAGCCCCTCAACATACAATAATAAAAATGGCCATAAACAAATTGTTCACAGCCATAATCAAAATTAACTTATAAAATATACTCTTTATCAAAAGAACTTATTCACTAGATTTCCATCTTATCATGATATAAGAAGGCTTATTAAAAGGTTCTATAACAGACTCTTGATTAATCTCAAACCCCCACTCTTTCAAGAAAGGAATTAAAGGGTTGTTCTGTAAAAGCTCTATCCATATTGCGTCATAATTACGGGTTAAGGATAAACTCTTTTGCCATAAAGACTCTCTTACTTCTTCCTCATTATACTCAGAATTGATATAAAAAGGTTCAAGATTAATAACTTTTTTATCCTTTAATACTTCTGGTTGTATTACTTGTTTAATCATCACAAACCCCGCAGGTACTTCTTGCTTAAATACTGTTAGCATTTGTGTACTTAGATTATTCAGTTCTAATACAGCTTCTTTATGATTTAATTGTTGAGTTATATATTGATTTAATTGCTCTATTTCCACTGTATCCGCATACATTTCTCTTATTTGAGCTTCTCTTAATTGAAAAAGAATACCAAGTCCTTCTTCAGTTCCTATTGTGAATTTCGATATTACATCCATATTATTTCATGTTTATCTACAAACATACCCTTTTCTATCCCATTTGTTTCGATACAGTATTCTAAAAAAGCATCGGTACATCACTTATAATATAGACTCTCCTACTCTTCTTATGGCTTCTAGATTGTGTAAAGTAAGTTGTTTAGAGAATACTGCTCTAAAGCAATTATCGTATACATCTGTAAAGGAGAAAGTCTCTCCAGGTGTAAACTGTACTCCTTCTTCTGTACATCGCTTATAGAAAAAGTTCATATCTATATGTGCAGGTAATTGAACCCATGTACAATACCCTCCTTGTGGAAGTTGAACATGAATAGAATCAGGAAAACTATGAATTAATTGCTTCACCAACTGTAATGCTTGACGCTCTAATTGCTGACGAAAAACTCTAAGATGCTTATCATAAGCTGAAGATTGAAGAAGCTTTAACATTACCTCTTGATTTATAGGAGATACCGAACGCCCTAGAGCGAACTTCAAGCGCTCTGCTTCTGAAAAAAACTGTCCTGCTGCTAACCATCCTAACCTAATACCTGGTGCTAACGATTTAGAAAAAGACGAATATGTCATTACTAATCCTGCTTCATCATAGTTACGAATATTACTGGGTCTACTTCCCTTAAAATAAAGACAGCCAAAAACATCATTTTCTATGATGGGTACATTGTGATATAGAGCGGTTTCATAAACTGCTTTTTTACTCTCCTCTGTCATTAATATTCCAGTAGGATTATGAAAATTAGGAGTTAGTACAATCGCTTTTATATTATTAGTTGCACAGACCTTTTTTAAATAATCTGTATCAAATCCATCATACGCACGAACAGGTATTTCTATTGTCTTTAGCTTCAGACTAGCAATAACTTCTAAAATAGAGAAGATACATGGGCTCTCCACTGCTATAATATCATTAGGTGAAGTAATAGAGCTTAAAGCAATATATAGTGCTTGTAATGCTCCATCAGTCACCAAAAGTTCATCTGATGATATGGAAGCTCCATGAAGTCCAGCTCTCTTGACTAATAAATCTCTTAGCTCATCTGCCCCATTATTAGGATAATAACGAAGTAAAGATGCTCCTTTTTCTCTTATTACCTCTTGCATTGTTTTGAGAACTAATTTTTGAGGAATAAAGAGGTCAGATGGACTCGCTTCATTCAGTATTGTCTGACTAGTATCACTTATTGGATTCGTTATAAGATGTATTTTCTTTCTAAAAACTGCATCGCGAGGGATAATAGGTAATTCTACTTCTAAATTTTGTTCCGCAAGACAATCAGATACAATATACCTAGAGCGAGGCACACTAGTGACCAAACCCTTAAATACAAGGTAATCATAACCACTCTGAACAGAACTTATACTTAAGTTGTATTCTTTTTTTATAGCACGAACAGAAGGTAATTTATCTCCAGGCTTTAATAATCCTTTATTTATTCCCTCTTCTATTTTATCCGTAAAAATACTATACTTATATTCCTTCATTCTCATATAATCAGTTCGTAGAGATTCTTCATGACTTCACACAATATTGTAAGTAGAATTAAAACTACTCTCTATCAAAGATACAATTATTCATTATTCTCTGATGCTATATCACGCCTATCTGTAGGTATATTTACAATCTCAATAACATTAGCTACTTGATCTAACTTAATACCAGTTAACCCATAACCATAATAAGCTCCTGTATCTATATTATACGAGTGGCTATCTAAAGTATACTGAGGATGATTTTGTTTTAAAGGAGTATGACCATGAACTTGTAGTTTATGAAGATTGACAAGTGGCTTACGTGTCCATAACACCCCATCCCAATTAGACTCATCATAAGGATTAGTCGTATCACATACTCCTGCATGTGTGGCAATAAATGAAGAAGTCTCAAACTTAAGTGGTAATTTTTCTAAGTGTGGTAAAAGGTTTTGCAAATCTACATGATGCCTTTGAAAGTCTTCTAAAGTGGCTAAACCACACTGAGATGTCCATATTTCATGACGTCCATCCTTGATATACTGAATAAGTTCAGCTTCATGGTTTCCCTTAAGAACAGTTACTGATAATGTTGTATCATTTAATAAGGCTAAACACTTCTCTACGACTAACCAACTATAATTGCCCCTATCTATTAAATCTCCTACTAATATTAAATGCTCATTAGAAGAATCCCACTGCTCTAGAAGAGAACAAAACGTGTGATAACAACCATGTATATCACCAATGATAAAATAGTTCATGCTCTTTTTATAAAACACAAACTTAAAGAATAAAAAAACTCCTACTTAGTAAAGTAGGAGTTTTTATTATTATTGTTTTGAAGCATCTAAAGAAGCTTTTCTAAACTCTTTTAAAAGTTTTTCAATAGATAAAGAAGCTTTACGTGCTCTTGTACCTGCAGCTTTATTTCCGTTTTCTAATTGTAAAGCTGAATCTTGTTGGAACGCTTCAAACTCAGCGTTGATTTTTTCGATTAATTCTTTCATGGTAATTTTTACATTTTAAATATGTATTACAAAAATAGAATATAATCTCACATATACACAGTATTTACTGACTTTTTTACCACTTTACCTCTCTCTTTTAGCACTTGATATTTTTACTTTATTGTGTTTTAAACGGTAAATATCACCTAATCCACTCACTTTCAACACACCAAAGCTAAACGCATCGAATGTACCGTCATTACTACATTTCGCTAAAAAAGTGGACAGATATTACTCAAAACAGATCAGTTCCTATAGATTTAGTCCTTAAAACATCCTGTTTCTATACAAAAAACCGTCATTTTCCATTACTCGTAGGAATAATTACAAGCTTAAATGTAAGATAGGATAAGGCTTTCCTTGTCCGTCTGTCTCAGACCTGTTTACTGATTTGAACCCCATATGTAAATAAAATCCAACTGCTTGTTGATTTTGTTCATTTACATCTACTTTAGTAATATGAAGTCTATCTTTAGCATAATTTAATAACAATTTACCTATTCCTTGTCCACGAAAATCATTGTGTATGAACAACATTTCTAAGTTTCCATCAGCAACACCGATAAAGCCAGTCATTCTTCCTTCTTGGTTAAGATGAACATACAACTCTACGAATTCAAAATAACTAGGTATAGTCTTTTTAAAATACTCAAAATCTTCTCTTGCTAAAAAATCATGAGTATGTATTACTGCACTTTCCCATATCTCTACTAACACTGGATATTCTTGACTCTTTACTTTTCTAATCATAATTTTAAATTTAATAGGGCAAATTTCTAAGCTTTGACAGACAATCTACTGAACCTGGGTTAAAAAATTCGCTTGCGAATTCTACTCAGCCCTTGTGGAGTAATTCCCAAATAAGAAGCTATATCTTTTAAGGGGATATAATTAAATGCCACTCCATACTCTTCTTGCATTCTCAAATAATATTCTTCTGAAGAATACTTGATTAGATCTATATTCCGCTGTAGGAGACGATTTAAAAGCCTTGCTGTTAATTTTCCGAACATTATCTCTAATCCAGAAATAGAAGCGTATAAATCGCTTATTTGCTCTTTATTAATTCGATATACTACTGCATCCATAACAGCTTGTACAGAAAAATCCGCTCGCTCTTGAAGTGAAAAAGAAATATTCGACATAGAAAAAGTTCCTTCTTTACAAAACCAAAATGTTTGTTCTACACCTTTAGTATCAATAGTCCAACATTTAAATACTCCTTCATAAATAAAATAACTATACTGTTCTACCTCTCCTTCTTTTATTAGGTATTCATTTTTAGAAATGGTAATTCGTTCGAAGTATTCATCAAACAAAGCATATTGTGAAGAAGTAAATACAGCTAATTCGACTTCAAACTCTTTTAATAACTTTTCTAAAAGCATATTTTACTTATTAACTTGATAAATATATAAAAACACTTAGAAAAGTCAAGGAGGTAGAAATAAAAAAGCCTATTCATACAGGTTTGTACAAAAAAAGTCGGCTTTTTAAATAATTATTACCAACTCATTTTAAACAAGTTATAAAAACAATATAAAAAAGATGTTCTTTTTTATTCAAAATCTCTTGCAAAGCCCAGTATTTGCAGTATATTTGCACTCGCAATACGGAAGTAATGTAGACCTCTGGAGAAATGGCAGAGTGGTCGAATGCGGCGGTCTTGAAAACCGTTGACTGTAACAGGTCCGGGGGTTCGAATCCCTCTTTCTCCGCAGTTTACCTTGATTATCAGGTAGTTATAAGTATAACACCCAATTTTACACCCAAAAATGTAAAGTTGGGTTTTTTTATATCTTTTATTTAGGTAAATTAGCTTTTCAAAAAGACTATATTTATTATGAATAATAAAATAATTTTAAACGGTTGCATACAACAATTCAAAGAAGCAAATCAATTAACAGTTAATAACGATGAAATATTTGAACTTTTCTCTTTAGTACAAATAACTAAAGGTTATGACTTAACGTTTGAATCTTTGCAAGAGTCAATAGTTGATGGTGGCAATGATGGAGGGATAGATTCCATCATAACTTTAGTAGATGATTTTGTCATAGACTCAATAGAAGATCTTGATGATATAATTTTTGACAGAAAAAAAAATGTTACAATTATTATTTCACAATGTAAGAATGAAAATTCATTCAAAGAACTAGCTATAGATCGATTGATAACTTCTATTCCAGAACTTTTTAGTCTTGAAAAAACAACAAGAGACTTATTACAAAGATTTAATCCTAATATTGTAGAAAAAGGAAGTATAGCGAGAGAATCTTGGAAAAAATGTATGGCAGCAGGTGCGAAGTTAAAAATAATTTTCAACTATTGCGCAAATGCAGAAAACATTGAAATTAATAATATATTCGAATTAAAAGTAAATCAACTAAAAGGTTTATCAGAACAGATATTTATTGGAGCAGATATAAGTTATTTTAATTATAGTTGCAGAGAACTATTAAAACTCTATCAAATTCGACGTGATAAAAGATTACAAATTGTATTTAAAGAAACACCTCTTTCAACTAGCTATAACGATGATGGTATAGGATACGTAGGAACTGTTAAACTGTCAAATTATAAATCTTTTTTAACTGACGAAGATGACAAAATAAGAGAAGATCTCTTCGAAAGTAATATTAGACATTTTCAAGGTACGGTTGATGTTAATAACAAAATCAAAAATACAATTGATAATCCATCTGAGGAAGACTTTTGGTGGCTAAATAATGGTATAACAATAATTGCCTCGAACCCATCATTAGTTGGTACTACTTTAAGTCTAGATAATATACAAATAGTAAATGGATTACAAACATCATATTCAATTTTTTTACATCATAAATCAGATCAAAATGATAAAAGATCTGTTTTAGTAAAAGTGATTGTTAATGAAGATAAGAAAACTATAGATCATATAATTGCATCAACAAATAGTCAGAATCCAGTATCTGCTGCACTCTTACGTGCAACTGATGATATTCAAAGAAATCTTGAAATATTTTATGGAACTGAGGGTTATTTTTACGATAGAAGAAAAAATTATTATAAGAATCAAGGAAAGCCTGCTAGTAGGATTTTTAGTATCCAAACAACAGCTCAAATTTTGGAATCTTTATTATTTGACAATCCTCATTCTGCAAGATCAAAACCTACATCTTTAATAAAAGACGATGCCACTTATAATAGAATTTTTAGCCAAAGACGTGATTATAGAATTTATCTTAATAGTTGTTTATTAAACAAAAAAGTTATTGAATTATGGTCTAACATTGAAGATCGTACTTTAAAAAATACCCTAACTAATTTTAAGTTACACTTAGCAAGGGTTGTAATATCTTTTGTTTTTGAAAAAGCAAATATAACTGAAAATGATATTCAAGTAATAAGTTTAGATGAAATAAACGATCAAAAATTTGTATTAAGCACACAATTTCTAATTGACTGTATGTCACAATATCAATTAGAAAATATAGAGGCAAATCTAATTAATATGGCAAAAACAAGAGGTTTTACAGATTATATTTTAACTAAATTAACTCAAAAATTCTAAAATACAAATATATAGTTAAAATTGTAATTATTCTTTTTTTGAATTAGAGATTAACTACGAAATGTAATGACCCTATTAGGTAGATGTGTTGTCTGTTATTAAGATATTTACAGATCTATCCTATGAGAGGGTTTTAACAAAACAAAAATGAGGGTATTCCAAAAGAACATCCTCATTTTTGTTAAGTTATATTGAATACTTAAGATTCTACTTATTAATCTTTGTTGTTAAGTAATCGTTTCTATTGAGATTTATTAATAGTAATTTTCACTACTACAAACATTAAAAAACTAATGGTTAAAAGTTAAAAAGCATTATCTATAATTAAGTATATTAATAAAATATTAGAGTTCACCCTCTAATATTTAAATAACAAAGGCATCTTATAAGATGCCTTCATCTGCAAAAGAGTAGTAACTCTCTGCTGTTATAATTAAATGATCTAAAAGATTAATATCAAGTATTTTACTTGCTTCTTTAATCTTTCTTGTGATTTGTCTATCAGCATCACTTGGTGCTAATTTTCCTGACGGATGGTTATGTATAATCAAAAATCCCACTGCATGCGCTTTTAAAAGAGCGGAGAAAATGATTCTTAAATCTACTATTGTACCTGTTATTCCTCCTGAGGAAACTTCTAATACTCCAAGTACTTTATTGTTGTTTGAAAGCATAAGTACTTTAAACTGTTCTAATAATTCAATCTTATTACTATCCCATGCTTTTAATGCTATTTGATAGGCATTGTAAGAAGATGTAATCTGAGGTCTCTGTGAAGCCTTTACTTTTGATTTGTAAATCAATTCTACTTCTGAGGCAATAAGCCAATCTGTGTTTAAAACTGTAGTTTCCATACTATTAAATTTTTTAAATTAATTATGGAGCCACAATTGGTAATGGCTTAGCGAGCACAAGAAGCAACGCAATAAAGCGAAGACTTTAGTCAAGCATTTATGGGGGAATTTCTTGTTAGCGAACCGCTAGGCATTGCCTAACTTTGTGCAATTATTAATAAAAATAAAACTATAATCAATGTGTCTTAATCTTTAACCTGATAACACTCTTTAGCAAATTCATAAAGCTTACCAATGAAATAATAAACTCTGTTCCACTGTTCTTCTGTGTATTTAACCGTTGGGTATTTGATATTAGGATAATTTCTAAGACATGTATAATTCTCAAATAACATTTCCTTTATCTCCTTATTACAGTCAATAACAAGACCTAATTCAGGAGCATACCATTGAATTAAACGCCATAAATAACTTGTAGTGTGTACTTGTGGCATATAATCTATTTTAGCAAAGAGTATAGCCATTAAAAGTTGTTGTAAGGTATACTTATAAAAAATCACATCTGCATCACTCTGACAGCCTTCTATTTGATAACTGAGTCTTTTCACAATAGGTTTAAGCATTGATTTGCACTCAACCCAAAACTTTAATTTAAGTTCACTCAGTGGAAACGTTTCTAAATCTGGATTCTCGGCTATTAAAGGCTCTCCAATCCATAGCTTATCCTCTGTTATATTCTGTTTAAAGAAAGAATGATAAACAGGTATATGTAAATACCAATTTGATTTTTTAATCAGGATTACGGTTACATCAACTAAATCCTCAGTATGAAAAGAAACATATTGCCTTATATTACCCTCTTCATTAATGTGCAATGTCTCAATACTCGCTAGTAATAGTAAATGTAGCTTATAAGAAGTAGAATCATCAGAGTTTAAGAGTATCTGATCGTTAGTTCTTCTCTTAATTAAATAAAATGAATCCACCTTCTTATACTTCAAAAGTATTTTTCTCGTCCGCTCTTCGAGTTCCTCTTGTATTTCCGTTATCTGTTTGGGATTATTTAAAGAGAGTAGCTTTTGCTTGTTTACCATGAGCTTATATTTAGTGAGTATTCTATTTGGTATTTCTACGTACATTGCTTTTAAAAAATCCTGAGCTATGTTAAGTAAATATCCTACTAATGGTTTTTCATAGGGTTCTATCTGTTCAGCATTTTTCTTTGGTTTTAGCTCTTCTCTGAATAATGAAGTCATATCTCTCACATAAAAATCAAAGTCTTGTTTAAAAACATCTTGAACAGTAGAGCAATGGCTAAATACGAAATTTAGAAAAGAAGCAGTACTACACTGAATGCTCCCTGATAATATAGGTTGAACTCTTTCTTTAGTATCTTGTATTACTTGTTTGATACCAAGCATAGCAGATTGTTCATCTATGTGATTAGCTTTCAACTCCTTTTTTAAAGACTTTAAAAACTTAGTGTTTCTTTTGTAATGCTTAGCAAACCATTTAGAAACAAAGCTTTCAAAATCATTTTCTTTCTGTTTAGATTGGTGCAAACTAAATAATGGTTCACTATCGTGTAAAGAACCATAAACGAGATTTTCTTTTTGGCAATTTAATGTTGAATACATTATATTTTGAAAAGAATCGGATTGATAAAAGTCTTTGATACACAAACAGTAAATATTTACTTGGTAGTGATTAATTCCCTTAGTGATCCATTTACTTCTACGTATATTATTTAGTTCAGCAGCATCATAAAAACAAAGAGTAATAATAGGATGATTGAGCAAGTTCTTCTGCGAATAAAAAATAAACCCTACTAAATTTTTTTCGATTAAATCTTCAAGTTCGTGTCTTAATTCGCTTGATAGTTTCAAACTTGAAAGGTTGTTAATGATTGATTTCATAATTACAGTATTTAAGGTTAACAACTGCAAGGTCTTACCTTGATTTACGGTAATCTATTCGAATTAAGGATATTATAGTTTCTAAACGAATAGTTTATACTCTGTAAAGAGATCAAATTTATGAACCTAAAAATTATATTATTATGACTAATAAAGAGAAAATTAAAAGGCTTATAATCAATCGAGAGCAAGTAGTTAATGTGGTGACTATTATAAGTGAAGATGAAATGGTTTTATTGCAAATGATAGATAATATCTTACTTGCATTAAATGATCCAATTGTAATGGAGCATTACAATAACTATCCTAAATATATTGAAGAATACGGGATTGAAAAACTTTTAAAACGGGAAGTTGAGTTCGAAGATAATGCTAAGTTTGAGTTTGAAGTTGTAAATACGTTAATGGCTTTACAATTACTTATATGTTGTGCTTTTGAACTAATCAAAGAGGGTAAGTTAGTTGATTATAAAAAACATGAAAAAGAGGTATTGGAGAAAAATAGCTTTAGAATATATGCCATAGAAAAGATTATAAACATAATAGGCTTTGAGTATTTTATGGCTCACATTTATAATCTTGTTATTCTTGTAGTTGGCAAAGAGAATTACAAGACAATAACTGACTTATTTTCCAGTCAAGATATATCTGTGTTAGAAAAGGAGAATGTACTTGATGATAATCCTATTATGCAATATAATAAGGAAGTTATTATTTGGTTTGGGATGATACGCATATTTATTGATTTAATGACTTGTATTGTTGAACTAAATACAGGCCAAGATAATACTCTGGTTGATTAAAAGCATATTTTATCCTTGATATAGAATAGTTTACCAATACAAGGGAAGGTATTTTTATATAAACCTTAAAAGACCTGAATTATGAAAAAAGTAAAAATTCCCTTAGAAGCTCATATATGGTATAGAGAGCCTATTAAAAATCCTTATGATATGTTATCTCGTTTGTTTGAAGTTGTAATTCCTTCTGAATTAAAACAATATTTAAGCGAATTAATGGTCTATACTCATAAAAGCGAAATATATCAACAACAGAGTCCTCATGTCGTTTTTTTAATCTATTCTATACTACGTTCAATAGTGCGCGGTAGTTATAAAATACGAAGTAACTCAAATAAGTATTATATTCTTAAACCATTAAAGAAATCAACTGTAGCTGAGTCTAAAGTATTTTTGGGATCATTGTCATTAGATGAGTATTTAAACCCTTACATGGTATTTGAGGATGTTTTTGAAAAACAATCAGTAATAGATATAGAGATTGATTTGTTTGAAATTGTAGAGTTTGCACTTGGTAATTTTATAGAACCACCTTCTACAGAAATTAATATTTCTTTTATCAATGTCAATAGATTGATTGAGGCATGTTGGTTGATATGTGAAAGAACTGAATAGTCATGGCAAAACAAGAACATTCATTAGAATCATACTATTGGACAAAAGACAATGTTGAATGTCCATACGAACTACTGAACTGGCTTAGAGAACTTGCGGATATTGAATATTTTCAAGAACAATTACGAAGTTATTGTTGCTATACTTTAAGTCATAAGATGTATGATAAAATCAGTGCTTCTGAAGTTATCTATGATGCAACTGTTTTACAATCTATATTTAAAGCAGGATATAAGATATATCTAAAACCAAAGAAGTTTACTAAAAAAGGACTTACTGTTTCGGAAGTATCTGAGAAAGAACTAAAAAAATTGAAGTATCTTAATAATGATGAATATAAGAATCCCTATATAGTATTTGAGAATGTCTTTAATCGATTTACTATTGAACAAGTAAGTAAATCATTCTTTGATTTAATTTTAGCTACAATGGCTAATAGTTTATATCATAAAGATTATTGTTGCAATGTCTCAATGCTGAACTTTCATAAAATGTTGGATGCTTGTAAACTCATTCAGCAAAGAGATAAAACTACTTATCAATAAATATTTATCTAAAAAAGAAAAAGGTAGAATACCCTTCATAGTAATTCTACCTTTTTTTATTATATACGATATCATCTAATGCCTACTTACTTTGAATAAGCTTTTCTAAACGATTCATCATTTCTTCTTTCTCTTTAAGCATACGCTCATACAAGGCAATCTTTTCTTCGTGAAGCTTCACAATTGCATCAATAGGACTATTATTGAAAATTGGATTTTGATTAACTGCAACAGAACCATTATCAAACGTATTTGAAATAATATTAATCGCCTGCTGTTCATCAAAATTTTCAATTGCTTCAACAGGTATCTTAAGTACCTTAGAAATCTGCTGTAAAAGAGAATTATCAATTACTTCCTTCTGTTCCAATACAGATATCTTCTTTTGATTCCAATCATCTCCCAAATCAAAGGCAAGAACTTCTTGTTTGATTCCAAGCATTTCTCTAAAACGCTTTACATTTCTTCCTTGATGTATTTTATGTTCCATAATTAATAGCTTAGTTTAAGAAGGCTCAAAAGATACAGCCATTGATTTAAAAAAGATTGAATCGTAAAGTTACACAAAAAACTAATATTTGAAATACTTCAACTAACAATGTTGCTATTTCAGTTTGTATATGCACAAACAAGTAACCAAGAAAAAGAAGATATTAAGCAGTACTAAGTACAGAATCTTTTTTGAGTTGATAGATTTATTTACCTTGTAATGCTGTTCATTAATAGCTTGTAATCTAACACAAAAGTGATCAAGATAAGAATGAAGCCGTTCTGTTTGTTGCTCTTCTACTTTTTTAAGCTCTGACAGATTTACTTTTACTTCAATGCTATTTAATTTGTATGAAAGCTCTGTTTGTTGAGCGATATTCTGCTTCATTGTTTCTTGCAAGTAAACTACTTGTTGAAAGAGTAACTCAGTGAGTTCTGTTAGTGTTGGTTGATGTTTTGCCATAATTATCGTCTTATTGTTCGTTTTTTCTTTTTAGTGATATCAGGAGTATAGTCTTCATAGTAATTGCCATAAGAGTTTAGAAAACTAAACAGACTTGCTGTGTTTGTATTCCAATTCTCAAATGAAATTTGTTGGTCTTGATCTTTAAGTAGAACAGCATGAAATAAATCATCATTACGTTTGGGAGTGTTATTTTCAAACAGCTTATTTAGTTTTAGATTGCGGTCAACCTCACTTGCTTTTAGATTTGTATTAGTTGGTAAGTGAATAAATCGATACCCTTGAATATTGCCTTGTTTGTTTACGCTCGGTTTTACTTCTATTTGATGCATACGCATCATATCAATATACTGTTGTAAGCTTTTAGGACGCTCTTTTAAAACAAGATAATGAGCTTTTTTAATCTCTTGGGCTACTTGCTTCTGATTAGCTTTTACTTGTTCTTTTTTGTTTTCGTTTTCTTGTCTTATAGAAGTCCAACCATATTTTAAAGCTACTCCATGAGCAATGCGCTGCGCTTGAAATCCGATATAATTATCCTTAAGTGCTTTTGCGTTTTCATCAATGCGATTAGCCAGTATGTGAATGTGTTTATGTTCTTTTTCAGTGTGAACAAAAGCGATGTATTGCGCATGTTTGGGATCTAACTTTAAACCAACTAAAAAATCATGGACAAGATTGTTTAAATCTTTATCTGTCATCTTCTTACTATCTTCAATAGTAGGAGAAATAACAACGGAGATTGTATTGTTCTTACAGCGTGAGTTTTGATTTTGTAGAATCTGCATAGTTTGAAACATATCTTTCGGAGTTTCCCCCGAAAGATTGTTTCTAACAAGTTCATAGCCTTTGTTTGGATTAATCACATAATTAAAAAGAGCAGCTGCTCCAATACACGTTTTTGCTTTAGCTATCATATTATTTTAGTTTTTGAAGGTGAACTCTAATTAAGTTTGCAGTTTCAATAGTAGCTTCTTTTACACCTGTGGTATCTCCAAGTTTAAACAGGTTACCAATTCTTCTGAAGTTATCAGCAAACTTGTTTAGTAGTTTGTAAACCTCAATTTCATCTTGTGTTAGTTTGTAGCTAAGTGCGTACCCAAGTGCAGTACTACGCAGGTACTCAGAAACGCTGCAACCAATTTTATCTGCTTTGTTTTTTATAAGCAGAGATTCTGTTAGGGTAACTCTAAATTCTATCTTGTGTTCTCTTTTCATCGTCTTACTAATTTTGCGACCTTCGGGAGAAAAACGAGTGGTCTTTGTTTCGATTCAAATTTTCAATTTGTAAGGACAAAGACACATCTCGATAATTAGGACGTCAAATCACAGTGCAAAACCCACAGGTCAAATCGCCTTTGTAGTGTCCACAAGTCAAATAACATCCTGTAATTTTCACACCGAATTATCTGGGTTAATAGTTAATAAATAATCATTCAAGTCTTTGTACTCTTGATAGGCTAATCGTCCGTCAACGGTAATATTTCTGTAAGTATCAAATACTTTTTCAGTAGCTAAATCACCCGCTTTGTCATTATCAAAAAGACAAATAATCGATTTATATTTAATTTTATCAGACTTATACAGATAAGAGTTGGACTCTTTTAGCAATGTGTTATTTAGGGTTGTAACTGAATTGAGTATGATATAATCAAATTGGTATTCTGTATTTGGGTAAAGAGTCAGAAAGCTTATAAAGTCACTCCAAGACTCTAAGAGGATAACCTTATTTGAGTTATTAGAAAAATAAGAAACAGCTTTAGAACCTAAACACATCTTTACATACTTGTTTCGAAGTTCATACCCGTTTTTATCATTCCTAAATCCAATAGCATAATACGATTTGTCATTTAAGGAGTAGTGTATCTCTTTACAATACTTTTTAAGCATTCTAAGACATAGTTTTCTACTTTTGGCATACTGTATAAGATAGGTATTAGTTACCTCTTTAATTGATGTTATTTCGTAATTATTTTCACTTTGAGAAGTCGTGTTTAAAACAGTCGGCTGAACAAATGAAAAAACATTGTTGTCTAAAATGCTCAAAGCAGATTTTAGATCACAATTATTATATCGCATTACAAAATCGAGTGTTGTTCCACCAGTACCTTCTCCAAAATCATAATAGAGGTTCTTGGCTAAGTTGACTTTAAATGAAGGTGTTTTTTCCTGTCTAAAAGGACTGATATACCACCAACTCTCATTAGCTATTCTCTTGGGACTATAACCTAACTTTTCAAGTAGGTCAATTATTCTTATTTGTTTGGCTGTATCACAATTCATAGTCTTTTGGGTTAAAGGGTTAAAAATGTGTTTTATTTGATGCAATGATGCAGAAAACACATATCTAATTGAAATTCAGCAAAGTACTCTGCATCACTCTTGCATCACTGCATCAAACTGATTCTGTTTTCTGCATCACTCTTGCATCAAATAAGGTCTTTTTTAAGTTTGATGCAGAGTTTGATGCAAGTCAAAATATTGTTTATCAAGTGTTTAATTCATTCTTGCATCAAAGCATCAAATGTTTTATAGAAAAAAGGTTTTTCTATGGTATAATACCGTCCTCTGCGTTCTACTTTTACAAACTCTCCGTGAGATAAAAGTTCTATTCCTTGATAAGATTTTGTGTTATCCTCTGGAGTGAAATTCCATTTTTTTAAAGTCTTTCTTATTTCACTTGCAGAGATAAAAAGCCTTGGGTTTATTTTTCGAAGCAAAAGCAGAATATCATTTGGAGCAATACAAAGTACTTGTTCGTCTATCTTTTCGAAACAAAGATGTATTAGCTCTATCATAGCTACTTCAACTTTGTTTTTACTGATTAGCTTTAACAGTGACTCTGTGAGTATCTGCTTGGGAGTAAACCACATTCGTGTTTTTTGCTTTGACTCTAAAGGTCTTAGAAGTAAAAACGCAATGAAATAGGGTATCTCCTTTTTGAGCTTATTTACAAAAAAGACATCTTCGGATTCAATGGGCTTAATCTTTCTAATCCAAAACCTGATTTCCTCTTCATCTATTTGAATAAAGTTGTCCTCGTTGTTTGAACACAAGATAAACTTGGCAAAGAACTCAATCTCTTGTCTGTCTTTTCCCTTGGCTTCCACTTTGTCTTTATCGGTGGTGGAGAGATACTTTAAGCGTTCTGTTATCTCCTTTCTATCAAAGAATACTTCATCTATAGCAACAAGTAACATACTTGCCCAATCGGCATTGAATTGAGAGCTAAAGGAATCTCCTTTGATGTAGGTCATATTAAGCCCAAAGATTGTCTTAAGCCACTTTATAAAAGAACTCTTTCCAGTAGCTCTTTCTTTGCTGACCAAGCAAAGTATAGGCAAGGGCTGTGTTGGTTGTTCATATAGCAACTTTAGGTAATCTAATCCATAGAGATACTGTTCTCCAAAGATGTGCTTTACAAAATGTAAAGAGTTTGGAATGTTGTTCTCTAACTGTTGCAAACTCAGCTTATCTTCATTTGGCTTTATTGGAAGCTCGTGATAGGTATTGTAAAAGTTATCTACTAAGAGTTGATAGTTTAGATGATCTGGAATACAGCAAAATCCGTCTAATTTTAAAATGTTTTCCAAGTATGACTTTCCATGATCTGATACAATAGTTTCACGGTTCCACCGAACTCTTACTTTAACTTTATCCCCAGATATTAATGGTTTTTCGATAATTTTAAAATAAGAAGTTCCTACTCGGATATAAGGTATATCTAAGAACATAATACTTCTTGATTTAAATTAATTGATTGTAATTCTTACAAAGGATGTTTTGTAGTAGTTATCCTTTTACTTCTTTGAAAAGAGTTCTAATGCCAGTTCAGCATCTACAATTATCTTTCTACCATACTGTAAGATTGCACTTTTGATTTTACCTTCTTTTTTGATTTTGTTGGCAGTAGATATACTGCAACCAAATAATTCGGCTATACCTCGTATTCCATAAACGTAACGTTTACTAAGAGTATCATTTGATTGATTAGTAGAAGAATGAGGAGATTCGTTTACTGCTATTTCTTTTAATAAGTTTAATAGCTCTTGTCCTGTCATTTGCCAAACAGGCTTTTCTTTTAATTCGTTTAAATACATGTCATAAAGTTTTTTAGGTTGTACAATTGCTTCGTTCGAACATTGTAAAACTACCTATCAAACTCTGTGATATTATGTGATAAAATGTATTATTTAATTTTATAAACAATTAACAAACAATGAATTACATTTATTTAAGCGTTTTAAAATATGATTTGTGTTTAAATCGTTGTCTAATGATTTTTGAAATACTCTAAAAGCATATTTTTATTGAATTAGTGGATGAATTATTTTCGTATCTTAAGGTATCCCATTGCTAAATCAAAAAATATAATGCATTATCAACAAGAACAATTACTTAGAGAATTAATAGTCCTTAAGGAAGAAGCTAACGATACTATTACTGAGCACCCTTATGATATATTAATACATTCTGTTTTAAATACAATAGAATTAGAAAACTTAATTACTTATTTTATTAAAGGAAGTCCAAAGGAATTTAGAAATAGTATTGATTCAAATATTTCTAAAAGAATAATTAGTATTAAGAACCCTGAGGAACTTTATGAACAATTAAAAGAATCCTTAAAGGATAATAATGAATATTTCCAAAACGTAAGAACAAGAAATATAATGGAGAACCTTCTTGATGTATTAGATACCCGCTATAAGATTGATTTTTTTTATACTTTCTTTAATTCTAAGTATTCTATAAATAAGAAAAGAGCAATTAATTATATTGAGTTTATTGATGAGGATTTAGGAGAGCTATTGTTAAGCTTTATACTTGAAGGGAATTATATAAAATATTTAGATTATTTAATAAATAGGAAATATGAACATATTTTAATAAAAAACATTGATGTTATTTGGACATTAGAATTATGGAATAGTCATAAGAGAAAAATAGTTGAACTTTTGGCTCCAAAATACTTTAATGAATTACTTTTTTTACAAGAAAACGACTATCAACTGCATCTGTATAATTTATTAGTGAACGGAAAAATATCACATTTAGAGTATGCACCCGAGCAAGTACATCTTGTGAGATCTAATTATTCTTCGTATGCACCCGAGCAAGTACATCTTTTGAGATCTAATTATTCTTCTACATTATCCAGGATAAGTTTCTTGTAATTATGAGGATATAAGTCAGCGATATTCTTGTGGTTGATGGATTGAATATTTTCAAGAACATACTTTAGCCATTTATATGGATTAATGTCAT
>NZ_JACAKB010000023.1 GCF_030326305.1 Myroides odoratimimus | reverse complement strand
TTGAAAAAAATAGATAGAATTGAAAAACTACTCATGTTAGTGATGATTGCTTTTGTATGGTGCTATAAGATTGGAGATTATATTGATACTATTAAGCCTATCACAATCAAGAATCATGGTAATAGGCTTATGAGTGTATTTAAACTTGGACTTGACTACTTATCAAGATTATTTTTGTCTAAAACAAGCACAATCCTCTAAATATCAAGTGCTTTAGATTTTTTTTCGTGTACTTAGAAAAAAAATACACAATCTAAAGAATTCTAACAAAAAAACCTTGTAACTATTAGTTACAAGGTTTTGTATACTACCTTAAAAGGATCGATTATTTTAATCTTTTATAAGTTACTGTAATAGGTAATGTTGATCCTCTCATAGTATAATAATATGTCAAAGACAGTGTGGTAGCAGTAGTACTATTAATCGTTCTAGACGTATAGTTTTGATCTACAAATGTAATTACCCCATTTTGTACCACACCTAGTGTCGTTTTAGGAGTTTCACTGTTCTTAAAAAACTCAGTTAAAGTAGCTGTTTTTTCAGTAAGAATTAATTCGTCAGCTTGACTAACTGCATTTTCACCAGGCATATCTGTGAAATCATGTTCCATTGGGTTAGGTGCACCAGGTATAGTATATGATAATCTATCTGCAATCCATGTACCTTCATATTGCTCTTTATTACGTTTAGGAGCATTATCATCGCTAGAACATGCTGTGAAAGATAGAGTAGCACTTACGAAAAGTACTAAAGCCATTAATTTTTTCATTGATATTAAGTTGTTAGTTTTTTTGTTATTATTTAAAACCTTTTACGCTTTTGTCGTAGATTTTATCTTTGTCTTCTTTAGAAAGGTCTTTTCTGTATTGGAATAATGCCGCTTCCCAATCGCCATAACCTGTATTTGGTAAAACAATAAATTTCTTACCAAATTGTTCTCTATTATTTTTTACATTTTCGATTCTCTCTTCTTGAGTCTTTTTATCCCAAAGTGTAGAGAAATCAGATAAGTTATCTCCTAAAAGCATTACGATTTCATGAGTTTCGCTTAGTTTTTGGCGTCTTGTTTCTTTACTAGACTCAGCAGTTCTAACGATAACGTGTGTATCATCTGCATAAGGATAGTTATACTTTACCAAGTTTTTCATAGTACCTGGTTTGTCATTTTGGTTTCTATTTGTGATATAGAATACTTCCACACCTTTAGACTTAGCATAGTTAAAGAACTCTAGACTTCCTAATAATGGAAGAGCTTCTCCTTTAGAAGTCCATTCTGTCCAAGTAGCTTGGTCATAAGATTTACCTTCTCTAGCCATTTGTACAGCATAAGGAGAGTTGTCTAAGAAAGTTTCGTCGATGTCAGTAACAATAGCAAGAGGCTTATTGTGTTGTTCTGTAAGAATGCGATCTAGTTGCAATGTAGCAATATTGAAAGCCTGGGCAGCTAATGCTTGATATTCAGCAGCATTTTGTTGGAATACAGCTGAGTATAACTTTCCATTTACTTCAATGTTGTTTAAGGCGTTTTCTGAAGATGTAGTTGTTCCTTGTGGTACTGACTTACATGCAGTTAAAGCTGTAAAAGCTAAAGCTGTTATTAGAAAAGATCTTTTAAGCATGTGTTTTATTATTTTCTGTTACAAGTACAAAAATACAATAATAATCTGGAAGAGAACTACAGTTAGAGGAATACAGCTTAGTTAGCCTTCTTTAAAAATTGTTAAATAAACAGAAACGAAAAACAAAAAGAGAGTTTATGATTAAACTCCCTTGATATAGATCGTATGAATAATAATTACTTTATTTCTGCTGCTTTTTCATCAAATAATTCAGAAACAGACCAATATCTTTCTCCTGTATCATAGTTGAAGGTTAAAATAGTAGCTCCTTTTTCTATTTCTGGTAATTTTTTAGCAATAGCAGCTAAAGATGTACCTGTAGAGATACCAGCCAAAATACCTTCTTGACTAGCAATTTTATTAGTATAAGCATACGCTTCTTCTTTACCTATAGTGATAATACCATCAAAGATATCTGTATTTACTACTTTAGGTATAAATCCAGCACCAATACCTTGTAATGGGTGTGGACCAGGTTTTCCTCCACTTAAGACAGGAGAATTCTCAGGTTCTACAGCAAATACTTTTAAGTTAGGAAATACTTTTTTTAACTCTTCAGCTACTCCAGTGATATGTCCACCTGTTCCTACTCCAGTGATTAGATAATCAATACCTTCAGGGAAGTCATTGATAATTTCTTGAGCAGTAGTTTTACGGTGTACTTCTGGGTTTGCTAAGTTGTTAAATTGTTGAGGAACCCATGCATTCTCCATTTCTTCTGCTAATTCAGTTGCTTTAGATACAGATCCTGATGTTCCAAGTTCTTTAGGAGTAAGTACAAATTTAGCTCCATAAGCAGCCATAAGTTTTCTGCGTTCAATACTCATTGACTCAGGCATTACTAGGATTAATTTATAACCTTTAACAGCACATGTCATAGCTAGACCAACTCCAGTATTTCCTGAAGTAGGCTCTATAATAGTAGTGTCTTTATTGATTACTCCTTTTGCTTCAGCATCTTCAATCATAGCTAAGGCAATACGGTCTTTTAAACTTCCTCCTGGGTTTTGTTTTTCTAGTTTGATCCAAACATTAATATCATTTGGAAACAATTTATTTATTTTAATATGAGGAGTATTTCCAATTGCCTCAAGTACATTATTTATTTTCATGATTCTTAGATTTTTTTGTTTAATTAAATTATGAAATTTATTGGTTCAGGATAATTTTCTTGATCTTTAGAATAACTTTTACTTTTGCTATACATAATAGAGTTTGGTTTCACACTTTTGGTTAACCATACATTACCACCTATAACAGTATCATGACCTATAACAGTATCTCCACCTAATATAGTAGCTCCAGAATAAATAATAACATTATCTTCTATATAAGGGTGTCTTCTTGTATTAGCTTTATCTTTAGATACAGAAATAGCTCCTAGAGTAACTCCTTGATATATTTTTACGTTTTGCCCAATAACACAAGTTTCTCCTATCACGATACCCGTTCCATGGTCTATGCAGAAATGAGATCCAATGGTAGCAGCAGGATGAATATCAATACCTGTTTTACTATGTGCATGTTCTGTCCATATTCTTGGTAATAATACTACTTTCTGTGTATGTAGTTGATGTGCAAAACGATAAATAGCAATGGCATAGAATCCTGGGTAAGCTATGTATACTTCTTGAAGACAAGTTGCCGCAGGGTCATTCTCTAATATAGCTTGTGCATCTGTTTTAAGTGTAAAGAAAATATGCGGTAAAGCATCAAAAAAGTCATTAGCTATTTTTTGAGATTTATCTACATCATTATTAATTTTAAAAACAATAGAAAGTAATTCTAGCTTTAGAGTAGACAAACGGATATTGATAGCCTCTTCTGATAGGTATTTCTTATCTTCTAATTGGAATAGAAAGTGAAATAATGTATCAGTGAATTTTTCAATTCTTTGTTTGTCTAAGAAAGATTGTGAACTTTCATTTTGTGTCAGTATTTCTCTAACGAAATCGTTTTGCATGGATAAACGTAATTTGAATTAAAGTAATTAGAGTATGTTTATAAGAGGAATATCCTTTAAATAAATATAACTAATAGTGATATTTGATAATGATTAAATGTAACTAAGTACATTATTATGTAAATGTAAGAATTGTAAAATGAAGGTAGAAGAGTGTTTAACAAAACTTTCGATTTATTTATGAAATGTATTTATAGTAGCTTATCTATAAGTCATATAGTGGCAAAGTATCTATTTAGGATAATAGTTGTTAAAAACAAATATTAGCCCTTTTTACTATACAATATTATTTTATCTTTGTTAAAGAATTACAAAGGCGAAGTAATTCAATCAGTTATGTGTTTTGTTTCTGAAATAGATTTTTTATTTTAATTTCTTTTGAGCTGGCTACTTAAAAAGGGATTTGGTTTTGTTGTTTTGTTGTTCTATTTCAAAATTTGTGAAACAAAAAAAAATACATACTTAAAATAAGAAGGGTTCCTTATAAAGGAACCCTTTTTTATTCTAATAATAGTGACTTTAGGTTGATACGATATGCTTTAAGTAATTCAGCTTTAACGAGGTAACCTAGGTACTTTTTGTTTTCTTGTACTAATACGAATTCTAAGTTGTTAGTTTCTAAAGTCTGCATAATGATTTTAGAAGAATCGTTTTTAGATACAATTATAGGTGTTTCTATTAAATCTTTGATAGGTGTGAATTTGGTTTGAAACTCACTGAATATAATAGGTCTTACACTATCTAGATTAATAATACCTATGATTTTTTGCTCATTATCTAGTATAGGAATAAACGTTTGTTTTGTATTTGCAAAAATATCTACAACAGCTGCGGTAGTGTGTTGTGGTGTTAAAGTCTTAATATCATTTTTAATATAATCACTTGCTATTATAGTTGATAATATATTAGAATCTTTATCAGAAGTGAACACCATCCCCGTTGTAGCTATAGATTTAATATCCATAGAGTATTTTTCCATATGCTTAGAAATTGCAAAGCTAATAGATGATACGATTAATAGAGGAACCATTAACCCGTATCCTCCTGTTATTTCTGCAATTAAGAAAATACCTGTCAAAGGAGCATGAAACAATCCACTGATTACAGCTGCCATTCCTACTACGGTAAAGTTCTGAACAGGAATTTCTTTTATTCCTAATAGTTGTAACAGCTTGGCTAATGTAAAACCAAGATAAGAACCTACGAATAGAGAGGGAGCGAAGTTACCTCCATTCCCTCCACTTCCCATTGTTAATCCTACAGCATAAGTTTTTACTAAGGCAGCTCCTCCTACGAAGAGTAATAATACCCACTGTTTATTAGAAAAATTAGCTAATAAAGTATTATTTAGAATAGACTGAGGTGTATCACTAGTTAGTATTTTAATGCTTTCGTATCCTTCACCAAAAAGCGTTGGGAACAGAAAGATTAGAACTGCTAACATAGAAGCGCCTATTAATGCTTTTTTATAAGCACCAAACTTCATACTTGATATATAGTGTTCTGTCTTACGAAACATTCTAGCATGGTATACACAAAAGAAACCTGATAGAATACCTAATAAGATATAATAAGCCGTATTACCTGTATCAAAAACCAATTGGTTTTTAAAAGAAAGTAATATGTCTTCTTTTATAATTAGATTAGTTACAATAGTACCTGTAGCAGCAGAAATCATAATAGGTATAAAAGCAGATACAGAAACATCAACTAAAATAATCTCTATGGCAAATAGAACACCAGCTATCGGTGCATTAAAAGCTGCTGATACTCCTGCCGCAACACCACAACCCAATAATAGTATTCGATCTTTATAATTAAGCTTATAGTTCTGAGCATAATTAGAACCAAAGGCAGCTCCTGTAATGGCAATTGGAGATTCAAGACCTAGCGAACCTCCCATACCTACAGTCAAGGAACTTGTGATAATCTGCGAGTACATCTGCTTACGTGGCATAATACCAGACTTCTTAGCAACAGCAATCATAATTTGATAAGTACCTTTTTCGATAGAACCATTTAGAAATTTCCTAACGATAAATACGGTAAGTAAGATACCTATAATAGGTAAAATACTGTTCATATAAGGTAGATGAGATATATTATCTATATATGTAGCAAGCTTAAATACATTGTGAGCAAAGTATTTAAGAATGGTAACAGCTATAGCAGATGAAGCTCCTACTAAGACACAAGAGAAGTATAAAAACTGTCTATTACTTAAGATAGACTTCAGGAAGAATAGTATTCCTTCAGCATACTTAAATACTTGACTAGCATAGTACTTTATTTTCTGTGGATTTATAATTTTCATATTGCAAAAATAATGTAAAAGAAAACCCTTTTGGTAATAATTATCTAGTTTTGTTATTCGTAAAAATATAAAGTTATAAGATAAGATATTATTTTAATAAGTAACGCTCTGTTTTTCTAAAATCAATTAAATGTTCTTGTAATTCTATAAAGAAAGTAGAGAAATGCTCTTCAAATGTCTTATAATGTTCTATTAGTTCTGTTGTAGCGAAGGACATTTTAGAGATTCCTTTTGTTCTACGATCCATTTGTGTAAGTATATATTTTAGACCTTCTATAGAACGATATTTTACAAGCCAGTTTTCTTCAAGCATGATGTGTAAGAAGTTTTGAACTTTAACAGGTAGGATAGTAAAGTTCTCTTGTAATTCGGTATAGAAACGTTGAGTATATTCTTCTAATGGGATAGAACTGTATTGAATCCAATTTTTCGCTAGAAAGTGATCATAATACATATCTATTAGAACCGCGGCGTAATGGTTGTATTGGGGTACAATAAGCTTTTTACTTTTTCTCCAGATTTCATGAGCATCTGTATAAGTATCTATTTCTCGATGTAAGATTACACCTTGTTGAATTTTAGTAGGATAGTTTAAATAGTCTTTTCCTCGAATACTATCTGCTACAAAGTTTCCTATTTTAAGTAAATTGTCATCCCCAGAGAGGTATATATGGGCTAAGAAGTTCATAATCTCATTTTGACTATAAAAATACGGTATTTTACAAAATTGTTCAGGCTGTCCCACCTATAATTCTATATCTTTGTGTTAATAAAAAATATGTAATTATGACATTGATTAAATCTATATCTGGTATACGTGGTACTATAGGAGGAAAAGTAGGGGATAATCTTACTCCAATTGATGCAGTGAAATTTGCATCAGCTTATGGAACATTCCTTAAAAACAACTCAAATAAAGAAAGTTTAAAAGTGGTAATAGGTAGAGATGCTCGTATCTCAGGACCTATGATTCATAATTTGGTAGTAAATACTTTAGTTGGGTTAGGTATTCATGTAATAGACTTAGGTTTATCTACTACGCCTACTGTAGAGATAGCTGTTCCATTAGAGCAAGCAGATGGAGGTATTATCTTAACTGCTTCTCATAATCCAAAACAGTGGAATGCTCTAAAGTTATTGAACAGTAAAGGAGAGTTTCTAAGTGGTGCTGAAGGGCAAATCATTTTAGAAATTGCTGAGAAAGATGCATTTGATTTTGCAGATGTAGATAGTTTAGGGACTATAGAGCATAAAGATAACTATATGGACATCCATATAGAGGAGATATTAAAACTAAAGTTAGTAGATGTTGAAGCTATTAAAAAACGTAAGTTTAAAGTAGTAGTAGATGCTGTTAACTCATCTGGAGGAATTATTATTCCTGCTTTATTGAGAAAATTAGGAGTAGAGGTAGTAGAGCTTTATTGTGATCCAACTGGACACTTCCCTCATAATCCAGAACCTCTAAAAGAGCACTTAGGTGATATCTGTGCCTTAGTGAAAAAAGAGAATGCAGACTTTGGTGTAGTAGTTGATCCAGACGTTGATCGTTTAGCTTTTATTTCGAATGATGGCGAAATGTTTGGAGAAGAGTACACTTTAGTAGCAGTAGCAGATTATGTTTTAAGTAAAACACCTGGTAACACAGTATCTAACTTATCATCATCACGTGCATTAAGAGACATTACTCAGAAGCATGGAGGGACTTATAATGCATCAGCTGTAGGAGAAGTAAATGTAGTGGAGATGATGAAGGCTACTAATGCAGTAATCGGAGGAGAAGGTAACGGAGGTATCATTTATCCAGAGACACATTACGGACGTGATTCTATCGTAGGAGTAGCTTTATTCTTAACACATTTGTCTAACTTAGATATGACTGTGGCAGAGTTAAGAGCTTCTTACCCTCAGTATTATATGAGTAAGAATAAGATAGAACTTACGCCTAAGTTAAATGTAGATATGATCTTAGAGCAGATCGCTGAGAATTATAAAAATCAAGAAGTATCTACAGTTGATGGTGTGAAGATAGACTTCCCTTCGTCATGGGTACATTTAAGAAAGTCTAACACAGAACCTATTATTCGTATATATACAGAAGCAGGAACACAAGAAGATGCAGACAGTTTAGCTTTGCGTATGATAGACGAATTAAAAGTGATTGCTGGAATATAAATATAGAATTATAGCAAATAATAAAGGGAACCAAATCGGTTCCCTTTATTTGTATAATAAGTATTCATTGAATTCTGCATAGTAGTATACTGAATACAGAATCACTTACCTAGCGCATGAACAAAGGTATCACACCTCTATAATAAAATTATACGGAAATCCTCATTCCGAAATAAAAGATGTTTACAATTTATATTTTCTAAAGATACCTTCTTGAAAGGGAGTCCATAAGCAAGCTTTCATCTTAGCTTTTTTTAGACCAGAATTAGCCCAAGTATTACATGTATATAAGAAGCTATACTTTCCTTCTCCTTCATAAAAAGAATCATTTAATCCGTATGCTTTATCAGTTTTGATATTAATTATATTGTTATCTGTATTTCGTTTAAATGAAGATAGTATATAATCGATAAGGATCTGATATTGTTGTTTTGATAATTTTACTTCTCTTGTGTTTTCGTCTAGTTCTATATTAGATAAGTAAGTAGAGTGTATTGCAGTAGTTCCTAATCCAAATGCAGCATTTAGAGCTATACCAGGTTTTACACTATCCCAATCTTCTACATCTAAAAAGAAACCTTTATCACCCCAACCTAATGCGATATAGGCAAAGTTTCTACGTTGTCCTTTTGTATGTTCGAATTTTAGTTCTTTACTCCAATCTATTAAATCTGATTTGACAGGAAACACGAAGTCTGTATGCATACCATTAGTAGTAAGGTACATGGTGAATTCTTCAGGTTCTTCTTGTACTTTATTTACAGTAATATTAGAAAGTCCTCTTGCGGCTAAAAAGTAAATAATAACACATACCCCTAAAGTAGAGATTGAAATTAAGATTATTTTGATTAATAGTTTTATATATTTCATAAAAAAGTAAGATACTTTTATTGTGCTAATGTAGTAATTTACAATGATACAAACGATGTAAACTTCTTTTTATTATAAATAAAAAATCCTTTCTAATCAGAAAGGATTTGATGATATTACTATTTGATATTAGCAGGTTTTTTACCTCTGTGTTTCCATCGTTTATGTGTCCAGAAGTAGTATGAAGGCGCTTCTATAATTTGCTTCTCTAATTCACCTAAGAATCGATGAGTCAATTCATAATTAGGAACATCCTCTAGTGCTTCTCCTTCTTTTAATAAAGGAACAAAAGTTGTTTTATAATGTCCTCTTTTAATGTACTCTACTTTTAGATACATAGGTACCATATCGAATTTCTTACACAGCGCTTCTCCTCCTGTAAATACAGGAACTTCTATCCCCATAAAGTCTTGCCAACAATTGGCTTTACTCACCATAGGAGATTGATCACTAATAAAAGCGTAAACACCGTGGTTTTTACTCACTTCATTTTGTCTGATTACTTTGATAGTTTCCTTCATTTCGACAAGAACAGTGTTAAATCGAGAACGAATCTTTTTGATTAACTGATCAAAATAAGGATTACCTATTTTTTTATAGACAGCATAACCTTGGAATTGAATAAAACGATCTAAGATGATGATCCACTCCCAGTTAGCATAATGCGCACAGAATAACATAACACTTTTACCTTGTTTCTCTACTTCTAATACAGTGTCTAGGTTAGAAAAGGTAAATCTCTTCTTTAGTTCTTCTTCAGAGATAGTAAATGTTTTGATCATTTCTAAGAAGATATCACATAAATGTCTAAAGGATTCTTTCTCTACTTTTTTAACCTCCTTTTCAGAGAGGTGAGGCATAGTCATTCTAATATTCTCTCTCACTGTTTTCTTTCTGTATCCGACAACTTTATATAACAATACATAGAAGATATCAGAGATAAAGTAAAATATAGGGAAAGGCATCTTAGAGATTAGCCATATTATAGGGTAAACAAGTATATATATAAGGAAATTCATTCTGTTTAATTTTGTGCAAAGATAGTTTAATACCATAATCTAACACAAATTTAATAGGCGAGTAGCGAACAATTCTTTATTTTTAACCAAATATTTTTATATGGATATATCTACGATTACCCTAATCCTTCTAGGGTTAAATGGACTTGTTACTTATAAGGGGTTAAATGATTTTAGCTTTTTTAATAAGTATTGCTTTGATATTAATCAAATTAATAAAGGAGAGCGCTATCGCTTTATAACATCAGGTTTCTTACATGTTGATTGGATGCACTTTGCATTTAATATGTTAACCTTGTATTTTTTTGCAGATATTATTATCCATGTTTCAGGAGTATTATATTTCTTGATAGTCTATATTGCAAGTTTATTAGTGGGAAATATATTGACTTATCAGTTTTATAAAAACCAACCTCATTATAGAGCAGTAGGGGCATCAGGAGCTATTATGGGAGTATTATATGCATCTATTATGCTTAATCCTTCTATGAGTTTGTATATGTTTTTTATACCGATTCCTATTCCTGCTTATATGTTTGCAGTAGGGTATTTACTGTATTCACTTTATGGAATGAAGAAGAATAATGATGGTATTGGGCATACAGCACATATTGGAGGAGCATTAGCAGGTTTAATATTGATTGTATTAAAGTACCCTATCTTGATCCAAACAGAATTTAAATTAATAGCAATACTATTAATCCCTGTATTGATTTTAGTAGGAATGTACAGAAGTAAAAGGATTCAATAGACTTTTTTTGGCAATTATTTATGACCTTGGTACTATTTACAGTATGTTTTTTAGATACATTTGTAATATAACAAAGCAAAAAGAAAGTCACAAATGAAAAAAATGTCAATTATGTTCGCGTCATTATTAATGACAACAACAGCTATCGTAGCTCAAAATAACAACGGTGTAGTTGTACCTCAGATTCAAGTAAATGGAGTAGGAAAGGTAAATGTTACACCAGATAAAGTAGTAATCAGAGTAGGAGTAGAGAATAAAGCCGAAGTAGCAGCAGATGCTAAAAAAGCAAATGATAAAGCTATTGCAACTATCATTAAGTACATAAAATCAATGAAAATAGAGGATAAAGACATGCAAACAGAACGCGTGAGCCTTTATAAATCTAGAGACTATGAAGAGAAGAAAGATTACTTCTCAGCATCTCAGACTTTATCTATTACATTGACAGATATCTCTAAATATGAGAAGTTAATGGTAGGACTTACAGAGTCTGGAGTGAATAGAATCGATGGAGTAGACTTCCAGTCTTCTAAGACAGCAATGTATGAAGCAGAAGCTCGTACACTAGCAGTAAAAGAAGCAAAACAAAAAGCTATTGACTATGCAAATGCATTAGGGCAAAAAGTAGGTAAAGCTATTTTAGTATCTGATAGTAGTGCATCTACACCTATTATTGTTAGACCAATGGCAATGATGAAAGCATCAGCAGATTTTGGAGAACAAACTATCGCATTAGGAGAACTAGAAGTAGTATCTAATGTTTCTATTAGTTTTACGTTAGAATAGTAAGTTTTTTATTTATAATTAGAAAGGGCTGTCAGATATCTGGCAGCCCTTTTCTCTTTTCTTATTTTACGTAGTCAAACTCTAGTTCAACCTCTTGTTTTTTAGCAATTCTTTCAGCTTGTAGTGCTCTTAGTTCTACGCGCTTTATTTTACCACTAATGGTCTTCGGTAGCTCTGTCACAAACTCTATCTTACGTGGCATCTTATAAGGTGCTAGATGTTCACGAGAGTATTTAAATAACTCTTGTGCTAAAGTTGCAGATGCTTTAGTATGGTCATTTAAGATAATAAATGCTTTTACTTCAAATCCTTTTACTGGATGAGGACTCGCTACTACAGCAGATTCTACTACATCATGGTGTTCTAATAGTACACTTTCTACTTCAAATGGACCGATACGGTAATCAGAAGCTTTGATCACATCGTCATCTCTACCGATAAACCAGATATAACCATCTTCATCTTTATATGCCTTGTCGCCTGTGTAGTATAATCCATGTTTAAATACTTCACTCTGTTTTACTTTGTCGTATAAGTACTCTTTGAATATTCCGTTTAGCTGTCCTGTACCTGTTCTTACACAGATATTCCCTTCCTCATTGATAGCGACTTCTTTTCCATCATCATCTGCAATGACAATATTGTATAAGAAAGTAGGTTTACCCATAGAACCATATTTTAGCTTAGCATTAGGATAGTTAGCAATCATACATGTACTTTCTGTTTGACCAAAACCATCTCTAACGACTAACCCTGTTCCTTCTTTCCACTCTTCAATGATCTCAGGATTTAGAGGTTCACCAGCTGCTACACATTTCTTTAGGCTAAAGTTGTATTTCTTTAGATCCTCTTGTATGAAGAAACGCAGTACAGTAGGAGGAGCACATAAAGATGTTACCTCGTGTTTCTCTATCATTTCTAGTGTTTTAGCTGCATTGAAGCGCTCTTTCGTAGCAAAAGCAAATATAGTAGCTCCTACATTCCAAGGAGCGAATAAACTACTCCAAGCAAATTTAGCCCACCCAGGTTGTGAGATATTATAGTGAATATCATTGCGCGTAAGTCCTATCCAAGAGGTAGTAGTAAGGTGTCCTAGAGGTTGACTTAACTGAGTATGGCATACTATCTTAGGCATTCCTGTAGTACCAGAGGTAAAGAACATAAATAGAGTGTCATCAGGTTTAGTCATTTCACCTTTTGCCTCTTTACTCTGTTGATCTAGTACAGTTAGTGGGGACCATCCCTCTCTTTGTCCATCTACGATAATCTTTACAGGGATCACTATACCAGACTCTTTTTCAGCCTGATCTATCTTTTCTACATTATCACTATCTGCTAATATTACTTTAGGAGCTATCTTTTGGAATCTATACACTAAATCTTTTACACCCAATATACTTGCAGCTGGAGATAATCGATATCCAGCTTTTATTGTTGCTAAATGTGTTACCCAGTTAATGCGTTGTAGCATCATTTGTGTTAGAATCACATCATCTTTTTGAATTCCTTTAGAACGCAAAAAGTTAATCAATTGATTATACCGATCATGTAAGGTCTGAAAGGTGTAGTGATGAGTCACCTCTCCATCTGTCCATAATAGGGCAGTCTTCTCAGGTGTTTCTTTTACGTGTATATCTTCATACACTTCTTGTACCCAGTTAAAGTACTCTGGCTTTTCGATTTTTAGATCATGTAAGGCATCGTAATTCTGATCGATGAGTAATTCACCGATTTGTTTATACAAATCTTTCATTCTTTATTAAATTAGTTTTTGGTAGGGGTAATTTACAGAATTAAGATGTATATAAAAATAAAATAATCAATTATGAATAGATAAAGTGCTTGTTTTTAGTGGTTTTAATTAACTAAAATGCAATGAAAAGTAGTGCAATATGATAATTAAATAATTTAAATTCGCTCAGTAGAGTTGTTTTTTAACTATTATTAATAAGAGTTGTTTATCACTTTAAAAATGATAAAAATGAATTTATACTAGTTGATTTGTATTTTAATTGAAATTAATCAACTAGGTATGTATATTTTTTGAAGTAACTCTTCGTATTCCTTTTCTACTTCACTAGAAGATGTAATTCCTCCACCACTTTTATACACTAGTTGATTAGCTTGCTGCTCTATAAAGCGAATCATCACAGCACTATCAACGCTTTCACCATCATAGATACCACATACTCCAGTATAGTAATTGCGGTCGTATTGTTCTGCTTTGGCTATTATATTTACCGTACTTTCTTTAGGAGATCCAGTGATAGAGCCTGCGGGTAGTAGTTTGCTAAATATAGTTCCTATCTCCTTGTGCCAATTAGGAGATAGTTCTCCTGCTATCTCAGAACTCATCTGTAAAATAGCCCCTTTAGAAGTCTCTAGTTTATCTAGGTATCTAAAGCGGTTTACTCTCACTTTTTTAGAAACGATATTTAAATCATTTCGGATTAAATCAACAATCGTATAATGCTCTGCCGTCTCTTTTTTATCATTTAAGAGAAGTTCACTAGCATTGGGAATATCTGCTTTAATAGTTCCTTTCATAGGATAGGAGTATATCGCATTATCCTTGATCTGAACGAATATCTCAGGTGAGAAGCACGTGAACTGATCTTTTACCAGTAGTTTATACTTTGCCTTAGCAGTGTGATACACATCTTCTAAGGTGTATTCAGATGATATAGGCGTAGCTACAGTGAGGTTAATAAGGTATGTATTCCCTAGCTGTAACTCTTGTTTGACGATATCAAACTTCTCTTGATATTGCTCAAAGCTAAGAGGTCTTGCTTCTATTTTTAGATCAGAGATATGCTCTTTTGGTTGTGTATTGCTTATTCCGTTGAAGTTATATTTTATTTCTTCTTGATCAATATCTTTTAAGGGTTGGATGATACAGTCTTTTCCATTATAGCTAATGATAAAAAGGAAAGGAATTCTCTGTGATCCCAATGAGTTCATTAGAGAGATAGTTGTATCTTTGAGCACCATATTTAATCAAGTTTAAAGGTTCAAAAGTACAAAATAGTTTATGAGTGAAATCAAACAAATTGTTATAATAGATAATCATGACTCGTTTACTTATAATTTGGTTCAACTCTTTGATGAGAACGAACATTGTAATATTACAGTAATTCCTCATGATGAGGTTGTTTTAGAATCTTTGGATAAGTTTGATATGCTTGTTTTATCTCCAGGACCAGATGTCCCTCGTAGTTACCCTATCTTGTTTCGAATATTAGATAGATATAAAGCAGATAAACCGATCTTAGGTGTTTGTCTAGGGCATCAGACTATCGGAGAGTACTTCGGAGCTACATTAGAGAATCTATCTTATGTCTATCACGGGCAGTCTACTACCTTACATTACAGAACAGAAAATATTTTATTTGCTACTATAGATACACCTGTTTCAGTGGGGTTATATCATTCATGGGCTTTATCGACTACTGATTTTCCAGAAGAACTAGAGATAGTAGCGCTTAGCGATGAAGGAGTTATCATGTCTATTCGCCATAAAGTGTATAATATTAAGGGAGTACAGTTTCACCCTGAATCTTATATTACCTCTCATGGTAGAGAAATCATAAATAATTGGGTATTATCCCTGTAATGATTAGATTATTTATTGTGCTTTGCTTGTAATAGCATTTTTTTATCAATCATTATAGAGTTTGTCTATCAAATTTTGCAGTATAAATAATATAAAAATTATCTATCTAATAATAGTATAGCTATAAAAATTATATATTAATAAAGAAAGAGATAGGGAAATGTATAATTGATATAACTATTGTTTTTTCATCATTTTAAAGCCTATTTAGGATAAAAAATATCTATCTAATTCATTAAATAAATGAGAATAGATACTCTAATTTTGCACTGTGAAAAAGAAATTATTAATTACTAAATGATTTAGAATACAATGCAAGCAGGAGTAATAAAAGATGAAAGAACACGCAAATATTTGCCATGGCTGGGAGCTCTAGCCATCTTTATGCAAGCACTAGATGCTACAATTTTAAACACAGGATTACCCTCTATCGCGAAGAGCTTAGGAGAGTCACCCTTAGGGATGCAGAGTATCATTGTGTCCTATACATTGACAGTCGCTTTGTTGATTCCGTTGAGTGGATGGTTAGCAGACCGATTTGGTACGAAGAGAATCTTTATCTTAGCAGTGGGGCTATTTACGTTAGGTTCTGTATTCTGTTCTATGTCAGCTACCTTAGATCAGCTAGTTCTAGCACGTATATTTCAGGCTGTTGGAGGAGCGATGATGGTACCTGTAGCTCGATTAACTTTAATTTATGCTTATCCTAAAAACCAGTTGTTAAAGGTGATTAACTTTATCACCATACCTGGACTGATAGGACCTATGTTAGGACCTGCAGTAGGAGGTTTTTTAGTAGAGAAGTTGTCTTGGCATTGGATATTCCTTATTAACGTACCAGTAGGAGTGATAGCAGTACTTTTTGCTAGAAAGATTATTCCTAATTTTACCAATACGGTAGGGCGTTTTGACCTTCTGGGATGGGTGTTGTTTAGTGGAGGACTGACTACCTTAACTTTAGTAATAGAGAAATGGAATAGCCCTACAATATCTTCAGTACAATTAATTACACTATTTATTGTAGCGATGCTGATGGGAGTAGCTTATGTATTCTATGCTAGAATGACAAAAGAACCTTTGATTAAATTGAGCTTATTTAAGATTACCACGCTTCGTTTAGGGTTGATTGGTAACTTAATTACACGTTTCGGAATTGGGGGAATGCCATTGATGATTCCTTTATTATTACAAGTTGGATATGGATACTCAGCGATGTACGCAGGGATGATGATGATTCCACAAGCCTTGTCTAACTTGGTCTCTCGTAACTTCGTAGTACCTATTGTAAGACGTTTTGGATACAGAAGTACGTTGATTACCAATACAGTACTGACAGGGTTGTTAATCAGCTGTTTCTTCTTTATAACGCCTACTACACCTTATTGGGTAATTATCTTACTGATGATCGGTAACGGTGCTTTTAACGCGATACAGTTTACCTCTATGAATACTATTTCTTTAGCGGATTTAGACCAAGATACGTCTAGTGAAGGAAACAGCCTGCTATCCGTGACACAGCAGTTAGCAGTTAGTTTAGGAATATCTTTATCAGCGATGGTGTTGATGTTGTTTCAGAACAGTCAGATTGCAGAATCAGGTGATAAGATAGGTGTGTTTAGATATACTTTCTTAGTTATGGGATTGATTACGATACTGTCTAGTTTAGTATTTATTAATCTGAGTAAAGATGCAGGATCAAGTATGTCTGGAGCGCGCTCTTATAAAAAAGAATAAAAACATTGTCTCTGTTTTTTAAAATAGTTACATTTCTTTAAAATAAGTAGAGATGGAGATAAGAAAGATGGAAATCAACGATGCTGGTGTAGTTGCTAATCTTTTAGAACAAATGGGGTATCCTAATACCTTGGGTTTTTTGCCCCATAGAATAGCCGAAATGAATAATTGTGAACGAGAGGCACTCTTAGTAGTAGAGGACAAGGGACAAGTCATCGCCTTTATCTCAGTACACTTTATTCCTCAGATAGCCTTAGAAGGTGATTTTGCAAGGATAAGTTATTTTGCAGTAGATCAGAATATCAGGAGTAAGGGTGTGGGGAGATTAGTAGAAGAACACGTAACAGCTCTAGCGAAAAGCAGAGGGTGTGATAGAATAGAACTCCACAGCCATAGTAGAAGGACAGATGCACAGCGCTTCTATTTCAGACAGGGATATGAGGATGTGCCTAAGTATCTAGTCAAGTATTTAAACCCATATTTGCATTAGAAATACTATAAGGTAATTCTACTTCATATTTCTTTCATTAGTTCTTAAACCATATTATAGTATGCTTTACTAACTAATTTAGAGCTATTTTGTATAATTACTTTTCGTTTATATGTCTATTGCGTATCTAGGTTAAAGTAGAACTTCAGTCTTAGAGGAATAGATCAGAAAATATATATTATGAAGCAGTAGTAGACTTTGGTCTACTACTGCTTTTTTATGCACTCTAGTCTTGTATTCTTATAAAATTGCTCCTTATTTTTTTCTTTTTGAGTAGAAAATAGTCTCTTAAAACATCGTTTTTATAGTTTTTAGGTTTCTTTTTTTCAGTTTAAAGGTGAAATAAGCGATATATCCCTGTTTTTATAAAAAATAAGGAGTATTTTTTTGGCTTGAAATCATGATAATTAATTGATAGTGAGATATTTGTTTGGTTTTTGTGTTCTTTTTAGCACTTATCTACAATAGCTCTTAACCCCTAGTATTTTTGGGGATTATAAGGAAATCCTTCGACAATACATGGACAATACCTCGATAATGGTGGATCAGAGCATGGTTTAGTCCAATAAATGTCCTTTTATACTCCACTTACTGTTCTTGTATTTCATGTTATGATAAAATCTAAATTAAATAGGAATAGAAGCTCCATTGATACACTTACATTATCCTATTCTGATTTAAACACACTACTAATGACAGCTTTTAAAAGAAAGAGAAAGATAGAAGTGTAAAATTGAGGATTCTGCAATCGTTCTTTTTAAGGTTTAATAGGTAGAAAAGGTAATCTTCGGGAGAGGAATAACTTCTTTTTAGATTAAATTCTTAATATGAACTATTAATAGAAAAATACAGTTTAGTGTATAAAAGAAGTAGGAAAGATACTTATTTAGGTTTATTACAACTTTTATAGAAAGCTTTTTATTCCGTTTACGCGACTTTTTAGAATATATATAATATATACTTAAATGTAGTAAATAAGAGGGTTTCGTAGTTTTATCTGTTTATAAATTATGAATAATACAATAGATTTCTTTTTTAGGGATCTGAAATGAATATAATGATTTTTACTACTGTTTAGTTGTGTTTATTTGAAAGAATACATAGAGGATATGGTGTATTGTTATTTGTTGTGCTAATTAAATTTGTTAAAAAGAGCGTTGTGGTATGGAATTTGATTTTGTTGTTAAAAGAGTAGCATGTTCTTTAGAAGTTTTAGTACTATTTATAATGATTATATAATTTGTTATAATTTATTATTTTTTTAAGGAATGTTATTTATGTTAAAAATATTTGATAATTTTAAATACAAGTTCACATTGATTGTGATATTATATTGATGTACGTTAATGTATATAGGTAGTGAGCAAAACCAAATGATGGCTGATATATGTCATCTTTGAAATAACACTAAAATTATACTTTTAACATATAAATAAAGAAAACAATTAGAGTCTGTTTAAAATTAGAATATAAAACTGTTTATAGGATATTTTTGAGTGTATCAAGATATTTTACTCTTATAGAATCTATATATCTAAAAGAAGTAAAAACGAAGAAATACTCCATAATAAATAGAAGTAAAATATAGTACTGATTTTCTATATAGGCTTTTAGTAACAATAATAAGGATTCATTAATTATTAAAAACAAAGTACAAAGATGAACACACTCTCACGCAAGATTGTAATGGCCGCGACAGGATTATTTCTTTGCTTTTTCCTATTAATTCACTTTTTAGGAAATACACAGTTATTTTTAGAGCCAGAACACGCAAGACTTAGCTTTAATGCGTACTCGCATTTTCTAACCGGAAATCCATTGGTAAAAATGGTTTCTTATGTTTTATATGCTTCTATTATAGGACATGCCATCTATGCTTTAATTATTACTTCTAAGAACAAGGCTTCTGGAGGTACATATAAAAGAGATAATAGAGGTAGAGCTAGTAAATGGTACAGCAGAAATATGGGAGTACTAGGGACAATAGTTTTAATCTTTATTGTTCTGCATTTTCAAAACTTTTGGTATGTGTATAAGTTTGGGGAAATAGGCATCGATGCTAATGGAAACAAAGATTTATACGCAGTAGTAGTTACAGCATTCCAAGAGCTGTGGTTGGTAGTGGTATATGTTATCGCGATGATAGCATTGTGTTATCACTTGATCCATGGAATTACGAGTGGAGTAAGAACGTTAGGTTTATTTCACCCAAAGTTTGTACGTTGGGTTAATATCTTCGGAGTTGCTTATTCAGTAATTATCTGTGTTGGATTTGCTGCAATGCCAATTTTTATTTACATCACTAATCTTAAAAACTAGCTATGAAATTAGATGCAAAAATACCTCAGGGGCCATTAGAAGAAAAATGGTTTAACTATAAAAAAACTGCTCGTCTGGTAAACCCTGCGAATAGAAAAAAACTTGATGTAATCGTTATCGGAACAGGATTAGCAGGAAGTTCATTAGCCGCTTCTCTAGGAGAGATGGGATATAATGTAAAAGCTTTTTGTTTTCAAGATACGCCTCGTCGTGCGCACTCTGTAGCTGCACAAGGAGGGGTGAACGCTGCAAAAAATTATAAAAACGACGGTGACAGTGTGTACCGTATGTTCGTAGATACATTAAAAGGAGGAGACTTTAGAGCGCGTGAAGCGAACGTATATCGTCTAGCAGAATGTTCTCTTAACTTGATCGACCAAGCGGTAGCTCAGGGGGTTCCTTTCGGTAGAGAATACGGAGGATACTTAAACAATAGATCATTCGGAGGGGTACAGGTAAGTAGAACCTTCTACGCAAGAGGTCAAACGGGACAACAATTATTATTAGGTACTTACCAAGCGTTAATGCGCCAAGTGGATAAGAAAACAGTACAACTATACTCTTCTCATGAGATGTTAGATATCGTGGTGATCGATGGTAAAGCGAGAGGGGTAGTAGTGCGTAACTTAGAGACTGGTGAGATAGAGAAACACTCAGCACATGCTGTAGTATTAGCAACAGGAGGTTTCGGTAAGATTTATTACCTATCTACTTTAGCGATGGGATGTAATGGATCTGCTATCTGGAGAGCACATAAAAAAGGAGCGTATTTCGCTTCTCCTAGCTGGACTCAGATTCACCCAACTTCATTACCTCAGTCTGGAGATTACCAATCGAAACTAACATTAATGTCAGAATCACTGCGTAATGATGGACGTATATGGGTACCTAAAAAAGCAGATGATACAAGAGAGGCTAACGATATCCCAGAGGATGAAAGAGATTACTACTTAGAGCGTCGTTATCCTGCATTCGGAAATTTAGCACCTCGTGATATCTCATCTCGTGCAGCTAAGGAGCGTATAGATGCAGGACATGGTGTAGGACCATTAAAGAATGCGGTATACTTAGATTTCTCTAAAGCAATCAAAGAGCAAGGACAACCAAAAATCGCTGAGAAGTATGGAAACTTATTCCGTATGTATGAGAAGATCACAGGTATCAATGCGTATAAAGAACCAATGAAGATATCTCCTGCGGCTCACTTCTCTATGGGAGGACTATGGGTAGATTATGAGTTAATGACTACTATTCCTGGATTATTTGCATTAGGAGAAGCGAACTTCGCTGATCACGGAGCGAATAGATTAGGAGCGAACTCATTACTTCAGGCTTCTGTAGATGGATACTTTATCGCACCTTATACGATCGCTAACTATCTAGCAGATCAGATTAGAGTAGGTAAGATCTCTACAGATCATCCAGAGTTCGACAAAGTGGTGACTGAGAATAAAGAAAAAATAGACCAATTATTAAATATAAAAGGGGATAAGTCAGTGGACTACTACCACAAAAAATTAGGTAAGTTATTATATGATTACTGTGGTCTAGCTAGAACAGCTGAAGGGTTAACTTATGCAATCGAAGAGATTAAGAAGTTAAGAGATGAATTTTATAAAAACGTTCATGTTCCAGGAGAGAATGATACAATGAATGCTGAATTAGAAAAAGCAGGACGAGTAGCAGATTATCTTGAGATTGGTGTGTTGATGTGTTATGATGCATTGACTAGAAACGAGTCTTGTGGAGCACACTTTAGAGAAGAGTACCAGACAGAGGAAGGGGAGGCTGCTCGTAATGACGCTGAGTTCCAATACATCTCTGCATGGGAGTGGCCAGGGTCATTAGATAAAGAGCCTATCTTGAATAAAGAGGAGTTAAAATTCGAATTCGTACAACCAACTATCCGTAGTTATAAATAATTAAAAAAGTCTATGAAACTGCATTTAAAAATTTGGAGACAAAAAAATCGTAAAACACAAGGAAAACTTGTTGATTATACGTTAGAAAATGTGAATCCACATATGTCTTTCTTGGAGATGTTGGATACATTAAACGAACAATTAATTGTAAATAAAGAAGAACCGGTAGAGTTCGACCATGACTGTAGAGAAGGTATCTGTGGACAATGTGGTGTAGTAATCAATGGAAATCCTCATGGACCATTAGAAAATACAACTACATGTCAGTTACACATGCGTGAGTTCAGAGATGGTGAGACGGTATTAATAGAGCCTTTCAGAGCAAAGGGATTTCCTGTGAAGAAGGACTTAAAAGTGGACAGAAGTGCCTTTGACCGTATTATCTCTGCTGGAGGATATGTGTCTGTAAATACAGGACAGGCTCCAGAAGCTAACACAATTCCTGTATCACATGAGACAGCAGAAGCAGCTTTTGACTCTGCGGCATGTATCGGATGTGGAGCATGTGTGGCTACTTGTAAGAATGGTAGTGCTGCTCTATTCACATCAGCTAAGATTACTCAACTAGCGCTGTTACCTCAATCTCAAGAGGAGCGAAAAGAAAGAGCATTGAGAATGATCTCGCAGATGGATGCAGAAGATTTCGGACACTGTTCTAATACAGAAGCGTGTGAAGTAGAATGCCCACAAGGTATTTCTGTACTTAACATTGCACGTATGAACTACGAGTACAATCGTGCTAGCTTTTTAAAGTTTAAGAAATAACAAATAAAAAATAAGCCTATGAGCACTCTCACACTCTATAATAGCTTAAAATTTAAAATAATAGTAGGAGCAGGATTATTCTGCTCCACTATTTCATTCGCACAAGAAGTCAAGACAGATACAATCAAAGTCTTCGAAGACAAGGTTATTATCAATCCTGAACCGCAGAAATATCCTAAGTTTAAAGTAGGAGGAGTATTCCAGACTCGATACTTAGATAACTTTAAAAAAGGTGTGGATATAGATGGACTACATCACTCAGAAACACCGGAAAAGACAAATTATGCTAACAATTCTTTTGATATCAAGAGAATGCGTGTTTCTATGAATGCGAAGATTACTGAAAACTTAGAAGTAACAGCTCTTGTTAATTTTGCGGACTTTAAGAATAAAGACGTAAGTACACGAGTTTTAGAAAATGCGTATGCTAAGTATACGGTTAACCGTTACTTTCAGATTACAGTAGGACAGTTTAGACCTCTATTCGGATTAGAAGAGACGTATGCGGTAGATATTGTGAAGTCAATAGATTACTCTAACTCTTACTATCTATTTGGTAACAATGGGTGGATGAGCTTCCAGGTAGGTGCTGCTATTACAGGTAGTGTAGACTTGGGTAAAGTGCCAATGAGTTACGGGTTCTCTGTGACGAATGGTAATGGAAAGAATAAGACGGATAGTGATGATGGTAAGCATTACTCAAGTAGACTTTTATTTAACCTGAATAAGAAGCATGATTTTAATGTAGGTATTAGTGGAGGTATAGGTGAGGTGCAAAAAGAAAATGTGTATGCAGTAGGAGTAGAGGCAGCAGCTAAGTTTCCTATTGGTGATCGTTGGTGTTTTGATTTTCAAACAGAGGCTAAGCAAGGAACTAATCACGATGCGTTCTTTAAGTTGGCGGCTGATAAGCGCTTAGGTAAATTAGATGATTATGTAATGAAGAGTTTCTATGTGCTACCAAACATTCGTTATGAAGTTGGTAGAAAGCACTTCCAGGCTATAGAGTTCGCATGTCGTTATGAATACCTTGATGCGGAATCACAGTTAAATTCTAATGCACGTCAGACATTGACACCTATGTTTAGTTTAGAGTTCCTTAAAAATTATGGAGCGAGAATCCAAGTGGGGATGCAAATAGACAACTTTAAAGAAAATATAAAAGATTCGAAAACTTATAATTCTAATCTAGCATTTATCCAATTACAATGTAGATTCTAATTGTACCACAAAGACGTATAAGTGATGAAAGAAGTAAATCTTAAGAATCTTGCGATTACAGCTGTAATCGGGATTGCACTATGGTTTTGTCCAATTCCAGAAGGAGTAACTCCAGATGCCTGGCATTTATTTGCCATATTCGTAAGTACCATTTTAGGTATTATCCTAAAAGCAGCACCAATGGGAACAATGTGTATGTTAGCAGTAGGTCTAACAGCATTCTTTCAATTGTTAGCACCTGGAGATCCAGGTAAGTCAATAGCACTGAGTTTAAGTGGTTTTGGAGATAAAGTAATCTGGTTAATTGGTATCTCTTTCTTTATAGCAAGAGGTTTTATCAAAACAGGATTAGGGAATAGAATTGCGTTTTTATTTATTCGTGCCTTTGGAAAAAGTACATTAGGGTTGGCTTATGGTTTAGGACTAGCAGATTTAGTATTAGCACCTGCTATTCCTAGTAATACTGCTCGTGGAGGAGGAATCATCTATCCTATCATGAAGTCTATGGCTATGAACTTTGGTTCTGATGCAACTAAACCAGAAACACATAAGAAGTTAGGTTCTTTCTTGACATTGAATTGTTATTATATGAACTTGATCGCATCATCTATGTTCTTAACAGGTACAGCAAGTAACCCAATGTGTCAGAAGTTCGCTGCTGATATGGGAATTAATATCTCATGGATGTCATGGGCAGCTGCAGGTTTTGTACCTGGGTTAGTTGCTTTTATTTTGACTCCGATAGTATTGTATAAGATCTTCCCACCAGAACTTAAGAAAACAGGAGATGCACCTAAAGTAGCTGCTGAAAAATTAAGAGAAATGGGTAAGTTATCTATATCAGAGATCTTGATGTTAATGACTTTCGTTATTCTGTTAGTACTTTGGATTACTGGAGACTTATTTAGTATCGATGCGACTACTACTGCGTTTATTGGTTTAGCGATCTTACTGTTGACATCTGTGTTGACATGGGACGATGTAAAAGCAGAAAAAGGAGCTTGGGATACTATTGTATGGTTCGCTGTACTAGTGATGATGGCGAGTTCATTGAATAAACTAGGTTTCATTGGATGGTTCAGTGATTTAGTAAAAGGTAAAATGGGTGATATGGATTGGCATTATGCCTTCCCTATTATTGTGATTGTTTACTTCTTTAGTCACTACATCTTCGCGAGTGCAACTGCTCACGTAGCTGCTATGTATGCAGCCTTATTAGGAGTAGGGGTGTCGTTAGGAGTACCACCTGTATTATTAGCGATGATGTTAGGTTTTATGGGATCTATCTACGGAACATTAACACACTATGGACATGGCCCTGCACCTGTATTCTTCGGAAGTGGATATGTGGAACTAAAATCGTGGTGGACTTATGGTCTAATCATCGGAGTAATGTTACTCGCTATTTATTTAGTAGTAGGTACGAGTTGGATGAGTTTAATAGGAGCTTTTTAATAAGTAGTTTATAATTTGATTATGCAGGGCTAAGTATTCTTTTATATCTTTCGGGAATAAAAGAATACTTAGCCCTTTTTTTGATAATACGAAGGTAATCTGTGGTTAAATAAGAAAAACGATGAGAAAAGCAGAAGTAGTAGTAGTTTGGTTTAGACGTGATTTAAGACTAGAAGACAATGTCGCCTTCTATCATGCAGCAGAGAGTGGATATCCTATTCTACCTCTATTTATCTTTGATAAAGATATTTTAGAGCAGTTTAGTCAGGTAGAAGATAGACGAGTACAGTATATTCATGAACATATTGTGAAGATAAACGACGAGCTGAAGAAGTATAATTCAGGTATACTATGTTATCACAGTACAGTATCTCAAGTATTCGAGCAATTAACAGATAACTATTTAATAAAGGCTGTTTATAGCAATGAAGATTATGAGCCTCAAGCTATTCAAAGAGATTGTGAAGTAGCTTCTTTTCTTCAACAAAAGAATATTCCTTTTTATCAGTATAAAGATCACGTCATTTTTAGAGGAGGTGAAATCTTAAAACAAGATGGAACTGCATACCAAGTATATACTCCTTATGCTAAAAAATGGAGATCATTATTGACAGAAAATAATTTGTTTGACTATACCGTAGCATTAGAAAAGGCGTTGTTCCATCATTTTCAAAGTGATATTATTTCTCTAGAACAGCTAGGGTATCGTTCTTCTGAAAATAGGAAGATAACGAATGAAATAGATTTAGCTATCATTTCAACGTATGATCAGTATCGTGATTATCCAGGTATAAAAGGAACTAGTCTATTAGGTACAGCATTGCGCTTCGGTACTATATCTATTAGAAAATGTGTACGTATTGCTTTAAAAGAAAATGATGTATGGCTATCAGAGTTGATTTGGAGAGAGTTCTTTAGTCAGATCATGTATTTATACCCCGCAGTAGAAAAGCATTGTTTTAAGTCCAAATATGAGGGTATAAAATACCGCAATAATGAAGAAGACTTCTTGGCATGGTGTGAAGGTAATACAGGTTATCCGTTGGTGGATGCTGGGATGAGAGAATTAAATGCTACAGGATTTATGCATAATAGAGTGCGTATGGTAGTTGCTAGTTTTTTAGTGAAGCATTTATTGATTGATTGGCGTTGGGGAGAAGCTTATTTTGCTCAACAGTTACTAGATTATGACTTAGCCTCTAATAACGGGAATTGGCAATGGGTAGCAGGCTGTGGATGTGATGCTGCACCCTACTTTAGAATATTTAATCCAACAGAACAGGCAAAGAAGTTCGATAAAGACGGAAGCTATATGGACAAATGGGTTCCTGAGTGGAGAGAACTCTATTATAGACAACCAATAGTTGAACATAAGTTTGCTAGAGAAAGAGCTTTAGAAGTATTTAAGGAGGGATTAAAAGAATATTAGTATATTTTGGTTGTAATGTATAAAATATTGATAAAAGGATTAACGAGTTCGATGCGGATGATAATTTTTTATACTTTTAGCTTTTCTTAGAATCAGGAAGTGTAATGTTTAGAAAATACATTTTATATTGTTTATTAATCCCTTTTTTTCATAGTTGTACTAAAAAAGGGGAAAGACAGTTAGATGTACAAAAGCATAATCTGCACGCTGGGAAAGTAGAAAAAATGTATTATAATGATACAATTAATTACTCAGAAACTGACCGTCTAGTTAAACGACTATTGCTATTAGGTAATGCTTATTATAGACCAAGTACATTAGCTAATAAAGATGATATCTATAAGGAAAAGAACAAGTTAACTTATGCGTATCTTAATGCCTTAAAGAATCAAGATAGTGCATCTCTAGCCAATACTTATTTTGACTTAGGAGAACATTATCAATATACTACTGTATCTGATAGTAGTTATTACTATTACAATAAATCAGCACAATATTACAAGAGTATAAAGGATATTAAGAACCTTCAAAAGACTTATTTATACTTTAGTATATTGCTTTCTAGTAGAGGGGTTTTCTTAGAAGCTCAATTACAGTTGTTACAAGCAATAGCTTTAAATGGAGATAATGTAGATAAACATACTTTATACAGTCAAGCATTCATATTAGGAGTGATAGAATTGGGCTTAGAAAGAAATGATAAGGCTATAACTATGCTAAATAAAGCTGATGAGTATTTGGGGGCAGAAGAATTAAAAAACTTCTATTCGCAAGAACAAATACTCATGAATAAGATTTCTATTAAAAATAACCTCTCTCGTGCGTACATAGAAAAAGGGAATTATGATCAAGCAGAGCAAATTATTCAAGAAGCTTTTAAACATTTAGAGCTATTAGAAAATAAGGATAAAGAGTCTTTTTATTCTATGTTATTGCACACTAATGCTTCTCTTCAATTAAAAAATAAGAAGTACGACTCTGCGATAAGTTATGTGGTCGAGGCAATGAATCACAGTCTAGGTATAGATAATCTACATGCCTATAATCTAAACAAAATATTATATGCCGAATATAAGTTAGAAAGAGACGAACTCACGCATGGAATTCAGTTACTAGAAGAAGTGTTATCTTCTGCTACTCACTATGATGATTTAAGAATACAGAAGAAAGCGTTAGAGTTATGATAAACTTGATTCTAAAACTAACTTTTCTTATTATCAGTATATCAATGAATTGATTAATAACGATATTAATACGATCAGAAGCAAGTTCGCACGATTACAATATGAATCAGACTCTCTTATCAGATCAAATCAGATATTAAAAGATCAAAATAACCTTATAACTTATGCGAGTATAGCTTTGTTTTTTAGTTTTATAGGAATATTGTGTATTGTCTTTTATAGAAGTAAAGCTAAAGAAATAGCTCTTGTTCAGATGTATCAGAAGGATACTGAGAATTATTATGACTCTATTATTCATATTCAGAATAGTATAACAAGAGCACAAGAATTAGAACGAAAGAAATTTGCTAAGGAATTGCATGATGGTGTTTTAAATAAGCTATTTGTTACACGATTTTCTCTTTTACAGTTAGAAAACGATAATCTAGAAACTATTAAAGAGTCTTTAGTTAAGGAGGTACAAGAGGTAGAGCGATTTATTAGAAATAGTTCTCATGCATTATACAATGAAGAGAAATTCTTAATTAGCAATTTTGGACAACTTTTAGAGGAATTAGTCTATATGCAAAATAGAAATGTTAGTACAGTCTTTGATTGTAAAATAGATTCTAAAATAGAACTAGAGAAGCTAAGTCATAAGATCAAGGTAAATATTTATAGAGTGCTTCAGGAAGCGTTTCAGAATGTTCAGAAATATGCTGAAGCGAGAGAGTGCAGGCTAATAGTGGAGTATTTATCAAATGACTATTTCCGAATCGAGGTAGTAGACAATGGAAAGGGATTTAATGTAAAATCTGCTAAACGCGGATTGGGAATTAAAAATATGGAAGATAGACTACGTGTTTTGAATTCAAAGCTTATTCTTAAGAGTAAGAAAGGAGCTGGTACTTCTATATCCTTTACAATACGCAATAATTAAGGGGTTATACTTTATATATCATCCAAATATTAGGTTCTATATACTCACCTTTATTTAGCTCGACATTTACCTTAAGGGTACTTAATCCCATAGGTAATATATATTCTCCAGTTGATTGGAAAGTATATCCTGTCCATTTTTCCCATTGTAATATCGTTCCTTTAATATGAAATGAAGAGGAGCATACACCTTGAATTATAGCTCCATTGATTACATGTTTTCTAACCTCAATATCATATGGTAACCCTGAATTATTAATCCATTGTGAATAATTGGTTGTATCTTGAAGAGGGTAATGTTGTTTCATTTTAGGCCTAATCGGGCTGATAATATTTTGATATTTCTTTTGAGTAGCTATCTGTTTTAGGTTACTCATGATATAGCGGTGTATCTCATTTTCGGGATAAGACTTATTCGTAAAAATAGATAGACAACACCATGTATTCGGTTTTAGAATGCGTTCGTGATCAGCAAAGGATTTCTCTAATGCCCATCTCCATCCTCCTGCAGGAAGTTTAGCAAACTCTATTTTAGTTAAGTGTAAAGGAATACAATGGATGGTAGCAACGAGGTTGTTGTCTTCTAGTATTATGAATTGATCAGTAGAAAATACTGTAAAGATACTATTCCAATATTTGTTTCTTATGCTATCTGCATTTAAGTATGCTGGGAAAGTATCTAATTCTGTAATCTTTTGTATTAAGTTATCTTTCTGAACTGAGTTTAATTGATTAAAACATATAAAGCTAAATTCTGCTGTATTCATTGTGTGTAGAAAATTACCATTTGCTATGAGTTAGAAAGATACTGCATTTACTGAGATAAATATCTCTTTCTTGAGATTATTATTAACTATTTTATAATCAGAATATAAACTATTTTAATCTAAAAAATTGTATTTTTAGATATAGAAGTGGCTTGGAATTTGAGTGTAATGTATAAATATATGTATTGAGTATATTTATGTTTTTAATTTTAATAATAGATTTTACCAATAGTTGTATTGAGTCAAAGTATGCTAAAATCTAGTTATCAGTGGATTATATCTGTAAGTTTGTAAAAGAAAAAGAGAGATAAACGACAAAAATAATAATTATGAAAGAACAAAAATTGACAACAGCTTCAGGTAGACCTTATGTAGATCATGAGGATTCATTAACAGCAGGTGCTAGAGGTCCTGTATTACTAGAAGATTATATTTTACATGAAAAGTTAGCTCACTTTAATAGGGAGCGTATTCCAGAGCGTATTGTGCATGCTAAAGGTTCAGGAGCTTATGGAACATTTACAGTAACAAACGATATCACGAAATATACTAAAGCTAAATTATTTAGTGAAGTAGGAAAACAAACAGATGTTTTTGTTAGATTCTCTACTGTAGGTGGAGAGAAAGGGTCTGCTGACTCAGAACGTGATCCACGTGGTTTTGCAGTGAAGTTCTATACAGAAGATGGTAACTGGGATTTAGTAGGTAACAATACACCAGTATTCTTTATTAAAGATGCTAAGAAATTCCCTGACTTTATCCATACTCAAAAAAGACACCCAGGTACTAACCTAAAATCACCTACTATGGTATGGGATTTCTGGTCATTAAACCCTGAGAGTTTACACCAAGTATTGATCTTAATGTCTGATAGAGGTACTCCATTTGGATTTAGACATATGAATGGATATGGTAGCCATACCTTCTCTATGATCAATAGTGAGAATGAAAGAGTATTCGTGAAGTTCCACTTTAAAACAGCTCAAGGAATTAAAAACCTTACAGGGCCAGAGGCAGACCAAATGAGAGCGACAGATATGGACTATGCACAACGTGATCTATATGAAAATATCTCAAATGGTAATTTCCCTAAATGGAACTTAAAGATCCAAGTAATGACTGAACAACAAGCTAAAGAAGCAGTTGTTAACCCATTTGATGTAACGAAAGTATGGCCACATGGTGATTATCCACTAATCGATGTAGGTGTATTAGAGTTGAATAAAATGCCTAAAAACTACTTCCAAGATGTGGAACAAGCAGCTTTTGCGCCAACACATATTGTAGACGGTATTGGATTCTCTCCAGATAAGATGTTACAAGGACGTATCTTATCTTATCCAGACGCACAACGTTATAGATTAGGGACAAACTATGAGCAAATCCCTGTGAACCGTTGCCCATTTATGACTAATAATTATCAAAGAGATGGTTATATGAGAGTAGATGGTAATGGAGATGATGCACCAAACTACTTCCCAAATAGCTTTGATAATATTACAATAGACCAAAGTTATAGAGAACCAGCTCAAGAGCTGAATAGTGTTATCGCAGATAGATATGATAGAAATGGTGAAGGAGAGAATGATCACTTCAGTCAACCAGGAAAATTATATGAGATCATGACTGCAGAGGAGAAAACGAATACTGTTGCTAATATTGTTGCAGCAATGGGTGGTGTAGACGGACCTAAGCGTGATGAGATTATCGGAAGACAGTTATGTCACTGGTTTAGAGCTAATGTTGAATTAGGTACTAGAATTGCTCAAGGACTTAACTTTGATATCAGTAAACATATGAATTCATAATAGTTATCTATATATTTTAAAAGATTCCATTGCTTCTAGCATTTGGGATCTTTTTTTGTTTTTACTATTATTTATTGAATAGAGTAGTAAAATGGTATTCTAGATTATTATACCTATTTTTGTTAGTAACCTTAATTCAATATTTATGCGTCACTATACTTTAGTCAAGATAATACTTGTATCAACTCTATTTGTAGGATGTTCTTATCAAACTTATCAGCCTATTTATTTTTCTGATTTAGATAAAAATAAGAATGTAACAGAAGGTAAAAAAGGCTATATGGTACAGTTAGCCCCTGATGAAAAGCTTGTGTTAGATCAAAAAACTCAAGTAGAAACAGAGGTGGGTAAGTTCTTTGTACATAGAAGTGAGCGACCAGTATTTCCTATTGTTTCTAATGGTGATACTGTATATCGATCGAATAGACATATCGAGTTTAAGAAGGTTCATAACTTTCGTGATATGGGAGGGATTAGAAATAAAGATGGAAAACAGATTATATGGGGACATTTCTTTAGAAGTGGACACTTATCTAAACTAAAGAAAAAAGAGTATACTAAACTTGATAATCTAAATGTAAAAACAGTTATAGACTTACGTACAGATAAAGAAATAACGAAGAAACCAGATAGGGTACCAGAAGGCATAGAATATAAGAATGTACAAGTGTATGACGACTCTGAGGATATGTTCTCTAAGACTAAAAAGGAGGTGCTTAAAGGAAGAGTAACTCCTGTACAATCTGATAGTCTAGTGATGGAGTTTTATAAACTGTATATGACAGAGAATCCACAGTTAGTCAGAGGGATAATGGATGATGTTTTTGAATCTAAAGAAGCAGTATTATTTCATTGTTCTGCAGGTAAAGACAGAACAGGTATGATAGGAGCAATGATACTTAGCATTCTAGAGGTAGATAGAGAGACGATTGTTTCTGAATATATGTTGTCTAATAATTATAGAGTAAGTGAAGTAGAGGGAAGAATGAAGCTTGCTAAAGTAGGTAAAGTGATCTTTCCGAAGATTAACTATCAAGTCATAGAGAATTTCTCTTGGATTAAGCCTATTTATATTGAAGCAATGTTTCAAGGAATAGAGGAGAAGTACGGATCTGTTGATTATTATATTGAACAAGGTTTAAAAATAAGTAAAGAGAAGCGAGCTGAATATATTCAGAAATTTACCTATTAGTTATTTTGTGTTCGTTTTCAATTGTTTTAATTTAGAGAAATTAAAAGTTAGAATATATGTATAGAGTTATATTTACTATTGTAACCTTCTTCAGTGCTTTACTTATGTCAGCACAGGAGATGTCTTTTAGCCAAAAGATAGGCCAGTTAATGGAATTAGTAACAGAAGAGCAGGTTGATAATAGTCAAGTAAGAGAAATATTAAAGACCTTAGCTATTGCTCCTAAAGAAATGAAAGAAGGAGCTATGGATTACAGTATATATGATAATTTTGAAGGAGATACGTTGTATTATATTCCGTATAAGACAGCAGAAGAATCTCGTTTTTCTGTTGAGAAACTAAGACAGGGAGATAAGTTGTTTTATACACTTCAGTTTTTAATGCAAAGTACCTATACTAAAGATAAACAAGGCAATATAGCGTTTGTAGATCCTACGTATTTATATAATACAACAATAGAAGAACTACAACCTTATTGTACTACTCCGATGAAGTATAAAAATGGCAAAGGAAATAGTCCTGAGTCTCCATTGTTAAGCTGTGTTTATATCAATCCTAAAAGCAAAAGAAAACTAATGTATTGGGTAGTATGTGAAAATAAAATAGGCAATACAAAAGGAAATACAGTAAAAGAAATCAAGATTCAAAGTCAAGAACTTTGGAGATAAACTATAAATACAAATTAGAGATATGCTATTATCTAATGTAAGTAGAGCAGACGCCTTAATGGTCGCAATTAAGTTATTGATTATATCATCTGTAGCAAGCTTGAACTGTTTGCTTATTCAGCACAATATATATACTAAAGCGAATCTAGGAGTACAGTATATCAATAAGGATCTAGTAAGATTTGAAACTATAAATTTCATCGTAACGATATTGAATATTGTAGCAGGTGCCTTTTTTCTTATTGTATTTGTTGTATGGTTTTATAGAGCTTATGTGAATATGCAGTCTTTAGACACTCGTCTTCATGATTCTAAATATTGGGTGGTCTTTGGATGGTTAATACCTGTTTTTAATCTAGTGATGCCGTATCGTTTATTAAACAAGATGACAATCAGTGCGGTATCGTATATACATAAGAATACGACTACGAGATTGCAGAAGTTTAGGTTTTATTGGATTTTATTGATTTGGATTAGTTTCTTATTGATCTATTTGTTGCGTATGTATCAGTATAGTATGGCTACGAGAATAGATGTTATGTATATTATCGAACTAGGGATAATTATTAATGCATTATCATTACTTACTTTATTTGTGTTTGCTTCTTATTTTAATTTCTATAGAAAGATGGAAGCCTTAATCTATAAGTTAGAACATGAAAATAAAGAAGGTAATGTAAATTGTATTGAATTGGTAAGAGAATAATACACAAACCTAAAACTGTTTTTATGTCAGGAAAACAAGTTTTTTTACAATTCGTCCATGGTATCAGTGCTCCCTATCTAGATAAGGGGTTTATAGCTACTCAGAAAGGTCTAGTGCTCAAACAAAAGCTAGAGGACACAGGCTTTGAATTGGTGCTGAAGTTCCATGCAACTCAGAGTGATGTAAAGGCCAGTGTACAGCTATCATGCCTTATCATGGTATTATCGGAACAGCTAAAAAAGTGGAGGTTACAAAAGTATAGAAGTAGAGATCTAGCAGTAGACACTGTCTTTATATCCTATCTTCATGATATTATCCCTGTTATGTCTAATAAGTTTAGTTGGGAAATTACCCCAAAGAATATCGACGAACAAATAGTAGTTTTTAGAGAACTTTTAGTGAGTTATGTCAATCCTATATTTGAACAATTTAGAAATAAAGACTCATTGATCGCTTATACGATAGAACAAGGATGGAGATTTAATGTAAATATGTCTCCTAAACAGTTTGTCTATCCTATTGATTTTATGACCTGTTTTGCTTCTTATGAAGAGAACTGTTTAGGCTTTAACAACTTTATAAAGCAAGAAGGGCTAACAGGACAGGCTAAGCGCATCTATAAAGAAATGAGCTCTCCTAAGTATAAAGGATATATTAGCAGTGATGCTATAGAAGATAAATTATTCCAACTCGCTTATATGCATAAGATTCCGATTTGGTAATGAATCATTGTATAAAGACAAGAGCGAAATGTACACCTACATTTCGCTCTTGTCTTTTATATTGAACTTATATTATCTAGTTAGTACCTACTCTTTTATAAGTAAAATCTTGATTATTTTTTTCTAAAACAATGATATTCTCATTAGTCGCTTTTATTGTAAAGTGTAGTGTATCCTTATTAGAAAGAACTAAAAGCTCGTGATTCTGTACCCACCAGTTTTTATATTCATTATTAACCATATTCACAGATGTAGCGTCTCCATTCTCTTTTAAAGAAAAATTTTTAGGCTTTTCTTCATTAAAAGGAGAGAACTCTGTCCAATCACCAATAACTGCTTTACTCAATATCTTTTCTTGTTCTGACATCTCAGGAAGCTTAAAACTCTCTTCCTTTTTACAGCTCATGAATGTAACTGCGCATAATGTTATAAAAATACAAGTCTTAAATATTTTCATTTTAAATGTTGAAAATTTATAATAATAAATAAATATATTAATAATAATTAAATTTTGGTTATTTAATTACTATAGATTGAGTTCTATTTAGAAAATTTTAGTGTATGTATAGAGCGATATAGAATATCTAGGTTTACTTCCATTTCATCTTTTGTTAAGTGCCCGAATCCTAATCTCATACCTGTTAGTTTTTTATCTTGATAGAGTAGCGTTTTAGGTAGGTAAAGGTTATTCTTAGCGCATTGTTTATGGAGTTGCATTAAGTTGATGGGTATATTCCATTCTGTCCAGATAGCTAATCCACCAGCAGGTACTGTAAAATGAATATCATCATTAAAAAAATGTTGTAACAACTCTGCGAATGAGTCACGTCTTTCTTTATATATTTTAGAAGCTTTTTTTAGATATCTAAAGATTTCGCCTTCTTCTATTAATTCATTTAATACCTGTTCCATGATGATGTCTCCTCTAGGATCTAATAATCTTAGAAACTTTTGCATTTCTATTAGAACACTTTCTGGTGCTACAATAAACCCATGCTCAAAAGTGGGCGCTAATGATTTGCCAAAAGATCCAATGTATACTACCATGCCATCTGAGTCTACACTCGCTAGTGGTAATACAGGGCTTTTGTCATAATGAAAATCATAGTCATAGTCATCTTCTAGGATGATAAAGCCATACTTACGTGCTAAGTTAAGTAGTTTTACTCTGCGCTGTGCACTTAAGGTTACAGTAGTAGGGTAGTGGTGATGAGGTGTTAGATACAGCATACGGATAGTATGTGATTTACACATTTCTTCTACTGCTTGTACATCTATGCCCTGTTCATCTACAGGTACTGTTAATACATGAGCTCCAGTTTCTTGAAACGTCATATTACTAGAATAGTAGCTCAGCTTAGCTACGATCACTTTATCACCAGGAGAGAGTAATACCCTACAAGCTATATAGATACTCATTTCAGTATTACGAGTGATTAGTATATTATTCTTACTGATATGTAGTCCTCTAGATAGGTTTAGATAATTAGCCATATTGTTTTTGAATGGGTAGTTATCCTCACTTTTTATATTGTATAGTTTTTTTCGATTGCTTTTTCTTTTGAGGTTAGCGCTATAGAAAGAAGAGAGTTGACCTAGTTGACTAATTCTAGTATCTGTTGTCCCATCGTTAAACATATAGTCACAGTGGTTTGTCTCATAAGGAGAATCTAGTATATTATTGATTTGAAAAGAGTATCCAGGTTTAGCAGGATATTGTTGGATATTTTGATAATCGATATCTGTATTGGTCTTAGGTCGAATTGATTTTTTACTTAATACAAAACACCCTTTGTTAGGGATCATTTCTATCCATCCTTGTGTTGTTATTTCTTCAAATGCTGCAATTACTGTATTTCTATTTACAGATAGTAATGTTGCTATCGTTCTAGTCCCAGGTAGTTTAGTTCCCTCAGGGATAAAGTTGCGTTGTATAGCATTGCTAAATTGATTTGCTATCTGCATATACACTGCAGTAGTAGAGTTTCTATCTATTTTTATAAAACTCTGATAAGGTATTTTAGCCGGACTAGCCATGATGAATAATATTAAGTGTAATCTAATCCAGCAATATACATTTTTTAGCATATAGTAGTATCCTTTTATAACCAATATTTTTGAGAATATTGGCATTTAGTTTTTTGTGTCGTATTTTATATTTATATAATTTAGGGCTTTATTTTATAGCTATGAATGTATCGATACTTCAGATGGTTAGTGTAGTAAGTTATTCTAACGCATATTTAAATGATTGTTTACCAGAGATTTCTAATCAAGGAGAGAAGATCTCTATGTATTGTAATAAAGTGTTATTTCATATTCCTGTAGTAGGAGATAAGAATCAATATACAACTCAAGCACCTATAGACTGGTTTATTTCTTTAAAATTCAGAGGAGTGAAGCAAGTGAAGTTATTTTATCAATCTTTTGCTAAACCTAATACCCCTGAGTATATGACAGCCGGATTTGTAGGAGGTGGAGGAGTATGGATGGTAGAGACTGTCTTAGAAGATCGATCAGAATTTTGGTATAGCAAGTGGGAAGTCAATGAAGATAAGCGTCAGCTAGGGGCAGATAGAGTGTGGGATGTGATCTATAGACTTGCTCCTATCCATGAGTTGCCTAGTACTAAATATGATGTGACGGTACAGAGTATCGCCCTTGCGTCTGTATTAGATGAACTAGTAACCTTCTGTAAGCAAGAAGAGTTGTCTAATTGGGAAGCGATATTCTCAGGAGCGAAGAGCGTATTGGAGAATAAGAAACCATCATCTGCTACGTATCTAAAAGATATGATCGTACAAGGCGGATATACAGATGAGGCATTAGCCTTAATGGAGGCAGCGGATAGAGCTTATGTATTTGGAGGTATGGGGTCATGGAATGATGTAGGGCAACTGAGTGACGATGCTCAAGAGCAGAAATACAAAGAACTATCGGCGCAATTATATGCTGTTTTAAACCAAAGTATCCTAGCATTCACTAACTCTTGATGCTAATACAACTAAATCTCAACGATTATAAAATCGCTATATTAAAAATAATTGAGAATTTTATTTTCATTTGATAAAAAATAATAAAATAATATTATCCACCTTTGCACGCTTAAAATTTTAGAACAAATGAACTGGATAATTTTAATTATTGGTGGATTATTTGAAGTAGGTTTTACTTTTTGCTTAGGTAAAGCTAAGGAAGCTACAGGAGCAGAAGCAGTAGGATGGTATGCCGCTTTTTTGATAGCCTTAGTTTGTAGTATGGCAGCTCTTGTAAAGGCAACTCAATCCTTACCACTAGGAACAGCATATGCAGTATGGACTGGTATAGGTGCTGTAGGAACAGTATTAGTAGGAATATTTGTATTTAAAGATCCTGCTACTTTTTGGAGGATGTTTTTTATCGCTACTTTGATAGGCTCTATTATTGGACTTAAAGTAGTAGCTGCATCATAAGTAGTAATAAAGACTGTTTTTTAGAATCTATTATAGATAAATTAAAAAAGGGACTATCAAGCGATAGTCCCTTTTTCATTGATAAAAAGTAGTTGATTGTGTTGTTAATAGTAGTAATTATAGATTAAGACCTTCTAACCTTTGATTGTCTCATCCTAAAAGTAATAAGGTTTTTTAGAATACAAAACAGGAGTGTTTGTTAAGTTTCATTATAAAATGATATTGTTTGAAATGTGATATATTTTGTTGTAGATAAAGCTTTTTCTATCGTTTTTATATTGCTGTAAAAAGCGTTTCTTTGTTTTTTATTTTTGAGCAATGAATATGCAGAAGCAGTATTTTGAAGTTTTTATAGCACATTTAAGACAGACTATTACACTAGATGAACAGGCTGTACATAAAGTATTAGACAGTTTAGAAATAGTGAAGTTAAAGAGAAAGGAGTTTCTACTTACACCAGGACAACCTTCTAAATATATGCGTTTTATAGCAGAGGGTAGTGCTAGATGTTATTATCTAGACGAGAATAGTCAAGAGCATACCCTACAGATTGGTATTGAGAATTGGTGGATTAATGATCTGTATAGTTATCTAACGCAGAAAGACTCTCAGATGTATATTCAGGCTATCGAATCAGCTGTGGTCTTACAGATTAGTCAGGCTAATTTAGAGCGACTGTATTTAGATGTTCCTGAGATATCTACTTTCTTCAGAATTAAGATTCAGAACGCTTATGTAGCACTACAGGAGCGTATGTTAGAGAATCTCAGTACAGAGGTGTACTCTCGTTATCAGAATTTTATAAAGCAGTACAGAGATATAGAGCAACGTGTACCTCAGTATATCATTGCTTCTTACTTAGGTGTTACCCCTGAGTTTTTAAGCTATTTAAAGAAAAAGCACTTATAATAGATCAGTTTTTTTACCGTATAGGTGTTTCTTAAGTTATCTTAAGAAGCACGTTGTCTCGAGCTAATACATTTGTCCTATATAAATAATGATAGAATACAAATGAGATTAGCTTTTTTTTATGCAGTTGTTATAATGTTTTTTGGGCAAGGTGTTTTAGCTCAGAAATTTTCATATAATCCAGAAGGAATGGTAGGGCACCGTTCTTATTTTTACACCCATACATTTAATTATCAGATAAGTGATAAGGTAAAACTTCAGAACCTTATTCTATTCGATACAGAATATGATAATGATAAGCACAATATTCTATTTATGCGTAATACGTTAGCTTATCAATTTTCAAAACATTTTAGTTTAAACACTTCAGTAGGTATTAAGAATCCAGGCAAGTTTGCCAGTATGTTGTTACAATATCAGGTATCAGGTAAGGAGGTATTATTCTCTTATGCTGTAGGGACAACTTACCAAGCGGGTTTTACACTAGAACAATCATTGTTATTTGAATACAGCCCTCAGTTAACTGATAAGGTGAAAGGACTATTCAGAGTATCCGCAGTGGGTAATGTGAATGCAGAAGAATATACCAGAGGATTCCAACATATCAGATTAGGGGTGAAGTATGAGGAATATAGTTTTGGGATAGCAGCCAACTTAGAACAGTTTAATAATTCATGGAAACACCTAGAAAACGTTGGTGTTTTTGCAAAAATAAATCTTTAAAATACAATAGAAATGAACAAGAATCAAGATATCGGTTTATTAATTACGCGTATTAGTATTGGCTTTCCAATGTTGTTATACGGAATAGGAAAATTATTTAATGGTATTTCGTTTATCCAAAGTGTGTTAATGGATAAAGGGCTTCCTGCCTTTTTTGGATACGGAGTCTATGTAGGAGAAGTGATAGCACCTCTTCTGATCTTAATAGGATATAGAACGCGATTAGCCAGTTTAGTATTTGCAATTAATTGTATTACGGCTATGTTATTAGTACAGAGCTCAGATATCTTTAGCTTGAATGATAACGGTGGATGGAAGGGAGAGTTATTAGGTATCTATGCCTTAGTTGCTGTTGGGTTATTCTTTACAGGAGGAGGTAAGTTAGCCTTGTCATCTGAGCATAAATGGGATTAAATAGAAGAGGTAGAGTAGGTATTAATTTTATTCTAAAAAGAACATTATCATTATAGAGGTAATAAAATACTCTAGAATACTATCTGTGATAAAAATAGCATTACCCCCTGTCAATACTCAAGTTTAGTGAACTAAATGATGAGGTATAGTGTAGAATTATGAATAAAAAATCATTCTATTCGTTCAAATTGCTTTTTTGGCACAGCATTTGTTATTGTATAGATGTAGTATACATTTTCATAGTTATTTTTTTTTTGGAGCGATGTTAACCTAGTTAATTAACATCAGATAAGTAATAAAGATTTTATTATTTAGGTTTTGTTTATAAAGCATAAGTTTATTGAGTTGACTTATGCTTTATTTTTTTTATACACCATTAATGAGTGTAGTGCCTTAATCTTGGTGTAGGATGCTAGGAGATTCCTTGGGGGGTCTAGGAGTATTCTTGCTGAAAAACGTGCTTTGGGCTAGTAAACTCGAAGAAAACCTCTAGCAAACCTCAAGAAACTCGAAGAGAATATAAGGAGGAAGTCTATTTATTAGAAAGGGGAACTGTTATAAACGTTAAAAAAGTGTTTTCAACTTTACAGTATTCTATAGAATCATTATCTTTAAAGAGAAGAGTTTTGGGAGATAAATTAAGTGGTTCTTAATCTATATTAACTAGTAATGAATAGAGCTTCTATACTTTTACACTAGAACAATTAAGTATTCATCAATTAAATAATCATATTATGTCAAACGTAGATTTAGTTATAGAGGAACGTGCAGCGAGTATTGGTAATTTCTTAGTAGGTAGATTATTACCTTTTAGACAAAAGAGAACCGTAGGACCATTTTCTTTTATAGATCATATGGGACCTATATCCGTAGCAGAACACGATAATTTAGATGTAGATCCACATCCTCACATAGGTTTATCTACATTGACTTATCTATTCGAAGGACAGATCATGCATAGAGATAGTGTAGGAAGCGTAGAGCGTATCACACCAGGTGCGGTAAACTGGATGACAGCAGGTAGAGGTGTAGTACATTCTGAGCGCATGCCAGAAGATATACGTACTACTACACCAGATGCTATTCTACATGGGTTACAGATTTGGATAGCATTGCCTAAAGAACTAGAAGATATGGAACCTTCTTTTGTGCATATCGAAGCAAAAGATTTGCCTAGTTGGGAAGAGGATGGTGTGTCGTATAAACTGATAGCAGGAGAAGCATTAGGAAGAAAATCACCTGTGCCTGTACATAGCCCATTGTATTATATCGAAATCAAATCTACAGAACATAAAAAGATCAATATCGGAAGTGGACTATTCGGAGAGGCAGCGATGTATATCTTAGAAGGAGGAGTGAAGAGTGGTGAGCATGAGTACGAACCTAAGAATATCTTGATCTCTAATGATAGTACGCTATGTGAGTTCGAAATGAAGCCTAATACTACAGTCTATATCTTCGGAGGGGAACCTCTACCAGAAGAGCGCTATATACTGTGGAACTTCGTGTCTCATGATACTGATAAACTAGAGAAAGCAAAACAAGACTGGATCAATCAGAATTATGAGGTGTTTCCTTTAATTCAAGGGGATAGTGATAGTTATGTACCATTTCCAGAAGGGATGAAATCATTTAAAAATAAGAAGTAATATGGACGTGATAGTAAAAGCCGTTTTAGGTACTGAATTATATTATACAGAGGTTACAGCTGGTAGTAATGTATTGATTACTGATGAGCCTGCTGATCTAGGTGGACAGAATAAAGGGTTTAACCCATTCGAAGTATTAGCTACTTCACTAGCGAGTTGTACAGCTGCTACACTGAGAATGTATATGGATAGAAAGAAGTGGGAAGCTGAGAAGATCGTGGTGGAAATAGAGATGACTAGAGATACTACAGGGACAAAGACTACTTTTAATAGAAAGGTGTCTTTCGAAGGTGCATCATTAGATGCTGATATGAAGAAGAGATTAGCGATTATCGCTGATAAATGTCCTGTACATAAGGTATTGACAGGAGAAGTGACTATAAATACAGAATTAGCGGTTTAGAGAACGAGAAACAGGGAACAGAAAACCGATAAGGAGTATTAAGAAAAAAGAAAAGTATTAACCAATAAAAGAAATATATTATGGAAATAAAACATGAAGCTCAAGAGACAAAAGGCACTTTCGTTGCTTATATAGACGGACAGCGCGCTGGAGATATGACTTATTCTGTAGCAGGTACAGATAAGATTATTATAGATCATACGGGAGTAGAAGAAGCATTTAATGGTAAAGGAGTAGGAAAGGCTATATTACTTGAAGGTGTAATTCCTTATGTAAGAGAAAAGAATTTAAAGGTATTGCCGTTATGTCCTTTTGCAGCAGCTATGTTTAAAAAGATGCATGCTGAGATAGGAGACGTATTAGTATAATTAAGAATTAAGTTTTTCTTATAGACAAGATGTACTTAGTGGTTATTGTGTGATATAAATCCGCGCCATCGGCATTACAACACTATGTGTAGGCAATTCTGATAACTGATAGCTGTCCACGGTAAACTAAATAAGTTTTGTGTGTTATACAAGTATGTCTATATTGTTTTTGCTACCTTTGCACAGAATTAAACGCTTTAAATCTTATGAACGAAAAAACATCTTTTGGGTTAATATCTACAATAGAAGTACCTTATGCATTAAGCGTAAAGGGGAGCTGTTGGAATAAAGAGGGACTGTTAATCGCAAATTATATTTATTCGAATGAAGGAGATACTAATACTTATGAGTTAGTATATACTATCATTGATAAAGATGGGAATACAAAAGAGGAGAAAGAGACTAGGGGAGTATTGCCTACTTTATTTTTAAGCCCTACTAAGGATAACTTTGTTTCTTTAGTAAGTGGAGAGGAAGAAGAGATGACTTCTTATGCAATATTTGATAAGAGTGTAAAAGGATTTAAAGGGAGCAAGTCATTTGATGGACGCTTTGTAGGATGTACAGTAGACCATTCTATTTTCTATAATGTAGATATCTGGAGCGAAAAAGCGGCAGATGTAATGAACGTTATAGCATTTAAAGAAGGTGTGCTAGTGGATGAAAAGAAAGTAGCTATTCCTTTTCCTAAAGATAATAAGATCTGTGTACGAAATGGAGAGATTCATATCATTACAGAGGTAGAGGATGGATGGCTTCACCGTCAGATAGATGAGAATGGAGAGGAACTGAGAAGAAGATTACTAGAGTTTGATTTTCCTTTTGTACACGAAGCGTTGACTTTGTCATTTGATGAGAAATCATATTTATTATGTGAGGAGAATGGTGAGATAGGTATCGTAGAGATAGATGCAGATGGAGAAGGGATGTACGGAGACCTATTTAATATCGGTGATGAGTTCTTTGGTACTTGGCATCCACAACGCGTAAGCGATGATACTAATGCAGTACAATTCACGACTGAGTTTGGAAATGGGTGGTTAGTGATTAAGAATGATGAACTAGTAGAGCTGTTCTATAACAAAAATAAAAAAGGATATCAAAACTTATTGACTAAGGAAGTGTTGTCTATTGATAATAATGATTTAGTATTATCAGGGATAAGTCCTATCACTGATGGTAAGATAGGCTTAGTATTCTATCCTCGTAAACAACGTAAAGAGACGTATAATAAAGCTTTCGTTTTGCAACACGAGATATAGTTTAATTAAGAATTAAGAATTTTCTGACTTAATGTACTTAATTTAAAGATATAATAAAGGTCACTAGCTTATGTTAGTGACCTTTATTGTTTTTGTGTTTATTTGCTATTGAGCAGGCATGTATTTATTGATAAACTTCACTAGTTCATCATTCTTCCATACGATTGCTTGAGTGTGTCCAGCACCTTCTACTAAGATAATCTCTACACTAGGCGAACCTAGGTCTTGTAAGCCTTTTACCATTTCTTGAGTCACGATAGCAGGTACATTAGTATCCGCTTGTCCTTGGATGACTAAGATAGGTTTGTCTATTTTCTTGGTTCCTGGCTGACTATCTTGTAAGAACTTTTGGATGACAGGGTCATTCTTAAACTTCTCATTATTAAGACCAGGGTAAGTCATTACTTTATTACTAGGATCTTCATTCATATACTTAATGATATCAGCCATAAATGCTTGACGTACTCCATCTAGACAGTCACCATTATCTCCATTATTTCCTTCTGCTAGTTTAGCAAAGCCTTTAGCTCTATCTTCAAATATCGCAGTATAGTCATAAGACGGAGTTTCTGCTTTAATACCTACTCCTGCTAGGGCAGCGTAAGCTAATAGCGTAGCATAAGATGTAACAGAGCTTCTCTTTTCTAAAGGTATAGGAGTAGGGCTAGCATTCTCCATAGCTTCTATTTTAGCAAGAGCTACTGGAGCTACTTCTAAAATAATCTTTCCTAAACTAGAAGCAGGTGCACCAGCTACAGCTCCTTTATAAGTAGTATCACTATTTGCTAACTCAGCTATACCTAGAGAAGCTTGACCACCTTGAGATTGTCCAGCAGACATCCAGTCTCCGTTAAAATCGTTAGTGTATTTATCTTTTACAGCTTTGATAGCATAAGTAGCAGACAGGGCTTCACTCTTTAGGTGTAAGTAAGGGTGTATACCTGGAGTACCTAGCCCTTCATAATCAGGAGCTACGATTACATATCCCTGAGCTAATAAGGCTTTAGCAGTTACTTTAAAGTTCTCTCCCAATGGGTTATTACTAGGAGCACAAGCATCTGCTACTCCTACTGTACCGTGAGCCCATACCACGATGCGGTAACCATCTTTTGGTTTAGGTGTTTTGGGATACATGATAAGAGCTGTGGCACTTTGACTCTTTCCGTTTAGATAAGGCATATTATAGGTCATTACTTTAATAGCCCCTGCTTCATCCAGCTTATCTAGACTATAGTCCTTTTCAGAGATAAAGTGTTCTTCTTGTGGCTTGTTTCCGTTGTCATCATTCTTGTTACAAGCTATTAATGATGTGAATATAAAGGTTGAGCACAGAATCGTACTCACCAAAAAACTTCTTTTTTTCATAATAGTTCACGAGTTTAAAAATTCGATATGTTTTAGTTATAGAACTAAATATAGAAAATAGTTTTTTATTGACAATAAAAGGCAGTGTGTTAAAGTCTAACAATGATAGTAATTACAATATATTTAAAGATTTGAATTATATATGATACGGTATAAGTGTTAAATTGACGTTTTGTTGCAATAAAAGAAGAGATGGAGAGTTATTTTAGATAAAATCTATATTATGAACAGAAGTATATTGATGCTATTATTAGGGACTATTCTGTTAGGTAGTTGTAATACAGCTAAGAAAGAAAGTACAAAGGATGAAATAGAATTAAGTGATGCAGATAAACAACAGGAGGTAAAATATGAGTTGGCTAAGGGGTATTTTGTAAAAAATACAGTGGAGAATGATAAAGTAGAAAGCCTTCGTATTACTTCACAAGATTATTTTGAGTCTTATTTTGGTACTGCAGCTACAATGGAAGAGCAGGGAGTACCAACGTCTATTGATTTTAAAAAATCATTTGTCTTAGCTTTAGTAGGTCAGCCTACAGATAAAGATACTTCTTTTGAAATAAAGGAATTAGTAGCGAAAGGAGATGTGTTAGAGTTGTCTTATACAATTAAACAAAGTCAAGAAAATAGAAGCTTTACTATACATCCATGTATTATCTTAGTGGTGGATAAAATCAATGAGAAAGATGTTCGTTTTATAGCAGAATAAAGAGTAAACTGTTTCTACGCATGACAATAGAAGTAATAAAAAAAGAAGAGATCACAACTAGTGTTTGGTCAGGAGGTAAGACGAATGAGTATGTGATATATCCTCGAGATGCTCAATATGCAGATAAGGATTTTATATTTAGAATAAGCAGCGCTACTATAGAAGCAGTTCCTTCTGAGTTTACTCGTTTTAATGGATATAGGAGATATCTGTCTATGCTAGAGGGGGATTTAAAGCTATATAGACAAGGGAAAGAGGAATATTATACTACTAATATTCTTTTCTCTTTTGGTTCTGAAGAAGACATTACCTCTTATTCCTTAGGTAAAGATTTCAATCTAATGTTACATCAATCTATAAAGGATGAGGTGGTACAGATTAGTTCTGGTGGGGTGACTACTAATGCTGTGTACCTATTTATATTTGCATTAGTGGATAGTATCGCAGTGGTTAATGATGTGTGTTATTCAATGCAACAATACGATTGTTTATTAATAATTAATGAAGAGTCTGATGATATATCTCTTACTTTAGATCAGAAAGCTATTATAGGATATTGGTAAGTATAGAGTACTAAAATAATAGATTAATATTTGTCTAATATTAATATTATATAGAATAAAGGTTAAAAAGTTTGATTTGTTTCTTTATTAGTGTGATTTTAATAATTTAGTTATGATTACTTAAGATTTGGATTACAATACAGTGTATTATATATAGTAACTTGGATTAAGATAACATTAAACTGAGTTGTATATGGAAATGTCTTATATCGTAGTGCCTTTAGTGGATTGTAATGAGAATGCTTTTAATCAAGAATTGAGTAAGTTATTTCCTTTTAGTAATATTGTTAGTGTGGTATGCCATCAGAAACAATTCCTAGTTGTATATAGAGATATCGATACTCTAGTCAACGGGGCAAAGGAAGTAAAAGAGGTATTTGCGTATGACAATGGGATAGAATCCTTCAGTAGAAGACATCCTTATCTAGATATAGCTGTTTTGCAAGTATTAGGAGAAGAAAAGAATTGTTTTTATGATGGATTTATCATGAAAAACAAGAAGAAAATAAAAGAACACAGTGGGATGCACAATGCTTATATCCCGATACTTCAATATTTTATGCCTGATTATGATGGGAGTGATTTAAGTATTTTTTCAAGTAATTTTTAAAATAGTTATTACCAATAGTATTATCGTTTAAGATACCTTTTTATGGCGATATAATTATCTGGTTAAATTCACTTTCTTTGTAGTAGGAAAAAGAAAATTATGAATGTACAGATAGAGAGAATAAAAGATAAGCTTAGTACGATTAAGGATTTTGATCAGGAATATCAAGTTTTTGGAGCAAGATCACATCAATATGGAATAGGAGAAGTAGTACGTCACACAGATATAAAACACTTTGAACAAGAGTATAATGTAGAGTTGCCAGAGGCTTATGTCGCTTTTCTTACTCAGGTAGGAAATGGAACTAATCAAGAAGATGCTTATGGGAGTAGTGCTGCAGGACCTTATTATGGTATATATCCTTTAGGGACGAATCTAATCGATGTATTTGTAGAGGATATTAAGAAGTCTATAGCACAAGCGTGTATTTTAGATCCTAAAATGACCAAGGAGGAATGGGAAGCATTAACTCTTGCTTTACAAGAAGACGATTTGTCTGATGAGGACTACTATGAGATTCAGAACAAACTATTTAGTGGTTTATTAGCCATCGGTACTCAAGGATGTGCTATCACTACCTGCCTTGTGATGAATGGGGAGCATCGCGGAAGAATAGTATATATAAATGAAGATTATCAACCAAGCTTCGCTTATGAAGTGCACTTCCTAGACTGGTATGAGCGATGGTTAGATGAGATTATATCAGGAGAATTAGTAAGTAAAGACGCTGGATGGTTTGGATATGCTAGAGGAGGAAGCAGTGAAGCGCTATGGGAGTCATTTAAGACCATTGAAGATAAAGAGGAGAAATTAGAATATCTAGTTGGTCTAATGCGAAAGAAAGAGATTAGTGAAGCTATTCTTCAAGAGATAGAATATGTTCTTTCTGAGAAGTGTGACGATGATATAAGGAGTTCTCTTACGATGATTTTGGCAAAAGTAGCGTTTACAAGAGCTATTCCTTTTATTAAAGAACTAATAGGTCAAAACTTTCTTGTCTCTTTAAAAACAATACATTGGTATGCAGAGGATAAGGCGTATTGGCTGCCGTTTATTACTCCATTAAGCGATACTATCAATGATGAGGAGACTTTTTGTTTTTATACCTATGTTGTGTCAAAAGCAACAGATGATTATGTTGATTATATATTAGCAGGGCTTCAATCTGCTAATCAGGCCATACGTGCAACAGCTATTTATACATTAGGAGAGGCTAAGAACAAGAAAGAATATCTAAATCAGTTTATCAAATGTTTATATGATGATGATAAGAGGGTCGTTTTATATGCTTTACAAGGGTTAGAGGAAGTAAACGATGAGAGATTGTTGTCGTGCTATAAAGTGGTGTATAAGAAGTATAAGGATAGTGAAGAAGAGAATTATATTATAGTGAATTTAGAACATAGACTTAAAGAGTTAGGGCTAAGTTTGGAAGAATTAGAAAGATAATGGACGAAAGTAGAAAGAAAAGTATAGGAAAGTTTTTAAGTCTAGTACTTAGACATGAACCGAGTAAAATAGGAATACAATTAGACGAGAATGGGTGGGCTGATGTAGAGGAGTTAATCAGTAAATGTGGTAAACATAGAGTTTTGTTTACCAAGAAAGAGTTAGACGAAATCGTAGAGACTAACAATAAGAAGAGGTATGCATATAGTACTGATGGTACTAGGATAAGAGCTAATCAAGGACACTCTATCGCTGTTGATCTAGAGTTTACACCTGTAGAGCCTCCGCAGTTTTTATACCATGGTACAGCAGATCGTTTCTTGAATAGCATAGAGGAAGAGGGGATTAAGAAGATGAGTAGACAACATGTACACTTAAGCCAAGATAAAAAAACGGCTATCAATGTAGGTTCTCGTCATGGTAGAGTAGTGGTGCTGACTATCTTAGCGGGTAAGATGAATGAAGAGGGAATAGAATTCTATCAATCAGCTAATGGGGTATGGCTAACAGATTATATCGATCCGAAGTATATCTCTAAATAAAGAGCATTAAAATTGTGTTAATGCATGGCTATACTTGTTTTGATTACTTGAATATGTAAAAGAGATAAGTATTTTTGCACAGTAGGTTATAGAGTTCTAGTAGCCTATTTTATTAAATAGATAAAACACTTATTATGGAAAAAGAGAACCCGATTTTTTATGCAAAAGGAGATGACCCTATCTTAATAGAGGCATATAAGAAAGCTCAAGATACCTTCAAATACTTTTGGAGAGAGTTGTCTTGGGAATATAGAAGAATAGTACCTGCTTTTGATATGGCTAGTGTTAAAGTGGCTTTCACACAAGAGGTAGAAGGAGAAGAAGAGCCTGTAGTAGAGCATATGTGGATCGGTGATGTAGACTTCGATGGAGATATTATCTATGGAGAGTTATTAAATCAACCTAATATGCTTACAAATATAGAAGAAGGAGAGCAAATAGGAGTAACTCTTGATCAGATTAGTGACTGGATGTTTATTAGTCAAGGTAAAGCTTTTGGAGGTTTTACTGTACAGGCTATGCGTTCTGTGATGACTGAAGAAGAGAGAAAAGAGCACGATGACGCTTGGGGATTAGAGTTCGGAGATTTTAATGATGTGGTTTATGTTTATGAACAAAAAGAACATCCTGAGAACCTTATAGAACACCCTATGAGTAAGAATATGAAAGAGAGTTTAGAGAAATTCTTAGATGAGAACTCTGATGAGGTAACGAATAAGGATGAGGCTGGATATACGTTCTTACACAAAGAGGTTATCTCAGGTAATCTTACAAGTGTTGAGGTATTATTGGCAAAAGGAGCTAATAAGAATGAACCAAATAATGAAGGTAAAACTCCAATAGACTATGCTAAACAGTTAAACTGGGAACATATCATCCCTGTATTAGGATAATCAGTTTTTAAATAAAAGTAGGAAAGCTCTAGTAAATAATACTAGGGCTTTTTTTGGGGTTAACGGTTGACAGTTTGTGGTTGACAGTGTATTGTACGGTTTTTAGTTGTAATATTTGGTATGTTTAGAGGGGGAGTATATTTCCATTTATGATTATATTTGAACATCAGTAATAATCAAAATGACACATAAAGAACTATATCAGATCGTATTAGCAACAGATATACACGTTAGGAGTCGTGTAGATACTTTAGCAGTTATTGGTAGTGATGAGGAGGTATTAAAGTTCTTGCTGAAGTATAGCTTCGAATACGATGATGCTATCCATGTGATGTCTACTGTATTGTTGCAAGATATTCTAGATAGGGATATCCTACGTTTAGAGCCTTATCTAGATACTTTTATAGATAATGTAGAGTTCATTACTAATGAATCAAGTAAACGTTTAATAAGTCGTATATGTTGGTTAGTCGCCAAAAGTAAGAAGCTAATCTGTACTTCTGTTCAAGAAAAAAAGCTAGTAGATGTCTCTCTACTGTGGCTGTCTAATGATTCTAAAGTAGCCTCAGAAGCTTTTGCGATGGATATTTTGATGTTATTAGGGCATCAGTATAAAGAGGATATGAAACTAATTAGCGAGGTGGTAGAGCTGAATTATCCTCATCGAACAGCTGCTTATCAGAATAAAGCGAAGAAGTTTATAGCTTATAGTTTACGGTTGACAGTTGCCAGTTGACGGTTTTTTTGCTGCTGTATTTGGTATCAAAAGAAGGGATATTACCTTATTTAAGTTGAAATATCTTATAGGCATTATTGTCTGTAAATGCACAGAGATAAGTTTTCGCAAAGTCAGGAGATTCTGCCAAGTATTATAAGTTTATAGTTGACGGTATTTAACTCAAAATAATATCAAGTAACTTATTTAATACCGTTTTTCTTCAGGAACTTTAATGCCCAGTCATAATGGCTAGAAGTAGCGGATACAAGATAGGCTCCTAATGAGGTGCTTCCTGTCCAATGATATCTCTTCTTCTCGAATAATTCTTCGTTACTATGTTGTTGAATGATTTGAAGTACAGAGTTATGAGATTCTTTAATCTTTTGAATACTGTCAAGTACACCCGTATTTTGATACTTTTGATTAATGGCAATATTTAATTCAGGAGTAGTCTTCCAGGTATACCCCTTAGCAGGCATAATTGGCTTATTTCCTGACATACCTACTTGATACCAAGACATAAACATATTGTGCCATTCGTACAGGTGCATAAGTACATCCCTCACATTTTTGTTGAGACTATCTTCTGTAAAATTGTCGTTTAAATGTTGGTTGTTTAAAGATTTAATCGTAGATATAAGTTTATTAAACAAATCATTAGACATTGTTATTAATTCTGTTTTATTAGTAGGTCTTGCCATGGTAGTTTATTTAAGCGTATTCTTATCTAGTTGTTGTTGAATAGCAATCGCCAATTCTACATCTGATACGTTAAGCATATTGGTATTAATGAATATAGAAGTACCATGTGTTTTTAAGTTAGCTTGCATTGATTTCTTTTTGATTATATTCTTTTGTCTGGCGATATATTCTTCAGGATTCTTTATATAGATCAATACAAACTTCTGACTCTGCATTTTATAGAGTTCAACAGAAGTAATATCCTGCCAAGGAATTAACCCATTGACAACAGCAGTGGCATTCTCAAGTATCCCTTGTTCATTAATGACAATACCTGGTTTATTACTAAATAATTTACTAATAAACATTATGGAAGCATATCCAAAGAATACTATAGCCAATACAGCTATAGCATAGGTCAGTTCTATAGAACCTAAGAAATATCTTCCCTTGTGATACAGACAGTTATAGAATACAAGTACTCCTGCTGCTACAAGTAATAAAGATCCTATAAGGTATAAACTTACTTTAATCTTGCTGATAGAATAAGTGATTGGTAGAATAGTATTCATAATGTTATAGCGTTAAAATGAATTGTTGCATCTCTCTCATTCTGTTTTTTAAAGGGCTAGGTTCTATGATAAAGTCATACGCATGGATAAAACCGAATTTATTAGGAATGCTTACGCTTGCCTCATTACCTTTCTCTACAGTATAAAGTATAGACGAGGTATTGATTTCTGACTTGGTTATCTCTATCAGTTTTTTAGTAATCTCAGTACCATATCCTTTGCCCTGTTTAGAGGCTTTAATCCAAAGCCCTATTTCTACAGATTCTTCATTGATATCACTTAACCCACAGCTTCCGATAAACTCATTGGTTTCTTTGTCTAATATTACTAATACTAAAGCTGTACCATTGGCGATTTCGATGCGAGAACGTCTGATGTATTCTTTTAACAAAGGTTGATTACCATTAGCATCAAAGCTTAAGAATCTCGTGATTTTAGGTGTTAGATTGGTTAAAAAGTCTTCTAGATGAGCATCTTCTACGATAACGTATTTTAGGTGTTCACTAGTCCACGTCTTATCAAGAGAAATATCATTTCTCTTTTGATCTTTTACCATTTTAACTACAGTGAGTATGTCGTATATCAGCCCTTGTTCTATATCATCACGAGCTACTAATTGTTCTAAGACGGGCTGATAAGCACATAAGACCTCTTTTGTATAATACCACGCATAGTCAAAGACTTTTTGCATATCTGTAGCAGCCCATATCATAGCATCTTGTTCTCTTGTTTCGAATTCAGGCCATAAGAACGAAGAATGGGTACTATATAGCTCTTGGATAGAAGGGATGTTATCAAATTCATTGCTATCTCTAAAAAGCTCCCATTGAAAGCCTATTGCCTTAGCAACTTTTAGGATAACACGCAATAACATATCTTGATTATAAGGCGTTTCTTTAAATAACTGAAATAAGCGTATTAATACAACAGGAGTAGTGGTAATCACTCCACCTTTGTGTTCTATATTATTCGCTAGAGAAAAAAGAGCATATCTACTGTCTCTAATATCACTGCTTATGGCCTGATCTAGCAACGGTGGCAAGTCATCTGCACGTCCGTTATAGTGTACTAAAAATTCCCAAGGAATGGTATTAAAGTCAATCTGTTCTAATTCTGTTATTTTATAACGCATAATCTATATTGTATTCAATTATTGAAAAAAAGTTCAAAAAACACTGTGCTCTTTGAACTTTTTAATTTCTTATTTATTACTTCTTTTTATTGTCCTTGCGGTACTGAAGCATATTAAGTATCTTCTCTTCACTTATGTTTCTCACGAAATCACTATGGTAAACATAACCTAATTTCTCAGCTATCTTAATACTTCCATGGTTATTCTTCTCTACGTTGTAGATTAGATAGTCCACTGTAAGGTTTTCGTTTACATAAGTTTCTAATGCAGTGATAAGTTCTTGTCCATATCCTTTGCCAAAAGCAGATTCTTTTAACCAGATACCAAGAGAGATAGACTCTTCATTTACATCGTGTATACCACAACATCCGATAAACTCTTTTGTCTCTTTATCTACTGCTACTAAAGTGATATCAGTACCTTGGTCTAATACACCCAAGCTATAATCAATAAAACCCTGTGTGTCTTCGATTTTACCTGTTGGTATAAAAGGTAAAAACTTAGCTACTGTAGGTGTTAACTCACGAAAAATATCTTCTTTAAAGCTATCGTTTACTACTAGGTAAGATAGTCTATCAGAAGAAAATTGGATATCTCTACTAAATCCCATATTTGTTATTATTTATTCTTTTTAAAATGGCAGTACACAAAGTTCTGCTTGGTGTCAAATGGCGTAATATGATCTTCATAAAAGCTGTCCTTTAGTGTAAAATAATCTTTAAATAGCTCATTTAGATCTTCTGTATTGTATTGAATAATCTCTAATCCACTACACTTGAGAGGTCCTTGTTTAGAGAACGTAGCGATAATAAGATTTTCTTTTACTGACTTGGCAACTAACTGTGTATAAGCTTGTGTTTCTTCAACTGTCAAAAAGTGAAATACAGCACGGTCATGCCACACATCGTATTGCTCAGTAGGGGTAAAGGTAGTGATATTACTCTCTATCCACTTCACTTGATGAGCCTTATCACCTAATCTCTTCTTAGCACGTTCTAGTGCTTCTCCAGAAATGTCTAACACTGTGATATCCGTATATCCCTTCTCTAGCAAGTAGTCAACTAAATTACTATCTCCACCACCGATATCGATAATCTTAGCGTCTTTAGAGATATTACTATTCTCTATTAGGCGAAGTGAGTTAATCGGTTTTATTTGTGTCCAACTTACCTGATCTGGTGTTTTAGTTTTATATACACCTTCCCAATGTTCTTTTATATTCTCCATGGCATTTAAAATAGTAAATAACAAAAGTAGTAATTCCTTAATCAAGAAGGAAACTGTCTTTTTGTTTTTTCGTGATGTCGTGAAACCGCTGTTCCTTGTTTTCTGTTCCTTAGCCGTAGGCGATTTCCCAGCGAAGTGGCTCCCTAGTAAGCGAAGTTAGACATTTTTCATTTAATCAAGAACTACAAGCCAATACTATACTTAACGAGAAAACTTAAGATAACTCGAGTAGAGAACCTAAGGGCAAGGAGAATTTTATATCTGAATGAAATGTCAGTGTGATGATGGTGTGTTAATGTACAGCTAGATGAGAGAATTTATATCCGATGTATTAGAGTAAAAACAAAAAAAGTCAGATAAGAGACTTACCTGACTTCAAATGATTAATTGAATTAGTTAGCGTGTATAGTTTTTATATCTATTAAATATGATCTATACTTAGATGTCCTGTATTAACTACTAATATCATAAAGATAGTAGTGGTGAACTGAACACTCTAATAACAAATATACGATTTATTTTGATTATTTATTGTCTAGAGGTTATTTAGATTCGTTATTGTTAGTCTGATGAAGTACTACGAGATTTATGATAAATGAAGATTATAAGGTGAGAGTCGGTAAGGGGAAAGATAGTTGAACACTAGAAAAGAGTTCTATTTTAAAGAATGATGAGATCTAACGGATTATTTATTTAAAAATATTAAAAAAATAATTTTAAAGTACTTTGCTCATTTATAATTAAATATGATTTTGGTTGAAGAAAATGATAGAAATACTAGCTTTTTTATCTTCTCGAAATTTGCAGAACTCAAAAACTCGTAGTATGTTTGCACCGCATTAGAGAAGTAATGATCTAAGCAACGGAGAGGTGCCGGAGTGGTAACGGAGCAGATTGCTAATCTGTCATCGGGTAACCGATGCCAGGGTTCGAGTCCCTGTCTCTCCGCTAAGTTTTTCGGGGTGTAGCGTAGCCCGGTCATCGCGCCTGCTTTGGGAGCAGGAGGTCGCAGGTTCGAATCCTGCCACCCCGACGAAATAACTTAGTTTAAAAAATATTAGATGACCAAATCGGGGTGTAGCGTAGCCCGGTCATCGCGCCTGCTTTGGGAGCAGGAGGTCGCAGGTTCGAATCCTGCCACCCCGACTAGAACAGAGTTATTCTGTGTCTAAATCCGTAAATATCAATTATTTACGGATTTTTTTGTTTTTAAACATTACAAAATAACCCATAATATAGGATCAATCCTAAAAGTTGTGTTTATGCATAGAGTTTGGGATCAGTGACAAAAGTTGGGGACTAGGCAAAAAGTCTAGTTAATCTAAAAAGAAAAAACTTCTTATCCCTAACACCTCTATACATCATACGGAAGTATTTAATTTTGGCATTAAATGATTCCGCAGAAGCATTTGTACTTCTATTAATAAAGTAATTGATAATTTCGTTATAGTGTACATTAAACGTCTTTAAAACAGTACTAAAGTGTTTGAGTGAAGCTTTTTCAATATCATTAAACCAATGAGCAAGCTTAGTCATAGCTATTTCTTTATCTATTTGTAGATTATATATCTGTCTAAGGTTATTAGCAAGTAGATAGGCTTGTTTAATCTCTGGGTATAATTCAAATAGTATCTTAGCTCTTTCTTGTTGGTCAGATGTCCAATTAATTTGGTTTTTATAAAGTAGAGAACGTGAGCGAACTAAAAGTTGCTTCTTAGTATCTCCATTACTAAGTATTTCAGGATTATATATAATGCCTTCTTCCTTAGCCTTTAAAACAGCAGTGTTCTCAGCGTCAAGCTCAGCCCATCTATATTTTATTCTAATATCTTGTACAGCTTCACTTACAAGCTTTTGTACATGAAAACGATCAATTACTTGCACAGCTTTAGGGAAGCACTTCTTAGCTATCTGTTTCATAGCCCCTGCCATATCTAAAGTAATCTCGGTAACTTTATCTCTAAGTTTTTTAGGTAGTTTAGATAGATGCTTTATTATAGTATCTGATTTTGTTCCTTTAACTATCGCTACAATGGTCTTTTTCTGACCTTTACCTGCTTTAGAAGTCAGTATAGTGTACAATTCTCCCATAGATAAACATACTTCATCTATGGACAGTTGTTCAGTTATATTTTCTGGGTAGAGTAGCCAGTCTTGTGCATGTTCTTGTTGATCCCATTGTTTGAAACCACTAGTTTTATGTTTGTATTGGCGTTGAAACTTCTCTCCTTTAACCCCAAATAATTCACCAATAGCCTTACAGCTAAGTACTTTAGTATCGGCCAATTTTTTTTAAGAACTCCGAGAACTCTGTAGTCATTCGTGTTCCTTCTGCGATGATATTCCAATCACGTGATATAATTTCTCCTGTTTGTTTATCTGTCCAACGACGACGTTGTACGTGTAGTTTAACTGATTTACCTCGTAACGGGAAGTCTTCAATAGTAATCATACTATGGAAACCTTTAGAAATAAGCTGTCTTTCAGGGCTCTGATTTCCGTAATCATTCTTCTCTTCAAAGTAGATATGTAGTTTGGTCTCTAATTCTTCTACTTTAGTAATATTGAAGTGTTCTACTAAGTAAGTAGGTAAGATTAGTTTTAGTATTTCTTGGCTATCCATCATAGCACAAAGATATTATTTTACACTTTCCTCCCCAACTTTTAACGTTGATCCAGAGTTTGCTGTCCCAAATGTTTAACAGGCTAAAATCGTTGTAAAAACAATCGGCTACTATAACGCTGCCCTTGAGTAAAGGAATGTCGTAAGCGCCTTTATTATCCGCTATTTTACCATCTGTTATGTTGATGTAAGCAGGTAAGTTACCATCAAAATCAAGTAGTGTATGCATTTTAACAGCTCCTTTGTTGGTCTTGTATTTTGCCCAATCGAAAATACTCAAGCATAGAGATATTGTGGTAGAGTCAAAAAGTAAGATTTTGGACTTGATACGGAACTTTATCTGCTTAAACTTAGGATGCTGTCCTAAACTTTGTAGTAACGTAAAATAATACTCTTTAAACAGCTCATGAGTTCTGTTTTTATTCTGATAACTTACTGATGATTTAGATGGGGCCTTATCTATACCAAGATGATTTAGATTTCCAGTAGCTCAGCGAAGCCCATTACTAATGTCTCGAACAGATTTACTACGGGCAAAATGGCAAAATAGCATAGATACTAAATGACTCCAACTATCAAAGCCTTTATTGTATTTATCAGTCTGCTTATCTTTTACAAGCTTCTTGAATTTTGAGCGATCAAGTTTTGCTATTATTTGAGAAAACAATGTTATATTTACCATCGAGAGAGTGTTTTTTGGGTGTCCAACTCAAAGATAATTTGAGATCCTTAATTTACTCTCTTTTTTTGTACCTTCTTTTAAACGTTTAGGACGCTATTGTTTTAAATTTAGAAGAAGATTTTAATGATATTCGAAAATTTGCAATTGATAATGAAATTAACTTAGGTGTTTTTGTTCCTCATCATGGTATAAACTCTACTTCAAAACATTTAATAGAAAACAAAGAAGATGATCTTGAGGAGCAATTGTTTTCTAATCCAAGATTTAATGATGGTTATCAAAGAGATATCAGTTTGTTTTTACAACTAAATAAGGAAATGAGTTTTGAGGATTTTAAAACTGATTATCAAAGTAGAATAGAGGAATTCAGTTATGATTATCGCACAGATAATGCAGGGTATCCTTTTCTTAGAAATCTAGCACATATTTATTTTAAGACACCTTATTTCCCTGATAAATGGAGAAAGATTTAAGATAGAAATAAACTAGATTTACATGTATAAAAAAAATCAAATATAAAGTCATTATACACCTATGAATAAAACCTTTCAAGACATACTTATAGACAGACCGCTTTAACTATATTACATGAATTTAGTCATGTAATAGATATTGTATCAGGAGCTAGACAAAAGTGGTTTAATGCTTATGGAAAAGAGGCTTCATAAGCTATTACTGAAGTAAAAGCTTATGAATTGGAGCAAATATGGGGAGGTATTATAAATTATAATACCACTTATTTAAATTTTAAAAAACAGTTTGATGATAATAATTGGAGTTTTTAAAATGAATAAAATGTTTATTTTAGTAATCACTGTGTTTACTATTTTTACGGGATACTCACAAAAAAAAAATGAAGGAGCTATAGAGTTAAGTATATTAAAAGATACTATTACTAATAATAGCTTAATCACAGTTGAGTTTTATAATAATAGTGATACAGCATATTACTTTCCAATAGATACATCTATAGATCGATTTATTTGGAACAATAGTTTTCTTAAACACGGAGAGAAAACACTTACGATGGGGAAATTTTCAATTAAAGAAAATTTTTTAGATAAGAATTTGCAATCATGTGAGATGGTTACTATGGAGTTGATTCACTGTTTTACAAAACAGACAAATATTAGCAATGCAATATTAAAGGATGAAATAAATTCAGTCAATATTGACTTTGTTTTTTTAGCACCCAAAGCTTATGCTAGATTGACAGTTCCTGTTCAGTTTGTTAAAAATTATTTTCATATATGTGATATTCATACTTTAAATAATATTTCTTCTCTAGAATATTTACAATATACTTATAAGGTAATTGAGGATGAGGTTAATAATTTAAAGATAATGGTAAAAGGAAAACAATTAGAGAGTTATTATAATGATTTAAATTGGGAAGGGCTTACATATAAACTTTATATAGGGGAAATTAAAAGTAATATAGTACCTATTAAATGGGAAAGAAGTAAGGAATTATTAGATGGTGATTATGATGTAGTTCTTAAGGAAAAATACAAATAATTTTAGATACAGAGTCTAATTTTAAAAACTAATTTAATTGAAGATAGTATTTAGAAAACATTGTTGTCCGGTAAAAATATGTTGTAAAAAAGAAGCCAGCATGCTGGCTTCTAAAAAGTTATCGTAGTTTAGTCTTGCAAACAATAAACACGATGAGTAAAAGTACATATTTTTCTAGTAAATCCGTATTCGGACAGCTGATTTCTTTAATAAATACAGAGATTATCAAATCAACAGTAGTCAAAGCCAACTCTGATTATTACGTAAAGAAGTTTAAATCCAAAGACCATCTAATAAGTATGCTTTTTTGATATTTACTATAAAAGTAATCTACCAGATCTTTTTTGGATCGGATGTCCCAAACTTTTTTTAGCAGTTCACGTTGAACTTCTAATTCTATTTCTATTTCTTTATCACTTAGCAGTTTACGAAGAATCTTATTCTCTTGCTCTGCTTTTTAAGTTCTTTTGATTTGTCAGAAACAGCAGGTCTTAATCCTGATTCTCCTTGAGAATCGAATTTCTTCTTCCATGAGTAGAAAGTACCTGTACTTAAACTGTGTTTACGACAAGTTTCTATTGCCCCATTTTCTTCTGCTTCTTGTAAAATTGATAGCTTCTCAGATAAGCTCCATTTCTTGTATTTCATAAGTTCAAAGTTATGTAATTAATTTCTAAGTACACGACAAAAAACTAAAGCAATTGATATTTAAAGGGTTGTGTCCATTTTTAGAGAGTAATAATCTT
>NZ_JACAKB010000022.1 GCF_030326305.1 Myroides odoratimimus | reverse complement strand
TTTTCGATCTAAGATCTCTTCAAAAGTTGATAAAAAACTCACTTGATTAGGGTTTTTATTGTGTGCTAACATTGTAATAAATTTGCAAGGTTTATATACTAAATATACTAAAACTTGTAATATTTTTAAACAAAAAACACATAAAAATAAGTGTAATATATTGATTTATATTTAATTAAGTTGTTTTTAAGGGGCAACTACATAAGAGTAGAACCGTTATTCTAGTTTATCCTTAAAAGCATAAATCTGTGCTCTAGAATTAATGTTTAGTTTAAAATAAATTTTACTGATATGATATTTACAAGTATTAATTGAGATAAATAACTCATCAGCTATCTCTTTATTCGTAGCGCCTTCCCACAGTAGACTTAGCACTTCCAACTCTCGATCAGTAAGGTTGTACTTATTCTTTAGTTGATATAAAGGCTGATCTTGTATCGTTGTTTTTTCTTGTTCTACTTTACTTGTTTTATCAGCATTTTGGCTCTTTTCATATTCTAGTTGTTTATGGTAGTCTTTTACCATATACATATATTGATATAAATACCTTTTATAAATAGAGTTTCGCTCGTGTATTTTCTTTACTTCTAATAGTGTTATACAACTAGAACAAATAAGAATAGGAATACCCATTAAGCGCAGTGTAGGCCATACGATGAATAACTCATAAAGTGTATCATTAATAGAAGGGGCTAGAATAATGGTACTGGCTGTAATACAAATAATTACGAAAGAGATATAGTTTTTATAATTATACGTATGGTTCAGAATGAAGAATAAGTACAATGCTAGGATGGTCAATATAGTAGTAATAGGGTGAATAAAACTATTGCCATGACTAGGCACGATAAATAAATTAGATAATAACTCTATCGCTACCAAAGCAAAGAGTACGACTATCCCCGTTTTATAGAATTGTTGTTTGTGTTTAAATCTTAAAAAAGGGTAGGGCAGAAGTATTAATAGCACTAGTGATGTACCGATATTCCAAGCTAATAAATAACCTATAGTATCATGGTGATCAGGCATATAGAAGTAAATAATATCCTTGACTAAGAAACTAGAGAATATACTTAATTGTAAGAGAAAACTAAAACTAAGTTTCTTGTATTTAAATATAATATATAGTGCAAGGAGTATAACTAGAGAGAGAAATGATACCCCATAGTATAGCCCGATAATAATATATTTAGGTGTATCTGTTGCAAAAAAAGGAAATTGATTAAATAATGGTAATGAAATCATATAAGGTTTATAATGCTCTATTTTAATTGTTAATATAGAGTGGTAATAAATATTTAATTAGGCCTATTTTTTAGAGAACCTCTCTGCTGATCAAGATGTAAAATTAACTAAAATATCAGTGCAGTACTTTCTTAAATCTGTGTAGGTAAATGTTAAAAAAGTATAGCTTTAACTAGGGGTGTAGTTTATTTTACTGATAGCCAATATGTTGTTTTGTGCTAAGTGTCGTTTTTTTATACGGATATATTTAAGAAATAGTAGTACTTTAGCTCTATAACTATTAAAAAGGATAGTTAAATTTCTAGTAAAAGATACTATTTTTGAATTGTCTTTATTACTAAAAAACTATCCTTATGCACTTACTCCTTTATGTATTGACGAAAAGAGTAAGTTTCCAAAAGTCCCCACAGGTTATAAAGACCTTAGACAAAATTGACACAAAAGATACATTTCGTTTGTCTATTTTGAAGCACTTAATCATTTTTTGATTGAGTGCTTTTTTGATTTCTGAGTAGTAATAATTTTTACAAGTATAAATAAAGGCAAAAAGAAAATCCAGCTTGTCTGTTGACAGCTGGATTTTTTCTTATTTAGTTTAAGAGCTCTATTTCTACTTGAAGTAAATCTTTAAGTATACTTTCTCGTTCTTGTATAAAGTAAGTATTGTCTTCATTAAAGAGATTCCTATAGTAAGAGATTCCTTCTAGTAAGTTCTCTTTTGTCTTCATTAGCTTTTTCAGTTTTGGAGCTGATTGTTCTAATTCTAAAGCTAACTTTTCTTGTCTATAATGATCTAAGTACATTCTTAATTCTTTAATGAAGAAATGAGGGCGTTCCTTCGTATCGATAACATTGTCTCGTCCATAGATATGATTGACCATTTTCTTAAGAGACACTTCTTTTGTAAAGTAAGCAATATTAGGCCCAGGACAGATCGCTACACCTTGTGCTTCTCCTTTGATAGGTAAATTAAGCTCCATATAAGACGCATTGGCTAATCCTATACATAGACATGCTTTTTCTGTTATCTGTTGATACTTCTTATTGTATTCTTCTTGACTGATACTATTTTTCTCTTGCTCTAGCTTTTCTATTTCGATAGTTTGATACTTTCTAGAAGCAGTACACAGTCCTTCATTCGAATAATTCTTATTCAAGGCTAGATACTTTCTAGGACAAGAGCTACCTGCTTTGTTCTTATTGATTCTCTCTGACTTAAAGAAGTCGTTAGAAGTTCCTTTAATACTATTAAATGGCACACCTAAAGGAGAGATATTACTCAAGTATAGATCTTCTTCTTTTGCCTTAGCTAATAATTCTCTAGTGGACTGATCTACAGAAGTAGCTTCTGGTACTAATAAGAATGGTGAGCCCCAGCCTACAGAGTCTACCTCGTAATGCTCTAGCAAGAACTGATGTTCGGCGGCTGTACCTACGCCACCCTGAGCTGTAACCTTTAAATCAAGAGGAGTAGAAGGAACAAATCTATTCTTCTGTTCTAGAGCTTTTACTAGTAAGTCATGGGTAGAACTTATTAACTCTGCTTTTCTAGCTTTAAACTCTTCTAATATTACCCCCATTAGATAACCATCTGTAGCGAAGGCATGCCCACCACAGTTAAGTCCTGACTCTATACGATACTCAGATACCCATAATCCTTTTTTAGCTAGAAAATTCCCCTGTATTAAGGCAGATCTAAAATCACTTACTTTTAAGATGATCTTTTTCTTTAAAGTACAATCAGCAGTTGGGTAAAAAGCGTCAAACTCCTCAAAATAGCTAAACAATCTTGGATTCATACCCGCAGATAAGACTACAGATGAATTTAAAGTACTGTTCACAAAGCCTCTTAGGGCAGCATGTGCATCATTGTATTCTACAGGTAAGGCTTCTTTTTTAGTAAAGTTTTCTCTATCCACCTTAGTCATGATATTGACATCTATATCTCCAGGGGTAAGATAGTGTTCTAGAACTCCCTTCAGATGGTCTATAGATAGCTTGTCATCTAAGTGTTGCTGTAGATTCTTTCTGATCTCTGATACAGATGGTAGCATATCGATATAATCCTCAACCTCTTTTTTGCTTTCTAAGAAAGATGCTTTTAGGTTTTCGAATTTCCCTTTTACGATAGTATCTAATGTATTTAGATAAGCTGTAATACGCTTAGCTCTAAAGTCCTCTATCTTCTTCGTTATCTCTTGATAAGGCAGTTCGAATTTCTCACAATAGAACTTGTTCATACGTTCTATTAATTCATCATCCATCACAGAGATAGTAGAGGAGAAACCATACTGAGCCACTCTCACTGGACTATCAATCGTATAGGCCAATCCCATCACGGGAATGTGAAATGAATGTATTGGTTTTAATTTCATTTTGGTTTGTTTGTTATATTTTATAAGGGAGGGAAATTCTTCAAATATTCTGAGTAATTAAGTGATAAATATCATGTTAGGAGATTATCTCATATTAAATTTATGTAAAGTCCTAGGAAGGAAGCGAGAGATAAGAGCTAGAATACTTAGAAGGAAGAAGGTATAAGTAATTAGCTATATTGTTTATGATTATCTCACAATGAGAAAAATACAACTACTATAAATTCTAAAAACAAGATAAATCACAGCTGTTAAAAATGTTAACATCCAGGCGTTTTTAAGAATTTCAAGCATGCGATAAAGCTAGTGATATCAAGGGTTTGAGGGAGGTTGCTTTAGCGTTGTTCGGAAAAAGAGGATGTTTTTCGAACACCTTCCGAACAAAATACAACGGAGACCGCATGAATACTCGGTTCGAAGTGAATTTACAGCGTTAAAAGACTTGTTGAAATTTTTAATTTTTGATTTTGAAAGCTGTGATTTGTGCTTCCTTTTTGGTGAGATGCACCAGACTTTGAATAGAAGAATATTCTCAATAATAACCATTGAGTCAAAGCCTTTACTGTAGGCAAAGGTAGTAAAAAAATAGATAGGAGAAAAGAGGGGGTAGGAGGTAGAATTAGTATTATATTTATAGTTTATCCTCAAAATAATTTTGATTAAAAGTGAAGAGAAAGGTAATAATAGAATGTCCTACTAATTTAGGGCTTGCACAGAGTACTTATGCTAAAGAACCAGGTGTTAGGTTTTTGCCTACTTGGCTAGAGAAATACAGATTATATAGTATTATAAATCCAGATAAGATATATCGTATAGAAGCACCAGCGTATTCTATGAACCTTGATGAAAATACACAGGTTAGAAATGCTGATGAAATCATAGAGTATGCTACAAAGCAAGCAGATATTGTGGAAGAAGAATTGAGTAAAAACTCTTTTTTGATTGTATTAGGTGGAGATTGTAGTATTCTTATCGGTAGTGCGCTTGCCTTAAAGAGAAAAGGGCGTTATGGGCTGTTCTTTCTAGATGGGCATACAGATTATGTATTACCAGGACAATTAGGGGTCCATGGAGCAGCAGGTATGGATTTGGCTATAGTATGTGGTGCTGGTCATGAACGTCTTACTAATATTCAAAACAACAAGCCTTATATTGAAGAAGAATACGTGTTTTGTGTAGGGAATAGAGAGTATAATGAAGAATATGAGAGGCCTATAAAAGAGTCTAAGGTTGTTTATTATCCTTTGTCTAAATTAAGAAATTATGGTATAAAGAGAGTTGTGTCAGATTTTTTGATGCGCGTCGAAGAGTATGATTTAGAGGGATATTTTATTCATTTAGATGTGGATGTTCTAAATGATAAGATAATGCCTGCGGTAGATTGCAGACAAGAAGATGGGTTGAATTATAAGGAGTTAAAAGAAATACTTATACCTTTAGTTAAAGATAAGAGATGTGTAGGATTGGAGATCGCGATACTGGATCCAGACTTAGATCCTTTAGGTGTTTATACTAATGAGTTTATTGAGAATGTAAGAGATATTATAGAAACATCTCTTTAAGAAAAGGGCTTGTTAACCATTGATTAACAAGCCCCTTTTTTTTATTGTATTATATATAATTTGAAGGAAGTTTTTTTCTTAAAATAGATGTTTTAAAATTTGATTAATAGTAATTCGTTAAAAAAGGTTTTTAGCACGCATATTTCAAATATTTATACTTTATTTTGTATAGCATAAATAATATAAAATGGAAAACATAACAACAGAGCATTACGATATTTTATTCGGACAAGAAGCATACGAACATTTAGGTTCATATTTAAATAACAATGGCTATAGTAAGCTTTTTATCTTGACGGATTCTAATTGTTATGAACACTGTTTGCCTTATTTCTTAAGTAACTTGCCTACAGATGTACCTTTTGAAATTATAGAAGTAGAAGCAGGTGAGGAGAATAAAGTATTAGACACTTGCGCTGGTGTGATTCAGACTATGTTAGAACTAGGAGGAGATCGCAAGAGTATCATTATCACTGTGGGAGGTGGGGTGATTACAGATATGGGAGGTTTTATCGCTTCTATATTTATGCGTGGAATAGACTTTATCAATATTCCTACTTCATTATTAGCCATGGTAGATGCTTCTGTGGGAGGAAAGACGGGAGTGGATCTAAATGGTATCAAGAACTGTATAGGTGCATTCGCTATGCCTAAGATGCTAATCATCGATGTAAATTACTTAGAAACTTTAGAGGCAAGACAAATTAAGGCTGGATATGCTGAAATGTTAAAACACGGCTTGATATTTGATGCCAAATATTATGCGTATCTTAAGGATATCGCGAATGTTGATTTTAATGATTTAGAAACGCTTATTCATCATTCAGTAACCATTAAGAATACTGTGGTAACACAGGATCCAAAAGAACATGGTCTTCGCAAGATTTTAAATTTTGGACATACGGTAGGTCATGCCGTAGAGAGTTACTATCTAATGAATGAGTCTAAAGAAACTTTGCTACATGGAGAAGCTGTTGCATTAGGTATGGTAGCGGAGGCTTATATTTCCAAAGAATTAGGATATTTAACTCAGGAAGAATATTTAGATATAAAAGAAACAATACATACTATATATGGTGTTGTAGAGCTGTCAAATGAAGACATCGAAAACTCGTTAGAGTGGTTAAAGTTTGATAAAAAGAACTACGGTGGTAATATACGTTGTGTATTATTAGATAAAACAGGCTCTGCTATCTATGATATAGAAGTGAGCAAAGAGTTAGTAATAAAGGGGTTAGAGGCTTATTTGAATTAAGGTTCAAAAACAATTAGTTTTTCCTTTTTCATTCCAATATTTTGTTACATTTGCGGTCGTGAAAATAGATGTTTTATATATTAGATTCTGTGTATCTGCAAGGCACAAAGTAAGGCGTTTTGTCATCAGACAAAAGGCCAATTATGTATATGGCATTATCAAGTATTCTAAGGAGGCTCTTAATTCGTTTAGATTCAGAGATAAGTTGCCAATAGTATTTGCCAATATTAGAGTTTGAAAATCAATGTAGTTAAATTTTGATTGTTTTTATGAAGACATAACTATCTAGTACGATAATAATTGACTAATTTAGTTGCAATACAATCAAGTTAATTGAGAAAGAATTTTTTTAACCATTATTAAAAGAAAAAGACATGAACACAAAATATGTTGACTTAATCAACCAAACTTTTTATTTTCCTCAAGAAGAATTCAAATTAAACAAAGATAATCTTCAATTTCACAATATTGATTTAATGGGGTTAGTTGAAAAATACGGAACACCATTAAAATTCACTTACTTACCTAAAATCTCTGAGAACATTAGCAATGTAAAGACTATCTTTAGAAAAGCTATGGAAAAGAATAAGTACAAGGCAAATTATTACTACTGCTACTGTACTAAAAGTTCTCACTTCTCTTATGTACTTAATGAGGCATTCAAGAATGATATCCATGTAGAGACATCTTCTGCTTTTGACGTAAACATTGTAGAGAATTTATTAGAGACTGGTAAGATCAACAAAGATACATTTGTATTATGTAACGGATTTAAACGTGCACAATACATTGATAATATCGCAAATCTAATCAATAATAAACACGAGAATACTATTCCTATTATTGATAACTATGAGGAGCTTGATCTATTACAAGAACAAATAAACAAGAAGTTTAAAATCGGTATTCGTATTGCTTCTGAAGAATCTCCAAAGTTTGAATTCTATACTTCACGTTTAGGAATAGGATACAAGAGTATCTTGCCTTTCTACAGAAAGCAAATCGCTGAGAATCCTAATGTAGAGCTTAAGATGCTTCACTTCTTCATTAATACGGGTATTAGAGATACTGCGTATTACTGGAATGAATTAGTAAAATGTTTGAAAGTTTATATCACTTTAAAGAAAGAATGTCCTACATTAGATAGTTTAAATATCGGAGGAGGGTTCCCTATTAAAGATTCATTAGCTTTTGAATTTGATTACCAATATATGGTAGACGAAATCATCAATCAAATCAAGATAGTATGTGAGGAAGCTGAAGTGGATGTACCTAATATCTTTACAGAATTTGGTTCATATACTGTAGGTGAGAGTGGAGGGGCTATCTATGAAATCTTATACCAAAAGCAACAAAATGATAGAGAGAAATGGAATATGATCGATTCATCATTCATTACTACTCTACCAGACTCTTGGGCTATCAATAAACGTTTTATTATGTTGCCTATCAATAGATGGAATGATACTTATGAACGTATATTATTAGGAGGATTGACTTGTGATAGTGATGATTACTATAACTCAGAGCAAAACTTAAACGCAATCTATTTGCCTAAGTTTAATAAAGAAAAACCTTTGTATATTGGGTTCTTTAATACAGGTGCTTATCAAGATCAGATTGGAGGATTTGGAGGTATTCACCACTGCTTAATTCCACAACCAAAACATATCTTAATAGATAAGGATGAGAATGGAATTATTGCTACAGAGTTATTCTCTGAACAACAGACTGCAGAGCAAGTATTAGATATCTTAGGATATAACAAATAAGAATTAAAAGAAATTATTAATATAAAAAGTAAAAATAAAATGAGTAAAGGACCAATTAGTCAGTTTATTGAGCATAACTATAGACACTTTAACGCTGCTGCGTTAGTGGATGCTGCAAAAGGATATGAAGCACACTTAGACGCTGGAGGAAAAATGTTAATCTCTATGGGTGGTGCGATGAGTACTGCTGAGTTAGGAATTTCTTTAGCAGAGATGATTCGTCAAGATAAAGTACAAATCATTTCTTGTACAGGAGCTAACTTAGAAGAGGACGTGATGAACTTGGTTGCTCACTCTCACTACAAAAGAGTACCAAATTATAGAGATTTGACTCCAGAGCAAGAGAGAGAGTTATTAGATAACCACTATAACCGTGTAACTGACACTTGTATTCCAGAAGAGGAAGCATTCCGTCGTTTACAAAAACACTTAGAAGACGTATGGCATGCAGCTGAAGCTGAAGGAAAACGTTATTTCCCACACGAATTCTTATACCAAATCGTTAACTCTGGTATCTTAGAACAATACTACGAAATCGATCCTAAAGATTCTTGGATTGTTGCTGCAGCAGAGAAGAATATTCCAATCGTATGTCCAGGATGGGAAGATTCAACTTGTGGTAATATCTTTACTTCAAACGTAATTAAAGGAAAATTAAATGTACACACTGTAAAAACAGGTATCGAGTACATGATCTACTTAACAGAGTGGTATAGAGCTAACTCAGGAGGACATGGAGTAGGATTCTTCCAAATAGGAGGAGGTATCTCTGGAGATTTCCCTATCTGTGTGGTTCCAATGATGTACCAAGACTTAGAGTGGGAAGATGTACCTTTCTGGTCATACTTCTGCCAAATCTCTGATTCTACTACATCTTACGGATCATATTCAGGAGCAGTTCCTAACGAAAAAATTACATGGGGTAAATTAGATATCGACACACCTAAGTTCATTGTTGAGTCAGATGCTACGATTGTTGCGCCATTAATTTTTGCATATATTCTTGGTAATTAATTTTTAATTTTTCACAGTAAATAAATGTGATATTTTATTTGTAGTTTACAATTTAGCTATTACATTTGAAACTGAAATAAAGCAAGAACAAAGAATGAAAAGAGTAATTGTTGATTACGCAAAGTTAACGAACGAAATTTTGACATTATTGGTTGAAAAATTTCCTGACGGGTATGATGATGCAGACATTATACGTTTTAAAAACGTAAAGAACGAAACTGTAGAAGCAGTGGAAGTTAGAACTGAGGATACTATATACCTGGTAAAAGTAAGTACTAAGTTAGCAGATAGAATTGAAAACTTCGATGAGGATGAAGAGGATTTCGTAGAAGCTCCAGAAGATTCATTAGATGCACTAAAAGACTTAGAAATTGCTGACGATGAAGATTAACAAAATAATCTAAATATAGAAAAGCCACTCCTAGCGAGTGGCTTTTTTATTGTAGTATATTGACTTTTCAATCTAGCTTAATAAACATAAAAAAATATATGATCTAAAAGGTATTTTTGTTTATGATTATCTAAAGCTTTCTATTCTTATAATTTTTATTATTCTAGATATACTGTATTTGGCTTTTAATTTTATGTAAACTTCCTTAAAGACTATGAACTTCTATAATTTTCAATATATTTGCAAACGATTAAAAATTCACAATATATTTTAAAATATGAAAGCAGGTATAGTAGGATTGCCAAATGTAGGTAAATCAACATTATTCAATTGTTTATCTAATGCAAAGGCGCAGAGTGCTAACTTCCCATTTTGTACAATAGAACCGAATATTGGGGTTGTGAATGTACCAGATCCAAGATTGTCTAAATTAGAAGAGTTAGTAGTACCAGAGCGTGTATTACCTGCTACTGTTGAGATTGTAGATATTGCTGGGTTAGTAAAAGGAGCAAGTAAAGGAGAAGGTTTAGGAAACCAATTCTTAGGAAATATTAGAGAGTGTAATGCTATTATTCACGTTTTACGTTGTTTTGACAATGATAATATCATTCACGTAGATGGGAATGTAAATCCTATCAGAGATAAAGAAACTATCGATATCGAATTACAGTTAAAAGATCTTGAAACTGTAGAAAAGAGATTAGAGAAAGTAAAAAAAGCTGCTAAGACTGGAAATAAAGAAGCTCAAGTAGAAGCTGATTTATTAGAAAGAATTAGAGTAACGTTATTAGAAGGTAAATCTGCTCGTGTAGTAGAACCTAAAAATGCAGATGAGCAAGAGTTATTAGAAGACTTTCAATTAATCACTACAAAACCTGTATTATACGTATGTAACGTAGATGAGGGAGCTGCTGTATCAGGAAATGATTATGTCGTTAAAGTAAAAGAGCTAGTAAAAGACGAAAATGCAGAAGTAATCGTATTAGCTGTAGGAACTGAGGCTGATATTATGGAACTAGAAACTTTTGAAGAAAGACAAATGTTCTTAGAAGACTTAGGATTAGACGAACCAGGTGTATCTAAATTAATTCGTTCAGCTTATAAATTATTAAACTTACAAACGTACTTCACAGCTGGAGTAAAAGAAGTAAGAGCTTGGACTATTAAAGTTGGAGATACTGCTCCTAAAGCAGCTGGAGTGATCCACAGTGACTTCGAAAAAGGATTTATCCGTGCAGAAGTAATAGGATATGATGATTATGTGACTTTTGGTTCTGAAGCTAAAGTAAAAGAAGCTGGAAAACTAAGAGTAGAAGGAAAAGAATATATTGTAAAAGATGGAGATGTAATGCACTTCCGTTTTAACGTGTAATCTATCAAATAGAAAAGACAAAAGAGAAGCTAATTAGCTTCTCTTTTTTTTGCTAATATTTTTAGTAAAAGTAAATTAGGAATTGTTAAAATTTTATAGAATTTTGCAGTAGCAATTAGGCAATTTGTCTTATTATTATATTTGACTTTAAAATCAGTGGTTTAGGGGTTAAATAATCTTTAAGTTTAAAAATATTAGTATCTTAATTCTTTTAATTATAGTCTGACTATGCAGAATAGTGGTTTAAAAAAAATAATCTTATTATTTAAGCAATCTGTGTTTGATTTCTTAGATGACAATGCAATGAAGTTTAGCGCAGCATTGTCCTATTATACCATTTTTGCTTTACCTCCATTAATGTTATTAATTATATCTGCAAGTGGATTTATTTTTGAGGAACAAGAAGTAGCTAATTTCTTCTACGATCAACTAAAAGATATGGTAGGGCCAAATACAACTACTGAGATACAGAATGCCATGAGCAATGTCCAGTTAAATAGAAAAAGTGGCTATATCACTACTATTATTGGGGTAGGTATTTTACTATTTAGTGCTTCAGGGGTTTTTGCAGAGATACAGAGCTCTATAAACTATATTTGGGGACTAGCTGCTAAACCTGATAAAAGTATTGCTAGATTGGTTAAAAACAGGCTGCTTTCTTTCGCTATGATAGGTTCAGTAGGATTTGTCTTATTAGTTAGTCTAATGATTAATTCAATTGTGAGCCTTTTATATAGTTATTTAGGGAATTTCTTTGGAGAAGAAACACTTAGTTTAGTAAAATTACTTAACAATGCGGTGGTCTTTTTAATCATAACTATTCTATTTGTTCTAATCTTCATGACTTTACCTAATGGTAAGTTGAGATGGAAAGATGCCTTTATAGGAGCAGGTTTTACAGCTGTATTATTTATGATAGGGAAGTTTGGAATTGGTTGGTATTTAGGTAATACGGCCTCATCATCACTTTATGGAGCAGCTGGTTCTGTGACAGTTATGTTGATATGGGTATACTATTCAGCGATGATCCTATATTTCGGTGCTGAGTTTACAAAAAATTATGCTATCTTATATGGCAGAAAAATAGTGCCAGGGCCTTATTCCATTGAGATAGAGAAGAATGTTATCAAAAAGTCATCAGAGGATTAAATCCTAAAAAACTGTTATTTCACAATTTTTATTTTAAGCTAATTAGTAGTAAATTAGCGCAAATTCCTACGTTTTTATGCAAGATCAAAATCAATATACCGAAGATAATATTCGTTCGTTAGACTGGAAGGAACATATTCGTATGCGTCCTGGTATGTATATCGGAAAATTAGGAGATGGTTCTTCTCCTGATGATGGTATCTACATTCTAATTAAAGAGGTTATAGACAACAGTATAGATGAATTCGTGATGGGGACAGGTAAGACTATTGAGGTTACACTCAAAGATAAGCTTGTCACTGTACGTGATTACGGACGTGGTATTCCCTTAGGTAAAGTAGTAGACGTAGTGTCTAAAATGAACACTGGGGGGAAATACGATTCTAAGGCATTCAAGAAATCAGTAGGTCTAAACGGAGTGGGTACCAAAGCAGTAAATGCTTTATCTAACTACTTCCGCGTAGAGTCTGTACGTGATGGACAACTAAAAGGAGCTGAATTCTCTGCTGGAGATTTAGTAACAGAAGAAGAATTAGTAGAAACTACTAGACGTAAAGGAACTAAAGTTTCTTTCGTAGCTGATGAGGCAATCTTCAAAAACTATAAATACCGTAAGGAGTATATAGAGCGTATGCTAAAGAATTACTGTTATCTTAATAAAGGATTAACAGTAATGTTTAATGGAGAAAAGTTCTTTTCTGAAAATGGGCTTAAGGATCTTCTTTTAGAGAATATTACGGAAGAAGATCAAGTGTATCCGATCATTCACTTATCAGGTGATGATATCGAGGTAGCATTAACGCATAGTAAAAGTCAATATTCTGAGGAATATTACTCTTTCGTAAACGGGCAGAACACTACTCAAGGAGGAACTCACTTAGCTGCATTTAGAGAAGCTTTAGTAAGAACACTTAAAGAGTTCTATAATAAAAACTTCGATGCTTCAGATATTAGAAAGTCTATCGTAGCAGCTGTAGCTGTAAAAGTAGAAGAGCCTGTATTTGAATCTCAAACTAAGACAAAATTAGGATCTACTGATATGGGACCAGATCTGCCTACGGTACGTACTTTTGTCAATGATTTTGTGAAGACACAGTTAGATAACTATTTACACAAGAATCCTGATATCGCTGATGCGCTATTAAAGAAGATATTACAAGCAGAAAAAGAGCGCAAAGAGTTATCTGGAATTAGAAAGATAGCTAAAGAGCGTGCTAAAAAAGCTAGTTTACACAATAGAAAACTAAGAGACTGTAGAGTTCACTTAACAGATATAAAGAATCCGTTGTATTTAGACAGTACTTTGTTTATTACAGAGGGAGACTCTGCTTCTGGTTCTATTACCAAATCAAGAAATGTTAATACACAGGCTGTATTTAGTTTAAGAGGGAAGCCTCTGAACTCTTATGGAATGACCAAGAAAATCGTATATGAAAATGAAGAGTTTAACTTACTACAGGCAGCATTAGATATAGAAGATGACTTTGAGAACTTAAGATATAACAATATCGTTATTGCTACTGATGCCGATGTGGATGGGATGCATATTCGATTGTTATTAATTACATTCTTTTTACAGTTCTTCCCAGAATTAATTAAAGAAGGGCATTTATACATCTTACAGACACCTTTATTTAGGGTGAGAAATAAGAAAGAAACTATTTACTGTTATAGTGAAGAAGAACGTATAAACGCTATTGAGAAATTAAAACCTAAACCAGAGATCACTCGATTCAAAGGGTTAGGAGAGATTTCTCCTGATGAATTCCAGTATTTTATAGGGGAAGATATACGATTAGATCCTGTAATGTTAGATAAGTCAATGTCTATAGATAAAATGTTAGAGTTCTATATGGGTAAGAATACTCCAGATAGACAAGAATTTATCATAGATAATCTTAAAGTAGAACTTGATGTTGTAGAATAATATTATGAGCCAAGAAGAGAATTTAGATCAAGAGTTAAACAATATAAATAATGAGCATTCAATAGAAGATTTTTCTGATGTTCAAGAAGAAGTAACGGAGACTATTACTAAGGTGACAGGTATGTACAAGGATTGGTTCCTTGACTATGCTTCTTATGTTATCTTAGAGCGTGCTGTACCTGCTATAGAGGATGGGTTTAAACCTGTTCAGAGACGTATTATGCACTCTATGAAAGAGTTGGATGATGGTCGTTATAACAAGGTAGCTAATATTGTAGGACATACTATGCAGTATCACCCTCATGGTGACGCAAGTATTGGTGATGCCTTGGTTCAAATAGGACAGAAGGATCTTCTTATTGATATGCAGGGGAACTGGGGTAATATCCTAACTGGGGATGGTGCAGCAGCTTCTCGTTATATCGAGGCTCGTCTAAGTAAATTTGCTTTAGAGGTATTATATTCTCCTAAAATAACAAACTGGCAGGCATCATACGATGGTAGAAAAAATGAACCTATCAATCTACCTGTTAAATTCCCTTTATTATTGGCTCAAGGAGGTGAAGGTATTGCAGTAGGTCTATCTACCAAGATACTTCCACATAACTTTAATGAGTTAATAGATGCATCTATTAAAATCTTAAAAGGAAAGCCTTTTACTATTTACCCAGACTTCCCAACAGAAGGAATTGCAGATGTATCTAATTATAATGATGGGGCTCGTGGAGGACGTGTTCGTGTACGTGCTAAAATTGCACCGCTAGATAAAAATACTTTAATTATTACAGAGATTCCTTTCTCTACTACTACTACCAGCTTAATAGATAGTATCTTAAAAGCGAATGAGAAGGGTAAAATTAAGATTAAGAAAATAGAAGATAATACTGCGGCTCAAGTTGAAATATTAATTCACTTACCTGCAGGAACTTCTCCAGATAAAACAATAGATGCATTATATGCTTTTACAGCATGTGAGACATCTATAGCACCATTAGGTTGTGTTATCCAGAATAATAAACCTTTATTTACTGGAGTATCAGAAATGCTTAAGAATTCTACTCATCAGACAGTAGAGCTATTGAGAAGAGAGTTAGAAATAGAGCTTAATGAATTAGAAGAGAAGTGGCACTTCCTTTCTCTTGAAAGAATCTTTATAGAGAATCGTATTTACCGTGCGATAGAAGAAGAAGAAACTTGGGAAGGAGTATTAACAGCTATTGATGAAGGATTAAAGCCTTTTGTTGTTAACCTTAAGCGTGCTATCACTCAAGAAGATATTATTAGATTAACAGAGATACGTATTAAGCGTATTTCTCGTTTTGATATTGATAAAGCAAATCAAAATATCGAAGCTCTTGAAAGTGAAATAGAAGCTGTAAAATACAATTTAGAACACTTAATAGATTTCGCTATAAAATACTTTACTACTCTTAAAGAGAAATATGGTAAAGGTAAAGAGCGTCTTACAGAATTAAGAAGCTTTGATACCATTGAGGCAACTAAGGTAGTTCTAAGAAATACTAAGCTTTATGTAAATAGAGAGGAAGGTTTCTTTGGTACGGGACTTAGAAAAGATGAGTATGTATGTGACTGTTCTGATATAGATGACGTTATCGTCTTCTTACGCGATGGTTCTATGATGGTATCTAGAGTAGACGAAAAGAAATTCGTCGGAAAGGATATTATTCATATTGCTGTATGGGATAAGAATGATAAGCGTACTATCTATAATTTGATATATAGAGATGGTAAATCAGGTTCTTCATATATTAAACGTTTTAATGTTACAGGAGTAACTCGTGATAAGATATATCCTCTAACTCAGGGTAAACCAGGATCACAAATCTTATACTTCTCAGCAAATCCAAATGGTGAGGCAGAAGTAGTAACTATCTTATTAAGACAGTTGAGTAATGTAAAGAAACTGAAGTTTGATTTAGACTTTGCTGAGTTACTGATAAAAGGTAGAGTTGCTAAAGGTAATGTAGTTACTAAATACGCAATCAAAAAGATAGAATTAAAAGAGAAAGGTATTTCTACATTACGTCCTCGCAAAATATGGTTTGATGAAACTGTTAAACGACTAAATGTAGATGGTAGAGGAGAATTATTAGGAGAGTTTAAACCAGAAGATCGTTTATTGATTATAAGTCAAAGTGGTAAAGTTAAGACTATTATTCCTGAATTAACAACTCACTTTGATGAAGATATGATCGTTCTTGAAAAATGGAAAGCGAATAAGCCTATTTCTGCATTGTACTTCGATGGAGAGAAAGCTCGTTACTATTTAAAACGCTTTATTATTGAAAACGAAAATAGAGAAGAAGTGTTTATTACAGAACATCCTAATTCAAGATTAGAAATTATATCTACTGATTTTAGACCTTTGTTTGAAATTGTATTCCCAAAGATAAAAGGAGTTCAAAAAGAAAACTTAACTATTGATGTAGAGCAGTTTATCTCTATTAAAGGAATAAAAGCTTTAGGTAATCAGGTGTCTATAGATAAGATAAAACAAGTTAATATCTTAGAATCTTTACCTTATGTAGAAGAAGAGGAAGAAGAGGAGGAGGAAGAAGAAATTATATTAGGAGAAGCTCCTAATATTGAAATAGACGATGACGGTCAGCAAACTCTATTGTTTTAAATTAATTAGATGAAATATAGATACTTATTAACTGCATTGCTATTAACTAGTTTTTTGTTTGCACAAGAGTTAGATGATAAGTTATTTGATAGTAATCGTGGTATTAAAAGTTTAAAAGATAGATGGGATCTTAATCCAGATAGCAAAGGAAAAACCTTTGCTATCACTCCATATAAACCAATATACTTACTTCCTGCACGCTGGTCTAGTAGACCTAATGAGATGCCTACTAGTCTACATGACGCTAACAGTGCTACTGAACCTATTGATTATAATAGAACTGAAATTAGATTTCAGATTAGTTTTAAAACAAAGGTTGTAACAGGATTACTATGGGGAAAAGGAGATATCTGGTTAGCCTTTACGCAAACTGCTAATTGGCAAGCGTATAATGAATCAGAATCTAGACCATTTAGAGAATTAAATTATGAGCCAGAAGTGATCTTTAATTATCCTTTAGATTATTCTATTAATGATTTTAAATTTACAATGGCAGGAATTGGCTTCAATCATCAATCTAATGGAAAGAGTTTGCCGTATTCTAGAAGTTGGAATAGAATAACGATGCATTTAGGAATGGAATATCACAATTGGACTTTCTTAGTTAGACCATGGTTTAGACTTCAAGAAGAAGCTAAGGCAGACGATAACCCAAGGATAGAAGATTATGTTGGTAGAGGGGAGACAATTATAGGATATCAAACTAAAAAGGGGCAGTTATTTACTTTATTACTTAGAAATAATTTAAGATTTAATAAGAGTCATAGAGGGTATGCAGAGTTCACTTGGACATATCCTATAAAGAATAACTTAAAAGCTTTTCTTGTTATAAATCATGGATATGGTGAGAGTATGATTGATTATAATTGGAAACAAACAAATATAGGAGTAGGGATATCATTAATGGAGTGGTTATAAAACTAAAAAAGGAGGAAAACAGTTTATGTTTTCCTCCTTTTTTAATTAAGCTGACTATAGATGAGTAATGCTATTGACACAACAGCTAACGATAAACCAATAATGTTGAGCTTAGATAGTTTTTCTTTAAAAGCAAAATATCCTATAAGCGTACCTAAAAGAATAACTCCATAATTCATTCCAGCAAAGACTACAGTCGGATTATCCGAAAAAGCTTTATGTGCATTTAAGTAGAAGTATATATTCATAAAGTTTAGCAAACCTACTAAACCTCCAAATAGTAAAGTTCTTTTATTTACTCTAAAATTAATTCTTTTAATAATTAAGTAAGCGCTATAAGAAATTAAAGAAAGGATTAAAGAACAAGTAAATATGTAAAATAGAGTAGAAGTGTAGGGAATTGAACTATGTAGCGCTACTTGCTTAAAACATACGTCAATTACTCCAAAACCAATAAAAACAAAAAGTAAGTATAAGTAATTGTTTTTGTTCTTTATTTCATTATTATCGTTTTTCTTTAAGATAAAACCTATAGAGACAAAACCTATCAATAAAGCAGTATATTTTAAATTAGAAATATTTTCTTTAAATATAAAGACAGATGCTAATATTGGAATAAACAAAGACATTCTTTGGGCAATATCAGTTTTTATAATTCCTGTATTTTTAATACTTAGATATTGAACTAAAAATATAGTAGGTAATAAAAGACCTAAACCAATAATTAGAAATAAAGGAAAGTCTGTAATAGATACAGCTGAAGGTTTAAAAATTAAGAATGATAAAAGTACTGTAGTAATATAATTTAAGATAATAATCTGAAATATATTAGTTTTTTCTTTTTTTAAAAGCTTAAACAGAACTCCAACAGAAATACTACTTAAAATACTAAGTATAAGATAGAGCATTAGATTTAATTTATAGTTGATACAAATATACTTTATAATAACTTAGAATAGGAAGTAGAATTAACATTAAAATAATCTATTTTACATAATATGTATTATACACATAAAGTATCTAATATAGATATTACTAATCACTAACTGAATTAACTAGTTCCTATATTAAATAAAATTTACTAATTTTGTACAAAATATTATAGTATATTTATTATTTTTAAGTTTTATAATTAATATGAAAAAGATACCTAAATATAACAGTTGTGACTTATGGGATCAAAATAATGTTTTAAAGGATTGCGTCATTTTTGATTTGCATAGAATTATTCAAATGCGTAATAATGTTGTTTCAGTTGTACATCAACATTCTTTTTATCAAATATTACTTATAATTAATGGTACAGGGATTCATCATATAGATAATCGTATCTATTCAGTAACTAAAGGAGATATTTTCTTTTTAGCTCCAGGTCAAGTTCATAGATGGGATTTTAATGAAACCACACAAGGTTTTATAATAAACTTTACTGCTGATTTTTTCTCTTCTTTTCTTTTAAATAAAGACTTTATTCAATTACTCCCTTTTTTTGAGTATAATTCAGAATATACTAAGCTTAATATATTTAAACAGTATTCTACGATAGTTAATATATTTGACAAAATAACTTTTGAATTTCAAATAAAAGAAACTACAGATCTTAATCTGATTCGTATATATATACTTGAACTACTACTACTCATAAAAAAGCAAGTAAACGAAGAATACAATTTTTCATATACACAGTTACAGCCAACTAATCTTATCAAACAATTTGAACACTTAGTTGAGAAAAACTTCTATGAATTAAGGTTTCCAAAAGAATATGCTAAACTATTATATGTAACGCCAAATTACTTAAATGCTATATGCCAAAAGATTAAAGGACAGTCTGCAGGCGAAATTATAAGAAGTCGTATTTTATTAGAAAGTAAAAGACTACTAGTTAATACTAATCTATCAGCAGGCGAAATTGCTTATAAATTAAGCTTTAAGGACAACTCCTATTTCTCAAGATTTTTTAAGAAATATGTAGGAGTATCGCCTGATGAATATAGAAAATCATAATTGCTTTTAATAGCGTAAAAATGAACAAAAAAATAGCAACAAATGTATTTGTTGCTATTTTTTATTTCTTAATTAACTAAGATTGAATCATCCCATTGAATTTGATCATCATACCATAATGCCCCATTTTTAACTACTAATGGAGCGTTTATATTATTGGTATAAAGTGCTCCTGTTCCTAATCCTTGCGGCATATTAGACTTAAGTGTATAAGTCCACTGTGCTATAGCATTAAGGCCAATATTACTTTCTAATGCAGAAGTTATCCACCAACCAATATTTCTTTCTTTAGCTAATTTTATCCATTCAAGGCTGCCTTTAAATCCTCCTACTAGACTTGGCTTTAAGATAATGTATTGAGGCATAATTTTATCTAAAAGAGTTGCCTTATCATTATAATTAGTAACACCTATTAATTCTTCATCTAAAGCTATAGGAAGTGGAGTTATTTTACATAATTCCTCCATTTTAGCTTCTTGATGTTGTTTTATAGGTTGTTCTATACTATGTAAATTTAATAAGCTCAAGAGCTCTAGTTTAAACATAGCCTCTTCAGGATGAAAGCCTCCATTAGCATCTACTCTAAGTTCTATTTGTTCTGCAGAAAAATGTTTTCTTATGTATTTAAGTAAACCAAGCTCTTTATCAAAATCAATAGCACCAATCTTTAACTTAACACAATTAAAGCCTTCTTTTAGCTTTTCATCTATTTGTTCTTTCATGAAGGCCTCCTCTCCCATCCATACTAAACCATTAATGGCTATAGCATCCTTATTGTCAGTAAAGTTAGAGGGGAATAAGGTAAAGGGATTCTCACTTTCTAAAGAAAGAAAAGCTTGTTCTACACCAAACTGTATAGACGGCCAATCTCTTAGTTCTTCCCAAAGTTTTTCTTGACCTAAATGAATATTCTCTACTGTCCACTGTAGTTTTTCTTCATAATCAGGTCTATCATCAAAACTAAGAGAGCGCAGTATACCGCACTCTCCTATTCCTATCTTATTATTTTCTTCTAATATAAGATACCAAGTTTCTTTCTCTGTAAGAATTCCTCTAGAGGTACCAGAAGGTTTTTTGAATATTAAATTATATTTTTTATATCTAGCAGTCATAACTATAAAGTTAAGCTTTCTCCAATATTTAGAAGCATAAGATCTTTTCCTTTCTCAAAGAACTTACGTTTAGCTTCTTCATGATTTATCTCTATATATCCAAATGTATCAAAGTGGTATCCTAAGACTTTATCACATTTAACAAAGTCTGAAGCTACAACAGCCTCATCTATATCCATAGTGAAGTTACTTCCTATAGGCAAAATAGCTAAGTCTAGATTAGTAAACATAGGTATTAACTTCATATCCATAGTAAGTGATGTATCACCAGATATATAGATATTCTTATTTTTACTTTCTATTACGAATCCACCAGGTTGTCCTCCATAACTTCCATCAGGAAAAGAACTAGAATGAATAGCTGGAGTATATTTTAATTTTCCAAAATCAAACATCCATGATCCTCCATGATTCATAGGGTGAGCCTGAAAACCTTTTGCTTCATAATGTCCTGCTATTTCTGCATTAGATACTATAACTGCCTCTGGATTATTCTTAGCTATACGTTCTACATCAGCTATATGATCTCCATGAGCGTGAGTGATAAGAATATAGTCTACTTTTATAGCATCTACATCTATTGCTTTAGCAGCAGGTAGTGGGTTTCCTGATATAAAAGGATCCACTATAATATTAATGTCTTCGATCTTAATACCTAAGCAGGCATGTCCATAATATGTAATATCCATAATTCTAATTTTTAAAGTACTAAAGCTATTGAAAATAATACAGAAAGTAAAAAAGTACTTAATGCAACTATTTTCATTTGTGAATCTAATTCTCTAGGTTCTCTATTTTTCTTTACAAAACTTAAGTGTTTTAATAAAGGAATATAAGCGATTATAAAAAAATATTTTACTATTGAGAAATTAGCATGTATTCCATAAACGATGAAAGCTACTAAAGCAAACAGAACAATAAAATAATGATACTGTTTAGCGCCCTCTCTACCTAACTTTACAGCTAATGTGTTTTTACCAACTAACTTGTCAGATTCTAAATCTCGCATATTATTAATATTTAATACAGCTATACTTAGATTTCCTACAGCTATAGCAGGTAAGATTACCCAATAATCAAATACTTGACCGTATAGATAGAAAGATCCCAACACACTCACTAAACCAAAGAAGATAAACACAAATAAATCTCCTAATCCTTTATACCCGTATGCTCCTGATCCTACAGTATATTTAATAGCTGCTGCAACACAAGCTACTCCTAAAACAAAGAAAAAGATAGAAGTAAAAAAATTATCCTTACCAAAGGAAATATAAATTAGAACTAAAGCAGAAATAAGCGATAACAATGAAGTAATGATTACTCCTTGTTTCATTTCCTTAGGAGTGATTAAACCACTCTGTAAAGCTCTTTGTGGACCTATACGAGTTTCATTATCTGTTCCTTTTACTCCATCTCCATAATCATTTGCAAAATTTGAAAGAATCTGAAGTAATAAAGTAGTCAATATTGCAAAGGAAAAGATACTTAGAAAAGAAGTATTTGTAGAAAAATAAGGATATGCACACGCACTACCAACGATTATTCCAGAAACAGAAAGAGGTAAAGTACGCAATCTTGCAGCACCTACCCATGCTTTAATTTTTATCATCTATATATTTAAGTAATACTAAAAGCTTATTGCATTTAGAAAGGTATTAGAAGCCAAAATTAAATAGAATTTATGAGATACGATAACGTTTATACGAGTCTATCTACTAATATTTATCCTATTGCTTAGCCAATAAGTTTTAGCTTAAGATATTTATGTGGTTTGGCGAAGGTATAATATAAAGCATAAATTGGATTCGCTCCTTTTACAGAGAAAGTCAAAGTTTGATCATCTGCTATTTCAAAAATAATAGCATTAGATGTGTTCCAATCTATTTTAGTACTAAGAATATGTTTACCTTCTGAAATATCAAAAGTCATTTCTGTTCCATTAGCTATAGACCCTATTTTCTCTCCATCTAAGAAAATAGTATAATTTCTAAATCGCTCTACAAATGCTTTTTTTCTTCTTATTATTAATTTTGCCATTTTCTACTGTCTCCTGGTTTGTAGTAAAGTTAAAAAGTTATTCAAGAATTAAGGGTATAAAGTCAGAAGTTATTTAAAAACTTTTTAAAACAGTATTCTACCCTATTTATTTTCGTTTAAATTACTATATTTTACCCTATAACAATAAGTTATGACTATTTGTTTTTAACTTTAACTTATTTATTTTCAGCGTATATTACATATTATGTAAAGTAATAATTTAAGTAAATAAGAAGCCTTAAATCTAATTTATAGGATTACTGGTATAGAGGATTTGAATCAGGTAAGGGAGTAAAATTAGCTTATAAACACTTCTTTTTTTAAAATAAGAACGTGGTTATTTATAAAAAAGAAATTGGTTTATTACAATTAAGTTAGATACTTATAGACGTTGATTAAATAATTAAATCAATAAAGTTTCTTCGGAGAGTCATTGGGCACTCTTTGGACGTTCTGCGGAAAAAAGGCCTCTGTTCCGAAGAAACACTTAACTTTACCGAATACCTTCCAAGCAAAGAGGATATTGAAATATATTACATCACTAAAAACCAATGAGTTATATCTTTTAAATTGCCTTTTTTTGGAAAAAAGTGGAAGTTTTTGGACTTTTTAGCCAAAAAATGCCAAAATATTCCATCAAGACTTCACCTATAATTAAATTTTAGTTTACTTCCCTCCTTAGCTTATATAAAAAAGCCATCCAATTTTTGGATGGCTTCTATATATCTAGAGTTTATTAGATATAAACTACTATGGAATCCATTTTTTAGGGAAGTTAGGTTTTCTCTTTTCTAAGAATGCATTTCTTCCTTCTATAGCTTCATCGGTCATATAAGCCAGACGAGTTGCCTCACCTGCGAATACCTGTTGACCTACCATTCCATCGTCTGTTAAGTTCATCGCGAACTTAAGCATCTTGATGGAAGTAGGTGATTTAGCTAATACCTCTTGTGCCCATTCATAAGCAGTATCTTCTAATTCTGCATGAGGAATAACAGCATTTACCATTCCCATTTCGAAAGCTTCTTGAGCAGAATAGTTTCTACCTAAGAAGAAGATCTCTCTTGCTTTTTTCTGACCCACCATTTTAGCTAAATATGCAGAACCATATCCACCATCAAAACTTGTTACATCAGCATCTGTTTGTTTAAAGATAGCGTGTTCTTTACTCGCTAGAGTCATATCACATACTACATGTAAGCTATGCCCTCCTCCTACAGCCCATCCTGGAACTACTGCAATTACTACCTTAGGCATAAATCTGATAAGACGTTGTACTTCTAAGATATTTAGACGATGCATACCATCATCTCCTACATATCCTTGATGTCCTCTAGCCTTTTGATCTCCTCCACTACAGAATGAATAAACTCCATCTTTAGGTGATGGTCCTTCTGCAGATAATAATACTACTCCGATAGATGTATCTTCTTGTGCATCATAGAATGCACGATATAGTTCACTAGTTGTTTTTGGTCTAAAAGCATTGCGAACCTCTGGTCTATTAAAAGCAATACGAGCTACTCCATCACACTTTTTATATGTAATATCCTCAAACTCGATAGCTGTTTCCCATTGAATCTTACTCATAATGTTTTTTAATTTAGGGTAAAAATAACCTATTTTTTGCATTATATTGCCATTCCAAAACATTATAATCCATGAAAAAAACACTATTATCCCTATCTGTCCTATTTCTTGGACTAGGCGCATACGCTCAAAAGTATGATTTTCAAAACATTGTAGATATTCAAGGTACACCTGTTACCAGTCAAGGAAAAACAGGAACTTGCTGGAGCTTTAGTACTTCTTCATTCTTAGAATCTGAAATAATTAGAAAAACCAACAAGCATATTGACCTTTCTGAGATGTATAACGTCAGAAATACATACCCTAAAAAAATAGAAAACTATATTCTTAGACAAGGAAAGACTCAATTTGGCGAAGGTGGTTTAGCTCACGATGTGATTAACAGTATGAGAGATTATGGATTAGTTCCTGTAGAAGCATATTCTGGACTAGTAGGACAAGAAACCTATGATCATAAAGAGTTGTTTAAAGTATTAAAGAGTCTAATAGATGCTTTTGCTAAGAGTGAGGCTCCGATCTCTAGTAATTGGAAAGAACTAACTGAACACGTACTAGATACGTATATGGGAAGTAATATTAAAGAGTTTACTTATCAAGGCAAAAAATATACTCCTGAGAGTTTCTTGAAAATGACTACCCTTAATCCTGATGATTATGTAACAATTTCTTCTTTCCAAAATAAAAAGAATTATTCTTCGTTTATTCTTAATATTCCAGATAATTTCTCTAATGGTAGTATGTATAATCTTCCACTAGAAGAGTATATTGCTAATATTGATTATGCTTTGGATAATGGCTATACGCTCTCTTTAGATTGTGATGTTTCAGAAAAAACGTTCTCTGGTAAATATGGAATTGCTTTTATTCCAAATGACAATGCTGATACAGAAAAAGGCTTAACAGAGATTATTAAAGAGAAAGACATTACTGCTGATTACAGATTACAAGAGTTTTATAACTTTAATACCCAAGATGATCACCTAATGCATATCGTAGGAAAAGTAAAAGATCAAAAAGGAAATATTTACTATAAAGTTAAAAATTCATGGGGACCAAATAGTGATCGTGTAGGAAATGATGGTTATATTTACATGAGTATTCCATACATGAAGTTAAAGTCTATTTCAGTGCTTTTACACAAAGATGGATTACTTAAAAAAACAAAAGAACAATTGAGAATACAGTAGTTATAAGATATTAAAATAAGGCCAGTTATAAAATCACTCTAACTGGTCTTTTACTTAAAAGAACGAATGATTAATAAACGATATTTTGCAGTAACATTAATAGCAGTATTATCATTATATGCTTGCCAAGAGAATAAAGAATTAGCTACAAATATTCCCATCATAAAAGAACATAATGTACGTGTGGATAACCCTTATAAAGTGGAGTTTCCAGAGGTTACTACAGATTATATTTTAGAAAAGGCACATATTATAGAGAATTTTTATAACGATAATATTAATAAAAACGGATATACAGGTAGTTTCCTAGTGGCTAAGAATGGTCAGGTTATTTATGAGAACTATTCTGGAGTATCAGATAGAAGTGGAAACGACTCTATAGGAAGCGAGACCTCTATGCATGTTGCTTCTGTTGGTAAGGTTATCACAGCCGTTACTATTCTAAGATTAGTAGACAGTGGTAGATTAGACCTTAACCAGAGCGTATCTGAGATTATAGAAGGATTTCCTTATCCTGAGATAACGGTAAGAACCTTGTTAAGTCACAGAAGTGGTTTGGGGTATTATGGATATTATAAGAATATCTGGGATAATAAAACCACTGTTACAAATGAAGATGTAATAAAAGTAATTAATAAAAAAAGAGTATCACTAGACTTTACTCCTAATACTCGATTTACGTATAGTAATACTAACTATGTATTATTAGCGTCTATTGTAGAGAGAATCACTCAGAAGACATTTAGAGAGGCTGTAAGAGAGTTAATCTTTGATCCGTTAGAGATGAGCCACAGTTTTGTTTTCGATGATCTAACCAAAAAGAATGAAGTAACACAATCTTTCTCTGGAGGGAAGAAACTAATGAGATGGGACTATATGGATGGAACTTATGGAGACAAAAACATCTATACGACTCCTAGAGATTTTCTGAAGTTAGATACAGCTTTATATTCTGATAATTTCCTAAGTGCTGATCTTAAACAAGAAATGTTTAAAGGATATAGCTTTGAGAAAAAAGGAAATAGAAATTATGGGTTAGGAATAAGATTATTAGAGATGGACAATGGCGATATGTATACGTATCACAATGGCTGGTGGAGAGGAAATACTTCTTCATATATAAGACTAGCTAAAGATAATGTATGTATCATCTTGTTCTCTAATAAATATTCTACACTGACGTATAAGACTATTCATTTATCTCATCATTTTGGGGATTATCCCGTAGGAGATATGGAACTCTAAAAATATAGATTATGAAAAAAGCGAACATTATTTTTGGTACAGATTATGCTATTTGCCAAGCTCCTATGTTAGGAGTAGCCACACCAGAGATGGTAGCAGCAGTAAGTAACTCAGGTTGTATAGGTACACTTCCATTAGGTGGCTTCCCTCCTGGCTTAAGCAGAGAGTTAATCAGAAAAACGCAGTCTTTAACAGACAAACCTTTTATCGTTAATATGTTCCTTAATCCTATAGTTGATATTGATCAAAGAGAGATTGATGATATGCAACATACATTAAGTGAGATAGGTAAGGAAATAGGATATTCTCATACTACAATTACCGACTTTGATCAAGAGACATATCAGGGTAATCTAGAAGTAGTAAAAGAACTAGGCCTTCCCTATCTTGCTTTTACTTTTGGCTGTTTTACAGATCAAGAGATAAAAGAACTACACGACCTAGATATATATTTAATAGGTACAGCTACTACAGTAGAAGAAGCTATTTATTTAGATAACAAAGACATCGATGCTATTATTCTTCAGGGGATCGAAGCAGGAGGTCATAGAGGCACTTTTCTGAAAGACTCTTTAGAAGATAACCTCCCATTAGAAGAATTGTTTAATAGCGTATTACCTATCGTACAGAAGCCTTTGTTTGTAGCAGGTGGTTTATACGATGGGTTAATTGGTAGAGATTATTTAGATAAGGGAGCTGCTATGGTATGTTATGGTTCTCTATTTATTACAGCTGACGAAAGTACAGCTATGGACTACCAAAAAGACCTTTTACACAAAGGAGAAGCTGTAGAAACTGTTTTAACGAAATCTTTTTCTGGTAAATTTGCTAGAGGTATTCTTAATAATTTTGTGAAAATGATAGATTATGATAATAAAAACATACCTTTGTATCCTATTCAAAATATTTTAACACAAAAATTAAGAAGTTTTGCTAAACAAAAAAAATTTCATAATTTTAATTCTCTTTGGTGCGGAACTAATGCCCATTATGCCAAAAGAGATTCAACGTCAAAAATTATAAATAAATTGATTAAGGAAGTGTATGACTTATAGTTTTCAATATCGTTTTTTAAAGAATATAAACTTAGAGGAGCTTTTATTGGTTTTTAACAAGTCTTTTTCAGATTATACTGTTCCGATGAAACTAACATTGGAGCAATTAAAAGACAAAATTAAAGCAGAGGGTATTGACTTAACAATTTCTGTAGGGGCTTTTTGTAATAAAGAATTAGTAGGATTTATTCTTCACGGTAAGAATAATGACTATCTATATAATGCCGGTACAGGAGTATTGCCTTCTTTTAGAGGTAATAATCTTACTACTAAGATGTATGATTATGCTATTCCTTTATTTAAGAGCTTTAATATGCGTAAAATCAACTTAGAAGTAATCAGTTCTAATGAGACTGCTTGTAAGTCATATCGCAAGATTGGTTTTAAAAAATGGAGAGTAGTTAATTCTATTAAGGGAATCACTAATGTTAAGAGCTCTAAGTTTGAAGAAATAGAAGGTTTGCAAATCAATAATTTACCATATTATGAGTATCTTATCTATTTTGCAGAGAAAGATATTATCCCTACATGGGAGAATAATGAGTTCTGTGTACACAACTTCGAGACTACCCTAATTATGCGCAAAGCAACTATTAATGGCACTATTACTGTAGGATACTTAATCTATGACCAACGCATTAACAAGGTGCTTCAGGTATGGGTAAAAGAAGGATATAGACGTAAGGGAATAGCTTCTTATCTTATTAAAGAATTAATAGGTAATGATAAAAACTTCTATATCACAAATATAGATGGACAAAACTTCGGTATCCATTCCTTCTTTAAATCTATAGGTGGAGAACCTTATCTAGAACAGGTAGAAATGGAAATGTACTTATACTAAACCTTACCCAAACAAGTAAGAAGTCATACTTAAGGATCCACCTACATATTTATCATTAAAGATGTGGATGTTATCACTACTATTTGTCAATCCTAGAATATATAATAACGGATAATAATGATCAGGTGTAGGTACTGCATATTGCATACTTACACCTTTATTTTTATAATCTAATAGATCTGTAAAAGACCTATTTAGGATTGCCTGCTTTACTAATTCATTACTCTCTATCGCCCAATCAAATGCATAATTGTCTTTATTCATATTATGCCAGTCTAGAGCAGATAGATTGTGTACGATATTACCACTTCCTATTATCAATACTCCTTTTTTTCTAAGGGCTTTTAATTGTTTTCCTATTTCTAGGTGATATTCAGGTCCTTTGTAATAATCTATGCTTAATTGCAATACAGGAATATTTGCCTCAGGAAATAAATGACACAGTATAGACCATGCCCCGTGATCTAATCCCCAAGTTAAATCTTCGTGTATATCTTGATGTTCACTTAGAAGAGTGATCTTATTTGCTAGAATAGGATTTCCTTTTACATTGTATTCAACATCAAATAACGCTTTTGGAAAACCTCTAAAATCGTGAATTGTTTCTAACGTAGAATTAGCAGTAACTAAAGTTCCTTTTGTTAACCAATGGGCAGAGACTACTAAGATCGCTTGTGGCTTAGGTAATTGTCTTCCTAAGTTCTTCCAATATTGAGAGAACTCATTGTCCTCTATAGCGTTCATAGGAGAGCCATGCCCCACAAATAGTACAGGCATCTCCTCTGCTCTATCTTTTAACCAAAACAGATCGTTTAAAACTTGCTCTCCCATTTCTTTATGATTTTAGATTATTCTGCTAATATTTTTTTTATATCTCTGTTATCACCATAGATAACCATGATATCACCTTTATTCAATACTGTTTCATAAGAGGCAATACCTTGTACTTCGTGTATTTTCTTATGCATCCCGATAAAGCTCTTTTCTTCTTTTATCTTCAGTGTTGTAAGAACAACTAAGTTATAATTAGTTCTAAAACCGATCTCTCCTAATGTTCTACCTGCAAAACGGTCAGATACTGTGATTTCTACGATACTGTATCGTCCATTAATCTCATAAGAGTCTACTACACCTTTTATACATAATTTCTTAGCCCATCTCTCTGCTGTTTCTTCTTCAGGATGTACGATTTCATCTACTCCTATGGCTTGTAAGACATTCTCATGTACAGGGCTAATAGCTCTACTGATAAGCCTTTTTACATTTAAGTTTTTTAGAACAGCAGTAGTCATAATATTAGCTCCTTGATCTTCACCTATTGCTACAATAACGATATCTGTATTCGCTAGAGGTAGTCCAGACATCATATATTGATCAGTAGAGTCTAGACAGATAGTATGAGATATCATATCCTTATAAGCATCTACCCTAGCCATACTTTTGTCTACACCTATTACTTCATTTCCTTGTTCTGTAAGTTTTTGTGCTAATGACGCACCAAAATTTCCTAAACCAATAATAATATATTTCATGTCCTATACTAGTTAATCAGAATCTCTTCTGTTGGATATCTATAATTCGTTAATTTTTCTTTTTTGCTTATTGCTATTAGAATGGTAAGCATACTCACTCGTCCAATAAACATAAGCATAATCAGAGTTACTTTACTAGGATCTGTCAGCTGAGCTGTAATCCCTGTACTTAATCCTGATGTACTATAAGCAGAGAATGCCTCATATGCTAACCTTAATAAATCTGTCTTGGGCTCAAAAAACGAGAGCGCAAAAATAGCTATTCCTATCACAAATAAAGATAAGAATATAATCGCAAAAGCACGTTGTACAGACAGTTGATCCACCTCTCTTCTGTATACTTCTATTCTAGATCTACCTTTTATTAAGGCCCAGATGTTTAAGACAGCGATAGCAAAAGTACTTGTTTTAATACCTCCTCCTGTTGATACTGGTGATGCCCCGATCCACATTAAGAGAATCACGACTAAGAATGTAGAAGTAGTAAATAGATTATTATCTACTGTCGCAAAACCTGCAGTACGTGGTGAAGTAGCTGTAAAGAATGCTGTGACTAACTTTCCAAAGCCACTGTGTTCTGCTAGCGTATTATTATATTCTGAGATATAGACTACTGCAGTACCTCCTAAGATTAATACAGCTGTAGTGATTAAGATAATTCGAGTACTTAGATTAATAACACGAGGAATATGAATCTTCGCTTCCTTCATGCTAAAAGGAAGAAGCTTATTGATAATCAAGTGCTTTACATACTTATATACATTAAATACAATCGGGAACCCTAATCCTCCCATAATGAATAATCCTGCTATAATTAAATGCAATGGGTAATTAAAACGGTATTCAAAAGTGTACAAATTCTCTGGTAAAGTAGAGAATCCGGCATTACAGAAGGCTGATACAGCATGAAAAATAGAGAAAAACACTCTGTCAAACAAAGATTCAAAATGCTGATGTCGTATACTGATAAATATCGCGATCATCCCTATAAACTGTATAATACCTGATATAATGATGATTCGTTTCAGCGTAGCGAATACGTCTCCTAGTTTATCGATATAAGACATATCCTTAAGTACTAATTGATTTCCATAAGAGGCTTTTCCTCTAAAGAAAAAACTAAAGTAGCTTGCTAAGGTCATGATTCCAAGTCCCCCACATTCCATTAAAAAGATCATCACGGTCTTTCCAAATATTGTGAACTGCGCACCGATATCTACTGTAGATAAACCCGTTACACACACAGCGCTTGTAGCCGTAAATAGAGCATCTATATAGCGCATACTACCTGGTGTATTCGTCGCTTTAGGGAAAGAAAGCATGAATGCTCCTATAAAAATGATTAATAAAAAACTGACAACAAATAACTGAGCAGGGTTCATTCTAGTCTGTTTTAAGTTCAACTGTAAGACAGAGAATTCCCTTACTAACATTAGAAATAGACCAAAAGAAATAACAGCATTACTGTCAAAGAACCTTATAGTATGCTCAGGCTGCCATCTGGCTATAATCAAGATTAAAAACAATACAATACTAAAACAGTCAAATATCTTCACTCCTAAAGTCTCGTGGTTATCTTTATTAAAATAACGTCTAGCGATAGCAAGCATTCCAATACTTAAACAAATATTGTAAAAAATATTTAAGTGGTAATGATAATCGTTAAGTGTATTAAAACCTAAATCGTATATCATTAAAAACAACGCTATGAAACTAACCCAAAAAGGCAATCTTTTCAGGATGAACGTAGTTTGCTTTATTATTTTATCTTTAAGGTAGTACAGTGGCATCTTATAATACTAATTCTTTAAAAAGCGTGGTTAATACTTCCTCTATATCATCTGACATACCAGGATGTGGACGAGAAGATTGTATACAAGAGCTCTTTACAGCGGTTAGCCATCTAAAGCGTTCTGCCGCATCTAAAGCTCCTATAGGTGATATTTTGCACTGTCCCTTTGCAATGCGTTCAAAAGCATCTACGTGGTCCTTTAAAGTATCAAAGTCTAACTCGCTTTCGAAGCATTCAATCTTCTTCTTGTCTAAATGAAATGAAGAGATCAACATTCGCTTAGCCTTACAGAATACTAATACCCCAATATTGATAAACTCTTCTCGTTCTACTTTAGGAGTGTACCTTATTATTGCATACTCATATACCTGCATCTTGATGTTTTTTTGCTTCGTTAACAAATAGATCAGAATTAGCTAATCTGTTCTTTAAAAAAGAGAAATAAATACTTCTTATCTCTTCAGGAGTCAAATCGCTCTCTTCCCATTCTAACCAATCAGTAGGTATCTGATCTGTAATATATTTAAGATCTTCTTCTTGAAGTAATGCTTTAAACTCTTTATCCACTATATCTAGCTCTTTTGCCACAGGTAGTAATGCGTGATCCTTTATAAATGAGAAAGGAGTCAACGCACTTTTTTCCCAATTCGTAAAGGAATGATGGAAGTAAAAAGAAGCGCCATGATCTATTAACCACAACTCTTTATGCCAGATTAGCATATTCGTATTTCTAAATGTGCGGTCTACATTGGTGATAAAAGCATCTAACCACACGATTTGAGAAGCTAATTTACTTTCTATCTCTAAAGCAGAAGGGTCGTAAGTCAAAGCTCCAGATAAGAAGTGAAGACCTAGATTTAAACCTTTACTAAACTGTAATAGGTCTTGTATTTCTTCATCTGCTTCTGTTCTACCAAAAGCCTCATCTAGCTCAGCAAAGACTAATTCAGGTACATTTAATCCTAATTTCTTAGCGATTAAACCACCTAATAATTCTGCAATTAACGCTTTGATACCATGACCAGCTCCTCTAAATTTTAATACATATTTAAAGTCGTCATCAGCATCTGCAAGCGCAGGAAGTGAACCTCCTTCTCGCAGTGGCATAATATACCTAGTAACAGTAACTGTTCTTAACCCCAATTGATTCTCCATTTGGCTATTTTATAATGAAATGATCATGCAATATTAACCAAAAAACCCCCAAAGTAACTTACTTTGAGAGTTAAATTTTAAACTACTGCATTCCAGTGATTGTATCTCTATTTTACTTGTCTAAGTAAAATCTTGTATTTTTATGGATAGGACAATCTACTCGATGTGATCCTGGCAAATAAGCTGTACTCATTAAAAACTCATTTACAATCTCTCCTCCTACGAACTTAAAGTGTTTTTTAAACAACTTTACCCATTCTTCTAGTGTATACTCCTTATGTAGGTCTAGCCAACTTTTAAAGCTTCCGAATTCTTTTTGTAACACGATGATTTGATTAGCGTTATAGATCGCAGCATTAACCTTTAGTTTATTGCGAATAATCCCACTGTTTTGTAATAATCGATCAATATCAGCCTGCGTAAAATTAGCCACCTTGTCTATATCAAACCCTAAATAAGCTTTTTGGAAGTTTTTCCTTTTTTGAAGAATAGTATTCCAACTCAGCCCTGCTTGGTTAATCTCAAGAACTAATCTTTCGAATAATTCATTGTCATCCGTTAATTCGAAGCCATATTCATAATCGTGATAGTACTTATTCGGATTATCAGAATCTAAAGGTAGCTCATTACAAAAATCACAGTAATGCTTTTTAACAACAGCCATTAATTAATCACTTTTATTTTAGCATCGTTTAAGACCTTTCTGAATGCATTCTTAGCATCAGGAGTTTTAAGTCCAAACACGTCTCTAGTCTTTTTATTATTCAGTTTTATCACAGCTTTAGTACCTAATGCTTTGGGCATCTTCACATACTTAATATCATATTTGTCGATAGAGTCAACAGCAGTCTGCATTAAGAAGTTCTTTACTGTAATATATAAGAAGGTAGCCACAATAATACAAAACACATAGTCCATCTCTTTAGGCTGTTGCCAGTTAGCAGTATATAGCCTAGCCACTCCTAAGATTAGGATAGCAGAAGACATAATCCTAGAAGATGTTAAACGTCCTTTTTGATTATCTGTTATTTCAAGCTTTTTAGTTTCTTTATTGAATTTGATCATTTATTTCAAGTATTTATAATAACAAATCTACTAATAAAAAATAAATCTAAAAGCCAATATAATGTTAGTATTACAGATAATAATAAAGGGGTATTAAACGAACTTAATACCCCTTATACTATTATTTAATATGGAAATACAAATAGCTTTTTCCTTTATTTAGACTTCCTTCCGAACTATTAGACATCTTATCTTCTATTCTTAAATATCCTGCTTGAAAACCAACTTCTAAATTACCTTTATAAATGTATACTGATCCTAATAAGCTAGAAGATGTGGTTACTTCACTTAGCATCTTCCCCGCCTCTTTAAGTTCACTTACAACAGTCTTTCCTGGATAATCCCAAACAAGCTTACATTCTTTGCCTTCAAAATTACCAAAAACATAATACTCTAATACTGCTTTCTTTTCATCTATGACTAATGCATCTAATTTCTTACAAGAACTGCTGTTAGCATCTATTAATCCTACTGGCTGACTTCCTATCTTATTACCTGCATATTTTAAAGTACCTACTGGCAATTCATCTAGACTTTTTAAGCCACGATAAGGAGCATCAAATATAGGATCTCCTGTAGTGTTGTTATCATCACTCTTACTACAAGAGAAAGCTAATGCAGTAAAACAAAGAATTAAGTGTTTTTTCATATTTAATTGTTAATTTATAGTTAATACAAGCGTAATTAAATTAACAATAGAAACAAATATTATTCTGTGGCCTTAAGCTGGTAATTATAAATAAAACTTACATGATATCGGGTATCACCAACAGCCATTAAAGTCACAAGCGTATCAAACCTAATAGGTTATCGCTTAAAACGGTATCTTAGTACCAATAATCAAAAAATACGACCTATGGCTGTCAATGGATTACCCTTTATCTTAGACCGTGGTTGTGGATTAGATGTTCACAAGGACACAGTCGTAGCTACCATTAAAGGTAGTGATTTTGAAACACAAACAAGAACATTTCTAACATTTACCGATGATCTGTATGAATTCGTTTCTTGGTTACAAGAATATTCAATTACTGAAGTAGCAATGGAGAGTACAGGAGTTTATTGGAGACCTGTATATTCTGTTTTAGAAGACTACTGCCATGTAATTCTTGTTAATGCCCGGCACATTAAGAATGTTCCTGGTCAAAAAACTGACAAAAAAGATAGTGAGTGGATTTGCAAACTTTTATTATCAGGTTTACTTAAAGGTAGTTTTATACCTGATCAACAGACACGTGAATTAAGAGAACTCTATAGGCATAGAAGAAAGCTAGTTTCTTCAAGGACAGCAGAAAAAAATAGACTGCAAAACGTATTAGAATCTGCCAATATAAAACTACGAAGTGTAGTTAGTGATGTCTTTGGGGTAAGTGCTATGCAAATGATTCAAGCTATCATTCAAGGGCAAACTGACCCTGAAATATTAGCAAGTTTTGCTAAAGGGTCTTTGAAAAGCAAAAGAAATGAATTAATCAAAGCACTCAATGGAAAAGTAACTCAACATCACATATTCATGCTTAAAACTATACTAGAAACCATTAACAATATAAATATACAAATAGCACAATTAGAGGCTCAAATGGAAAGCTATAGAGTTAGTATGGAAAAAGATGTTGAACTATTAGAAACAATACCTGGTGTATCAAGACAAATAGCATTGGGTATCTTAGGTGAAATTGGAAATGACATGTCTTTTTTTTCAGATCATCAAAACTTGTGTTCTTGGGCGGGTGTATGTCCTGGTAATAACGAAAGTGCTGGTAAAAAATATTCCACTAGAATAACAAAAGGTAACAAATACTTAAAAACAACACTAGTAGAAGCTGCATGGGTAGCAATACGATCCAAAGCTAATCCTATTTTTGCAGTAAAACACCAACATATTTCAAACAGAAGAGGAAAGAAAAAAGCAACTATTGCAATAGCTCATAAGTTACTTATTGCTGTATATCACGTCCTAAGAGATAAGGAACCTTATACTTTACATAGTCAAGATCAAAAAATACTAGATAATAGAAGATTAAAAAAGATAGATAGACTTGAAAAAGAATTAAGTAAACTCAAAAACTTACAATAAATTCTAAAATCGTAAACAGTCTTTACATAAAGAGAGAAAAAGCTTACTCGTCATTTTTATATAAGATCGACTTTTTTTTGGTGGTTAAACTCCCCGGAAATAAAACTGATAACAGACGTTAAGAACCAACAGTTGATGCCTTTTGAGCTCGTAGAAAAAATTATACTCCTTTTTAAGTACTGTTTAAATATAACTCAATAAATGAAAAACGATTAACTACTTTATTTTAAAAGTTTAATAAAGCCTGATATAACAAACATCTAGGCTAGTATCATATTGGAATTAATCTCCTCTTTTATATTAGACTTTCAGAAAAAAAAAGCCTAGAGTATATCTAGGCTTTTCTATGTATTTCAGTATAATCATATTATACGTGTAATGCTCTGTTATCAGTTGCAGCTAACGCAGCTTCTTTAATAGCTTCTGCGAAAGTAGGGTGAGCGTGAGACATTCTAGAGATATCCTCTGCAGATGCTCTGTACTCCATAGCTACTACTGCTTCAGCGATTAAGTCTGCAGCACGAGCTCCTACCATGTGTATTCCTAATACTTCGTCAGTGTTTTTATCAGCTAATATTTTAACTAATCCATCTGTTTCAGCACTTGCTCTTGCACGTCCTAAAGCTTTGAATGGGAAGCTACCAGCTTTGTACTCAATTCCTTCAGCTTTTAATTGCTCTTCTGTTTTTCCAACAGCTGCAACTTCTGGCCAAGTGTAAACTACACCAGGGATTAAGTTATAATCGATATGAGGTCTTTGGCCTGCTAAGAACTCAGCTACCATTACTCCTTCTTCTTCAGCTTTATGAGCTAACATAGCACCACGTACTACGTCACCGATAGCGTAGATATTAGAAGCAGAAGTTTGTAAATGATCGTTTACCTCTACTTGTCCTCTTTCTGTTAATTTAACTCCAGCTTTGTCAGCGTTTAATCCATCAGTATATGGACGACGACCTACAGCTACTAAAGTGTAATCTCCTTCTAGAGTCACTAATTCTCCTTTTTTATCTTCTGCAGTTACTGTTACTACATCTCCTTCACGTACTACTCCTTGTACTTTGTGAGAAGTATAGAACTTCATACCTGCTTTTTTAAGCACTTTAGTTAATTCTTTAGATACAGCGCTATCCATTGTAGGTAATACTCTATCAGCATACTCTACTACAGATACTTTAGATCCTAATCTCATGTATACTTGACCTAATTCAAGACCAATAACACCACCACCGATTACGATTAAGTGTTTAGGTACCTCAGGAAGTTTTAAAGCTTCTGTTGAAGTAATTACTCTTTCTTTATCTAAAGTAATGAATGGTAAAGTAGATGGTTTAGATCCTGTAGCAATAATACTATGTTTAGCTTCGAATGTTTCTACACTTCCGTCTGCTTTAGTTACATTGATAGTAGTTGCGTTCTCAAATGATCCAACTCCTTCAAAAACAGTAATCTTGTTCTTGTCCATTAGATATTTAACACCTGAAGATGTTTGATCAACTACTGCTTGTTTTCTTTCGATCATTTTTGATAAATCGAACTTTACTTCTCCAGTGATTTCTATTCCGTGATCAGCAAAATGAGCAATCTCTTCCATGTGATGAGATGATGCTAACAATGCCTTAGAAGGAATACACCCTACATTAAGACAAGTTCCTCCTAAGTTAGAGTATTTCTCTACTATAGCAGTTTTAAATCCTAATTGAGCACAACGAATTGCTGCTACATATCCTCCAGGTCCTGAACCAATTACAACTACGTCAAATGAATTCATAATATATTATCTTATTTGTTGTTTTTATATATCTTACAAAGTTACACTTTTTATATAATTTAGTCTAAAAAGAGAACTTTAAAGTTTCTTAATTTTATCAATAATAATCACTACTAGCACAATACTCTTAGTCCTCCTTTAATAACTCTAATCTCAAACTGATTAGTATCATACTCATAATATTCTCCATCCATCTGAAAACCATTTCTTTCTTGTCCTATGATCTCTACTGTAATATGATCAGACTGAACATAATCTGTCTTTCTAAACTTCTCTGTTTTCTTTAAGATCACATAGAGCCCAAAAGTTAATTGCTTTAATAAATTGATTTTTGGCACCATTAAATAATCTAATAGCCCATCTGTCAGACTTGCTTTTGGAGTCAGAGACATATTATATCCCATCTCATTAGAGTTAGAGATAAATAATAGTAGCGGATTTACTTCTTTGGTTTGCCCTTTATAAGTAACGAGCATTCGCTTAGCTTTATACTGTTGTGCAGAGTTTAATGCTGCTTTGATATAAGCACCTAATTTGCGCTTGCCTGATTTTTCATAGTTATCTATAATAGTAGCATCTATACCGAATCCCATATTACTAAAGAAATATTCTCCATTAATACTACCGACATCCATATTCATTACTTTTCCATCGCGTACACGTATTATCGCCTGCTCTATATCTTTAGGAATAGATAGATTAGAAGCCAATCCATTACCTGAGCCTACAGGTACTACTCCAAATACAACATCTTTGCCCACTACTTGTGTAGCTACTTCATGAATGGTTCCATCCCCTCCACAAGCTACGATAATATCTGCACCTGCTGATAGTGCTTGCAGTGTTAATTCAATAGCATGTCTTTTATAAGTAGAATATAGTACGTGTATATCAAATGCTTTTTCATCAAAGAATGTTTTAATATAATCAGCAGTAATATTGTGCTTTCCTTTTCCAGAAATTGGATTAACGATAAAAAAGATTTTTTTCATAATAAGATTTGAATATATCATAGCTCGTACAGTATGTACGCTATGTGAATACAAATATACAAAGCTATTCTAATTATGATATGGCATAATACTTATGATATCCTTAAAATTTAGGTTACAGTATCTTTTTATAGGCATACTATACATCATAAGTATAGCGTCTCGCTTGCTGATTTTAGGGGATTGCTTGCGGTTTTCTTGCCCAGAGCACCTCTTTCCTGAATGAATGTGCAAGAATACCCCTGACATAGTGCAAGTATATTCATCCATAAATAGAATAGAGATAAGGTAAAATAACCGTATAGATACAAAAAAGCCAACTCTAATGAATTGGCTTTAATATACTTTATTTAATAGGACCTTCCCATTCCGTAATACCTCCTAAAAGGTTATGTGTCTCTTCGAAACCTAAAGACTCCATTACATGACATGCTTGGCTACTTCTTCCTCCTGATTTACAATAGATATAGTAAGCTTTAGTTTTGTCTAGGTTAGCTATTTCATCTAAAAAACCTTGTCCTTTATAGATATCTATATTGATAGAACCTGGGATAGCCTTCTCTTCTACTTCTTCTTCTGTACGTACGTCTAGTATAATAGCATTAGAATCAGCTTGTGCTTTTTCCCACCATTGTTCTTGTGATAAATTTGTCATTGTTTGTTCTTTTAGTAATTGGGTCAAATATAAAGTTATTCTATTTCAAATGAAATTTTTTTAAAATAAATTGAGTCTATATCCTACATTATACCTTAATTTGCCTTATCAAAACTCACTAATATGTCTTCACATCACATTGTCAGAGATGACCAAGAACCTGCTTTAATCATTGCTAATGGTGCTGCCTGTAGCCAAGAACTTATGGGACAATTACTTGAATGGTCTCCCCTAGTTGTTGTACTAGACTCAGCTATCGAGAGAGTAATTGATTTAGGTGTAAAAGTAGATGTGTTACTTGGTGATTTTGATAGGGACTTCGATGCAGATGCGTATAGAGAAAAACAGTACCCTATAGAGATTGTACATATAGCTGATCAGAACTCAACTGACTTAGAAAAGGCATTTGACTATCTTATAAAACGTGGTATACCTGCTGCCAATGTAATCTGGGCTACTGGTAAACGAGCAGATCACACCATTACAAATATTACGAATATCTGTAAATATAAAGATAGACTGAAGATAACAATGTATGATGATTACTCGCGTATATATCCACTCCCTAATCACTTCAAAAAGTGGTACGAAAAGGATACAATTATCTCACTTATCCCAGTAGGTGAAGTAAGTAATATTACAACAACGAATCTCCTCTACCCTCTTCAAAACGAATCTCTCGTACTAGGTGAGCGCACAGGAAGTAGCAATACAGTAGCTGAAGATGGACTAGTTACAATAGATTATTTAAAAGGGAATCTTTTGATGATGGAATGTCATGATTAGTGATACTTAATTACTTTTCTTTTATATGTCTATCGTATATTTGGGGTTTAAGAAGTATTATTATCTTTGTTTAAGATCTTAAGTAGATAAATATGGACTATTTAAAAGAAGGAGAACACTTCGGAGAAAAGAAACAACAACTCGTTGTGAAAGATGTTATTCTAAGCAAGGCAATTGCCTCTCCTACTGATCATATTCCATGGCATTATCACAAACATGCTTATTTCTTATACAATATAAATGGCTATTTAAATGAGGTAACTAAAAAAGGTACTTTAGAACTACTGCCTAATACACTCTTATACCATCATAGTCAAGAACCTCATTACAATAAAGATATCCAGAAAGAGTTTGATTTCTTACATGTAGAATTACCTTCAGCTTGGTTTTTAAAATACGATTTGTCTCCTAGCCTTATAGAAGGAGACTTACTCTTAAAAGATCCTAGTCTACAAACGCTATTTCATAAAATACATGTCGAATCTCAATTAGCTGATCAGGCTACTAATCTTGCTATAGATGGCTTATTATTACAGACTTTTGGTCAGATTACACGTCTTCAAGCTCAGGATATACATAGTCATAAACCGCTATGGGTAAATAAATTGATAGAACTAGTCAATGAAGAGCGTTGGGAAGTATTAAGCTTAAATTATCTCGCTACCGAATTACAATTGCACCCTGTTTATTTATCGAGGAAGTTTCCTGTGTATTTTAAAATGAGTTTTGGAGAATACGTAAGAGAGCAAAAACTAAAGAAAGCAATCGATTTATTGTTATACCACCCTATTAGTCAAGCTGAAATAGCTTATCAATGTGGCTTCTCAGATGAGAGTCATTTTATACGCATCTTTAAATTAAAATATGGAGTAACTCCTGCTGTGTTTAAAAATCAACACAGAGGTTAAGTCTATTCTATTAGGTTTAGAACATTCTATTTTTTATATTTATTTCTACTGTATTTTTGTGTGTCAATTAATACGAAGTGATTATGTACAGTTTTAAAAATGATTATGCAGAAGGCATGCATCCTAATATACTAAATAGAATAATAGAGACTAATCTAATCCAACAAGCAGGATATGGTGATGATGAATATACTCTAAGAGCAAAAGAATTAATCCAAGCTAAAATACAGAACCCTCAAGCACAGATCTACTTCGTGTCTGGAGGAACTCAAGCGAACTTATTAGTTATTTCTTCTATCCTACGTATACACCAAGCAGTTATAGCGCCTCAAACAGGGCATATCTTTGCGAATGAGACAGGAGCCATAGAAGCTACAGGACATAAAGTAATCGCAGTAGTGACTACTAATGGTAAGCTAACGGCTCAAGATATAGAACGTACAGTAGGTGAATATGGATTAAGACCTCATGTGGTAGAACCTAAGATGGTATATATTTCTAACTCTACAGAGCTGGGAACTATCTATACTAAGGAAGAACTAACTACCATCTCTTCTATTTGTAAGCAATTAGGGTTATATCTTTTTATAGATGGAGCTAGATTAGGACACGCATTGACAGCTGATAATAATGACCTCACACTAAAGGACATAGCAGATTTAACAGATGTGTTTTATATAGGAGCAACTAAAAATGGCGGGGTATTAGGTGAGGCTATTGTGTTTAATAATACTGAATTAGCCACTTACTTTGATTATAATTTAAAACAGAAAGGTGCTTTACTAGCCAAGGGAAGATTATTAGGATTACAATTTGAAACTTTATTTACAGATAATCTATATTTTGACTTAGCCAGTCATGCCAATAGAATGGCTACCAAACTAACAGAAGCATTTAAAGCAAAAGGATATCATTTCTTAGGAGATTCTACTACGAATCAGCTATTCCCTATTCTTCCTTTAACATTGATAGAAGAGTTAAATAAAGATTATGATTTCTATATATGGAAAGCAATAGATCAAGAATATGCTGCTATTAGACTAATCACTTCATGGGCTACAGATGAAGAGATGGTCAATCAATTTATAGAGAAGATAAAATAAGAAAAAGCTCCTATAAAGGAGCTTTTTATGTATTATTCTTTCACTAATTGATAGTTTAAATTCTCTTTATTCTGTTCTACTTTATAGCTTTCGGTTAATTCTAATACCCATCCATCTCCGAATACTTTATTTTCCTCTACCTTAGTAGGGTTAGTTATAGATAGTCGATCCCAATTAGGACTCATCAGAGCTCCTTTTTCTACAGTAAGAATACCCCATTTATCACTTATTCTCATAGTTGGATACACTGTTCCCTTATCTTCTAATGCTACAAGATTAGAGGGATTAAAAGAAATATTCATCTTTTCAAATTTGATTTCAAAATGAGGATTTTCTACGAATTGAGCTTTATACGCCGCTATTATCTTTTTAACCTTATTCTCTCTTTCTACTTCTTGTTCTATAATGAGAGTTCCATTATATTTAATTTTTAAGTGATTAACAGTGCTTTCTAAATTGTTGGGAATTTGGATATTCCAAGCCTTAATAAAGTAATCAGTAAGATTAATAGTTGTATTAATCTTCTTATTCCACTCCTTATCTTGTTGTGAAAGCAGATAGCCATATACAGGAGTAGTATGATAAGCGAATGATCTTATATAGGTAGAATTTTTAAAGAAATCATCTATCCCTTTTGAGACATAGTCTACTGTTTCTTTTTTTGTACGATTACTAACTATTAATCCTGTAAACTCTGCAATTCCTTCGTTTAACTCCAAAAGATTTTCTGTAGTACTTGCTTCACTATAAATGTTCTGTCTATATTTTCTAAACGAAAGAGCAGCTGTAAGATGCTGGTTTATTTCTTTTATCGAATTAGCCTGAATAGCTTGTTTTAAAGCCTCTAATTCTAAGCGGAGATATACTCTCCCCTCTTTTTGATCTAAATGGTTGTTATCTGTGTTATTTAATTTAAAACCTAATGTTGGTTGAACACGATGAAAAGACTCATGCCCTAATAGGTTAATTCTATTTTGTACATTATCAGATAGGGGTAACATAATCATAGCCCATCGCTTGCCTTCCCATTCAATAGCTGTATTAGCTATATTAATATTTTTATGTAAGGTACCAATATATACTCCTCCTTCAGGTTTTAATTTATTTTCTTTATCCTCCTCATTAGCATAAATAGTTCTTGTCTCAGAATCTATTAATAGTATGGGGCCATATAAATCAATATCCCATAGAGATTTGTGCTGTTCTGCTGCATGCTTAAATTCATCAAAACAAACATTCGCTTGCTCTAACATACGCTGTTCATTCTGACTAAAGATACTTTGGGTAAGTAAAAAAAGAGAGAGAGCGATTAGTTTTCGTTTCATATTTCTAGTTAAAGGTGTTTAGAAACGAATATATTAAAATATCTGGTTTACTAAGAATTATTTATATAATCGAGTAGGAGGCTGAAGATTATTTCTTCAGCCGACCTCTCACACCACCTGACATACGGATCCGTACCAAGGCGGTTCTTAATTTACGATACAAATCAACTAAATAGATTAGCTTATCGTACCTCCATGAGGTTGTTTTCAGTTATCCAAATAAAAGTCTGCTATTGCTTGATAGCTCTCGGGTTCCGCCCTATCAATTCTCAAGTCAATTTCCAGGGAAGAATAAAGGTATAGAAGTCCAATTTCTAAATCAAAAAACTCATGTGTACACTGGTGCAGAACAAATAGCTAGAAAGCTTAATGCCTATGTAATCTATCGTGAAATGACACCTTTTGGCAATAAAAAATGGCAACTATCTATAAGTACCATTTGTCAAGAAGCTAGAGAAACGAAAGAAGGTTTTATCTCCATTCACTTTACTGAAGAATTAGAAGCAAGTATTCTAAAAGATCCATCATTATGGTTATGGTCTCATAAACGATGGAAGAATAGATACAAAAAAGCCTGAGCATTGCTCAGGCTTTCTTTATTCATTTTAATCACTTTAAATGATTAGTTTTTTCCTAAGAAAATTTGGAATCCTAAAGATAATCCCAATCCATTATGTGCAGAAGCACTTGCTTGATTAGATTTACTGTAGTTATATCCTACAATAGCTTCTAAAGCTACGTTACGAGTTACAAAATGAGAGTACCCTGCATTTATATTAAATGCAAAAGAAGTATCACTTTTATTACCTGCTTCAGCACCAGAAAGACCTAAAGCTCCTTGTCCAAAGAATCTACCTGTAGCACTAGCTCCTTCAGGGAAATAATAACGAGCAAATGGCATTACTTTATAATTCCATATGTTGTCACCACCTTTAACTGTTTGAAGACCAGCACCAATCTCAAGACCTATTGCAAAACCATCTGAGATAAAGTATCCTGCTCTTGGAGTAACATTAATATTAAAGCTTTCTTCCTCGAAGCTATATCCTGTTGATCCTAAAGCACCACCTACTATCCAGTTACCTTTTTTAATAGGAGTATCTCCTACTTTAGCAGATAATTTAGGAGTTTCAACATTTACCTGTGCAGTAGTAGTTAATAATCCACCAACTAATAATGCTGCCAATAAAGTAATCTTTTTCATAATTTTTACTGTTTAATTTGTAATCCTTTTACTAGACTAATTAGTATTTGTTTTAATAAAAGCTAAATTAATAAATTTAAACGTATTTATTAATGTTTTTTTAATAATTCTTGTTTTAGTTTAAGAAATTCAATATTTGAACTCATTAAACCATTTATTAAGAACGTTCTAGCTTCTTCAATTTCAATAAAGTCTAGATACTTATACCATCCATCTGTTTCTAGTATTTCTTTGACTTTAGTAATTCTTTTCGCAGTCTCAGAAGCACTTCTCAACACATGGTTTGTATCATTAAGACAACCTTTATGTTTAAAAGTCACATATTTTTTTTCTAAATCTAGAATTATAGCATACAAAGGTTCTTGTTCATTGTTAGGAAAGAAGCTATCCCAAGTAGCATAAGCAAGTGTGTATACACTATTCTTATATTCGTCTGATGCGATCTTCCAACGACAGTTAGCTGCTCTACCCCAGTGATTTGCATATCTTGCCACACCTTTCTCATCGTAATAATACATACTGCCTGTTTTACTTTTATAGTCAGGTTTTCTCCCTTCAATAAATGACATTGGTATTTCTTGCCATTCGCAATAAGTATGTTTAAAAAAATTGAATCTACTGTATTTCTTCATTGTTTTAATTAAGCGCTAGTTGATTATTTAGGATCGTAATTCCTAAGGATTCCATTTCTTTTATTGCTTGAGATAAACCGTCTTCAGTGATAGGTTTAGTAGCAAAATTAAGAAAGAATGTTTTGATACCTGCTTCTTGTGCGTCTTTGGCGCTAAAATAAACGCAAAACTCAGCAGCTAATCCACATACGTATAACTCTGTTACTTGCTTATCTTTTAAGAAACCTAAAAGACCTGTGCTATATTGGTGATCATTGTCATAAAAGCCACTGTATGAATCGACTTCTACATTCATTCCTTTTCTAAAAATAGCAGCTACTTTAGCAGTATCCCATTCAGCAGTAAACTCAGCTCCTTTCGTTCCTTGTACACAGTGATCTGGCCAAAGTACCTGTGGTATTTCGTTTAGATTGATTAAATCAAATAAATCATTGTCTGGATGTTGGCTAGCAAAGCTCTTATGGTTACTTGGATGCCAGTCTTGAGTCGCTATGATTAAATCAAATTGCTTTTGGATTGTATTAATAACAGGGATAATCTTATCACCATCTACTACAGCTAAGCTACCCCCTGGCAAAAAATCATATTGTAAGTCTACTACTAATAATGCTTTCATATCGAGATTTATAAATATATGTGTTCTAGAACAAAAATACTAAAAGAGTAGCATTAGAGATAGAGATTATGCATATTACTTAGTCTTCCTTTCTATTAGTAAAAAGTATACTAAACAGATATATTTCTTTTATTTAATATCTTTATATTTATAATCAAATAAAATTAACTCTAAACACATAATAAAACATGTTTTTTAATAATAAAACAAACATAACAACTGTATTAGTCTTATTATTTTCTTTTAGCTTATTTGCACAAAAAGGAATTTTTAAAAATGGAATTATAACCCCTAGTACTTATAATGAAACTTTAAATTACACTCTAAAAGAGGACCATATCTATGTGGATGTAATTATTGAAGATAAGATATATAAATTCATTGTAGATACTGGTGCACCAACATCAATTACTTTTAATGTAAAAGGAGATTTTAAATTTATATATGAAGACGAACTACATGATGCTTCTAACAATGTATCTAAAGTTAAGTATGTAAGTATTCCAAGCATTAAAATCGGAAACTTAGAATATAAAAACTTTACTGCTGTTCAAAGTGATATGGATGCATTTAAATCATTAGGTGTAGATGGTCTGATAGGCGGCAATATGATAAGTAAAAGTTGTTGGGATTTTGACCTTGAAAACAATAGGATAACACTCTCTAATACTTTAGATAAAAAAGAAATAAGCTCATTTAACAAAGTTAAAGTAAAAAAAGAGGTTACAGGTACTCCTACCCTAACAATGGCTTATTTTAATGGTCTAAAAGAAAAGAATATTTTCTTTGATACAGGTTATAATGATTTCTTTTACCTAAGTGAAGATATGTTTAATACCTTGAATGATAAAAAAGGAGATTATAAAGCACTTACTGGTGAGGGGGTGATTAGTTATAGTGCTTTTGGTCCAAGTATAGGTAAAACATACATTGCTCCTTTAGAGATGAAAATAGGTAATTATGAAATCCCTGTATTTATCACTGCTGTAGATGTAGATGATACTAGTAACTTAGGATCTAAATGGCTCCAATATTATCGCACCATCTTATATAAGAATCACTTTTACTTTAAACCTTACAATAAAAGCTTTTCTCTAACTTATGAGCATATAGGGATTAAAACTAAGCTAAAGAATAATGAACTAGTTATTTCTTTTGTTTGGGACAATCCAGCTATTAGAAAGAATAATCTAAAAATAGATGATAAAATATTATCAGTAAATGATAGAGAGATAAGCGCTATGTCTAAAGAGGAACTTAAAGAAGTACAATGCAATGCATTTAAGGCAGATAAAGTAAAAATAGAAGTGAATACAAAAGGTAATTTTATTGAATTAAATAAAGAAACAATCTTGAGTATTTAAAAACTAAAAAAGGCATTCAATTACTTGAATGCCTTTTTTTTTTAGGGTAACTAATGGGTTTCGAACCCACGACCTTCGGAACCACAATCCGACGCTCTAACCAGCTGAGCTATAGCTACCATTTAACAATGTAAAGTACTTAGGGTGACTAATGGGTCTCGAACCCACGACCTTCGGAACCACAATCCGACGCTCTAACCAACTGAGCTATAGTCACCATTTAATGATATATAAGTACTTAGGGTAACTAATGGGGTTCGAACCCACGACCTCCGGAACCACAATCCGGCGCTCTAACCAACTGAGCTATAGTTACCATGTTAAACTGTATTAAAATACTAGGGTAACTAATGGGTTTCGAACCCACGACCTTCGGAACCACAATCCGACGCTCTAACCAGCTGAGCTATAGCTACCATGTTTCTGTTTAACGAGTGCAAATTTAGCGATTATTCTATACTTCGCAAGCTTTTTCGCTTATTTTTTACACTAAATTTATATCAAATCTTCTAAAGTATTGACTGCTAAATACCTTTCAACTGTAAAACCTTCAGCAAAATCTTTATTTATTAGTCTTCCTAGGTCCTGCGCACGATAAGTTATGCTATCTAAGAAGTTTTTTGACGTGATTGGAGTACTCGGTTCTTTAGAATTTTGATCAAAGAATTGCGTACTATATGCCATTACAGAATCAACTTTCTGATCCATGAAGCCAGTTACATCTACAACAAAGTCTGGCTCTATGTTTTTCCATTGAATATAATGATACACAACCTTAGGTCTCCATGCCTCTTGTTCTTCTCCGTCTAAGCTAGTTTCAATCTTTCTCAATCCTGAAAGGAAACAAGCATCAGATACTAGTTTGCTCCCTTTACCATGATCGATATGTCTATCGTCAATAGCATTACACAATACTATCTCTGGACGATACTTACGAATCATTTTAATGATCTCTAATTGATGCTTTTCATCATTGATAAAGAATCCATCTCTAAACTTTAAATTCTCTCTTGCAGACACTCCTAATATAGCAGCAGCATTAGTGGCTTCTACTTTTCTAATCTCTGCAGAACCTCTAGTTCCTAATTCTCCTTGAGTAAGATCAATAATTCCTACTTTTTTCCCTAGAGAAACTTCTTTTGCTATAGTTGCTCCACATCCTAATTCCACATCGTCTGGATGAGCTCCAAACGCTAATATATCTAATTTCATTTGTTGTCTTTTATTATTCTATAATTTGAAATTTTTACATGAATACTTGCTTCATGGTAGAAGACTTATTGACTGTTTCTATAAATTCACTTGAAGGATCACTATCTATAGTTACTCCACAACCAATATATAGATTAACACTATCCTCTTCTATATTCATACAACGCAAATTTACAAATAGATTCGTTTCATCTGTATTTTCTTGTTCTACATTACAATTTAATTCTCCTAAATAACCAGCATAATACGCTCTATAATATCCTTCTTCTCTAACCAAAAAGTTGCGTGCAATATCCTTGGGCATCCCACAAACAGCAGGAGTAGGATGAAGTGCTTCAACTATTGGTTTAAGACTATCATCATTTAATATAGCTGTAATATCTGTACAAATATGCATCACTTTAGCCGCACGTTTAGAGTAAGGTTCCGAAGTTGAAATATTTTGTACGAAAGGCTTTAAAGTTTCTGTAATAAAATTAGTTACAAACAATTGTTCTTCCTGCTCCTTAATCCCCCACTCTACTACTTCTTGTCCATGATTTACTTGTGTACCTGCTAGAGCCATTGTTTTTAAAGTATTGTCCTTTATAGATAATAGTGTTTCTGGCGTTGCTCCCATCCACAGTCCTATTTCTGGATGATATACTAAAGAACAGAATGCAGTTGGATAAGTATTACACAATTTATTGAATAACTGCCCTAAATCTTCTACTTGATAAGGAACATTTTCCTTTCGAGATGGAACTACTTTTCCGAATTGTTTATCTTTAATAGCATTTACACAACGTTTTACAAGGTCTTCAAAGTCTTCTTTAGCTTTCTTATCATCATAATTAAGTACAACTTCAGGAAGGTCAAAAGCAATATCTTGTTGTGCTTCTTTTATAATAGCAGACTCTGCTAATGGAATATAGAATCGTGTTCCTTCAGCAAAAGGCGCAAACACAAAACCTTGTTCTTCAAATGTTTCTACCTTATGAAGAGCATACGTTTTTTGAAATAACCCTACTATTGTTTTAGAATTTGGTTTACGATAGATAGCAAAAGGCTTTTGATCAGCGTACTGCTTTGCTAAGCATTTAAATAAATACATTTATTTTCTCTGTTATTTTAAACTCTAAATTATTTATCGATAACGATATTTGTAATCTTACAGATAGATACCAATACATCATTCTCATCTGTTATTCTTATTTCCCATAAGTGCAGTGTGCGTCCTCTGTGTAATAATCTGGCTGTACCGACTACATAGCCAGAACGCTTACTCTTAACGTGATTAGCAGAAATCTCAATCCCTCTTATCTCTTGCTTACTAGGATCGATTAACATTAAAGAAGCTCCGCTACCTAGACTTTCTGCTAAGGCTACAGAGGCCCCTCCATGTAAGAGTCCCATAGGTTGGTGTACCCTTGGATTAACAGGCATTTTTGCTACTAAGAAGTCTGGTCCTGCATCTATATATTCTATTTCTAATGTTTCCATCAGTGTATTCTTACATACTTTAGCATACATAGCCAATAACTCTTCTTTATTAAAGTCTTTCATATTCTTTTTGCTCATTGTTTGTTAGAAGTTTAAAACATAGGTCAAGCGATAGTTTAACTAGAAGAATTGAGTTTAAAAAATCGCTGTTTAAATATACTCCTCCAAAATTATAGATTAATAACTAAAACTATTGAAATAATAACTCTAATCCCAATTATTTATCATATGAGGTTCATCTAGTGGGATTAAAATTAAAAGAAAATAACTCTTGATTTCTTAAAAATATTATAATTGTTTTGAATTTGGCTTAGTCAGCATTTTTAATGACTTCTATCAGTTAGTTCTATCCTATTTTTTTAGTAATTTTACCTCCTTGATTATAACGATACTATTTACAACAAAATAATGGAAGATATCCAACAAGAAGTTTTCAATGCATACGAAGTCATCAAAAATGGCGGAATTATACTATACCCTACTGATACTGTATGGGGAATAGGATGTGATGCAAATAACCCTGAAGCTATCAAAAAAATATATGCACTTAAGAAACGTGCAGAATCAAAAAGTATGATTGTCTTAGTAAATGAGAGAATATTCCACAGAGTATTCAATTCTCCACCAGCTGTGACATGGGATATCTTAGACTGCAGTGAGAAACCTACTACTTTAATCTTAGACAACCCTAAGTATGTAGCTAAAGAAGTAGTGTCAGCTGATAACTCTCTAGGAGTTCGTATTGTAGAAGAACCTTTTTGCTTTAGATTAATTGAAAAAATGAAATCACCTTTGGTTTCTACTTCAGCTAATATTAGTGGAGAACCTTCTCCTGCTAACTTTAGCGAAATTAGTAAAGAGATTATCGAGGGAGTTGATTATGTAGTTAACCTACGTCAAAAGGATACAAATCCTGCAAAACCTTCTACAATTATTAAATTAAAAGATAATAGCCTAGTTACTATCATTAGAAAATAGTATCTCCTATTGAATATATTATGACTGAAACCCCAATATATAAAGAAGCCATTACACATCCTATATTTGACTATATCTCTAAAGCAGCAGAAAGTTTAAATGTAGATAGCTATGTAATTGGTGGATTTGTAAGAGATTTTTTATTAAAAAGAGATTCTAAAAAAGATATTGATATCGTTGCTGTAGGTAGTGGTATCGAATTAGCTTTAAAAGTATCTGAATTACTTCCTAACAAACCTAAAGTACAAGTTTTTAAAAACTACGGGACAGCCATGTTGCGTTATGATGACATTGATATTGAGTTTGTTGGAGCAAGAAAAGAGTCATATCACTTCGACAGTAGAAAGCCTGTTGTAGAAGATGGCACATTAGAAGATGACCAGAATAGACGTGACTTTACTATCAATGCCTTAGCAATATCTCTTAAGAAAGAAACTTATGGAGAGTTAGTAGACCCTTTTAATGGGGTTGCTGATTTAGCTAATAAAATTATTCGTACTCCTCTAGATCCAGATATTACGTATTCTGATGATCCATTGCGTATGATGAGAGCCATTCGCTTTGCAACTCAACTAGATTTTATGATAGAACAAAATTCTCTTGATTCTATCACTGCTAATCACAAGAGATTAGAGATTATCTCTGGAGAGCGTATCGTAGATGAGCTAAATAAGATATTAATGTCTAAAAAGCCTTCTAAAGGGTTCTTATTGCTTTATAAAACAGGTTTACTTGATTTAATTTTACCTGAGCTTACTGCTCTTAACCAAGTAGAAGAAATAGAAGGACATACACATAAAAATAACTTTTATCACTCTCTAGAAGTAGTAGATAATATCTGCCCTAATACAGATGACTTATGGCTTAGATGGTCTGCCTTACTTCACGATATTGGAAAAGCTCCTACTAAACGCTTTTCTAAAAAACAGGGATGGACATTCCATGGACATGAATTCCTTGGTGGTAAAATGGTAAAAAAGATCTTTATGAGATTACATATGCCATTAAACCAGAAGATGAAATTCGTACAGAAAATGGTTATCATGAGTTCAAGACCTATTGTTCTTGCTCAAAAAGAAGTAACTGACTCAGCTGTAAGAAGATTAGTATTCGATGCAGGAGAAAATGTAGAAGATTTAATGATTCTATGTGAAGCTGATATTACTACTAAAAACCCTTCTAAGTTTAAGAAATATCACAACAACTTTAAAATAGTTAGAGATAAAATAGTTGAAGTAGAAGAACGCGATCACGTACGTAACTTTCAACCTCCTATTACTGGAGAAGAGATTATGGCGATTTATGACCTTAAACCATGTCGAGAAATCGGTATGATTAAAGAAGCTATCAAAGAAGCTATTTTAGAAGGTGTTATTCCTAATGAATACGATGCGGCTTTTGAATTCATGAAAGCTAAAGCGTCTAAAATGGGACTTGAAATTGTAAATAAATAATAAAAATAATGAGAAACTATTTTTTGCCATTAGCTAAAGTATCTCTTATACTAGTTTACCTAGTAATCTTTGCAGGTGCAGCAGTAAGAATGACAGGCTCAGGAATGGGATGTCCAGATTGGCCAAAGTGTTTTGGATATTACATCCCTCCTACTGAAGAACAAACTATCACGTGGGAACCGAATAGAGAATACGAAAAAGGACAAATGATCATACATGATCAAAGTCTGTGGAGAGCAAAAGAAACTTTTACAACCACAGATACCTATAATGAAAGTCATTGGGATAAATATACTCGTCATGATTATGCTGAGTTTAATGCTAAACACACCTGGACAGAATATGTAAATAGACTTTGTGGCGCATTAGCAGGATTAGCTTGTCTAGCAATGGCTATAGCTTCATTTTCTTTCTGGAGAGACCGCAAAGGTTTAGTATTAGCGTCTTGGTTAGTTGTATTCTTAATGGGATTCCAAGCTTGGTTAGGTGCTACTGTAGTATACTCAGTACTAAACCCTATCAAGATTACAGTACACATGGTAATGGCTTTAGTTATTGTTGCTATTATTATCGGAATCATTAAAAGTGCTAAAAAAGAAACTGAAATTAAAAAGTACAACGGTACATTTAGAAGTTTATTAGTAGTCTCTCTTATTTTCACACTTGCACAAGTAGTCTTAGGAACACAAGTACGTGAATTTATTGACGAACAGGTACAAGCAGGTATAGGGAATGAATATTTATGGTTAAATAATCCTACTGTAGAATTCTATATCCACCGTAGTTTCTCTTTCATAGTAATGTTTTTGAATATGTATCTGTTTTATATTAACAGAAGATCTAATTTAGGTTTCGATAAGATGAAATGGGTAATGGTACTATTAATTCTAGAGATATTCACTGGTATTATGATGTATTATGTTCATTTCCCATTTGGGACTCAAGCGGCTCATTTAGTATTAGCGTCTATCCTTTTTGGAGTTCAATTCCAATTAATTTTAGAAGCAAGAAGATGCTATCACTGTGGAAAAAGTAATCTAGACTAAAATATATAGTCATATCATAAAAAGGGAGAGGTAAAATGATATCATTTTACCTCTCCCTTTTTTTATTTAAAATCGATAACTATTTCGTTGAATGAATAAATTGACTTGTAACTTTAGCGACATGCTCTAAATGCTTAGGCAATGTTTGTTCTGTATAAGGATGTCTAGAGCCAAATACGTGATCTGCATCGTCTACTACATCCAAAAGAGAATTAGATATCCATTGATGTAGTAATTGAGCTTCTTTTAACGGTACAGCAGGATCATTAGTCCCTTGTACTATTAAAGTAGGTTTCTTTAAATTTTGAGCAGCTTTCTGTACATTTAAGACTGTTTCATTTTGTTCATAATCTTCCCAAAAAGTAAAGTAGTGTGGCATTTGCTGTTTTGTTCTACCGTTTTCACTATAAAAGACTCCTTTTACTTTCCATTCTTCAAATCGATCTCCTTTAGGAAATCTCTTTCTGTAATCAGATACTCCTGCCCAGGTAATAATCCCTTTTACATCTGCGTTATAATAACCTTGTAAAATAACAGTTCCTCCTCCTCTACTATGTCCTATTAGATAAATATTCTCTTTATCTACTTCTGGCTTTGTTTTATAGTATTCTATCACACTTGTCAGATCGCGTTGCTCTTGAGAGTAAGTATTGTCCCCAAAAGCTTCTAAATCATCAAATTCAGAAGGCTTATCTATGGTTGTGCCATTTAATGAGAAATTAAATTTAACCACATAACATCCTGTCTCTGCAATATAATCCATGGCTTTATTCCATGCCCCCCAATCTTTAAACCCCTTATATCCGTGACAGAAAATTACCAATGGTAATGAACTATCTAATCTAGGATAGCTACTGTCTGAAAGAAAAGGACGGACAGTTCCTTCTATTAATACTTCTTCTTTTATTAAGTCTTTAGTCATATCTTTTTTTGTTTTTTAACACTCGTAATACTAACTTTAAAAAAAGTTTAAATTTTAAAGACTTAAATTCGTCTTTAAACTTAAAAACATTTTATTACCTAAAATCTATTATTATGAATGCATTTAAAAAGTTAATTATTCCAACTAAAACATTACTAGTTCCTGTCTTAGCTACTGTGCTATTCTTTTCTAGTAGTACAATAAACGCACAAGAGAAAGAGGGTTTAAATATTAAGAGTACTACAATAGAATACCATATCAGCAAGAATACTAAAGATAGTGAATTAGATGAGATTAAAAAAGAAGTTAACAACGAAAAGATAGCAAACCTTACATTCTCAAATATAAAGAGGAATGTTAAAGGAGAACTTATTTCTCTTAAAACAAGCTTTAAAGACCAAAGAGGATCTTCTCAACAAAAGTCGGAGTATAACTCTAATGGAATAGCGGATTTCACAGTTAAAATACATCAAAACGAATCAGGTGAACGTTATTTAGAGTTAGGTAATCGAACTAACCCTATGCTAAATACTGCAAATGATCCACATGCAGAAAGAGCATTATATTCTGAGCAAGCAAATGATGAGTTTGAAGAGTTCTTTGCTCAAGATTTTATGCAATTGATGAAAGGTATGCAAGAAGACATGAAAGCTCAACAAGAGATGTTCTTTAATTTATTGCGCGAGCATGAAGAAGCAAAAACAATTCAAAAATCTGATTCGAAAGAAACTAACAAAGAACAGATTAGCAAATAATCACTTACAGCTTCGATAAAGAAGCTTTACGCTGATAAAAACAGAAGTCCTTATGTACATTACGGTATAAGGACTTCTGTTTTTATCTTAACTCATTATATACTAAACAAATTTTGAATAGAAAGATGACTGTAGACTCATTATTCTTTTGCTTTATTCCAATATTGATCTAGTTCTTGAAGGGTTACATCTTCAAATCCTCCTTTTTCTTGATTAACTAATTCCTCAACAACATTAAAACGAGAAATAAATTTACTATTAGACCTAGCTAAAGCTTTTTCTGGATCGATTCCCTTATGACGAGCATAATTAACTAGTGTAAATAAGATATCTCCAAACTCCTCCTCCATTAAGTCTTGATTGTCTGCCTTTACTTCTACTTTAAATTCTTCTATCTCCTCCTCTACTTTGTTCCAAACATCACTAGCATCATCCCAATCAAATCCTACTCCACTTGCTTTTTGTTGGATTCTATAAGCTTTGATTAATGCTGGTAATGCCTTAGGTACACCTGATAACACTGTTCTATTACCTTCTTTTAATTTTAGCTTTTCCCAATTAGCGAGTACTTCTTTCTCTGATTCTGCCTTTGTGTCTCCATAAATATGTGGGTGTCTAAAGATTAGTTTTTCAGAAATACTATCGGCTATATCTTTAATATCAAACAACGATTGTTCACTACCTATCTTTGCATAAAAGATAATATGCATCAATAAATCACCTAACTCTTTCTTCATTTCATTAGTATCTTCTTCAGTAATAGCATCTACTAACTCATAAACCTCTTCTACTGTAAGGTTTTTTAAACTCTCGAAAGTTTGTTTTTTATCCCAAGGGCATTTTACTCTCAGTTCATCTAATATTGTCAATAAGCGATCTACAGCTTGCAATTGTTCTTCTCTTGTATGCATAATTCTACCTTTTTAGCTAAAAATAAAAAAAAGCCCGCTTATTACAAAGCGGGCTTGATACATATAATTTATATTAAATTATTTTGCTTCAGTTTCTGCAGCAGCTTGAGTAAAAGCTTCAGCAATTAATCCTCTTCTTTGAAGGATATTGTACCAGTTTAATACTTTCTTGATATCAGAAACGTATACTCTTTCTTCATCAAATTCTGGTAATACTTCTCTGAAGTATGCTACTAATGTAGGATTATCTTCTTTATGAGAAATAGCTTCACCATTGTTTTCTTTTGTAGCAATGTTTCTGAAAACTTCAAATAACTTTACTTCTTCATTGTAAGTATAGATAGAAATTTCTGATAGTAAACTAACGTTGTTTCTTAATCCTACTGTACTTTTTTTCCCATCAGCCAATGATTCAGCGATAAATCCTGTACGAGTTTGTACTAGTAACTCATATAAACCTGGTTTTCCCGAAATAGCTAAAACTTTTTCTAAACTCATTTTTGTCTAAATTTTACTTTAAGAGTCGCAAATATCTTAAATTGTTATTAATAATCAAGTTATTTATCTACCTTTTTTCTTAGTTAATTTCATTTTATAATCTGTAAATATTTTTCCTTCAAGGATATTATTTAACTTTTTAGAAATTAACTTCTTTTTTAAGATAGATATTTTATCTGTAAATAGCACACCTTCAATGTGATCATACTCGTGTTGGATAACACGTGCAGCAAGACCATCAAATTCTTCTACATGTTTAACGAAGTTTTCGTCAAAATACTCTATTTGTATCTTAGATTTTCTTTTAACTGGTTCGTGAACATCTGGAATACTCAAACATCCTTCATTAAAAGACCACTCTTCTCCTTCTTCTTTTAAAATTTTAGCATTTATAAATGTTCTTTTAAAAGTAGTTAAAAAAGCTATTTCTTCTTCTGTATTCCCGTCCATTTCTGCAAAAGGAGCTGTATCTACAACGAATAATCTAATAGGTAATCCTACCTGAGGTGCTGCCAATCCTACTCCATGTGCTCCGTACATTGTGTCGTACATATTAGCTATTAGCTCTTGTAAGTTTGGATAGTCTTTAGTGATATCCTCTCCTACTTTACGTAAAACAGCATCACCGTATCCAACTATTGATAATATCATGTCTTCTTATTTTATTCTAAAGGTGCAAAAATACTCAAAAATAAATGAATAAATAATACTACAAATTATTTTTGATGTCTTATTTGTATTATATTGCTTGATAAAAAGTACTATTCTCTAATTAAAGCCAAAGATTAAGTAACCTATGCTAGGAAAAGCTAGAAAATTCACAGATAATACGCATCTTGCAGATTCGTTAAAAATCACTATATCAGCTGTTGTACCTTTTTTACTACTAATGCCTTATGAGGCTTTTGATTGGGCTTTTGCCGCAGCTATTGGTGCTATGTTGACTGCTCCTGTTGATATTCCTAGTAATAAAAAAGACAAAATAATAGGGCTATTAGTTGGTGCATTTACTGTGCCTGCGGTCACCTTTACTCTATCCATCACTGATGGTAACTGGTATTTCTACCCGATATTTGTCTTTATATTCTTCTCTTTAAGCATGATATCTGTATATGGTCATCGTGCAAATATGCTTTCATTTACAGGACTATTAGCGGCTAGTTTAGGGTTAGCACATAGTTATGAAGGGCATGCCTTATTTATGCACTGTTTAATGCTTCTATTAGGAGGATTACTTTACTTATTGGTATCTGTTACTTTTAATCTACTTAGACCAAAGCGATATGCCGTATTACAGACATCTGAGTGTATGGAGCTTACAGCAGATTATCTAAAACACAGAGGGCAGCTGTGGGATAAGAATGCAAATGTAGAAAAGATCACAGAAGAACAATTAAATATACAAGTAAGCCTAAATGAAGTTCATGAGAATCTAAGAGAATATTTAGTTAGAAATAAAGCTAATACGGGTAACTCTTCGAATAACCGTAGATTATTAGTAGCTTTTTCTACTCTAGTAGAAATACTTGAAGTAGCAGTATCTACTTCTTTTGAACACAGTAAATTACATGATTTATTTAGCAAAAGACCTGACATCATAGAACGTTATCAGAGGTTAGCTTATCACTTTGCCGAGACAATTGACGATATTGCTTACTCTATAAACCTGGGAAGTAAATACAAATCTAAATATGACCTATCTAAAGAATTAGCTGAGATTCAAGCAATGCTTAACGATTTTGTTAAGAATGGAGAATCTACCAATATGGTAGAAGCTGTAGTTATGTTCTCAAACGTTATTCACTATGCTGAGAATCAGGTAAACAAAATTCATGATTTAGAAAAATCACTTACAGAAAAAGCATTTAGTGCAGATGTAGAAGAACGTTTTAAAGATCTAGAGAAGTTTTTAACCCCTGTACATTATCGATTAGAAACTCTAAAAGAGAACTTAAACTTTACTTCTACCATATTTAGACATGCTCTAAGACTTACCTTGACCATATTAGCTGGGCTTATCGTTAGTAAAATATCAGGTGTTTTAAACGGGTATTGGATATTACTAACTATCGTTGTTATTATGCGTCCTGGTTTTGGATTGACTAAGCAGCGATCTTTTGAACGCGTTATCGGTACTGTTATTGGAGGTTTAGTAGCTATAGGATTGTTATATATTATTCCTAGTGCCACAGTTATTGCATATATTACAGTACTGACCATGATTATAGGCTATTGGTTCTCTCATACAGATTATAAAGTTGGAGTAACTTTTATCACGATGTATGTAGTGTTGATATACGGATTACTTACACCTGATTTTATGGATGTAATGATCTACAGAGTTATTGATACAATTATAGGAGCATTATTAGCCTTTGGTGCGAATTATCTTTTATGGCCTTCATGGGAATTCTTAAATCTAAACACACATCTTAAAAAGTCTATAGAAGCGAATAAAGAATATGTAAAGGAAATTACGCTTTACTACAACGAAAAAGGAGAAGTAACTCTGCCTTATAAGTTAGCTAGAAAATATGCTTTTATTGAGATAGGAAACCTTATGGCTTCTTTTCAACGTATGATCCAAGAGCCTAAATCTAAACAGAAATATAGAACAGAACTCTACGAATTAGCTGTGTTAAATCACACCTTCCTTTCGACAGCTGCCTCTATAGGAATATATGTACAGTCCCATACAACTACCAAAGCTTCTGAAGCATTTAATGTAGTTATGGATTACACAATAGGTAATTTAAAGCAAACTATCGCTCTATTAGAAGACCATAATAACAATGAAATAACGATCATAGAACGTAGTGAGAACTTTAACCTAAGTATGTCATACCTAAAAGGCATCCGTGAGTATGAATTAAAAAAGACTTACTCTGATGACAAGCAAATACAGAGTCTGATGGAAGAATCTGTTTTAGTTATTGAGCAACTGATGTGGTTATCCTCACTTTCAGAAAAGATATTCAAAATTACTGCAAGTATAGCTGCATTAAAAAAACAAGAAGAACTAGAGGATTCTTCAATGCTAAGTTCATTAAGAAAAAAGATTATACCATAAAGTAAAGGGGGGGATGTACATAACATCCCCCCCCTTTACTTATTATTAGTATGTAGTTCTACTCTTCACTACTATCTACATAATTTTTCATCTCTATATTATAGTCAAGATTATTTAGTCTATTAAGGATAGTACTACTTTTCTTATCGATAAGCCTTCCTCCATCTTCGATAGTTAACTCTTTTAAATTTAGAAGCTTCTCAAATGGTTTTAATGATTCAATATCTCCCATAGCTGATAAATAAACAGTCTTTAACGTACTTATCTCTGCAATAGACGTTATCACATTATTTATCTTTTTGCAAGCACTCAACTCTATATCTTCTAACTGTGTAAGTGTACTTAACCAATTAACATCTATCAACGTAGGTATGTTTACTAAATAAAGTGCTTTTAAGGCACTTAAGTTAGCTAAACTACTCCATGTACACTCTTTACTTTTTTCTATTAATAAAGATTCTATTACAGCGTTTAAGGGAAAAACAAAACCTTCCTTATCAAAGTTTTCTATAAAGACTGTTCTTAGAGTAGGATGTATAAACAAATTCTCAAATAGCCTAGAATAGGATGTAAACAATTCTTCCAATGCTGTAAATTTCAACCAATCTAATGGTTCTGTCCCCTTATACTGACAACCTTTAATCTCTAAACGCTTTAAGTTTACAAACTGATATAACCAGTTCTTATCAATACTTATATTTTTTAAATGAAGAATATGTATCTTTTTAAACAAAGGAGCAAAGGATTCATCTAATAATATTTCTAAGCCACTTTCCTGTCCTGATATAATTAAATTAGTTATTCGTTCTTCTTGACTAAAGATTAAGAGAGATTGAGCAGAATCCCCTTTTTCTACTATAATGAATTTTTCTTTACGTCCAGGAGTTGTTGTACCTATATACATCTTTATTATACTCTTTATATTATTTCAAAGATAATACTATTCTCATTTCATAAATATCCCCATTTACAGCGAATATTCTTACAGTATATATAGCTTACCTTTGCCTCACAAACGATCATAAAACAGAAATTAAAGATGAAAAAAATCGGTCTTAGCTTATTACTATTCATAACAGTACAAATAAGCAGCTGGGCACAAGAAGGAACTGTTCAAGTAGAAGTGAAACAAAATGGTAATATCGTTCCTATGCAGGATGGAGTTGTTACACTTAAAAGTAATGAATTTGTATTCGAAGTTACTTCAAATAACGTAGATGGTTTTCTAATAGGAGCTACCTTTGATAACGATATCTATCGCTCTGCTATAGGTGAAGCTGATTTAGAAGTAGAATGGTTTAACAGTACTGCTATCGCAGATGAAGCCTTTAATCCTAATAAAGAACTGATTATTTCGGATGAAGTACCAACCTATTGGTATTACACAAATACTAAAGACCATCGATTTGATAAAAATCCAAAAGGAAATGCAGAACACTGGGTTGGAAATAGAACAATAAAAGTACTTAATAATTTGTCTAGCTATGAGACAATTCCCCTAACGAAATTTAACGATTCTGTATACGTGTATTTTTATTCCCCTATTTACGATGAGGACTATAATCTAACAGAAGTTATTATTCTATATACAGCAGAATTAAGATTTAATTAAAAAAAGAAAATCGCTTATTACTTAAAAAGCCAATGATAGAAGACTATTATTGGCTTTTTTTAGTTTAATATCGTAGGTATACACCTGATTATTAATATTATATTCTTACGAACTTATTCTACACATTTTTAAAAATATAGGTAAGACACCTTTATACTTTTAAATTATTACAGATGATACTCCTCCTACACCCTCTTTTTCTCCTATCTATTTTTTTACTACCTTTGCCTACAGTAAAGGCATTTGACTCAATGCCTATTATTGAGAATATTCTTCTATTCAAAGTCTGGTACATCTCACCAAAAAGAAAGCATAAATCACAGCTTTCAAAATCCAAAATTTAAAATTTTAACAAGCTTTTTAACACTATAAATTCACTATGAATCGAGTATTCATGCGGTCTCAGTTACGTTTTGTTCGGAAGGTGTTCGCCCCCCCCTTTTCCAAACACCTTGCAAAGAACTTTCGAACAACGCTAAAGCAACCTCCCTCAAAGCCTTGCGATCACTGACTTTATCGCGTGTTTCAAATCACTAAAAACATCACTATGTTAATATTTTTAACAACTGTGATTTATCCTGTTTTTAAAATTTATAGTGGTTAAAATATTCTCAGATTAGGATATTAACAGAATCTATGATTTATTAGATATACTTTTTTAAATCCAATAGACTACTTCTATTTATCTTTAATTTTACTTCTATGTTTTTGGCTAAACTCTATTAAAGATTCTAATTATTCCTACTGAAGAATCATATGTTCTTGTGATGGATCGCACCAATTGGAAGTTTGGCAAACAAGACATAAACATCTTAATGCTAGGTATTAGTTA
>NZ_JACAKB010000021.1 GCF_030326305.1 Myroides odoratimimus | reverse complement strand
ATCAGCCTTTTTTACAAATAATTCCTCCCTTTATTTATCTTAAAATCAACTAATTAATATTTTTGTCGTGTACTAAGCTCTTTTGTTTTTTATTAATTATTTGAACTTGGGTAATTATATCATAATTAAAACTGAATAAGTATAATTTTATACTTATTCAGTTTTATGAACTTATCTAGTTTAGTTAGTGTTAGAATTTATAACTCTGTTAATTTGGTACATGTAATAATTAAAAAATGTGTAATCTTTTATTTGTAAATCAATTGAGCAGAGGTATTGTTAAGGTCTTTTTCAAATTTAAAATCAAACCTAGCAATCTCATACCATGTGCCTAAATATTTATTGACTTCAAAATTAGTAACGGGTTCCGCTTTTTCTGGCTTTACATTACTACACGATACTAGTAAGCTAGCCAAGGCAATAAATAAAAAAGAGAGTTTTTTCATATTCTTTTTCGAGTTTTGTTTACTGTAAAGATAAAAAAGCAATGTGGAAGAATAATGTTATTTAGAATAATTTTAAAATAGTTTAAGCTTATTTCTTAGCTCTGGGAAAATCAGGTCTATCCATTTTAAAGCGACTACCTGATAAGGCCTCTAAAAAAGCGACTATTGCTTTAGTTTCTTCTCTAGTAAGCGCTAGAGGTTTCATAAGTGAATCTGTAACAGGATATAACGGATCTTTTAACTTCTGTTCTGCAGTGGGATCAATCATATGCATACCGCTGTTATAGATATTTACAATGCCTTGCAAATCGTCAAAAAGACCATTGTGCATCCAAGGGCGAGTATTGAGTAAATCGCGTAGGGAAGGAGTTTTAAACTTACCTACATCCTCGGGATCCTTAGTGATGTTATAACGGCCTAAATCCTCATAAAAACGCTTGTAGTACGTAAGACCTATATTGTGAAATGAATCATCAGTTAGATCTTTACCAAAGTGACAGTTCATACATCTACCTTTTGTTCTAAAGAGATGCATTCCATAGATTTCTTGATCCGTTAAAGAGTTGTGCTTACCATCGATAAAGTAATCTACTCTACTAGGTTGGCTTTTGATGGTTCTTTGAAAGGCAGCTAAGGCTCTAATAATTTTGTCATTTGTAATGATAGTATCGTTATAAGCAGCCTTAAATAAAGGTGTATAATCATCTATTTTACTTAATCTCTCAGGTAGTATATCGAGATTCATAGCCATTTCATTGTGTGCCGTTAGAGGGCCTAAGGCTTGCTCTTCTATACTACTTGCTCTGCCGTCCCAGAAGAAGATTTCTCTATCAGCTATATTATACAGACTTGGAGTATTTCGTCTGCCTTTTAGATGATCATGCCCTAGGGCTACTCTTCTTCTATCAGTCCAGCCCATTTCAGGATCGTGACAAGAGCTACACGAGATCTGTTCAGAGATAGATAGTTTAGGATCAAAAAAGAGCATCTTTCCCAAGATAACGTCTGGCTTTTTTGGGTTTTCAAAATACAAAGAGTCACGCTTGATACTTTGCATTTCTGCCCAATTTACGCCTTCATCTATAAAAGGCTTTGGCCATTGAGAGATAGGAGTTTTATAGCTATCTATAATATTTTGGTATTCGGGATTTTCGTTTGTCCACATTTTGTCAAAACTGTATAGAAAAACACTAGTAAATCCAATCAACCCAATTATTATATTATTTTTCATTTTATTGTAGTGGTAGTCTAAAAGGTTATTCCGGCGGTAAAGCCTATGAATGAATTTGCCTTATGTGATTTGTATTTTAAATTATTGTAGTTAAGTTTTAAATATCCCCCTATGGTTGGACTTATTTTTTGGTCATATCTAAGGCTTGCATTATAGCAGAGAAATTCACTACTGTAAATAGTGTAGTCACTGTCTAGCCACTCTTTGATAGAAGGTCTAATATTAGCATCGCCTAAGGTATAACTAGACTTGTTTACCCCTCTTTTTTGTAGGCCTACACTTAGAGTCAATATATCTTTAGAACTAAGGGGTTTAATGTATCGGGTTTGCAATGCCCAAATACCGTATTTAAAATCTCGGTTTTTCTTAGAGTCAAGTGTACTTTCCTTTACATCTTCAAGGCTATAAGAAGGAATTACAGAGAGCAAATCCTCTTTTAGCTTAACTTGATAGAGCATTTGTGCTTTGATACGTTCAGTTTTGTGCTTGTAATTTTGAGACTCTAGGATCTTAGAAAACTCATTTCCTACGTTAGAGTAGAGAATAGAACTCCCTTTTTTATCAAGTTTATCATAAGTGATTTGAGCTACTACACGATGTTGGTCAATTGTAATACCTTTGTTTACATACAAGGTCAATTCATTTTGTTTTAGTTTATTAATGTCGTGATTGGCGTTTGTTGTACTAGCTGCTTTGGTTAGGTTACTTTGTCCAAGTTGAACTCCAAGAGCAAAGTCGCCTTCTTTTAAGGAGCTGAAACTAAGCCCAGTGTGATATGCTGATTGAGAATATCTAGCCTTGTCAGACTTGTTACTAAAATAAAAGTTATAATCTCCCAATCCATTCATTTGATACAGATCAGCTCTAGCTACTTCACTAAAGAAAATAACAGAAGTAGTCTGTTTATAGGTCAGTACTTGAGCAAAAGCCCCTAGTTTATAATCTTTAAATAAAGAATAAGCCATACCTGCTTTAAGTCTTAAATCAGAGGAAGTACTTTTAGGTCTTGGATCCCTTTCTCTATGGCTCATTTGTGCTAAATAGAACAGATCTATTCCCAAGTCAAATCTACCCAGGGTTTTAGTTACTCCACCACTGAATTGATACGATTCGTATTTATTTGTTCCTTTAGAAGAATCCGCTAGTGTATAAGGACCTACATACTGTGGATCTAGTGTAGAGTTCCACTGTACCTCATATTGTTTTAGGTTGTTGTACACCACCTCACCCCAGATAGCCTTATTATTTGTCAATCGCTTATAAGATTTACCCTTTACTTGTAATCCACTTTGTTGATTGCCTTGTTCTAGTAAATAAGCTTTATCTTTTTGATGTTGGTAACTTGCTTGAAAGTCAGAGAAGGATAAAGGACTATAATCCGACATTAATGCCGGATTATAGTATACTCTGTGTTTTAAAGCTCTTTCTATATCATATTGATGTTGTATCTTATTTGTAAAGCTAAGTGAATCTTGTGCCTTTAAAGAGGGTACACACAGTATTGTTAAGAAGAGCGAAAAAATAATGTTTTTTTTCATCTAATGTCTATTAGTGAACTATTCCATGGGTTAAACTTGCTTGCTCTCCCCATTGTACGAAGTCCTCAGTAGAGTTGTTTGTATCTTTAAAAAGAGGTTTGCCATTTTGCATTTTCCCGATTTCTTTACGGCGAATAGATTTACCGAAGTAAGTAGGATCTGAATCAGAAAGCGCAACTCCTGTCCATCCACTATCTACAGAAGGACCTATTGGATTGTGTTCCCAAGCTGCTTTCATACCACTATTTACTCCATCTATGATCCAGCTGTTAGGTATTTTGTATTCAAATCTTTCTGCAACTTTTCCATTTTGTGGGAATACAAAGGTATAGTCGTATTTGTAATCTGTTAACCAAGATTTTACTGTAACTCCTTCTGGAAATCTAGCAATAGCATATCCTTCGTATCCTCTGTTGTGCAAGAAGAACATATTAAAGTTCATATACGAGTATATAACCACAGCATTAGGTACGGCAGGATTATCTACTTGCCCTAATTTAGGATTATCTGTATTTGGGTATTCATAATCAGCTCCTGATAGGTCAAAAGCAGTATCTACCTCTAATTTGTGATTCATAGCCATGTCTGCTACTACGATGAAATCACCTGGTTGAACATCTTTACCTAATTCATGGGGAATATAAACAACTCCTCCCACAGGCATCGCCTCATCTCTAATTTCAGGAGTGTAATTATTGTGTTTAATCGCAGAATTAAAAGAAGACCTTAAGATAAGAAGTCCTCCTGTTGAGAGTACTTTATCTGTATTGTTTGTGATTTTAAAATATTTACCACTGTTATAGGCTTTACCTTCTTTAGATTTTACTCCACTAAAGAATACTTCCTCGATGATAAAATCTTCGGCAAATGTCTTTACAATAAGGTCTAGCTCTACTTTGTCTTCAGGATTAACTAGTTTCACTTCACTATTAGCAGCCACTGATACTTTATCACCTGATTCCAGTAATGCAATACCATCTACACTGATTTGATAAGACCCTTTGTTAATCGTTATTGACTTATCTGGAGTAGAAGCGAGCTCCTGAGTAGTTTCTTTACCTGTGTTTAACTCTGTTAATTTTACAGTTAGTTTTTCATACGATTTAAAACCATTGATTCTATCTGTTTTAAAGTTGATACTTAAATTACCTAACTCGACTTTCTCTACATTGTCAATCGAATTGTCATCACTACTACACGATACGGTAGTAATACCTAATCCTAAAATAGCCACAAATAGGGCCAGCACTCTGTTTTTCATGTTATATTAAAAATTATAAGTTAATTCCATTCCGAAGTAAGGGTCTGTCATAGTTGATCTATCTACTTTATACCCATTGAAGTAATAAGGTTTATAATAATCAAATAGCTTATTTACAAATAAGGAGACACCTAGTTTTTTCACGATCTTCTTGGTTAGTTTTAAGTTCACTTGCACATCAAAAGGGTATTTTGTCCCCATATTATCAGTAGAAGATACACTTCGAACAAGCCATTGTTTGTGCATATCTTGTTTGTCTTGTTCTAAGAAAGGATGAATAATTCCATCTGTACCAAAGTAAGCCATAGGGTCTCTTTCCTTAAAGGTGTTGTTCTCATTTAAGAACCAAGTACCTTGTATTGACGCAGAAATACTCATATCAATACCTTGTAAATAAGTATCTATAAATAGGTTGTAATTAAGTCCTGACTTTTTATACCCTGTTGAATTACTGTAGATCCCCACATATTTATAATCTTCTCCATTTAAGGACACAGTAGGTTTCTCTTGTACAGGTACACTGTTTTTGTAAGTTGTATTAAAATAGGCTCCAGTGAAAGAGAATTTTGTTTTAATAGATTTAATACGAGGAGAGTAGTACCCAAACTCGATTCCTCTTTTATAGGTTTCGCTTCCGTTGTTAGTGATGCTTCTTGTATTTAGATTAAGCCGTTCTTCATAAGGGAGTTCCTCTAAGTTGGGCTGTTGTGTCATGGCGTGAATATCTAGGTGACTTGTGTCATATCTCTTGTAAGTATAAGTCTGATAATTATTGATAGAGCGGAATCCTGATTGCATCTTTTCATCAAAATATGTTATGAATATCTTGTGCTCTTGATATTCTAAGTCTATTCTTAGTTCTTTTTTAATGTTTTTAGCGGCTAATAAACTTGGATTAGTCACATCAATAACATAGGTCATATAGTTAACCCTGCGCACATTAGGATCAATATGAGCAAAGTTTAATTGAGTATAATCTAGATAAGCCTTATTTGGGTATAACATACCAAGGGTAGGTTGTTTATACAGCTCTCCATAACCTAAAGTCAAGTTAGTTTTCAAGGGATTAGAAACAATCCATACTTTGGGAAGATTCCATTGAAAGTTGATACGAGGCTCTAGGTAAACCTTGTTAGCAATACTGAACTTCTTGTCCATTCCTACTAAAGCTGAAGCACGTAAACCAGCATAAAGCGAAAAGCTTTGGTTGTTTAAGTTGTACTGCATTTTATCTCCGAAAAAAGAAGCTAAGTTTTGATGAGCAGGAATATCATTAAATGGGCGTGGTCTTGTAGTCATAGATGGGCTAGGAGGCAACAAAACATCATATAGTTGTCCCTTCCCATTATTTTTGGCGTAGCGATAGTCAAGCCCTACTTCAATATTGTGCTTTATACCTAAGGTCGAAAACTCTAAATCAGTTTTTAATAAGGCATTTATATCAAGGGGTCTTCCATGGGTTTGAAAGTCTGATATGAAAGTTGTCTTTGGGTAGTATCCATCGTTTACACCTGTTTGCGTGGCAATAGAAATAGAGGTGGGCCCGCTAAACTGAACTAACTTTCGCTGTTTTAGATCTTCAATACCTTGTCGAATATTAACTTTAAGTTCTATAGATTTAAATAATTTATGATCGTGAAAACGGTGAAGTAATCTATTGAAAAAGGCAATTGTATGTTTATTGTTTCTATAGGTGTCCACCTTTTCATACCCTACATCAGGATCTATTCTATTCTTGTCAATATTAGCATTATAGTCTAATGTGGTATACCAGTTAAGTTCTTGATCGGCAAAGTCAAATATCTTTCTAGAGCGAATAGATACCCCATAGCGATTGTATTGCTCGGTTAAGTTTCTTGGATCACTTTTAGAATCTAAAAGATCAACATTGGTATTGATATGCCAAGTAGGAGATAGAGAAAACCCCTTGCTTAGGTAAAACAGCTTGCTAAAACCATCTGCCTTTAATCTAGTCTCTAGTGCTTTTTTTCCTATTTTTCTATTGATAAGTACCAGACCTGAGGTTAGATCCCCATAAGCAGCAGAAGGAATTCCTCTTATAATCTCTACACTTTCTATATCATTGGTAGGAATAGTACGCATATCCACCCCTATACTAGAGGTATTGCGTTTAGAAGCTACATTTGTACCCTCTATAGAATGAGCCTCATAGGAAGAGGTTTGTAAATCTGCATTTGAATTCACAATAGCTCCATCTATTAAAAACTGCACCCCTAAAGAACTTGTATTGTACTGTCCGCCGCTTTGTCCAAACTCGCGAATTAAAATGCGATTGGTAGAAGTAAGGTTAGGTGTTTTAGCTTTTCCACCTGGTAAGAGTTCCATTAAATCAGCAAAACTAGATGGCTGCAAGTGCTCCATTGCCTGTCTGTTTATCACTGATTTTGTACTAAGCCCAGTATCTTCTTTAGCACTGACAACAATATCTTCTAATTGGGTGTGTATGGCTTTTAAAGTGATAATAGGATTTTGATTTTGATATGATATTTCTTTGTCTACAATAGAGTGATACCCAAGATGTGAAGTAGTAATGAAATAATTCTTATTTATACTGTTTAAGGTTAATATTCCTTTTTCATCAGTAGTTCGATAGAAGGTTTGTCCCTTATTTTGTTTAATTTCTACAAAAACATTAGTAATGGGGTTTTGTACCGAATCTTGTATTGTTAAGGTAATTGTTGTGTTTTGAGCGATTGTTTTGTTAATTAATAAGATAAAAATTACAAAAATTAAAGTTGTAGGGTGTTTTTTTATGCGGTACATTGATCTTGTTTTTCAATGAGGCAAAGATATTGAGCAAATCTATTTATTTAGAATGAATATTAATAATTGCATAAAATTTAATTATTGATAATCGTTCTAAATAACAAGTTCTGTTTTTTGGATTATTTAAGGATGAGGTATGTACTTGAAATGTTAAAAAAATAAAGAATTAATAACGTTTTTTAAGACATGGTTTGACAGTTAAGGTTGTTCTTTAGTCTTTATAAGGAAAGAGATGATGAGCTATGACTAAAACTCAAAAGAATTATGTGATAGAATTCAACAAGAGGGTAGTTGATTAAAGATTTTAAAATAGATAAGCTATTAACAAGTCCCTTTGCGATATAAATAACTAACTCAAGTTTCGCACCCCTATTTTGAGTGTTTTTAAGTAAGAAATAAATGGCTTTTACCTGGGATATGTGTTATTACGAACAACATTACTTTTGTCTTATAATATTGTAAGATACGCCTAATATCTAATTCTTTTAATCTTTTACTTTTTTGTCTTGACACCAAAAAGTAACAAAAAAAGTCAAGGCTGTAATTCCTAAACGGTCAATTTTGGCACAAATTCTGAAACAAAATGAACTCCCTTCGGTCAAACAGAATTTTGTTTCTATGAATTTGCACCTATTGATGCTCGTTTATCCATTAAGGCCGTTGTATCGCTTCGCAAGATTACTGCAGTTAAATAGTTCACTCATAGAACGCTTCGCAACATTAAATTGTTTATACTAGTTTAATTTATCTGTTACTTAGAGTAAAACACTTCGTCTTTAGATTGATTGACTTTATCGACAACTTTATTAAAAAGCTCTTTTTGGATTTTATTGACACATCTGTAATGTGTAGTAATTTAACTGTTTAGGTAATTTTATCAATATTTGTAATACCTAAAGAGACTTTAATTGAAGGTGCGAAACTTCAGTAACTAATGACTGTGATGTTTGTCTGTATTTGGTTTGTTGTGTTATTAAAAAAGCAATTTTATGGAATAATGGTATTTATAAATTGTAAAATATATAAAAATATTGATACATTCAATTTTTATATTAAGTTAATGTTAACTACTTTTGGTTAAAATTAAAGAAAACTATTACTTAGAGTAGAATAACTTTTAAGATATGATTACATATTATTTAGTACCCTTACTTATTGTAACAATTATTGTTTTATGGTGGATTAATACTCTTAATTCTTTTGTTCACAAAAACAATAGAATTAAACAAGCAGATAGTAGTATATCTGTTATGTTAAAACAAAGAAGTAGTTTGATTCCTAATATAGTGGCTTCGATAGAGAAGTATGTTGATCATGAAAGCAATATTCTACTAGAGGTTACAAAACTCAGAAGTAATGCACTAGATACCAAAGAAGCTTCTTCTATAGATCTGCCTTCTATTAAATTACTCTCTGAAGAGTATCCAGACCTTAAAGCGGATAGTCAATTTACTAAGTTAATATATTCTTTAGAAGAAATGGAGTTGCAAATACAAGCAGCGCGTAGATCTTTTAATGCTGCTGCTGTTGATTATAATAATTATGTTCAAATGTTTCCATCCTCTATTATTGCTTCAACCAAGAATTATAAAGTAGTGGAGCTAATTGCAATCAGCGAAGAAGAAGCTAAAGATATAGATGTAAGATCTTTATTTACTAAATAATGGAAAAAGAAGAAATAGACAAACTAGAATTAGAATTACAAAGTACATTGTTAAAAGTAAAAAAGCATACGCGTATACTGAACCTGTTTAAGGTTTTGTCATACGGAGGAAGTATTGTCTACTTCTTAGGAATTTTTATTTCATTTAATATTCTAATTTATACTCATAGTCAATGGTTTGATCAAATAGATAACAGTACAATACTTTATATAATCATACCTTTATTTGTTTTAATTATCATAGGAACACTCGGTACGAGTTATTATTACTCTAAATATATTCAAACCGAGCAACAGGCAATCCAAAAAATTATTAAGACCATCCTGCCCAGTGGTCAATATCATTTTGAAAAAGGAGCTTTCTCGATATCTAAACTAATGCTTAGCGGATTTTTTGGCAATATACAACGAGACAAAGTTTCTGCCTATTCATTAGGTGAACTCAAGCTTTCTGAGCAAGGTAGAACAATAACAATTAATGATATAGGACTTAAAAAGAGTACATTGATGTATTGGCTTTCTAAGTCTTCAGTAGGAACATTTATCACAGTTGTTATCTATATGTTTAGAGGGATATTCTCAAAGAGAATGGAAGATATAACCCTAGATTTTAGAGGAATGTTTAGCACAGTGTCTTTAAAGAAAAATATAGGAGGTATTGTAATTATAGTACCTGATAAATTAGAGAAACATATGGATTACCTAGCAGATAATATTCAAAAACTTAAAAATAGAGATGGAATTGAGTTAATCAAAATGGAAGATGTAGAGTTTGAGCATGCCTTTACTGTTTATAGTAGTGATGATACTTTAGCCCGTTATATATTAACACCTAGTAGAATGAGAAAAATGGTAGAACTTAAAAAGAGATATGATAAAGACATAATGATTTCATATGCTTTTAATCACTTCTATGCAGCAATTAATATTCCCGAAGGATTATTAGGGCTTGACAATACTAAAATAGCAAAAGGCAACAGCGTGAATAACTTCTATAATAATGTGTGTTTATCGCGTAGTATGATGAATTTAAGTGAAATATAAATAATAAATTGTAAAATTATGAAACAGAAGTATCCAGATCAATTGTTTGAGTTTTTTAAATCTCAACCAGAACATTTTGAAGAAAGAACAAACGTAACAAAGAAAGTAATAGGAGGTATCTTTACCTTAGGTTTTCTTGTTTTAATCATTTTCCCAGGTATTATTATGGAGGGATGGTTAGTACGTGGTGCAGCCATCGTAGGTGTATTATTTGCTGCAGGTTATACCTACTTAGGAGGAACTGAAATTTATAGTAAAAAAAGTGGTGGAAAACTTACCTCTATGGGAGGAATGGTTAAGTTTGCTCATCCTGAGCGTGGAACAGAGCCATTTGGACCTGATGATATGCATATTATAAATATGTTTAATAACAATGATTGGGCAAGTTTAACTGATCAAGAGACTGCAGATGATAGACCAATGCAGTTAGAGATAAATGTAGATCAAGAGGGAAAAGAGATTTATCTATTGTTGTGTCGTTATATTACATCTGCTAGATTAGAAGGTGTTGCAGAAGTAAAAGTGATTAAAGAGCCAGAATACTCTCAAGTATATGGATTGTTTAAGAGCATGAAAAAGTACTAGATATTCTTGGATTAAACATATAAAAGGTCTGTTTTTGTTTTGAAAACAGACCTTTTATCATTTGTAGTCAGACGCTCTGTGTTTTAAATAAAAATACGGTATCTTGTGTGATTACATTTGTATAGAAGTACCGAGATTCTCTTGACAAGTCTTGTCATAGAAATATTTTGCAGTAATTAAATCTTGAATGGCAATCCCTACATATAAAGAAGTATTTATAAAGATATCCTCAGGTAATTCATGTATAGAAGGGCTATAAGAACCAGTAGCATTAATATGTACCCCTTTTTTCAGTGGAGCAGTCTTAAATAACGGTGCTGAAGAAGGAGTAACCGTACAGATAATATAAGCTGTATGAGTAACATATGAGTTTTCTGCTGCTATATTTTCCATTTCTGATTTTTCTTTATAATACTCGATGAAGGCTTGAACTGACTTACTAGTTTTAGAGCTCCCGAATAAGTATACCTTTTTAATTGGTCGTTCAGCACATACCGCCTCAAACTGAGTTTAAGCTTGTGCACCTGCACCAAAAAGCGCCATAACAGACGAATCCTTTCTAGCTAAATAGCGCGTTGCAACACCAGAGGCAGTTCCAGTTCTTAGAGCCGTTAGATGAGAATCATCAACAATAGCCTGGGTAAGATTATTCGCAGAGTAAATTAATATTACTAATCCTTGTATGGCAGGATGCCCATTTACGCCCCCTTGTTTGCGAATACTTAATAGTTTAACTCTAGCAGTATTGATAGACGATATTAAAGAGAGTAGTATTGTCTTAACTGATAAGAGTACTTCCTATGTAGATATTTCAGATTTTGTTCAGATACATATCTCTGAAAAATCATCAGAACAAACGACAAAAGAAACTCTTAAATGGGTACATATAGCTATCAGTAATGCCAAAAGAAATCTACTGGGAAATTACCATAAAATTAAACGAAAATATCTTCAAGCCTACTTAGATGAATTCGTTTATAAACTTAATAGAAGGTACTTTGGTGATAAGCTCTTTGATAGGCTTATTATTGCAAATATTACTGCTTATGACTAAAAACGGAGATACATCTTAGGTTATTTTAGTTTAATTTGGACAAAATTTTTAGAGATTCAATTAGATTATTCTATGATAAAATAAGATTTTAACATTTATTTTTTTTGTAATAAATTGTTTTTGAGTATATTGTTTATCTATCTAGAAGACTATTATTGTTAATTCAATATTTTAATTATTTATAATTCTTACTGTATATAGCTTGATTTGTTTCCAATACCTAAAGGCTATTTTTGAATTCCATAGAGTAAATAAGACTCTATCAAAAAACTTATTTAACTCTTTTTAATTTATCCAAATCAAATTATGAAAATCGAATTGCTAAGTCCCAATACAAATAATCCTGCAATTGTACAATGGAAAAAATTCTTAAAAAACATAGGTTCTTATAAAGGTTGTGTTGATGATTATTATGATTTAAGTCTATTGTTATCAATAAAAGAATATCAGCAATACAAAAAATTAGAACCAGATGGACGTATAGGAAATCAAACTTGGTTAGAAGCATATAAAGATGGGATGGTCTTTTTAAATAATCAAAAAAAAACCTTTCCTTTAAAACCTAAATTCTCATCTATAGAATCAAATCAACTATTATTGGAGAAATTTGGAGAAATTTTATATAGTTCTAGTCCTAAAAAAAGTAATCCTGAAAATATCATTATTTTAAATGATTTTGAAACTAAGAATATTATACAAGTAGAAATACCACAGCTAGTAAAGACATTTCAGGGAGCTAATAAAATAGTGCGTTTTCATCGTAAAGCAGCTGAACAATTACGAGCTTTTTTTAATGAAATAGAAAAACAAGGTATGTTATCTTTATTACTTAGTTATGGTGGAAGTTTTAATTCTCGATTAGTTAGAGGTTCTAAAACTGTACTGTCTAAGCATTGTTTTGGTATTGCATTTGATATAAACATGCAATGGAATCCATTTAATGAAGAACCAATAGCCTTAGGTATGCAAGGATCTATTCGAGAATTAGTTCCTTTGGCTCATCAATATGGTTTTTATTGGGGAGGTCATTTTAGTAGAAAAGATGGAATGCATTTTGAAATTGCTCAATTATTATAATACAGTATTTGACTTTTTTATTGTTTAGTTAGCTGTATATGGTCAAAAAAACAGTAAAAGAGGTTATTGTTTTAGCTACGAATAAAGAGTTACTAAATAGTACTGCTGAATGGTTTTCTTTCAATGAAAATAAAGAAAATCGGCAATATTGTATATTCCTGTGAAAGTACACCATCATTCCGACATAGTACACCAGTTAGACTAACTCTTAATAATCTTTTACTTCACTGATATTATCAGATTTACTAAATTTTTCTTGTTCTTAGAGATTTTCCTTTTAAAGTTAATCGATTTGTAGAAGCAGTCAATCTGTCAAGTATAACGTCTGCTAAAGTTGGTTTATCAATAAAGTTATACCAATTCTCAATAGTTAGTTGAGAAGGTATTATTGTACAACTCTTTCCATAGCAATCTTCAAGTATATCCAGTAGTGTTAATCTAGCACCTGGAGTTAAAGGTCTAAGTATAAGATCATCAAGGATTAATAGGTGTTGATTAAATATGTACTTAATTCATTTAATGTAAGTACTATCTAATCTTGTTTGAGCTAAATTTTCAATAAACTTACTCATACTAAAATAAGCGGTTTTCTAATCTAGCATACAAGCCGATCTGCCTATAGCGCAAGCTAAGAAGCTTTTTATCTTAGCCCCTACAAATTACTTTAATTTTGTTGATTAAAATTTAGACCTAATACATTTTTATTTTCTTTTTTATTGATTAGGGGTAATTGATAATTATCTTCAATACACTTATCTATTAAGTGGTTAGAAGCTAAATTTATTTTTCTTAAAAAAAAATGATTATTAGATTTTATTTTTTTTAGAATTAATTCAATTGGTTCGCTTTTTGAAAATAATATTCTTTGGTCATGATTGATTATTATACGTTTGTAATCAGAGTTTAATAAGATTGTAGCAAAGAATGAATTAGAAGGCAATAATGATTTTGAATATAATTCTATATAATGGTCAACTTGTTTACTGTAAGAAAGAAAAGCACATGAATCTCGGGTTAGTATTAACCATGTATTACTCATATAGGGTATGATTGTATTTTCAGTAAAAGTAGCTTCTTTTAGCGCGTTTAAGCCGCTGTAGTTATACTTATTACTATTATAAGTATCTAGATCGTACCTACTTTTATCATAATAGATAAAATAATTATGCTCTTTATTATTACTTAAGTATTCACAAATTCTGTATTGAGATTTTAAGGGGTAATGATCATCAGTTAAGTTAATGTAATAGTCCCATTTAGCGCTGACATTTAATAAGTATTGCATCGCATTTAATTGAATTTTGTATTTATTATGACTATCTGTTTGTAGATAGAAACTATCTAGTATGTATACATTTGATAAGTGGACTATGTAGGTTTGAATCATGTTTTTTACCTCTATAGAACAAGTATGATCGATATAAATAAGATACAATTGATCTTTGTTGTATAATTTTTTAAACATAGTTAAAAAATGATCTGGATTGTATTTTATGGTAATAAAATAAGCTACGGTAATTAATTTATTTACTGTATTATTTTTAGTTTCAAATTTCAATTCGGGGTAATTTTTATCTTGGTTAGTTGCCATTGGTTATATCTGATATTGTTTTCAATAATTTAGAATTGTATCATTTATATAAGATGTAAAATCTTAATTATAAATAACATATGCAATATAGTGATTATATTCAGGTAAATTTTATTGTAAAAAAATTAAGTGATAGAATATGAAAAATAACTGTATTATATAAACATTATTTTTTATTATATAAATCTTAGGAGCTTAAAAACTCTACATTTACTAAATAGTAATTAAGCTATAATAAAATTCTTTATTATGAATAATAATAATAATAATAAAAGATTGGAAGTACTTAGAATTTCAAATTGGGATGAATCGTCAAAAAAGTTAAAAGAGCAATTTTCGCAATTGACAGACGTTGATTTGAAATATGAAGTGGGAAAGGAGAATGATTTATTAAATCGTCTTGAGAAGAAAATTAATAAAAAACGCTCAGAAGTGATTGATTTAATCAATAAATATGAAAAACAGAGTAAAGTGTAACTATTTTTTATAAAAACGCTTTAATTTAACTATTAGTGCACTTTAGGGTGCACTTTATTTTTTAAATTATGTTTATCTCAGTTAAAATTTGAATTATGCAAAGTATATTGTTCCGTCTTCACCCAGAAATAAATCAATTATTATGGGGAGGTCATTTATGGACAAGTGGTTTTTATGCAAAATACAATAGGCTTGTATGGGAATAAAGAAGTAATATGAGAGTATATAGAAAGCCAAGGTAAGTTAGATAAAGATTATCAGAAAGTATATACTGTTCAACTTACTCTGTTCTCACAATATCTCTTGGGGTTGCTCCGAGGTTATTTTATTGAATGTTATATAGAATCAGGGTAAGAAAAACAGGCATTGGTATTGAACGATAAAAGTTTTTTTTTGATATGCTTACCTTTTTTTGATCAATTTTTTTTGGAGAATCTCCGCTGTAAGATTTAACTAAATAGGGTTTTGTTAGAAGAGGAAGATTTATATAGATCTTCCTCTTTGTTTGTATAGTTTATATATTAATTCGTTTTTTTAACTATTACCATCAGATAATCAATTCTTTAGGTTACCTTTAGATAAAAGTTCTTAAGTATGAAGATTTTCATAAAATACATGGTGAGTTTTCGCTGTAAGATGATAGTGAAGATGGTATTAGATAAACTCGGAATCATTTATGGTAGTGTAGATCTTGGTGAAGTTGAATTAAAACAAGAACTTACCAATGAAGAGTTTATGCAATTAAAAAAGGCTTTACTTCACACAGGATTAGAACTCATAGAGAGTAAACGTGCTATTTTGATTGAGAAAATTAAAAAAGTAGTAATCGAAATGGTCTATGGTGATATAGATGTTTTAAAAATAAAAAAATCAGATTACATAAGTAAACAGCTAAATTATGATTATACTTATCTGGCTAATATATTTTCTGAGTCTACAGGTACTACAATAGAACAATTTGGTATTGTTCACAAAATTGAACGAGTAAAAGAACTCCTGATTTACGATGAATTGAATCTATCTGAGATTGCCTATAAGCTTAACTATAGTAGTGTAGCACATTTATCTGCTCAATTTAAAAAAGTTATGGGGTTGACTCCAACTTTTTTTAAAAAGCTTAAAGATAAAAAAAGGATAAATCGCGAAGATGTGTGAATGATATAATAGATAATGATTATTGTGTAATGAGTTTATAATTAGTATTTTCCATCTTTGTGTTGTAGTAATTAAACTACAAAATAAAACACAAGACATATGGACAATAAAGATGAAAAAAACAAAGCCTTAGCTAGTAGTTCACAAAATGAAATCAAGAATCATCGTGAAGCGGCTGGTCATTTAGAATCAGCTGTAAAATATCATTTAGATGCTGCTAAACATTATGAGGATGGATTGGTTGAAAAAGCTGTAGAATGTAACACTAAGGCACAAGCCTGTACAGAAAAAGCAATCAGTGAAACTGGCAAAAAGATGCGTACTAGACTTTAAGGAGAAGTAAACAGAATATCAAATTTTAATACTATTAATTCTTAGCCATAATAAATAAAACTTTATTAATAATTTGTTACTTCTTTAATAACCACTTGATATTTGTTGTGATCAGGTGGTTTTTTGATTATTGATAAAATTAAATTTTAGCAAATTTTTTTCCTATATCAAGGTTGTAAACTCTTTGACAATCAAGAAGTTTTAATTTTTAAAAGATAATAAAGATGAATGCATTAGTAGAAAATATTGATTTTAGTATTTATATTGAAGAATTTAAGAAGCAATTGAAATATCTGTTTCGAGAAAAGTATAATTATAATGCTATGGGACTTACTCGTGATTTTCCTGTTGAATTAGTGGATGAAATTATGGATCTAAACCCCTTATCTGTAGCTATTCCTAAGGTCTATGGAGGTAGGGGGATAAAAGTAAAGGAATGCCTGCAAATTCTCTCAGTAGCTTCTTATGAATCTTTACCTCTTTCGTTGATCTTTGGGATAAATATCGCTCTTTTTTTGGAACCTTTAGCTAAATACGGACAGGTTACTGTTCAGCAAAAGGTGTTTAAAGAGTTTATAGAAAACAAAGCAATGGGAGGATTAATGATTACAGAAAAAGCACACGGAAGCGACGCTTTGAATATGAAAACAGCTTTTGAGCAAAAGCAAGAGATGTTTTATATTAAAGGACAAAAACATTGGCAGGGTCTAAGTGGTGTGGCTGATTTTTGGATTGTAGCGGCTAGAGAGAGTAAGCTAAATGGAGAATTAGCAAGAGATATTGATTTTTTTGTTTCTGAAAATAACAAAGAACATCAACATATTCCTATGGTTCACCGTTATAATAACTTGGGTTTATATGCTATTGCTTATGGTATTAATGAAGTTGATATAGTTGTTCCTAAGGAGCAAAAATTACTTAATGAAACAACAGGTATTAAATTAATGCTTGATACACTTCATCGCAGCAGGCTGCAATTCCCAGGTATGGGATTAGGTTTTATTAAAAGGCTTTTAGATGAGTCTTTAGCACATTGCCAAGAAAGACAGATAGGGGGCAAACCTTTGTTGATTATTGATTCGGTTAAAAATCAAATTGCAAAAATCCAAGCCGCTTACACGTTATGTTCTGGTATGTGCCTTTTTAGCGTTAATGCAAGCGGAATTGACAAAAATGTAGCTTTGATGAGTATTGAGGCTAATGTACTAAAAGCATTAGTCACAGATTTAATGCAAGAATCAGCTCAAATTAGTTTACAATTAGCCGGAGCTAATGGATATCGATTAGACCATATTGCCGGAAGATCTTTAGTTGATTGTAGACCTTTCCAAATTTTTGAAGGATCAAACGAAATGCTGTATACCCAAATTGCGGAGGGGATAATAAAATTGATGAGAAAAGCTAAAGAAACGAATCTATATGATTTTTTAAAGTCTTATGAACGCACGAGTTTGAGTGCTGAATATTTTATATCTCAATTAGATTTAAGTGTTGATAATACATTAAAACAACGAGATTTAATACTTATAGGTAAAATGATAGCTCGAGTTATAAGCTTTCAATTTGTCTTGATGCTAGAGGGTTTTAATATGCAACTTATAGAAATTACACGTCAAAGCCTTCTTTTAGATTTAGCTTCTTTCTATGGTCAATTTAATGTACAAAATGATGTAAATCCCATTTTAGATTATGAGATCAATTCAGATTGGACTACTTTTTAACAAAAATTAAAATCAAGTTTAAATATTGAATAATTGCAATGGTTTACTACATAATTTAAGAAACTTAAAATAAAGAAAAAACTTGATAAATAAAATGTGTAAATTTTTTAAATAATTTATGTTTTGTCGAGATATTAGTGTTTAGTGTGTTAAATATTTGTTACTTGCATAATATCTTTAAAAATAAAAACAATCTAGAGTATAAAAGCACAGAGTTTCTAACAATTATGAAAGCTAATTTTAAAGAAAAACTTGGACTATCTAGGATTCGTTTAATGTGCTTATTTATTGTTGTTCTACAAAAAGTAAGGTTAGTGTATTTCTCTAAAATATCCACTGCATTTGCCTAGTGTGCAGAAAATTGCAGTAACTATAAGATGTGCTGAGCATTTTATGTGTACAGTAGACTTTCAATTAGAGTGGGGTTCAAGACTGATATTGATACAATTAACTCTTCTGCCACTACAAGCCAAGAATTATGATCACCCCATGAATCGTTTATAAATACAATAGGTGTACCTTGCCCTTTTTAGAGGCTATAGCTAAATCAATATCACTAGTATTGATGAGATAAAGACGGGTATTTTCACGAATTGTAAAATATTCTAGTTCTGTTTTTGTTTATTTATAATTAAAGTTTTTAAAATCAGTGTCTTATTTTATGGTTTTAGCCACTAGCATATTGAGACATTTAGTTTATTTATTATGATGTAAAGATTTTCTTTTAAATGAAAAAGACCACTGTAGGCTAAGGCTATATGTAAGTGGTCTTTTTGGTCTTTAGTTTTAATTCCTATGCTAGTAGTCCTTATCCATGTAATCCTCAAGTGATTTTTTTAATTTATCTAAAAACATTGTCCTTGAGTAATTTCTTGTTTTCATCCGGTGAAAGGTATGATGAATATCATTTAGGGTAATATTAAAATAATTCTGAAATAAATAGGCTATTTTTTTTATTTCTAAATCTCCTTGATTAATAGCTCTACTAGCATATAAAGCGTATATAAGTTCTATTAGAGCTGCTGAGGATTCAGACCAAGATAAGGTATTGTCTATGGTTATACTTTTGGAAAAAGTTGAAGGATCTATTTGATTTAATCTTATACTTAGATACTCATAAAGCAGCTTACTTGATAAAATACGAGAGAGTTTATAATCATAGTATGTTGAGAACTGAAGATCTATTTCAAATGCAAAGCTGTTTACTCCTTTTAAAACATTGATATTACCTCTTGTGTAATATTCTATATCTTTATCTGTTCTTTGACTTTTGTAGTATTTGTAGAACTCAGAACTAGTATAGTATAGTTTGTATTCAGAAGATACTTGTTTTATTTTTTTTAGGTAGTACTGTTTTTGAGTTTTGCTTGCAGTATTGGGAGAGTGAGTCTCTATTTTATATATTTTGTTATAATACATTAACTTGGAGAGAATATTGGGTTTAAGAATCTTAAAGAAATAGATTTCTTCTTCTTGGTTAGAAAAACCATGAGTTATAATCATTTGTTTTTGCTTTTGTAAAACACGGCTAAGGTATGTGGTCATGTATTTAGCCTCTTTAATAATTTGACTTGGATCTAGAGTTAACTTTGACTCTTCTTTTAAGATTAAGTCTTGAGTGGTTTTGCTGTTGAGTTTTATCATAATTTATTTGATGTTAGTTATTCTACTGAGTAAGAAATAAATTACTTTAAAGTTGTTTGATTGTTTTAAAGCATTAAATTACTGATTTTAAGCATTATAAGTGTTAAAGTGTTCGCTTTTAGTGATTTTTAACTTTATAAGGCTTAATTTGTAATGTTTTGTATAACAATAAATTATGTTTTAATGTAGTATTGTAACAATAAGTCTCCTATGATTTTCTTGTTATTCTGTAAAGTGTATTTCGGTAATGAGATTAGATTTAATTAAAGATTTTAGCGATGTATTAAAGCAGTGTTTCTCTTTGTTTTTAGAGGAGTTAAATGATAAGACAGTTAATGCTTTAGATCATAGAACACTACAGCATGCTTGTTTTGTTTTTGATAAGCTGCTTTATTTTGTATGCGCAAAGAAGTATTTTGGATTAAATCTTAAACTATATCAAAACCCTGATGCAAAATCTTTTGTAGTTATTAAAAAGCAAACTGCAAAGTGGGATATCTCAGGGATTGCAAAGAGTGATAAGTTATTTGGACTAGAAAACTCCGAAATTATTGATTGGTTAAAAAATACTACACCTTATGATGTGTTGAGTTCTAAAGTAGTGATAAACCAGGTGATTGTTAAAAATTCAAATGCCGTTTTGCTATCAGGTTTTAGCATTAATATATCTTCAGTGAATCAGGTATTTTATATCTGGGCAATAAGAATTAAGATTAAATCAATTACTTCAGGGAACATTGTAATAAACAAACAGAAAAGGATTTTGTATAAAAAATACTATCAGGATTATTGTTTATTAAAACAAGAAGATCCTAGTATTAGTTTAAAGTGGTATAGCCAAGAAATAAATATGCATCCTAGGACGTTTCAGCGCAATTTTAAAAAATATTTAGGTACTTCCTTTTATGATTATCATATTCAAAACAGACTCATTGAGTCGTTGTTTCTTTTAATGTTCTCTTCTTATTCTGTATCAGAGATTGCCTACAAATGTGGATATGAAAGTTACAGAGGTTATTTAAGAGCTTTTAATAAAGATCAAAAGCATCAACCGTTATATTATCGCAACCTTTAAGAGATGAGATTAGAGTAATAGATTTGTTGTGCAATAACAAGCTTAATAAAAAATAATAACTGGCTAAGTTGAAAATATTATTGTTAAAAAATGCTTTATAGCAGTATTATAATAAGTTGAATTCAAATCTGGAAGAGCATACCAAACAAGGATAGAATACATGTTTTACAGAAGAGTCACCTTGATATATTATTGGATAAACTTATTTTAAAAGGTTATCGAGTAATTCTTTTAAAACATCAGTATAGCTTTTTAAAAGAAAAGAGTAAAGTATTATAACATACAATTCTAAGGGGATAAAAAGTAATTACTGAGTTAGATTGAGCCTTAAAGAAGAGCCCTTGGTAATAAGTTTTAACCTTAATTAAATATAAAGGTGGGAGTAAACTATTATGATTTATTCCCACCTTTGTTTTTTTGTATTTGGCTAAAAAAATAGCTAGATCTTTTGCATAAAATTATTTTTAAGAGGCTATTTAAAATAACAGCGTTTTATTTGTCTTTGGTTTCAAATCTTTTAAAAGTAGGCCTATTTGTCCTTTTTTATCATAAAATTGTCATTTATACATACACTTTTGTCCTTTTTGTACACAAATCTATCTATATATATAATGGAGCTTTGTATATCAATTGAGTAGATGAAAATAGCACAGCAACTAAATTAAAGTGTTTTTTCTTTAAAATTCTAGTATTACTTATAGAATGTTTTATTATAAATACCTCGCGAGTTTTTATAAAAGTAGTGGATTGATTTAAAAAGCTAAAGTAAATCAACTAAGTAGAAGTTTTTGTTTGTCAACCTTAAAAATGAGATTACTTTTTTTAGCAACTAGCAAGAGGCTGGTTGTTGTAACTAAAAATATTTATTATTATGAAAACACTTATTAAAAACCTACTAATGCCATTGGCCGTTTTTGCAATGCTAACAGTAGGTGCATTTACTATAAATGCTAGTGAAAAAATAGATCACGCTGTTAATACTGAATCTGTAACGGAGTTTCAAGTTGCTGATCCTTATCTAGGAGATCACTATATTGAAATTCTTGATCCTATAACAAATGAATATGTCTTTACTAAAGTAGAAGGAGTTGTAGAAGGAGAATGTACTCTGACTGTAGGAACTGTGAGATGTACGATAGAAATAGATAACGAAGATTATGATTTATGGGGAGAATCTCCTTTAGGAGGGTATGCACCTCTTTATAAATTATAAGAGTTTACAAAATTAATATTTAAAACGGTAAAAGGGGGAACTAAAGATCCCCCTCTTTTTTCTAATTAGTAGGTACTTATTGAATATTTATTATAATCAAGTCCCTCTTTTATCCATGGGATATTTTTCTTGTTTTTTAAATGATAATCAAACCAATCTAAAACTCTTATACTTAAATCACGATTCTCAACAGGACCTGAAGGGCTAAATCCATGAATTATATTTTTATAAAAAAGAGCCATAACGGGTTTTTGTTCTCTTTTAAGAGCTACAAACATTTTTCTGGTATTTTCCCAATCTATATTATCATCTTGTGATCCTGTAAAAAGTAGCATTGCTGTTTTGGTTTTATAGGCGTTTAGTATAGGACTATTGTTGTAATATTTCTCAGGGTCTTCAGAGAATTTAACTTCCATATTAGATTGAGATTTCTCAGCCATAAACCAATCTGGCATACCTCTATAATAGCTATATCTAAACATCATTCCACCTATAAGATCATGAGCTCCTGCTCCAGATACAGAAGCTTTAAACAAATCAGAGAGTACAGATATGGCACTAGCTTTGTATCCACCAAAAGAGTGTCCTATTAGCCCTAGATTGTCTTTGTCAATTGTAGGTTCAATTTCTAAGGATTTGTTAACAGCATTAGTAACACAATCAACAGCGCTAACTCCTGGTCCTTCTTTAGTTACATATGTTTGTGCACTTAAAACAAAATACTCATTCTCTGTTAGTAACGCACTATTAAAACCACAAATAGAAGTAACGTGTACTGGAATTGAAAATTCATTAGGTTCAGGTACTAAATTTAGATCATATAGATGAACTACCATAGGATATTTCTTTTTAGAATCATAGTTTTTAGGATAGAAAAGGTAACCATTAAGGCTTTTATTAAATTTATCTGTGAAAGTGAAATCAACTCTTTTTCTCCATTTATACAGATTTTTATTAATATCAGATTCAATTAGTGTACTTACTTTCTTGTTTTGAATGTTTAATATCTTTGTTGGTACATTATAATCCTCTATTTCAAAAAGAACAGTATTATAATCATTACTAAACGTTTGATTAGCTGTTGGCCTAAGAGACAAATCAGTGTTAGTCGTATACAGTGGAGTTACTTTTTGCTTATCAAACATGTATATAGTTTTTTTATTTTCTTGTGTACCTATAAGATAAAAAGGCTTGTTAGCATCTACATAAGAAGCATAAGATGGTATTGACTCTTTGTTTACTAGTTTACCTATGTGTACTTTGTCTGTTTTTTTAAATTGAGTTAGGTTTATAGTTTTTCTGTTTTCTAAATTATAAGAATGTAGATTGCCATTATAAGCATAAAAGATGGTTTTTGAATCCTGTGACCAAATAGGAGAAAAACCTTTGGTTAGATTATCTGTATCAAAGGAATGCTTTTCTAATGTTTTTATATTTAATACTTCCCATTTATCTTTAGTATAGTTAACTGGATATAGAATGTATTTTCCATCAATAGATGGATAAAAAGGGGATTGAGAGGTCATTGATAACGATATTACATTTTTTTGTTTATCTATATCGTATAATGAATATTCTATAGGAGGGAAGTAAGTATCAAAGTCTATATCTTTAAAATAATTATAAGACAATAGATAACCAGGGATGCCTATATTTAAATAATCTTTATCAATTCTTCTTTCTAGAGATGTAATAGCGTCTTGTTTGTTTTTATAGACAAAGGCTTTATAGATTTTTTTATATTTGGGTTTAAAATCACTAGGTAATAATTGTCTAGAATTCCCTTGCCATATATCTAAATATTCACTCTCTGGTATAATCTTATCAGAATTGAACTGATAGGAAACAAAAAGATCATTATTTAAAAAGAAACTTAGTTTTAAGTTTTCAATATCTTTATCTTCAGTAATATCTATAACCCCTATTTTATTAGAGTTAAGATCTATTACATGGAGTTTATTGTCAATGTGTATAACAAAGCCATCTTGGTTAATATTCCATTTTAAAGTCTTTATATTGTCTTTTAAATCAGTAATTTTATTGGATGTAAAATCTTTTAGATTTATCTGTATTAATTCTTTCTGTTTGGTTATCACAACAAGTTTATTTGAATTAGGTGATAAGTAATATTTATCTATTTCTTGAAGAGAGAGTTCGGTTTTAATCTTTTTAAGATTCTCACTAAGTTTAACGATGGTAAATTCACTGTTATTTTTTAAGGTGAATAATAGATTTAGTTCAACATTAGTATCAAACTTTGTTACTTCTTTAACTATTAATGAATCATTGTGGTTTAAAGAAAAAATAGCAAGGTCTTTTTTGATGTTTCCAACAACAATTCCTTTGTTTAAAAAAGACTTATAAAAGTTTGAAAAATGTGTGAAATCTTTTTTTTCCTTTGTTATTGTATTTACAAAATATGTTTTTCTAGGTCTTGGATTTTTGTTGTATCGTTTTCCCACAACAGCCCATTGTCCATCGGGAGATAAAGCAGCAGCAGACAAACTACTCCACGTTAGATCATCATCAAAAAAATCATTTTTTTTCGTTTCTTGACAGACTGCCTCTTGAAAAGAATATAGGCAAAAAGTAAGTAGTACTAATATTTTTAATTTTGTTTTCATAATGCTATAGTTTTAGGTTTACAACAGTATCATTTTTAGCGATTAAATTAATATAACTAGGTTGAAAAGGATCTATTGTAATGGAACTGTTTTTTGGCACTTTGATGTTAAATTGCCCATGTTTATCAGTAAAACGCAAAGATGCTCCACGTTTTGTATTATTTAAAAAGTCAGTAATGACATAGATATTCTCTGAAGGAGTTCCAGTAGTGGACTTGTAAATAGTTCCTGATACTGTTACTAAACTATCAGGGTTTACGTTTTGTAAAAAAAGAGATAATGTTTTATATCCTATTGGAGAGTTTTTTTCAAAATCTTGAAGTACTTTTTGAGGTAAAGGCTCTAATTCTATATTTAAAATTTGACTTTTGGTAAGCCCTGTAATATCCTTAGGAGTTTTGTATAGATAAGAAATAGGAATAATGGAAAGAGTATCATTCTTGTTTATAGTTATGTGATAATATCCATTTTTATTTATGAATGTTCTTTCGTTTTCTCCGTAAGCTATTGTTTTTTTAGGTGATTCTTCTTTTATAAATTTTGTTATATCTTTTGAAAAAGCCCATTTGTTTTTAATGTTTACGCTTGTAACTCCCAATGGAGCGTCGTTTGTGTTTTTAACTGTAATTCTTCCTTGTATAGTAATGCTTCCATCAAGATTCTCTAGGCAAGTACTAGGCTGTAGTTGCTCTGTTGTATTTAGTTGTTTGTCTTGACAAGACAAGAAGATAAATAAGCTAACAACACATGTAATTATTAATATTATTATTGCTCTCATTTTTATATGTTTTAAAGGTTAATATCCTGGGTTATTAGGAAGTAAGTTTTTGTTTATTTGTAACTGTTTATAGGGGATAGGAAATAAGTTGTGGTAAGGCTGAAAGTTTGGTTTTATGAGTTTTAAATCTTCAAGTCTATCAGTTATTTTTAAATCAATAAAGCGCCTAGCATTCTCTGTAAAGAATTCTTTACTGCTTTCTTCTAAGTAATTTGTTTTAAAGTCTTGACTACTTAAGGTATAAGGCAGGTTTTTTAAACCTCTTTTTTGTCTTACTATGTTTAGCGTTTCTATGGCTTGTTTTGTGTTTTTTTGCATGAATTGACTGTAGGCTAACTGAAAGTACACTTGCTCGATTCTATAGAAAATTGAGAATTCATCTGTATTGTTTTGTTGATTTTTGTATTTATATACTTGATAAAATTCTTGATTATTAATATTTATCTTTTTCAACCACTGTTGTTTTCTTTTGTCATTACTATCAAAAAGATTTAGTAAGTGATTACTAACGGTAGAGCTACTGTTTGTGAAATTAGAAAAAAGATAGAGTGAAGCTTCTGATGTTATATTAGAGGCAAGTCTTGGAGCAATTTGCCAAATTGTACTTTTAGCATCTTTTTTAAATGTTCTATCTAGGTTATCTTCTATGCTGTATAGTTTTTGATTTAAAATTAAGTGGGCAGTATTTTCCGCTTTGTCATATTTCTTCTGTAAAATATAGTTTTCAATTAGTAAAATCTGCGCTATGGATTTATTAATGTAGAATTTATTAGGATCTCTATATGAGTAATCTAGTAGTTCTGTAGCTAGAGTAAGATCTGATTCTATTTTTAAAAGTACTTCTTGATAAGGAAGTTTTTGTAAAGACTTATTTAGATTGTAGTTGGTAGATGTAGTATAGGGAATATCTCCATAGAGAATACTTAAGTAATGGTAATATAAAGCTCTTAGAGCATAAGCTTCTCCCAGTAGAGATTTTTTTAAGTCTGTTTCTAAAAAAGTAGAATTTGTGACTCCTTCAATAAAAGCATTAATAGGATATATCTTTTGATAAGAGTCATTCCACCATGCGGCTATTCTAGAATTTGTATCTAAAATAGTATTTTCATACATGTCTTTGGCCGCAGTTTCTGTACCTGAGTAGTCCAGCTCATCTGTGAAAAGACTAAGGTTAAAACTAACTCCAGTACCTGACTTACCAAAGATATATGAGTAAGTTAAATCAAGATAAAGTCCATTGAGCGTAGCTTTAGTAGTTGCTATATCTTTATAGACTTCAGACTGATCTATTTTATCATTAGGCATATCTACTTCTATTTGATTAGTACAAGAAGTAATAAGTAGGCCTACTAAAATAAAAGAGGTGGTTATTTTATATATATGAGTAAATTTTTTCATAATTTTTAGAATTAAAAGGTTAGTTGAGCTCCAAAAGAAATTGTTCTAAGAGGAGGTAATCCTCCAAAAGAAATAAATTCAGGATCCATTGCTTTATAAGAGGTAATAGTCCAAAGGTTTTGTCCTTGTAAGTATAGTTTAACAGATTCCATTTTAAGCTTTGGCATTTTTAAAGTATAGGATAGAGCTACGTTTTTTAATCTTATATAGGAAGCATCAGAAATGGTGGCAGTACTTTGTCTGTATGGAGTTGCTAGGCTAGGATTACCTATATTGGCAGGCATATAGGTTGCATTTGGATTTGACTTAGAGTGATAATTAGCCATAACAGCAGGTATATTTGTCATTGCACCTCCTGGAGAGACATAGTACTTATTAATATTGTAATTGTCTGTTTTAATAAAATAGAATAAAAAGTCAAGACTAAAATTTTTGTAAGATACCGTATTTTGTAAACCTCCAAAAAACTTAGGAGCAAGGCTGACTATCTGTTGTTGATCTTCAGATGTTATTTTTCCATCTTCATTGTAGTCTTTGAATGTGAAATTTCCTGTTTCTGGGTCTAAACCTTCGTATTTATAGAGTTTTACAATGTTTATAGGTTTTCCGATAACATAAAAACTGCTCTCGGTTCCTTCTTCGAGCCCAGGATAAGATAGGAGTCTGTTTTTAGTAAAAGAGATATTAAAGCTAGTGTGCCAAGAGAAATCTTTGGTTTTTATGTTTTGACTAGAGATAGCAAATTCCCAACCTTGATTTTCTACAACAGCTAGAGAGTTAGCATTAATAGAAGTAAATCCTGTTGTGGTGGGTAGAGTCATACCAACTAATTGATCTGAAGAACGATTATTATAATAGGCAATAGAGGCATTTAGGCGATCTTTAAAAAAACTAAATTCTGTGGCTATTTCAAATTTTTTAGTTTTCTCCCATTTGTAGTTTGGGTTAAAAAGCGCAGTTGGTTTTAAAGTAGGAATATCATTGTAGATAGCTCCTACTGAGTAGGTATTTAAATAAGCATAATCTCCGATATTATCACTACCAGTTATTCCATAACTTGTTCTGAGTTTACCAAAAGATAACCAAGGAATACTTTTAGCAAAATTTTCTTTAGAGAATATCCATGCTGCTCCAACAGCTGCGAAATTTCCAAATTTATAATCATTTCCAAATCTACTAGATCCATCACGACGAGCTGTTAGGTTTACAAAGTATTTAGAGTTATAAGAGTAGTTAATTCTAGTAAAAATAGAGGCATATTTATATTGATTTTTAACATTAGGGGAGAAAGCTTTTTCTTTTGCAGCTCCAATATTTTTAATAAAAGCGTTTGAAGAGAAATTTTTACCATAGAACTGAATGGCTTCTGAATCTGTCTGTTGATATGAAAAACCTAGAAGAGAGTTTATTTGATGTTTACCTTTTGATAAAACATAGTTTAGTTGAGGCTCTATTATAAAGCTATTGTGATTTTGATTTGATAGACTAGATTCAGATCGTTCACTTGTTGGGTCAAATGCTGGATTTAGTCTTGTGTGAGGTAAAATTTTCCTTTCTTCAAATTGATTTGTTGTATACCCGATGTTTAGTTTTGTGTATAGGTTTTTTAAAAGCTCATAAGAGATATTAGAGTTTAATATAATAGTTGAGGTTTTATTCTCGTAAGTACCCATAAGCTGAGCTAATGGGTTTGCAAAGGTGTTGTTTTCCCAATTTAAACTTCCATCTTCTTTGTATAGCGAAGGAGCGTTTGGAGGTAAGGTAAGAGCTTGTTTGGTAAGATCAGTAATAGGAAGATTGTTGCTTTGGTTAGAATAGGTAGTAGAGGAGTTTACTGATAGTCTACTGTCTTTGCTTTTATAGTTGTAACTAAGCAGGGCGGAGTTTCTCTTATAACCTTTATCTGTTGGAAAAACAGTTGTGTTTTCACTATGAGAATAATTGATATTGAAATTTGAAAGCTCATTTCCTCCTCTTACCCCTAAAGAAAACTCTTGTCCTGTTGCGGTATCTCCGATTAACTCTTTTTGCCAATTGGTATATCTGTTTTTATCCCACACTCCATTTATATCATAGGCACTGGCTGGAATTTCTCTATTGCCATTTATATAAGCCTCTTCACGCATTTTTATGTACTGCTGGGTATTCATCATATCTAAAAATTTACCAACTTTGCTAAAACTAGTTGAAGAGCTTAGGGTAAAATTTGTTTTAGATTGAGATCCTTTTTTTGTGGTAATAAGCACCACACCATTAGCTCCACGTGATCCGTAGATAGCCGTAGCATCAGCATCTTTTAAGATTTCGATGCTTTCTATATTATCGGGATTTATAGCGTTTAAAGGATTTATATTAGCTGATAATATCTCTGCGGATAAATTACCATTATTCATACCAAGAGCATCAGAGATAAACGGAACTCCATCGATAACGTAAAAAGGATTATTTCTTCCTGTTGTTTTTTGAGCTAAAAAGTTCTGTCCTCTAATTTCAATATCAATTCCACCGCCAGGGATACCTGTAAGATTTGTAATATTTACCCCTGGAGCTCTTCCTTGAAGAGCTTGAAGAGGATTATTAATAGGTTGAACTTCGATATCCTTGGCAGTAACTCGAGCGATACTTCCTGTGCGCTCACGGTCTTTTACAGAGTAGTAACCAGCGTTTATAACTACTTCATCAAGAGTGCTTATCTCTTGATTTAATTTGATATTTAAAGAGGATTGACCGGTGTAGGTGATTTGTTTAGATGCATAACCCATCATTGAAAAGAGTAGGGTTTGTCCTTTAGCTACTTCAATTGAAAAATTACCATCTATATCTGTTATAGTTGCTATATTAGATTCTTTTACCATAACATACACTCCAGGTAGCTCAGCTGTGGAGTCACTAACCTTACCAGTTAGTTTAGTTTTGTCTTGATAATCTAAGATATTAAGACTATCTTTAGGTACGGCGTAGGCACAGGTGATAGTAAGACTACTTAAAAGTAACACTATCCCGCAACCAGTATTGGTTAAAAATTGAGTTTTCATAATTGTTATAATTGTATGATACAAGAAGACTTTAAATCCTTAAGATTTTTATTGCCGTAGTACTTAAATAAGCCTTTGTATCAAAGGTTAGTTAATTGGTTTTTATATATTGTTTTAATAGAACTATCTCCCTTTGCTCTTTAACATGTCTCCCAAAATGCATAACAAGAGCTCAGGGAGAATAGTCATGGACTTTTAGTATGACTTAAAATCCCTTTAAGTCATACAATGTGTTGTTTGTGTTTTGTGCCTACAGACTTAGCTACTTTTAAAACCTTCTTACTAGTTAATTTCAAACAAACCCAACTAATTAAGCAGTAGCCTGTAGACGTTTTTTCCATAATGTAATAGTGTTTTATTTGGTTAATAAATAGAACAGTGGATCGTATTGTTTCATAGCATTTTATCCTTACTAACTAAATTATTTACTGCCTATTAGGTTTAAATAGATGTGATAACTAATAGGCAATAGAGGTCCTATACGCATCCAAGAACTGTTCTTGGATCTAGCGTAAAATGTAATTTTACTTGGTAAACTATATGTGAATCCCTTAGAGTTAGGGCTAAGTTGTTTATGAAATCAAAGTCTTAAAAAAACATAACTCTAAGGGTAGTTACACAAGAGTCTAATCATAGGCTAAATGTGAATTTGGTTACTACTAATTGTTGTTTGTTGTAATAAATAATTGAAAAAATTTCGAATTGAATCATTCGATAAGTCCATTAAGGATAAGGTATGGTTAGTATTCAAGATAAAGAATACTAAACAAGTCCACCTTGTTTGTTTTAAACCTTTATAGCCTAATTGGGAGACGGCTAAACATTAAAGGTTTATGCGGTATGTTGAGGTATAGAACACTTGTTTCTAATACCTTAATTCTCTTGGATAGCCTAGTAGAAAACTACTAGACTATCGCATTTTGTCATCTTTTACTGAAAATAAACAGGTCTTAAGTGGTATAGTGTTTGGAAAACACTAAGAAAGGATTTACTTTTAGAGTGCAAAATCAAAAAAGAAAAACCAATCTAACTTAAAACACTTGTGTTTTGAGTTAAGATGTAGTGCTATAAACAAAAGAGTAAATCCCTTTTCTTATTGCACTATTTGTATGAGAACAATTTAGAGTTTTGAACCTTGTACTGTTTTTTTTCTTTTTAAGAATCACAACAGTGAGTGGTTAAAACAAAAAATCGCTCACATAGAATATATGAACGATGTCTGTCTATTTATGTAGAAGTATGGTTTACCAATGAAAACGGTCCTTGCTCCTTCTACTTTGGTGGTAATCCGCTACCCCCTTGACAAATTGCTTTGTCTCGGTTTGTCCATAGAAGTACAAACGCAAAGACCGCCCACTGGATTTATTACAAATATAGAATAATCCAGATAAGTGGGCGACTTTACTGTACTCTCTTGGACAAAAAAATTGCGGATTTTTCCAAAAAAGAGAGACATCTTAATTAACTAGACTAGTTAATTAATGAAATCGCTTATATATTAAAAAACAAATATATAAATAAAAAAATCAATTCGGAAATAAATCCGAATAAAAATATGATTCAATGAAAGATATCAATAAACAAATAGTTGACTATATTAAGGAAACTTGGTTGAATAAGGAGAAAAATAATAGTGCATTTGGAAGGAAATATGATTTGGATGAGAAAACCGTGCGCCTAATGAGAACTGAGGATAATTATAATATTAGTTTGACTACTTTGATTAAAATATGTAAAGTAGAGAATTTATCTTTAGAAGAGTTTTGTAAGAAAGCGAAAGTTTAAGTAAAATTGAATAGATTCAATTATGTATGTACTATCAAAGAACTTTAAAGAGTTCATTCAGAGTCAAAAATCAGAGAATAATTCTGTAAATGAAATTATCTCTATTGTTGTATCAAAAGATGCTACAATTGATAAGCTAAAAAAATATTTAGCGGAACATGATGGTGTTTTAGAACGTATAAGAAATTCAGCTCTAGATTATTTGTTACTGTATGCTTATGATACCTTAAAGGATGATTGTATAACAGTAGAAGAGTTGAATGATTTTATTGCTTTAAAGAAAATATTTTCAATTAAACAAGGGGATTTCATAAGGTATAAAGAGTTTGAAATACAAGAGATCTTAAAACAACAATTCATTAGAATGTATTCTGATAAGTTTATAGATAACAAGGAGGCTATAACTCAAGTAAACCTTCAAATTATGTTTGACCTTAGTTATGATAAGTTTGAAGAGTTTAAAAAAGAGGAGGTTATATTGGCTTTAATTAATGGAGCAGATCCCAAAAATTTAGACATATCAACTTTACCTAAAGGTTTTATTTTATAGCAGAATCGATTAACTAGTTGTATGTTATCCCCAAAAAATATAATAAGCTAAAGGACTTTATTAGCTATTACTAAAGTAAAAGCTTATCAATTGGAACAAGGGTGGGAATTTGTTGTAAATAATTGATTTTTAAATATTTTGATAAAAATTATTTAATCAAAGATTTGGCTCCAAAAGTAAAGACCATAGAGTAAGTATCTATTAGAATAAATAAGCTATAAAATAGTAGTTTGGACAATAAGGTCTAATTAAGAATAATATAGTTTATATTGCCCCTTATTTGTGTAAACAGCATTATATTTAACTAACATGCGGGTGTGTGTTGGAGTGCAACTCAAAAGATAGTTAGGGATGCCAAATACACTCTCTTTTTTGCCACTTATTTAAACGTTTTAGAACGCTATTGATGGCAGTGTCATTATAAATACCGTTAAAGATGAACATAAAATTTGAGACTAGTTATAGTCGTATAGGGTTATTGATAATCTACACTATTTTGTTTTTTATTGTAGCTATTTATGGAGCAGGTTTTGCTTTTAAGGCTATAGATGTTTTTACAATTGGTACTCTTGCTTTATTTATATATAAATATAAGGATAATAAAATCTCTTTAAAAACAAGGTGTTCAGTATTGAATTGTGGTTTAATTCTAATATCAGCTGTTTCTTTAGCATTTTTAGGAAATGCTATTTATGCAAGAGGAGATGAGTTTAGTTTTGTTATGCAGCAGCGCTATGATTATTCTGTATTTAGATTATTGGGCTTATTTATATTAAGCCCTATTGTTGAAGAACTTTTGTATAGAAAGTACTGGTTTAGATTTTTGACAGCGAACAATAACAAAATAGGTTCCATTATTATCATTTCTCTTGTGTTTAGTGCAACACATTTTTTTGGTGAAGTACCTTTAATCATACCGTTTATCTCAAGTATCTTTTTGTTTTGGATATATAATAAGACTCAAAATATAAGTTTATGTATTCTATGGCATATGGTTTTTAATATTTCATCATTTTACTCGCTTGTTTTTTTTACAATAGGTAATATGGAGAATATAAAAATAATTAGTTTAGTAGTCAGCTTAGGAGCTTTATTACTACTTTTCTTTTTATTTAAAAGAGAAAAATAGTATTCTATATTAAAACTAAGAAGGGAGTTTTGGGAAATACACTTTATACTAAATTTCACTAATTATGAATAAAATAATTGTGTATGTATTACTATTAATACTAAGCGTTAATTGCACATTTCTTAAATCAAAGAAAGATAGTAAAGAAGAGCAAAATATAGAAAAGATACTTTTGATTCATAAAGAGTATGCTTTTATTGATTTGTATAGAAAATCTTTAGATAGAATTCGAAAAGAAAAAGGAGTAATTGCAGAAGATTTTTTAGTAGATATTTCGGCTTCAGAACTTTATCATGAATATTGTTTAGTGGTTGATTTCTACTCTGATAATCATCAATCCTATGAAAATAAAAACTATGAAAGTTTAATAAGTAAATGGGTAGAGAAAACATATAATCCATATACAACTATGGATAATCCCAATGTAATAGCACATATGACATTTAGGAAGACGTTTGATTTTTATTATAGTGATGATTTAGATAGCTATATAGATTCGTTAAGAACAGTATTTCGTGCTAAGTATAAAATAGGGGAGTTACAAAGTTTAAAATGCTTAGAAGAACAAGAAAGAATTAAAATGTCAGAGAATTCCAAATAAGGTTTTTAATTGATATGATAATAACCTTAAGGTAAGAGGTACTCATTATTAAGTAAAATAAAGTGAGAATTAACTTTATTAGCCTCTATTATAGCTAATATAGGCCAAACACAGCCCATAAATACCATAGTGCTTTAACCGTTATTTTTTATTACTAGTTTGCCCATATTTAATATTTATGATCATGGAAAAAAACACTAATAATAAAATAATAGAGAAGAAAAAGACCGTTTGGCATAAACACGGCTTTGCTTTAACTGATCAACAACAACAAGAGTTTGATAGATTACTATTGAAATACAATATTAATAATAAGACTAGATTTATTGTTTCTCGTATTTTTAGTGAATCTATTAAGGTAGTTGTAATAGATCAAGCTTCTTTTGAGTACCATGCTAGCCTTACCAATCTTATAAACTATTTTAAAGCCTTAGGGATAAGTTATAATGTTCTAGTAAATAGAACAGACTTAGCTGTAGATTCTCAAGAGATATTAAAAGATATCTCTGAGATTACTATTGAACTATCAAAAGTGTGTCAAGAGATTATAAAACTCACCATATCCTTTGAGAATAAAGTCTTACAAACAACTAGGGATTATGGTAGTTAGAATTGGAAAGGGAATTGATATTTTAAAGCCTTTAGTATATAATCAAACTAAGGTAGATAATAAGTCTGCTTGTATATTAGGGGTAAATAAAATAGCACTTCCATTATATAGCCTAGAAAATGCAAGTAAGTATTTTTATAGTTACTTTGAGCCTTATTTACTTAATAATCTCAGAACTGTTACTCCTGTTAGACACATATCAATTAATCCTAATCCTGTAGATAAACTAGATGATCTTACTCTTTTAAAGATAGCCAAGGCTTATATGGAAAAAATAGGTTATAAACACCAACCCTATATTATCTATAAACATTTTGATCTTAAAAGAGTACATCTTCATATTGTTTCTGTGTCTATAAATAATCAAGGATATCAGATTAATCGTGATTTTGATTTTGTAATTGCTCAAAATGCCTGTAAAGAGCTTATCAAAGAATTTAATCTAACAGATTATACTAAAAAATATAAAGTAGAGGTAGACCTAGACCTTAAGGTTGTGGATTATAGAGAGTCAAATCTAACCCGGCAAATAGATAGTGTTGTTAGTAGTTTACCTAAGTATTATAGTTTTGAAGATTTTGATAGTTATAACGCTATTTTACAGCTCTTTAAAGTCATGGCTAGATTAGGAAACAATAAAGAGTTTAATTCTATAATGTATTTTGCTCTTGATCATCAAAATAAAGAAATTAGTAATCTAGTAAGCTCAAGTAAACTTTCTTTAAAAGTAGATATAGGCTTTTTAGAAAAACACTTTAAAAAGTCTATTAAAGCTAAGGACTTAAATATTGATAACAAGGTTAGTGATCAAATAAGATCATATCTTTCTCAAAGTAAAGATTACAAGCACTTTAAAAAACTACTCACTAATCAAGGAATTAATCTAGTTGCTGATAATAAAGATAAAAGCAAGTTCTATTTTGTTAGTCATAAATATAGACGAGTTTTTTCTTTTTCTCATATTGATAGACAGCTGTCTAATAAATTAGATAACGATCCTTTTTTTAATACCTTTTTAAACAACTCTAAAAAGAAACAAGATCCTATTGAGAGACTTGTAAAACATAGATTTATTGAGTTAAATAAAGAGTTTGATAGCTTAAAGGTTCATCCTTGTTTTGAGTTTGTGGATAATTATTACAACTCTTATAATAAAGCAGAGTTTGTTAGTTTTTTTAATTTTCTATTTACTGGTCCAGTGGATGATTTAGATCAGAAACAGTTTATGAATCTTAAAAAGAAAAAACGCAAAAAGAAAAGACATACTCTTTAAAAGAGTGAAATACTTTATATGGGCATAATAGATATATGTAAGGGAAGTATTTAAAAATAGGTGTGATTATTTAAAATTAAAAGGTATGATAAGTATGTTCTTAGGTCTTTATTTTTTTGTTTACTTTTCAATTAAAAGTTTTGTTTCTTTTCTTTTAGGCAGTAAGTCTAAAGAAGATTACACTGTATTAGCTACTGATATTATTGGTAAAAGCACAACTAAAATAAACTACAAAAAGCTAAATAAAATTAGAAGATCCTCAGAGAGCCTAACGGATTTACTAGAAAAAAAACAGGGTGACTCTTTTAAAGAAATAGCAAAAAGACTCAAATAGTATGGTTTGTGTTTAGGCTTTGTTTTAAACAAAAAAAGAATAACTGTGTTTTTACCCAATTATAAAAACAAGTGTTTCTTATCGTTGTTATTTCTCGTTTTGTGTGTTTCTTGATTGAAAAAAAAGATTAATCCAATAATTAGATTAAGTAAACTGATAAATATTTCTTTGTTTAACTCATCAAAGGGTTCATTTATAGTATTATAGCGATACACTAGATTAATAAATATAAACAGTGATACAGTTATAAGTAGGTAACTTATAAAGCGTAGTTTTTTCTTTATTTCCTTTTTCGTATTGTATTAATTAACATGTCTTTAAATATACAAACTTCATTAATGTGTTATAATTATGTGTTTTATGTATCAAGGTTATAATACATTGGTATTATATAATTTTACTATACAAAAGTATGTTTTTAATTTAAATTAATAACTTTAAGTTGTTATTTTTTATAAATTATGTGCTTTATTGTTGTAATTTATCTTTAAATAGTGTTTGTTAGTTTTTTTTAGTTGAATTGTATTTTTATTTAACTTAGAATTACTTGAAGATTAGTACTCTTTAATTTTTTTTTACTCTTTTTATAGCTTTACAGGTTATATGCTAGTTTATTTTTAAAAAGTATAGAGATAAATAGTACGATTTTTAATTATCTGTAAATCAGATGCCAATTGGCTTTATAGTTAAGAAAAAATTCGTATATAAAAAGTCGTTATCTGTCTTTTTACTTTTATCCTTTAAAGTCTTATTATATCTAGTCTTGTGGCTAGTTAGTTTTAAAATTCTTATCAGTTTTATAAGAATTTCTGTTTTTTTTCATGCCAATTGGCTTTACACCTTTTTTAAGCTTTTGAATTTTGTATGGTTAGCTAACAAGACTATTAACCATTAAAAATTTAAATCATGAATGTTACCCGTTTAGATTTCATCTCCTGGATGGAACGACTCTCTACAAAACTTGATGCTTTAAGTGAGCATATTGCCAAGGTTCAACTCCAAACTTTAAATATCGATGGAGAAGAACTTTTAGATAATCAAGATGTTTTACAGATTTTAAAGATAAGTTCTCGCTCGCTTCAAAGGTATAGATCTGATAAAAAGCTTCCTTATTACAGATTAAAAGGTAAGATATATTATAAGCTCTCTGATGTGCAGCAGTTCATACGAGACAGCTTTGCTGTTCCGGTAAGAGAATAGTAAAACGACTCTAAAGGTCAAACACATACCTTTTTGTGCCAAAAATAAGTACAAAATGGTCTAGGAGATACTTTTGGGTATTAATCAATTAACCTATTAATTATGGAAGTAAAAAAAAGCAGTGAATCAAAACATGATATCTTACTTGTTAGTGATTCAAAGGATAACAAAATTAAAGCCGTACAGGGCTTAAGTGAAAACGGTAATCTTAAAAGTGCACCAATTAATAAGAATAATTTAAACTCATTTTTAAGATTAGATAAAAACGGAGATTTCTTTTCTAATTTTTTCACCAATTTCTTTTCTCAATTAAAAGACCCCACTAGGTTTAGTTTTTTTAGGGTTCCAGAGAATTTAGCCATTAGTTTGTCTAAGCAGATGCAAGGTGAGTTAGACTTGAAAAACACTTTAAATCATCAGCTGTATCTATCCCATCAAGTAGATCCGAAGCAAATGATTCAAAGTATTGAAAATAGTACCAATAAGGATATAACCTCTTGTAAAGAATATAATCCATATAAATACAATATTGAACATATAAACTGGGAATCACTAAGTCAGATAGGGCTTTCAAAAGAGAAACTCGAAGAGATGGATCTTTTAGAACCTTTATTAAAGGGATATAAAACAAAAGATTTAGTTCAGGTTAATCTTAATTTGGGATCTGCTGAGTTTTCATTAGATGCGCGTCTTGGGCTTAAACATGCCCCTAACGGAGAGGTTGTAATGACTCTTGAGGGAGTAAAAAAGTACCCAAATTTAAATGTACCTTTTCAAGGACATGAGTTTACCAGGCAAGATAAATATAATCTTTTAAAGACAGGTAATATGGGAAGGGTAGTGGAGCTTTTAGATCCTGAGACTAACTCTTATATCCCATCGGTTGTAAGCGTGGATAGATTAACCAATAATATAATGGTTACTAGTGTTGAGAAAATGCAAATTCCAACGCATATAAAAGGGGTTGATCTTTCGGATAATCAATTAAATGAGCTTAGACAAGGAAAAGCAGTTCTGGTTAAGGATATGAGTTCAAGTAAAGGAAATCCTTTTGATGCTCATATTCAGTACAATGCCTCTAAAGAGCATATTGAGTTTTTGTTTGATAAGACAAATAAAAATAAGAAGATCTCAAATCCTGAAGACTTAAAGGTCTTTAGAGGAAAGACCCTAGATGATAATCAGTATAAAGAGCTCTTAGAAGGTAAGACTGTGGCCATTGATGGACTTATTGATAAAAGAGGCAAGCCTTATAAGGGTTTTATAAACTATGATAAAATAAACAATAGAATTAATTTTTCTTTCACAGATCCTAGTAAACCTAAGATCATTGAGAGTCAAACACAGAATAATAAAGAGACTCAAAACAGAAAAAAAGGTTTAAAAATTTAATATGGAACTTATTATAACACAATCAGCAAGCGTGGCTAGAATTCTAGCCACGTTTTTTAATGCAAACAATAGGCATTTTGATTATTATAGCTCACAGACTCATTTGGTTGTATGGATAGATGATTGCATGGTAGATTTAAAGCCTTTAAACTTTAAACAAGATAATGACTCTTTTCTAGGGAAAGATTTTTTAGACTATAAATTAAAACTTGTAAAAAGGACCAATAAAAAAACGCCTTGTGTTGTTCAAAGTAAAAAAGTGCAGTTAATAAAGAGGCTCATCCTTAAATCTAAATCTATTGTTATTGCCACAGAGCCAAGTCAGACCCAAAGAAGAAAGTTTGAGTATTTCAAAGAATTCTTTAATATCACCTTGCCTTGTAAAACCCTATGGCTTTATAGTTTAGAGCAATCCTTTTTAAAAAATCACTTATGTTTAGACAATACTACTTCTTGTTTTAAAACTTATTATAACAGGGACCTTATCTTTAAGATTGTTCAAAATAGGTTAAGTAGGTATTATTACAATCAAACAGGAACAAAAATTAAACTAGGTCTTATTAAAACTGCTCTTATCGCTTTGTTATCTAAAAAACATCTAAAGAGTGAGGCTAGTCAAACTAAAACTTTCTATAGGGTAAGTGTCGAGCTTAGTTTTAAGGAGAAACTATTTTGTTGCTTTTTTGAAAAAAAGTATAAAAAACTAAAACAAGCCCAAAGCTTACTTGGTTTGCTTAATAAAGATTCAAGGGTAGAGATAAGCGAAAAAAACATACAAACTCTAAGGCAAAAGCAATTACTTTTATATGATTTTATAAGTCTTATAGTATGCGTTAACAAGTTATATGGGTTTTCTTTTAGCAAAACAAAACAGGCCTTGCTTAGTCTTTACAGACAAAGATTTATTAGTTATCCCCTTACTTTAAATAATTATCTGCCTAGTTGGTATAAATCAAGTATACCAAGATTATTAAACGCCTTAAGAGATTATCCCTTGTTTAAAAAAGAGCTGTTAACTTTAAAATTAGCTAGACTTAATTATAAGGATGTGATAGTAGATAGTGATTTAAAAACTCACGGCATTATACCTACTTTAAAGATTCCAACTTGTTTAAATACGTGTGAAAAAGTAATCTATCAGTTGATAGTAAAAAGAACAATAGATTGTTTTACCCCTAAAGAAGATGTAAAAAAAGTTAGTTTAAATCTCTTTGTAGATGATGCAGGTCTTGATTTACCCTTAGAGATTTACAAGGGAGAGTTCTTAAAGGATAATTTGGTAAACCAAGTTGATACTCTAGAGCAGCTTAATGGTATGAAAGTCTTTAAAATAGAATCTGTAAATATTACAACACACACAAAAAAGCAGAATGCTTTGTTTAATATAGAGGGTTTGTTTAAAAAACTAAAAAAAGACTTTATTAAAACCTTACACGAAAACGCAATTGCGAAAATGAATTTTTGTTATTTTACAGATCTTTTTCTCGGTCTTAGTTTAACCCTTGATCAGTTAATAAAACAAGAGTATTTGTATATAGACAGTAAAAAGCTTGTTTGCACAAACAAGGCCCTTGATTATTATTTTAAAACAAAAGATTTACCTGTTTCTAGCTTTACTTATTTATTTGATTTTGAGGTTTTATTTTTCAAGGCAAATCAAGCAGAGATAAACAAGCAGATGTTTTATAAAATCAGTTGTGAAAAGCTTAAGGAGTTAAGCCAAAGCATCTCTTATTTAAAAGAGTCAAAAGAGCCTTTAAAAGGATCTTGTCCTAAGTGTTTAGGTAGTAAATTTGAGCTTAGCTATCAAAGGCTTGTTTGTTTAAATAAAACTTGTAATTGGACTATACCTAGATTAGTCTTTGGAGTACACCTATCTAAGAAAGAACTTGAAGAATTATTGGAACTAAAAAAAACAAGTAGAGTATTTGTTTTTAAAGCGAGAGATAACATTTGTTTTAAAGCGTATTTGTTTTTAGATAAAAATGCAAGACTGATGTTTGATATAGTAAAATAATATTTAAACTAGAAGATAGAGATAGTTTGTTTTAAAACACCTATCTCTATCTTTGTTTAATTTATTTGTTGTTATTAAGTAGGTGTACTAAATCTGGATCGTTTTCAATGCGTTTAATTTCATTTTTAACCAACAGCTCAACGTCTTTTTTTATTTGATTGTAATTATCTGTAATAGCCCTATCTAGGTGATCATTGCCTTTGTAGTCTGTAAAAGAGGTAAGAGTTGGTATTTTTTTATAATTCATTTCTTGATTTTTTATCCTATCAGAATCTATTAGTATTTGTGCGTGGAAAAACTTCTGCTTTATTTTTTGAGTAAAATCATCAGATACAGCCCCAACAAACATTCCTTGACTTAAAGACGATATTTTAGAAGCGGGGATAAGCATATCGAGCTGAGTGGAAAAAGAGGTGGATCTATCTTGCCTAGTAATAGATATACTTTGGCGTTTTTGAAGTATTTTTCCAAAACGCTCAGATAAGCTCTTGGCTGTATCTCCAACTACTTGACCAGAGAAGATGTTACCCACCGTGTTTTGAATGACCTTGCTCTCTTTATCTCCATAGTCTCTTACTAGTTGAGAGAAATCCTGAAAACCTAAGCACACCGCTACTTTATTACTTCTAGCCGTTGCAATTAAATTATCAAGGCCTCTGAAGTAAATAGTTGGAAGCTCATCTATTATAACGCTACTTTTTAGCTGGTCTTTTTTGTTTATCAGCTTTACAATACGGGAGTTGTAAAGCCCAAGAGCTGCTGAGTAAATGCTCTGGCGATCTGGATTATTTCCCACACAGAGAATCTTGGGCTCACTGGGATTGTTAATATCAAGGGAGAAATCATCTCCACTCATAACCCAGTACAGGGATGGAGATATCATACGAGATAGCGGAATTTTTGCCGATGCGATCTGTCCTTGAAGCTGATCTTGAGCTCCTCCTTGCCAGGCGTCCATAAAAGGAGAGAGATAGTTTTCTAAGGAGTCGTACGAGGTTAAAATAGTAAAAACATCTTTGTAGGGTTTGTTAAGTAGCTCAATAGCATGAGGAAAGGTGCAGTGTTTACCATTTTTGTAAATCTTTAAAAACCATATAATAGCCGCTAGAAGGATAATCGGCGATTCTACAAAAAAATCACCTTGTTTTTGTATCCAAGATCGGTTAAGATTAAGCATAATGGTGTAAGCTGATTCATAGGCGTCGGAGATATCTGTTATAAACTTAGGGTTTATTGGGTTACACCTGTGGCTTTTTCTTGGATTATCAAAGTTTATAACATAAAACTTAGGCGTTATTTTGTATTTATGAGCATGTAAAAGAAGATGGTTATAGGCAATAGTTGAAAGATCATCGTATTTAAAATCATAGATATACATGGCAAAGCCTTTTTCTATTTGCTGCTTGATAAAACTGTTTATAACCGCATAGGTCTTACCCGAACCTGGAGTCCCTAGAACAATTGTAGCTCTAAAGGGATTAACTACATTAATCCATCCATTATGCCATTTTTTTCGGTAGTAAAATTTAGTTGGAAGATTAACCGAATACGGGTTTTGCAAAAGTCGAGTCTCTTGATAAAAACTTTCATTCTCTAAATTAAAAACATCTTCTAAAAGCTCTTGATTTATAAGTCTACTTAAATATGCTCCCGATACAAGAAGTAGTATATATCCGATTGATAAAGTTGTGATGTATAGGATATTTACAATAAGTAAGTTTATTTTTAAAAGAAAAAAGTTTAAAAAGAAAAGCCCAGCTCCCATTAAAAATAAAATAGCTACTTTCTTTAAAGTGATTTTTTGATTTTTTACCCCTGTGTTTCCCAAAAGACTTAAAGCTAGAAGTAAAATAGAAAATATCTTAGTATAGATTGGATGTGCAAATAAACTTGCTTTTGAGTTAAATCCTAAAAGGATTTTATCAATCACAGGGTGGGTTAGCCCAAGGCGTATAAATAAGGAGTAACAGAACCAGTATATGTGCAGAAGTAGTATAATAATACTAACGGCTCTTAAAAAAGATAAAATCTTTGAAAGGGCTCTTAAATCATCTTCGCTTTGCATAATTTTATATCTTTAAAAATTAGAATATTAAAAATATAGGTTATTGCTTCTTTTTTATCTTATTGACTCTTAAAGGAGGTGTTTGTCCTTAAAAGACAAGACTATGTTTTATATTAAACCAACTAAAAATTCTAAAGGTTTTCAGCTTTGGGGAAGTCGTGAAGATTTAAGTGAGCTGTATGATTCTTTTTCTATTTTCTTTAATGATCAAATCTATGATTCGGAATTAGAATTTGATTCTTGTGATAAAATTATAAGTGGGTTTTATATAAGATTAGAAAAGCCTTTAATGATAGTAGATTAAAGCGAAACTCGGGACATTTAAGTGATAGTGAGTTTGTTTAATGTATCTCCGTTTATTGACATAATGCTATTTTTGTCTTGTACTAAGCTATTTTTAATAGTTTTAAATAGAAAAATAGATAGAATAGGGGGGATTGAATATACACCAAGAGAGTTGTAAGAGAAAAATGATATAATCATTAAGAGTTAACCCAAAGCTAACTCTTAATGAATTATAAAATAAATCTCAGTCTTTTATATGCTTTATCCTATGGGTTAAACTCGTTTGTTTTTATTGATTTCATCTTGAAGCTGTCTTCTGATTTTTTGTTCTCGCTCTAAGGATGATCTTTTATATTCTTCAAGTTCACTTTCTGCTTCGATTTGTTTTCTAGTGGCATCCTTTGTGTTGGTAAAACTTTTCTTGAATTGGATAAATAAGATACCTAAAACCAATAGGAGTATTAAAATAATAGACCAAACTATTGTTTTAAAAGTACTTTTATGGGTACTGATACCTATAAAGTCAAGATTGTTTTCTTTATCAATTGCAATTGTTAGGTTTTCTTGAAGAACTTGTAATTGATTGGATAAAGAATCTATAGATTTTTTTTGTTCTATAAGAGAATTCTTATTCTCTCTTATAGTAGTTTGTAGGTTGTTTATCGAATCCTTTACATTTTGTTGTACTTGTTGTAATTTATTTTTCTCTACTACCTTGTAATTTTGCCAATTATTTGATTGGCTAATTAGTGTGTTAAATTGGTGTTCTATTGTATTTGTATCGCTTTGTGAGTAGCTTGATAAGGTAAATGTTAGTAAGGTGGCAGATAAAATAATGGCTTTTTTCATTAATTAAATTTTTGAATAAGATTTGTCTATAGGCATATATAAAGATTGAATGATTTATTTAAATTAAACGTAAAGATATTTAGAAAAGTATATACTTACCCATTAGTGTCCGATAAAACTTATTATTAAGGGATTATTTGGTCATAACATATTGAAAGTAAGATTTATATCTTTTTTATCTCATAGTTAGCCTAAAAATAGGCTGTCAAAATAAAGAACGTTGTTTTATCTCTTGATTCTAAATAATCCAATCTTGCTCAGGATTTTCTAAGAAATGTAATAGTTTAATGTAGTTAAACAGATGAATCTTACAAAAACTTACCAAGTTTGAGAAAGGCCAACTTCTATTTGCCATCTCATTTTGTATAAGGCAGCTATCATATCCGACTTTATTTGGAAAAGATTAGTTATAGACAAGAATTCCCTCTTATGCTCTCTATTAAAAAAACTTCACCTTGCACAGTTTAAGCTTCGTTGTACTGTAGTTTATTTTAATAAGCTTATTTATATAAGCTCCAGAAACAAGAAGCAGTATGTATCCTATAGATAAACTACTAATGAGTAGACTAACTGCTAGAGATGAGTTTAGAAAGAAAAGTGATGCTCCAATACAAAATAGAATAATTATTTTCTTTTAGGTGATTTTTCACCCCTTTGTTTCCCAAAAAACTCAGTTCTAGAAGTAAAATAGGAAAATAGCTTCATGTAGATTAGGATAGAGAAATAAACTTGCTTTAGCGTTAAATCCTAAAAGGATTTTATCAATCACAGGGTGGGTTAGCCCAAGGCGTATAAATAAAGAGTAACAGAACCAGTAAATGTGCAGAAGTAGTATAATAATACTAACGGCTCTTAAAAAAGATAAAATCTTTGAAAGGGCTCTTAAACCATCTTCGCTTTGCATAGTTTTATATCTTTAAAAATATAGGTTATTGCTTTTTTTTTATCTTATTGACTCTTAAAGGGTTTGTTTGTTCTTAAAAGACTTGGTTTATTTTTAATAAGATGAACTTTGTTGTTATTGTTGAGAAAAAACTATTTTTATCTTGTAAAAAATAAAAGACAAGACTATGTTTTATATTAAACCAACTAAAAATGCTATAGGCTTTGAGCTTTGGGGAAGCCGTGAAGATTTAAGTGAGCTGTATGACTCTTTTTCTATTTTCTTTAATGGTCAAATCTATGATTCGGAATTAGAATTTGATTCTTGTGATAAAATTATAAGTGGGGTTTTATATGAAATTAGAAAAGCCTTTAATGATAGTAGATTAAAACGAAACTCGGGTCATTTAAGTGATAGTGAATCTGTTTATTATGGATGTTGTTTATCGTGGGTTCAAGGAATATTTTTTATTCAGGCAATTAGGTACAAGCAAAGGCTATTGCCAACTAATAAACTAGCTCTAGCACATTTGTTAGAGTTTGAGTATTGGATGGAAAAAGCAATGTATGAATTTGACTTTAAAACAGCTTTAGAATTAAAAGGTTTTATAACCGGTAGAATAGATACCTCAAATGACTGCCTGTATATTTATATGAGAAAAATTAACCTAGAATACTTTTTGTTAAATGGAGGTAAAAAGGCCTTTAAGGCCTTGCCAGGATTGCTAGAGAGAGCCTGTTATGGAACTTTGGGTTATAATATTTACAGAGAAGAACTAGAGCGTGAGGCTAAAAGATTAAAAATTAAGGTAACAAGTTTAGAGCTTGATGATGATTATTTTGATTATGAAAGCGTGAAGTGGTAATTGTTTCTTTTAGTAAGTTTAAGTAGAGAGTATAATAAAAAGTCAGCAATGTATAAAATAAAGATAGATAAGATTTTAAAAGAAATTCAAAAAGAAGAATTAGAAGAGTTTCTTGTGTATTACAGTGAGAGGAATCCTCAGTTTAAACTGGATCTAGAGACTTATTTCTCAGATAAGTTTAAAAATGATGATATTCAAAATAGGTATAGAGCACTTTTTAAAAGTATTATAAGTTCTTATAATTATAAGGGCTTTATAGATTATAATAACACACCAAGACTTGCTAGTGAGTTGCAAGAACACTTAGAGACTTTAGAGGTGTTGATTCAACGTCATAGGTATAAAGAGTCTTTAGACATTATAAAGGCAGCTTTAACAGAAGTAATTAAAGTTGTAGAGTATTGTGATGATAGTAGTGGGCATATAGGTGTTTTGTTATCTGAGATATTGCAGTATTTAGATAAGCTAATAGAATCACAAGAAATAGGTGAGCTTAAATTAGATCTAATGGAATTTTTAGAAAGTCAAATAAACAAAGAGATTTACTTTGACTATGGAGACTATGGCTATGATTTATTAGACTCATATAAAATGCTTTGTTTTAAAACGGAAAATAAAGAACGTTTTTTAACCTATATTGATAAAAAGGCTAGTAAAGAGAAAGATAATCGTTTTTTGCTTGAACACCTTATTAAGCTCAAATTAGATTTTTTTGAACATTATAAGGATATAGATTCTTTTTTAGCCACTATAATGAATAACTTAGAGCTATCAGATGTAAGGATTAGACTGGCTAACTATTATAAAGACAATAAAGAATTTGACAAGGCTAAACAACAAGTCTATATAGGTATTAAACAAGCTAAGGAGTTAGATTATTTAGGGATTGTTTTTAGGTGGGAATGTCTTCTTTTAGAGATTTATGAGTTAAGTGGTGATATAGAAAAGATGCGCTGTTTATATAAAAAGTTTGCTCTAGAAGGTAAGGGTGATAAATCTGAGTATATAATTAAGTGGAAAAACACCTATACGGATTCTAATTGGGGTATTGTTTTAAAGGATTATATAAACGAAGTAATAAAAGATGTAGATAGGTTTTGTAAGAAAAATACTTATATGACCACAGATGCATATAATAGAATGTTACTGGAAAGATTAGGTAAGGTTTATGTTTTGGAAAATATGATACAGGATTTGTTTAATTTAGTGAGTCAGGTTAAAGATCTAGGATTAGTGCTAAGTTATACTGATGTTTTACAAAAACATTATGATGACTTTGTTTTAGTAGACCTTTTAATGCCATTAGTACTTTTACGGGCTAAAGGACTTAATAATAGATCAGGTTATAGAAGTCTAGCTTACATTATTAAAGAAATACAAGATAGATTTATTAATCAATCTATAAAAATAGAAACTACTATAAAAGCCCTTCAAGAATTATATCCAAGAAGAACTGCTATGATTGAAGAGCTAAACAAATTAAGGTCTATGTAATAAAAAAGATGTAGTTAAAAAATATAGGAAAAAGAAAGAAGGGAGTCTTCACTAATAAAACACACCACTCCACACAAAAAATCACATTTTTGCTAGTACCAATATTTTAAAAGTGTACATTTGTAACTTATTGTTAAAAAACATTGACACTTACTGACGAAAAAGTATCTTTAGACAGTAACAATAATGAAAAAAAGTATGGAAAAAGAAGTTAAAATTGCAGTGATCGGACAAGGTTATGTAGGCCTTCCTTTAGCACTAGCTTTTGCGCAACATTTCCCAGTAGTGGGATTCGATATAAAAGAAAGCAGAGTAGCGGAGCTGCAAAGGGGGATTGACCTTACTAAAGAAGTGGACGAGAGTCAGTTAAACGTCTCAATTTTAACTTATAACAACTCAGGAGGAGTAAAGGGGTACAAACCAAGTACGAGTATCAGTGATATCGCAGAGGCAAGTGTATATATCATTACGGTACCCACCCCGATTAACCAGTTTAATGCTCCTGATCTTACTCCATTAAAATCATCGTCTAAACTAGTAGGTACTGTACTAAAGCAAGGAGATATTGTGATTTATGAATCTACAGTATACCCAGGATGTACAGAAGAAGAGTGTATCCCTGTATTAGAAGAAACTTCTAAGTTAGTATTTAACCGTGATTTTTATGTAGGGTATTCACCAGAGCGTATTAACCCAGGAGATAAAGTCAATACCTTAGAAACGATTGTAAAAGTTACTTCAGGTAGTACTCCCGAAGTAGCAGAAGAGATAGATCAGTTATACCGTACCATTATCAAAGCGGGTACACATAAAGCACCATCATTAAAGGTAGCTGAGGCTGCAAAAGTAATAGAGAACGCACAGCGCGATGTTAATATTTCTTTTGTGAATGAGTTAGCGCTAATCTTCGATCGCTTAGGAATCGATACCCAAGATGTATTAGAAGCAGCAGGTACGAAGTTCAATTTCCTTAAATATAAACCAGGACTGGTAGGAGGACACTGTATCTCTGTAGACCCGTATTATTTAGCCCATAAAGCGATTCAAGTAGGGTATTACCCAGATGTAATTTTATCAGGACGTCGTGTGAATGATGAGATTCCGGTATTTATTGCGAGCAAGGTAGTGAAGCTAATGATTCAAAAAGGAATCGACGTTAGTCGTTCTAGAGTATTGTTATTGGGCTTTGCTTTTAAAGAGAATTGTCCCGATACCCGTAATACGAAAGTAGCGAAGATCTACGAAGAATTAGTTTCTTATGGTATTAAGGTAGATGTATATGATCCATGGGTAAGTCCTGTAGAGGTGAGAGAAGAATATGGTATTGAGGTAATGACAACAATGGGAGGTATAGAGCATAAGGACTTTCAAGTGAATGATCATAGGCTACCGTTGAGTACTAAACGTTATGATGGATTAGTTTTAACAACAGCACATGAGGATTTCCGTACTTTAAATATTGAAGAAATGGTATCTTCGCCAGCGGTTATTTATGATGCGAAAGCAGCATTAAATAGAGAAATAATAGATAGTAGATTGTAATAATATTGAAATATATAAAAGCATAAAATGAAAAGTATTCAAAAAATTTGTTGTGTAGGAGCAGGTTATGTAGGTGGCCCTACTATGGCAGTTATTGCACAGAAAAATCCTCATATTCAGATTACCGTAGTAGATTTAAATGAAGCACGTATCCAAGCGTGGAATGATAAGGATTTGAGTAGGTTACCTATTTATGAGCCAGGTTTAGATGTGGTGGTTGGTGAAGCAAGAGGGCGCAATTTATTTTTTGATACCAATGTAGATAAAGCTATTGATGAAGCGGACATGGTCTTTATTTCTGTAAATACGCCAACTAAGACGTATGGAAAAGGAAAGGGAATGGCTGCAGATTTAAAGTATATAGAATTATGCGCACGTCAAATAGCAAGAGTTGCTAAGACGGATAAAATCGTAGTAGAGAAATCTACACTTCCAGTGCGAACTGCACAAGCTATTAAACGAATTCTTGATCAAACAGGTAATGGAGTAGAATTTCAAATCCTGTCTAATCCTGAGTTCTTAGCAGAAGGAACAGCCGTTCAGGATTTAATGAATCCAGATCGTGTACTGATTGGTGGAGCAGAAACGAAAGAGGGACAAGAGGCTATTGAAGCTTTAGCTGCTATCTATGGAGCATGGGTGCCTGAGGAGCGTATTCTGCGTACTAATGTATGGTCATCAGAGCTTTCTAAACTGACTGCCAATGCCTTCTTAGCACAGCGAGTATCATCTGTTAATGCTATCTCTGAGTTATGTGAAGTATCAGGAGCAGATGTTAGTGAAGTAGCCAGAGCAATAGGAACGGATAGCCGTATTGGGAACAAGTTCTTAAAAGCATCTGTTGGATTTGGAGGTTCTTGTTTCCAAAAAGATATCTTAAACTTAGTGTATATTGCTAAGTCTTATGGATTAGATGCAGTAGCAGATTATTGGGAGCAAGTAATCATTATGAATGATTATCAGAAGCGTCGTTTTGCAGAGAATATCGTAACTACGTTGTTTAATACGGTAAACGATAAAAAAATCGCCTTCTTAGGATGGGCATTCAAGAAGGATACGAATGATACAAGAGAATCAGCGGCTATCTATGTAGCGAATGATCTAATTGAAGAAGAGGCACAAATCCACGTATACGATCCTAAGGTAACAGAACAGCAAATGTTGTCTGATTTAGATTACTTAGCGACTCGCGAAGCGGAGTTGAATAAAAAGCATTTGACAGTACACCAAGATCCTTATACTGCCCTAGAAGAAGCACATGGTATTGCAGTATTGACAGAGTGGGATGAATTCATGACGTACGATTGGCAACGTATCTACGATAAGATGCAGAAGCCTGCATTTATATTCGATGGACGTAATATTTTAGATCGTCAAGCATTAGAAGCAATAGGATTTGAAGTTTATACAATAGGTAAAGGGCAAAACTAAAGAGATATGAAGAGTATATTAGTAACTGGTGGAGCGGGTTTTATAGGGTACTTTACTGCAGAACGTTTAATTCAAGAAGGATATCATGTTGTTTGTATTGATAATATAAATGATTATTATGATGTCAGTCTTAAATTTTCTCGTTTAAAAGAGCTTGGTTTTCAGAAGGACGAAGTAGAAGTATGGGGAAATAAAACACAATCAAGTTTGTATTCTAATTTGTTCTTTTATAGAATGAATTTGGAAGATCGTAATGCGTTGCCTCTATTATTTGAAGAATATCAATTTGATGGAGTTATTAATTTAGCTGCACAAGCTGGAGTTCGTTATAGTTTAGAGAACCCAATGGCTTACGTGGATAGTAATTTGGTGGGTTTTGTTAACCTATTGGAATGCTGTAGATATAATAAGGTAAAACATTTAGTGTATGCTTCTAGTTCTTCAGTATATGGAGAGAATCCAAAAGTTCCTTTTGGAGAGGAAGACCGAGTAGATTATCCAGTTAGTTTATATGCTGCTACTAAAAAAGCAAATGAATTAATGGCTCACACTTATAGTCATTTATATCAATTACCAACATCAGGATTGCGTTTTTTTACTGTTTATGGGCCTTATGGACGTCCTGATATGGCACCAATACTATTTGCTTCAGCTATTACTGAAGGAAGAGCAATTAAAGTGTTCAATAATGGAGAAATGAGCCGTGATTTTACTTATATAGATGATATAGTGAATGGAATTCTTATTACATTATTGAATGTCCCAAAAGAAGATTTTGAACATCCATATTATCAGCTTTTTAATATTGGGAATGGTTCACCTGTTTCTCTAATGGAGTTTATCGAAACCTTAGAAGCTGAACTAGGGCAAGTAGCAGAAAAAAATATGATGTCAATGCAACCTGGAGATGTACCTAGAACTTGGGCAGATACGTCTAATTTAAATAAATTGGGATATAAGAGCACAACCTCTATTAAAGAAGGAGTAGCTAGTTTTGTTAATTGGTTCAATAATTATATCGTTTAATGCTCAGTAATCTTGTTAAAACTTTTAAAGCTAATAGGCAGGTATTTAGTAATATGTCATATTTGACAATTTTACAACTAATAAATATAATTATACCTCTTCTAACATATCCTTATATAATAAGAGTGTTAGGGGTTGATAATTATGGCTTAATAGTTTATTCTCAAGCTATTATAGGATATATTGTACTCTTGATAAGTTTTGGGTTTAATATTACTGCGACAAAAGATATTAGTAGAAATAGATTGAATGTTAGAAAACTATCAAAAATAGTTAGTTCGGTTTTTGTTATAAAATTTTCGATATTTATTATTTCTTTAGTAATATTAATGTTAATTGTTGTTGGTTTTGCGTTAGATTCAAAACTTAGTAATCTACTGATTTTAACTATGTGGATGGGGTTTTATGAAGTTTTTTTTCCTGTTTTTTATTTTCATGGAACAGAGAAAATGAAATTTATTACTTTATTAAACTTTATATCTAAGATATTATTTTTAATTCTTGTTTTTGCTTTTATTAAAAATTCAGAAGATGTTTATTTATATCCTGTTTTTAATGGATTGACAGGATTGATAGTTTGCATTCTATCTATAAAAATAGTATTAAAGCATGGTGTAAAATTATACTTTCCAAAATTTTCAATTCTCACTTATTATATAAGAAAAAGTTATGTAATGGCCTTGGCTTATGCTTCAAATAATTTAAAAAGTGGATTAAATATTATTTTGATTAAACTGTTGTTTGGAGTTAAAGAAGTAGCTTATTTTGATCTAGCTATGAAAATAATTACTATGGGGAATACTTTTTCAGATGTATTAAATCAAGCTGTTTTTCCAAAAATTTCACGGGAGAAAAATATGATATTCTTGAAGAAAGTATTAGTAGTGATTTTATTTTCGACAAGTTTGTTTGTGATTTTTACATTTCTCTTTGGAGAGTGGATTGTTAGAATTTTAGGTGGAGTAAATATGAGTAATGCTGTGCTTGTTTTGAAAATAGTTTCATTTGTGGTTCCTTTTTATGCAGTGGGAGGGTTGCTTGGAAGAAATTGCTTAATAGTTTTTAATAAAGATAAAATTGTTCTAAGAAGCATGATTGTTTCTGGAATATTATATTTGTTTTTGGTTTTAATTTACTATATGTGTAGGTGGGAAAATTTGGAAATATTCTCTATGTTTTTTTTAGTTTCTTTTATGTTTGAAACATTATATCGTTATTATTATTGTAAGAAAGAAAAATTGATTTGATATGAAGCGGATTCTTGTATTTATTTATTTAATGCTATTTAATATTGTTTTAGGGATTTATAATCTAGTTCTTAGTATTATTTTTTATAAAACAATTAAAGTTTATATGTGTAATCATTTTACTATAGGAATGAATACAATTATTCGAAAAAGGACTAAATTTCCTCATCCTATTGGTATTGTTATTGGCGAAGGGGTTATATTAGGTGATAACTGTTATATCTATCAAAATGTTACTTTAGGAGTTAAAAATGGGGCATATCCTAAATTAGGTAATAATGTTATTATTTATCCAAATAGTATTATAGTTGGAAATGTGAATATAGGTGATAACGCCATTATAGGGGCAAATTCAGTTGTACTGAATGATGTGGAATCTAATTCAATCGTTGCTGGAAATCCAGTAAAAAAAATAAAATAAGATGAAAATTTCAGTTTTAATATCTATTTATTCTGAACCAATAGAATGGATTAAAGATGCTTTAGATTCAATTCTATATCAAACATTTCAGGATTTTGAAATTATTTTAGTAAATGATAATCCTACTAGATTAGAAAATGATATCTTGATAAGTGAATATTCTAACAAATTTAAAATATTTAAGTATATTAGAAATGAACAGAATATTGGTCTGACTAAATCATTGAATAAAGGCTTAGAAATCTGTGAAGGTGAATATATTGCTAGGATGGATGCAGACGATATTTGTATGCATGATAGATTTGAAAAGCAAGTGTTATTTATGGATGCAAATGAAGATATTGTAGTGTGTGGAGCAGAAGTAGAAACTTTCGGTAAAGAAAGTAAGATTATAAAATTTACTAATTCTAGTATTAATATACGTGACTTTTTCTTTATAGCCAACCCTAGTAACGTTCCTGTGGCACATCCTGTGGCTTTTATCAGAAAGAATGTTTTGGATAGGTACAAAATTAAGTATGATGAACAATTTAGTAAAGCCCAAGATTTCGCTTTATGGTTTGAGTTATTGAAACATGGTGAGATTTCTAATTTGCAGGATGTATTAATTAAGTATAGATTGTCCGATTCTCAAATAAGTAGCAAGGGGAAGTATGAACAAATAAATACAAGACGAATTGTGTATTTACGACATGTTGCAGATATATTAGAAGAAAAAAAAGTGGTCGTACCTTCAAGTTTAAATTTTGAGTTTTATAAAATATTTAATAGTAATAAGAACTTTATTAGGTCTAAAATATCAAAGAATCAGTATGAAAGTTTAATGGTTTTTTTTATTAATAATGCTACGGTTAATAGAATAACACGTATTTATGTTTTAATAAAGGAGTACAGATTTCTTTTTAATAGAGATTTGATGTTTAAGGAAAAAATGAAATGTATATTAAAACTATTAAGTAATTAGAGATAAGTTGGTTAAATTATGGAAATATACATAGTTCTGGTTTTGTTGTTATTAGTTATGAGTTTTTTTAAAAGCAATAAAGTGTTGTTTTTAGTAAGTACTTTTTTTTTAATATTTCTAGCCGGTTATAGAGAGGTAAATGTTGGTAGTGATACAATAAATTATTTTTATATTTTTAAAGGAAGAATCGAAGGTAGCGATTTAGAATTTCTTTTTGTGTGGTTACTCACATTTGTTGAACAAGTGGGAGGTGACTTTAATTTTCTTTTATTAATACTAGCTATTTTATGTGTTTTACCAGTTAGTTATGTTGTATATAAGACTAGTAATAATGTATTCTATTCTTTATTTGTTTATACTTCATTATTTTTTTATTTTAACTCTTTCAATATTACAAGACAATCAATAGCTGTTAGTTTCTGTTTTTTAGGGTATTATTTTTTAGATAAGAAAAAGTTGAAAAGTTTCATAATAGCTATAATAATTGGTTTTTTGTTTCATCGATCAGCTATTATTGCATTTATTTTATATCCCTTATTGTTAGTTAATGTGAGTAAAAAACTTATGTATCTCATTACTGTTCTTAGCTTGATTCTTAGCACAACGGGGGTATTTACTAGTCTACTTACGATATTAGGTTTTTTTGGTGAGAAATACTTAGCATATTCTTCTTTATTGGATATAAAAGAAGGAGGGATAGTAACGAGATTATTACTAAATGTATTTTTACTAACGATCATCTTTTTAGTGAAGAAAATTGATATTTGGTTGATAAGTATGTTTATTGGAGTTATTGTTTTAAATGTTTTGTCATTTTCTCCTGAATTAGGAAGATTATCTCAAATTTTTCTAATAGGGCAAGTGGTTCTTTTTGCAAATTTGAGATTTTATGTTGAAAAAAGTAAATACTTTTTTTTAACTTTTGTAGTAAGTATTTACTGTTTAAGTGTTTTTACGGTATTGTTACTTAGTAATAGTGGAGAAATAGTGCCATATAAAATGTTTTAAAATATGAAAATTTTAATTGATAATTCATCATTATATGCAGGTGGAGGTATTCAAGTAGCTATCTCTTTTTTAAATGACCTTTTAGAGCTAAGCGATGAAAATGAGTACCATATCATTCAGTCCTTTGCGATCAATCAATTAGTTGATAGTTCTAAATTTGATAAACGTTTTTCTTTCTATGCTTTAGACAAGAAATGTGGGAAATCTATTTGGATGAGAAATAATAGAATGAAAAAATTGGAAAAGGTTATTAAACCAGAAGTGATTTTTACTGTTTTTGGACCATCTTATTATCGTAGTCGTGTACCTAAAATTGTTGGTTTTGCCATAGGTCACATTGTTTATCCTGATTCATTGTTTTTTAAAAAACTGTCTTTGTATGCTTTTTTTAAAAATAAAATTATAAATAGAATAAAAGATAGTTTTTTTTATTTTAATTCAGATGTTTTGATTTTTGAAACTGATGATGCGAAGTCAAGATATGATAAACATATTGGATTTAGATTACCGACTTATACGGTATCTAATACATTAAATTCTATCTTTTATAATAAAACAGATTGGAAAGAAATTGTAGTAGATAGAAGTGATTTTAATATACTTTATTTGACGGCTAATTATTCACATAAAAATTTGAATATTATTCCTGATGTCATTGATGAGATTATTAATTTAAATCCTAATTTAGACTTTTGTTTTCATCTTTCAGTTACAAAGCAAGAAATGCAATTTGATGAGAAGTATAATAAGTATATTAATTATTTAGGAGTAGTGGATTTGAGATGTATACCTAGTTTATATAAACAAATGGACTCATTATTCATGCCAACATTGTTAGAAATATTTTCAGCATCTTATCTGGAAGCTATGTTTATGAATGTACCTATAATCGCTTCGGATCTTAGTTTTGCAAGGGACATATGTATGGATTCTGCGATTTATGCTAAAGCTGATTCTGCTCGAGATTATGCTACTTGTATTTTAAGACTTTCGGAAGATGTGAGTCTTAAGAATAATCTAATTGATCGTGGAAAAAATAATTTTAAACGATTTGGAACAAGTATGGAACGTACGCAAAAATATTTAGGAATATTAGAAAAATATATTAATAAAAATGAAACAAATTAAAGATAAAGTTCTATTAATTACAGGTGGGACAGGTTCGTTTGGTACTGCTGTATTAAAAAAATTTTTAAAAACCGATCATTTTAAGGAGATACGTATATTTTCACGTGATGAGAAGAAGCAGGATGATATGCGTAATGAGTATAAAAACGATAAGATTAAGTATTTTATTGGAGATGTACGTGATTATAATAGTATTGAATATGCTATGCATGATGTAGATTATGTGTTTCATGCAGCGGCTTTAAAACAGGTGCCTTCATGTGAGTTTTTTCCTATGCAAGCAGTAAAAACAAATGTAGAGGGAACACAGAATGTAATACGCGCCGCAGCTTCTAATAGAGTGAAGAAAGTAATTTGTTTGTCAACAGATAAAGCAGCTTATCCAATTAATGCTATGGGAATTTCTAAAGCGATGATGGAGAAGGTAGCTGTAGCTGAAGCACGTAATTTGACTGATACTGTAGTTTGTTTAACACGTTATGGTAATGTAATGGCATCACGAGGTTCAGTGATTCCTTTATTTATAAGTCAGATAGAAAAGCAAGAACAGCTGACGATTACAGATCCTAATATGACAAGATTTCTTATGTCTTTAGAAGAAGCAGTTGAACTAGTTTTATTTGCATTTGAACACGGTAATCCAGGTGATTTGTTTGTCAATAAAGCACCAGCAGCAACTATTGGTGTATTAGCGGAAGCTGTAAAAGCGTTAAAAGGAGTTGATAATGGTGTCAAAATAATAGGCACTCGACATGGAGAGAAATTATACGAAACGCTTTGTACACGTGAAGAAATGATGAATGCTGAAGATATGGGAGATTTTTATCGTATTCCAGCTGATAATAGGGATTTGAATTATGCTAAATATTTTTCTCAAGGAAAAGAAATTAATGACGAAATAGAAGATTATAACTCACACAATACAAAGCGTGAAGATCTAGAAGGGGTAAAGAGATTATTACTAAAACTAGATTTGTTTAAATAATCAAGATGGTATCTTTTTCTTCAGGGAATGTATTTACTGATCATAGAGGTAAATTATTATTCAACAATAATATTGATTTAAGTTTATTCAAAAGACTTTATATAATTGAAAATTCATCTTTAAACGTAAGAAGAGGATGGCAGGGGCATAAAATAGAAAAAAGATTTTTTTGTGTGAGTCGTGGTAGTTTTTTAATAAAAGTAGTCAAAATAGATGATTTTGAGAATCCATCTACCAATTTAGTGGTACAGGAGTATATTCTTAAAGCATTAAATTTCGACAGCTTATTATTGAGTTCTGGTTATGCAACTTTAATTCAAGAGTTGGAAGAAGATTCGCAATTATTAGCATTTTCGGATTATTTACTAGGAGAGGTAGATGATAATTATAAATATGATTTAATGACATGGAAATAAAGAAAGTAAAAGTTGTAACTATTTTAGGAACAAGACCTGAAATTATTAGATTAGCGGAATGTATCAAAAAATGTGATACATATTTTGATCATATTCTTGTACATACTGGGCAAAATTATGATTATGAGTTAAACGAAATTTTTTTTGAAGATTTAGGGCTTAGGAAACCTGATTATTTTTTAAATGTAGCAGGTGCTCATTTGGGGGAAACAATTGGTAATGTGATTTCAAAATCATATGATATTCTGAGTAAAGAACTTCCAGATGCTTTATTGGTATTAGGTGATACAAATAGTGTGTTGAGTACAATTGCAGCTAAAAGATTAAAAATCCCTATTTTTCATATGGAAGCAGGTAATAGATGCTTTGATCAAAATGTACCAGAAGAGATTAATAGGAAAATATCTGATCATATAAGTGATATAAATTTAACTTATACAGAAAACAGTAGACGTTATTTATTGAGTGAAGGTTTTAGAAAAGATCATGTTTTTGTAACTGGATCTCCTCTAAAAGAGGTACTTATTAAGTATCAACATAAGATTGAGAGTAGTAATGTTTTAAAAAATTTAGGATTAGAAAAAGACAAATATATTGTTGTAAGTGCTCATCGTGAGGAAAATATTGATTTAGGTAATAATTTTGAAATTTTAGTTGAAGCGATTAATACTGTTGCTGAAGTTTATAAATTACCAATTATATTTTCAACTCATCCAAGAACTAAGAATCGAATTAAAAAAAACGATGTAGTTTTTCATCCATTGGTAACTAATGTAAGTCCTTTAGGTTTTTTTGATTACGTACAATTACAAGCAAATTCATTTATTGTTCTTTCTGATAGTGGTACTATTAGCGAGGAATCTGCAATGATGGGATTTCCTGCTGTAAGTATTAGGACTAGTACTGAAAGACCAGAGGCTGTAGATGCAGGTACAATTGTTTTAGGTGGAATTGATAAAAATCAGATGATTAATTCTATTGAAATTTCTAGAGGGTTGTTTGATTCTAGTATTAGTTTACCAGATGAATATGAGGTAACTAATACTTCTGACCGTGTTGTTAAAGCAATAATGAGTTATACATCTATTGTAAATAAAGTAATTTGGAATAAAGATGGGAGAGGTTAATAAAAAGAAGTTGTTAGTTATTGGTATAAAGGGAATGGCTGGACATGTTCTTTATAACTATTTTAGTAAAATATCAGATTATGATGTTTTCGGTTTAGCTAGAGGAGTAGTTGAAACTAAAAATATATTTAACTTAGATGTGATTGATGTTTCTAAATTAAGAGAACTAATAAGTAAACACCGATTTGATATTGTTGTTAATTGTATAGGAATTTTGAATAAAGATGCAGAAGATAACCCTTCAAAAGCAATATGGTTTAATAGTTATTTTCCTCATTTTTTAGAAGAAATAACTAAAGATTCTAAAACTAAAGTGATTCATATTAGTACTGATTGTGTTTTTTCTGGAAAAGATTTGGGAGGAAACTATACAGAAGTTTCTTTTAAAAATGGTGAAGGTTTTTATGCTCAGTCTAAGGCTCTTGGAGAATTAAATAATAATAAAGATGTAACTATTAGAACATCTATTATTGGACCTGAAATTAATTCAAAAGGAATAGGACTATTTCATTGGTTTATGAGTCAATCAGATGAATTAACTTTAAAAGGTTTTTCAAAAGCTTATTGGTCAGGTATAACTACCTTTGAATTAGCGAAGGTTATCGATGAGATTATAAAACAAAATATAGTTGGCTTGATTCAAGTTGCAGCTACTAGTAAAATTGATAAATATACTTTGTTACAGTTGTTTAATAAAATATATAAAAAAGGAATTATTAATATTGAAAAGAATGATTCTTATGTTATAGATAAAAGTCTTAAAAGTATTCGTAAAGATTTTCAATATGAAGTTCCTAGTTATGATTTAATGTTAGAGGAGCAATTACAATGGATCTATGATAATGAGGAGTTGTATAAACATTATATGTAGATTACATAATGAAAGTATTAATTATAAGTCAGTATTTTTGGCCAGAAAATTTTAAAATTAATGATATTGCTCTTGGATTAAAAGAAGAGGGGCATGATGTCATAGTATTAACTGGACAACCTAATTATCCAGATGGAAGTATCTATTCTAACTATAAGAATAGAAAATGTATAGAGTATTGGAATGGTATAAAAATCTATCGCTCTATTTTGATTCCAAGAGGAAACGGTGGAGGGGTGAGGTTATTGTTAAATTATATGTCATTTGCTGTATTTGGTTCTTTTAGAGTGTTTAATATTAAAGAAAAGATTGATTGTACTTTAGTATTTGAACCTTCACCTATTACAGTTGGTTTTCCAGCTATGATTTATAAAATGATTAGGAAAGTGCCTTATGCTTTTTGGGTTCAAGATTTGTGGCCTGCTTCACTGACTGCTGCTGGTGGTGTAAATAATAAGTTAGTACTAGGTTTTTTTAATTGGTTAACAAAAGAAATTTACAAGTATTCTAGCATACTATTGGTACAGTCAAGAACATTTTCTGATTATATTTTAAAGCAAGGTGTAAAAGAAGACAAAATAATTTATCTACCAAATACAACAGAAATTTTTTATAAGAGGATTAACTATACAGATAAGTATGATTCAGTAGTACCCAAAGGGAAGAATATTTTATTTGCTGGTAATATTGGAGAAGCTCAGAGTTTAGATACTTTTTTAGAGGCAATGAAGATTGTTATTGACAAAGGGATGGAATTTAATTGGATAATTGTGGGTGATGGAAGATATAAAGAATCATTGAAAGAAAAGGTAAATAAGTTGTCCCTTTCTGAGTATGTTTATTTTGTTGGTAAATTTCCTTCAGAAGAAATGCCTTATTTTTTCTCTTATGCTGATGCTTTGTATGTTTCTTTAAAAAAAGATTATATTTTTTCACTTACAATTCCTTCTAAAGTGCAATCTTACTTAGCTTGTGGTAGACCTATTTTAGCAAGTTTAGATGGTGAAGGTGCAAAGGTTGTGAAAGAAGCTAAGGCTGGATTTATTTCAGATTCAGAAAATGTAGAAGAACTTGTAATTAATATTGAGAAAATAATTATGTTGTCTACAGAAGAAAAAAATATGATGGGACAGAATGCATTAGATTATTTTAATAAAGAGTTTAAGAGATCTGTCGTTTTAGAGCGTTTAATTAGAGTACTTAATAATATTATTAAATAAATGAATGTTGTAGCAACAGGGACTTCAGGCTTTGTAGGGCAAAATTTAGTGCCTTATTTAGGTAATAAGGGACATTGTGTTCATACTTTATCTTTACGTAAAGAAAATTGGCAAAGTAGTATTCCTACAACAACAGAAGTGATTATTCACTTAGCAGGTAAGGCGCATGATACAGCTAATACCTCGAGTGCAAATGAGTATTTTAAAGTCAATAGAGATTTGACGATAGAATTATTTAATCATTTCATTAAAAGTGATGCAAAAGATTTCTTTTACTTTAGTTCTGTAAAAGCAGTAGCAGATACAGTGGAAGGAGTTTTAAAAGAAGATGTAACACCTAATCCTTATACTCCTTATGGACAATCAAAGCAGGAAGCGGAACAGTACCTATTAAATGCTTCTCTACCTAAAGGTAAAAGAGTGTTTATTATTCGCCCATGTATGATACATGGTCCTGGTAATAAAGGAAATTTAAACCTATTATATAAAGTAGTAGAGAAAGGTATTCCTTGGCCATTGGCATCTTTTGATAATCATCGTTCTTTTTTATCTATAGATAACTTATGTTATTTAGTGAATGAAATGATGCAAAATGCTAATGTGTCTTCAGGAGTATATAATTTCTCTGATGACAAAGCTTTATCAACAAATGAATTGGTAACCTTAATAGCGAAGGTGTCTAATAAGAAACTTAAACTATGGCATATCTCAAAAGGATTAATGAATAGTATGGCTTCTATTGGTGATAAGATAAAATTACCTTTGAACTCTGAACGATTAAAGAAATTGACAGAGAATTATGTGGTTTCTAATGATAAAGTGAAAGTGGCATTAGGTATAGATAAATTGCCAGTAAGTGCAGAAAAAGGATTGGAAAGAACGATTGCTTCATTTCGTGAAGAACGTCAGATGTGATGGGTGATGGAGGTGAAGAAACGAAAAACGTAAAGGTCGTTAAGCATAAAGACGCATCACGTTGATACGCATTACCTTTTTAACGAGCGAGCGACTTACACATTACGACCGTAACGTCGTTACGATTAAAAAAGAAAAAAATGGAATACATTATAGTATTAGCAATATTATTTATTGCAGAGTTAGTGTACTTTAAGATAGCAGATAAGTACAATATCATAGATAAACCAAATGAGCGTAGCTCACATACACAAATCACTTTAAGAGGGGGAGGAGTAGTGTTCTATTTTGGGGCACTTGCATACTTTCTTTACTCTGGATTTGAGTATCCTTACTTCATTATAGGATTGACAGCTATTACCTTAATTAGCTTTTTAGATGATATCTTTACATTATCGAATAAGATACGTTTGTTGGTACATTTAGGATCTGTACTGTTGATGTTCTATCAATGGAATTTATTTGAGTTATCTTGGTTGTGGATAGTACCAGCTCTAATTGGAGTGATAGGAACGATCAATGCTTATAACTTTATGGATGGGATCAATGGGATTACAGCTTGGTATAGTATTGTGGTATTAGCTCTATTAGCTTTAGTGAATCAAACAGTAGGCTTTGTGGCTATGGATTTGATTTTATTTGCTTTATTAGGTGCTGTGGTATTTACATTCTTTAACTTTAGAACAAAGGCTAAGGCTTTTGCAGGAGATGTAGGTAGTGTGAGTATGGCATTTATTATTGTCTTCTTATTAGGACAATTAATTATCACAACAGGTAATTTTAGTTATATTTTATTCTTAGCTGTATATGGTATAGATGCTGTATGGACAATTGTTCGTCGTGCATTGAATAAAGAGAATATTTTTCAAGCGCATCGTACTCACTTATACCAATATTTAAGTAATGAAGCTAAGGTAAATAAACTTTATGTTTCTTTTGGATATGGAGTTTTACAGTTTATTGTAGGTTATGGAACTATACTTATGACTTCACAGGAAATGTGTACACAGGTTGCTTTTGCTGTTGGTGTATTGGTGGTAACGAGTGTGGTGTATTTAGTTGTAAAGAAGAAGGTAATAGAAAGATACGTTTCTTAGTATAATACTAAGAAGCTTATAAAGTTTACAATAAAAAATATTATTTACTTTACTTTTTTTCTTGATAAAAAAAGTAAACAAAAAAATCAAGGCTCAACCTAGCAAATGGTCTTCTTACATTTCGATTTGCACTAACACCCCAAACTCCCTTTGGGCGAGGTGACCGTTAGCAAATCTTCAATGAGAAGACACTCACTCACTAGCTTAGGCCGTAAGATCGCTTCGCAAGTATAACTGTGTTATACAGTTCACTTAACTGTCGCTTTGCAAGTGTAATTACTTTTAAGAGTTTATTTAATTTATCATTTTGTAAGAATAATCGTTTAAGAATGAAAAAATACCTAATATACGGTAAAGGTGGTCATGGTAAGGTAGTAGAAGATACAATTTACCAGTTGGACAATGATAATAGTGTAGAGTACTTTGATGATGCGTCAAATCCTTATAGTGAGAGTTATGAGAAGGAGGCAGAGTTGATTATAGGAATTGGAAATAATGAGGTACGTAAACGTATAGTAGGAGATGTGAAGCATAGGTTTGCTACGATTATACATCCTACCGCTTATGTGGCTCCATCTGCAGAGATTGGTGAAGGTACGGTAGTATTAGCGAATGCTGTAATACAAGCAGATGCTAAAATAGGAAAACATTGTATTATCAATGCGAATGTAACTGTGGATCACGATGCAATAGTAGAGGATTACGTATGTACTTATCCTGCCGCTTATGTAGCGGGTTTTGCTCGTATTACGGAAGGTCAGACTTTGAAACCTGGACAGGTGGTGTGGAAAAGTGAGGTTTTGTAGGGAAAGAGAACCGATTGATAAAACAGTAAATGAATATAAAAAAGCCAAAGATTAATGAGTAAATCTTTGGCTTTTGTCTTTATGATATAATTTGTTTGCTAGTTCGTAATCTTTGTATTGTGATATATAGGCTGAGATCCTTCACAAGTTCAGGATGACGCAGTTTGTGGGGTATTGTTTTCTGTGAGTTTGTTATTTGTTATTCTGTTACAGATAATAAATAGTCTTGAGAAAGCTCAAAAAGACAAAAAAACGAATAAACAAAAGACAACTTTTATCGTTTATTATAATATATCTCTATTCCTTTCTCTATGCAGAAGTTCTTAGCTGTGAAGTTTTTTCCTTTGTATTCTTCACCGATGATGCGTACATCTATTTTATAAGAACGTATGATGTCTTCTAGGTCTTGTTCTGTGATATAAGGAACTATCTCATCTACATATTTACACCCTTTAAGCTGAATATAGCGCTCTACTAATGTCTGTGGAGCTAATCCTTTATAATCTTTATCTGTATGTGGATTAGTCTGTAAACCTACAATAAGGTAATCACATTGTGACTTAGCATCTTCTAGCATTTTGATATATCCTGCGTGTAGGTGATCAAAGGGACTGAAGGTAATTCCTATTTTCATTTTTTGTTTTTTAAGTTGTGTAAACTTATTGAATTTTTCGAGATTAATGATACCCTATGATGATAAGATTTCTCTGTTACATTACCTTGTTGAATATTCCACTGAAAGTAAACAGTCTATTCCGGTGTGAAAGTGAACAGTCTATTCCAGTGTGAAAGTAGACAGTTCTTCGCCTTGTTTTTTAGTAGTATAAATATAGCTAAAAAGAGTTATTATTTTTTGATTATTTTTCTGAGAGATTCTCCTTCTAATTCAAAGCGAATAGCAGAGTGAATTATTCTATCTAAAAACGCATCTGCAATGTATGCACCCGAGCAAGTACATCTTGTGAGATCTAATTATTCTTCTACATTATCCAGGATAAGTTTCTTGTAATTATGAGGATATAGGTCAGCGATATTCTTGTGGTTGATGGATTGAATATTTTCAAGAACATACTTTAGCCATTTATATGGATTAATGTCATGCTTTTTGCAGTTAGCAAAAAACG